>NZ_LMIL01000014.1:0-132173 GCF_001429135.1 Oerskovia sp. Root22 | reverse complement strand
CCCTCGTAGATGCAGTCCACCGGACACTCCTCGATGCACGCCTTGTCCTTCACGTCCACACAAGGCTGAGCAATCACGTACGTCACGTCGGAGGTCCTTCCACCTTCTGCACAGGGCACTTCCCCCTAGTATCTCTCAGGAGACGGACATCCCGGCCACCCGCCGACCAAGTGAGCGTGACGACTGCTGTGAACACCCCGCACCGCTTCCCCGCCGTCGACCCCGACTGGGCCGCCTGGCCCGCGGGCACGCGCGTCGTGCTCCGCCGGCGCCTGAGCGCCGCCGAGTCGCGCGCGACGCGCGACGCGGCGAGCGACGAGGCCGCGAAGACCGTGACCGACGTGATCGGGATCGTCCTGTCGACCGTGCCTGGCCGGTCCGTGACGGTCCGCACCGACGCCGGCGGATCGCGCGAGGCGGTCGAGGTGACGATCCCCGCCGACCAGCTCGTCGCGGCCAAGCGCATCCCCCCGAGGCCGCCACGCCGGCTGCCCCGTCAGCCGGTCGACTGAGCCCGGCACCGGGCAGAACCCCGCGCACGGGCCCGTTCCGGCCCTGCCGTCAGGGCCGGCTCCGGCCCTCAGCCCGGGACGACCGCGGCGATCGCGCTCACCTCGATCAGCGCTCCCGGCACCCCGAGCCCCGCGACCCGCGCTGCGGTCACCAGCGGCGGCGCCCCGGAGGTCGCCAGCCGCGGCGCGATCGCGCCGTAGGCCGCGCCCAGGTCCGCGTCGGCGGCCAGCAGGACCGTCCACTGGACGACGTCGGCGAGCGAGGCTCCCGCCGCCTCGAGCGCGATGCTCACGTTGTCGATCGTCCGGACCGACTGCTCGACGACGTCGTCCGAGACGACCGCGCCCGTGTCGTCGACGCCGTTCTGGCCGCCCACGTAGATGGTCGCGGCCCCCGCGGGGACTATCGCGACATGACTGAACGCCGGGCTCACCACGAGCCCGGCCGGCTGCAACCGTGTGATCTCCATGGCTCCCACGGTTCCACGGACCCCCGACACCGGCAGCGCGAGCGGCACCCGGGCTGGCACGGCGGGTGGCCCGCGAAACCGGGACCAGCTCTCGGCGGCGCAGGGCAACGGCTCCACGGCGGCCCCGTGCCGCCGACGGCCGGGGTCTACCGGTGCAGGCCCACGAGCGAGTCCTGCACCGAGACGACGGCCCAGCCCGCGAGGCAGAGCTCGACGAGCTCCGCGGGACCGTCGGGCTCCGCGAGGTCGACCGTCAGCTGCTCCCCCGACCCACCGCTCGCCGAGGACCCCGAGGACGACCCGCTGAGGCCGCGAGGCTGCCAGGTCGCCCGGACGTCGTCAGCCCGGTCGAAGAACTCCGACGCCGAGGCGTTGGCCTCGAGCGCCGTGGCCAGCGCCTCCAGGTCCCGTGCCGCGAGACGCAGGGCCGGGGCGACCCACCCCGCGTTCTCCGCGAGCATGGCCTCGGTCCGGCGCGGATCGGTCCTGCCCACCCGGGTCCCGTCCCGGAAGCTGCCCGCCGCCAGCGCCAGCGCGACGTCTCGCACCGGGGCTGCCGAGACCAGGTTCAGGAGCTCGATCGCGAACGCGTGCGGGACGTGGCTGACGAGCGCCGCTGCCTCGTCGTGCACCTCGTCCGTCAGGACGTAGGCGCTCCCTCCCGCGGGGCCCGTCACGAGCGCGAGCAGCGTAGCGAGCAGGTCCGCCCGCGTGCGGTCGGTGACCGTGACGGCCCACCGCGCGCCGTCGAGCAGCGACGCCGAGGAAGACCCGAAGCCCGACTGCTCGGTACCCGCCATGGGGTGCGCACCGACGTAGCGCTCCCCCAGCCCGCACGCGTCGAGGACGTCGCGCACCGGCCCCTTGACCGACCCGACGTCCGTGACGAGGGTCGTCGCCAGCACGTGGCGTGCGACCTCGGTGGCCACCGGACGCATGGCCCGCAACGGCACCGCGAGGACCAGGACGTCGGGGGCAGCGCTGCACAGGGCCTCGACGTCCGCCGCCACGAGGATCCCGGCCGTCGCGGCCTCGGCGCGCGTCGCGGCCGAGGAGTCGTACCCCGTGACCTCGATCCCCTGGGCCACGAGCCGCCGGGCCAGGGACCCACCGATGAGCCCCAGGCCCAGGACTGCGACGGTCGGCCGCGTCATGCCCACAGCAGCCCCCGGTCCAGCTCGTCGGCTCCAGCGCCCGCCCCTACCGACCCCACCGGGACGTGGTCGCTCGAGAGCGCCTCGTCGAGCTCGCCACGGGCCGGGAAGACGCCGAGCGTCTTGACCGAGTCCCCCGCGGCCAGCAGACCCTCGAGGACCTTCCGCACCGCCGGTTCCCACGGTGCCGCGTCAGCCGTCAGGACGAACACGTACTTGCCCTCGAGCGCCTTGAGCGGACGCGTGATGAGGCTCGACAGGTTGACCCCGCCCCCCCCGAACGCCTGCGTGATGCGCGCCAGGACCCCTGGTCCTGTCACGAGGGGCGTGAGCGCGAGCATGGTGCGCCACTGTGCGGGTCCCGCGGCCCGCGCCGCCGCGAGCGCGTCGCGCGCACGGTCCCGCCGGACGATCGTGAGGAACCGGGTCCGTGCGCCGTGGAAGTCCTCGACGCCCGCCTCGAGCAGCTCCAGGCCGTAGAGCTCGCCGCAGATGCTCGGGCCCAGCGCCACCTGGTGCACGGTCGCGTCCCGGCAGGCCGACGCGTTGGACGCGGCCGGCACCGGCAGCGCCCCCGAGCGCGTCACGAAGCCCTGGCACTGCGCCAGGCCGTGCGGGTGCGCGGTCACCTCGGTCAGGTCGCCGTGGCCCGGCCGGACGAACGCGTCGAACGTGATCTCCAGGACCACCTCGTCGATCGCGACGACGTCCTCGCTGCCCACGATCGCGTCGAGCGACGGGACGACGTAGCCCTCGACCGAGCTCTCGATCGCGACGATCCCCTGGTCGAAGTCCCCCGAGGCGACCCCCGCGTAGACGTCCGTCACGGCCGGGGCGGGCACCAGCTCGACGGGCGCGCCACCAGGGTGCTCGGCGCGATCCGAGGGGCCGGGCGCTGCAGGACCCGCAGCGTGCTGTCCCTGGGACCGGACCCACTCCACGGCGGCCTGGTGCGTGAACGTGCCCTCCGGCCCGAGGTAGGCGACCCGGCTCACGAGCCCACGTGCTCCGGCGCCCACTGCGGTACCAGGGCGTCCGGACCGGGCAGGAAGTCACGTCCCGGGAGCACCGCGAGGACCCGGTGCGCGACGTCGCGCGCCGCGAGCTCGGTCACGAGCGACGACAGCACCGACGCGTCGGGGCACGAGAACGACGAGAAGAAGATGTGCGGCCCCGCGAGCGACCGATGGCTGCGCAGGTGCTGCATGTCGATCCCGCTCTCCGCGATGACCGACAGCGTCTGCTGGAGCGAGCCCCTGTGGTCGTCGCGCGGTCCGAACGCGAACCACACCTGCGCCTGCCCCTCGACCACGGGCGCCGGGCGCCTGGCCTCGACGAGCCCGTACCAGATCGGGGCACCCGCGCTCAGCTGCTCGCTGCCCGGGATCTCGGCCCACCCGGCGGGGATCTCCGAGCGCTCGACCACGAGGGTCCCGTCCCGGCCCGAGAGAGCGATGCGCTCGTCGAGCGCGGTCCGCGACGGGACCAGGCGGGGGTTCGCGCCCAGGGTCCGCAGGACGTGACGGCAGTCGCGCATGCCGGCCTCGTCGACCACCACGCTGCCCGTGGCCTGCCCGGGCCGACCGACCCACACCCACTGGGCAGGGACCGCGACGGCAGACGTCACGACGAGGGACGGTGACGCGGCCAGGAGCGCCCGCTCGAGGTCGTGCGACGGCTGGGCAGGGTGCCCGATGTGCATGACGGCCGCCAGGTCGTCGATGCTCGCGACCGTCGCCAGGGTCGACGTCGTGGACCCCAGGTCCAGCAGGTCGTCGGCGCCGGTCCCCGCGGGCAGACCGTCCGCGCCGTGCCACTTCGCGATCTGCGCCGCGAGCCGCGCGTGGGCCCCCGACTCGCGTTCACTACGTCCGAGCATCGAGTGTCTCTGCCTTGCCTCGAGGGGTGGCTGCGCGAGCGCAGCGCCGGTCAGCGTCCGCCGAGCAGTCTAGCCGCGGGGGCACGTCCTGGCGGCGGGCGCCGGACCCCGTGAGACGTCACGGATCACGTGCGCCCCCGACCTCACGTGCGGTGACAGGCGCGGTGCGCACCACGACGGAGCGGGCCGCGGCCTGGTGGCCACGACCCGCTCCGTGATGGTGCCTGGCGCCTTGCCGCGCGCCCGACAGCGACCGGCCGACCTCTGGTGCGAGGTCAGCCGGTCAGCACGTCAGGGCGCGCAGACGACCTGGTTGTCCGGCTTGTACGTCCACGTGTTCTTCTCGTCCTTGACGACCTTGCCGTCGAGCAGGACCTTGCGAGGCGTCGTGATCGTGAACCCGGGGTTGCCCTTGGGCTGCGGCACGCAGTCGGCGCCCGAGTGCGTCACCGTGGTCGGCTGGACGACGTTGCGCTTCTCGCCCTCGCTCGTCTGCACCTCGTAGTACTTGGTGCTCCAGATCGCGACGTGCAGCTCTCCGCCCCCGACCCACGACTGCATGAGGACGCCGTAGGGCGTGTCGTTCTTGAACTTCATGTCGATCGAGCCGACGAAGATGGTCGCCTCGCGCCCCGCCGGGTAGCGGGTGAACCAGTAGCTGTGCTGGCGGTGCTCCACGTCGTCGAGGCCCGCGAAGAACCCGGCGTTGTACGTCGTGGTCGCCATCTGCGACAGGCCGCCACCGATACCGTCGACGTGCTTGCCGTCCTGGACGATCCCGGCCGAGAAGTAGCCCCCGGCCTTGGTGATCGGCGACAGCGTCTCCGTCAGAGAGAACGTCTCGCCCGGCAGCACGAGGGTCCCGTTGACCTTGCTCGCACCCACGCGCAGGTTCTCGGTGCGCTGGGCGTCGTTGGTCAGGGGCGTCGAGAACTCGGAGACCTTCTCCTTGACCCCGAGGGCCTCGAGCGCGGCGACCGACTGTGCAGGGTCCGACTCGACGAGCTCGACGGTCGCCGTGCGCTCGGTGCCTGCCCCGGCGGTCGCGACCGCTGCGCTGAGCGCCGCGGGATCGATCGTCGTCCCGGGTGCACCGCCCTCGATCACGGGAGCGCCGTTGACGAAGACGAACTTGGCGTCGGCCGCCTCGTTGAGCAGGTCGTCCGTCCCGTCGACGACCGCCTCGAGGAGCGTGGCCCCGTCGAACGTGAGCTGGAGCGAGCCGTCCGCCGCGTTGAAGGCCGCGGCCTCGGCAAGGACGGCCGGGCTCAGCTCGGCGCGCTGTCCGCCGACCTCGACCGTGACCGGTGCGGAGACCAGCGTCGTGGCCTGTGCGAGCGCCACGTCCGTCTCGGCCTGGGTGATCGCCGGGGCGATCGGGTCGGTCGGCAGCTCGAGCGGCTGCGCGGCCGTGAGCCACGACGACTCGATGATCGTGGTGGCCTCGTCCGTGACGACCTCGGCGCCGTCCTGGGCCGGCGTCGCGGTCGGCTGCCCGTCGGTGAACACGACCGAACCGTCGACCGGCTCGAGGTTGAGGCTCGCCTCGATCTCCGCGACCTGGGCCGCGAGCTTGGTCTTGTCGACCGTGGTGACGGGCAGCTCCTCCTCGCCACCGAAGAGCTGCTTCCACAGCTGGACCGGGCTCATGGAGAAGGACGTCAGCTCGTCGGCCGTCGCCTGAGCGTCGAACGCGAGACCCGCGGCTGCGGGGTCGAGCGTCGTGGTCGCCTCGCCGGCCTGGAGCGTGATCGGCTCCTGGGCACGTCCCGAGAGCCCCTTCTCGAGGGCTGCCACGGCAGAGGTCCGGTCGAGACCACCGACCTCGACGCCTGCCACCGTGGTCTCGGGGGGCACCTTGTCCGAGTAGAACCACTGGGCACCCGTGTAGAGGCCACCGAGCACGACGACACCGATACCCGCCCACAGGGCGACCTTGGGCAGTCGGCTCGGCGCCTTGTCACCGGACAGGCCCGCGAGCGGCGAGTCGTCGGCCGGCGGCTCCACGTTCGCAGGGGCCGACGCCCCGACGGGCGTGAACGCCGAGGTGACGGACGTGCGTGCAGGAGCGGACTGGGCGGGGGTCGCCGCAGGGCCCGACGTCGCAGCGCTCGTCCACGCGGACGTCGCCGGAGCGAAGGGTGAAGCAGGCGCCTCGGAGTCCGCGGACGCCTCGACCGGGGTGGCGGGCACCTCGGGGACGTCCTGAACGGGCGCGATCACCTGGGTCGCCTGGGCGTCCGGGGCCGGGTCGACGGGCGCGGTCGGCGCCGGGTCGACGGGCGCGGTCGGCGCCTCGGGCGCAGCGGCGGCGGGCACGGCAGGCGCGACGGGCTCTGCGGGAGCGACGGGGGGTGCGGGGGCGACGGGAGGTGCGGGGGCGACGGGAGGTGCCGGCGCGTCCGCCACGGGCGGCAGGACCTCAGTCGCGGCGCCGGTCGGCGCCTCCGCAGCCTCCGCCTCCGTGGCAGCGTCCGACTGATCGAACGCGAAGACCCGCGGCGAGTAGGGGACGTCGTCGTCATCGTCGAAGGACGGGCCGCGCGGTGCCGCGGCAGGCGTGGCGGTCGGCTCCGCAACGACAGCCGGCTCGGAAACGACAGCCGGCTCGGCAGCCACAACCGGCTCGGCAGCCACAACCGGCTCAGGAGAGGGCGTCAGCTCGCCTGCCCCCTCGGGCACGGTGGCCGCGGCACCAACCGTTGCCGGCTCGGTCGGCGCAGGAGCGGCAGGAACCACGGCCTGGGCGGGAGCCGAGACCTCGGCCTCGGGGGTGGGAACGACCGGCTCGGGCGTCTCACTCGTGGGAGCGACCGCTGCGGGGACGACCTCCTCGGTGACAGGCGCGGGCTCGGTCGGAGCGACCTGCGGGGACGCCGCGATCGGCTCTGCGTCGGAGACGACCGGCGAAGCATCCGCGACCGCTTCCGCCGTGCCGCCCTCCGCGCCGAGCGTTTCAGCGGGCTGCTCGGCCGGGGGTGCCGTGTCTGCAGCTGATACGCCCTGGTCCTCGACGGCGCTCGGCGCGGGCTGCCCGCTCGACGTCGAGCTCTCGACCGGAGCCGACTCGTGCGCAGGCTCGACGACCTCCGGACCGGAGGCGGTGGTCTCGGCCTCGGGTGTCTCCGCGTCCGACCCGGCCGCGGAGGCCTCGGTCGCCGAAGCGTCGGCCGCACCGGGCACCCCTGCCGGGGCTGCCACGGACTCAGCGACCGGGGCTCCTGACTCCACAGGAGTCGCAGTCCCGTCGCTCAGGCTCGGGTCGGGCGCGTTCTCACGCTCGGTCGGGTGTCCCATCGACTGTCTCCGTGATGATGTGGGTGCGCGGTCGAGCCGCGACGAAAGTGGGGGGATGCGGGAGCCCGCACGGGGGCAATTCTATGCGTCTGTACCGAAGTGTCCGGTGGTTGTCCGGGGTGAAGATCCCGTGGTGATCTGCGGCTGCGACGACTCGTCGCTCGCGCGGGCGACGGCACGCACGGGCCTGTCGCTGAACCAGGACGCCGGCAGGAAGGCGGACACCGCCACGAGCAGCATCCCGCCGTAGACCCACACGAGCCCGACGGTCTGGTTGGGCACGAGCAGGTCACCGCCCGGACCGCGCATCGACAGAACCTGGACGGCGACGACCCATCCGATCGCGAACCCCACGACCCCGGCGTAGCCGGCCCAGGCCCGCGCGAGGGTCCCGGCGGCCAGCACCGCGAGCAGCGCGACGACGACCCCCACGGGAAGGAGGTGGTCGGTCACCACGACTCGGTGCATGACCGTGCCGACGATGCCCACGACGAGGCCCAGGAGCACGCACAGCAGCGCATGCGTCAGGCGACGGGTTCCGGTCTTCTTCACGACGTCCACGCTACTGGTCCTGTCTGATCATTTCCCGTGAACGTGCGAGAGGCTCCCGCAGACTCCGAGGTCACCGTGTAGAACTCGCGTGAAGGAAGGGCAGCGAGGACGTCGTTGCTCAGCGCGTACCAGCCGAGCACCTCCGCGGCACCACCCTGGTCCCCCTCCCCCGTCGGGTCCCCGTCGCCGCTCCCCAGCGCGACCCCGACGTGCTGCACCTGGGTCGCGTGCGCACGCAAGGCACCGACCACGGCACCGAGCACCGGCCGGACCTCGACCACGACGACCTCCTCGAGACCGGTCTTGGCCACGGGGGGCAGCGGCTCGTCGGGATCCGGCAGCGTGAGCTCCGGGTGCTCGGCGCGCAGCGTGGCGACCCCGGGCAGGACGGCCAGCTCACGACGAGCCGCTCGCGCGACCTCGGCGGGCACCACCGACTGCCACAGCTCGAGGTCGTGACCGGCCGACGGGTCGCCTGCGCGAGCACCGCCCACCCCGACGGCCTCCGGGGCCGACGCTCCGCCGTCGGGCCCCACGGACCCCTCATCCCGGGCGATCTCGATCGCGCGGACCGTGATCTCGTGCGCCCGCACGTGGTCCGGGTGGCCGTAGCCGCCCGACGGCTCGTACGTCACCACGACGCGCGGGCGCCGCTCGCGCAGCACGCGCGCGAGGCGCCGCGCCGCCTCGTCGAGCGGGACCCCGACGAGCGCCCCGTCCGGGAGGTCCGCCTCTGCCGCTGCCCGGGCGATGCCCGGCGCGGCCCACGCCATGCCCGAGTCGCGGAAGGCACGCTCACCGACCCGGGCCGGCGAGGTGCCAGGCTCGCCGGGCTCGACCTGGTCCAGGAACACGTGGTCGGACACGCCCAGGCTCGCCAGCGCGGCGGCCAGCTCGCCCTCACGGTGCGCCGCGAGGGCCGGACCGTCGCCCTCGAGGTGCGCGAGCTCGGCGCCGATCACCTCGCCCTGCTCGCCGCGCGTGCACGTCACGAGCGTCACGGGCTCGCCCGACGCCGCCCAGGTCGCCAGCAGCGCGCCGGTCGCGAGGGTCTCGTCGTCGGGATGGGCGTGCACGGCGAGCAACCCGCCGCGGGGCCGGACCGGCTCGGTCCTCATGCGCTCTCCAGAGGGGCAGGAAGCGCGGAGCCCGCGCCGCCGGTCACGAGGACCGGTGGCACGGGCTGCACGCTCAGGCGGACGGCTGAGCCGGCGCTCAGGACTTCTTCGCGCGGGAGAACGCGCGGGCGCGCTCGGTCTGGTCGAGGATGACCTTGCGGATGCGCACGACCTCGGGGGTGACCTCGACGCACTCGTCCTCGCGGGCGAACTCGAGCGACTCCTCGAGCGTCAGGTGCTTCGGAGGGGTGAGGTTCTCGAACGTGTCGCTCGACGCGGCACGCATGTTCGTGAGCTTCTTCTCCTTGGTGATGTTGACGTCCATGTCCTCGTTGCGCGAGTTCTCGCCGACGATCATGCCCTCGTAGACCTCCTGCGTGGGGTCGACGAAGAAGGAGCCGCGCTCCTGCAGGTTGATCATCGCGAACGGCGTCACCACACCGGAGCGGTCCGCGACGAGCGAACCGTTGACGCGGGTCTCGATGGGACCGGCCCACGGCTCGTAGCCCTCGGCGATCGAGGACGCGATGCCCGTGCCGCGCGTGTCCGTGAGGAAGCGCGTGCGGAAGCCGATGAGCCCTCGAGCCGGGACGACGAACTCCATGCGGACCCAGCCCGTGCCGTGGTTCGACATGGTCTCCATGCGGCCCTTGCGCTGCGCGAGGAGCTGCGTGACGTTGCCCAGGTACTCCTCGGGCACGTCGATCGTCATGCGCTCCATGGGCTCGTGGCGCTTGCCGTCGACCTGCTTGGTGACGACCTGCGGCTTGCCGACGGTCAGCTCGAAGCCCTCACGACGCATCTGCTCGACGAGGATGGCGAGCGCGAGCTCCCCACGACCCTGGACCTCCCACGCGTCAGGACGCTCGGTCGGCAGGACGCGCAGCGACACGTTGCCGATGAGCTCCTTGTCGAGGCGGTCCTTGACCTGGCGGGCCGTGACCTTGTGGCCCTTGCCGCCCTTGCCCGCGAGCGGGGACGTGTTGATACCGATCGTCATCGAGATCGCCGGGTCGTCGACCGTGATGAGCGGCAGCGGACGCGGGTCGTCGGGGTCCGTGAGGGTCTCACCGATGGTGATCTCCTCGATGCCGGCGACGGCGACGATCTCGCCCGGGCCCGCCGAGTCCGTGGGCACACGGGTGAGCGCCTTGGTCTCGAGGAGCTCGGTGATCTTGACGTTCTGCATGGTGCCGTCGGCACGGGCCCACGCCACGGTCTGGCCCTTGTGGATGGTGCCGTTGAAGATGCGCAGCAGCGCGAGGCGGCCGAGGAACGGCGACGCGTCGAGGTTGGTCACGTGCGCCTGGAGCGGCGCGCCCTCCTCGTAAGTGGGGGCCGGGATCTTGTCGAGGATGACCTTGAACAGGGGCTCGAGGTCCTCGCTGTCCGGGACCGAGCCGTCGGCCGGCTGGACCGTCGAGGCGCGCCCGACCTTGGCTGCGGCGTAGACGACGGGCATGTCGAGGATCGCGTCGAGGTCGAGGTCGGGGACCTCGTCCGCGAGGTCGCTCGCGAGACCGAGCAGCAGGTCGGTCGCCTCGGCGACGACCTCCTCGATGCGCGAGTCGGGGCGGTCGGTCTTGTTGACCACGAGGATCACGGGGAGCTTGGCGACGAGCGCCTTGCGCAGCACGAAGCGCGTCTGGGGCAGAGGGCCCTCCGAGGCGTCGACCAGGAGCACGACACCGTCGACCATGGACAGGCCGCGCTCGACCTCACCACCGAAGTCGGCGTGGCCCGGGGTGTCGATCACGTTGATCGTGATGCCCTCCGGGTGCCCGGCCTCGACTGCCGCCGGACCGGCGTAGTGCACGGCGGTGTTCTTCGCGAGGATCGTGATGCCCTTCTCGCGCTCCAGGTCACCGGAGTCCATGGCCCGCTCGTCGACGTGCGCGTGAGCGCCGAAGGCGCCGGACTGGTGCAGCATCGCGTCGACCAGGGTCGTCTTGCCGTGGTCGACGTGGGCGACGATCGCCACGTTGCGCAGGTCAGAGCGCACAGACATACAGAACTCATTTCGGGAGAGGAGCAAGCGACGGAGGTTTCCGCCCCGGAGTTGGTGGCCAGCAGACGGGCGCCGCCCGCGCAGAGCACGCGCGCGCCGTCGTCCGGGCACGGCTATCTTACCGGGTGCAGGCCAGTGCGTGGAGGGGGTGCTCCGTCACACCCCGCTCCCCTGCCCCCAGACGCGAGATGCCCGACGACGGCGCGTGCCGTCGTCGGGCATCTCACCTGCCGATCGGCAGGGCCAGACGGGTGCTACTGGTTCGACGGCGGGATCCGGTCGCTGTCGAGCTGGTCGATCTGACCCACCTGGGCACGGGCCAGCGAGCCCACCTGCGCGGCCTCGTCGTTGTCGATGTCCTTCGCGGCCGCCACGAGCAGCGCGTCGCGCGTCTCACGACGGACCTTCTGCGCAGCAGGGTCCGGGACCGGGACGGCAGCGAGCAGCCGCTGCGTGTACGGGTCGCGCGGCGAGTGGATGATCTGCTCGGTCGAGCCGACCTCCACGAGCTTGCCCTGGTGCATGACCGCGATGTGGTCCGAGAGCATCTCGACCACCGCTAGGTCGTGCGAGATGAACAGGCACGCGAAGCCGTGCTCGCGCTGAAGGTCCTTGAAGAGGTCGAGGACCTTGGCCTGCACCGAGACGTCGAGGGCCGAGGTCGGCTCGTCCGCCACCAGGATCTTCGGCTCGAGCGACAGCGACCGGGCGATACCCACACGCTGGCGCTGACCGCCCGAGAGCTCGTGCGGGTAGCGGTTGCGCATGGCGCGCGGCAGCTCGACCTGGTCGAGGAGACGCTCGACCTCGGCGCTCAGCGCCTTGCCCTTGATGCCCTTGTGGAGCATGAGGGGCTCGCCGATCGACTCACCGATGGGCAGGCGCGGGTTGAGCGAGGAACCCGGGTCCTGGAACACGATCCCGACGTCCTTGCGCAGCGGACGCAGCTGCTTGGGCGAGACGCCGACCATGTTGGTGCCGGCGACCTTGAGCTCACCAGCGGTGACCGGCAGGAGACCGACCACGGCACGACCGATGGTCGTCTTGCCCGAGCCCGACTCCCCGACGAGACCCATGACCTCGCCGCGACGCAGCGAGAACGAGACCTGGTCGACCGCACGGAAGACCGGCTGACGCCGACGTCCCGGGTACTCGATGATCATGTCCTTGGCCTCGAGGACCACGTCACGGTCGACGACGGCCGCCGGAGCGACCCGGTCCCTGACCTCCGCGGCCGGCTTGCTCGTCCCGAGGTGGGGCACCGCGTCGAGCAGTCGCTGGGTGTACGGGTGCTTCGGCGCCCCGAAGACCTCGGCCGAGGTCCCGCGCTCGACGACGTGACCGTCCTTCATCACCATGATCGTGTCGGCCATGTCGGCCACGACGCCCATGTCGTGCGTGATGAGGATGATGGCGGCGTCGACACGATGACGCAGGTCGCGCAGGAGCTTGAGGATCTCCGCCTGGACGGTCACGTCGAGTGCCGTCGTCGGCTCGTCGGCGACCAGGAGCTTGGGGTCGCAGGCGAGGGCCTGGGCGATCATCGCGCGCTGGCGCTGACCGCCCGAGAGCTGGTGCGGGTAGGCGTCGAAACGACGCTCCGGCTCAGGGATCTCGACGAGGCGCAACAGCTCGATCGCGCGCTTCTTCGCGTCGGACGGACCGACGTTGAAGTGCGTCCGGAGCGTCTCGACGATCTGGAACCCCACCGTGTAGACGGGGTTGAGCGCCGTCATGGGCTCCTGGAAGATCATCGAGATGTCCCGGCCGCGCACGTGGCGCAGCGAACCGTGGGACATCCCGATCAGCTCACGCTCACCGAGCTTGGCGCTCCCGCGAGCACGACCGTTGGGCGGCAGGAGACCGAGCAGGGCGAGCGACGACTGGGACTTGCCCGAGCCGGACTCGCCCACGATCGCCAGCACCTCACCGGCGTAGAGGTTGTAGCTGATGTCCGCTGCTGCCGGGTACCAGGCGCCGTCGACGAAGAAGTCGACGCCGAGACCCTTGACGGACAGGACAGGGGCTCCGGTCGCAGTGAACTGCGTCTCGGAGGACGTGTCGATGGCCACGATGATCAGTGTCCTTCCTGCTGGAGGGAGTGCCGGCGCTCGTGACGCCGCAACTCTGGGAACATGGGCACATGGGTCCCACGAAGGTCTTCTGCTCGATGTACGGACGCGTCCTGACGACCGCGACGGCGGTGATCGCCGTCCTGGCGACCGTCGTCCAGGTCGGTCAGGACCTGGGCGCCGCGCTGGCGACCCTGGCGGTGGGCGCCCTGGTCACGTGCCTCGTGTGGATGCTGTTCTGGCGTCCGCGCGTCGAGGTGTCGGACGGTGGGATCGAGGTCCGCAACGTGGTGCGCTCGGTGCACGTCCCGTGGCCCGCGTACACAGGTGTACGCACCCAGTGGTCGCTCGAGGTGGACTACGCGGGCGGCAAGGTCACCGCGTGGGCCGCGCCGCGCTCGAGCAGCAGCGGCCAGTGGCTGCGCAACTGGCGTCGCCGCCCCACCGACCCGGGAAGCACCCGGGTGGGCGGGGCCAGCGCCGAGGTCGTCGCTGCCGCGATCGTCGAGCGGCACGAAGCGCTGACCGCGGCCGGCTACCTGTCCGCGCCCCGCACCGACGCCCCCGAGGCGAGCTCGACCTGGAACGTGGTCGAGCTCGCCGCGCTGGGCAGCCTGGCGGTCGTGGCCGTGGTTCTCACGGTCACCACCTGACAGGCTGCCCGGCGCCGGGATCACGACGCTCCCGGCTCGGGGAGCGCGTCACCGGTCGTGGACGGCTTGGGTCGCTCGACGCGCTCGGCGCGCGCCATCTTCCGCTCGGACGGGATGTTCTTCTGGCGCGGGTCGAACGCGTCGCGCAGACCGTCACCGATGAAGTTCACGCACAGCGCGATCCCGACGATGAAGGCACCCGGCCACCAGAACAGCCACGGCCGGGAGGCGAACGCCTCCTGGTAGTCGCTGATCAGGAGGCCCAGCGAGACGGCCGGTCGCTGGATACCGACGCCGAGGTAGCTCAACGACGTCTCCAGGAGGATGGCCGAGCTCAGCAGCAGCGTCGTGTTGACGATGATCACGCCCACGGCGTTCGGCAGGATGTGCTTGAAGATGATCCGACCGCTGCTGGCCCCGGCGACCCGTGCGGCGTCGACGAACTCACGCTCACGCAGGGAGAGGAACTCACCTCGCACCAGTCGGGCGAGCGGCGGCCACAGGATCAGGCCGAGGAACGCCCCGAAGACGATCGCGTTGTTCCCGCCCGAGAGCATGCCCAGCACCGCACCGATGACGATGACCGGCATGGTGATGATCAGGTCGGTGAAGCGCATGAGGAACGAGTCGGTGCGCCCGCGGTAATAGCCCGAGAGTGCGCCGACCACGATGCCTGCCACGAGCGCGATCAGGCCGACGGTCGTCATGATGACCAGCGAGGTCTGCGTCCCGCGCATGACGCGGGCGAAGATGTCGCGACCGGCCTCGTCCTGGCCGAACCAGTGGACGGAGTTCGGAGCGCCGCCGTTGAGCACGGCACCGGTCTCGTTGGGCGTGAAGCGCCACCATCCCGTCCAGCCGCCGACACCGATCGAGGTGATGGCCAGGACGATGATGGCGATGAGTGCCACGAGCGCGACGACCGCGCCCTTGTGGTGGAAGAACCTCCTGCGGACGATCTGCCCCTGCGAGAGGCCCTCGACGTCCTTCAGCTCGATCTGGTTCTCCACGTTCATGCTCGACGCGCTGTCTTGGGGAGAAGTCTGGTTGCTCATGCGTTCACCCGGATCCGCGGGTCGAGGGCTGCGTAGATGAGGTCAGCCACGATGTTGGCAATGATGGCGAGGGCCGCGACGATGACGAGGTACGCCATGACGACGTCGATCTCGCCGCCGTCCAGGCCCCGGAGGAACAGGGTTCCCATTCCTGGCCGGGCGAAGACCTTCTCGGTGATGATCGCTCCACCGAGAAGGGTGATGACGTCGATCGGGACGATCGTGGCGAGCGGGATCAGCGTGTTGCGGAAACCGTGGCGCATGACGACCTCACGCTCCGGCAGGCCCTTGGCGCGCGCCGTGCGGATGTAGTCCTGGCTCATCACCTCGAGCATGCTCGACCGCGAGTAGCGGGTGTATCCGGCGAACTGGATCAGGACGAGGGCCAGCGTCGGGAGCAGCAGGTGGGTGTACGTGTCGAGCGTCTGCACCCAGAAGTTGCCGCCGAGGTTCGGCGTGCTCGAGCCGATCGTGGCGATCGGTCGCCCGTTGATCGCCGGGGCCGCCATGTACGCGGGCCACACCGACATGACCTTGTCGGCGAAGATCATGCCCGCGACGAGGAACGCCGTGATGCCGGCTGCGCGAGCGGAGATGCCCTTGTCGGGACCGCCCCACAGGAAGCCGACGGCGATGCCCACCACGACGGCCAGCACAGCGAGGCCGAGCACGATCCACCAGTTGAACGCGACCGAACGGAAGAAGCTCTGCAACGGGTAGTAGAGCGCGAGGCCGAGCACGACCGTCGTCAACGAGGCGCCCAGCGCGCGGCGGTTCTTGAGCCCGGACGTCAGTGCGGTGATCGCGAACGCGAGGGCGGTGCCCGTCACGAGGATGATCAGCGGACCGAGGTTCGGCTTGAGCCACCAGTTCGAGAGCTGGAGATACAGCATGGCACCGGCGGTCGCGACGAAGGCGATGCCGAACGTCATGGCACGGCGTCTTGCGTTCCCTCCGACCGCGAGCATCCACAGCAGGCCCATCAGAGCCCCCGCGACCCCGATCACGACCGGCGAGTTCGACGGGTCCTTGAGGAAGTCGTTGAAGCCGATGGCTCCCCACTGCTTCAGCAGGACCGCGACCCAGAACGCCGGGAGCGAGTAGAGGACGAACGACACGAAGATCGTGAGGTAGTCGAAGGTGCTGTACTGGCGCAGCGCGCTGACGATCCCGACCATGACACCGAAGATGATGGCGAGGACGGTCGCGGCGGCCACGAGCTGGATCGTGGAGAGCACCGCTCCGTGCAGCAGGTTCGACACCGACTGGCCGCTGCGCCAGCCGACACCGAGGTCGCCCGTCACGAAGTCACCGAGCCACTTGAAGTAGCGGATGATCACGGGCGTGTCGAGATCGAGGAGCTCACGCCTCTCGGCGATGAGCTGCGCCTTGTTGGCCGCGGTGCTCTGTTCGAGATCCTCGAAGGGCCTGATCGAGGCGCTCACGAGGAGATACATGGCGAACGTCGACACGAGCAAGGTTCCCAACCCTGCAAGGAGGCGTCGCGAGATGAACGAAAACATTGGAGGGCATACCTCGCTGAAACTAGGGACCCAGGTTAGGGGCCGGGCAAGTCTACGCGCGGGTTGCGCGCGCAAGGACATCAGCCGGCGCGAGGCGTGGGTCGTGTGGACTCGTTTCGCGCCAACCGCCAGCGAGGACATCGGTACGCGAACGTACCGATGTCCTCGCAAGGTTTGACGCGTCGAACACCGGTCGACGCCGGGGGTTTCCCGGCGTCGACCCAGGTCAGGTACCTGTCTTCAGGTGCTCAGGACGAGAGTCCTAGGCGCCGAGCTCCCAGTTCCAGAAGCCGTAGAAGATCGTCGGGCTGATGGTGATCGCGTCGACGCCCTTCAGGTTCTCGTCCCAGCCCTGGATGGCGGGGAACTGGAAGATCGTGGTGCCGAAGGCGTCGGCCCACAGGTTCTTCTCGACCTCGAGCTGCAGTGCGAACTGCTCGTCGGGCTCGGTCGCGACCTGGAGCTGGTCGAGCGCGGCGTCTACCGCCGGGTTGCTGTACTTGCCGTAGTTGTTCAGACCCGGCTCCGGCGCCCAGCGGAAGTTCGCGTCGGACTCGGTGACGGCGGTCGAGGTCGACTGCCAGCCGAACAGCGAGGCGTCGTACTGGTCCTGACCGGTGCCGAGCAGGGTGCCCCACTCAGCGGCCGGGCGGCCCGTGTCGACGATCTCGAAGCCGGCCTGCGAGGCGGTGTCCGTGATGAGCGCGAGCTCGTTGACGCGACGCGCGTTCTCGTTGTTGTACGCGAAGCGGACCTTGACCGGGGTGGTCACGCCGGCCTCGGCCAGAAGCGCCTTGGCTGCCTCGATGTCTGCGTCCGGCTTGAAGTAGTCCGAACCGTTCTCGGCGACCATCTTGTCGTAGTTGGGCGAGCCCGGGATGAGGATCTGCGAGTTGCGGACCTCGGCGTCGGGGTTCAGCGGGACGATCAGGTTGTCGACGATCGTCTGGCGCGGGATGGAGAGGAGGAAGGCCTGGCGGACCTTCTTGGCCTTCTCGGCGTCGCCGCCGTACGCCGCGGGGTCGAACGGGCCACCGTTCTGGAAGACCAGGTCGACGTGCTCGAACGTGCCCTCGACGCTGTTGTTGGTCTCGATGCCGGGCAGGGCCTCGAGGGCGCTGCGCACGTCTGCCGAGGCCTGCGGCCCGATGAGGTCGACCTCACCGTTCTGGAGCGCCTGGACCTGGGCCATCGGGTCGTCGATGTAACGGACCGTGATGGTCTCGACCGAGGCCTTGTTCTTGCCCTTGAAGTCGGGGTTCGCCTTGAGCGTCAGGTACTGGTTCTCGACGTACTCGTCGAGGAGGTACGCACCGTTCGAGAGGGTCAGCGCCTTGTCCTCGGGCATCGAGGTGAACTCGAAGCCCTTGTTCCAGAAGGTCGCGATCGGCGAGAGCTGAGCGACGTCGCCGTTCACGATGGCGTCGCGCAGGGCGTCCTTGGCCTTCTGAGCGTCCTCGATGCCGAGCGCCTTCTGGCCGACCACGTGCGCCGGGACGAACTGGTTGGTGAAGTTCAGGGCCCAGTCACCGAACGGCTTGTCGTACACGAAGGTGATCGACTTGCCGTCTTCGCTGATCTCCGGGATCGCGCTGATGAGCGAAGAGCCGGGGGTCGTGCCGTCGAAGTAGACGCCCGCGTCCAGGGCAGCCTGGTTGGAGACGTTGCCCTCTTCGTCGTACTCCGCCTCGACGTTGTTGTACTTGGCCGAGGTGGCGACCCACTGGAGCAGGATGTCCGTCGCGTCGAACGCGGTGCCGTCGGACCACTTGGTGTCGTCCGCGACCGTGTACTTGACCGTCAGCGGGTCGTCGGAGACCTTCTCGTACGTGCCGAACGAGGAGTCCTCGACCAGGTCGAGGTTCTCGTCGTAGTAGTTGAAGCCCGAGTTCAGCATGTAGCCGATGACGGCGTTCTGCGTCGCGTTGCCGTTCGTCGAGCTGAGGTTGAGCTCGTTGAGCGGTGCTTCCCAGGCCACGGTGACCGCGGACTCCTGGTTGATGCCTGCGTCGTCAGTGCTCGCGTCGTCGGAAGTGCCGCCGCATGCGGTCAGCACCAACGCGACCGAGGCCACGGCCGCGGTAACGGCACTTGTGCGCCTGATGTTCAATGTTCCTCCTCAAGGGGATGGCGACTCCCTTGCCCCGAAGGAACGCGCGGGGTGACCCGCAGGGCGTCCCTCGGCGGCGTCGTCAGGGAAGCCCACCATGGTTTGGGGCAACGGTACCGACCAAGATGGGCGACTTCACCCGGTTGCGCCTTTCGGGCAGCCGATCGTTACCGAGTTGATACTGGCCGGTACGGTCCTGTTTCCATCGTGATACCGGGAGAAACCGGTACGTAACACCCTGGACACGAAGAACGGGCACCTGCCGTGTCTCACGATACGGCGGCACGCGTCCCACGGACGGGCAGTGTGACCGGTCTCTCGGAGACCTCGGTCACGCTCCGCACCAGCGGCCCACGAGAGGCAGGAGCTCGTCGCCATAGGCTCCTCGTCGTGACCATGCCCCCTCCGGCGACAGCCGCCCTCCCCGCCCGGACGCTGCGCACCGCCTCGATCATCGTCCTCGCCTTCGCGGCCGTGCTCCTGCTGTTCGGCCTGAGCATGCTCAGGGCCGCGCTCGGACCGGGCCTGGAGGCCAGAGAGCTCGTCGCGTCGGGGCAGTCGGGGACCGTGACCGATGCCCGCGTGCACTCCTGGTCCGCGGACCAGCAGATGCACAGCTCGCTGGAGCTCACGTTCACCGGCACCGACGGAGAGCGGCTCGTCGCCGAGACCGACCACCGGCCGGAGTACGTCCGCGGTCGGTCCGTCACCGGGTGGGCCGACGAGTTCCAGGGGAAGGACCAGCTCATCGGCCGGCCTGTCACGTACCTGCTCGGCGACCCGCCGACCGTCGAGCTCACGAGCGAGCTGCCGGCCCTCGCGTCCGGCGGGTGGGGCTTCCCGCACTTCCTGGGACTGGCGTTCGTCGTGATCGGCTGCGGCGCCGCCGTGGGCGGGCTGATCAGCCTGCGCCGTGCCCGGCGGCGGATGGCGCTCGAACTGTCCTGAGCTCGCCGCGCACGAGGAGGCAGACCAGGTACCGGTCGGGCCGGACGCATCGAACGGGCTAGAGAACCTTCTTGACCACGCTCGACTTCAGCTGCATCTGCCCGAAGCCCGGCACCTTCGCGTCGATGTCGTGGTCACCCACGCCGTCGGAGATCAGCCGGATGCCGCGCACCTTGGTGCCGACCTTGACGACCCCGCCGCCCGCGCCCTTGACCTTGAGGTCCTTGGCGATCGTGACGTCGTCGCCGTCCTCCAGCGGATTGCCGACGGCATCCTTCACGACACGTGCGTCTGGCGCGTCGGCGTCGTCGGTCTCCTCGACGCTGCCGGGCGCCCACTCGTGGCCGCACATCGGGCACACCAGCAGCGCGCCGGACTCGTACGAGTAGTCGCTCGCGCACGAGGGGCACGGGGGCAGCTGATCAGACATTGGACCTCCAGGTCGTCGTGTGTCGTGGAATCGGCCTCGAGCCGACTCTCGTTCCTCGTCGAGGCGTGGGTGCGTCGAGCCGGGACTAGCGTGCGTCGCGCCGCCGGCGTGCACGCTCGAGCTCGGCGGCATCCGACATCCACGGGCCGTGCTGGTCGAGCCCGGCGCAGCCGCCGCGGACGAAGGCGCTCACCACGGTCCGGTACCCGCTCATCCCGTCGACCAGACCGTACTCGACCCGGTACTCCGGTTCCGCCCTGCCGACACCCTTGCGCAGCGTCGTGACCCGGGCGATCGAGTACGCGTAGAAGTGGAGCTGGATCCCTTCGCCCATCGTCTCGTCCTCGATGGTGAACACCTCGTTGTCCGAGGCCGACCGATCACCGACGAACTCCCAGAACTCCGCGTCGGCAGTGCGTGGGTCACCCTGCTGCCACCGCTTCTCGACCTCCTTGTCGTCCGTGAACGTCAGCTTCGTCCTTCTCGCGCCGGCATGGTCGCCCAGCACCACGGCTTCGTCCTCCACGGGCAGGTCCCGTGTGCGGTCCGCGACCTCCGAGCACATCAGGAAGCTCACGGTGCGTACCGCGTCGTCGACGAGCTCAGGGTGTGCGCCCCGCACCGCGGCCTCGACCGCCTCCGCCACGCGGTCCCACTCGCGCTTGTCCGTGGCACGCCTTCCCCGTCGCGGGTCGAGGCCGATCCGCATCCCGGAGCTCGCCTGCTCCGCGGTCGCGATCACGCGCATGACCTCGGAGAGCAGCGCAGGGTCGACGGCGTCCGGAAGGCGTCGCGGGATCGTCGCACCGTGCGGGTACTGTCCGGTGAAGCTCAGGATCGCGGCGTCGAGCGGGCCGAGGACCACCCCACGCCCGGCTCGACGACGGTCCGCCGAGTACGCCTGCGCTCGTCTCCCGTCGGGCGTCTCCGACGCCCCGCGCATCGAAGCGCAGACCTGACCGCGCTCGAGCAGATCGATGTGGGCCCCGTGCGCGACGAGCCGGCTCCTGTCCCACGGGATGCGCTCGAACAGCGCGTCGACGTCGGCGGGCAGCGAGAGGAGGACCGGGTCCAGGAGCGCGACAGCGGCGTCCTCGTCGAGGCGCCCCCGGGTCCCGGCCGCGTCGCAGAACGGAAGGACCGCGCTCCACAGCAGCAGGTGTCTCGCCAGGTCCTCGCGGATCACCGCCAGATGGGCTTCCCCGATCGGGAACGTGAAGGTCCGCGGATCGTGGTTGGCGTCGGCCCCGGCAGCGAGCATCAACCTCAGCTCGCCGTCCTCCCGGATCACGGTCGGGATCCAACCGCTCGCGCGCGTGAAGACGACGTCCCTCATGACCACTTCTCGAGCTCGACGTCGAGGCGTTCGTCGGTACGCACCCAGACCTCACCTGCGGCGGCCCCGGCCGCGGCATCGACCCGCTGGAGCCCGAGGAACGTGATCAGTCCGAGCAGCTCGGCTCGATCTGCCGGGGCATCGTCGAGAGCGTGCGCATCGAAGAAGACGTAGAACTGGTCGCTCGGGTCGACGATGCCCGAGTCTCCCCAGATCCGAGCGACATTCTCGATCGCCTCGGCTTCGGTCGTGATCGCCGCGGCGCGGGCGGCACCGCGAGCCTCCGGTGACGCGTCGAGGTCGTCGAGCTCCGGGAGCCACTGGCCGAAGCGGTCCAGGCCGGCATACCCGTTCTCGAAGAACAGCATGGCGCTCGGCAGGTAGCGATGGGGCCCGTCGACCGTGAGGTGCTCGCTCCGGGCCCGTCCCGTCACCTCGCTCCGCGCGATCACACCTCGACCGGGCATGAGCACCAGGCGTTGGCCTGCCGGCTCGTCGTCGACGGTGTAGGTGTCGGACTCTCGACCTCTGAAGAACGCAGAGAACACGACGTAGGCCTCCTGCGGGTCACCCACGGAGACCTCGTGGTCGTTGCCGTCGCCGACGCCGAAGACGAACTGCTTCGGTCCCGGGTGGTACGGGCGGGCCATGGCTGTCCTCCGTCGTCGTTCGTGCGGTCCCCACCGCCGTCGTCGAGCCGGCGCCGGGCCGGGCCGGCGCCGACCTGGCCCGGCCCGGTCCGGGCTTCCGAGCGACTACACGTTGAAGCGGAACTCCACGACGTCGCCGTCGACCATGACGTAGTCCTTGCCCTCGATGCGGGCCTTGCCCGCCGCGCGGGCCGCCGCGACCGAACCGGTCTCGACGAGGTCGTCGAACGAGATGACCTCGGCCTTGATGAAGCCGCGCTCGAAGTCGGTGTGGATGACGCCCGCCGCCTGCGGCGCGGTCCAGCCCTTGCGGATGGTCCAGGCACGCGACTCCTTGGGCCCGGCGGTCAGGTAGGTCTGCAGGCCGAGCGTGTCGAAGCCGACGCGCGCGAGCTGGTCGAGCCCCGACTCCTCCTGGCCCGTCTCGGCGAGCATCTCGGCCGCTTCCTCGGGCTCGAGCTCGGCGAGCTCGGACTCGAACTTGGCGTCCAGGAAGATCGCCTGGGCCGGCGCGACGAGCGCGCGCAGCTCGTCCTTGCGGGCCTCGTCCACGAGCCCCGCGTCGTCGGTGTTGAAGACGTAGATGAAGGGCTTGGCCGTCATGAGCTGCAGGCTCGCGATCTCGGCCAGGTCCAGGCCCGCGGCAGCGGCGCCCTGGAACAGCGTGATCCCCTGCTCGAGCAGGGACTGCGCCTTCTGCGCGGCCGCGACCAGGACGGGGTCGCCCTTCTTGATCTTGACCTCCTTCTCGAGGCGCGGCAGCGCCTTCTCGAGGGTCTGGAGGTCGGCGAGGATCAGCTCGGTGCTGATGGTCTCGATGTCGTCCGCAGAGTCCGTGGACCCCTCGACGCGGATCACGTCGGGGTCGTCGAACGCACGGGTCACCTGGCAGATCGCGTCCGCCTCGCGGATGTTCGCGAGGAACTTGTTGCCGAGGCCCTCGCCCTCGCTCGCACCCTTGACGATGCCCGCGATGTCGACGAACGAGACCGTCGCGGGGAGGATGCGCTCGCTGCCGAAGATCTCCGCGAGCTTGTTCAGCCGGGGGTCCGGGAGGGACACCACACCGACGTTCGGCTCGATCGTCGCGAACGGGTAGTTCGCTGCGAGGACCTGGTTGCGCGTCAGGGCGTTGAAGAGGGTGGACTTGCCGACGTTGGGCAGGCCGACGATGCCGATTGTAAGAGCCACGGGGCCTGAGTCTACGGGAGCGGCGCACGGGCCCGCTCGCGCTCTCGGTGACCCGCTGCCCGACGGCGTCGCCCACCCGGGTGCGCGCGTGCAGGACGGCGCGTGCGCACCCGGGCGAGAGCCGGCGTCGGGCCTGCTACTTGTAGCTCATGACCTGCTGGAGCAGCTCCGGCCCCCGCTGGTCCACCAGGCGGCCGCCCCAGCGCATGCCCAGCACCAGGAAGAGCCCACCCAGACCGATCCCCACGACCAGCGCGAGCCAGCCCCACACCGCGTCGCCCGTCAGGACGTTCGTGAGCGCCAGGCCAGCCGCCGGCAGCGACAGCGCGAGGAGCACGAGCATCGTGATCATCTGGGCGAACATGGTCGCCATCGCGGCCCCCTGGGGCGACTTGAAGGGGCTGTCCCCCGGCTTGGGCACCGGGTAGAGGAGCCGCGCCGAGACCACGCTCGACACGCCGAGCCCCGTCGCGAGCACGCCCAGGCTCAGCCCGACCGTGGCGACCAGGAGGTCCCACCGCCCCGTGAAGGCGACCGAGACGACCGCGAAGACCGTCACGACCGGGACCCCCAGCACGGCGGCCGCGAGCACACGACCCGCACGGTCCGCGAAGCCCGTGACCCCGGACGAGAGCTGCGTCCAGAACGCCGTGTGGTCGTAGGCGATGTCCGCCGAGATCGCGAACCCGAACGTGAACGCCGTGAGCGGCCCGAGCACGAGCATGAGCTCGCGGAACCCGTCACCGCCGTCGATCCCCATGCTCGAGCCGACGAACCACAGCAGGACCGGGAGCAGCGGGACGACCGCGATGGACCCCGAGTAGCGCGGGTCGCGGAACCAGTACGTGAGGCATCGCGCTGCGACGGCCCCGACCGGGGTCGCCGGGAAGCGGTCGAACCAGCCCAGGCCCTTGGACTTGCCCGCGCTCGCACCGCCGCGCGGGGCGACGAGCGCCTTGGCGAGCGCACGGTCCCACACGACCCACGCGAGCGCCACGACGACCACGGCGATCGCGAGCCGGGCGAGCGCGAGGCCCCAGGCGCCGTCGGCGACCGCGGACGCGACGGCCCACGGCGCCCCGAACGGCGTCCAGCCCAGGACGGCCGCGATGACCGGCAGGACGTCCTGACCGCGGGCGATCGCCGCGGTCGCCCAGCCGATGAGGGGGCCGGCGAGCATGAGCGGCACGAACGCCGCGATCGACAGGACCTCGCGGTAGCGACGCGAGTCGAGCAGGGGCGCGAGCGCCGTCGTGGTCGCGCGCGAGCCCACGACGCACATCGCGACCGCGAGCAGCCCGCCCACGACCGCGGCGAGAGCCGCGACGGGAGAGCGCCACCACGCGAGCGTCGTGCCGAGAGAGACCAGGAGCGTCACGACGCCCGGGATGCCGACCAGGCCCGCGACCGCGAGGCCCGCGAGGAGCTGACGCTGGGGCACCGCGAACGTCACGAAGCGCTGCGGGTCGAGCGTGGCGTCCACGCCGAACGCGAACAGCGGCACGACCCACCACGCGATGACCACGACCGAGCCGACGATCGTCACGATCTGCCCAGCGGTCTCCGGGGCCGTGGTACCCAGGACCGCGAGCCCGATCAGCGCCATGGTCGCGATGCCGAGCCCGTAGAGGATCCCGAGGGCCAGGCCGATCGTCTGCCACACGCTCTTCTTGAGCGTGTTGCGCATGAGCGTGAGCTTGAGCCTTACGAGGTGCGCAACCACGACAGCCCCTCCGTGGTGTGACGGCCGCCGACGAGGTCGACGAAGCGGTCCTCGAGGCTCTGGCCCGCGCGGACCTCGTCCACGGTGCCCGCCGCGAGCACGTGCCCGCCCGCGATGACCGCGACGTGGTCGCACATGCGCTGGACCAGGTCCATGACGTGCGAGGAGACGATCACGGTGCCGCCGCTCGCGACGTACCCGTTGAGGATCTCGCGGATGTTGGCCGCGGAGACCGGGTCGACGGCCTCGAACGGCTCGTCGAGCACGAGCAGGCTCGGCGCGTGGATGAGGGCCGAGGCGAGCGCGATCTTCTTGGTCATGCCCGCCGAGTAGTCGACGACGAACGTGTTCGCGTCGGCAGCCAGGCCCAGGGCCTCGAGGAGGTCCGCGGTGCGCTCGGCGACCGTCTGCCGGTCCATGCCGCGCAGCAGGCCCGCGTAGGTGATGAGCTGGGCGCCCGTGAGGCGGTCGAACAGACGCACGCCGTCGGGCAGGATGCCGAGCATGCGCTTGCCCTCGAGCGGGTTGGCCCACAGGTCCAGGCCGTGCACGTGGACCGCGCCGAAGTCGGGGCGCAGCAGACCGGTGGCCATGGACAGCGCGGTCGTCTTGCCCGCGCCGTTGGGGCCGACGAGCCCGTAGAACGATCCGGCCGGGACGTCGAGGTCGATCCCGGCCACTGCGATCTTCTCGCCGAACTTCTTCCACAGCCCGCGCACCGAGAGCGCGGGGGCCGCGGGCCCCTGCGTCGACGGGGCCGGGGGCGCTGCAGGGGCGAGCACAGGTGCGGTCGGGGCGGACGCCTCGGGGTGTCCGGGAGCGCCGTGCGCTCCCGTCGTCCCAGGGGTCGCGGGTGGGAACTGGTCGCGGGGCTCAGGATCGTGGGCCATACGGACAAACGTAGCGGAGCCGGGCCGCCGCTCCCCCTGTGAAATGTCACTACTTTCGAGGTGGGAGGCTCGTCCGCAGGCCCGACGGCGTCGCTCACCGGTCCTGTCGGTGGCACCTGGCAGAGTGCGGGCATGGACAACGCCTTGCCGTGGTTGATGCTCGTCGTCGGGCTCCTCGTGGGTGCCCTCCTGGGGTGGTTCGCGCGGCGGTCCGCGCCCGACTCGGGACGGGAGGAGATCGGTCGGCTCACAGGCCTGCTGTCCCAGGCGCAGCAGGAGGCCGCGCGCGGCGCCGGGCTCGCCGAGCGCCTCGCGGCCGAGCGCGAAGGGTTCGAGCGCCAGCTCCGCACCGAGCGCGAGGGGTTCGGACGTCACCTCGCGGGCGTCGAGCGAGCAGCGGACGAACGGTTCGACATCGAGCGCGCCAACCACGAACGGGCGATCGAGGAGCTGCGCGCGGGCTCGGAGAAGAGGCTCGGCGAGATCCGCGGCGACCAGGCCCGCCTCGAGGCGCAGTTCGAGGTCCTGGCCCGCAAGGCCCTCGCGACCAGCAGCGAGCAGTTCCTCACCCAGGCCGAGGAACGCTTCAAGCGCAGCCAGCAGGTCGGCGAGTCCGAGCTGGCCAAGCGTGAGCAGGCCGTCCAGCAGCTCGTCGAACCCCTGAGCAAGGCCCTCGACCAGGTCAAGGCCGAGGTCACGGCCGCCGAGCAGGCCCGTCGGGAGGCGCACGGCACGCTCACGGAGCAGGTGCGCAGCATGCGCCTCGACTCCGAGGCCCTGCGCTCGGAGACGGCCCAGCTCGTCACGGCCCTGCGGTCCTCGCAGGTGCGCGGGGCGTGGGGTGAGCTCCAGCTGCGCCGCGTGGTCGAGGCCGCGGGCATGATCCCGCACGTCGACTTCATGGAGCAGGACCAGGTCAGCACCGACGACGGCGCGCTACGCCCGGACATGGTGATCAAGCTCGCGGGCGGCAAGAACGTCGTGGTCGACGCCAAGGTCGCGTTCCTCGGCTACCTCGACGCCCAGCAGACCGCCGACCCTCGGGTGCGTGCAGAACGCCTGGCCGCGCACGCCCGCCACTTCCGCAAGCACATCGACGACCTGGCGGGCAAGCGGTACTGGGACCAGTTCAGCCCCGCCCCGGAGTTCGTGGTCATGTTCGTCCCCGCCGAGTCGTTCCTGTCGGCCGCGGTCGAGCAGGACCCCTCGATCCTCGAGTACGCGGTCGCCAAGAACGTCATCATCGCGGCCCCCATGACCATGATCGCGCTGCTGCGGACCGTCGCGTACGCGTGGCGCCAGGACGCCCTCGCGGCCAACGCCCAGCAGGTGCTCACGCTCGGCAAGGAGCTGCACGGTCGCCTCGCCGTCATGGGCAGCCACCTGGCCAAGCTGGGACGGTCCATCCAGGGCGCCGCCGAGTCGTACAACAAGACGGTCGCGTCGCTCGAGACCCGCGTCCTCGTCAGCGCCCGCCGGTTCGCCGACCTCAACGTCGTGGACGAGGACCTCGAGACCCCCGCCCCGGCCAACCCGCAGCTGAGCGCCGTGAGCGCCCCCGAGCTCCTCGCCTCGGTCAACGAGTCGGTCGTCGCGCTCGACGAGCTGAGCGGCCCCTCGGGTACGGGCGCGGAAAATGGCCCGCGCAGCGACAGCGGGACCGGCGTCCTCGACGCGGGCATGCTCGGGACGATCAACGGGCCCGGGCGGCACGAGCGCGACCGCGGGGCCGACGCGTCCTGACCCGCAGCGCGACCCGGGACACCGCGAGGCGAGCGTCCCGTGCCGTCGGCCTCCGCATGCCGTGAGCGGCACGAGCGGTGAGCGTCGCAGGGTGGGCGGCACGGTGCCGGACGCACCCCGGTGAGCGGCGCCGTCGGGCCGGACGACGAAGGCCCGCCCCCGGCATCGGGGGGCGGGCCTTCGTGCGGCTGCTGCGTGCGGCCGGAGCCTCGACGGGTCAGACGGGCTCGACCGAGAGCGACGTACGGTTCTCGCGGCGCGGGCGCGCAGGCGCGTTGCCCGCGGCCTTGAGGTCCGCGCGCAGCTCCTTGGGGAGGGAGAACATGAGGTCCTCGGTCGCGGTGCGCACCTCCTGGACGTCGCCGTAGCCGCGCTCGGCCAGGTACGCCAGCACGTCGTTGACGAGGATCTCCGGGACCGAGGCCCCCGACGTCACACCGACCGTCGTCACGCCCTCGAGCCAGGACTCGTCCATCTCCTGCGCGCGGTCGATGCGGTACGACGCGTCCGCGCCGGCGCCCAGGGCGACCTCGACCAGTCGCACCGAGTTCGACGAGTTGGCCGAACCGACCACGATCACGAGCTCGCACTCGGGGGCGAGCTTCTTCACCGCGACCTGACGGTTCTGCGTCGCGTAGCAGATGTCGTCCGACGGCGGGTTCTGGAGCGTCGGGAAACGCTCGCGCAGGCGGTCGACGGTCTCCATGGTCTCGTCGACCGACAGCGTCGTCTGCGAGATCCAGACGACCTTCTCCGGGTCGCGGACCGTGACGTTCGCGGCGTCGTCGGGCGAGTTGACGACCTGGACGTGGTCCGGCGCCTCGCCGGCCGTCCCCTCGACCTCCTCGTGCCCCTCGTGACCGATCAGCAGGATGTCGTAGTCGTCCGCCGCGAAGCGCACGGCCTCCTTGTGCACCTTGGTGACCAGGGGGCACGTCGCGTCGATCGTCTGGAGGTTGCGCTGGGCGGCGGCCTCGTGGACGGCGGGCGAGACCCCGTGGGCCGAGAACACGACGCGCGCGCCCTCGGGTACCTCGTCGGTCTCGTCGACGAAGACCGCGCCCTTGTCGCTCAGCGACTCGACGACATACTTGTTGTGGACGATCTCCTTGCGGACGTACACGGGGGCGCCGTAGTGCTCGAGCGCCTTCTCGACCGCGATCACGGCGCGGTCGACTCCCGCGCAGTAGCCGCGGGGGGCGGCGAGGAGGACACGCTTACCAGTCGGGGAAGTCACCCCACGAGTCTAGGCGACGGGCCCCCGGGGCCGGGCCGTGCGGGTGGGTCGGCGTGCGGTCCGGGCCAGGTCCTGGCAGCAACTCCACAGGATCCCCACGGGTCGGCGCGCACACGGTGGCCCTGTCAGTCCCATGAGGCAGTCTTGACCCGTGACCGACCGACCCGCCGACACCGCCGACCCCACGAGCCCCGCCCCGCCGCCCGCGCTCCCCGCCCGGGCCCTCGACACGACCGCGGAGAACCCGTGGCCCGTCCGGCTGCTGTCGAGCAAGATCACGGCCTACATCGACAAGATGGCCCCCGTCTGGGTCGAGGGGCAGGTCGTCCAGCTCAACCGTCGCCCCGGTGCCTCGATGGCCTTCCTGACCCTGCGGGACACCGACGCCGACATGTCGCTCCCGGTCGCCGCCCTCGCCAAGGTCTTCGAGGCCGCGAGCACGCCGCTCACCGAGGGCGCGCACGTCGTCGTCCACGCCAAGCCGGTCTTCTGGCCCAAGCGCGGGTCGTTCCAGCTCCAGGCGAGCGAGGTGCGCACGGTCGGGATCGGCGAGCTGCTGGCCCGCATCGAGCACCTCAAGCGGGTCCTGGCCGCCGAGGGCCTGTTCGACGCGGCCCGCAAGGTCCCGCTGCCCTTCCTCCCGGCGGTCGTCGGCCTGGTGTGCGGCCGCGAGTCCAAGGCCGAGCACGACGTCGTGGTCAACGCCCGCGCCCGCTGGCCCCAGGTGCGCTTCGAGATCCGCGAGGTCGCGGTCCAGGGCACGGGCGCCGTCGCGCAGGTGAGCGCAGCGATCGCCGAGCTCGACGCGCGCCCCGACGTCGACGTGATCGTGGTCGCGCGCGGCGGCGGCGCGGTCGAGGACCTCCTGCCGTTCAGCAACGAGGCCCTGGTCCGGGCCGCGGCGGCCTGCCGCACCCCGCTCGTGAGCGCGATCGGCCACGAGACCGACACCCCGCTCCTGGACCTCGTCGCCGACTACCGCGCCTCGACCCCCACGGACGCCGCCAAGCGCATCGTGCCGGACGTGGGCGAGGAGCGTGCGCGCGTCCTGCAGGCCCGGTCCCGGATCCGCGCCGCGATCACGCACCAGCTCCAGCGCGAGCAGTCCCGTCTGGACAGCGCACGCTCGCGCCCGGTGCTCGCGGCCCCCGAGACCATGATCTCGACGCGCGAGCAGCAGGTCCTCACCGCGAGGGACCGGGCCCGGCGCTCGCTCGACGCGATCCTGCTGCGCGCGCACGGCGAGGTCGACCGGCTCGCTGCCCAGGTGCGCGCCCTGTCCCCCGCCTCGACGCTCGAGCGGGGCTACGCCGTCGTGCACGGACCGGACGGGGCGATCGTCCGCTCCCCCGACGACGTGAGCCCGGGCGACGCGCTGCACGTCCGCCTCGCCCAGGGCGCGATCGACGCCACCGTGCGCTGAGACCGTCCGGCCACCAGCACCACCCCGCCCCACCAGACCAGCCCAGCCCAGGAAGGCCCACCACCATGACCACCACCCCTCCCCACGCCGACGTCGCGGACCTCACCTACGAGCAGGCCCGCGACGAGCTGGTCCAGGTCGTGTCGCGCCTCGAGGCCGGCGGCGAGCCGCTCGAGGCCTCGCTCGCGCTGTGGGAGCGAGGCGAGGCCCTCGCGGCCCGCTGCCAGGAGTGGCTCGACGGCGCCCGCGAGCGCCTCGCGTCGGCACGCGCTGCAGACGCCCCGTCCGCGACGGGCGGGGCCTCCGAGGCGACCGAGGACGACTGACCGGTACCGCTCAGGCGCTGGCCTTCTGCGCCTGAGCGTCGGCCTGCGCCTGAGCCCGCTCGAGCGAGGCGCGCCGGTCCTCCTCGTTCTCGCGGTCGAGCCGGTCCACCTCGTCCTGGTCGTGCGTGAGATTCTCCCCCGTCTCGGGGTCGAAGACCATCATCTTGTCGGGGTCGAACCAGAGCTCGGTCGTGTCACCGTCCCGCACGCGCGACGCCGAGTCGAGCGCGACGACGAACTGGGTGCGCAGGCCCTCCCCGTCGAGCTCGCGGTCGAGCTCCTCGAGCTGCTCGGCGACCGACGCGTGCATCTCGAACGGCACGTAGGCGTAGAGCTCGGCGCCGAGCCACTCCGTCACGTCGATCTGCGCGTCGAACGTCCGCCCCCGGTCCTTCTTGGTCGGGTCGACCAACCGCGCGTCCTCGAAGTGCTCGGGGCGCAGCCCCACGATCACGAGCTCGCGGCCACCGACGGCGCTCACGATCCGCTCGGGCATGTCGAACGTCCCGAACGGCAGCTCCATGCTGTCCCCCGAGACCTGCCCCGGGAGGAAGTTCATGGGCGGCGACCCGATGAACCCCGCGACGAACAGGTTGACGGGCTGCTCGTACAGGGCCCGCGGGCTCGCGAGCTGCTGCAGCTCCCCCTTGCGCAGGACCGCGACACGGTCGCCGAGCGTCATGGCCTCGGTCTGGTCGTGGGTCACGTACACGGTCGTGGTCGCGAGGCGGCGCTGGAGCCGGGCGATCTCGGTGCGCATCTGCCCGCGCAGCTTGGCGTCCAGGTTGGACAGCGGCTCGTCGAACAGGAACGCCTTGGCGTCCCGCACGATCGCGCGCCCCATCGCGACACGCTGTCGTTGCCCACCCGAGAGGTTCGCGGGCTTGCGGTCCAGGTGCTCGCGCAGCTCGAGCAGGTCCGCGGCGTGCTCGACCTTCTCGCGGATCTCGGCGTCGGTGAACTTCCCCTTGGTCAGGCGCAGCGGGAACGCGATGTTCTCCCCGACGGTCAGGTGCGGGTAGAGCGCGTAGTTCTGGAACACCATCGCGAGGTCGCGGTCGCGGGGCGCCTTCTCGTTGACGCGCTGACCGTCGATCATCAGGTCTCCCGAGGTGATGTCCTCGAGGCCGACGATCATGCGCAGCAACGTCGACTTCCCGCAGCCCGACGGGCCGACGAGGATCACGAACTCCCCGTCGGCGATGTCGATGCTCACCCCGTTCACGGCGGGGAACCCGTCGCCGTACTTCTTGACGATGTCCTTGAGGGTGATCGACGCCATCAGGTCTCTCCTCGGTCGGGGGTCGGGCAGCGAAGGGTTCGGGGGCGGGACGGGGTCTCACGCGGGTGCCCGACGGCGCCGCGCACCGCCGGGAGAGATCGCACCCGCGCGCGGCGCGCCGTGCGCAGGGTGCGGCGACCGCTCGGGGCGGGCGGCGCCGTCGGGCCGGTGGCTCTGCTCATCCCTTGACCGCCCCCTGCGTGAGTCCCGAGACGATCTGGCGCTGGAACAGCACCACGAGGATCACCACGGGGATCGTCACGACCACGGCAGCGGCCGAGATCGCGCCCGTCGGCTCCTCGAAGTACGACGCCCCCGTGAAGAACGCGAGGGCAGCGGGCACCGGACGGGCCGCGCTCGTCGACGTCAAGGAGATGCCGTAGATGAAGTCGTTCCACGCGATGAAGAACGCGATGAGCGCCGTGGTGAACACGCCGGGCGCCGCGAGCGGCACGATGACCTTGCGGAACGCCTGCCAGGGCGTCGCGCCGTCGACCTGCGCGGCCTGCTCGAGCTCCCACGGGATCTGGCGGAAGAACGCCGCGAGCGTCCAGATGGCGATCGGGAGCGTGAGCGACAGGTACGGGATGATGAGCCCGAGCCACGTGTCGTACAACCCGATGTTGCGCCACAGGTTGAACAGCGGTGTGACGATCGAGACCACGGGGAAGATCGACACCCCGAGCGCGGTCGTGAGGATCAGCCGCTTGCCCGGGAAGTCGAGGCGCGCGATCGCGTACGCGGCGAGGGTCGCGAGGACCACCGCGATGGCCGTCGCGATGAGCGAGATGCCCACCGAGTTCCGCAGGGCCGACAGGAAGAGCTCCTGCGCGGACCCGCTCGAGGACAGGATCTGCCCGTAGTTGTCGGTGCTCCACTGCGGGGGCAGGAACGTGCCCGAGTTGATGTCGCTCGGACCCTTGAAGCTCGTCATGAGGATCGAGACGACCGGGAACAGGGCTCCGACGAGGACGACGATCGTGATGACGGCCCACCACACGCGGGCCCGGGTGCTCAGGACGCTGCCCATCATCGCTCCCCTCTCGCGCCGGCCAGATCCACCTTGAAGAGCTTGATCGCGACGAAGCAGATCCCGATCACGCACAGGAACAGCAGGACCGAGATGGCCGAGCCCATGCCGATCTGGAGCTGGCCGATCGAGGTCCGGTACGCCAGCAGGGACAGGACCTCGGTGTTGTTCGCCCCGTTGGTCATGATGAAGACGTTGTCGAAGATGCGGAACGCGTCGAGCGCGCGGAACAGCACGGCGACCATGATCGCGGCCTTCATGTTGGGCACGATCACGCGCGAGAAGCGCTGCCAGGCCGTCGCCCCGTCCACCTTCGCGGCCTCCTCGAGGTCTCCCGGGACCTGGGCGAGGCCCGCGAGCAGCAGGAGCGAGATGAACGGCGTGGTCTTCCAGACCTCGGACGCGATGATGACGAACAGGCTCGTGCCCTGGTGCGCGAACCAGTTGAGGTCCGGCCCGATCCCGGGCACCCAGTCGAACCAGCTGTTGACGTACCCCGAGGTGATGTCGAACGCGTAGAACCACGCGAACGCCGAGACCACGGTGATGATCCCGTAGGGCACGAGGATCGCGGTGCGCAGCAGCCCACGGAGCCGCCTGATCGCGCGGTGCATGACCAGCGCGAGCGCGAAGCCCAGGACGAGCTCGACCACCACGGAGACGACCATGATGAAGAACGTCACGGCGAAGTCTCGCCACCACACGGGGTCGGTGAGGATCACGACGTAGTTGCCGAGGCCCACGAACGAGCGGTCGTCGGGGGCCGTGAGCTTGTAGTTGAACAGCGAGTCGTAGAAGGCCTGGAGGATCGGGTAGAGCGTCACGGCCAGCATCACGACGAACGCGGGTCCGGCGAGGTACCACCCGAGGCGGGCCTCGGCCCGGGCCCGGTCGCTGCGCGCGGCCCTGGCCTTCTTGTCGGGTCCGCGGTCCGCGCCGGGCGCGGGGTCCGGCGTGGGCCGGGCCGGGTGGGCGCCCCGGGTCTCGGTGCTCACAGGAGTCGCTCCCCTCGCAGGACGGCGGTGATGAAGTCGGTCGACTTCACGGGGGTACCGTCCTCGGTCACGCTCGACGGCGGGTACCAGGTCTGCTGCAGACCCGTCGAGACCTCGTTGTAGAACGGGGTCTGCGGCCGGGGTGCGGCCTGCTCGAGCGACTGCCGGATCACGTCGTACATGGGATAGGCCTCCTGCACGGCCGGGTCGTCGTAGGCCGTCGTGCTGGCCGCCGGGTTGCCGTCCGACACGAAGTACGCGGCCTGGTTCTCGGGGGTCACGATGCACTGCGCGGCCTCGTAGGCGAGGTCGGTGTGGTCGCTGAAGGCCCCGACGCCCAGGCTGATGCCGCCATAGGGCGGACGCGTGTCCTTGCCCTCGACGGTCTGCGGGTAGAGCGTCCAGCCGATGTCGTCGAGCAGCGACTGGTCGAGCGAGCCCGCCTCGACGCCGCCCTGCGTCGAGGACCAGACGAACGGCCAGTTGACCATGAACGAGCCCTTGTCCCCCTGGAAGAGCGTGAGCGAGGCCGACTCGTCGGCGCTCGGCAGGCCCGGTCCGCCGACGCCCGACGTCCCGATCTCACCGATGATGCGGGCCGCGTCACGACCCGCGTCGGTCTCGAGCCCGAGCTTCAGCTCGTCCGCGGGGGCCTCGGGGTTCTCGAGGATCTGACCGCCCGCCGACGCGACGAGGGCGTTGATCCACACGGTCAGCGACTCGGCCTTGGCGCCCTGGACCGCGAGGTACTTGTCCTGGGACTGCGCGGCGTCGATGAGCTGGTCCCAGGTCACGGGCTGAGCGAGGTCGAGCCCCGCGGCCTCGGCGACCGACTTGCGGTACCAGAGGAGCTGGGTGTTGGCCCAGAACGGGATCGCGACGAGCTCTCCCTTCCACGTCGAGCCGTCGATCGCGCCCTGCACGACGTCTGTGGTCGCGGCCGTCGCGACGTCCTCCGGCACGGGGGCGAGGAAGCCCGCCTCGGCGAGCTCGGGGATGAACGGCGGGTCGAGGCTCATCAGGTCGATCGACGAGTCCTTCGCGGCGAGGCGCCGCGCGAGCTGCTCGCGCTGGGCGGCGGCGTCACGCGGCAGGAGGGACGTCTCGATCGTGTAGGCGCCCCCTGCCGCCTCGGTGCAGGACGCCGCGATCGCGGCCTGTCCTCCGTTGTCCGGGTTGATGTACCAGGTGAGCACGGGCGGGCCGGAGCCCTCTCCCGTGCTGCACGCGGCGAGCGGCACGACGGTCGCGACAGCGAGTGCCGCGGCGAGTGCCCGGATGCGTCGGTGCACGGTCTCCCCTTCGTCCAACGGGCGCTGCGCCGTGCCCGTTCTCGGTTGGTTCACTCCTCCCAGGGCTACACCGTTCCCGGACGACTCGCCACAGGAGGGACATTCCGATGGGCCGTCGAGCCGCTCGTCCGAGGGCCCGACGGCGCCGCTCGCCCGCGCGGCCGGGTCGCCGTGTCCACGGCGAGGGTCGGATCGTGAACACCGCCGACGGGACAGGCCCCCATGAGCGAGCATGGAGGTTGTGACCACGACTGAGACGACCGAGCAGACCCCACCCGCGCTGACCCCCGCCAAGGCCTGGGCCATGCTCCGCGACGGGAACGGGCGCTTCGTCCGCGACGAGATGGAGCACCCCTCGCAGGGTGCCGCTCGGCGGGCGGAGCTCAGCGTCGCGCAGCACCCGCACACCGTGATCTTCGGCTGCGCCGACTCGCGTGTCGCCGCCGAGATCATCTTCGACCAGGGACTGGGCGACGTGTTCGTCGTGCGGACCGCGGGTCACGTCCTGGACACGACCGTGATCGGGTCGATCGAGTACGGGGTCAACATCCTGGGCACGCCGCTCGTGGTCGTGCTCGGCCACGACAGCTGTGGCGCGATCGCCGCCGCGGCCCACACGCTCGCGACCGGCGAGCAGGCCGACGGGTTCGTCCGTGCGGTCGTGGACCGGGTCATCCCCTCGATCGTCAACATCACGAGCAGCACGGGCAGCCTCGCGACCCTCGACCCGGACACGCTGCGCCGCGAGCACGTGCGCCACACGGTCGACATGCTCCACGGCTACTCGGCAGCCCTGGCCGACGCCGTGGCCGAGGGTCGGCTCGCGATCGTCGGCGTCGAGTACACGCTCGCGGACGGCCGCGCCCGGCTCGTCGAGGTCGTGGGCGACGTCGAGGACACGCCGGACGTCTGAGCGCCCGACTCCCGCACCGGAACCGGCCCGCGCGGGTGACGTGCAGCACGCACCCACCCCGCGGCCGGGTTCGAGATCACCCGCGCTCGTGCGGCACCATTAGCCCCATGACTTCTGCCGACGCTTCCGACTACCGCATCGAGCACGACACCATGGGTGAGGTCCGCGTCCCCGCGGCCGCCCTCTACCGCGCGCAGACGCAGCGCGCCGTGGAGAACTTCCCGCTGTCGGGCACTCCTCTCGAGCGCAGCCACATCGAGGCCCTCGCTCGTGTCAAGAAGGCCGCCGCGCGCGCCAACGCCGAGCTGGGGGTGCTCGACGAGGACGTCGCGGCCGCCATCGTGGCCGCCGCCGACGAGGTCGCCTCGGGCGCGCACGACGCCCACTTCCCGATCGACATCTTCCAGACGGGCTCCGGCACGTCGTCGAACATGAACACCAACGAGGTCCTCGCGACGCTCGCCACGCGCTCGCTGGGCCGCGAGGTCCACCCGAACGACCACGTCAACGCCTCGCAGTCGTCCAACGACGTCTTCCCGACGTCGGTGCACCTGGCCGCGACCGCGGGCGTCGTGCACGACCTGATCCCGGCCCTGACGCACCTCGCGGAGGCCCTCGAGGCCAAGGCGACCGAGTTCGCGACGGTCGTCAAGTCGGGCCGCACGCACCTCATGGACGCGACCCCGGTCACGCTCGGCCAGGAGTTCGGCGGGTACGCGGCAGCCATGCGCTACGGGATCGAGCGCCTCGAGTCGGCGCTCCCCCGTGCGGCCGAGGTCCCCCTGGGCGGCACGGCCGTCGGCACGGGCATCAACACGCCGGCCGGCTTCCCGCAGCGCGTCATCGCGCTGCTGGTCGAGGACACGGGCCTGCCGCTGACCGAGGCGCGCGACCACTTCGAGGCGCAGAGCTCGCGCGACGGGCTCGTCGAGCTCTCGGGCGCGCTGCGCACCATCGCGGTCTCGATCACCAAGATCTGCAACGACCTGCGCTGGATGGGCTCGGGCCCCAACACGGGCCTCGGCGAGATCTTCATCCCCGACCTGCAGCCGGGTTCGTCGATCATGCCGGGCAAGGTCAACCCCGTCGTCCCGGAGGCCGTCCTCATGATCGCCGCGCGCGTGATCGGCAACGACGCGACCGTGGCGTGGGCCGGCGCGAGCGGCTCGTTCGAGCTCAACGTGCAGATCCCGGTCATCGCGCTGGGCGTGCTCGAGTCGATCCGCCTGCTCTCGAACGCGTCGGTCGTCCTCGCGGACAAGACCGTCACGGGCATCACGGCCAACGTCGAGCGTGCGCGCGCGCTCGCGGAGTCCTCGCCGTCGATCGTCACGCCGCTCAACCGCGTGATCGGCTACGAGGCGGCGGCCAAGGTCGCCAAGCACTCGGTCAAGCAGGGCATCACGGTCCGCGAGGCAGTGATCGACCTGGGCTTCGTCGAGCGCGGCGAGGTCACCGAGGCGCAGCTCGACACGGCGCTCGACGTCCTGTCGATGACGCGCCCGCCGCAGGCGTGACCCTCCAGAACGACTGAGGCAGCGGCGCCCTCGGGACGCGTGCCTCGGCGAGGACGACGGACGGCGTGGGCCGGGTGACTGCACCCGGCCCACGCCGTCCGTCGTTGCTCCGTCCTCCGATGCCGGACGCCCTGTCCGCGGCGGGGCTGGGCAGGGCAGGGCCGGCTGCAGCAGGGGCCGAACCACGGGCCCGCCACGCCAGGCTCAGTACTCGACCGGGTCCACCCGGCGCAGCACGATCGCGAGCAGCTCGGCGAGGCGCTCGCGCTCGTCGTCGGTGAGCCCGTCGAGCGCGGCACGTTCGCGGTCGAGCTGGGCGGGGAAGAGCTCGTCGACGAGGCGCTCACCCTCCTCGGTGAGCGATAGCAGCACCCCGCGCCGGTCGCGCTCGACGACGGTCCGCTCGACCAGGCCCTCGCGCTGGAGGTGGTCGAGCCGCTTGGTGATCGAGGCGCCGGGCGCGCGCGTGATGGTCGTGACCTCGCGTGCGCGCAGTGGCCGCCCCGCGCGCCGCAGGGCCGTGAGCACCTCGAGCTCGGGCCGGGTCAGGGACCGCTGCGCGAGGGCGGCGTCGCTCGCCTCGGCCAGGAGCGCCGCGATACGGGTGATCCGGCCGATCGAGTCGGCGGGCGACACGTCGACGTCGGGCATCTGCTCTGCCCACTGCTCGCGCAGGCGCTCCACGTAGTCCACGGGACCAGCGTAGTGCCCGGCCCAATTAGTTCACTAGTGAAACATCTGCGAACGAGGCGTATCCTGGACGGGATGCCACTCTCCTCGTCGACCGCCACCGTCATGCCCGCCCACGCCACCACCGAGCAGCACTCACCCGACCAACGCACCCCGGTCCGCACCGCCGCGCGCGAGGTCCTCGACCCCGCGCACCTGCGGGCCGCCCTGCGCCTCACCTCGGTCGACGCGACCCTCGCGGCAGCCCTGCGGTGCGGGGCGAGCGTCGCGCTCACGCTCGTCCTCGCCGCGACGAGCGGTCACCAGGAGCTCGCGGGCTTCGCGGCCCTCGGCGCCCTGACCTCGCTCTACGGCCGGTTCGACCCGTACCGCCGTCGCGCCGCGCTGCTCGCGCTGGTCGGCACGACCATGATCGGCTCGATCCTGCTCACGACCGCGGTCACGGCCGCGGGCGCCCCCGCCGCGGTGACGCTCGGGATCGTCGCGCTGCTCGCCGGCGGCATGACCGCGCTGTGCCAGCTCCTGCGCACGGGCGCACCCGGCGCCACGATCGTCGTCTTCGCCGCGGGCGCGGGCCTGGCGGGATCACCCGCGTTCGCCGACCTGGCCCCGCGAGGCCTCGCCGCGCTCCTGGGCGTCGTGGTCGCCTGCGTCGTGTGCCTGGCAGGATTTCTGGTCCGGCCGAGCGGTCCGGCACGGCTGGCGGTGCGGCGCGCGACGCTCGCCGCCGAGGCCGCAGCCCTCGCACCCGACGACCGTGGCGCCGTCGGGCGGGCACGGGACGCCGTGGCCCTCGCCCGGACCGTCCTCGCCGACGACGCCTCGCACGGCCGCACGCGCGTGACCGCGCTGCGGCTCGCCGACGAGCTCTCCGGCGCGGCCGGGACGCCCGCCGACCTCCCCTCACGCCTCTCGTTGCGCGCGACCGCCCGCGCGTCGCTCACCGACGGAGGCTGGGGTCTGCGCGCGGCGCGCGTGACGCTCGCAGCGGCCGCCGCGGCGGGGCTCGCGCAGGTCGCCGGGTTCGGGCACCCGGCCTGGGCCGCGATGGGCGCCACCGCGACGCTCCAGGGCACGACGACGCAGCACGCCGTGGTCCGTGCGCTCCAGCGGGCGCTCGGCACGGTCGCGGGCGCCCTGATCGCGTGGCCGCTGCTCGACGCGCACCTCGGCTTCTGGGCGACCGCGGCGCTCGTCGTCGTGCTCCAGGTCGTGACCGAGATCGTCGTGGGGCGTCACTACGGCCTCGCGATGCTGACCATCACGCCCATGGCCCTGCTCATGACGTCGCTCGGCGGGTCGGGCGAGGGCATCGCGCTGGACCGGGCCCTCGACACCGCGGTCGGCGCCCTGGTCGGCGTGCTCGCCGTGGTGCTGGTCCACGCGCGGAGCCGTCCGGCAGCACCCCTCGCCGGAGATGCCGCGGTCTGAGCCAGGGGCTTCGAGCCTAGGCTCGCACCCGGCGCTCGATCTCGTCCTGCACCTCGTCGAAGAACACGGTCTTGGCTCGCGTGTAGTCGTCGTAGTCGCCGTCCTCCGCGTGCTCGCGAGCCAGCCGGCTCTTGAGGCGCTCGTACTGCGCACGCCGGCGCGGGTCGTCGCGCAGGAGGTCCCGGAGCGCGACGGTGTACGCGCCCCAGGGCGAGTCGGACCGCCGGACGTGCAGGATCGCGGCGGGCACGGCCGAGACGAAGAGGGACTTCCTCCAGAGGGTCTCGTCGTCGCGTCCCGTTCGCCCTCGCGGGAGATCGAACGTGACACCCGGGGAGTCGGGCCTGCTGCCGTGCGCCTGACGGAAGGTCGTCGACCCGAGGGCGTGCGCCCAGTCCTCGACAGGAAGCAGCACCGGGACACGCACCTGGAGATCGAGGAAGGGCTTGGCGGCGAGCCCGGGGACCGCCGTGGACCCGATGTGGTCGTAGCGCATCTCGTCCGCTCCCTCGAGGGGAGCGAACGCACGACGCACGTCCGCGAGAAGGGCCGCGGCCCGCTCGCCCCACGCCGGGTCCGAGGGGACGAGGACCGCGGGACTTTGCTGACCTGTGCTCATCGCACCGAGTATGCCGGTCGACGTCGGAGAGCCGACCTTCGGACGGGCCCGAGCGAGGCATCGTGCACGGTCGTGGCCCCCGGTCCGTGAGGACCGGGGGCCACGACGCACCGGATCCGGCGAGGTCAGACCTCGATGCTCTCCAGCATCTCGGTCACGAGCGCCGCGACGGGAGAGCGCTCGGAGCGCGTGAGGGTCACGTGCGCGAACAGCGGGTGCCCCTTGAGCGCCTCGATCACCGCGGCGACGCCGTCGTGCCGACCGACGCGCAGGTTGTCGCGCTGGGCCACGTCGTGCGTGAGGACGACCCGGGAGGACTGCCCGATGCGCGAGAGCACGGTCAGCAGGACGTTGCGCTCGAGCGACTGGGCCTCGTCGACGATGACGAACGCGTCGTGGAGCGAGCGCCCGCGGATGTGGGTCAGGGGCAGGACCTCGAGCACGTCGCGGTCCACGACCTCGTCCATGACCTCCTTGGACACGAGCGCGCCCAGGGTGTCGAACACGGCCTGCGCCCACGGGTTCATCTTCTCGGCCTCGGAGCCGGGCAGGTAGCCGAGCTCCTGGCCGCCCACGGCGTACAGGGGGCGGAAGACCATGATCTTGCGGTGCTGCCTCTTCTCGAGCACGGCCTCGAGGCCCGCGCAGAGCGCGAGCGCGGACTTGCCCGTCCCGGCGCGCCCGCCGAGCGACACGATCCCGATCTCCTGGTCGAGCAGCAGGTCGATCGCGATGCGCTGCTCGGCCGAGCGCCCGTGCACGCCGAACACGTCCTGGTCCCCCCGGACGAGCTGCACGTGCTTGTCGGCCGTGACGCGACCCAGCGCGGAACCCCGCGGCGAGTGGATCACGAGCCCCGAGTGCACCAGGAGCGGCTCGGCGGCCGCGACCGTGGCGGCGTCGAGAGCCGAGAGCTCGACCGACTCGTGCTCCCACAGGTCGGCCATCTGCTCGTCGCTCACGTCGATCTCGCCCATGCCCGTCCAGCCCGAGTCGATCGCGAGCTCGGCCCGGTACTCCTCGGCCCGCAGCCCCACGGCGGAGGCCTTGACCCGCATGGGCAGGTCCTTGGACACCACGGTCACGTCGCAGCCCTCGCTCGCGAGGTTGGCCGCGACCGACAGGATGCGCGTGTCGTTGTCGCCCAGGCGGAACCCGGCGGGGAGCACCGTCGGGTCCGTGTGGTTGAGCTCGACCCGCAGCGTCCCGCCGACGGCCCCCACGGGCAGCGGGGCGTCGAGCCGACCGTGCTTGACCCGCAGGTCGTCGAGCATGCGCAGCGCGCTGCGGGCGAAGTACCCGAGCTCGGCGTGGTGCCGCTTGGCCTCCAGCTCGGTGATGACGACGACGGGGAGGACGACGTCGTGCTCGGCGAAGCGCAGCATCGCTCGCGGGTCGGACAGGAGCACGGACGTGTCGATGACGAAGGTACGACGGGCCGCGGAGGTCGCGGGGTCGGGGCTCGTCGGGTCAGGGGACGCGACGCCCGTGACGTCGGGTGCAGCTCCAGAAGCAGAGGCGGTTCGGACCACAGCAGGCTCCCTCCGGCGCGCGGCGCCGTTCTCGCTGGGTGGGGCAGGCGACCGGCCGACGGATGGCCGGTGCCGGCCCTCCTGCGCGGAGCAGAAACTCCATCGGATGGCCTCCCGGAGGACGACGTGTGTCGTCCGTCACGCTCGAAACTACGCCCGTGAAGTTCGGCCGTGTCGACCTGACACGCCGCGCGTCCGAGATGTCACCTGCCGTTCACGCGAGCAGGGCTCGCCCACCCCCTGGGACGGGGCGGGCGAGCCCCGGGGGCCCGACGGCGGCACGTGCGCTCCGCCGTCGGGCACCGTCCGCGAGTGCTCAGTCCGCGTGCGCGACGTGCGTCGCGCGCATGGCGAGCGCCGCGACGAGCCCGATCACCAGGACCGCCGACGTGACGAGCAGCGTCTGCCCGACCGCGACCGAGAAGCCCTGGTGCAGCGCGGTCGTGGCGGCCTCGCGGATCTGCGCCGCGGCCTCGGGCGGGATGCCGGCGGGCAGCTCCATGGCCTGGGCTCCCCCGGTGAACGCCCCGCCGGCCGACGCGAAGCCGTCGACGAACGGCTGACGCAGGTCGGCGGGCAGGCCCGCCGCGGCGTCGCGCGCGGCCGCGGGCAGGGTCGCCGAGAGCCGGCTCGTGAGGGTCGCGACGATCGCGGCCGAGCCGATCACGCCGCCCACCTGGCGGAACGTGTTGAACGCGCCCGCACCGGCGCCCGCCGTGCGGTGGTCGAGCCCCGAGGTCGCGAGGTTCGCGAGCGGCGAGAACACGGCCCCGGTCCCGATCCCGAACAGGGTCATGGGCGCGACGATGGACAGGGTGCTCGCGTCGGGCGTGATCGCGACGCTCAGCCACACGACCGAGGCGGCGAGCAGCGCGAAGCCCGTCGCGACGACCCACTTGGCCGGGATCCGGTCGGACAACCTGCCGGCGAACGGCGCCACGACGCCGGACACGAGCGATCCCGGCAGGTTGATGAGCGCGGCCTCGATCGGCGAGAGCCCCAGGATCGACTGCAGGAAGATCGTCAGCGGGAAGAAGATCCCGATCATCCCGAACGACACGGCCATGCCGGACACGTTCGCGAGCGAGAAGTTGCGCGAGTGGAACAGCGTGAGCGGCAGCAGGGCGCGGTCGCCCAGGTGCCGCTGCCACAGCACGAACGCCGCGAGCACCAGGACGCCCAGGCCGATGATCGACCAGATGGTGAGCGGTCCCACGACGGTGCCCCAGTGGTAGGTCTCGCCCTCCTGCAGGCCGAACACGAACAGGAACAGGCCCACGATCGAGAGCGCGACGCCGATCATGTCGAAGCTGCGCTTGTTGGTGGGAAGCGACGGCAGGCTCCGCAGCGCCAGGACGAGAGCCACGACGCCCACGGGGATGTTGACGAAGAAGATCCACTCCCAGCCCCAGGTCTCGACGAACACGCCGCCGAGCAGCGGGCCCGCGATGGTCGCGACGCCCGCGACCGCTCCCCACAGACCCATCGCGGCCCCGCGCTGGCGCGGCGGGAAGACGCGCGTGATCATCGACATGGTCTGCGGGGTCATGAGTGCCGCGCCGACGCCCTGGACCGCGCGCGCCACGATGAGCATCTCGACCGATCCCGACAGCCCGCACCACAGCGACGAGAGCGTGAAGACCACGAGGCCCAGGACGAACACGGGCTTGGGGCCGAACCTGTCACCCAGGCGCCCGGCGAGCAGGAGGAGCACCGCGTAGCTGAGCAGGTAGGCGCTGTTGACCCAGCCCACCGCGGTCAGGGTCGTGTCGAACGTGTCGACCAGCGTGGGGACCGCGATGTTCACGATCGTGGTGTCGACCATGATCATGAAGAAGCCCAGGCACAGCGCGGGCAGGATGCTCCACGGGCTGCGCCCGCCGAGGTCGACGAGCGGTGGTCCGGCAGGAGCACCGGCCGGCGGGCCCGCGGGCGCGTCGGCGGGGGCGGGTGGCGTGGCGGGGTCCGTCCGGGTGCCGGCCGTCGGCAGGCTCCCGGAAGAGGGTGGCGTGGTCATGGGTGGTCCTCGGGGCTCGGAGAGGTGCGGGGGTGTGCGAGAAGGCTGCGCGAGCAGCGGTACCGGCGTGACGCCGGCGGCCCGTCAGGGCACGTGATCCGTCGCTGCCGCGTGCGAGCGGGCGGCAGCGAAGTCACGGAAGGACTGCGGGACGGACTCGTCCCAGTCCAGGGCTCCGGAGTCGAGGTCGGCGAGCAGGCCGTCGAGCCAGGCCAGCTCGGACTCGATCCGGTGGATGTCGTACTCGACGTCGAGCAGGAGGCGACGCGGCAGCCCGTGGTGCCGGACGACGTCGTACCTGCTGGTGTAGGAGGCGAGCTCGTCGGCCGTCGCGGTCCGGCGGGCACGCAGCGCGTCGACCGCGCTCTGGCGGTCGATCGCGTGGGCCTGGGACAGGGCGAGCGGGAAGCACGGGTGCTCGCGCCGGGGGTGACCGAGGAGCAGGGCCGTGCGGTCCGCGAACGCGTCCCGCCCGGCGTCCGTCAGCCGGTACGTGGTCCGCTGGGGCCGGTTGCCCTCGCGGTCGGTGCCGACCACCTCGACGTACCCGTCCGCCGCGAGGCGGTCCATCGCGTGGTAGACCGAGCCCGGCGTGATGCTCGCGAGCCGGTCGTCCCCGCGCTGCTTGAGCGTCTGGTGGACCTGGTAGGGGTGCATGGGCTGCTCGTGGAGGAGCCCGAGGAGGAGGAGAGCGGCGGCGGACAGCTCCTTGCGTGCCATGCTCTCGCCTCCTGACGGCGGTTCGTTCGTTCGTTCGTCGCTTGGTTCGGGCGGCCGGGCGGGCCGTGATGGTCGGCGGGGCCAACCGACCGACGGGCCGGGCGCTCGCGCCGAGCGCTCGGACGCGTTCGCTCCCCCAGGAATATTCCCGTCGGAATATACGCCCAAGCGACCGCCGGGTCGAGAGAGAAGCCCCCGCCGTGGGGCACGTCACGCGCCCGGGACGTGGTCCGCCGAGGTAGAGGGCCGGCGTCGAGGTAGAGGGCACGAACCCTCTACCTCGACGGCCGGCCTCCACCTCGCGTTACATGGCCCGACGGACACGACAGAGGTGCTCGACTGCTGCCGAGGTGTTGACTACTCCCGCCACCGCTCGCGGCACTAGGCTCGGTCGGGCGGGTCGTGCGAGCAGGCCGGGCGGCATCGCTGCAGGTCACAGCACACCCGACGGCCGCCCACCAGCGGCGTCGGCGCGGCGGCAGGCACACGCGGCGGCAGGCACAGCCCGCCACCGGAGCAGCACCGGGGCGGTATCAGAGCAGTATCGAGAACGAGCTCGACACGAGGAGACGCATGGACACGGCAGCGGGCACGTCATCGGCACCCGAGCAGGCACGAGGTCCGGTCGGCGAGACGACGGCGGGCGCCGCCCTGCCCGGCTTGATGCCGGGCCCGACAGCCCGCTCGACGACGGGCGGAACCTCGCCCCTCTCGCCCCTGGTCCCGCTGCCCGGCGGCACCTACCGGCGGGGATCGACCGATTTCTACCCCGACGAGGCCCCGGTCCACGAGGTCACGGTCGGCCCGTTCGAGATCGAGCAGCACCCCGTGACCAACGCGCAGTTCGCGGCGTTCGTCGACGCGACGGGCTACGTCACGGTCGCCGAGCGCCCGCTCGACCCGGCCGACTACCCGGGCGTCGCGGTCGAGGACCTCCAGCCGGGGGCGCTCGTCTTCACCCCGACCGCGGGCCCGGTGAACCTCTCCGACTGGCGCCAGTGGTGGCGCTGGCAGCCCGGGGCCCGGTGGAGCGCACCGCACGGCCCGGGCAGCTCGATCACCGGGCGCGAGGACCACCCGGTCGTGCAGGTCTCGTTCGAGGACGCCCAGGCGTACGCGGCGTGGGCGGGCCGGTCGCTCCCGACCGAGGCCGAGTGGGAGTACGCGGGTCGCGGCGGGCTCGACGGCGCGCGGTTCGCCTGGGGCGACGAGTACCGGCCCGACGGCGAGCTGCTCGCGAACCACTGGCAGGGCTCGTTCCCCTACCGGAACACGGGCGCGCGGGGCTGGGTGGGCACGAGCCCTGTGGGGACGTTCCCCGCGAACGGGTTCGGGCTCGCCGACATGACGGGCAACGTCTGGGAGTGGACGTCGTCCTTCTACACCCCCAGCCACGCGGCCGACGCGCGCACGGCCGAGGAGGTCGCGGCCGCGCGCGACGCGCTCACGATCGAGATCCCCGCGTGCTGCGCGCCGAGCACGGGCGCGGCCATGGCAGCGGCCCACCCCGCCCCGCACGACCCCCTGGGCAGCCGGGCGACGGTCGAGGGGGCCGGCGACGCACCCGCCGACTCCTCGGACGCGCTCGCGGCCGCGAGCGCCGAGCCCGGCTCGGCGATCCCTCGCAAGGTCCTCAAGGGCGGGTCGCACCTGTGCGCACCGGAGTACTGCCTGCGCTACCGGCCCGCGGCTCGTTCTCCCCAGGCGGTCGACACCGCGACGAGCCACATCGGCTTCCGCTGCGTGGTCCGCCCGCCCGTGGCGGTGGCGCCGAGCATGCCGGCCTCGACGCGCAACCTGCTGGGCTGAGGCGTGGCCGGGTCCGGTGTCCCGTCGGCCTGCGCGGTGCTGCTGCGCGGGGTGAACGTGGGAGGGGGCCGCAAGGTCCCCTCCGCAGACCTGCGCGCGGTCGCGCAGGACGCGGGGTTCGCGGACGCGCGCACGCTCCTGAACAGCGGGAACCTCGTCGTCTCGCCGGGGACGTCGGGAGCCTCGGGGCCCGACGACGTCGCGCGCCTCGTGCGCGCGGGGCTCGCCCGGCGCCTGGGGCTGGACGTCGACGTGCTCGCGCTGACGGGCGCGGACCTCGAGCGGGCGGTCACGGCGAACCCGTTTCCCGAGGCCGCGAGCCAGGACCCGTCGCACCTGCTGCTGACGTTCTACCCTGCGGCACCTGATCCCGAACGGGTCGCCGCCCTCGACCCGCTGAGCTACGGGGTCGAGCACATGGCGTGGTCCGGGCCTGTCAGCTACACCTGGTACCAGGGCGGTGTCGGGACCTCGAGGCTCACGCCCGCGGTGCTGCTGCGGGCGGTCGGGCTGTGGGGCACGGCGCGGAACTGGAACACGGTGACCAAGCTCGCCGGGCTGGTCGCCGAGGCGGGCTGACGGCCTCAGGCGCGGCGCTCGACGCCGACCGCCCCCGTGGGGGCAGCCGGGGAAGCCGGTCGCCAGTGCTGGGCGGCCCCGTCGTCCCGTACGACGACCCCGATCGCCGCAAGGTCTGCTCGCAGCGCGCGGACGTGGTCGGTCTTTCCCGCGTCCATCAGGCCGGCCCGTGCCCGCAGGAGCGCGTCGGCGCCCGTGGGAAGCCCCGGGTCGCCGATCTCCCAGCGGCGGTAGGCCGCACGGAACGGGTCGCCGGTCTCCCGCCAGGGCCACCCGTGGCTCGTGAACGCCTCCCGGACCTTCGCGAAGGGCAGGTCCGCGGGCCACCGACCGACCTCCCGCTCGCCTGCGAGGAGGACGATCTCCTGGTCCTCGACGTACACGTCCGTCACGTCGGACCGCCCGAGGGTCTCGAGGGTGTCCTTGGTCCTGAACCCGGCCCCCGTGGACGTCACGGCGATGCGCCCCATGGTCTCGACCAGGTGCTGGGCGAGGACCGCCCCGAGGAGAGCGCCCAGGATCCCGAGCCCGACGACCGTGCACGCCCCCCACCTGTCGGCGAGCGTGTCGACCGACCGGGCGATGCCCTGCCACGGCGCCCACGACAGACCGGCCATCCAGGCCGCGAGCCAGCGCAGGCCGACCCCGGCCACGGCGCCGAGGACCGGGAGGACGACGCGGAGGAACAGCGTGTCGGCGGACGAGCACCCGACGACGGTCTCCTCCGGGGTGCCAGGAGGGACGTCGGGCTCGGGCCGGTCGGAGAGTTTCTCGTACACCTGTCCATGCTCCCGTGGGCGAGGTGTCCGAGACATCCCCCTTTCGGCGGACCTGTCGCCCGCCGAGGTCCACCTTCCGGCGTCCCCGGGCGATCCCACCGTCCTCCTTCAGGACCGTCCACCGAGAGCCGGCCCAGACCGACCGAGCCGCTCGACCGGTAAGATGGGAGGCTGGTGTGCCGGGAAGTCTGGTCGGCGTGACGTCGACGACCCCTCAACCGCAGGAGACCTGTGAGCACGCACGAGCAGCACACCCCCACCCCGGACGACTCCCCTCGCACGAGCGACGCGACCCCCGGCCCGGCGACCGCGGACGGTGCGACGAACCTCCCGGCGAGCGCGTCGCCGTCGGGCAGCCAGAACCCCGCCCCCGCTCCCCTGCCGACGACGCGCCCCACCGCTGCGCAGCGCTGGAAGCGCTGGGTCACGCGCGAGACCACGGGCGGTGCGCTCCTCATCGGGGCCGCGATCATCGCGCTCGTGTGGGCCAACTCGCCCTGGCGTGCGGCGTACTTCGACCTGTCCGCGCTGACGTTCGGTCCCGAGGCGCTGCACCTCGACCTGTCGCTGTCCACGTGGGCCGCCGACGGGCTGCTGGCCATCTTCTTCTTCGTGGTCGGCGTCGAGCTCAAGCAGGAGTTCGTCTCGGGCTCGCTGCGCAACCCGCGCCAGGCCGGGGTGCCCATGCTCGCGGCCGTGGGCGGCATGGTCGTGCCCGCGATCCTCTACGTCACCGTCGCGCTGTGGGGCGGGGGCGCCGACGCGGTGCACGGCTGGGCCATCCCGACCGCGACCGACATCGCGTTCGCGCTCGCGGTCCTCGCAGTGTTCGGCCGCGGGCTCCCGACCGCGATCCGCACGTTCCTGCTCACGCTCGCCGTGGTCGACGACCTGCTCGCGATCGTCGTCATCGCGGTCTTCTACACCGAGACGCTGCACTGGGCCCCGCTGGGCCTGGCGCTCGTGGGCGTCGCGCTGTTCGCGTTCCTGGTGCGCCGACGCCGGACGCACTGGTGGCTCCTGCTCCCGCTCGCGTTCGTCGTCTGGGCCCTGGTCCACGCGTCCGGGATCCACGCGACCGTCGCGGGCGTGCTCCTGGGCTTCACGGTCCCGGCCGTCGTCCTGTTCGGCGAGAAGTCCTCGCGCACGCACCAGTACGAGCACGTGGTCCGGCCCGTCTCCGCGGGGATCGCGCTGCCGATCTTCGCGTTCTTCGCGGCCGGCGTCTCGCTGGTCGACGGCGGCGGGGTCGGCGAGATGATCGGCCAGCCGGTCGCGATCGGCATCATCGTGGGGCTCGTGGTCGGCAAGGGCATCGGCGTGCTCGGCGTCACGGCGCTCGTGACGAGGCTGACGCCGCTGCGCCTCGCCCCCGGTATCGGGGTGCGCGACCTGCTGCCCGTGGGCCTGCTCGCCGGGATCGGGTTCACGGTCTCGCTGCTCATCGCCGAGCTGTCGTTCCCCGACTCCGAGCACACCGAGTCGGCCAAGGCCGCGGTCCTGCTGGCGTCGGTGATCTCGGCCCTGCTCGCGGCCGCCGCGCTGCGCTGGGACGCGCGGCGCAAGCGCTCGAACGACATGAACGAGGACGGGCTGCCCGACGACGTCTCGACGTACATCGGCGACGCGGCCGACGACGAGCGCTGAGCAGGGCCCTGGCAGGGCGAGTGGGCCGGAGGGCCGGAACCGCAGGCGCTCCGTCCCCCGGCCCGTCGGGCCCGTCCGGCCCCCGGCTCGTCCGCTTCACCCGGCGCCCGGTGGCGCGAACCCACCAGCCCCGTACGATCGCACCCGTGCAGCCAGACGTCACGCAGAAGCCCGAGAACGCTCCGGACGCCGGCGCGCCCGAGGTCGCCGAGGCCGTCGGCCAGGCCGAACCTGCCGGGCCGACGGACGAGCCCGGCGCGCGCTCGACCACGCCCGACGGCGAGCCGGGCGCCCGGCCGTCGCGGCGCCGTCGGGCGTGGGCGTGGCTCCAGCACTACGCACGGCGATTCTCCACGACCGGGCTCGTCCTCGCCCTCCTGTTCTTCTGCTACTCGCTCACGCCCTCGCTCATCCCCCGCGCCTGGTACTACCAGGCGCTCATCACGGGCATGAGCATGGTCGGCGGGTACGGGATCGGGGCGTTCGTCGAGTGGTTCGCCCTCAAGGTGGGCCTGCGGATCCGCTGGAGCCCGCGCGTGAGCCGGATCGCCTGGTGGGTCCTGGGGGCCGCGACGATCGTCCTCGTGCCGCTCTTCCTGGTGCTCGGCGCGCGCTGGCAGCACGAGCTGCGCGCCCTGTTCGGCATGCCCGAGCAGGCGCCGGCCAACGACGTCGCGGTCGTGTTCGTCGCGGTCCTCATCGCGATCGGCGTCCTGCAGCTCGGCCGCGCGCTGCGCCGCGTCGCGCAGTGGGTGAGCCTGCTGGTCGACAACATCATGCCCAAGCCGATCGCCCGCTTCCTGAGCGGGGTGATCGTCGCGGTCGTGGTCGTGCTGCTCTTCAACGGCGTGATCTGGGCCGGGGCGCTGCACATGCTCAACAACGTCTACGCGAGCGCCAACGAGCAGATCGACCCGAAGCTCGCCCCGCCGACCTCGCCCGACCGGTCGGGCTCGCCCGAGTCCGGCTCGTCCTGGGAGTCTCTCGGCGCCGAGGGGCGCCGGTTCGTGGCGCTCGGCCCCACGCAGGCCGAGCTGACAGAGTTCGCGGCAGGCGGCGACGTGATCGACCCGGCAGACGTCCAGGAGCCCATCCGCGTGTACGCGGGCCTCGACCCCGAGGGCGACCTCGACGCGACCGCGCAGCGCGTGGTCGACGAGCTCGACCGCACGAACGCCTGGGACCGCTCGGTCCTGGTCGTGGCCACCACGACCGGCACGGGCTGGGTGGACCCCGGCATGAGCAACTCGCTCGAGCTCATGCACGGCGGCGACACCGCGATCGCCTCGATGCAGTACTCGTACCTGCCGAGCTGGATCAGCTTCGTCGGTGACCGGAGCACCCCGCCGAACGCGGGCAAGGCGCTCTACGAGGCCGTGTACGAGGCGTGGTCGAAGCAGCCCGAGGACTCGCGTCCCCGGCTCATGGCGTTCGGGATCTCGCTCGGCTCGTTCGGCGCGCAGGGCGCGTTCAGCGGCCTGCAGGACATGACGACCCGCACGGACGGCGCCATGTTCGTGGGCACGCCCAACTTCACGCCCAACTGGACCGACTTCACGACCCACCGCGACGCCGGCTCGCTCGAGTACTCGCCCGTGTACGAGGAGGGCGCACAGGTCCGGTGGGGCACCGAGGTCTCGAGCGCGGCCAACATCTGGTCCGTGCCCGGCACGTGGGAGACCCCGCGCGTCGTGTACGTCCAGCACGCGTCCGACGGCGTCACGTGGTGGTCCCCCACGACGCTGTGGTCCGAGCCCGACTGGATGCGCGAGCCCCACGGGCCCGACGTGCTCGACGCCGTCGAGTGGCGACCCGTCGTGACGTTCTGGCAGCTCACGGGCGACCTGTTCGTGGCCGCTGCCTCCGACATCCCCGCGGGTCACGGGCACGTCTACTACCTCGAGTACGCCGACGGCTGGTCGGCGCTCAATGCCCCCGACGGCTGGGACGAGGACGAGACCCTGCGCCTCAAGGAGCAGATGCTGACCAAGCAGCCGGCCGCGTCGAGCTCGACGGGCTGAGGCACCCGCTCCCCGCGCCCGACGGCGGCGCGCACCTTCTCGGGGAGGGTGCGCGCCGCCGTCGTCGTTCCTGGGCGAGCACAGGTCAGGCGCGAGCGACGCCCGCGCGCGCCGACGGCAGCGCCCCCGCGACCACCAGCGCGACAAGACCCACGACGGCGGCGAGCCCGAAGGCCACCGAGAACGGGGTCGTCGAGGAGACGGTCCCGCCCTGGACCACGGCCCCCGCCAGGAGCGCGGTCGTGACCGGGGCCGCGACGGCCGACCCGACCGTGCGCAGCACCGCGTTGAGCCCCGTGGCGGCCGCGACCTCGTCGGCCGGCGAGAGCATCGTCACGAGCTGCGCGCACACCGCGAACCCGATCCCGTTGCCGAGCCCGAGGAGCGTGAAGAACACCAGGACGGACCACATCTCGCCCGGCCAGACGGCCAGGCCCGCCCCCGCGACGGCCATGACCAGGACGGCCGTGATCGCCAACGACTTGGCGCCGAAGCGGATGCTCAGCGCCGGAGCGACGCGCCCGCCCACGAACACCAGGACCGCGCTGGGGAGCAGCACCAGACCGGTCTGCGTGACCGTGAGTCCCGACCCGGCGCTGGGCTGCGCCTGGAGGATCAGCGGCAGGCTCACGTAGAACACGTAGGGCACGAACCCGAGGGCGAGGGTCAGGACGCTCGTGATCACGAGCGACCGGTTGCGGAACGTGCGCACGTCGACCAGGGGCGCGGCCGACCGCAGCTCGACCAGGACCAGCACGGCCAGGGCGCAGATCGCCGCGAGCCCGACGCCCCAGGTCAGCGGCGACGTCCACCCCCACGACCGGCCCTGGGAGACCGCGAGCAGCAACCCTGCGAGACCTCCCGCGAGCAGGATCGTCCCCGCCCAGTCGGTGCGCGCCGCGCGTCCCGCAGGACGGACGCGTGCCGCCGGGACCCAGGCAAGAACCATCGCGAGCGCGACGAGGACCAGGGCCGCGGTCGACCAGAAGAGCCAGTGCCACGAGAGGGACTCGACGATCAGACCACCCAGGACCAGCGCGACGCCCGCCCCGACGCCGACCATCCCGGACAGCCACCCGAGGGCGGTGACCAGGTGCCGCCCGTCGAGCGACCGGCGCGAGATCGCGAGGGCCAGCGGGAAGGTCGCGGTGCTCACGCCCTGGACGACGCGCGCCGCGAGCAGGACGCCCAGGTTGGGTGCGAGGCCCGCGGCCACGGTCGCCGCGGCGAAGACGACGAGCGTGACGACGAGGACCCGACGGTGCCCGTAGCGGTCGCCGAGCGAGCCGACGACAGGGGCGAGCACGGCACCCGCGACGAGGAAGGCCGTGAGGATCCATCCCGTCCCCTGCGGCCCCGACCCGAGGGCCTCGCCCAGCGTCGGGAGGGCCGGCACCAGGAGCGTCTGCATGAGCGAGAAGGCCAGGACCGCGGTCGAGAGGGCAAGGATCACCAGGGCCGGCCTGGCCCGCACTCCCGAGCCGCTCTCTCCGGGCGGGGCCGACGGCGCCGTGGCCGTGGCCGTGGCCGTGCCGGGAAGGGTGGCGGTGGACGTGGGGGCAGGACGGGTCACGGGCACGGCTCTCGGTCGATGGCCGGCGGACCGGCAGCAGATGGAACGGAACGGAATCTCCGTTCCGTTCCAAAATAGCATCCACGACGGCTACCGTGAAGGCATGCCTCCGGACCCGACCTCGCCGCCGCTCGCCGGTCGCAAGCGCGAAGCCCTCGCCAACGACCGCAACGTGCTGGTCGCAGCGCGCGAGGTCTTCTCCCTCCACGGTCCCGAGGCGACGATCGCGCAGGTCGCCGAGCGGGCAGGCGTCGGCGTCGGGACGGTCTACCGGCGCTACAGCACCAAGAACGCCCTGGTCCGCGCGCTGCACGTCGCGGCGATCGACGAGCTCGCGCAGATCGCGCGCGAGTGCGCCCACGAGGCCGGCACCGCGGAGGTCGCCGCGACGGGTGCCGTCGAGACCTTCCTGCGGCGGCACATCCTCGAGTCGTTCGGCCCGCTCATCATCTCCTCGGGCGAGCACCCGCCCGCGACGCCCGAGGTCGACACCGCGTCCGCCGCGTTGCACGGGGCGCTCGAGGAGCTCCTGGCGGTCGACCGCGAGGCCGGCCTCGTGCCGGCCACCCTCACACCGGCGGACCTGATGCTGCTCATCACCCACCTGCGCCCGCCCCTCCCCCTGCCGCGCGAGCAGGCCGACGCCCTCCACCTGCGCTATCTCGGCGTGACGCTCGCCGGGCTCGCGCAGGCCGCCGCGTCAGCGGGTTCCCCGGCGACCGCCGCCTCCGAGGCCCTTCCCCCGGGCCCCTCGTGGGAGGACTGGCTCGCGATGTGGAGCGCGCGCGACACCGGGACCACCGCGGGAGACTGAGCCGCGACCCCGTCGACGAACAGCTCGACGGCCGCGTCTCCCCCAGCCGCCACGAGCCGCTCCGGGAGGTCGGCCAGGCCGTCGACCTGCTCGACGTGGCGAACGCCCGGCGGGACGCGCCCGGCGAGGACCGCGAGCGCCACCTCGGCCGCGACCAGCCCGGTGACCCTCCCCTGGCCCGACGCGACGAGCGACACCTGCGCCGCACGGTCGCCGTCGCGGGCCGTGGCGGCGAGCGCGAACCGGTCGCCGCCCACGCGCACGGCACCGAAGACCGCCGCGAGCGCGCGCCGCCCGCGCGCGCCGCGGAACGCACGCAGCACGCCCGAGCGCCGCGCCCCGAACAGCGCCGCCGTCAGCACGCGGGAGTCGAGCGCGAACCGGGTCGTCACCCGGGGCACGTCGAGCGTGCGGCGCAGGGCGTGCTGGTCGGAGAAGTCGAAGGGGTGGACCGTGCGCCGCCCGAGGGCGGGCAGCAGGACCTGGCGAGGACCGCCGTCGGGCCGTGGTCCGACCAGGCCGTCGACCGTCCAGCGGATCGCGTCCGCGCCGTGCGCCTCGCCCCCGCCGAGGACCACCGCGACGTCGATCTCCTGGGCACCGCCGACCAGGTCGTGCGCACGCCGGGCGAGCAGGTTCGTGAGCCCAGGTGCGACCCCCACGCTCAGCACGGCCGCGGCGCCCGCCTCGCGGGCGACCTCGTCGAGGAGCTCGGTCGCCTCGAGCTGGCCGCGGGACGCCGAGACGTCCACGAGCGACACGCCCCGCGCGAGGCACGCCCGGGCCACCCGGTCGTCGCCCGGTTCGACGGCCAGGACGACGAGGCCCACCCCGACGAGCGCCGCGTCGAGGGTCGCGGGGTCCGCGAGGTCGACCCGTTCCGCTCGGGGCGAGCCGATCCGGCGCGCCGCCTCCTGCGCCGCGGCGAGGCTGCGCCCGGCGGGCACCACCCGGCCGGCGACGGCCTGGGCGAGCCGTGCGCACACGACCGAGCCCACCGCACCGTAGCCACCGATCACGAGCACGTCCCGTGCATTCACTAGAGTCATGCTCTAGTGAATATCACTGTAGTCTAACTACAGTCAATCGTCCCCGAGGAGTCCCCATGCCGCCCACCCGCGCCGAGAAGGCCCGCGCGACGCGCACCCGCATCCTCGACGCGGCGCACGAGCTCTTCGTCGAGAACGGCTGGACCCGCACCTCGGTCGAGGACGTCGCCCGGGCCGCCGGCGTCGCGACGCAGACGATCTACTACACGTTCGGCACCAAGCACGCGCTCTTCAAGGAGCTGCTCGACGTGCGCGTCGCGGGCGACCACGACGACGTCGCGACGCTCGACCGGCCCTGGGTGCGCGAGGTGCTGGCCGAACCCGACCCCGCACGCCACCTCGCCCTGCACGCCGCCGGCGCCCGGGCCGTCCTGGACCGCGTCGCCCCGCTGCTGCGGGTGCTGCGCGACGCCGCGCCCGGTCTGCCCGCCCTGACCGACCTGTGGGCCGCGAACCAGGAGCAGCGGCGGACCGTCGCCGCGACCCTGACCGCCGCGCTCGCCCGCAAGGCGACGCTCCGGACCAGCACCGAGGCCGCGGCCGACGTGACCCACACGCTGCTCGGCCCCGACACCTACGGGACGCTCGTGCTCGACCTGGGATGGTCCCCCCAGGCGTGGCAGGACTGGGCCGCCGACGCGCTCGCGCGCCAGCTCCTGGCGTCGTCCGACGCGTCGGGCACGGCGGGTCGGTGAGCGCCGCTGCACGACCGCCGCACGGGAGCCGCCGGGCTCTCGGGCCACCGACGCTCCCCTGCTAGGGTCGACCGTATGAGCCACTCGTCGACCGTCATGATGCGCCCCACCCGGGGCCCTTCGTGATGCGCTGACCGCGCTCGTCACCACCCAAGGCCTCGCCGCAGCGAGGCCTTTCGTGTGTCCGGGCCCGGTGCGGTCGAGGCGTCCGTCGAGGCACCCGCCGAGGTGCCGCAGTCCCCGAGAGGACCTTGCGCCATGACCGTCCCGCCCGCACAGCCCACGCCGGCCGGCAGCACCGCACCGCCCGCCGGCCCCACCTTCTACGTCACGACCGCGATCCCCTACGTCAACGGCGACCCGCACCTGGGTCATGCGCTCGAGCTGGTCCAGACCGACGTCCTGGCTCGCCACGCACGCCTGCGCGGGCGGCCGACCCGCTTCCTGACCGGCACCGACGACCACGCCCTCAAGAACGTGAGCGCCGCCCGCGCTGCGGACCGTGAGGTCGGGGGGTTCGTCGCCGAGCGCGTCGAGGACTTCCGCGCCCTGCGCCCCACGCTGTCGTTGTCCACGGACGACTTCCTGTCGACGTCGTCCGACCCTCGTCACCGGCCGGGCGTCGAGGCTCTGTGGCGTCGCTGCGCCGAGGCCGGCGACTTCCACCGACGCTCCTACGAGGGCCTGTACTGCGCGGGCTGCGAGCAGTTCTACACCCCCGACGAGCTCGACGCGTCGGGCCGCTGTCCGGAGCACGTGCCCCTGCCCGAGCGCGTCGTCGAGGAGAACTGGTTCTTCCGGCTGTCCCGCTACGGCGACCGCATCCGTGAGGAGATCGCGACGGGGCGCGTGCGCATCAACCCGGCCGCCAAGCGCAACGAGGTCCTCGCGTTCGTCGACGCCGGGCTCGAGGACTTCAGCGTCTCGCGGCCCGCAGCCCGTTCGGACGGGTGGGGCGTCCCCGTCCCGGGCGACCCCTCGCAGGTGGTGTACGTGTGGTGGGACGCGCTGACCAACTACGTCACCGCGCTGGGCTACGGCTCGGACCAGGCCGACCCGGGCGCCGCGGACGACTACCGCACCTGGTGGTCCGGCGGCGACGAGCGCGTGCACGTGATCGGCAAGGGCATCACACGTTTCCACGCGGTGTACTGGCTCGCGCTCCTGCTCTCGGCGGGCGAGCCGCTGCCCACCACGATCCACGTGCACGACTACGTCACGGCCGGTGGCGCCAAGCTCGCCAAGTCCGCGGGCACCGCGGTGCACCCCGTCGGGCTCGTGGACGCCTACGGCACCGACGCGCTGCGCTGGTGGTTCGCGCGCGAGGTCCCGCTCCTGGGCGATGCCGAGTTCACGACCGAGCGCCTCGTCGCGCGGCACGACGACGAGCTGGCCCACGGCGTGGGCAACCTGGTCAACCGCACGCTCACGCTCGTGCACCGGTTCCGGGACGGCGTCGTACCCGCGCTCCCCCGCACCCGGGCGAGCGCACCCGACGAGCTGGGCTCCGCCGTCGGGCAGGTCGCCCCTGCCGTGGACGCGGCCCTCGCGGACGCGGACCTGCGGACCGCGACCGGGGCCGTGTGGCGCATCGTCGACGCGGCCAACCGGTACGTCAACGCCGAGAAGCCGTGGGAGCTCGCAGCCCGCGAGCGCGCCGGGGACACGGACGCGGGTGGACGACTGGACGAGGTGCTCGCGCGGCTCGTCGAGGCGTGCCGGGTCGTGGCGGCCGAGCTCTCGCCGTTCGTGCCCGACGGCGCCGCGCGGCTCCGCGAGCAGCTCTTCCCGGCCGCGGCGGCAGGTGGGCAGGGGGTCGGCGACGACCGGGTCGGCACCCCCGACCCGGTCTTCCCGCGCCTGGGCTGACCCGCTTCCCGCTGGGTGCGGAGCCGCCCAGGCGCGGCACGCCAGGGCGCACGACACCTGCTCCGCACCCGGCGGGCGGTTACCGCAGCGCCGGTGCGTGCGCCTCCAGGAACCGGTAGACCTCGGTCTGGTCCACCCCGGGGAACGCCCCCACCGGCATCGCGGCGAGCATGCTCGCGTGGGGGCGCGCGCTGGGCCACGACTGGTCGCCCCAGCGCTCGGTCAGCGCCAGGGGCGGCCGCCGGCAGCACGACTCGTCGGGACAGCGCGAGACCGTTCGCTCGCTCGTCTCGCGCCCCCGGAACCACTTGACGTGCGCGAACGGCACGCCCACGCTCACCGAGAACTGGCCGTCGTCGGAGTCCTGGACGCGCGACGTGCACCAGTAGGTGCCGGTCGGGGTGTCGGTGTACTGGCTGAACGGGCTCAGGCGGTCCTCGACCGCGAACACCGTGCGCGCGGTCCAGTTGCGGCACACGTACTGGCCCTCGACCGCGCCGAGCGGGTCCGCGGGGAAGCGCACGCCGTCGTTCTCGTAGGCCTTGTGGATGATCCCGGACTCGTGGATCTTCATGAAGTGCACCCCGATGCCCAGGTGCGTCGTGGCGAGGTTCGTGAACCGGTGGGCCGCGGTCTCGTAGGAGACCGAGAACGCGTCGCGCAGGTCCTCGACCGAGATCTCGCGGGCGTCCTTGGCCTCCTTGAGGAGCTTGACCGCGTCCCGCTCGGGCAGCAGCAGCGCGGCCGAGAGGTAGTTGGCCTCGACGCGCTGGCGCAGGAACTCGGCGTAGTCGCGCGGTTCGTGGTGGCCCAGGACGTGCGACGCGAGCGCCTGGAGCAGGGCCGAGCGCGGGTCGCTCGAGGCGCGCGTGCCCGTGCTCGGCAGGTACACGCGGTGGTGGCGCAGGTCGATGACCGAGCGGGTCGAGTGCGGCAGGTCGTGCACGTAGTGCAGCGAGAAGCCCAGGTGCGTCGCGAGGTCCGCGGCCACGCGCTGCGACATGGGACCGCGGGCGTGCCCGACGCCGTCGAGCAGCTCGCGCGCGGTGGTCTCGAGCTCGGGGAAGTGGTTGTCCTGGGCTCGCATGGTCGCGCGGAGCTCGGTGTTCGCGCGGCGCGCCTCCTCAGGGGTCGCGGCCCGCTCGGTGTGCAGGCGCTCGAGCTCTCGCTGGAGGCCCACGATGGCCTCGAGCGCGTCGCTCGGGAGCGACTTGCCGACCCGCACCGCGCCCAGCCCGAGCGAGGCGAACAGCGGCCCGCGCTGCGCACGCTCGAGCTCGATCTCGAGGGCCGCCCGGCGCGTGGGCGGCTCGGCCGAGAGCAGGTCCTCGACGCTCGCGCCGAGCGCGCGGGCGATGGCCTGGAGCTGCGAGAACTTGGGTTCGCGTCGCCCGTTCTCGATCACGGACACCTGCGAGGGTGCGCGCCCGATCGCGGCTCCCAGGTCGTCGAGCGTCATGCCCTTCTCGGTGCGCAGGTGCCGGATGCGGCGGCCGATCGTCAGGGCGTCGGCCTCGTCCTCGACGGCCAGCGTGCCGCCGAGGGGGCCGCGGTTCTCGCGGGGCGGCGCAGCGATCTTCTGCGCCGGGCCAGGGTCAGTTGCCATGACTGAGGGTGACACACGTCACTCCTTGCGCACAACAGAAGAACTCGACTTCTTCTACGAAAGAAGTCCTTGTGGACCCCTTGCGCGGCGAAGGAAGGTCGTTCCACGGCCATCGCTCACCCCGAGCGGCGACCGGAACGAGTACCACCGCACGCAACGAAGCTCTGGAGGCACCCCGTGACCACCCCGCCCATCATCAGCCGTCGCTCCGAGAACGAGTACGCCACGCCTCGCCCGGCGTCCGCGGCCTCCCGGACCGAGGCCGTCACGGCCCCCGTCTCATCCTCTGTCACCTCCCCGGCACGGGCCGGCGACCAGCGCCAGTCCGCGGCCGACCTCGCGCTCTCCTGGTCGACCGACCCTCGCTGGGCCGACGTCCAGCGCGACTACACGGCCGAGGACGTCGTCGCCCTGCGCGGCTCGGTGCGCGAGGAGCGCACCCTGGCCCGTCGCGGCGCCGAGAAGCTGTGGGACCTCATCCACACCGAGGAGTGGGTCGCCGCGCTCGGCGCCATGACCGGCAACCAGGCCGTGCAGCAGGTGCGTGCGGGCCTCAAGGCCATCTACCTCTCCGGCTGGCAGGTCGCGGCCGACGCCAACCTGTCGGGACAGACCTACCCGGACCAGTCGCTCTACCCCGCGAACTCGGTCCCGGCCGTCGTGCGCCGCATCAACAACGCGCTCCTGCGCGCCGACCAGATCGAGACCGCTGAATCGCCCCTCGGGACGCCCGAGCGCGACTGGATCGCCCCCATCGTCGCCGACGCCGAGGCCGGCTTCGGCGGCGCCCTGAACTCCTACGAGCTCATGCACTCGATGATCGAGGCCGGCGCGGCGGGCGTGCACTGGGAGGACCAGCTCGCGTCCGAGAAGAAGTGCGGCCACCTGGGCGGCAAGGTCCTCATCCCGACCTCGCAGCACATCCGCACCCTGAACGCGGCCCGCCTCGCCGCCGACGTCGCGGGCGTCCCGACCGTCATCATCGCCCGCACCGACGCGCTCGCCGCCGACCTCATCACGTCCGACGTCGACCCCCGCGACCAGGAGTTCCTCACGGGCGAGCGCACCGCCGAGGGCTTCTACCGGACGCGTCCGGGCATCGACACGGTCATCTCGCGCGGCCTCGCCTACGCCCCGTACGCCGACCTCATCTGGGTCGAGACGGGCGAGCCGGACCTCGAGCTGGCCCGCCGGTTCGCCGAGACCATCCACGCGCAGTACCCCGACAAGAAGCTCGCGTACAACTGCTCGCCGTCGTTCAACTGGAAGAAGCACCTCGACGACGCCCAGATCGCGAGCTTCCAGAAGGAGCTCGCCGCGATGGGCTACGCGTTCCAGTTCATCACCCTGGCCGGCTTCCACGCCGTGTCCCACTCCATGTTCGAGCTCGCCCGCGGGTACAACGACCGCGCGATGAGCGCCTACGTCGAGCTGCAGGAGGCCGAGTTCGCCTCCGAGGTCGACGGCTACACGGCCACCCGCCACCAGCGGGAGGTCGGCACCGGCTACTTCGACCGGGTCGCCACGGCTCTCAACCCCGACAGCGCCACCCTCGCGCTCGCCGGGTCCACCGAGACCGCCCAGTTCCACTAAGCCTTGCCCGCCTCGCCGAGGGAGAGGTCTCGCGTCGAGGTAGAGGGCTCCAGCCCTCTACCTCGACCACTCCCCTCTACCTCGCGGCACAGACCATCGGAGCCCGCCATGACCAGCACCCTCACGACCCACTCGTCCGGCCCGACGACGTCACGCACCTCGTCCGACCGGCCCACCTCGGCCGGTCAGCACCCCGGCCACCACCAGGGGCGCGACGACGACGCGCGGCGCGCGACGCCGTCGGGCACCCTGGACGTCACCGGACACCTGGGCTCGCGCTACCGCGAGATCCTGACCCCCGAAGCCCTGGACTTCCTCACCGCGCTGCACGACCGCTTCCTGGCCGCCCGTCACGGGCTGCTCATGGACCGCCAGCAGCGCCGCCAGGACGTGGCCGACGGGATCGACCCCGACTTCCGCGCCGCGACCCGGCCCGTGCGCGACGACCCGTCGTGGCGCGTCGCCGGCTCGCACGGGGCTCCCGGCCTCGAGGACCGGCGCGTCGAGATCACCGGCCCGACCGATCCCAAGATGGCGATCAACGCCCTCAACTCGAGCGCCAAGGTGTGGCTCGCCGACCAGGAGGACGCGTCGTCGCCCACGTGGCGCAACGTGATCGAGGGCCAGCTCGCGCTGCACGACGCGATCCGCGGCACGCTCGCGTTCACGTCCCCCGAGGGCAGAGAGTACGCGCTGCGCTCGACCGAGCTGACCGACCTGCCGACCATCGTGTTCCGGCCCCGCGGCTGGCACCTGATCGAGAAGCACCTGCGCTACGTCGACCGCGCGGGCGTGGCGGTCTCGGCCTCGGCGTCGCTCGTGGACTTCGGGCTGTACTTCTTCCACAACGCGCGCGAGCTCGTCGAGCGCGGTCGCGGACCGTACTTCTACCTGCCCAAGCTCGAGGGCTACCGCGAGGCGCGGGTCTGGAACGACGTGTTCGTGTTCGCGCAGGAGTACCTGGGGATCGAGCAGGGCACGATCCGCGCGACCGTGCTCGTCGAGACCCTGCCCGCCGCGTTCGAGATGGAGGAGATCCTCCACGAGCTGCGCGACCACTGCGCGGGGCTCAACGCGGGCCGCTGGGACTACCTGTTCTCGGTCATCAAGTCGTTCCGCACGCGCGGGGACCAGTACGTCCTGCCCGACCGCTCGCAGGTGCCCATGACCGCCCCGTTCATGCGGGCCTACACCGAGCTCCTCGTCGCGACGTGCCACAGGCGCGGGGCGCACGCGATCGGCGGCATGAGCGCGTTCATCCCCGACCGCCGCCGACCCGACGTGACCGAGAAGGCGTTCGAGCAGGTCCGCGCGGACAAGCGGCGCGAGGCCGGCGACGGGTTCGACGGCACCTGGGTCGCGCACCCCGACCTCATCCCCGCGGCGCGTGCCGAGTTCGACGCCGTGCTGGGCGACCAGCCGCACCAGGTCTCGCGGCTGCGCGACGACGTGAGCGTGGGGCAGCACGAGCTGCTCGACATCGGGTCGGTGCGCCGTGCGGGCGCGACGGTCACCGCGGCCGGGCTGCGGTCCAACGTCTCGGTGGGCGTGCGGTACATCGAGTCGTGGTTGCGCGGCGTGGGCGCCGCGGCGATCGACCACCTCATGGAGGACGCCGCGACGGCCGAGATCTCCCGCTCGCAGGTGTGGCAGTGGATCGCGTCCGGGACCCGTACCGAGAACGGCGTGCCCATCACGCGGGCCCGCGTCGAGGCGCTGCTCGCCGAGGTCGTCGACGACCTGCCGCGCGGGGACGGCAACCGGGTCGACGAGGCCGCGCACGTGTTCCGTGCCGTCGCTCTCGCCGAGGACTTCCCGACGTTCCTGACCATCGGGGCGTACTCGCAGTTCCTGGTCGGGTCGGCCGTGGACGGGCCGCGCGAGGGCTGACCACCTGAGCGCGGGCCGGTGCTTGCGGGGCGGGGGGCTGGGGGCTCGGTGGGCCGAGTGCCCGCGGGTGCCGAGTGCCCGCGGGTGCCGAGTGCCCGCGGGTGCCGAGAACGAGGTTGTGGTCGTTATCGAGGGGATAGCGACCACAACCTCGTTCTCGTGTGCGCGGAACCTCGTGCTCGGCACCACCAGCACCAGGACCCGACCCTGCCCGACCCGGCTCAGACCCGGCTCAGACCCGGACCCAGACCCAGACCCAGACGGCAGTCACGCTCGTTCCGGGGCACCACGGGCGCCAGCCTCCGCCGGTCGACCCTCCGACGTCCTGGCCTGCACGGATACCCCTGGCGCGCAGCCGCCCCCAGGTGGGATGATCCGGGCGCGCGGCGCGCGAGCTGCCGAGCGACACCCTTCCCGGACCAGCCGGTCCCGTCGCACCGTGGAGCATCCGTGAGTGACCTGTTCGCCCCGCCCTCGTCCCCGCACCCCGAGTCCGGAGCCGGCACGCCCGCCGGGCCCGTACCGCCAGCACAGCAACCGCCGACGACGCAGCTACCGCCGACCTCGGCACCGGCACCGCAGCAGCCGCCGGCCCTGGTCCCCCCAGCCGCCCCCGCTCCGCCGAGCAGCCCCGCCCAGCCTCCGGCGAGCGCACGGACCACCACCCACCCGGACGTCGCCCCGGGCATCCCCCCGTCGGGCAGCAGCCCGTACCCCGGGCAGGTATCACCCCTCTCGACCGCACCGGGGGCGCCCAATCCGTACGGTCCCCCGCGCCCGCATACCCCGAGTCACGGAGCCGCGGGCTTCCCGGCGGACGGGACGGCCAGGACGCCGGGCCCCTCGCGCGTCCTGGTCGGGGTGCTCGCGGGGGTCGCCGGCCTGCTGATCGGGGGCGTCGGCGCGACCGCGGTGACCCTGGCCGTGGTGGCGGGCAACGAGCTCTTCGCCGACGCTGCGGCCGAGCCGTGGTCTGCCGGTCCGGCCCCCGACGAGGAGGAGGCGTGGGACGGGCACGGCGACGACCAGGTCGCGGGCGAGGACGGCGGGACGTTCGACGACCCGTGGGCGCTCGAGGGCGAGGTGTACACCGACGAGTGGTCGGTCCTGCTCGAGATCCCGCACGAGGCGACCGCCGAGATCCTCGCGCACAACGACGTCAACGTGTCCCCGGCCGACGGCATGGAGTACTGGATCGTCCCGGTCGACGCGATGTACCTCGGGCCGTCGAGCACGGTGACGGCCCACGGGTCGATCGACCTCTGGTTCGTCGACCGGGACGGCAACGAGTACACGGAAGGCTGCGGCGACGTCCCCGACTCCCTCGTCGGCACGGGCCTGATCGGCACCGACGACTCGGCCCAGGGCAACGTCTGTCTCGAGGTCCCCGCAGGGGCGGACGGCCTGTGGGTCCTCGCGGTCGACGACTACATGCCGGTCCACCTGTCCACCGACGTGGCGATCACCGAGTCCTGAGGCACCGCGCTCCTCGAGGGCCGGGCGTCACCACGCGAGCGCGTCGCGCAGCTTGTCCTCGAGCCGTGCCGACAGGGCCAGGTCGTCGCGCACCGCGGTGCGCTCGGCCACGGCGCGGCGCGGGCTGCTCGTGATGATGCCGTCGACGCCGCTGCGGAGCTGGGCCCGCATCGCGGCCGGTTCGTTGACGGTCCACACGTAGACGTCGATCCCGGCCGCACGCGCCTCGGCCCGCACGCGCGTGGTGTCCGACGACTGCTCGATCGCGACGAAGTCGACGGGCAGGACCCCGAGCGGGCCGCGCAGGAACGGGACGACGTACCCGACCGCGATCTCCGGGCCGAGCGCGTGCACCTCGTCGGCCTGCTCGGGGTAGATCGACTGGACCAGGTAGTCGTCCGCGACGCCGTGCGCCCGCAGGAGCGCGACGACGTCCGCGACGAACGTCGGTGTCTCGTGGCCGTGCGCCTTGAGCTCGACCAGGAGCGGCACGTCGAGCTCCTGGGCGCGCTCGACGAACTCCTCGAGCGACGGGATGGTCGCCTCGAACCCGCCCTGGCGGATCGTCGTCGAGGTCAGCTCGTCGAGAGTCATGGTGTGCACGGCGCGGTCGGAGCCCGCGAGGCGCCGCAGGGTCAGGTCGTGGAAGACGACGAGCCCGCCGTCAGCGGCCTGGAGGACGTCGAGCTCGACGTAGTCCGCGTCGAGCGCCGCGGCGGACTCGAGCGACGCGATCGAGTTCTCGACGCCCCCGCCCGGGTCGCCGCGGTGCGCGATCACCGCGCCGGGCTCCTCGCGCGCGAGGGTCGTCATGGCTCGGGTGTTGGCCGCGGTGACCGCGACGAGCACCAGCACGGCCGCCAGCCCGACGGCGGCGCGCACCCCGCGCGGCCGGCTCGCCCAGCCGCTCCCGAGGACGGGCGGCACCTGCCCGGGCGACGAGGCGTCGCCGACGGGAGCTGCGCCGTCGGGCAGCGACTCGCGCCGCTCCCCCGCGACCACGACCACGACCTGCGCGAGCAGCGCCGCGACGAAGCCCACGAGCACGAACCCGACCACCTGCACGACCGTGAGCGTCACGCCCGCGACGACCGGCGCGGCGCCGGGCGCGGCCAGGTCGGCGACGCGCGTGGGGACCAGCGCGAGCATCACGATGCCCGCCGCGACCACGACCACGCCGAGCGCGACCACCGCGAACGTGCCCAGGAGGCGCGGCCAGAGCCCGCGTGTCGCCCGCCAGCTCGCGGCCATGGAGCCGGACACCGAGGCGTCGGACGTGAGCAGGAACGCGAGCGTCAGCACCAGTCGCAGGTTCAGAAACAGCACGCCCGCGAGGAACGCGAGGTAGACGTAGACGCCGCCGTCGAACTTGAGGAGCTCCCCGACGACGAACTCCGGGATCGCGATGCCGCGCACCAGGAACGCCGCGGTCCCGAAGTTTCCGACCGGAACGAGCACGAAGAAGTAGCCCACGAACAGCAGGAGCTGGGGGCCGAGGAGCTTGCGGCTCGTGCGCGCGAGGTCGGCGCCCACGGCCCGCGCCGAGACAGGCTCGCCCGCGCGCAGCCGGGCGCCGATCGCGAGGAACGCGCCCTGCTGGCACAGGACCACGACCGACGCGACGAGCGCCACGACCAGCAGGAGGAGCACCGCGACCGGGCTCGACAGGACGCGCAGCACGTTGAGGTGCGTGAGCGCGCCGGCGCCCGCGGCCGCGAGCGCCACGTCGAACAGCCACACCATGAGCGGGACCGCGACGAGCGCCGCCGCGCCCTGCAGGAGCAGGACCGCCCCGAGGTACGTCGGCAGGTGCGCGCGGACCGTGCGCGCGGCGGGTCCGAGCAGCGCGGTGCGCTGCGGTCGGTCGCGGGCAGAGCGCCGCGCGGCGTCGCCGTCGAAACGCGGCATGCCCGAGCGGGCCGGGGAAGTGCGGGGGGCGGTCGGACGGGCGGCTGGTGGCACGAGCGAAGCCTACGGTCGCGTGGGAGGGCGGTTCGTACCGCGCACCACCTGCGCGGGCGAGTTCACCCGGGCGACGTGTAGGTGATGCGCGTGGCCGGGAGCCCGGCGGTCGCGACGCCCTGCGCCCGGACGCCGCCGCGGCCGCCCTCTCCCGCGCCCACGACGAGCTCGGCGACGGTCGTGAGGACGATCAGCGGGAGCAGCAACGGCAGCGCGACGAAGCCGGTCGCGGCCGCGCCGAGCAGGCTCCCGACGGCGCCGGGCACCCACCGTGGACGGCTCCCGTCCGGGGCGGGTCGGCTCTCGACGCCGAGCAGCACGGCCTGGACGAGCAGCGCGGCGGCCGCGCCCCCTGCGACGGTCCCGGCGCCCAGGACCCACGGCGTCCCGGCTCCGGCGGCGCCCAGGCAGAGCGCCGCGAGCCCCGCGACCACGGACAGCAGGAACGTGATCGCGAGACCGAGGTGCCCGAAGAGCCGGACCGCGGCCCACATGAGCAGGCGACGCACGGCACCCGTCCCCGACTGGCGCAGCGTCTCGCGGAAGAGGTGGTCGGCGTCTCGGCGGGCCGCTCGACGAGCGCTCGCCGGGGCGTCGGACGTGGCGAGCTCCCGCGAGGCCGCGTCGTGCAGGATCGCCGGGAGCGTCTGGCGGCCGTAGCTCGCGATCACGCCCCACAGCGGCATGGGTACCGACGCGAGGTCGGTCACGAGTCCCGCGGGCACGGTCTGCTCGACGCTCGCGCGCCGCCAGACCGGGCCGTCCGCCGTCTGCTCGTCGGCGGGCCGCGAGCTGTGGCCGAACGCGGTGAGGACCTCGAACCACACCTTCCAGCGGCCCGTCACGGGGAGCTGGCGCAGGTCGACCGTCGTGGCTGTGGTCCACCGGTCGGGGTCGTCCGGGAGCGGGGCGAGAAAGGGCACGGTGCTCCCTCAGCCGGCGGGGACGAGCGCCGGGACCTCGGGCGCGGGTGGCGCCACCTCGTTCGTCACGCCATACGGCACCAGGACGCTCGCGACCTCGCGCGCCACGGGGTCGAGGTGCCCGCGCTGGTCGTCGAAGAAGATGTGCGGCCGCAGGACGCGCAGCACCCGGCCCTTGTCCGCGCCGCCCAGGAAGAACGCGTCGTTGACCGTGACGCCCCACGAGCGCAGCGTGTTGACGGCCCGCTCGTGCGAGGGCGCGCTGCGGGCCGTCACGATCGAGACGCGCACGCGGGGACGGTAGCCCGGGTCCTCGGCGACCCGTTGCTCTTCGCGTCGCTGGATGGTGCTCAGCGCGCGCAGGAACGGGAGGATCGGTCCAGCGTGGTGCTCGGTGATCTTGCGCGCGCTCTCGTACTGGTGGAACTGCTCGAGCCCGCCCGACTGGAAGATGCGCTCGGCGCTGTCGTCGGCGAGCACGCCGTCGAAGTCGAACGCCACGCGCAGCTCGCCGACCTCGGCGTCGGCGGTGCTCTCTTCGGAGATGTCGGCGGTCGCGTCGCCCATCACGGCCACCCCGGTCGCCATGGCCGCCTCGACCGTCTGGACCGCCGGCTCCACCGTGACCGGTGCGTCGCCCGGGGCGACGCGAGCGTGGGGCGTGCGCTGCGCCGTCGGGCCGGACGAGGCGCCCTGCCCGACGGCGGCGCTCCCCAGGACCTGCCCGGCCGGGTGTCCCAGCGTGGTCGCCGTGCGCACGTCGCCCGCGTCGCCCGAGAGGAACAGCGAGATGTTGAGCGCGGGGATGTACGCGTAGGGCGCGACGCCCTGCGTGAAGATCGCCCGGCTGATGGGCAGCCCGTGGGCCGCGACCGAGCTCATGACGCGCAGGCCCGTGGACGGGTCGTTCTTGGACAGGATGAAGACCTCGACCAGCGGGTCGCCCGCGGCGGGAGACAGGTCGTTGAGGCTCAGGAGCCGCTGGACGAACTCGAACGCGACACCGGGCCGGAGCATGCGGTCGCGGTACCTGTCCTGGTAGGCCTGGTAGGCGTCGATGCCCTGCTCGTCGAAGACGCGTTGGGACGTCGAGAGGTCGAACAGCGCGCTCGAGGCGACGCCGACGACGAGCCGGTGGTCGAGGTCGTAGGGCGGCACGGGCGCTCCTTCGGGACGGGCGGGGCAGGCTGGGCAGGCGGGAGCAATCGGGGCGCGCGGCGCGTCAGGCGGGTTCAGGCAGGCTCGGGCGGGCGGCGCACCTGGTCGTGCGGGTGGCGGCGCGAGTACCGCTTCACGCACTCCTTGCACATCGGCATGGTCGGGAGGCGCTCGGCCTCGCGCGGGGTCATCTCGCCGATGACCTTGGCCCCGCACAGCCCCCGGTCGGGGTGCACGATGTGGCCCCACTCGGACTCCCACCGGTAGCCGAACCGGTAGGGCGGGCGCACCTGGAACTCGCGCACCTGCGGGGCCGAGCGCAGGGCTGCAGCCTTGTCGAGCGTCTCCTCGCCGTATCCCTGCGGCTGACGCTGGCACACGTGACGCACCCGGAACGGCATGGTCGGCGAGTACGCGAGCTGCGTCCCGGGCACGGCCCCCCGGTTCGACGTCAGGAACCAGCGCACCTCGTCCCCCGCGTGGGCGCTGCGGACCTCGTCGAGCGCGAAGGCCCGACGACGGCCGTCGTAGCACGGCAGCCACTGGACGTCGGCGCCGCACTGCTCGCAGCGACCGACCCGCACGCCGCTCACGCGAGCGGGCTCGGGGTCTGGACGTGCATGCTGCCTCCGGCGGGTGATCGGTACGGGCGGACCGATGACACCCTACGTCCCGCTCACCACCCCGGCCGTCTACCCCGTGACCGCGAAGAACCCGTGCGCCCCGCGCTCGGCGTCGATCATGGCGTGGGTCACGAACGGGTAGCGCCCCGCCTCGGGGAACGCGAGCTCGACGAAGCCGCCCTGGGCGACCGCGAGCCCCAGCACCTGCGACCCGCCCGCCTCGGCGTTGCCGGGACGCAGCCGGTAGGCGCCCTCGCTGAACACCGTGTCGAACTGGCCGCCCACGACATGGAACGCCGTCCCCCGGTTGGGGCCCGCCGCGAGCACCCACACGCGCACGCGCTCGCCCACCCGGGCCGGGAGCGGCGCCGCGTCGTACTGGTTGGCGTAGCCGTTGAAGGCCACGACGTCGGGATCGCCCGTCGCGAGCCGGTCCATGTCGACCTCGCCACCCTGCTGTCCGAGGTAGTACTCGGACTGGACGAGCAGGTACTCGCGGTCGACCGCGGGCAGGTCCGGCGGGTCGATCACGACCGCGCCGAACATGCCGTTCGCGATGTGCGCGGACATGGGCATGGTCGAGCAGTGGTACATCCACACCCCGGACATGGTCGCGGTGAACGTGTAGGTGAGCTCCTCGCCCGGCGCGATCGTGCGCATGGGCCGGTCGGGGGCGAGCGCCCCGGCGTGGAAGTCGATCGAGTGCCCGATCGTGCCGTCGTTGACCAGCGCGATCTCGAAGCGGTCGCCGACCTTGCCGCGCAGCGTCGGACCGGGGGCCGTGCCGCCGAACGTCCACAGCGTCTGCGTCACCCCGGGCGCGACCTCGGTCACGAGCTCGGAGACGGCGAGCCGCACGCGGTGCACGGTCTCGGCGCTCGCGGGCGCGAGCTCGGCCGGACGCGCCACGAAGTCGTCGCCCGGGGCCGCCATGAAGTCCAGGTCCGTCGCGGCGCTCGGGGCGCCCGACGCGTCGCCCGAGCCCACCGGGCCGTGGTCCATGCCCGCCATGCCGTCGTGCTCGGCCTCGCTGTCGCTGCCGGCGCCGGCGCCGGCGCCGGCTCCGGCAGGGTCGGCACCGCCGTCGGCCAGGCTCGTCCCGCCCACAGAACCGCCCACCGGCTCGATCGTCAGCACCATGCCCATCTGCCGGTGGCCCACGATGCTGCACCACCCGTCGACCGTGCGGCCCACGACCCCCACCTCGAACGTCTCGGTCGCCCCCGGGGCGAGCCGCCCGCTCGTCGCGCCCGTGTCGAGCACGAGGTCGTGGACCGTGGAGTCGGTGTTGGTCACGACGAGCACCAGGGTGTCCCCGGCGGGCACCTCGATCGTCGCGGGGTAGAAGCGCATGTCGCGGGCCTCGACCTCGACGGTCGTCGTGCGCCCCGTGGGCACGACGACACCCGACGCACCGGCCTCGGTCGGCGAGGCTCCCGTCCCGGTGCCGAGCGCGGCCGGGTCCAGGGCCACGCCGCCCGCTGCAACCAGGAGCAGGACGCTCAGCGCGGCCACGGCCAGCCCCTTGCGACGCGGTCCGGTCACGGCCTCCACGGGAGGCCCCTGGCGGGCGTCGACGGACCGCGCGCGCAGGTCCTGCCCCAGGGCGTGGGCCGCCGCGACGTCCTCGGCGGTCGGTGGCACGAACGGCGTGCGCCGGGCCCGGCGGTGGACGCGCAGGGCCCCGACGAGCAGCGGGAGGAAGGCCACGAGCGCGCCGAGCGCGGTCAGCGACGCGAGCACGTGCACCAGGCTCGGCGCGGGCAGGACGAAGAGCGCGAGCGCTCCGTCGAACAGCACGACCCGCAGCACGGCCCCGCGTTCGAGCACGGCCGTGGTCGAGCGCACCGCCGCGGGACCGCCGCCCAGGACCACGGGCACCAGGTAGGTCAGCGCCCCGAGCAGGACCTGGGCCGCGAAGCCCGCGACGAGCGGCACGGTCACGATCCCGACCCGTGCGGCCGCTGTCTCCCACGTCCCGCTCAGCGCCAGGACGCCGACCAGCGTCGCGAGCGACCCCACCAGCCAGGCCAGCGCGCAGGCCGCCGACCACGTCGCGAAGGTCGCGGGCGGACGCCGTCGGGCCGCCGTGACCATGGGCCGCACCGAGACAACGATGCCCGCGAGGTACGTCGCCAACCCCACGGCCGCGACGGGCGGCGAGGCCGCCAGGACCGCGGCCACCCCGCCCGCCAGGCCAACCAGCATGAGGGCGAGCGTCGTGCGCGCGGCGCGGGGAGCGTCGTCGGCCATCTTCGTCCGCAGCATGGTCGGCCACAGCGTCATGAGCGTGCCCATGACCGTGAGGCCCACGAAGCCCAGCAGGTTGAAGCCCGCGTGCGCGAGCACGACCCGCGTGCGCCACCCCTCGTCGAGGCCGCGCGCGAGCGTCGCACCGAGCCCCGCCCCGAACGGCAGGAGCCAGGCCGCCGCGACGTAGAAGCCCACGCAGATCGCGAAGCGGGCCGCGAGCGCCCGCCGTGACTGGAGCCACAGGGCCGTGCCGTGGGCCGCGACCGCGACGCCCACGCCGACGGCCCCCACGAGCGTCACGACCCACGTCGCCGTGACCATGCCCGCGACCGTCGCGGCGACCGCGCCGTTGAGCAGCACCAGGCGCGCGACCTGCCAGCGCCGCGAGGCGGGCGTGATCCGGCGGCGCAGGAGCGCGTCGGTGAAGTGCTGGCTCCACACGCAGATCGCGTTGGTCACCGCGCCGAGCAGCAGCAGGTGCACGAGCAGCCAGGGCGACGCGGAGATCCACCGGTGGCCCACGGCGACGACCACGGTCGCCAGGAGCCAGGCGACCACGGGGGCGTTGGCGCGCAGGTGCCAGGCGGAGCGGTCGGTCAGGGGCCTCAGGGGCGCGGGAGGCGCAGCCGGGGACAGGTCGAGCTTCACGGAGCGGTCTCCTCGAGCAGGGAAGGCGTAGGCCCGACGGCGTCGCGCGGCCGCGTCCCGGGGGCGGGCGCGAAGCGCGCGCGGATCCCGACCCCGAGCATGAGCACCACGAACGCGAGCAGCGCGGCGACGTTGAGGATGCCGCCGACCTGGTGGGCCACGGGCAGGTCCCGGGCGTCGCCCAGCCCCAGGCGGACCAGCAGGCCCAGGTGCAGGAGCGACGCCGGGCCGTACATCAGGGGCGTGTACGGCAGCCGCACGCGCAGCACCGCGGGCAGGATCACGGGCGCGTGGGCCATGATCATCGAGATCGTGAAGCCCAGGAAGACCGCGTGGATCACGGCGTCGTACCCGGGCCCCGTGACCTGGCGCCCCGCGAGGAGCCAGATCGCCCCGGCGACCGCGAGCCACGCGTACGCCGCGAGCAGGCACGCCGCCATGTAGCGCGCGAGCCCCGTCGAGCGGACGGTGCGCCGGGCGACGTCGTGCACCGCGAGCCAGCCGCACAGCACCAGGACGGCCGCACCCAGCAGGACGTAGCCGGCAGCGGGCCACAGCAGGGTCGCCACGCACCCCACCGCGAGCGCCCAGCAGACCCACAGGATCAGGCCCGCGCCCCGGCCGAGGAACGCGATCCGGGCGAGCTCGAGCCGCTCGCCCGCGATCGTGGTCACCACGAAGCACGCGAGCCACGGCAGCACGTCGGCGACGCCCACGCCGCCGAGCCACAGGAGCGCCCCGCCCGTCGCGAGCAGCGCGCCGACGAGCTGCACGAGGACCGCGTCGTCGTGCTGGCGCCGCCACAGCGGGACGTAGACCAGGCACAGCGCGCCGCAGCCCGCGACGAGGAGCATCTGGCCCACTGCGAGCGGGGCCGGGCTGAGCAGAGCCAGCGCGCCTGCCCCCAGCAGCCCCGGGGCCGCGAAGCCCCACCGCGTGCGCAGCGCGACGGCGCGCTCGAGAGCGATCACCGTGCCGACGAAGCCCAGGACGAGCAGCACGCCGTGGATCTGGGGCAGGCGCTCGGTCGTGAGCGGGGCCGGCAGGCCGAGCAGCAGGAGCGCCGCGTCGAGCCCCGCGAGGAGCGCGAGGCCGGCCGGCAGCACGAAGACGACGCGGCGCATCAGCGGTGCGAGCTGTCGGCGTGGCCGGGGGTGCTGGTGGCCTCGGCCTCCGGCACGGGCCGGTCCAGGGTCCCTTCCGGGGGTCCGTCCGCGGGGCGCAGGTGCAGGCGGCACGCGCCCGGCTCGGCGAAGGGCAGCAGGGACGTCCCCTCGCGAGGGGCCCCCAGCCGCTCGAGCGCTCCCTGCGCCAGGCCGAGGTGCACCGCGCACACGACCTCGGGGTTGCGGTACGCGGCCTCGAGCAAGGGGCAGCGGGTCAGCGCGACCGAGGCCGCGTCGTCGTCGGGCCGAGGGGCGAACCCCAGGCGATCCAGCAGGTCGACGACCTCGTGGCGCGCGGCGCTCGCGGCGTCATCAGCACCTCGGCCGGGTCTCCCCTTCTCGGGGGCCCCTGGACCGTCGCCCGCGCTGCCCGGGTGCCCGACGTCGTCGGGTCCCCCGCTGGACTCACTGCGCGCGTCCGGCGCGCTCTTCCCGCGCCCTGTGCCACCCACGCTCGCAGGGTGCGAGGCGCCGTCGGGAACCGTGCCCGGACCCGAGACGTCTCCGACGAGCTCCGCGCCCCAGGCGCGGCCCGCGGCGAGCGCGTCGCCCACGGGGTCGGCGCTCGACCGGGCGATCTGGGCCGCGAGCGCCGAGGCCAGGCCCGCGTACTCGGCGGCTCCTGCGGTCGTCGGCGACTCGGTGACCGCGGCGTAGAGCCGGGCCGGGCGGCCGCGGCCGTGCGCCGGGGCGCTCTCGCTCGTCGCGAGCCCCGCCTCGACGAGGCCCTCGAGGTGCTCGCGCACGGTGTTGGTGTGCTGGTCGAGCGCGGTCGCGACCGAGCTGACCGAGCAGGGCTCGGGCTGGGACGCGAGGACGTCGAGGACCGCGAGCCGGGCCTTCGAGAGCCGCGCGGGGCGGACCGCGCGCCGCACGAGCGGCGGGCCGTACCCGGGGCGCGGGGGCGCGGGGTGCTCTGCCCGTCCAGCAGGCTGCGTATTTTCCACGGAATAAAGTGTACTAATGTTTGGCGCGTTGGAGAACCACTCCCACCGCTCCCGGAGGTCTCACGTCATGAGCAGCATCGTCCTGGCCACGTCGGCCGAAGACTCACGCGCCGTCGAGGCCGTCGTCGCCCACCACACCGAGATGAACGGGACCCTCGGGCTGCTCGTCGAGGCGCTGGTCCAGGCCGTCGAGTCCGGCACCGCCACGACCGGCGCCCACCGCCGCCTCGTGGACTGGACGCGGACCGACCTGCTGCCGCACGCGCTCGCCGAGGAAGCCGCGATGTACCCCCACGCGCACCGCGACGAGCACGCCCGGCTCCTGGTCGACGCGATGATCGCCGAGCACGGGGTGATCGGCGAGCTGGTCGACGCCCTCGACCGCGCGACCACCCCCGTCCGCGCCGCAGCCCACGCCCGCGCGCTCCAGGTGCTCTTCGAGACCCACATGACCAAGGAGAACGAGCAGATCCTGCCGCTGCTCGCCCTGTCCTCCGACGTCTCGCTCGCCGGCGTCCTCGACGGGATGCACGAGCTGCTCGGCGGGCACTCCCACGGGGAGGCCGGGGAGGCTGCGGCGGGTGGCGAGCCGGGCGGCGCCTGCGGCTGCGGCGGCGGTGCCGGGGGCTGCGGTGGCGCCTCGGAGGGGGTGGCCGCGGCGGCCATGGATGATGCCCCCGCCGAACCCGCAGGCCACTCGTGCGGCTGCGGCGGGCACGACGACGCCGGCAACCTCCCGGTGCTCGACGCCCGCGCGGTGCCGCACGCGATCCGGCACGCGACCATCTTCGGGGCGCTCGAGGGCGTCGCGCCCGGCGCCGGCATGGTGCTCCTCGCCCCGCACGACCCGCTGCCGCTCCTGGCGCAGGTCGACGCACGGTGGCCGGGCACGTTCGCGGTCGACTACCTCGAGCGCGGGCCCGAGACCTGGGCGCTGGCGTTCACACGCTGACCTCAGCTTGGTTGTCAGAAGCGCACCGGGGTATGCCCAGGCGTGCTTCTGACAGCTTGGCTGGTCGTGTCGACCCGGTAGCCTCGGCACGGGAAGAGGCAGCCGCGCCGGGAGCGTCCGGCCCTCTCACCACGGTCGACGCCACGCACCCACGCGCGGATGACGGCACCGCAGCCGAGGAGGACATCGTGACCCACCAGCCTGGCTGGTACCGCGACCCGTACGCCCCGCAGCGGGTGCGCTGGTTCGACGGGCAGCAGTGGACTCAGCACTCGCAGCCTGTCCAGGCCTCGCCGTCTCCACCTTCCCGGAAGCTGAGCACGGGTTCGATCGTGCTGATCGTGGTGGGCGTGATCCTGCTCCTGTGCGCGATCGCCGTGATCGTCGCCGGTTTCGCCTTCGTGGCGTACATGATCCAGGGGGTCGTCTGCGGAGAGAGCCCGCACTACTGCACGTGACCGGGAGGTCGTCGTCGACGCCCCGAAGAGCGAGATGGATCCGGCTCCCCTCTCGCACCGACCGCGATCAAGACGAGCAGCGATCGAGCTGCGGCCAAGGGGGGTTCACGGTGGCGTGACGGCCCCCGTTGGCCGCATCTCGAAGTAGCCTGGTGGGGCGAACCGAGCTTCTTCACGGCTCGCTGACCGCGAGGCTCGACGGGACCCGACAGGGGCCCTGTCTCGCCGAGCACGAGGTTGTGGTCGTTCCGGGCACCGAGACGACCGCAACCTCGTACTCGGCGACCGACCGGGCAGTGCCTGGCAACCGACCCGCACCGGTGGCCCCCGCAGGGCCGCAGTGCCACGATCGGTCTCATGGTCGCGAATGGCGAGGGATGGACCGAGGGAACCGTCGACGTCGAGGGGCACCCCGTGTTCTACCGGCGCAGCGCCGACGTCCCTGACGCCCTGCCGATCGTCCACGTGCACGGCTTCGCGATCTCCGGCTCATACCTCATGCCCACGGCCCGGGTGCTCGCCGCGCGGGCCACGAACGTCGTCCCCGACCTGCCGGGATACGGCAAGAGCGAACGGTGGGACTACACGCTCGGGATCCCTGCCCTCGCGCACGCGCTCGTCAAGATCCTCGATGCCCTCGGGCTCGAGAAGGTGGTCCTGGTCGGCAACTCGATGGGCTGCCCCATCAGCCTCGAGGTCGCCCACAGCGCTCCGGACCGGGTCGAGCGCATCGTGCTCGTGTCCCCTGCCGGGGGTGTGCACAACCAGGGCCTCGGGCGGGCCATCCGGCAGCTCGCAGCCGACGGTCCGCGCGAGAGCCGGCAGATGGCGCGCGTGGCGGTCCCGGACTACGTGAAGTTCGGGCCGATCAACACGTTCCACCTGTTCAGCGAGCTGACCCGGTTCCCCTCGCTCGAGCGCATCATCACCTCGTCCGTGCCCACGCTCGCGGTCATCGGCAGCAGGGACCCGCTCATGCCGCCGCCTGCGCGCGTGCGGGAGGTGGGACGCCTCGCGGGCGACAACACCACGGTCGCCCTCATCGAGGGGGCCGCGCACGCGATCAACTTCAGCCACCCCGGTGAGCTCGCGCACGTGATCGGGTCCTGGTTGGACGGCGTCGAGATCGTCGACGACCCGGACTCCCCCGGCCTGACCCGCGTCCTGCAGCTCCCCCGCGACTGACCGCCCGCGGAAAGCCCTACGCCCCGACGATCCGTTCGAGCAGCAGCGCGTGCAGCCGGGGGTCGGCGAGCGGGCGGAAGTGGCCGGCGGTGTCGAGCACGACGTCCTGCGCGCCGTCGAGGAAGCTGCCCGCGGGGATGTGCGGGTCCCACCGGCTGTGCACCGAGGTGATGCGCTCGTTCACGGCCCGCTCGGCGGACAGCGCCACGATCGTCGCGTCGTTCGGGATGAACGCGCGGACCGCGGGCGCGACGAACCAGCGCGCGTAGGCCGAGCCGGCGAAGGGCGTGTTGATCGCGATCATCGACGCGATCCGGTCGTCGGGGTCGTCGCGCACCATCGCGAGCTTGCCGATGAGCCCGCCCTTGCTGTGCGCGACGACGACCACGTCCCGCAGGTCGTGCTCGCGGACGTAGCGGCCGAGGACGGCGGCCCCGGCGGCGACGGGCCGGCGGTTGTCGCCGAGCTCGGGGAGCACGTGGACGGCCACGCCGTGCTCGTGCAGCAGGGTGGCGAGCGGCAGGAGGAAGTGCCACGACTCGTACACGCCTGGGACGAGCACGACGGGCGGACCGACCGGCTGTGCCGGGGCGCGCAGGTCGTCGGGGTCCACCCGGGACGTGATGCCCGCGGCCTGCCAACGGAGCACGCTGGCGTAGTCGAGCACGCGCCACCAGGTGCGTCGCAGGCTCAAGCTCGGACGCACCCCCTCGACTCCGCTCCCACCCCGCACGGCTCTCCCGTCGTCGTCACGTCAGGTCACCGTCGACGTCGGCGGCCCCACCCGATCCTGACGCCTCAGGCGCCGAAGCGCGCGTTCGTCGGCACGACCTGCTTGCCCAGAGGCAGGAGCGAGACGGGGATCATCTTGAGGTTGGCGATGCCCATGGGGATGCCGATGATCGAGACGAACAGCGGGATCGAGGTGATCACGTGCCCGATCGCGAGCCAGATCCCGGCGAAGATCACCCAGATCACGTTGCCGATCGTGGAGAACGCGCCGGCCGTCGGCTTGTCGACCACCGTCCGCCCGAACGGCCACAGCGCGTAGCCGGCGATGCGGAAGCTCGCGATCCCGAACGGGATGGTGATGATGAGGATGCAGCAGATGATGCCGGCCAGGACGTAGCCGAGCGCGAGCCAGAGGCCCGCGAAGATCAGCCAGATGACGTTGAGGATCGCGTTCATGCCCCGATTCTCCCCCAGCCCGGCCACGTGGTCGGGCCGGCCGCGCCACACGACGGGCGCAGCCCCGCGACGGCCCGGCCCACGGCACGCCGCGACCGGTCCGCCCGGGGCGCGCGACGCCGTCGGGCAGGGCTCTCCCCGGCCCGGCGCGCGCCCGCCGAAAACTAGACTGCTCGCGTGTCCTCCCACCGCTCCGCCCCCGGCGACTCCCCTCTCGGCACGACCCCGACCATCGCCGACCGCTACGCCGCGGTCCGCGCGCGCATCGACGCCGCAGCCCTGGCCGCGGGCCGGACCCCGGAAGAAGTGCAGCTCCTCGTCGCGACCAAGACGCAGGACGCCGCGGCGGTCCGCGCGGTCGTCGCCGCGGGCGCGACGCTGATCGGCGAGAACCGCGTCCAGGAGCTCGTCGCCAAGGCCCCCGACCTCGCCGACCTGGTCGCGGACGGCTCCGTCCGGGTCCACATGATCGGGCACCTGCAGCGCAACAAGGTCAACCAGGTCCTGGCCACGGCCACGGGTGTCGAGTCGGTCGACTCGCTCGCGCTCGCCGAGGCGCTCGCGAGCCGCTGCGCGCGCGAGGGCCGCACGCTCGACGTCATGGTCCAGGTCAACGTGTCGGGCGAGGAGTCCAAGGCGGGGGTGGGGCCCGACGACGCCGCGCACCTCTCCCGTCAGGTCGCCACCCTGGAGGGTCTTCGCCTCACGGGGTTCATGACGATCGGGGCGAACTCCCCCGACACCGCGCTGGTGCGCGCCGGGTTCGAGCGGCTGCGCGAGATCCGTGACGAGGTGCTCGCGAGCGGCGCCCCGGGGACGGGAGAGGCGCGCGAGCTGTCGATGGGCATGAGCGGCGACCTCGAGGCGGCGATCGCCGAGGGCGCGACGATCGTGCGCGTGGGGACCGCGGTGTTCGGGGCACGGGCCGTCACCGCGCCCGTCGGTTGACGGGCCTGCAAGCCCGGCCCGCCGGCGAGGCCGACCGGCCCGTACCCCCGGCCGTCCGTCCGTCAGGACTGCCGTCGATCCCGTCGACGGACGGGGCTGTTCACCACGACCGGTTGCCGCCATACTCGTCGTCGTCCTCGGACGCGCCCGCCCTGCCTGTGGGTCGGGCGCTCGGCCACGACGAACGGAAGACCATGGCCTCCACGCTCGACCTCCACACCTCCGCCCACCCGGACGCGGCGCGCGACATCGCCCACGCGACCCTCACCGAGGCGGGCGTCCGGCTCACCCCGACGGGCACGCACAGCGCCGACGGCGAGCGGGGCACCCGCTGGGTCACCCTGCTGTTCGGTGCGTTCGCGGGCAAGGCCAGCCAGCACCTGAAGATCCAGGTCAGCACGTTCGCGCTCGGCGACTCGGGCTCGATCGTGCGGGTCTCGCTCGTGAGCACGGGCATCGCGGCCGGTGCGATCGGCGCGGCACGGGCCCAGACGATCATCACCGAGCTCCAGGCGCAGGTCGCCGCGGCGCTGCCCGCTGCGGTCCCTGCGGCCGAGCCCCGGTAGGGACGACGGATCCCGGCGGTCGAGGTCGACCGCCGGGATCGGCGCGCACAGCAGTCAGGCGCTCGGGCTCGTCCGGCGCACGCCCCGGGCGGCCTCGGTCCTCAGGCCCCCAGCAGCTCGAGCGCGCGGCGCACGCCGGGCGCCCCGGCCCCGCGCAGGGCCTCGCGCGCCTCGTCGACCCCGACGCCGGCAAGCAGCATGACGAGCGCGACGTGGATCTCGCCGCCGGCCCGGTGCAGGGTCTGCTCGCACTCGTCGGTCTCGAGCCCCGTGGCCTGGACGAGCATGCGCACGATCCGGGCGCGGAGCTTCTGGTTGGTCGGGCGCACGTCGATCATGAGGTTCGAGTAGGTCTTGCCGAGCCGGATCATGGTCGCGGTCGAGAACGTGTTGAGCACGAGCTTCTGCGCCGTGGCGGCCTTCATGCGGGTCGAGCCCGTGACGACCTCGGGGCCCGTGTCGAGCAGGATCGCGACGTCGACGCGCGACGCGAGGCGCGCCTGCGGGTTGGCGCTCACGAGCACGGTCGCGGCGCCGCGCTCGCGAGCGACGTCGAACGCGCCGCCCACGTAGGGCGTGCGGCCGCTCGCCGCGAGGCCCACGACCAGGTCGCCGGAGCGCACCTCGTCGGCGTCGGCGCGACCGAGCTCGACGTCGTCCTCGGCCCCCTCGACCGCGAGCATCATGGCGCCCGCGCCCCCGGCGAGGTGCGCCTCGAACCACTCCTCGCCCACGCCGTAGGTGGGCAGCAGCTCGACCGCGTCGAGCACGCCAAGGCGGCCCGAGGTGCCGGACCCGAAGTAGTGGACCTTGCCACCGCCGCGCAGCGCGGCCACGGCCAGGTCGACGGCCGCGGTGATGCGGTCGGCCTCGGCACGCACGGCGTCCGCGACGCCCGCGTCCTCGTCGGTGATGCGCCGCACGACCTCGGCCGTGGGGAGCAGGTCGATGTCCGTGGTGCGCGGGTTGCGCTCCTCGGTCGGCGACGCGAGCCGGAGCACCTCCTGCCAGTCCTCGGCGGCGGAGGCGTGCCCGGCCGAGAGGTCCCCCTGGGTGGCGGGGCGGGTGTCGGTCATCGGTGCGTTCCCTTCGGCATCGGGGCGAGCCCGAACGGGGTGTTGGCCAGCACGAGCCGGCGGATGGGCCCGGTGAACGCGGGCCAGATCAAGGGGGTGGGCGGGGTGAGCGAGCCGAGCACGGTCGCGCGGCGCGCCCCGGTCGAGCGTCGACGCTGCTCGCCCTTGGCGGTCCCGGCGACCCCGTGGGCCGACAGGAAGCCGAGGAGCGCGAACAGGTACGCCTCCTTGGCGTCGATCGGCATGCCGAGCTGGTCGGCCGTGAGGAGCTCGCACCCCTCGGGCAGGTAGGCGCGCAGCCGTGCGAGGAGGGTCGGGTTGTGCGCCCCGCCGCCCGAGACGACGACGCGACGCACCTCGCGCTGCGGGTCAGCCTCGCCGAGGGCCGGGTCGCGCGGGGCGCCGTGCCCGGCAGCAGCCTGCGCGACCGAGAGCAGGCCCTCCGCGATGGTCACGGCGGTGAGCTCGGTGAGCGTCGCGACGAGGTCGGCCCCCGTGAGGTCGGGGCGGACCGCGGCGAGCTTGCGCGGCACGTAGGTCGCGTCGAACAGCTCGCGACCGGTCGACTTGGGCGCCTTGGCCGCGAAGTACGGGTCGTCGAGCAGCGCGCGCAGCGCGGCCTGGTCCACTGTCCCGGTCGCACCCAGGGCACCGTCCCGGTCGTACGGCTCTCCCGTGAGCTGGCGCATCGTGAGGTCGATGAGGCAGTTGCCGGGCCCGGTGTCCCACCCGGTCACGGGTGCCTCGACCTCGCCGACGAGCGTGACGTTCGCGATCCCGCCGATGTTGAGCGCCGCGCTGAGCCCGGCCGGCGCGCCGTCCGGGGACTGCGGGTCGCGCCCGAGCCAGAGCGCGTCGAGCACGCTCACGAGCGGCGCGCCCTGCCCGCCCGCGGCGATGTCCGCGACCCGGAAGTCGCTGATGACGGGGCGGCGGGTGCGCTCGGCGATCCAGGCGGCGTTGCCGAGCTGGAGGCTGCCGTGCGCACGGGCGCCCACGACCCAGTGGTAGAGCGTCTGCCCGTGCGACGCGACGAGGTCGACGTCCCCGCCCGCGACGTCGTCGATGGCCTGGCGCCCGGCGCGGCCGAACTCCTGCCCGATGAGCGTGTCGAGCTGCGTGACCTCGCCCATGTCGACGGGGGCCGGCGGCAGCGCCTTGAGGATGCGTTCGCGCAGCGCGGCGGGCCACTCGTACTCGGTGTGCCCCAGCGGGCGCATGCGCAGGACCCCGTCGGGGCCCAGGTGGAAGTCGGCGGCGGCCGCGTCGATCGCGTCGACCGACGTTCCGGAGGACAGGCCGAGGACGATCATCGGGGCACCTCCGCGGTGGTGGTGGTCAGCTGCCCGACGGCGGCGCGCGCGTTGGCACGCCCGGTGCCGCACGCGACGACCACGGTGGTCTCGTCCCCGAACCAGGCGGGGACGGCGTCGGGGAACCCGGTGTGCACCGCGACGAGCCCGGGGCGCGCGGCACGCAGGGCGTCGAGCATGGCGGCCTCGCGGCTGCCGGGGACGGGTTCGCGCGTGATCACGACGAGGGGACGGACGGGGTCGCCGGCGGGCCGGGCCGTCGAGACCGCGGCGAGAGTCGCCTCCCACCCGGCCGGGTCGGAGAAGACGTGGACCTCGGTGCCGGGGAACGTCGCACGGAGCGCGCTCTGGACGTGCTGGGCGGTGCGCCCGGCCGCGTGGTCGAACCGCTGGCGCAGGTCGATCACGTCGGGCGCGGGCCCGGAGGGGTCGAGGCGTGCGAGAGGTCCGTGCGTCCGCACGGCCCGCTCGGCGGCCTCCTGCCCGACGGCGGCGAGCGCCTCGAGCGCGGCGGTCGCCTCGGTCGGGCCGCACGTCGCGCCCGTGGACGCCTGGAGCTCGCGCACCCGGCGCACCGTGCGCGCCGTGCGGGCCGCGGACTCGAGCAGGCGCTCGACCGTGACCCGGCCCTGCTCGACGGCCGCGAGGAGCGCGCTCTGCGCCTGGCGGAACAGCTCCTCGTCGTCGCGGCCTACCGTCGTGCCGAGGCACAGCAGGTCGGCGCCTCCCTCGATCGCCTGGACGGCGACCTCGCCGATCCCGTCGGCTCCCTTGACGGCCCCCATGTCGAGGGCGTCGGTGATGATGGGCCCCTCGAAGCCCAGCTCGCGCGCCACGAGGGCGGCCGCGGGCTCGAGCGAGACGGGCCGCGGGCCGATCGCCGGGACCAGCAGGTGCGCGGTCATGATCGAGTCGATCGCGACGTCGGGCTCGAAGGCCCGGACGAACGGTGGCAGGTCGCGCTCGCGGATCGTCTCGAGCGGGTCGTCGACCACGGGCAGCGACAGGTGGGAGTCCACGTCGGTCGCGCCGTGACCCGGGAAGTGCTTGCCGCACCCCCCGACCCCGGCGCGGTGCAGGCCCTGCACGAACGCGGCCCCGTGCCGGGACACCAGGTCGGGCGTCGCACCGAACGCGCGCACGCCGACCACGGGGTTCTCGGTCCGGGAGTTGACGTCGAGCACGGGCGCGAGGTCCAGGTCCACGCCGGTCGCCGCGAGCAGGCGGCCGAGCGCGAGCCCGACCCGCTCGGTGAGGTCCACGTCGTCGATCACGCCGAGGGCCGCGGCCCCCGGGATGCTCGACCCCGTGGCGGCCTCGAGCCGGCTGACGTCCCCGCCCTCCTCGTCGATCGCGATCAGCAGGTCGGGCGCGGCCTCGTGGAGGCTCGCCGAGAGCCTGGCCGTCGTGGCGACGTCGGGCGTGTTGTACGCGAAGTAGATGACGCCCGCGAGACCTTCCTCGCAGGCCGAGAGGAGCCAGGCCGGGGCGTCCGTCCCCGTGAAACCGGGGAGCAGGACGCCGTTGACGGCGCGCAGCGCGTCGTGGTGCACGGTGGTCATCCCTTCACCGACCCAGCGGTCAGGCCGGAGGACAGGTTGCGCTGCACGAGGACGAAGAAGACGATCACGGGCAGCGTGATGAGGGTCGAGGCGGCCATGACCGCGCCCCAGTCGGTCGTGTTCTCGCCGAAGAACTTCTGCAGGCCGATCGGCACGGTGTACTTGGCCGACTGCTGCAGGAAGGTCAGGGCGAAGATGAACTCGTTCCAGGCGGTGATGAACGAGAAGACGCTCGTGGCGACGACGCCCGGAGCGACGAGCGGCAGCAGGATCTTCCAGAACATGCGACCCCACGAGGCGCCGTCGAGGTACGCGGCCTCCTCGAGCTCGACCGGGACGGCCGCGACGAACCCGCGCAGCATCCAGATCGCGAACGACAGCGAGAAGGCGATGTAGACGATCGTCAGACCCAGGAGCGAGTTGAGCATGCCGAGGGTGCGCATCTGGAGGAACAGCGGGATGACGAGGGCCTCGAGGGGCACCATCTGCACCATGAGGACGAGCACGAGGATCGACTTGCGGAAGCGGAACGTGAAGCGGCTCACGGCCACCGCGGCGAGCAGCGCGAGCACCGAGGAGAACACGACGGCGCCGATCGCCACGACGATCGAGTTGCGGAGGTACTGGCCGAACCCGCCGTCGTCGATCACGGTCACGAAGTTGTCCCACGTGACGCCCGCGGGCAGGATCCGTGCCCCGCGGGTCGCGGCCTCGGGGTCGATCGCCGAGGAGAACATCCAGTAGGCCGGGAACAGCGCGAAGACGAGCAGCGCGACGATGCCCACGACCTTGCCCGCGGTGGGCAGGGGGCGCTTGCGCGCCTTGGTCCGCAGGACCTGCGGGGCACGCTCGTCGGCCGTTCCACCCGCCGTGCGGTCTCCAGCGCGCGGGGTGCTGGACGGGGTACCGGTCAGGGCGCTCACAGCTCCTCCTCCTTGAACAGGGTGCGCATATACACGACGGTGATCCCGAGCAGGATCAGGGTGAGCAGCACGGCGATCGCCGAGCCCATCCCGTACTTGCCCTGCGCGAAGGACTGGATGTACGACCACACGCCGAGGTTGAAGACCTCCTTGTTGCCGCCGTTGCCGCCCGGCATCAGGTAGATCTGCGTGAAGACCTTGAAGTCCCAGATGGTCGACAGGATCGTGACGACCGCGAAGACGGGGCGCAGGATGGGCGCGGTGATGGCCCAGAACCGGCGCCAGGGAGTGGCACCGTCCATCATCGCGGCCTCGTGCAGCTCCTTGGGGATCGTCAGCAGGCCCGCGAGGACCGTGATCGCGACGAACGGGAAGCCGTGGTGCACCACGTTGAGCGTCGCGATCGCGTAGAAGCTCAGGCGCTCGGTGAACCAGTTGGTGGTCGCCGGGTCGATCAGCCCGACCGAGTCGAGCACCGAGGAGACCAGACCGTTGAGCGGGTCGAAGATCCAGATCCACACGTAGGTGCCGGTGATCGCGGGCACGGCCCAGGCGACCATGATCGCGGTCGAGCAGATCGTGCGCCAGAACGTCCCGAGGTTGTTGAGGAACAGCGCGACGGCCGTGCCCAGGACGACCGTCAGCACGACGCACGCGACCGCGAAACCGATCGTGTTGGGCAGGACGACGGTCCACAGGAACGAGTCGCCGAAGATCGCGGCGTAGTTGTCGAACCCGATGTAGTTCGACTCTCCCGAGGCGATCTGACGCAGGCCGTAGTCCTGCAGCGAGATCATCACGACGCGGACCAGGGGCCACAGGAGCAGGATGCCGAGGACGGCGAGCGCGGGGGCCAGGAGCAGCCAGGGGCGCAGCGGGGACTTGTGGCCGAGCAGGCCGTGCATGCCGGAACGGCGGCGCGGGGTGGACGAGGGGGCCGGGGCCGGGGCCCGGCGCGTCAGCTGGTCGGCCGACGCGCCGGGAACCGAGTGCAGATCTGCCATGGGTTCGTCAGGACCCGAAGGTCTCGTTCATGTCGGCGGCCGCGGTGTCGGCGGCCTCCTGCACCGTGGCGCTGCCCGAGAGGATCGACTGCAGCATGGTCTCGAGCGTCTTCTTGCCCTGGATCTGGCCGTAGAGCGGCGTCACCGGGACCGAGGCGCCGGCCTCGACCATCTGCTGGGCGAACGGCGCGACGAGCGGGTCGTTCTCCTCGATGACCTTCTCGAGGAGCGAGGTCTGACCCGGGAAGTAGCCGGACTGGTTGCCCCACTCCTCGGCGAACTTGCCCGTGGTCATCATCTCGACGAACTCCCACGCGAGGTCCTGCTTCTCGCTGGCCGCGAAGACGCCCAGGTGCGACCCGCCGAGGAACGAGTCCGACAGCCCGTCGGTCTCGCCCGGGATCGGGAACGCGCCGATCTTGTCGGCCATGTCCGGGACGTCCGTGAGGATCTTGCCGGGGGTCCAGCTGCCGGAGATCATCATGCCGACGTTGCCCTGCTCGAAGTTGGAGAGGAGGTCGGTCTCCTTCCACGTCGTGGCCGCCGCGGTGGACAGACCCGCCTCGGTCGCGAGACCGGTGTAGAACTCGAGGCCCTTCACGGAGTCCGCGGAGTTGATCTCGGACTTCCAGGTGTCACCGTCCTTGACGGCCAGGTCACCGCCTGCACCCCAGATGAAGGGCATGGCGCCGTACTGGCTGTCGCCCGCGATGGGGAAGGGGATGAGGCCGGGGTTCGCGGCCTTGAGCGTCTCGGCCGCGGTCTGCAGCTCGGCCCAGGTCGTCGGAACCTCGATACCGGCCGCCTCGAAGAGGTCCTTGCGGTAGATGACCGAGCGCACGCCCGCGTACCAGGGCATGCCGTACTGGGCGCCGTCGAGCGTGCCCGACTCGACGAGCCCGGGGACCAGGTCCTCCTCGAGGCCCGCGTCCTTGATCTTGTCCGAGAGGTCGGACAGTGCGCCGACGTCGGCGAACTCCCCGGTCCACGTGGTGCCGAGCTCGGCGACGTCCGGCGTGGTGTTGCCCGCGATGGAGGTCGTGAACTTGTCGTGGGCGCTGGCCCACGGCTGGAACTCGATCTGGAGGTCCGCGCCCGTCTCTTCCTTGAAGGCGGTGGTGACCTCGTCGAAGAAGGCGTCCCCGTCGGGGTTGGTGCCCTCCATGATCCAGACCGTGAGGGTCTCGCCGGAGTGGTCGGCGGCGGCTGCGTCCCCCGTGCTCTCGCCGCTGCTGCTGTCCCCGCCGCCACACGCGGTGAGGCCGAGCGCCAGGAGGAGTGTGCCCGTGACGGCCACCGTGCTGCGTCGCTGCATGCCGTGACTTCCTTTCTGGTCGGCTGCCGCGTCGCGGCCAGCCGTTCGTCCCTGCGGACCTGATCGTTCGCGGGGCACCGGATCCTCGGGCCCCTTCGACTCTGAAACAAACTTACATCAGGTTGGGTGTTCGTGAAGATTACCGCCACAACCGGGCAGAGGGAAGCCGGTCGCGAAGTTGTGACACGTTCTTAACCTGGACGTCGCACGGGGGCGCGCAAGGGCGCACGGCGCCCCGGTAGCCACGCGGGCGCGCAGTGCACGGGCTCGCGCTGCAGCGCACACGCGACAGCCAGGACAGGCGGGAGCCGCCGGGCCGCCCGGCACGCCGCCGCCCAGCCCCTACCGCGTCACGGCACGCGCGCGGTCCACTCCGGGGTCCCGAACTTGGTGCGCACGAGCTCCTCGGCCTGCGCCCGCTCGTCGGGCGTGACGCCACCCTCGACCGTGCGGTACCGCGAGCGGAAGTGGGCCTTGAACGCCTCGATGACGTCCTCGCGCGCCATGCCGGTCTGCGACCGCAGGGGGTCGACGCGCTTGTTGGCACTCTTGGTGCCCTTGTCGCTCATCTTCTCGCGGCCGATGCGCAGGACCTCGAGCATCTTGTCGGCGTCGATGTCGTAGGCCATGGTCACGTGGTGCAGCACCGCTCCCCCGCGCAGCCGCTTCTGCGCGGCCCCCGCGATCTTCCCGGCCGGCGACGCGATGTCGTTGAGCGGCTTGTAGGTCGCCTCGACACCGACGTCGGCGAGCGCCCCCAGCACCCAGTCGTCGAGGAACGCGTAGGACCGCTCGAAGCTCAGCCCCTCGACGAGCGAGGCGGGGACGGTGAGCGAGTAGGTGATGGTGTTGCCCGGCTCGACGAACATGGCCCCGCCGCCCGAGATGCGCCGGACCACGGTGATGCCGTGCTTGTCGGCCCCTGCGGGGTCGACCTCGTTCCGGAGCGACTGGAACGAGCCGATGATGACGGCCGGCGCGCCCCATTCCCAGATGCGCAGCGTGGGGCCGCGCCGCCCTGCGTCGAGCTCCTCGGTCAGCACCTGGTCGAGCGCGAGGTGCATCGCGGGCTGCTCGGGGCCCTCGTGGATGATCTCGAAGACGTGGTCGTCCCAGCCGGTCGCGTGACCGAGCGCGCGGCGCACCGCGATCGCCACTGCCTCGGGAGAGAACCCGACCATGGTGATGTCGTCGGTCAGGACGGACTCGACGGCTCGGGTCAGGTCGGCGACGGTCGAGGTCTCGGGCAGCCCCGTCAGGGCCGCGTTGATGTCCTCGAGGGCGTCGTCGGGCTCGAGGAAGAAGTCGCCGCTCAGCGCGACGCGTGACAGCCTCCCGTCGTCCGTCTCGACGTCGACCGCCACGAGCTTGCCACCGGGAACCTTGTACTCGCCTCTCATGGTGACCACGGTACGTCGCGCGACGCACGCCCTGCCCCACCGCGGGCCCCCACGACCACCCAGCACCCGTGACGTGAACCACAAGGAGGAGTAGCCTCCAAGCAGCACCGCACCGCGGGCCCGAGGCGCGCTCGGCACGGAGTTCCCCGACACCTGTGGAAGTTTTCTCCGCAGTCCCGTCCTGTTCTGAAATTTCATGCCAGAATGAGGCGTGACCTGGACGCCGGACGTCGACCCCGCCCGCACCGAGAGCCGCGCGCACCCCCTCGCGGCGTCCTCGGGACCTCCACGCTGGCTCGTCGCGATCGACGTGGGCGGCAGCGGCAGCAGGCTCGTCGCGACCAGCGTGCCGTCCGGCGCCCGGCCGGACGCGGCCCACCCCCCGGTCGCCCCCGGACACGCAGCGCACCGCACCGAGCTCACGGGGCGCAGCGTCGCGATCGGCCCGGACGGCAGCGACGTCGCCGACGTGGTGCGCGACCTGTGCGCGTCGTTCGTCGCGGCCACGACCGGGTCCCACGGCGCACCCCCGGTCGTCGCCGCGGCCGCGGTCGGCGCGACGGGCCTCGCCACGCTCGTCCCGGACCCCGGCACGGTGCACACCGCGCTCCGCACGACCCTCGCGGCGGACCGCACGGCCGTCGCGGCCGACGCCCTGACGGCCCACCTGGGCGCCCTGGGCGGGCGCGCGGGGGCCGTGGTCGCGGTCGGCACGGGTGCGATCGCGCTGGGCACCGACCTCCGCCACGTCTGGCGTCGCACCGACGGCTGGGGGCACCTCCTGGGCGACCTCGGGTCGGCCTCGTGGATCGGCGCCCACGGGCTGCGGGCCGCCCTCGCGGCCCACGACGGCCGCGCGACGGGTGGCTCGCGCCCGCTCCTCGCCGCGGCGCAGGCGCGGTTCGGCCCCGTCCCGACCTGGCCCGTCCAGCTCTACACACGCCCCGACCGAGCACAGGTGCTCGGTTCCTTCACGCCCGACGTCGCCGCTGCCGCCGCGGCGGGCGACCCCGCGAGCGTCCAGATCCTCACCGAGGCGGGCCGCCACCTGGCCGAGACGCTCGCGGCAGCGCTCGTCCCCGGCCTGCCGCCGCTCGCCGCGGCCACGGGCGGGGTCCTCGCGGCCGGTCCGTCTCTGACGGGCGCCCTCTCGCGCCGGTTCGCGGCCCTGCGCCCCGACGCCGAGCTCGTCCCGTCCGCGGGCACCCCGCTCGACGGCGCGCTCCACCTCGCCAGGCTGCTCACCGAGGGCACCGCGGCGGGCGGCGCGGCCGCTTCCACCGCACCCGCCGCTCCCCTCGTCGCCCACGCTCCGTGGCTGAGCCTCGGCGACGAACCCCCTGTTCCCGCACCGTCCACGACCACACCGATCACAGGAGATCCGACATGACAGGTGACGGACTCGTCCGCATCCGACAGGCGCTGCCGACGCTGCGCCCCGCCGAGGCCCGGATCGCCGAGGCGGTCCTCGCGGACCCGACCGCCGTCGTCGGGTCGACGATCAACGAGCTCGCCGCGCGCGCGGGCGCCTCGCAGGCGACCGTCGTGCGGTTCTGCCGGGCGATCGGCTACGCGGGCTACCCCGAGTTCCGGATCGACCTCGCCCAGGCGACGTCGCGTCGTGAGATGGAGATGGAGCGCTCGAACGTCGCGCACGGCGAGATCAACGAGACGGACACGGCCGAGGACGTCGTCGCGAAGATCGCGTTCCACGAGGCCCGGACCATCGAGGAGACCGCGCGCATGCTCGACCTCGCGGCGCTCGAGCAGGTCGCCGCGGCCGTCGCGGCGGCGCCGCGGGTCGACGTGTTCGGCGTCGGGTCGAGCGGGCTGACGGGGCAGGACCTCGCGCAGAAGCTCCAGCGCATCGGGCTCGTGTGCTTCGCGTCCCCCGACCCGCACCTCCAGCTCCAGTCGGCCGCGCTGCTCGGCCCGGGCGCGGTCGCGATCGGGATCTCGCACAGCGGGCAGACGGTCGAGACCAACCACGCGCTCGGCATCGCGCACCGGCGCGGGGCGACGAGCGTGGCGATCACCAACTTCCCCGAGTCGCCCCTCGCGCAGGAGGCCGACGTCGTGCTGGGCACCACCGCACGCGAGACGCAGTTCCGCTCGGGCGCGCTGTCGAGCCGCATCGCTCAGCTCGCGGTCGTCGACTTCCTCTTCGTCCGCGTCGCCCAGCGCCTGTACGACCAGACGAGCGCCAACCTCAAGGCCACCTACGACGCGGTCCAGCCCCACCGGCTGGACGGAGAGCGCAAGGCACGAGCATGACGACCGTCTCCGCCGCCACGACGCGGGCTCTCGAGATCCGCACGGACCTGCTGACGCGTGTCGCCCAGGCCCACGACGCGTCGCACTACCTGCTGCGCCCCGAGGCGGTCGCGCGCGCGCAGGACGTGCCCGACGTCGTCGCCGCCTTCGCCGAGGCCCGTCGCCGCGGGCTCCCGGTCACGTTCCGCTCGGGCGGGACGAGCCTGTCGGGCCAGGCGTCGGGCGCGGGCCTGCTCGTCGACACGCGCACACGCTTCACGCGCGTCGAGGTGCTCGACGACGGCGCACGCGTGCGCTGCCAGCCGGGCGTGACGCTGCGCTCGGTCAACGGGCGGCTCCTGCGCCACGGGCGACGCCTGGGCCCCGACCCCGCGAGCGAGATCGCGTGCACGATCGGTGGCGTCGTCGCGAACAACTCCTCGGGCATGGCGTGCGGCACGGTCGACACCGCGTACCGCACGATCGAGTCGATGACGCTCGTCCTGCCGAGCGGCACCGTGCTCGACACGGGTGCGCCGGACGCCGACGAGCGGCTGCGTGCGCTCGAGCCCGCGCTGCACCGCGGCCTGGCCGGGCTCCGCGACCGGGTCCGGGCGAGCGCGGCCATGCGCGCGACCATCGCGCACCAGTACTCGATGAAGAACACCATGGGCTACGGCGTCAACGCCTTCGTGGACCACGAGTCGCCCGTTAAGATCCTCGAGCACCTGGTGGTGGGGTCCGAGGGGACGCTGGCCTTCGTGGCCGACGTGACGTTCCGGACCGTGCCCCTGCTCCCCGCGGCCTCGACCACGCTCCTGGTCTTCGACGCGCTCGAGCAGGCGACCGAGGCGCTCACGACCGTCACGGACTCGGGCGCGCGGGCGATCGAGCTGCTCGACGCCGCGTCGTTGCGCGTCGCGGCGGCCGACCCGCTCGCCGACGCGTCCATGCGGGCCTTCGCGACCGCGACGACCCAGACGGCGCTGCTCGTCGAGTACCAGGCCACGAGCGCCGCGGGGCTCGAGCCGTTCGAGGAGGCCGCTCGGGCCGTCGTCGGCTCGCTCGACCTCGCGACGCCCGCCGGGCTGACGCGCGACCCCGCTGCCCGCGGACGGCTGTGGCGCGTCCGCAAGGGCCTGTACACCGCGGTCGCGGGAGCCCGCGCCCCGGGCAGCACTGCCCTGCTCGAGGACCTGGTCGTGCCGGTCCCCGACCTCACCGCGACGGTCCGCGACCTGGGCGGGCTCTTCGCGCAGCACGGCTACGACGACGCCGTGACGTTCGGGCACGCCAAGGACGGCAACCTGCACTTCATGATCACCCCGCGCCTGTCCGACGACGGCGAGCTCGACCGCTTCGCGGCCTTCACCGAGGACATGGTGGGCCTGGTGCTCGGCCGTGGCGGCTCGCTCAAGGCCGAGCACGGCACGGGCCGCATCATGGCGCCGTTCGTCCGGCGGCAGTTCGGCGACGACCTGTACGCCGTGATGCGCGAGGTCAAGGCCCTGTGCGACCCCGAGGGCATCCTGAACCCCGGCGTGCTCCTCACCGACGACGACGAGGCGCACCTGCAGCACCTCAAGCTCGTGCCGCCCGTGGGGACGGCCGCGGCGGGAGACCTCGCGGCCGTCGTGGACCGGTGCGTCGAGTGCGGGTACTGCGAGCCCGCGTGCCCGTCGCGGACCGTCACGACGACCCCCCGGCAGCGCATCGCTCTCCTGCGCGAGATGGTCACGGCCGCCCCGGGCGAGCTCCGCGAGCTCGAGCGCGCGTACGAGTACTCCGCGGTCGACACGTGCGCGGTCGACTCGCTGTGCGTGACCGCGTGCCCGGTCGGGATCGACACGGGCAAGGTCATGAAGGTCCGGCGCGCGCAGCGCCACGGGGTCGTGGTCCAGCGCGCCGGGCGCGTGGCCGCCGACCACTGGGGTGGCGCGGTCACAGGCCTGCGCGGAGCGCTCGGCGTGGTCGACCTGGTGCCCACGCCCCTGGTCACGGCCGCGTCGAAGGTGGGGCGCGCGGTGCTGGGCGACGACGTCGTGCCGCTCGTGGGTCCCGACCTGCCGGGCCCGGGGCCACGCCGGGTCTCCCCCGGCGACCGTCCGGCGCACGGACCGGCGAGCGTCGGCGTCGAGGCAGCTGCCGGTGCGAGCGTCGTCTTCTTCCAGTCGTGCATGGGCTCGCTCTTCTCGCCCGCGGAGGCCTCACCCAGCCCGGGCGGCGTCGGGCCGGCGTTCCTCGCGCTGTGCGAGCGCGCCGGGATCTCGGTCGCGATCCCCGAGGGCGTCGAGGGCCTGTGCTGCGGCACGCCCTGGGTCTCCAAGGGCCTGACCGACGGGGCCGCGGCGATGGCCGAGCGGACCTTCGACGCGCTCTGGGCGGCCACGGACAGCGGCCGCCTGCCCGTGGTCTCGGACGCGTCGAGCTGCACGCACGGCCTCGAGGGGGTCGGCTCGCACCTCGTGGGCGAGGCGCGCGAACGGTTCGAGCGGCTGCGCGTGCTGGACGCCGTGACGTTCGTGCGGCACGACGTGCTGCCCGCGCTCGAGGCGACCGGGCTCGACCCTCGGACGACGGGCAGCACGCTGGCCTCGCTCGTGCTGCACCCCACGTGCTCGTCGATCCACCTGGGGGTCGTCGGCGACCTCGAGGCCGTCGCGCGCGCGGTGGCCGACGACGTCGTGCTCCCGCTCGACGCGGGGTGCTGCGGCTTCGCGGGCGACCGCGGGATGCTCCACCCCGAGCTGACGGCCGCGGCGACGCGTGCCGAGGCCACCGAGGTCGCGGCCCACGCTCGTGAGCACGGCCGTGCGGACGCGTACGCGTCGAGCAACCGGACGTGCGAGATGGGTCTGAGCCGGGCGACGGGCGAGGACTACGTGCACGTCGTCGAGCTGCTCGAGGCCGCGACCCGCGCCTGACCGTCGCACCCCCGACGTGCCAGAGGGAGCGTGACCCGGAGGTCACGCTCCCTCTGACACGTGATCGCGTACGCCCGGAGTCAGGGCGCAGGCTGCTGGTTCAGCGCGGCTGCACGTCCGCGTGGATCAGCCCGTAGATCGCGGAGTCCGTCAGCGCCTCCCAGGCCGCCTCGATGAGGTTCGGTCCGACGCCCACCGTCGACCAGGAGGTCGCCCCGTCGGTCATCTCGATGAGGACGCGCGTGATGGCGTCCGTGCCCTGCTCGGTGTCGAGGATGCGGACCTTGAAGTCGATCAGCTCGAACGCCTCGATCTCCGGGTACACGCGTCGCAGGGCGAGCCGTAGCGCGTGGTCGAGCGCGTTCACGGGTCCGTTGCCTTCGCCCGTCTTGACGATGCGCTTGCCACCGGCATGCAGCTTGACGGTCGCCTCCGCCGTCGCCTCGGTGCCGCGCCCCCCGGCCCGCTCGACGATCGTGCGCCAGCTCTCGACCCGGAAGAACTGAGGCCGCTCGCCCGCGATCTCCTCGCGCAGGAGCAGCTCGAACGAGGCGTCGGCCGCGTCGTACGTGTACCCGCGGGCCTCCGCCTCCTTGACCCGGTGCGTCACGCGCGAGAGGACGTCGCCCTGGTCCGACAGGTCGAAGCCCATCTCACGGCCCTTGAGCTCGATCGAGGCGCGGCCCGCCATGTCCGAGATGAGCATGCGCATGTCGTTGCCGACGAGCGTGGGCTCGATGTGCTGGTAGAGGTCCGGGTCGACCTTGATCGCCGAGGCGTGCAGCCCGGCCTTGTGGGCGAACGCGCTCGCCCCGACGTACGGCTGGCGCGCGTACGGAGAGATGTTGGTGATCTCGCTGATCGCGTGCGCGATGCGCGTGGTCTCCTGCAGTCCGCCGTCGACGAGAAGCGTGCGCCCGTGCTTGAGCTCGAGGTTCGCGACGACCGTGATGAGGTCCGCGTTCCCGGTGCGCTCGCCGTAGCCGTTGACCGTCCCCTGGACGTGCGCGGCGCCCGCGGCCACGGCCGCGAGCGAGTTCGCGACCGCGCAGCCCGAGTCGTTGTGCGCGTGCATGCCGAGGAGGGCGTCGCCGGCCTGGGCGAAGAGCCCGTCCGGGATCCCGACGGCGTCGCGCAGCTCCGTGACGATCTCGCCGACCCACTCGGGCAGCATGCCGCCGTTGGTGTCGCACAGCGCCACGACCTCCGCACCGGCCGCGAACGCCGCCTCGACCGCAGCGCGCGAGTAGGCCGGGTCGAACCGGTAGCCGTCGAAGAAGTGCTCGGCGTCCAGGACCACGCGGCGCCCCTCGGCCACGAGGAACGCGACCGTGTCGGTGATCATGGCGAGGTTCTCGGCGCCCGTGGTCCGCAGCGCCCGCTCGGCGTGGCGGATGTCGGACTTCGCGACGAGCGTCACGACGGGCGCCTGCGACGCGACGAGGGCGAGGACCTGCTGGTCGTCCGCGGCCTTGATCCCTGCCTTGCGCGTGGCGCCGAAGGCGGCCAGGACAGCGTTCTTGAGCGTGAGCTCCTTGGCCGCGCGCGAGAAGAAGTCGGTGTCCTTGGGGATGGCCCCGGGCCAGCCGCCCTCGATGAACCCCACGCCCAGCTCGTCGAGCAGGGGGGCGATCGCCAGCTTGTCGGCGACCGAGAGGTTCATGCCCTCCTGCTGCGCACCGTCGCGCAGGGTCGTGTCGTAGACGTGGAAGGTCGAGGATGCGCTCGCTGTGGCAGGAGCTACGGGGTTCACCTGGGAAGTCATCGTGCCGCTCTCTGGGGAGAATCTCGGGGTCCAGCGGTGCCGCCTGGGCGAGACCACTCTAGGTGGATCAGGGCGGGACGCTTCCGCGCGCCACCGGTTCCTCCTCGTTCCCACGCGCCGGGCGGTCGCTCTCGTGAAGCTCGTGCCCGGCGCTTCGAAGCCCGACGGGGGTGGTGTCAGGCAACAAAAAAACCCCCCGAGGGTGCGGGAGGTTTGCGCGTCCGGTGTGATGTCCGGGCGCGCTACTCGATAATGAGGTGGGAGACGAGGTGTGTCACAGAACACATGCTGCCACAGCAGCCGCGAGGATGGAACGGTGTCCACGGACTGAGCACCCCGACCAGTGAGCGCCCGGAACGGCAGCCTGCAACGACAGGAGACGCATCATGAGCGACCCGAACTTCCCGCCCCGCCCGAACGTCCCGCAGCCCGGCCATCCCCAGGGCGTGCCGCCGGCGATCCCGCCCGTGGTGCCGCCCGACCCGCGCGCCGACTACCCTGCGCCGCACGAGCCGGTCAACCCGGCCGACCCGCGCCTCGCGGTCGAGGTGGGCCGCTTCTGGGCCGGGGCAGCCGCCACGGCCCTGGTCGCCGCGCTCATCGGCCTCGTGGCGGTCATCATCCTCGAGCGCATCTTCTCGTTCACGCTCGTGCCGCCGCCGGACATCTTCACGACCGGCTCGCACCAGGCGGCCTTCGCGATCGACGGAGCGATCCTGGCCCTGCTCGCGGCGGGCCTGCTGCACCTGCTGATCCTCACGACGCCCCGGCCGCGGGCGTTCTTCGGCTGGATCATGGCCCTCGTGATCGTCGTCATCACGGCGCTGCCGTTCGCCTGGACGTCGGACGCGACGTCGGCCGCGCTGTCCGGGCTCGTGAACCTGCTGATCGGGGTCGCTGTCTGGTCGCTGCTCGCGGGGGTCGCGGGCAGGACGATCGTGCGCCGGGCGCTCTGAGCCCCCGATACGCCGCGTGCGGGGCAGCTCTCGCCGACCGGCGAGAGCTGCCCCGCACGCGGCGGGACGTCGGCGACGGACCTCAGGCCAGGCGCGTCATCCAGCCGTGGCGGTCGGCCGCACGGCCGTTCTGGATGTCCGTGAGCTCGCCACGGATCGCCAGCGTGAGCTCGCCCGCGCCGCCGTCGGCGATCGTGTGGTCGAAGTTCGACCCGCCCAGGCGACCGATCGGGGTGACGACCGCCGCGGTGCCGCACGCGAACACCTCGGTCACGGCCCCCGACCGGATGTCGGCGAGGAGCTCCTCGAGCGGGATGCGACGCTCGTTCACATCGTGCCCGCGGTCGGTGAGGAGCTGGATGATCGACGAGCGCGTCACGCCCTCGAGGATCGAGCCCGTGAGCTCGGGCGTCTCGACCGAGCCGTCCGCCTTGACGACGAACACGTTCATGCCGCCGAGCTCCTCGAGGAAGGTGTTCGTCGACGAGTCGAGGAAGCAGACCTGCTCGAAGCCCTTCTCCTGGGCGAGCGTCTGCGGCAGGAGGCTCGAGGCGTAGTTGCCGCCGCACTTGGCGTCCCCCGTGCCTCCCGCGCCGGCGCGGCTGTACTCGCGGTCGACCCAGATCGAGACGGGCTTGACACCCCCCGAGAAGTACGGGCCCACGGGCGAGGCGATCACGAGGTACTCGGCCTCGAGCGAGGCGCGCACGCCCAGGAACGACTCCGAGGCGTACATGAACGGACGCAGGTAGAGGCTCGCCTCCTCGCCGTCCGGGACCCATTCGATGTCGGTGCGCACGAGCGCGGTGATCGAGCCGATGAAGTCGTCGACCGAGAGCGCGGGGAGCGCGAGACGGTGGGCCGAGCGGGCGAAGCGGGCTGCGTTGGCCTCGGGACGGAAGGTCCACACGGACCCGTCCTGGTGCCGGTACGCCTTGAGACCCTCGAAGATCTCCTGGGCGTAGTGCAGGACCGCGGTGGCAGGGTCGAGCTGGAGCGGACCGTACTTCTCGATGCGGCGGTCGATCCAGCCGTCGGTCGCGTTCCAGCTGATCCGGGCCATGTGGTCCGAGAACACGGTGCCGAACTTCGGGGCGGCGATCGCTGCGGCCCTCGCCTCGGGAGAGGTGGGGGTGTCCGAGGGGCGGATGTCGAAGAGCGCGACGAGGTCCTCGGCCGAGGAAGCGGGCTGCGCTGTGAGGGGGGAAGTCATGTCATGGGCCTTTCACCTGGCGACCCGGGTGGGTTCCTCGCCTAGTTTTCCATGACGGAGCGCCTCGTGGCGCCCGCAGGGCGGGCGAGAACTCCCGGGTCGTCGAAGAGGACGTGGGAGCGGTGAGGACGGCAGAGGGTGTGCGCCGCCGCCCGACCCCCACATGGGGGACGAACGGCGGCGCGACGGCGTGTCGGGGACCGATCAGCCGGCGACGCGGGCAGCGAGCTCGCGCCCTACCTCGGCCGTCGACCGTACTCGGCTCCCCCGCTCGGCGAGGTCCGCGGCGACCGCGGCCTCGACGCGCTGCGACTGCTCGGTCAGGCCGAGGTGGTCGAGCAGCATCGCGACGGACAGGACCGTGGCGGTGGGGTCCGCCTTGCCCTGGCCCGCGATGTCGGGGGCCGAGCCGTGCACCGGCTCGAACATGGAGGGGGCCGTGCGGTCCGGGTTGATGTTGGCCGAGGCTGCGAGGCCGATGCCGCCGGTGATCGCGGCGGCCTGGTCCGTCAGGATGTCGCCGAACAGGTTGTCGGTGACGATGACGTCGAATCGCGACGGGTTCGTCGTGAGGAAGATCGTGGCGGCGTCCACGTGCAGGTAGTCCGTGGTGACGTCCGGGAACTCGGCGTTGACGGCCTCGACCGTGCGACGCCACAGGTGACCGGCGTGGACCAGGACGTTGTGCTTGTGCACGAGCGTCAGGTGCTTGCGGGGGCGTGCCTGGGCGCGGGCGAAAGCGTCGCGCACGACGCGCTCGACGCCGAACGCGGTGTTCACGGAGACCTCGGTCGCGATCTCGTGCGGCGTGCCGACGCGCAGTGCGCCGCCGTTGCCGACGTACGGGCCCTCGGTGCCCTCGCGGACGACGACGAAGTCGATCTCGCCCGGGTCCGCCAGCGGGGACTTCACACCGGGGTACAGCTTGCCCGGGCGGAGGTTGACGTAGTGGTCCAGCGCGAAGCGCAGCTTGAGCAGCAGGCCGCGCTCGAGGACGCCCGACGGCACCGTGGGGTCGCCGATCGCGCCCAGGAGGATCGCGTCGTGGGTGCGGATCGCCGCGAGGTCCTCGTCGGTGAGGGTCTCGCCGGTCGCGTGCCAGCGGCGCGCACCCAGGTCGAAGGGGGTCGTGGAGACCTTGACGTCGGAGCCCGTGAGAGCCGCCTCGAGGACCGCGAGGCCCTGCTCGACGACCTCGATGCCGATGCCGTCTCCGGCCACCACTGCCAGTTCGATGTTGCGCGTCATGCGATGAACGCTACGCCCGGGCGCCAGTCCTCGGGACGCCCATCTCACGCCTCGAACGCTCCGCACCGCGCGATCCGCGGCCTTCCGCGCCTCGCAGCACGGCAGCGCGCCTGGATGCGCTCTCAGCCGATCGGCAGCTTCGTCACACAGTCGATCTTGGTGTATGGCCGCCCCTTGGCGTCGATCGACGTCCCGCCAGAACCATAGGCTCGGCAGCCCGTGTACCCGTCCTTGCCACCCGACGAACCGGAACCGGTCGTCGCGGACCCGCCGCCGGTCGAACCGTTCGCGGCAGAACGATCGGCAACCGCCTTGTCGGCCGCAGCGCGTTCGGCTGCCGCCCGCTCGGCTGCCACCGCTGCGAGTCGCTGCTCCTCGGCGACCCTCGCGGCTTCCACCTCTGCCGCGATCCGCTGCTCCTCGGCGACTCGGGCCGCTTCCGCCGCGAGTCGCTCCTCCTCGGCGAGCCGGGCCGCCGCTGTCGACGCGATCAACCTCTCGACCTCGGCACCAGCGGCAGCGCGCCGGTCGACCAGGCGGCCGAGCACCGCGGTACCGGCCATCGACCTCGCCAGCGGGTTCCCGTCCCCGGCAAGCACACGATCGACGACCCCGCCCGCCACGGCCAGGGCTGACAGCGTCGCACCGTAGGCATTGATCTCTTCAAGGGTCGCCCCCGCCACGGGTTCGGCGGTGGCGGCCGCTGCGACCTGCGCCTCGAAAGAGGTGACCTGACCAGGCAGGGTGCAGGTGGTCTCCGACGAGTACAGCCCGACCCCTGCTTCCTCGGCCTCGGCCCGCGCCTTGTCCACCTCGGCGAAGAAGCGTTCGTTGGGTTGGACGAGGATTGCGTCAGCGAGCCCCGCGCGTGCCATCTCGGCGTTGACGAAGGTCTCGTCGGTGAAGACGCCGGCCAGCTCTCGACCGTAGGAGTCCGTCCGCTCCTCGTCGTAGGCGAGGCCGACCGCCGTGCCGACCGGGAGCAGCCGGGCGAGGTGTTCGGCAGCCTCAGGACCGAGGCACTCGACGGCCTGGTCGGGATCGACCGACTCGGGGGCATCGATGTTGAGAAGCCGCACACGCCGGCTCTCTCCGTCGACCAGGACGTCGATCGTGTCCCCGTCGACGATCCGCTCGACGGTCGCCTCGGTGTGCGGCGCCGACGACCGGCACCCGCTCAGGGACACCGCGACCGTTGCGAGCGCCACGGTGAGGCAGAGGGCCCGCCGACACGAGGAAGGAGACTTCACGATGACGTCCGTTCGCGAGGGAGGAGGGCTACGGTCAAGAGTCCGAGACGGGGCGAGGCCCCGGGCCGCCTAGCACTCGCAGCCGACCCCAGGTCTCAACTTGCACAAATCGCCAGAGTAGGTAACTCTTAGGAAACTTTCCTAAGACGCCGGCAGAGAGGCCGAAAGACGTGTCCCGCACGCACATCCCGGGGACACCGGGACTGCTCCGCACGATCAACGACCGCGCGGCGCTCGAGCTCCTGCTCGACACCGGCCCCATGACGCGGTCCCAGATCGGCGACCTCACCGGCGTCTCCCGCCCTACATCCTCCCAGATCGTCGCCCGCCTCGAGGCCGCTGGGCTGATCGAGGCGACGGGAGCGGTCCAGGGCGCGCGGGGCCCGCAGGCCGTCATGTACGCCGCCCGCACGGACGTCGTCGTGGGCCTGGCTCTCGACGTCCTCCCGACGGGAGTGCGGGCGAGCGTCGTCGATGCCCGCGGGAACGTCCTCGGCTCCGCCGACGTCCCCACGTCCGCGGAGCGCACCGCGGTCCGCGACGTCCTCGCCGCGTGGGACGCGGCCTGCTCGGACGCGGGCGTGCCGGTCGAGCGCGTCGGCACGATCGTGGCCGGGGTCCAGGCCGCGGCCGACCCGGTCAGCGGCGACCTCTGGCTCGTGGGCGACCTGCCGGGGTGGCCCCTGCTCGGCGTCCGCACCCTCCTCGAGGAGGAGTTCGGCGTCCCCGTCCGGATCGAGAACGACGTCAACCTCGCCACGATCGCCGAGCGCGACGCGGGCCGACGCACCGAGAAGAGCTTCTCGCTGCTCTGGCTCGGCGGTGGCATCGGCCTCGGCACGCTGATCGACGGGTCGCTCCACCACGGCGCGACCGGGGCTGCGGGCGAGCTCGGCTACCTGCCGGTCCCCGTGACGGTCCGCGAGTACGACGACCACTCGATGAACCTGCAGGACCTCGTGGGCGGTCGCCGCTTCGAGGAGCTCGCCGCACGGTACGGCGTGCCGGGCACGACGTACGCCGAGGTCCTCGCGGCCATGGCCGCCGAGCCCGACAGCCCCGCGGTCGTGGCGCTCGTCGAGGACTTCGGGCGTCGCGTCGCCGCCGTGGTGCAGCCGGTCGTCGCGGTCGTCGAGCCGCACCTGCTGGTGCTCGGCGGCCCCACGTGCATCGCGGGCGGGCAGCGGCTCGCGGACGCGACGCGCAGCCACCTTCTCGACACCGAGCAGGGCGTGGCGCCCATCGCTCCGACGCTGGTGCCGGTCGCCCCCGTGCTGCGCGGGGCCGAGGCCGTCGTCGCGGCCGACGTCCGCTCCCTCCTGCTCGACCGGGTCTCGCTGCACCTCGCGGACCACGGCGCACCGCCCGTCACGTCTTCGGCGGTCCGCCCCAGCACGACGACCGGCGCCCTCGCGCCCTCGCACTCGGGGTAGTTCCTCTCACCTGCCCCGACGGGTGGTGGTCGCGGCCTGGGACGGCGACCACCACCCACCCTCACGCAGCCGTCGCCGGCCTGGCCCGACGGCGGAGCGCGCCTCTCGCCGTCCGGTCGCCGAGGAATCGGCTCACCCCAGCAGCGCGCGTACCTCGGCGGCCGTGGTCGCCCGCCCGTAGTCGGCGAGCTGGAACGACTCGGCGTACTCCCCTACGGGGTCGAGGCCCGCTGCGGCGACCGCCGCGCGCACCTCGGGCTGGGTGCACAGGTACGGCGCCCAGTGCTCGAGCACGAACTCCCGCTGCCCCACGGGGTCGCTCGCGGGCGGCACCTGGTCGAGCAGCCCGCGCTGCCAGGGCGCGAACTCCAGGAACTGCGAGGCGTGAGCCAGGCAGGCCCGCAGCTTGGCCTCGATCGTGCTGCTCACGTCCACCACCACGTCGTGCCGGTGGTGCGCGAGCGCGTCGTGGTCCGGCATGAGCAGGCACACGGGTGGGGTCTCCAGCGCAGGGACGCGGGGCACGACGTTCGCCAGCCCGACGACGGAGACCGCCTCGCGCACGAGGCGTCCGGCCGCGCGGTTGTCGAGGTGGCCGGGGCACTCGTCGTGGAACGTGACGACCAGGTCCGCCTGCCAGCGGCGGATCCTGGCGACGACCTCACGACGGAGCGCGATGCTCGGCACGAGCTCGCCGTCGTGCTCGTCGAGGATCTCGTACTCCTGCACGCCGAGCTCGCGCGCCGCGGCGAACGCCTCGACCGCGCGTCGGCGCGCGAGGGCCTTGCGCGGAGTCGACCAGTGCCCGGCGTCGCCGTTCGTCAGCGACAGGAACTTCACGCCGTGGCCGGCCAGGGCGAGTCGTGCGGCGATGCCACCCGCGTACTCGTCGGGCTCGTCGGGGTGCGCCGCGACGACCAGGACGCGCAGCCGGTCGGCGAACAGGCCCGGGGCCCCGTGCGGTTCCGGTGGGGTCATCGCGGACGCGGGAACCGCAGCTCGAAGCGCTCGCAGACCACGGGCATGTCCTCGCGGAACTCGTGGTCGACCAGGACCCTCGTGAAGTAGTCGCGGTGCCCGGCACGCCACGCCTCGAGCGACCGGTCGTCCTCGCCCTCGGCCGCCGCGAAGTCGGCGTCGACCTGGTCGAACGGCACGATCTCGACGGACGTGGTGCGGATCAGCGCACGCGGGTGGCCGTCGCCGTCCAGGATGATGGACAGCTCGCCGACGGCCGGGACGGGGGTCTCCTCGTCGTACTCCCAGTGCGAGGACGAGGTCGCGGTCTTCTCGCCCGAGAGCACTGCGTGGAGCAGCCCGTCGGCGAGCTCCGGGTTGTCGCCGAACGACCACGCGGGGGGCGGCACGGTCGCGGAGACCCCGAACCCGGTCACCACGCCCACCTTGCCCTCGCCGGCGCGCACCCGCGCGGTCTCCCAGAACTCCAGGAGCTCTGCTGCTCGCGGGTCCTCGCTCGTACCGGCGCTCGTGCCGTCTGCCCTGCGGTCGATGTCGTCGCTCATGCGTCCATGGTGGACCACGGAACGCCGGACTGCCCGTCTTGTCGCACTTTCACCGGCGGATGTCGCACAGATTCCACCCGGCCGACCGTCTCGCCCGACCAGTACGTCCCCTTGGCGAACCGGCACGGCCCCCCGGCGCGAGCACCTGTCGTCCTGGCGGACCGACCCGTCACCCTCAACCGAGCCCCGCCGCCCCCCGCACGACCACGGACGGAGCCGCGACCCGAGCTCCCGAGGAGGCACCGCCGTCGGGCACCCGCGCGCGCACGGGCGACCCGACAGCACAGAGGCGGGCGGCGCCTGCCGCGCGATCGTGGTCGGGTCTGGCGGGAGGCCGCCAGGCCGGATGAAGATCGCGCGGTAGGTGCCGCCCGCCTCGAAGGTGAGCCACTCACCCCGCGTGAAGCGAGGCGAAGGTCAGCGACCGACCGAGCCCTCGGTGTAGTCGTCGTCGCCCGACTTCGCCCACGCGAACATCCCGCGCAGCTCGCGGCCCGTGGCCTCGATCGGGTGCGCCTCGCCCTTGGCGCGGAGCTCCTTGAACTCGGGGGCGCCCGCGTCCTGGTCGTCGATGAAGCGCTTCGCGAACGCCCCGTTCTGGATGTCCCCGAGGACGGCCTTCATGTTCTCCTTGACCCGCGGGTCGATCACGCGGGGGCCCGAGACGTAGTCGCCGTACTCGGCCGTGTCGGAGACCGACCAGCGCTGCTTGGCGATGCCGCCCTCCCACATGAGGTCGACGATGAGCTTGAGCTCGTGCAGGACCTCGAAGTAGGCGATCTCCGGCTGGTAGCCGGCCTCGGTGAGCGTCTCGAAGCCGTACTGGACGAGCTGCGACACGCCGCCGCACAGGACGGCCTGCTCGCCGAACAGGTCGGTCTCGGTCTCCTCGGTGAACGTCGTCTTGATGACGCCGGCACGCGTGCCACCGATCGCCTTCGCGTACGAGAGCGCGATGTCCCACGCCTGGCCCGACGCGTCCTTCTCGACGGCGATGATGTCGGGGATGCCACGGCCCGCGACGAACTCGCGACGCACCGTGTGGCCCGGCGCCTTGGGGGCGACGAGGATGACGTCGACGCCCTCGGGGGCCTCGATGTAGCCGAAGCGGATGTTGAAGCCGTGCGCGAACGCGAGCGTCTTGCCCGGAGCCAGGTTCGGCTTGATCTCGTCGTTGTAGATCGAGCGCTGGTGCTGGTCCGGCGCGAGGATCATGATGAGGTCGGCCCACTGGGCGGCCTCTGCGACCGTCTTGACCTCGAAGCCCTCGTCGGTCGCCTTGGCGATCGACTTGGAGCCTTCCTTGAGTGCGATGACGACCTGGACGCCCGAGTCGCGAAGGTTCTGCGCGTGCGCGTGCCCCTGGCTGCCGTAACCGACGACCGCGACCTTCTTCTGCTGGATGATCGAGAGGTCGGCGTCGTCGTCGTAGAAGAGCTCTGCCACGGTGTTACTCCTTGGGTTCTTGAGGTGGTGACGAACACGATAGTTCGACGCCGGTGGGCGACGTGGGGGTGTCCACCGGCGGGGGGACTGGGTCAGGCGGACCGGTGGGCGCGGTCGAGCGCTCGGTCGGTGATGGAGCGGGCGCCGCGGCCGACGGCCACGGTGCCGGACTTGACGATCTCACGGACCCCGTAGGGCTCGAGCGCACCGAGGAGGGCGCTCAGCTTCTCAGGGGTGCCCGTGGCCTCGATCGTCACGGCGTCGGGGACGACGTCGACGACCTTGGCGCGGAACAGCTCGACGACCTCGAGGACGCCCGTGCGGTTGGCGCCGTCGGCACGGACCTTGACGAGCAGCAGCTCGCGCTGGACCGACGAGGCCTGGTCGAGCTCGACGATCTTGATCACGTTGACGAGCTTGTTGAGCTGCTTGGTGACCTGCTCGAGCGGGTTCTGGTCGACGTCGACGACCACGGTGATGCGCGAGATCTCCTCGTGCTCCGTGGGGCCCACGGCGAGCGAGTGGATGTTGAACGCGCGCCGGGCGAACAGGCCCGCGACGCGCGTGAGCACGCCGGGCTTGTTCTCCACGAGCACGGAGAGGGTGTGACGGGACATGGTTGCGGCTCTCCCCGGTCTCAGTCTTCGCGGTCCCACGCGGGCGAGATGCCGCGTGCGTACTGGATGTTGTCGTTGCTGACGCCCGAGGCGACCATGGGCCACACCATCGCGTCGCGCGAGACGTTGAAGTCGACGACGACGGGACGGTCGTCGATCTCCATGGCGCGCTTGATGGCCGCGTCGACCTCGCTCTTGGACTCGACCCGGATGCCCTCGCAGCCGTAGGCGTCGGCGAGCTTCACGAAGTCCGGCACGCGCTGGGTACCGCGGCCCGTGTGGAGGTCGGTGTTGGAGTAGCGGGACTCGTAGAACAGGGTCTGCCACTGGCGGACCATGCCGAGCGAGGAGTTGTTGATCAGCGCGACCTTGATGGGGATCTCGTTGATCGTGCAGGTCGCGAGCTCCTGGTTGGTCATCTGGAAGCAGCCGTCGCCGTCGATCGCCCAGACGGTCTTGTCGGGCTGGCCGACCTTGGCGCCCATCGCGGCCGGGATCGAGTAGCCCATGGTGCCGAGGCCGCCCGAGTTGAGCCACGTCTTGGGGTGCTCGTAGCGGATGAACTGCGCGGCCCACATCTGGTGCTGGCCGACGCCCGCGACGTAGATCGAGTCGGGGCCGGAGATCTCGCCCAGGCGCTGGATGACGTGCTGGGGCGCGAGGTGACCGTCCTCGGGCTCGGAGTAGCCGAGCGGGTAGGTCTCGCGCCAGTCGTCGATCTGGTGCCACCAGGCACCCAGGTCCGGCTTGCCCTTGACAGCGTGCTCGCGCTCGAGCTCGGGCACGAGGTCCGTGAGCACCTCGCGCAGGTCGCCCACGATCGGGACGTCGACCTCGCGGTTCTTGCCGATCTCTGCCGGGTCGATGTCCGCGTGCACGGTCGTGGCGTTCGGGGCGAAGCTCGACAGCACGCCGGTCACGCGGTCGTCGAAGCGTGCGCCGAGGGCGACGATGAGGTCGGCCTTCTGGAGCGCCGCGACCGCGGGGACGGTGCCGTGCATGCCGGGCATGCCGAGGTTCTGGGGGTGCGAGTCGGGCAGCGCGCCGCGAGCCATGAGCGTGGTCACCACGGGGGCACCGGACAGGTCCACGAGGCGGCGCAGCTCGGCCGAGGCGCCCGAGCGGATCGCGCCGCCGCCCACGTACAGCACGGGGCGCTTGGCCGTCGCGAGCAGGCGCGCGGCCTCGCGGATCTGCTTGGAGTGCGGCTTGGTCACGGGGTGGTACCCGGGCAGCTGGAGCTCCTGGGGCCACGAGAACGTGGTGCGGGCCTGCATGGCCGACTTCGCGATGTCGACGAGGACCGGCCCGGGGCGCCCGGTCTGGGCGATGTGGAAGGCCTCGGCGATGACGCGCGGGATCTCGTCCGGGTCGGTCACGAGGAAGTTGTGCTTGGTGATCGGCAGGGTGATGCCGACGATGTCCGCTTCCTGGAAGGCGTCGGTCCCGATCAGGGACGCGCCGACCTGGCCCGTGATCGCCACGAGCGGGATCGAGTCCATGTTGGCGTCGGCGATGGGCGTGACGAGGTTCGTCGCGCCGGGGCCGGACGTCGCCATGGTCACGCCGACGCGACCGGTCGCGTGGGCGTAGCCCGATGCCGCGTGGCCGCCGCCCTGCTCGTGACGCACGAGGATGTGACGGAGCTTCTTGGAGTCCATGAGCGGGTCGTACGTGGGCAGGATCGCGCCGCCGGGGATGCCGAAGACGACGTCGACACCGGCTTCCTCGAGGGAGCGGACGATCGACTGCGCGCCCGTGACCTCCTCGGGCCCGACGACGGAGCTCACCGCACGCTCGCCGGGCACCGCAGCGCGGGCTCGGCTCTCGGGGCGGGCTGCGACGCTCGCGGGGGACGGGGCTGGCTTCGGCGCCGCGGCCTCGCCGGCGGGCGCGGGCGCGCCCTGCGTCGGCGGTGCCGGGTGGGGACCCTGGACCATCGGTATCTCCTGTTTCTCGGTGGCGGCTGGCTGCCACCGGCTGGATCGAGCTCACCGTGGTGGTGCTGGTACTGCTCTTGCTGCTGGTGCTGCTCTCCGTGCTGTGCGGTCGCGGTGTGGTGCGACGAGGTGGCCGCTTCCGGGGCGGGGTGTGCCCGGAGGGAGGGGCCGTGACAGTCGTGGTCGTGACATGAAAAAACCCCTCGTACCCGGTGAGGGCTCTTCGAGGGGTGAGCGCGCTGACGAGACCTGGTTGCGTGGCCTCAGCCGGCGCGCTCAGGAAGTACTACGAGAAGGATCGTCTGCACGTTGTGCACACTACGCCCTTGCCCGAGGGATGTCATGCGTCGAGCCGGACGTCTCAGGGAATGGGACGTCCGGCCCGACGGCGGTGGCCCGCCCGGGTGCGACGGGGCTCCTCCCGGCGGTCCGGGACGGGCTCACGACCTCCTGAGGACCACGCCTTCCCAGGCGCGCAGCACACCGGCTCGGCGCGCGGCCGCGTCGTCGTGCGTCGCGATCAGCACCTCGGCGCCCTCCCAGCCGGCCAGGACCTCCGGGGGAACCTCCTGCTCGGCGCCGCCCACGTTGACCAGGACGAGCAGCTCGTCGCGCGACGCCGTGCTCGCGGCGGACGCGACGCCGTCGGGCCCCTCTGCGGGCGCGGGCAGGTCGAGCGTGCGCGTGAACGCGTAGACGGCCTCGTGGTCGGGTGCCAGCATGTGGAAGTCACCCAGGGCCACGACCGGGACGTCGTGGCGCAGCGCGACCAGGCGGCGGTAGAAGTGGAAGACCGAGCCGTCGTCGGCGCGCTCGGCCTCCGCGTTGATCGTGACGTGGTTGGGGTTGACCGCGAGCCACGGCGTGCCCGTCGTGAAGCCCGCGTGCTCCGACGCGTCCCACTGCACGGGCGTGCGGGCGTTGTCGCGGCTCATGGCGCGCAGCGCGACGAGCATCTGCTCCTCGGTCGCGACGCCCGCGTCGACCAGCTCGTGGAAGTGCCCCAGGGACTCGATGTCCTGGTACTGGTCGATCGACGTGAAGCCCGCGTTCGTCATCCCGAGCTCCTCGCCCTGGTAGACGTACGGCGTCCCGCGGTGCAGGTGCAGCAGCAGCGCGAGCGCCTTGGCCGAGGCGACGCGGTGCTCGCCGTCGTCCCCGAACCGCGACACGATGCGCGGCTGGTCGTGGTTGTTCCAGTAGAGCGAGTTCCAGCCGCGCTCCGCGAGCCCCACCTGCCAGCGTCCGAACGTCGCCTTGAGGTCGGTCAGGCGCAGGGGCTTGACGTCCCACTTGCTCGATCCGTGGTCGATCCCCACGTGCTCGAACTGGAACACCATGTCGACCTCGTGGCGCTCGGGATCCGTGAAGAGCACGCCGTCCTCGATCGTGACGCCCGGGGTCTCCCCCACCGTCAGGAGCTTCTCGGGCCGCCCCGCGAAGACCTCGCGGTGCATCTCCTGCAGGAACTCGTGCACCCGCGGACCGCTCGTGTAGTACGGGCTGCCGTCGCCGTACGCGCCGTAGTGGACCTCGCCGTCGGGCAGGCCCGGGACCTTGCTGATGAGGTTGATGACGTCCATGCGGAACCCGTCGACGCCGCGGTCGAGCCACCACGTCATCATGTCGTGGACAGCCCGGCGCACGTCCGGGTTCTCCCAGTTCAGGTCCGGCTGCTTGCGCGAGAACAGGTGCAGGTAGTACTCGCCCGTCGCCTCGTCGTACTCCCAGGCGGGGCCTCCGAAGAACGACCGCCAGTTGTTGGGCTCCGCCCCGGGCGTGCCGGGCTCCATGCCCTCGCGGGCGGGGCGCCACCAGTACCAGTCGCGCCGGGCGTCGGTGCGCGAGGCGCGCGACTCCCGGAACCAGGCGTGCTCGTCCGAGGAGTGGTTCACCACCAGGTCCATGACGACCCGCAGGCCCCGGTCGTGCGCCGCGGCCAGCAGGCGGTCGAAGTCCTCGAGCGTCCCGAACATCGGGTCGATGTCCTGGTAGTCGCTGATGTCGTACCCGTTGTCGTCCTGCGGCGAGCGGTACACGGGCGAGAGCCACACGACGTCGACGCCCAGGGCCACGAGGTGGTCGAGCCGCTGCTCGATCCCGTTCAGGTCGCCGATCCCGTCGCCGTCCGAGTCCTGGAAGGACCGCGGGTAGACCTGGTAGACCACCGCACTCGTCCACCAGGGCGGCTCTCCTGTGGACCAGCCGCCGACCGGTCGCGGGGCAGGGGCAGTGGTCGGTTCCGTCGATGCACTCACGTCGTCGAGCCTCTCACCGCTCCCGGTGGGGTGCGCGCCGGGACGCGCCGGGCGGCCCCGACGTGTCCCCGGCGGCGGCGAGAACCGCAATCGCGTAGGAACGGAGGCCCCGCACCAGGCACCATTGACCCATGACCACCACCATCGAGCGGCTGACCGCCGACCTCACCACCGCCATGAAGGCCCGCGACGACTTCGCCAAGAACACCCTCCGCCAGGTCATCGGCGCCGTCCGCACCGCGGAGAAGTCCGGCTCCGCGGCGCACGAGCTCAGCGACGCCGAGGTCCAGACCGTCCTGGCCGCCGAGGTCAAGAAGCGCCGCGAGAGCGCGCAGATCTACCTCGACGCCGACGCGCCCGAGCGCGCCGAGAACGAGACCGCGGAGGCGGACTTCATCGAGAAGTACCTGCCCGCGAGCCTCACGCCTGCCCAGCTCGACGCGCTCGTGGCCGACGCGATCGCCTCGACCGGCGCCTCGTCCATGAAGGACATGGGCAACGTCATGAAGACCGCGACGGCCGCCGCGAGCGGCATCGGCCGGGTCGACGGCAAGGCGCTCTCGCAGGCCGTGCGTCAGGCGCTCGCCGCGCTCTGAGTGCCGGCCCGCTCCGGCTCGGTCGACCGGGCGACGACCACCCTGGGCTGGCAGGAGCAGGCCGCGAAGTGCGCGTACGCACGACCGTCCCGGACGACGACGCGATCCGCGGAGGGACCTGCGGAGTCGGCGGCAAGACCCCTCGAGACCGCCTGATGGCGAACGGCGGGGGTCTTGCCGTCATGCACTACTTGCTGTCGACGTGAGCGACCGGATCGTTGCTCTCAATGAATGCAGTGCGGACCGCAGGCCAGCTGGTCTCATCGACGTTCAGGGCGGTCCGAAGGTACGCAGTGCTCATCCGCTGAATGATGGCGACCCTCTCCGGGTTCTCGTCGGTGGTCTCGGCGACTTCGTGCCCGACGATCCCTCCCAGCGAGTGCTCGGCTCCGTGGAAGGTGAGGAGGTCGGTGGCGCCGGGGCTGCAGGTATAGGCGTCGGTGAACCAGTCGGGTCCGCGGCTGGACATCGTGGACTGGTCGTGGTCGCCGGCGATGACGAGGGTCGGCGTGGTCAGCTCCTGGAACGAGGGGCGCATGAACGGGAAGTTCGCCTGTGCGAACGGGTGCAGGTCATCGCCACCGACGCCGGTCGCGGCGAAGAGAATGCCTGCCGCGACACGATCGTCGGACATGTCTTCGCCGACCTGGCCCGATTCGTCGAAGATCCGTGCACCGAGGAGCGACTGCGCGGTCTGTCCACCCCAGGAGTGACCGGTAGCGGCAACCTGGCTGCGATCGATACGGCCGGCGAGCCCTGGCACGGCGGCCTCGATGGTGTCGATCTGGTCGAGGATGCGTGCGAGATCCGCGATCCGCTCGGTCCAGATTCTCGGAAAGACGGGGTGGTCGAACCCGAAGCCGTTCCGGCGAGAGTCCAGGTGCGTGGGCTGGATCACGACGAACCCTCGAGAGGCCCAGAACGCGGTGAGCGGCGCGTACCCGTCGAGGTTCCATCCGTTGCCGTGAGAGAACAGCACCACGGGCAGGTCTGTGCCGGTCTCTGGTGCCGAGACACGCACCTCCAGCGGGACCGGTCTGCCCGGCGCAGACAGTGCGATCGGAGCGACCGACACGACCGGCCTCCCGGCACCGATGATGCCGTCCAGCGTGCTGACGATTGATGAAGTCATGAGAAGTACCTCTCCGAGGAGCTGCGCTCTGCGATACTGGTTATCGGAGCAACGTTCCGCAACGTTACGGAACGTCGCTCCGTAATGCAAGGGCGTGCGATGGGAAGGTGTGAGGACGAAGCCATGGTTGACGCCGAGAGGGAGCAGTCGCACGGCGCGCGACCCCAGCAAGCGGGCCGTCCGCGTCGAGATCAGCAGGTGCTGCTCGACGCGGCTGCAGCAGTGTTCGTGACCTCCGGCGTCGACGCTCCGGTGCGGGAGATCGCGGCGAAGGCTGGCGTCGGTGTGGGGACGATCTACCGTCACTTTCCGACGCGTCCCGAGCTGGTGGTGGCGGTGTACCGGCACCAGGTCGAGGCATGTGCCGATGCAGGCCCACGACTGCTCGCGGAGAGCGCGACACCCGAGGCGGCACTGCGGGCATGGGTTGCCCTGTTCGTGGAGTTTCTCGTCACCAAGCACGGGCTCGCTGGCGCACTGCAGGGAGACGGCGCTGGGTCCGACGCTCTGCATGCCTACTTCGTCGGACGCCTCGTGCCGGTGTGCGGCGTCCTCCTCGAGGCAGCGCTCGAGTCCGCAGGCAGAGCTCAGCCGGTTGATGCGTACAACGTGCTCAAAGGCATCGGCAACCTCTGCATCGGTGCCGCGAACGACGCCCGCTACGACGCCACCGTCCTCGTGCAGCTTCTCGTATCGGGTGTGCTCAGCCCAGAAGCTCGCTGACCCCGACCTCTCGCCTCCGCGCGCGGAGCACGACGGGAAGCGCTGCGAGAACACGCCACTCGCTGCCGCCGTTCGCGGGCAGGCGCGGAAGGGCTGAGCCCCGGGCCCCCGCCCTCACCACACCTCCGCGCCCACGAGCGACGTGGCCCGCGGCTCGACCCCCAGGACCTCGCGCAGCACCGTCAGGTCGTAGGTCCGCTCGACCGCGAGGTGGCTGACCGCGTACCGCGTGAGCCGCGGCGGCTCGGTCCGTCGTGTCCAGCGCGAGAGAGCCTCGGCGCACGCGGCGAGCACCCACCCGGGGCGCGCCGGGATCCCGGCGAGCGTGACGTCGTCGTGCCCTCTGCGGCGCAGGAGCTCGACCAGGACCTCGCCCAGCACCACGGGCTCGGCGTCGGCGACGTTGACGACGAGCGCCCCGCCGCCCGGCAGGTCGACCGTCGAGGCCGCGAGCGCCGCGTCGACCAGGTTGTCGACGTGCGTGAGCGACTGGGGCGCAGTCCCGTCGCCGACCAGGACGAGCCGTCGCCCTCGGACCGCTGCCTCGATGCGCGGGAGCAGCGTGGTGTCGCCGGGGCCGTAGACGGCGTGCGGGCGCAGGATCACGACCGGTCCACGACCGGGGGTCCGGGCGTCGGCGACGAGCACGCGCTCGGCCGCGGCCTTGGTACGGCCGTAGGCGTTGAGGTAGCGGTCGACGGGGGCCTCGTCCTCCTTCCCACGGACCGTGGGCGTGTACGGGTCGTAGACGCTGCCCGAGGACACGTGCACGCACCGGGCCGCGGGGAACGTGTCGCGCACGGCACGCGTGCCCTCGACGTTGGTCGTCCAGGCGACGTCAGGTACCGCCCAGTCGGAGACCGCGGCCCCCGCGTGCACGACCACGTCGAGCGCGGGCGGGTCGTCGAGCGGGCCCGCGGCCAGGTCCCACGTCCGGTGCTCGGCCCCGTCGACGTGCGCATCGCGTCGCGAGAAGGTCCACACGCGGTGCCCGTCGGCCACGGCGCGGCGGGCGACCGCTCCCCCGACGAATCCCGAGGCCCCCGTGACCCCGATCCGCAGGCTCACGTGGTGCTCGCGCTCGCCCCGGGCGCCGCGCCTGCGAGGTGATGGGCGGCCGCACGGGACAGGGCCGCGCGGTCGGGCTTGCGGCTGCGCCCCGCGAGGGGCAGGCGGTCGGCGTGCAGCACGTGGTCCGGCAGCGCGCCGTGGTCGAGCACGCCCGGCAGGGCCGCGCGCACGGTACGGACGAGCGGGTGGTCGCCCGTCAGGACGGGCCCCTCCCCCTGCCCGACGGCGGCGCTCACTGCGGGCGCGAGGGCTGCGCCCGTCGCGGGGGTCGCCGGTGCCGCGGCTGCCGAGGACGTGCGCGGAACCTGCGCTCCTTCGGCGTCGACACCACCCGAACCGTCACCGTCAGGGTCGCCGGCTCGGCGAGGGTCCCCCGTGCCGGGCCCGCCCTCGGTGCTCGACGTCACGACGAGCACCACCTTCTCGTCCCCGTCGTCCTGGAGGACCCCCACGAGCGAGGCCTCGCCGACCCCGGGCAGCGCAGCCAGGCGCGGCTCGAAGAGTCCGGGGTAGATGTTCACGGTGCCGCGGATGATCATGTCGCGCGTGCGCCCGACGAGCACGATCCGTCCCCGCTCGTCGAGGTAGGCGAGGTCTCCGGTGCGGTGCTCGGTCACGGGTGGCTGCCCGCCGTCGAGGTGCGACAGGTATCCCGTCATGAGCGAGGGACCGCGCAGCACCAGCTCTCCCACGGGAGGGTGCAGAGCCGGGACCGGCGCTCTCCCGGGGGCGGAGCCGTCCTCGTCCGGTTCCACGGCGCTCGTGTCGATGGTCGCCTCGATCCCTGCCAGCGGGAGCCCGACCAGGTCCCCGTCGCCCGCGTGCGCGAGCTTGTCGTCGGCCTCGACGACCGCGACCGGGAGGATCTCGGTCGTGCCGTAGACCCCGATCCATCGCGTGCCCGGGAGGAGGCGGCGCGCGCGGTCGAGCAGGGGGCGCGTCACCGGGGCGCCCCCGACGAGCGCGACCTGCGGGCCACGCGCGGGGGCCCGTCCCGACTCGACCGCGTCGAGCAGGAGCGTGAGGTCGGCGGGCACGAGGTACGTCCCGGCCTCCCCGGCTGCGTGCCGGGCGAACGTCACGACGTCCTGCCCCGGGGTGCCCGGCGGGACGGACCACGTGCCGCCCGCGAGGAGGGCCGGGATCCCGAGCAGCATCTGGTCGGTGTGCACGACCCCGCCCGGCTCGAGGGAGAACGCCTCGGCCAGCAGCGCGCACCCGGAACCCAGCGAGCCCACCGAGTGGACCACGGCCTTGGGGTCGGAGGTCGTGCCGGACGTGAAGACCACGAGCGCCTCGGCGTCGAGCGGCAGGTCCGTGACGGGGGGCGCGCCGGCGACGAACCGGCGACGCCCGCCTCGGTGGCGCCCCGTCGCGAGCGAGCGCGCGGACAGCGAGTGGCCCGGGACCCCAGGCAGGCGCCTGCCCGAGTGGACATGGCGCAGCGGCAGGCTCGCGTAGTCCGGCAGCAGGAGGCCACGCGACCTGGCCACGTGCCGCAGCGGACCGCGCGAGATCGCGTAGAGCAGCGCCTCGGTCATGGCCCAGCGAGGGTCGGCCGCGGTCACGCGCGCCCCGAACAGCTCGGGGGTCGAGCCCGGGTCGACGAACACGATGACGCCCCCGAGCCGCACGACCGCGAGCGCCAGGACGATCCCCTCGGGCCGGGGCCGGACCGAGAACAGCACGCGGTCCCCCGCGCGCAGCCCCTCGCGGTGCAGGGCGTCGGCCGTGGCCTCGACCCGGCGCAGCAGCTCCCTGTACGTCAGCTCCTCGCGCACGTGGTCGTTCGGGACGCGATCCGCACGCACCCGGTGGATGGGTCGCGACCACCAGCGCAGCGCCACCGCGTCGCCGAGCCCTCCCCGCGCGTGCGCGCCGATGGTCTCGATCAGGTGCTCCGTCGTCGGGCCGTTCATGCCGTCTCTTCCCCTGTTCCGCGTGCTGCTGGCTGCTCGCCGCCCACCGGGCGCGCCTCGATCTCGAGGCGCCGGTAGGACGGGATGAGGACTCCCCGCGCGACCTCGCGGTCGGTGACCGCGAGCGTGCGACCCGCCGCCGCGAGCGGGCGCAGCGCGTCCAGGACCGCGCCCACCTGGGCCATGGCGAGCGGCATGCCCAGGCAGAAGTGCGGGCCCGCGCCGAACCACAGGTTGCGCAGGACGGGGTCCGCGTCCTGGTCGGGCGCGAACGGCCCACCCGCCCGGCAGCAGGTCACGGTCGCGATCACGACCCGCTCCCCGGCCCGCACGGGCACGGCGCCCACGCGGTGCGCCGAGCGGACCGACCGCAGCATCGCGGGCGTCGGGACCGTGACGCGCAGCGCCTCCTCGACGACCCGCCCGCGCAGCGGGTCGCTCGGCTCGGCCTGCAGCAGGCGGTCCGTCCAGCCCGTGTCGGTCGCGAGCGCGACCAGGCGCGGCGTGAACGACTGGATGGTCTCGGTGCCCGTCATGACGAACGCCCCGACGGCTCCGAGCGCCTCGCGCTCGCTCAGGCCCAGGCCGCGCATGCGCCCGGGGACCGTCGAGGGGTCGCCGTCGCGGTACGCCGCGCGGGCGGGCTCGCTCAGCCGGTCGAGGACCTCGCGCGCGTAGCGGACCTGGGTCGGGGTGAGGCGGCGCCGGTGCAGGCGCACGAGACCGACGACGGACTGGGCCGCGACCATCGCGTCGCGCACCGCGGCGTCCGTGGGCGGTAGTCCGGTCATGCGGCAGATCACGGTGCCCGCGAGCGCCCCGACCTCGCTCACCAGGTCCACGGTCTCGCCCGCGAGCAGGCGCGGCGCCAGCGTCCCCAGCGAGGCCCCGGCCTCGGTGGCCGTGAGCTGCGCGACCGAGCGCGGGGTGAAGAGCCCCGAGAGCGCCCGCCGCAGCGTCGCGTGGTCCTCGCCCTCCATGTTGAGCAGGACCGACGGGCCCAGCACGGGGGTCCACAGGTCCGAGGGCGCTCCCGGGCCGACCTTGGAGAAGTGCTCGGTGTCGAGCAGCACCTCGCGGGCCGTCGCGGCGTCGTTCACCACGACCCCGAGCCCCGGGACGCGCACGACCGGTCCGCGCCGGGCGAGCGTGCGGAACGCCGGGTAGACGAGAGGGTGCGCGCCGCGCTGGACGCGCTCCTCCCAGCGGTGGGCGGCGCGGGCTGCGGCGTCCTCGGCCGAGGCCGGGCGGCCCCTCCGCACCGTCGACGGCGCCGTCATCGGATGTCCACGACCTCGGGCTTGTAGCGGTGGTCGGCGTACCAGCCCAGGGTCCGCACGAGCCCCCAGGCGTGCGCACGACGCGTCGAGGCCCGCACCACGACCTCGGGGTGCGCCCCGTAGGCCGACGTGAGGCGCCGCACCTCGTTGACCAGGGCGCGGTCCTCGTGGAGGTCCTCGATCGCGGTGCGCGGGAAGCCGCCCGCACGCTCGTAGAGGTCGGCGCTGATCGCCATGTTGCACCCGGGCGCCATGACGTACGGGCCGAGGTAGGACGGGTCCTGGTTGCCCGGGCGGAACCTCCCGAACGTGCTCGCGAGACTCACGGCCCCCGAGAGGACGGCCTGGCGGACGCGCGAGACGGGCAGGTCGTCGGTGCGCGCCACGATGCGCCCGGCCACGAGGTCGTGCCCGACGGCGAACGCCGCCTTCACGCGGACCGTCCAGTCCGGCGGGGGGACGCAGTCCGCGTCGGTGCGCGCGAGGTGGGTCGCCCCCGCGGCGATCGCCGCGCGCATGCCCGTGTCCGCCGCGGCACCCGTGCCCTTCTGATCCTCGGTCACGAGGCGCCAGCGCGGCTCGTCCCAGTCGGCGATGGTCGTCCGGACGAGGTCCGGGGTGCCGTCGGTCGAGCCGTTGTCGACCACGACCAGGTCGAAGTCACGGTCCTCCTGGGCGCGCAGGGCACGCAGCGTCGTGAGGATCCCGTGCTCGTGCGCCTCGTCGAGGGCGGGGACGACGACCGCGAGCCGGACCGGGGGCGCCTCGTGGGGCGCACCGTCCGCCCCGGGCACGTGCGCGCTCACAGCCGGACCGCCATGGCGCCGATGCTGATCCCGCCCGCGAGACCGACCAGGAGCACCACGTCCCCGGGCCCCACGCGGCCGTTCTCGAGCGCGGTCACGAGCTGGAGCGGAAGCGTCGCGGAGGCGACGTTGCCGTGCTCGGCGACCGTGACGATCGTGCGGTCCTCGGGCAGGCCGAGGGCTTCGTGGACGTCGGCCAGGTAGGCGACCGCGACCTGGTGCACGGCCACGAGGGCCACGTCGTCCCACGTGAGGCCCGCGCGCACCAGCGCGTCGAGGATCACGCCGGGGCCCAGCGCCAGGAAGGCGTCCCGCAGACGCGACCCGTCGATCTCGAAGTAGGTGCGGTCGAGGTCACGCGGGAACGCCGTGCCCCCACCGGGGAGCATGCCGACGTCCCAGTGGCTCGACTCGGCGCCGAACGCGCTCGCCAGGATGCCGCGCGGCCTGTCGCCGCACGCACCGCTCCCGTCCGCGGACCCGAGCCGGTCAGCGGCCCCGGCCACCGGCTCCGACCCCTCGCCGTGCCCCGGCGCGCGCTGGACCAGGACCGCCGCGCCGGCGTCGGACATCGTGTACCCCGGGGCCGACAGCAGGTAGGTCGCCCGGTCCGGGACGTCCCACCGGACAGCGCGCGAGGGTGCTTCGCCGCACGCGACCAGGACCGTCGCGTACCTGCCTGTCGCGACGAGGGCCTCCGCGACCTCGATCGCGTTGAGGACCGAGTTGCACGCGTTCTTGACGTCCATGACCGGGGCGCGGACGCCCAGCTTGGCCGCGACGATGTGGCTCGTGGCGGGCTCGACCATGTCCTGGCTCGCGGAGGCGAAGATCAGCAGGTCGACGTCCGCCACGTCCAGGCCCTGAGCCGCGAGCAGCGTGGCCGACGCGGCGACCGCGAGGTCCGAGGCGTTCCAGTCGTCCGGCAGGACGTGGACCTGCTGCACCCCGGTCAGGCGCGAGACCATCGGCAGGCGCGGCACCGCGCCCGGTCGGCTCGACCGGGCGAGCGCACGCTCCGCGTCGGCCACCTGGACCGTGCGCTCGGGCAGGTGGACGCTCACCCCGGCCAGGACGGCGGCAGGAGCCGAGGCGATGGTCGGTCGGGCGCCCGAGGGGCGCACGGAGAGGTCGGCGAGGATCGGCACTCGCGACAGCGTAGCCACGGAACCGGCGTCGTCGGGGGTTTTCCACGGGTGAGAACTCCCCATCCCGCGGGTGGCCCCCGATGCGTCAGACTGTCGGGCATGCTTCCCACGACCCGCCACGAGGTGGACCTCCTGCGCAGTGCCCGACCAGGCATGGCCGCCGTGCTGCTCGGCGGTCACCTCGCGCGCCGGCTGCCCGGCCCGCCCCTGCGCAAGGTGCCCGGGCTCGGCTGGGTCACGGCAGACCCGGTCGTCGCCCGCACGGTCCTGGGCGACCACCGCTCGTTCACGATCGTGGGCGAGGGCGGGGTCGGGCACCTGTGGGCGCAGATCCTCGGCGACTGGGTGCTCGACCTCTTCGACGGCCCGGGCCACCACGACCTGCGCTCGCGCTCACGCGAGCTGTTCACCGAGGGCAGCTCGGCCGAGCTCGTCGACGGGGCGTGGTCGGGGCCGCTCGCCGACGCCCAGACCGCGCTGCGGGAGGGAGCGACGGTCGACGTCGCACGGCTGGCCCGCGTGCTCGTGGGCCGCATGATGATCTCGCTCCTCGGAGTGCCGGCCCCCGTGGACCGCGCGCCGGGCACGGAGGCCTGGCCCACCGACGACGACGCGCTCACGGTCTTCGAGACGGGCGAACGCCTCGCGACGATCGCCCTGGGCAGCGCAGGCTCGACCCACCTGTCCCCCGGACAGGTCGTCGCGGCCCGCGAGATCGTGGCCGAGCTCACGCGAGGGGTGCCCGCAGGCTGGCGCGACGCCCCGGGCGACACGCTCCTCGGCCGGTGCCGCGAGCTGGGGCTCGGCCTCGAGGAGACCACGGGGCTCGCGTGCCTGCTCATGGTCGCGGGCACCGAGACGTCGGCCTCCGCGATGGCCCGGACCACCGCTCTGCTCGTCGACACGGGCGAGCAGCACCGTCTCCTGGACCTGATGCGCACCGACGCCGAGCGCGAGGCCGCGGGACAGGTCCGTGGCCCCGGGGAGCCCGACGCGGTCGAGAACGCCGTGCGCGAAGGGCTGCGGGTCACGAGCCCCGCCTCGGTCATCGGTCGGGGCGTCGCGGCCGACGTCGAGGTGGCAGGCCGCCGGCTCGCCGAGGGCGAGCGCATCATGATGCTCGTATGGAGCGCGAACATCGGCGCCGGCCCGTTCCGCGCCGACCGCCCCTACGTGCGCGAGAGCCGCCAGCTGTGGTTCGGGGCGGGCCGCCACCTGTGCCTGGGCGCGGCCCTGGCCCGCGCGGAGATCGGTGCGCTGCTGCGCACGCTGTGGGGAGACGGCGAGAGCCTGCGGATCGTCTCGCGCAGCGCGCAGCGCGAGGTCCTCATCCCCTCCTACCGGACCTTGGTCGTGGCCCGGGCGTGAGGTCACCGCACCGCGGCGCGCCCGAGCGGGAGGCGGCCTGAGGTCATGCTCCCCCGTTGCGCGTCGGACGACTCTCGCGCCGGACGATCGCTCAGTCGCGCCCGCGCCAGGTGCACAGGCACGCCTCGTTGCCCTCGACGTCCGCGAGGACCCAGAACGCCGGCGCCCGCCGGTCGGAGACGAGGTGCCCGCCCGCGGCGATGGCCGCGGTCACGCGTGCCTCGACCTGGTCGTGCGGGACCGTGACGTCGAGGTGGATGCGGTTGCGCTGGGGGCGCGGCGCATCCATCTGCTGGAACCAGACCGGTGGCCCGTACCCGGCCGCGTCCCCCAGACCCAGCCCCTCGTCCTCCTCGGGCCCGTCGACGTAGCCCAGGACGGCCTTCCAGAACGGGCGCACCGCAGGCCTGTCCAGCGCGTCGATCGCGACCTCGACCTCGATCAGGCCGTCGGTCTCGGCGGGGAGGTCGAGCTCCTTGGCCGCCAACGAGATGCGGCGGGCCAGCGTGAGGTCCCGCTTGCTCAGGCCACCCACGTCGTGCGACGACGTCCGGACGGTCACGGTCGCGTAGCGCAGGTCGACGTCCGGATGGTGGTTCATGCCCTCGGCCAGCTCGCCGATCGCGTCGACCAGCTCGACGCCCGCGGTGAACGAGCCCGTCCGGAACCGGGTCTGCGCCGTGCCGAGCAGCACGCGCCAGTCCTCCACCCCGTCGCTGTCGTGGAACTGTCTGGCGGTGATCTCGTCGCTCATGGCTGCTGCTCCGGTGCGGTGTCGCGCGGACGGGGACCCTGCGGAACGTCGGGGCGAGCCGGGCGTCGCGGGCCCCCGCTGGTCGGACCAGCGACGTCCCGAGGCGAGCGTTCCTCGTCCAACTATCCCGCAGCCCGGGGCGCGTCGCCAGCACGCGCGCCCAGCGCACCGAGCGCGTCGCCTACTCGAGGATCGCGCCGCGCGAGGCCGACTGGACGAGCTTGGCGTACTTGGCCAGGACCCCGCGCGTGAACTTCGGGGCGAGCGGCGCCCAGCCCTCCTTGCGGGCCTCGATCTCGGCCTCCTCGACCAGCAGGTCGAGCGTCTTGCGTGCGACGTCGAGCCGGATCCGGTCGCCGTCGCGCACGAACGCGATCGGTCCGCCGTCGACCGCCTCGGGCGCGACGTGGCCCACGCACAGCCCGGTCGTCCCGCCCGAGAACCGTCCGTCCGTCAGGAGCAGCACGGTCTTGCCGAGGCCCGCTCCCTTGATGGCTCCCGTGATCGCGAGCATCTCGCGCATGCCCGGCCCTCCCTTGGGCCCTTCGTAACGGATCACGACGACGTCGCCGTCCGTGATGGTCCCGTCCTCGAGGGCGTCGAGCGCCGCGCGCTCGCGCTCGAACACACGGGCCGTGCCCTCGAACACGTCCGAGTCGAAGCCCGCTGACTTGACCACGGCCCCCTCGGGCGCGAGCGAGCCGCCCAGGATGGTGATGCCGCCCGTGTGGTGGATCGGGTTGTCGAGCGCGCGCAGGATCTTGCCGTCGGGGTCGGGCGGCGCCAGGTCCGCGAGGTTTTCACTGACCGTCCGGCCCGTGACCGTGAGCGCGTCGCCGTGGATCAGCCCGGCGTCGAGCAGCGCCTTCATGACGACGGGCACGCCGCCGATGCGGTCGACGTCGTTCATGACGTACCGGCCGAACGGCTTGAGGTCGCCCAGGTGCGGGACCTTGGCGGCGACGCGGTCGAAGTCATCGAGCGTCAGCTCGACCTCGGCCTCGTGCGCGATCGCCAGCAGGTGCAGGACCGCGTTGGTCGAGCCGCCGAACGCCATGACCACGGCGATCGCGTTCTCGAACGCCTCCTTGGTCATGATGTCGCGCGCCGTGATCCCGCGGCGCAGCAGCTCCACGACGGCCTCGCCCGAGCGGTGCGCGAAGTTGTCGCGGCGGCGGTCCGCCGAGGGCGGCGCGGCCGAGCCGGGCAGCGACATGCCCATGGCCTCGGCGACCGAGGCCATGGTGTTCGCGGTGTACATGCCGCCGCACGCGCCCTCGCCCGGGCAGATGGCCCGCTCGATGCGGTCCAGGTCCCCCTTGCTCATGAGTCCGCGCGAGCACGCGCCCACGGCCTCGAACGCGTCGATGAGCGTGACGTCCTTCTCCGTGCCGTCCTCGAGCTTGACCCAGCCGGGCATGATCGAGCCCGCGTAGAGGAACACGCTCGCGAGGTCGAGGCGCGCGGCGGCCATGAGCATGCCCGGCAGCGACTTGTCGCAGCCCGCGAGCAGCACCGACCCGTCGAGCCGCTCGGCCTGCATGACGGTCTCGACCGAGTCGGCGATCACGTCGCGCGACACGAGCGAGAAGTGCATGCCCTCGTGACCCATCGAGATGCCGTCGGACACCGAGATGGTGCCGAACTGCAGCGGGTAGCCCCCTCCCGCGTGCACGCCCTCCTTGGCCCCCTGCGCGAGCCGGTCGAGCGACAGGTTGCACGGGGTGATCTCGTTCCAGGAGCTCGCGATGCCGATCTGGGGCTTGACCCAGTCGTCGTCGCCCATCCCGACGGCGCGGAGCATGCCGCGCGAGGCCGTGGCCTCGATGCCGTCGGTCACGGTCCGGGAGCGGGGCTTGATGTCGATGTCGTCGCTGGCCATACCCGAGTATCTCCTCGCGGGTGAGGTGCGGCCACAGCGCGCGTGGCGTCCCGCGTCGATGGCCCCCGTGCGGCAGGATGCCGCGATGATCACGACGCACCCCGCCCCACGCCGCCCCGGTCCGTCTCAGAGCGGAGCGCCCTTGGCCTCCTGGCGCGGCGCCGCGCTGGCCCCGGCCGTCGCGCTCGTCCTGGTCTCCACGGCCGCGTGCTCGGGCTCGACCGAGCCGCCGACAGCACCGGCGACGACGACCGTCCCGGAGACGACCGCCGACGTGTCACCCGAGGCGACAGCTGGTACGGACCCGGCGGCCCCGGCGGCCCCCGAGGCCGCGCCGGAGCCCGACGACGCCGGCGAGTCCCCCGAGGCGAGCTTCCGCGCCTGGCTCGCCGCGAGCCGTGCACCCGCGGTCGAGACCGCCTGCGGGTACATGTCCCCCGCGCTCGTCGACCGGATGGTCGCGGAGATGACCGCGCAGGGGTGGCCCGGCATCACGGACTGCGCGTCGATGATCACGACCACGGCCGAGCTCTTCGCCGCGGTCGGCGACGTCGCGGAGGTCGAGATCGCAGTCCGCGAGGAGCGCCCCGACGCGACCGTGCTGTCCGTCGCCTACGCGAGCGGCGACTGCGGGTCGGCCGTCATGGTTCCCGAGGGCGCGAGGTGGATCATCACCGAGCAGTCCGAGGAGCAGTGCTGACGGGTTGCCCCTGACGCGACGACGGGCCCGCCCCCTCCTGGGGGCGGGCCCGTCGTCGTGCGGGCGGGCGGCTCAGCGGCGCTTGAGCAGCGACACGTCGCGCACCGCGCCGCGGTCGGCCGACGTCGCCATCGCGGCGTAGGCCTGCAGCGCGGGCGAGACGTAGCGGTCGCGGTCGACGGGCTGCCAGGGGTTCTCGCGCGCCTCCATCTTGGCGCGACGCTCGGCGAGGACCTCGTCGGGCACGTTGACGCGGATGAGGCGCGTGTCGACGTCGATCTCGATCTCGTCGCCGTCCTCGACCAGGCCGATCACGCCACCGGCCGCGGCCTCGGGCGAGACGTGGCCCACCGAGATGCCGCTCGACCCGCCCGAGAAGCGGCCGTCGGTGATGAGCGCGCAGACCTTGCCCAGGCCACGGCCCTTGATGAAGGACGTGGGGTAGAGCATCTCCTGCATGCCGGGACCGCCTGCGGGGCCCTCGTAGCGCACGACGACCACGTGGCCGGGCTCGACCTGCTTGGTGAGGATCTTCTCGACGGCCTCGTCCTGCGACTCGCAGACGAGCGCCTTGCCGACGAAGTGGAACACGTCCGGGTCGACGCCCGCGGTCTTGAACACCGCGCCGTCCTCGGCGAGGTTGCCGCGGAGCACGGCCAGGCCGCCCTCGACCGTGTACGCGTGCTCGAGGTCGCGGATGCAGCCGTCGGCCGCGTCGGTGTCCAGGTGGTCCCACCGGTTCGACGTCGAGAACGCCTGCGTGGTGCGGACCCCGCCGGGGGCCGCGTGGAACAGCTCGACGGCCTGCTCGGTCGCCTTGCCTCCTCGGACGTCCCAGTCGTCGAGCCACTCGCGCAGCGTCGGGGTGTGCACCGACGTCACGTCGTGGTCCAGGAGCCCGGCGCGGTCGAGCTCGCCCAGGAGCGCAGGGATGCCGCCCGCGCGGTGCACGTCCTCCATGTGGAAGTTCGGGTGGTTCGGCGCGACCTTGGACAGGCACGGGACCTGGCGGCTGATGCGCTCGATGTCGGTCAGGTCGAAGTCGATCTCGCCCTCCTGCGCAGCGGCGAGGATGTGCAGGACCGTGTTGGTCGAGCCGCCCATCGCGACGTCGAGCGTCATGGCGTTGGCGAACGCGGCCTTGGTCGCGATGTTGCGGGGCGCGGCCGAGTCGTCCTCCTCGTCGTAGTACCGGCGCGCGAGGTCGACGATCGTGCGGCCGGCCTCGAGGAACAGCTCACGGCGGGCGGAGTGCGTCGCGAGGGTCGAGCCGTTGCCGGGAAGGGACAGGCCCAGGGCCTCGGTGAGGCAGTTCATCGAGTTCGCGGTGAACATGCCCGAGCACGAGCCGCACGTGGGGCACGCGGCCTCCTCGACCTGCGCGAGGGCCTCGTCGCTGACGTTGTCGTCCGCGGCGTAGTTGATCGCGTTGACGAGGTTTAGGCGCGTCGAGGCCACACCGTCGGCGACGACGACCTTGCCCGCCTCCATGGGGCCGCCCGACACGAAGATGACCGGGATGTTGAGGCGCAGCGCGGCGTTGAGCATGCCGGGCGTGATCTTGTCGCAGTTGGAGATGCACACGATGGCGTCGGCGCAGTGCGCGTTGACCATGTACTCGACCGAGTCCGCGATGAGGTCGCGGCTGGGCAGCGAGTAGAGCATGCCCGCGTGCCCCATCGCGATGCCGTCGTCGACCGCGATGGTGTTGAACTCCTTGGAGACGCCGCCGGCCTCGCGGATCGCGGACGCGACCAGGTCGCCCATGTCCTTGAGGTGGACGTGGCCCGGTACGAACTGCGTGTACGAGTTCGCGATCGCGATGATCGGCTTGCCGAAGTCCTCGGAGCCCATGCCGGTGGCGCGCCAGAGCGCGCGGGCTCCGGACATGTTGCGGCCGTGGGTGGACGTCCGGGAGCGCAGGGGGCGACTCATGGCGGTTCAGCTCCTTCACGTGGTGCTGCGGCCTGGGAGGTGACCGCTCGGACACACTACGCCCGCCCTGGACCCCGCAGGTCGGGGCGTCCGGCTCGTGGTCCACACCAGGGGCAGCGCTTCCACGACGGCCCGGATGTGCAATCCCCCTACGTAGCACCACCGATACGGGAAAACCCGTCAATCTGCCCAAAAGGTTGCAGGGGACTTCACCCGGGTGGTTAGTTGACAGGGCTGCTCGGGCCCCACCACCACTGGCCTGCAGAGGCCGATCCCCTCGCCCACGAGGGGACCGCGGTCCCCGCCGGCAGCACCTCGTCCCGCACCCCGGCGCCCCGCGCCTTCCGACGGACGACCCATCGACCAGGGAGACCAGCCCCATGAGCCAGGCCACCGCTGCACCGACCCGGAACCCCCGCTCCACACCCGCCTCGGCCGACCCCACGGACGCCCCGGGCACGACCCCGAGCCCTGTCGTCACGCTCGCAGCAGCCCGCCGCGCGCTGGCTGTCCTGCGCATCGCGATCTCGCTCGTGTTCCTGTGGCCCGTGCTCGACAAGACCTTCGGCCTGGGCTACGCGACCCCTACCGAGCGAGCGTGGCTCAACGGCGGCTCCCCGACCCAGGGCTACCTGTCCTCGATCTCGGGTCCGTTCGCCGACACGTTCGGCGCCCTGGCGGGCCCTGTGACCGACTGGCTCTTCATGCTCGGCATGGGCGCGACGGGCCTCGCGCTCCTCCTGGGAGTCGGGACGCGCGTCGCCGCGGTCTCGGGCACGCTCCTCATGGCGCTGCTGTGGGCCACGACGTGGCCCGTGGCCGCGGGCTCCACCAACCCGGTCGTCGAGGACCACGTCGTGACCGCGCTCGTCGTGATCGTCGTGGCGCTGACCCGGGCGGGCAGCACGTGGGGGCTGGGCGGGGTCGCCGAACGCGTGGGCGTGCCGGCCTGGATGCGCTGAGGCGACCTGTCGCCCGTCAGGCCCGACGGCGTCTCGCGCCCGACGGCGTCACGCACCCGGGCGCGTGACGCCGTCGGGCGCGTGGCTCGGTTCGTTCCGCCGGGGCGTCCCCGCAGCGTGGCACCGCCGGCTACCGTCCACCGCTAGTGCGCGGGCGACGCCGCCTCCTGCGCGTCCGCGTGGCGGATGTGGCGCGTGACCCACGGGGCGAGCGCGAACAGGACCAGCGCGAACGCCATGGTGATCGCGCCGACGATCCCGAAGTAGGCGGTGTCCGACGCCCCCTGCGTGACCTGGACGATCTGGGCCGTGATGGCCTGCCCTGCCGCGGGGGCCAGGAACCAGAGCGCCATGGCCTGGCTGCGGAACGCCTTGGGCGCGAGCAGCGTCGTCGCCGCCAGCCCCACCGGGGACAGGCACAGCTCGCCGAGCGTCTGGATGACGTACACCGAGACCAGGACCCAGGCTGGGGCCTTCTCGTCCGCGAAGATCGCCGACGCGGCCGAGAGCCACACGAACGAGAGGGCCGCGAGCGTCAGTCCCATCGCGAACTTCACGGCCGTCGGCGGGCGGTCCTTGGTCTTGACCCAGATCCACGCGAACACCGGCGCCAGGACCACGATCGAGAACGGGTTCACGGACTGGAAGAACGCGGGCTCGATCGCGATGCCGAAGAACGAGAGCTCGGTGCGGTTCTTCGCGAAGCTCGACAGCGTCGTGGCCGCCTGCTCGAAGATCATGAAGAACAGCATGGCCGCAACGAAGAGCGGGATGTACGCCGTGAGCCGCGAGCGCTCGGGGGCCGTGACCTTGGGCGAGCGGAACATCACCAGGAAGTAGGCGATGGGCGCCGCGAACGCGACGTAGGACAGCGTGTCGATGAACGTCGAGATGCCGAACGCACCCGACACCGCCCAGGCGATGAGCGTCGCGACCACGAGCCCCGCGAGGATGAAGAGGCCGATCCGGACGAGCTTCGGGTACTCCTCGCGCGTGAGCGGGTTGGGCACCGAGTCCCCCGCACCGCCCAGGTACTTGCGCCCCGCGACGAAGAACACGAGTGCGATCGCCATGCCGACCGCCGCGACCGCGAAGCCCGCGTGGTACCCCCACTGCCGGTTGACGAACCCGACGATGATCGGCGAGAGGAGCGAGCCCAGGTTGATGCCCATGTAGAAGATCGAGAACGCCGAGTCGCGGCGCGGGTCGTCGCGCGAGTACAGCTCGCCCACCATCGAGGACACGTTGGGCTTGAGCAGCCCGGTGCCGAGCGCCACGAGCGCGATCCCGAACATCGAGAACCCGGCGCCCGGGATCGTCAGCGAGACGTGCCCCGCCGCGATGACGATGCCCCCGTACAGGACCGAGCGCCGCGAGCCGATGACCCGGTCCGCGAGCCAGCCTCCGACGACCGACAGCAGGTACACGCCCGTGCCGTAGATCGAGACCAGCGCGAGCCCCGTGACCTCGTCGAGGGCCAGCCCGCCGTCAGCGATCGAGTCCGTCAGGTAGAAGAGCAGGATCGCGCGCATCCCGTAGTAGCTGAACCGTTCCCACAGCTCGGTGGTGAACAGCGTCATGAGCCCGATCGGGTGACCGAAGAACGCGTGGTCGCGCGGGACCCGGCCGGCGGCAGGGGCCGCCTCGGCCTCGAGCCGGGGGTCCGGGAGGTCGGGCTGGACGGGCCGCTCGTCGTTGCCGCTCATGGATCGATGCTGCCACCGGCCCGTGGCCGTGGCGACTGGTGGCGGCCCGTGCGCGCGGGAGGAGCGACCCCGGCTAGCGTGGGCGGATGCCCTCCCCTGCACCGACCGTCCTGTGGTTCCGTCGCGACCTGCGCCTGGCCGACAACCCGGCCCTGGGCCAGGCCGTGGGCGAGGCGCGCGCGGCGGGGAGCGACGTCGTCGGGCTCTACGTCCTGGACCCCGCGCTCTGGGCGTCGGCCGGGCCCGTGCGCCAGGCCTACCTCGCCCGCAGCCTGCGCGAGCTCGACGCCTCGACCGGAGGCCGGCTCGTGGTGCGCCACGGCGACCCGCGCGAGGTCGTGCCCGCGGTCTGCGCCGAGGTCGGCGCGCGCTCGGTCCACGTCGCCGCGAGCTACGAGCCCTACGGGCGTCGCCGGGACGACGCGGTCGAGGCGCTCCTCGCGGAGCGCGACGTGAGCCTGCAACGCACGGGTTCGCCCTACGCGGTCGCGCCGGGGCGCGTCCGGACGCGCGGCGGGACGCCCTTCCAGGTCTTCACGCCGTTCCGGTCGGCGTGGCTCGAGCACGGCTGGCGGGCCCCCGCTCCCCTGCCCGACGACGTCGCGTGGGCAACGCTCGCCTCGGACGGTCTCCCGGGCGCGCCCGAGGCGGGGGCGCGGCTGCCCGCTGCGGGCGAGGCCGCGGCCCTCGACCGCTGGCACGCGTTCCTGGCCGACGGCCTCGCCGACTACCCGACCGATCGCGACCGGCCCGACCTCACCGGGACCTCGTACCTCTCGCCCGCGCTCAAGTGGGGCGAGATCCACCCCCGGACGCTGCTCGCGGACCTCGCGTCGGCGGTGCGCTCGGGGTCGGTGCCCGAGGACTCCGCCGCGACCTACCGCTCGGAGCTCGCGTGGCGCGAGTTCCACGCGGACGTGCTGTTCCACCACCCCGGGGCGGTGCGGCGGTCGCTGCGCACCGTGGTCCCCGAGGACGCGTGGGCCACGGGCGCCACGGAGGACGCGCTGCTCGCCACGTGGTGCGAGGGCCGCACGGGCTACCCGATGGTCGACGCCGGGATGCGCCAGCTCCTCGGCACGGGGTGGATGCACAACCGCGTCCGGATGCTCGTCGCGTCGTTCCTCGTCAAGGACCTGCACGTGCGCTGGCAGCGCGGGGCCGAGCACTTCATGGCGCACCTCGTCGACGGCGACGTGTCGCAGAACCAGCTCAACTGGCAGTGGGTCGCGGGGACCGGGCGCGATGCCGCGCCCTACTTCCGGATCTTCAACCCGGTCACGCAGGGCCTGACGTTCGACCCCGACGGCGCCTACGTGCGCGAGTGGGTGCCCGAGCTGCGCGGCATCACCGGCAAGGCCGTGCACGAGCCGTGGAAGGTGGCCGGCGCCGCTCCCGGGTATCCCGAGCGGGTCGTGGACCACGCGGTCGAGCGCAAGGTGTCGCTCGCGGACTTCGAGCGGGGCCGGCAGTGATGCCCGGAGACGTCAGGACGAGCGCGACCCGGAGGTCGCGCTCGTCCTGACGGCCCGTGCCCGGGCGGGTGCTGGTGCTGCTGGTGCTCAGAGCCCGGCGCGGAACTCGTCCTCGAGGATGCTCATGACGATCGCGTCGGCCCAGCCGTCGCCGTCCCGGAACGCGTCCCGGAGCCGGCCCTCCTCGCGGAAGCCCAGCGACTCGTAGAGCATGCGAGCCCGAGGGTTGATGCTGAGCACGTCGAGGCTCACGCGGTGCAGGTGCGGCCCCTCGGGGTGGTCGAACGCGAAGCGCAGGACCTCGAAGATCGCCTCGCGCCCGTAGCCGCGTCCCCGGTAGTTGGGGAGCAGGGCAAGGCGGAGGTTGGCCGAGAGCGCGTGCTCGTCGATGTCGTTGAGCACGATCTCGCCGAACATCTCGTCGCTCACGAGCTGGCCGTCCCGCTTGGCCGGCGAGGTGACGGCCCAGTCGTAGCGACCGTCCCGGTCGCTGACCGTGGCCGCCCACTGCTCGATCTGCTCGCGCGTGAACTCGGCCGTGGTCCCCGTGAGCCGGTTCGACTCCGGGTCCTGCACGGACTCCCACATGCGCTCGGCGTCGCGCGCCTCGATGGGTCGCAGGCGCATCATCTCGCCGTAGAGCTCCGGTCCGCGTGTCACGCGACCACCTCCGTGGTGCTTCGGGGCACGGATCAACCGATCCGCTCGATGACCAGCTCGCGGACGCGCCCGGCGTCGGCCTGGCCCTTGGTGGCCTTCATGACCGCTCCGATGATCGCACCGATGGGACCCATGTTGCCCGAGCGAACCTTCTCGACGATGTCGGGCTGGGCCGCGAGGGCTGCGTCGATCGCCTCGAGGAGCGCGCCGTCGTCCGAGACGACCTCGAGCCCGCGGGCGACGACCACGGCCTCCGGGTCGCCCTCGCCCGCGAGGACACCCTCGAGGACCTGGCGGGCCAGCTTGTCGTTGATGCGGCCCGAGTCGACGAGCGCCTGGAGCTGGGCGATCTGCGCGGGCGTGACCGCGATCTCGGCGAGCTCGGTCTCGCTCGTCTTGGCGTAGCGGGCGAGCTCGCCCATCCACCACTTGCGTGCGGCCGCGGGGCTCGTGCCGGCCGCGACGGTCGCCTCGATGAGGTCGAGCGCACCGGCGTTGACCACGTCGCGCATCTCGGCGTCGGCGTAGCCCCACTCGCCCTGCAGGCGGTTGCGGCGAGCGACCGGGAGCTCGGGCAGCGTGGCGCGGATCTGCTCGACCCAGTCACGGCTCGGCGCGACGGGCACCAGGTCCGGCTCCGGGAAGTAGCGGTAGTCCTCGGCGTCGGACTTCACGCGACCGGCCGTCGTGATCGAGGTGTCCTCGTGCCAGTGGCGCGTCTCCTGGATGACCGTGCCGCCCTCGTCGAGGACGGCGGCCTGGCGCGAGACCTCGTAGCGGACCGCGCGCTCGATCGAGCGGAACGAGTTCACGTTCTTGGTCTCCGTGCGCGTGCCGAGAGGCGACTCGGGGGTCGCGCGCAGGGACAGGTTCACGTCGGCACGGACGTTGCCGCGCTCCATGCGTGCCTCCGAGACGTCGAGCGCACGGAAGATGTCGCGCAGCGTCTGGACGTACGCGCGAGCGACCTCCGGGGCACGCTCGCCCGCGCCCGTGATGGGGCGCGTGACGATCTCCACGAGCGGGATGCCCGCACGGTTGTAGTCGACGAGCGAGTACTCGGCACCGTGGATACGACCGGTCGCACCACCCACGTGGGTGTTCTTGCCGGCGTCCTCCTCCATGTGCGCGCGCTCGATGTCGACGCGGAAGATCGTGCCGTCCTCGAGCTCGACGTCGAGGTAGCCGTCGAACGCGATGGGCTCGTCGTACTGCGACGTCTGGAAGTTCTTGGGCACGTCCGGGTAGAAGTAGTTCTTCCGGGCGAAGCGGCAGGACTCGGCGATCTGGCAGTTGAGCGCGAGCCCGATCTTGATCGCGTACTCGACGGCCTTGCCGTTGACCACGGGCAGCGCACCGGGCAGGCCGAGGCTCACCGGGGTCACCTGCGTGTTGGGCTCGCCACCGAACTCGACCTCGGCCGCGCAGAACATCTTGGTCCTGGTGCCGAGCTCGACGTGCACCTCGATGCCGATGACCGGGTCGTAGCGGTGGACGGCCTCGTCGTAGTCGACCAGGTCCACGGTTGCGTGTGCGCTCATCGCGCGACCTCCAGCTCCGGGGCCTTGGCCAGCAGCGGCCCGCCCCACGTGTTCTCCAGGGCGGCCTCGAGAGCGGCGCCCACGCGGTACAGACGGTCGTCGGCCTTGGCCGGCGCGAGGATCTGGAAGCCGACGGGCAGGCCGTCGTCCGAGAGACCGTTCGGCAGCGACATGCCCGGGACGCCCGCGAGGTTGGCGGGGATCGTCGCGACGTCGTTGAGGTACATCGCGAGCGGGTCGTCGAGCTTCTCGCCGAACTTGAACGCCGTGGTGGGGGCCGTCGGGGAGACCAGGACGTCCGCCTGGGCGAACGCCGCGTCGAAGTCGCGCTGGATGAGCGTGCGGACCTTCTGCGCGCTGCCGTAGTAGGCGTCGTAGTAGCCCGCCGACAGTGCGTACGTGCCGAGGATGATGCGGCGCTTGACCTCGTCGCCGAAGCCCTGGCCGCGGGTCGCGGACATGACGCGCTCGGCCGTGATGGGGCCGTCCTCGGGCTCGACGCGCAGGCCGAAGCGCATGCCGTCGAACTTGGCGAGGTTGCTGGACGCCTCGCTCGGCATGATGAGGTAGTAGGCGCCGAGCGCGTACTTGAAGTGCGGGCACGAGACCTCGATGATCTCTGCGCCTAGCGACCGCAGCAGGTCGAGCGACTCGGCGAAGCGAGCGCTCACGCCCTCCTGGTAGCCCTCGCCGGAGAGCTCGGAGACGACGCCGACCCGCAGGCCGCGGAGGTCACCGATCGCGCCCTGGCGGGCCGCGTCGACGAGCAGCGGGAGGTCCTCGTTGATCGAGGTCGAGTCGCGGGGGTCGTGTCCGCCGATGAGCTCGTGCAGGAGCGCCGAGTCGAGGACGGTTCGTGTGACGGGGCCCGCCTGGTCGAGAGAGGACGCCATGGCGATGAGGCCGTAGCGGGACACGCCGCCGTAGGTGGGCTTGACGCCGACCGTGCCGGTCACGGCGCCCGGCTGACGGATCGAGCCGCCGGTGTCCGTGCCGATCGCGAGCGGGGCCTCGTAGGCGGCGACGGCCGCGGCCGAGCCACCGCCCGAGCCGCCGGGGATGCGGTCGAGGTCCCACGGGTTGTGGGTGTTGCCGTACGCCGAGTGCTCCGTGGAGGAGCCCATCGCGAACTCGTCCATGTTGGTCTTGCCGAGGATCGGCAGGCCCGCGGCGCGGATGCGCTCGACGAGCGTCGCGTCGTACGGAGGGATCCAGCCCTCGAGGATCTTGGAGCCGGCCGTCGTCGGGAGACCCTTGGTCACCACGACGTCCTTGACCGCGATCGGCACGCCCGCGAGGGGGTGCAGGTCCTCGCCCGCGGCACGGCGCGAGTCGACGTCGCGAGCCGTCGCGAGGGCGTCCTCGGTGCTCACGTGCAGGAACGCGTGGACCGCCGTGTCGACGTCACCGATGCGGTCGAGGTGCGCCTGCGTCGCCTCGACGCTGCTCACCTCGCCAGAGACCAGGTGCGCGGCGAGGTCCGCGGCACTCAGCCGCGTCAGGTCGTTCGTCATCATTCCTCCCCGAGGATCTGCGGGACGCTGAAGCGTCCGTCTTCGCTGGCCGGTGCTGCGGCGAGGACGTCCTCGACGGGCAGGGGCGGCACGGGGACGTCGTCTCGGAAGACGTTGGTCAGCGGGAGCGGGTGGCTCGTGGCGGGGACGTCAGGAGTGGCGACCTCGCTCACCTGGGCGATCGCATCGACGATGACGTCGAGCTCGCCGGCGAGGCGGTCGAGCTCCTCGGGCCGGAGGTCGATGCGGGCCAGCACGGCGACGCGCGCGACCTCATCACGGGAGATGGTGGACATGGTCGCCAGTCTAGTGCCCGGCGGCCACGCCTACGGGGGCGTCCGGACCGGCGTGGGTGAGATGACGCACCGCGCCCCACCGCCGCGCCTCACCGCGCGCACCCACTCTCTCGGGGAGTTGTCAGAAGGTGGGCGGGGTATGGCCCGGTGCAGTTCTGACACCTGGTCGGGGTGGTGGTGTTGTCAGAAGGTGGGCGGGGTATGGCCCGGTGTGGTTCTGACACGTGGTCGGGGTGATGGTGTTGTCAGAAGGTGGGCGGGGTATGGCCCGGTGTGGTTCTGACACCTGATCGGGGTGATGGTGTTGTCAGAAGGTGGGCGGGGTATGGCCCGGTGTGGTTCTGACAACGGGGCTCTGGGTACAGAAGTGCCCCGGGCACAGGTGTGCTCGGGGCTGGGTGTTTGGGGGTATGCCAAAGGCCCACCCCGTGTGGGGTGGGCCTTTGGTGAATGGTTGTCCGGCGGCGACCTACTCTCCCACCCCGTCTCCAGGGCAGTACCATCGGCGCAGAGAGGCTTAGCTTCCGGGTTCGGAATGGGACCGGGCGTTTCCCTCTCGCTATGACCGCCG
>NZ_LMIL01000013.1:0-156819 GCF_001429135.1 Oerskovia sp. Root22 | reverse complement strand
GACAATTGGCATTAACTATCAAGCACACTGTTGAGTTCTCAAGCAACCGACACGCACCGACTCCAACCCGTTTCCAGGCCTTCACTCGGGGCAACTTCTTAAACCTACCAGACCGGCTTCTTCGTTTCAAACCCGGGCGAACCGGGTCAAAACTGGAAGATCGGCTCCGTCCTTCGTCCTGGAGGCGCGAGGCGACCAGCTCGAGTTTCGGATTCCAGCCCCGGGAACAGCCACTTCGCGGCGGCTCCGAGGAGCTTCGCAGTGGTGTCTGTTTCTCCCTGCCGGGCTGACTTCGAGAACATTACGGGGACGTGAACCCCCAGGTCAACCTGGCCGGAGGTGACCCCGGTCACCGCCCCTCGGCACACCACGCAGCCACGCTCACCCACCCTCGACCGCGCCCCGGTACCTCTCCCCCAGCTCGCGCACCGCGTCGCGCAGCTCCTGGGGGCCGACCACCTCGAACGGCACGTCGAACATCCCGACCCACGCCGCGAGCCCGCGCCAGGACCACGAGCCGGCGACCAGGCGGGACCGGTCGGGGCCGATCGCCTCGACGACACCCTGGTCGCCGACCCAGGGCGCGAGCACGTCGGCCCGCGCCTGCAGCACCACCTCGCCCTCGACGGGCCACCGGGGACGGGAGAAGACGTGCGCGACATACGCGGCGACGTCGGGCTCCTTGTCCCTGCCCTTCCGCTCCCGCTCGCCCCCAGCCTCCGAGCCCGCGCCCGGGGGCACCGCCGGGAGCTCCCGGGGCGCGAACCGGGGCCCCGTCGGGGTCCTCGGCGTCATGCGGTCGACGCGGAACGTGCGCCAGTCCTGGCGCTCGAGGTCCCACGCGACGAGGTACCAGCGTCCTCCCCACGTCACGAGGTGGTGGGGCTCGGCCCGCCGCGGGGGCCGGAAGGCCGCCTCGCCCGAGCCGAGCAGGGGCGAGGACCCGCCGTCGTAGTCGAAGCGCAGCACCTCGCGCGCCCGCACGGCGCTCCCCACCGCGACGAGCACGGCCTGGTCCACGACCGGCCTCGCCTCGTCCCGCGCAGACCGGACCGCGGTCACCTCGAGCGCGTCGATGCGTCCGCGCAGCCGCGCGGGCATGACCTGGCGGATGGTCGCGAGCGCACGGCGCGCAGGTTCCTCGATCCCGCCCACGTGGGTCGTCTGGAGGGCGACCGCGACCGCGACGGCCTGCTCGTCGTCGAACAGCAGGGGCGGGAGCTCGGCGCCCGCGTCGAGGCGGTACCCGCCGTCTGGCCCCTTGGTCGCGCGCACGGGGTAGCCGAGCTCGCGCAACCGGTCGACGTCGCGCCGCACGGTGCGTGGGCTGACGCGCAAGCGGTCGGCGAGGGCCTCCCCGGGCCAGTCCCGCCGGGCCTGGAGCAGGGAGAGCAGGGCGAGGAGCCGGGCCGATGTCTCGAGCATGCTCCCAGCGTCGCACGAGGTAGCGGACAGAACCTGACCGCTACCTCCGACAGGGTGGAGTCATCACCCACTCCTGGAGGACACCGTGATCCACACCCGCTCCCTCACGAAGGACTTCGTCGTGAGCCGCCACGAGACCGTGCACGCCGTGCGCGGGATCTCGCTCGACATCGAGCCGGGCGAGCTCGTCGCCGTCCTGGGCCCCAACGGGGCCGGCAAGACCACGACCCTGCGCATGCTCACGACGCTCATCGCTCCCACCGCGGGCAGCGCGACCGTCGCGGGGTACGACGTCGTCGCGCACCCCGCGCAGGTCCGTCACCACATCGGGTACGTCGGGCAGGGCAACGCCGCGGGCCACAACCAGCGCGCCGTCGACGAGCTCGTGACGCAAGGCGTCGTCTACGGCCTCGACCGTCGGTCCGCGCGGCGCCGCGCCGACGAGCTGTTCGAGGCGCTCGACCTGACCTCGCTGCGCACGCGCAAGGTCGCGGACCTCTCGGGCGGGCAGCGTCGGCGCCTCGACGTCGCGATGGGCCTGGTCCACGCGCCCTCGCTCCTGTTCCTCGACGAGCCCTCGACCGGGCTCGACCCCCACAACCGCGCCAACCTGTGGGAGCACGTCCTGCGCATGCGGGCCGACGCGCTCACCCGGGCGGGCGACCCCATGACGATCGTCCTGACGACGCACTACCTCGACGAGGCCGACACCATGGCCGAGCGCGTCGTAGTCGTCGACCACGGCGAGGTGATCGCGGACGACACCGCGGAGGCGCTCAAGACGAACCTTGCCGGGGACCGCGTGGTCCTCGAGACCACGGTGCCCGACGACGGCGCTCGCCTCGCGCAGCTCGTCTCCCGCGCCGACGGGGTACGGGAGGTCGAGACCGACGAGACCCCGGCCCGCGGCACCCAGGTCACGGCACGGGTCACGGACGGCCCCGCGCTGCTCCCGGCCCTGCTGCGCGCGGCCGACCACGCGGGCATCACCGTGACCTCGGCCCAGGTCCACCGCCCGACGCTCGACGACGTGTTCCTCGCGCTGACCGGGCGCAGCCTGCGCGAGTCGGGCGCAGCAGACAAGACCAGCACCTCGGGCGCAGCAGACAAGACCAGCACCTCGGGCGCAGCAGACGCGGCCGGCCCCTCGGGCGCCGGCGCACCGTCGGTCGCCGCAGACCACGTCACCGCACGGACCAGCGAGGGCACCGCGCTCTCCGGGAAGGACGCAGCATGAGCACCGTCGACACCACGACCTCTCCGGCCCCGGCCGGCGGCGGGTCTGCCGGTCCCCGTCGGGCCGGCTCGGCCAGGAGCCGCCCCGGCGCGCGCCCCCGCGGCCGGCTCACCCACCTGGCCCGCGACACCAGCATCGTCCTGGTCCGCGAGCTGCGGCCCCTGCTCCACGACCCGTTCTCGGTCGTGTTCGGCCTGGTCCAGCCCCTCGTGTTCCTCGCACTGTTCGGGCCGCTGCTCGTCGGCACGCTCAGCGGGCAGGACGGCGGCGCGGCCGGGACGCTGGGTGGCAGCGTCTGGCAGTGGTTCGTGCCGTCGATCCTCGTGATGACCACGCTGTTCGGCACCTCGACCACGGGCGCGAACCTCCAGCAGGAGCTCAACACCGGGGCTCACGAGCGCATGCTCGTCTCGCCGCTGTCCCGGCCGTCGCTGCTCGTGGGGCGCGCGCTCAAGGAGATGGTGCCGATCGCTGCGCAGTCGGTCGTGGTCGTCCTCGTGATGCTGCCGTTCGGGTTCGAGCTCTACCCCGTCGGCGCGGTGCTCGGGCTGCTCATGCTCGCGATCTTCGGCGTCGGGGTCGGGTCGCTCAGCTACGCCCTGGCCCTCGCGGTGCGCAAGCAGGAGTGGATGTTCTGGCTCGTGCAGCAGACGCTGCTCTTCCCGCTCATGATCCTGTCCGGCATGCTGCTGCCCCTCGAGACCGGGCCGGGATGGATGCGGGCCGCAGCCCACCTCAACCCCCTGACCTACCTGGTCGACGCCGAGCGCTCGCTGTTCGCGGGCGACCTGACCTCGTCGGCCGCCGCCTGGGGCTGGGTGGCCGCGGTGGTGACCGCCGGCGTCGGGCTCGCGGTGGGGATCCGGACCATGGTGCGCAGCACGGACTGACTCCTCCCACGGCTCTCCCAGGACGGAGACGGGGTGGCACGCCCGCAGGCGTGCCGCCCCGTCGTCGTCTCACCGGCCGTCGGCGTCGTCGCCGACCGGGCGTCAGGCGTGGTGGTCGGGCGTCAGGCGTACTGCTCGCGGAACGCGTCCGTGAGCGTGGGCCCGCCGTCGCCCAGGCGCCACACGCTCCACCCGTCGGCCGTCGCGGTCCCCGACACCGCGACCGCTGCCGCGTCCGGGTGACGGAAGCGGGCGCCGTCGGTCAGCTCGATGAAACCGTCCGGGTACAGGACCGCCTCGAAGCGCTGCCCGCGACGCGGTCGCGACCAGACGAGCGAGACCGGGGTCCCGAAGGACCGCGCGAGCGAGTGGAGGTCGGGGTCGTCGTCCGGGTCGTCGTCCAGGGGCGACGCGGGTGCGGGCGGCGGGGCCGGCACCAGGTCCTGACCCAGCGGGTCGATCGTGCTCAGGGCGTCGACCACGGGGACGTTCGCGGGTGGCTGGTAGGACAGCGGGTCGTACGCGGGCTCCTCCGCCTGGTACGACTCGCGCGTCAGCACGGACTCCCGCGTCCGGATCGACTCGCGGGTCCTGATGGACTCGCGCGTCAGGATCGAGGACCGGCTGGGCGTGCGCGACGACAGGGCGTCGTCGGGCGGGCTCGAGTACGCCGACGACGACGAGTAGCGCCCCTGCTCCGAGGCCTCGTCCCCCGGGGGGCTCGCCAGCAGCGGGACGGGCGGGACCGTGAGCGGCTCGAGCGGGAGGCTGGGCACCGGCTCGGGGACGACGGGCGGGACGCTCAGCGCGAGGTCCGGGGCGACCGGGGGCGCGGGCACCGGGGGCGCCGGGAGCAGCGGTTCGAGGACGGGCTCGAGGCGTCCCGTCTCGGCCATCGAGCCCGCGGACGATCCGTAGACCGTCTCAGCGGCCTCGAGCTCCGTGCCGCGCCGACGGTCGGCGCGCGAGCGCTGCGTGACGATCGGCAGCTTGCCCGTCAGCGCGCGACCCACCGCGACGCCCTCCGCGAAGTCGGCCGTGGCCGCCGCGGACCGGTTCCCGACCGCGGGGCGGGGCGGTGCCGCAGGGACCGTCGAGCGCGACCGGCGCTCGGGGACCAGGGGCGAGACGTCGACGAACCGGCGGCCGTCGGCGCCGTGCATGACCCCGAGCTTGAGGACCGAGACCGACGACCCCGGCTGGCGCAGGAAGTCGAGGGCGTCCACGATCCCGTCCTCCGCGCTCGAGCAGATGACGATCAGTCGAGCCCCCGTGGCGCGCGACGTCGCCTGCGAGCGGGTCAGCGGGACGTTGTCGTAGAACGTCGAGACGTCCTGCTGGAAGCGCCCCGCACCCCCGGCGTAGCGGCTCGCGAGCTCCGCGCGCGTGAGCTGACCGGCCCGGCCCGCATGGTTCATGGCACGGGTGAGCGTCTCCTCGGTCAGCTCGGCGACGACCTCGATGACCACGGGCAGCCCGGCCGCGTCGAGAGCCAGGAGGTGCGGCTCGTCGACCGACGAGCCCTGCCGCACGGGGAAGATCTGCTCGCCGAGCAGGCCGTCGAGGTGGCCGTCGACCACGCGCTGCGCGACCGTGCCGAACCCCCCACCCGCCGGCTGCGACGGGCGGACGAGAACTGGACGCTCGGCGTCCACCTCGAAGAGGGGCATCGTGGTCTCCTGCGACTTGTGACACGGCTCGTAACGCAGCCTCGAACGCTGCCCGGGACGGCGGCGTTGCCGCATAGCCTACGACGCCCGTGAGTGCACGCCGTAAACGCCGGTTTCACCCTGTGGGACGCCGGCGATGCTCGACGCTCAGTCGCGCGCGAGACGCTCCTCGACACGCTCGACCTTGCCCGTCAGCTCCCCCGTGTGACCTGGGCGGATGTCCGCCTTGAGGACGAGCGAGACCCGCTGCCCGCCCGCGCCGACGGCCTCGGTCGCACGCTTGACCACGTCCATGACTTCATCCCATTCACCCTCGATCTCGGTGAACATCGACGTCGTCCGGTTCGGCAGACCCGAGGCGCGGACGATGCGGACTGCCTCGGCGACGGAGTCCGTGACGGACTCGCCGGCACCGAGCGGGGCGACGGAGAAAGCGAAGATGGCCATGCGTCCATCATGCCGCGTCCTGCCGGCGGGCCGGACTCCCCCGGCCGGGACCTGCCCGTCGCATCTTCTGACAGGCCCGGGGGCGCGCCGTAGCGTGGTCGCATGGTCACCAGACGCAGCACGCAGACGGTCGGGGACGACGCGGTCGTGGCCGCGACGGGGCAGCCCCGGGCAGCCTGGTTCGAGCTCCTCGACGCGCAGGGCGCGACCGGGTGGACGCACACCCGGATCGCGACCTGGCTCGTCGAGGACCAGGGGGTCGACGCGTGGTGGGCGCAGTCGCTCACCGTCGCGTACGAGCAGGAGCGCGGGATGCGCGCGCCCGGGCAGCGGGCCGACGGCACGTTCGACGTCTCGGTCTCCAGGACCGTGGACGCGACGCCCGCGGCGGTCTACGCCCTCGTGTCCGACGACGGCGCCCGCGCCGCGTGGTTGGCTCCCGCTCTGGCGGAGGTCGGGGTCGCAGGCGACCTGGACGTCGTCGGGCGGACGATCGACCGGTCGGTGCGGCTGCGCTGGCCCAACGAGGCCGTGGGCGGGGCGACCGGGCGCGCGCGCCGCGTGCTCCTGACCTTCGACGCGGCGAACCCGGGCGTGGCCGGTGGGTCCCGGACCCGGGTCGCGGTGAGCTACTCGGGGGTGCCGACGGTCGACGAGGTCGCACCGCTCAAGGAGTTCTGGAAGGGCCGGCTCGACGCGCTCGCGGCGCTGGTCTGAGGGGCTCCCTCCCCGAAGGTGGGGCGCGGCTCGCCGTCGTGCGGGCACGGCGCGCGCCGTGGACGGGTCGTCGGCCCTCGGGTGCGGGCTCGCCGCGCCGAGCGTCCCCCGCTGCACGTAGCGTGGGCCCCATGCGAATCGGAGCACACGTCGACCAGGCCGACGCCGTCAACCAGGCACGAGAGATCGGCGCCGACCAGGTCCAGGTCTTCCTGGGCGACCCGCAGGGCTGGAAGGGCGCCGAGTTCACCTACCCGGGCGGGGCCGAGGCCCTGCGCGCGGACGCCGCGGCAGCGGACCTCGACGTCTACGTGCACGCGCCGTACGTCATCAACGTCGCGAGCACCAACAACCGCATCCGTATCCCGAGCCGCAAGTCGCTCCAGAAGATCGTCGACGGCGCAGCCGAGATCGGCGCCAAGGGCGTGATCGTGCACGGCGGCCACGTGACCGCGAACGACGACGTCGCGGTCGGCTACGACAACTGGCGCAAGGCGATCGACGCGCTCGACGCCAAGGTCCCCGTCCTGATCGAGAACACCGCGGGCGGGGCCAAGTCGATGGCCCGCACGATCGAGAGCATCGGGCGGCTGTGGGACGCGATCGGGGCGGCGGAGGGTGGCGACCAGGTCGGCTTCACGCTCGACACGTGCCACGCCTGGGCGGGCGGGATCGACCTGAGCACCGCAGCGGACCAGGTCCGCGCCGTGACGGGCCGGATCGACCTGGTGCACGCGAACGACAGCCGGGACACGTTCGGCTCGGGGGCGGACCGCCACGCGCACTTCGGCGACGGGCTCGTCCCGCCCGACGAGCTGGTCGCGGTCGTCGCCTCGGCCGGGGCGCCCGTGATCTGCGAGACGCACGGCGACATGGGCCCGGACATCGCCTGGTTGCGCTCGCGCCTGGGCTGAACTGCCCCGCGGCGCAGGTCGCCGCGGGGGCCGGGTGCGGTGGGCGTCCGTCTCCGGGTCGAGACGAACGCCCACCGGACGTGCGGCACCGAGGGGTGCGCCGGCGCAGCGCCGGGAGCCGGCACCGGCGAGAGGTCAGCCCGTGTTCTGCAGGCCGGCCGCGACGCCGTTGACCGTGAGCAGCAGCAGGTGCTGCAGACCGTCCTTGTACTCGCCCTCGGCGCCCGAGCGCAGGCCACGCAGCGCGCGCAGCTGGAGCAGCGAGAGCGCGTCGACGTACGGGCTGCGCAGCTGGACCGCGCGGCCCAGGACGCGGCGGCCGGCCAGCGGCCACTCGCTGCCCGAGATCTTGAGGACCCACTCGCGCGTCAGGCGCAGCTCCTCGAGGATCTTCTCGGCCAGGTCGTCGCGGTCGCCGAGCGCGAGGTAGCGCTCCGCGATCCGCTCGTCGGCCTTGGCGAGCGACATCTCGACGTTGTCGATGAGCGTCGCGAACAGCGGCCAGTCGCGGTGCGCCTCGCGCAGCCGCTCGAGGTCGCCGAACTCGCGGAGCGAGGTGCCCAGGCCGTACCAGCCGGCGAGGTTGATGCGGGCCTGCGACCACGAGAAGACCCACGGGATCGCGCGCAGGTCCTCGAGCGACTCGACCGACAGGCCGCGGCGGGCCGGGCGCGAGCCGATCGGCAGCAGGCCGACCTCCTCGAGCGGGGTCACCTCGGAGAACCACTGCGGGAACCCCTCGCTGCGGACCAGCGCGTGGAAGTGCTCGCGCGAGGACGAGTCGAGCGCGGCGGCCACGTCAGCGAAGCGCGCGGTGGCCTCGGCGTTGCGGCGCTCGACCGACGGCGCGGAGGCGAGCAACGTCGCGGCCGCGACCTGCTCGATGTGCCGGGCGGCGATCGTCGCGTCGCCGTAGCGGGCCGTGATGACCTCGCCCTGCTCGGTCAGCTTGAAGCGGCCGTCGACCGAGCCCGGGGGCTGGGCCAGGACCGCGCGGTTCGCGGGGCCGCCGCCACGCCCGAGCGCGCCGCCGCGGCCGTGGAACAGCGTCAGGTTGATCTCGTGGCGCTGCGCCCACTCGGCGATGCGGCTCTGCGCCGAGTGCAGAGCGAGCGTGGCCGAGACCGGGCCGACGTCCTTGGAGGAGTCCGAGTAGCCGAGCATGACCTCGACCTTGCGGCCGTTCTCGGCGAGCCGGCGCTGGACCTGGGGCAGCTCGAGCGAGGCCTCGAGGATCTCGACGCTCGCCTCGAGGTCGGCGAAGGTCTCGAACAGGGGGATCGCGTCGATCACCGGGGCGTCGTCCGCGCCGTCGAACGCGTGCTCGGCGAGCTGGTAGACCGCGGCCAGGTGCTCGGGCTTCTGCGTGAACGAGACGATGTAGCGGCGCGCGGCACGGATGCCGTAGCGCTGCTGGATCGAGCCGATCGCGCGGTAGGTGTCGAGGACCTCGCGCGTGCGGTCGGACAGCTGGCCGTGCACGCCGTGCTCCGCGATCTCCGCGAGGGCTGCCTCGTGGACCTGCGAGTGCTGACGGACCTCGAGCTCGGCCAGGTGGAACCCGAAGGTCTGGACCTGCCACACAAGCTGCTGCAGGTCTCCGTAGGCCGCGCGGGGAGCGCCCGCCGCGATGAGCGAGTCCTGGACGACCTTGAGGTCGGCCTCGAGCTGCTCGGGCGTCTGGTAGGCGAGGTCGGCGTCGCGCAGGCGCGTCGCCGCGACGCGGCGGGCCACGACGAGCATGACCGCACGGTGCGGCTCGCTGGGCGACTCGGACGCGGCCTCGGCCGTGATGGCCTCGGAGAGCTGACGCTGCTTCTGCCACAGCGAGCGCAGGCCGTCGGAGGCGGGCGTGCCGTGCTCGTCGAGCGTGAGCGTGCGCCCGATCCGCTGGGCGGCCTGCTCGAGGGCCCGGAGCGCGTGGTCGGCCGCGATGGCCGCGGCCTGCCGCGTGGTCTCTGCCGTGACGTTCGGGTTGCCGTCGCGGTCGCCACCGATCCAGGTGCCCAGGCGCACGAACGGTGCGGCGAGCGGGCGGTCGTGACCTGCCTTGTCCGCCAGGAGCCAGTCGTCGAGGCGACGGTAGACGGTGGGGAACACCGAGAAGAGGGTCGCGTCGAACACGCTCATCGCGGTGCGGACCTCGTCGAGCGGGGTGGGCTTCGCGGCGCGGATCGGGGACGTGCGCCACAGGCCGTCGATCTCGGCGAGGAGCTTGCGCTCGTTCTCCGCGAGCGACGCGCCACCGGCCGGCAGGCCGTCGCGCTCGGTCAGCAGCGCGGACAGGCGGCGGATCGAGGCGGACACGGCCCGACGGCGGGCCTCGGTCGGGTGGGCCGTGAGGACCGGGCGGAACTCGAGCCGCTGGAGCCGGGCGAGCGCCTCGGAGTGACCGACCTCGTCCGCGAGCTGCGTGAAGGCCTCGGGCAGCGTGTCGTCGACCACGGACGGGGCCAGCTCGGCCTCGCGGTCGTGCAGGACGCGCACCCGGTGGTGCTCCTCGGCGAGGTTCGCCAGGTGGAAGTAGACCGTGAACGCGCGGGCGACCTGCTCGGCGCGCTCGTGGCTGAAGCTCTCGACGAGGCGTTCGGCCTCCTCGAGCGCGGCGTCGGCGTGCTCGCCGTACGCGCGGATCGAGAGCTCGCGCAGGTGCTCGACGTCGTCGAGCAGCGCGGGGTCCCCCGTCTCCGTCAGGACCGTGCCGAGCAGTCGGCCGAGGAGGCGGACGTCGTCACGCAGCGGCGCCGGGACCTCGTGCCGGGCGCCCGTGCGGCCGTTGCCGTCGGTGGATTCGGGGGGAAGGTTGTCGCTCACAGGTCGGAAGCCTAAGTGCTCCGGGTCCCGGCGCGTCCATGCGTCTGCCTGATGGTCGGTCCTCGGCGGAGCCGGGCGACCACGATCGGCCTCCTCCGGGCCGCGCGGACGAGAAGGGCGACCGCCCGCCTCGCTGGGGCGGGCGGTCGCCCGGCACTCATCAGCTCCAGCTGCCGGAACCGCCTCCCGTGCCCAGCAGGACCGCGAGCCCCCCTGCCTGGATGTTGCCCAGGAGGTTCGAGCTGCCGTCGAAGAAGTTCACGTTGAAGTAGACCGGTGTCGCGTTGAACTGGAAGCTCACCGTGTCGCGGTAGAGCCGCTCGATGTCGTCCGTGTAGACGTCGCCCCAGAAGCCACCGCCGCCGAGCCCTCCGACACCGCCGGCGTTGCCGACGAACTGGTGCTGGGTCCCGGTGATGTCCACCGTGATCCGGTAGTAGAAGATCAGGCCGACGACCGTTCCCGTGGCCGGGTAGGACGTACGGGTGGCCCTCAACGTCGCCACCGCGGCGTCGATCTTCTCCTGGTCGAGCACGTCCTTCACGGACGCCTCGAAGTCCGACACGATCGTGTCGATGTCCACCGTGGTCTCGCTCATGACATTCCCCTGTTCGTCTGCGTTCGTCCGTACGCTCGGGACGCCGCGCGTCCCTGCCGTCGGAAGGTCGCAGACAGACGGAGGCCGTGACGAACGACCCCCGTCGCGAACGTCGACGCGACCCGGCTCACCGTGCGGAACTCACCCCTGCGGCTGTGGAGCCACCGAACGGGGACCTGGGGCCCGCACCGAGCGCGTCAGCCTCCCCGTGCTTCCAGGGTGACACCGCGGCCCCCGGCGCACCGGCCGGGGAAGGGTGAAATCCCCGGGCAGCACGACGCCCGGGCGAGGAGACCTCGCCCGGGCGCGTGACGTCGTCGGGAAGGGCCGTGACGGCCCTCCCCGTACCGGGTCAGTCCGTGTACGCGCCCTGCCACACCGTGTCGAACGGCGCGTGCGAGCTCACGCGCGCCTCGATCGCCTCGGTGACCATCTGCTTCGCGACGCCCACGGCGCGCTCGACGTCGTTGCCCTTGGCGAGCTCCGCGGTGATCGCCGCGGCGAACGTGCAGCCCGCGCCGCTCACGCGCTCCTCGCCCACCTTGGGGACGGAGAAGACCGTGATCTCCTGGCCGTCGAACAGGACGTCGACGGCGTCCGGGCCGGGCAGCTCGACGCCGCCCTTGACGACGACGAAGTCCGGGCCCAGCGCGTGGATGCGCTCGGCGGCCTCGACCAGGTCGTCGACCGACTCGATCGTGTCCATGCCGGACAGGATCTTGGCCTCGAACACGTTCGGGGTGATGACCGTGGCGAACGGCAGGATCTTCTCGCGCAGCGCGGTGTCGGTGTCGAGGGCCGCGCCCGGCTCCTGGCCCTTGCAGATCAGGACCGGGTCGAGGACCACGTGGTGCCAGCGCTGGCTCGCGAGCGACTCGGCCACCACGTCGATCGTCGCGGGCGTGCCGAGCATGCCGATCTTCACGACGTCGAGGTCGTACGTGCTGGTCGCGGCCTCGAACTGGTCCGCGATGACCTGCGGCTCGACCGGGACGAACCGGTGGCCCCAGTCGTTCTTCGGGTCGAACGACACGATGCACGTCAGGGTCCCGACGCCGTAGACGCCCAGCTCCTGGAACGTCTTGAGGTCGGCCTGGATGCCGGCTCCCCCGGTGGCTTCCGATCCGGCGATGACGTACGCGAGGTTGACCATGGTGCTGCCTGTGTCCTTCGAGAAAGGGGTGGTGGGCCCGGGCCGAGCCCCCGGGAAAGCCTACGCCGCGCAGGCCCGTCGACACCCGGCAGCACCCGTCACCGCCCCGGCCGCACCACCTCGGCCTCGTACGCGAGGATCACGAGCTGGACGCGGTTCGTGAGCCCCACCTTGGTCAGCAGCGAGCGCACGTGGCTCTTGACGGTCGCCTCCGAGAGGAACAGCTCGTCCCCGATCTCCTTGTTGGACAGGCCGCGCGCGACGGCCAGGAGCACCTCGCGCTCGCGCGGGGTCGCGAGCTCGAGCCCCGACGCGCCGCCGGGGGCGCTCGCGACGCCCGAGCCCGCGTGCCAGTCGGAGAGCTCGACGTAGCGCTCGATGATCCGTCGCGTGACGCCGGGGTCGAGCAGGCTGTCGCCCGCGCGCACCCGGTGGACCGCGCTCACGAGCGACTCGGGGTCGGCGTCCTTGAGCAGGAACCCCGCGGCCCCGGCCCGCAGCGCGCCGTAGACGTACTCGTCGTCGTCGAACGTCGTCAGGACGAGCGTGCGCACGCCCGCGAGCGCCGGGTCCGCGGAGATCTGGGCCGCTGCGTCGATCCCGTTGAGGTGGGGCATGCGCACGTCCATGAGGACGACGTCGGGCAGCAGCGCGCGTGCCATGCGGACGCCCTGGACGCCGTCGGCGGCCTCGCCCACGACCGTGACGTCGGGCTCGTTGTCGAGGATCATGCGCAACCCGAGGCGGATGGTCGCCTGGTCGTCGACCACGACGACGCGCACGGGCTCGCTGAACGGCCGGCTCTCGGCGACGACGTGCAGGGGCGCGGGGCCCGGTGGGCGCCCGGGGGGCGCGGCGCCGTCCGGGTGGGGGGACGGGACGGGGCTGTGGGTCATGGGGTCTCCCGGGGCAGGACGGCCTGGACGCGCCAGCCGCCGCTCTGGTCGGGTCCTGCGGACAGGGTGCCGCCGCAGGACAGGGCTCGTTCACGCATGTTCAGCAGGCCGTTGCCGCCGTGCAGGTCGGGGTTGTCGGGCAGCGGGGGCCCGGGGTCGCGGACGGCCACGCGCACGTACCCGGGCGTCGCGACGACCTCGAGGCTCAGGCGCGGGGCGAGCGAGTGCAGCAGCACGTTGGTCAGTCCCTCCTGGGCGATGCGCACGACGGCGAGGCTCACCTCGGGCCGCAGGTCGCCCAGGTCGTCGGGCAGGTCGAGCTCGACGTCCCGGCCGGCCTCGGTCAGGCGCGCGGCCGCGGCCCGGACGTCGTCGAGCGCGGGGGCGGGGGCGAGCTCGAGCGCGTCCCCGGTCTCGCGGCGCAGCACGTGCACGACCGAGCGCATCGAGGTCAGCGCCTTCTTGCCCTCCTCGGCGATCCAGGTGACCGCCTCGGCGGGGGCCTGGGGCTGGTTGGGCGCGACGCGGTCCGCGGCCTGCGCCCGGACGACGATCGCGGACATGTGGTGCGCGACGACGTCGTGCAGCTCGCGGGCGATGCGCGTGCGCTCGGCGTGCACGGCCTGCTGGGCGAGCACCCCCTGCAGGGCCGTGAGCTCCTCGTTGCGCTCACGCAGGGCCTCGCCCGTCACGGCGATGCGCCGGACCATCCACCCGAGCGCCACGGCCGCGAGCGCCAGGGCGACCGTGGTCAGGATCCCCGAGGGCGACGACCAGCCCACGACCTGCCAGTACCCGTCCCAGTGCTCACTGCTCATGTGCAGCGACCAGCCCGACAGGACGACACCGATCGCCGCGAGCGGAGGGGGGACCGCTCCCTGGCGGGTCGCGCCGAAGCCCGCCACGAGGAGCGGGACAAGATGGAACTGGTTGCTCAGGGCGTCGTCCTGGAACAGCGGGTAGAACACCGCGGTGACCCAGAAGACCCCACCGGGCGCGACCCTTCTCAGTGCCAGCGTCAGGACGAGCCAGGCACCGGTCCACCAGTACGACCGGATGTCCCGAGGCATCCAGTAGTCCCCCTGGTACATGAACCAGACTCCCCCGAACCAGACCAGCCCGACCGCGAGCGCGACGAGGAGGTCCTGGGCCCACTCGGGCGCGCGGCGGGTCGGTTGCACGTCCTCACCGTATCCAGGGGGGCCGTCGCGGCGAGTCCGCCCTGGGGCTGGTGTCCGACGACGACGCGTCCGCCCCGGGGACGAACGCGCCCGGGCGGGACGCGCCCTGCGGACAGGGCGAGGACGGCCCCGGGGGGCGATGCCCCGGGCAGGGCCGCGCGGCGAGGGTCGAGACATGACCTTCGACGTCCCTCCCCCGCCCTCTTTCCCCGCCGGCTCCCGGCCCGTGCCGCCGGCCGCTGCTGCACCGACGAGCGCTGTGCCGTCAGGTCCTTCGCCGACGGCGCCGACCGACCCCGTGCCGGCCTTCGACACGCTCGTGCCCGACCCGCCCGCGGCGTCCTCGCGCCCGTCCGCCCGGGGCGGGCGCGCACGACCCGGTCGTACCTGGCCGTCCGGTCGCTCGTCGGCGGGCTCGGCCCGTCGACGCCGGACTCCCGCGGACCGCGTGTACGCCGCCGTGGTCGTCGCCGCGCTCGTCGCGTGCGGGGTCTCGGCGTACCGGCTCCTGGCCCCCGACGCCCTGTCGTCCGGGGTCGGCCCTGGCGCAGGGGCGGCGCCGGGCACGACCGGGGAGGCGGACGGGTCGCGGGCCGAGGCTCCCGCGACCGGCCTCGACCCCGAGCTGCTCCGCCGGTTCGAGCAGGCGCAGGCGCTCGCGGCCGAGGACGGGATCGAGCTGACCCTCGTCTCCGGGTGGCGGTCGGCCGAGGAGCAGGCGCAGGTCGTCGAGGACGTGGTCCGCAAGCGCGGCTCGCTCGAGGAGGCCAAGCGGTGGGTCCTGCCGCCCGAGGCCTCGGCGCACGTGGCGGGCACGGCGATCGACGTCGGGGCGACCGACGGCGCCCTGTGGCTCGGCGAGCACGGCGCGGACCTGGGCCTGTGCCGGACCTACGCGAACGAGATGTGGCACTTCGAGGCGGTCATCGAGCCCGGCGGGACGTGCCCCGAGATGCACGAGGACTCGCGCGTGGGCTGGGAGTGACGCGGCCCGGCACGGTCGGTGCGCGGCGTGTCCGGACCCGGCCCGGTCAGGAGGCGTCGGGACGGGGCCCGTCGGTGGGCGCGGGACGCCCCTCGCCGGTCGGCGTGGACCCGCCGGCCGCGACCGCGGTCGGTGGCTCGGGGGCGGCCAGCATCTCGGGCGCGCTGCGCACCAGGAGCCACACGGGCAGGATCGCGATGCACAGCAGCGGCAGGACGCCCACGTCGCCCACGACTGCGACCGCGACGAACAGCGCGACCCACCCGTCGCGTCCCACCGCGAGCACGACCCCGAGCACCCCGCTCGCGATCGCGAGCCCCAGGGGGACGCCCGGCAGCGCCGCGTTGACCACGACCCCGGCCGCGACCCCGATGAACACCGCGGGGAAGATCCGGCCACCCCGGAACCCCGCGGCCGCGGCGATCACGAGCGCCACGAGCTTGATCGCGAAGATGAGCACGAGGTTCCACGTCGAGAAGTCGGCACGCTGCTGGACGAGCTCGAAGGACTGCTCGGACCCCTTGAACAGCGTGAGCGGCCCGCCGATCGCCCCCAGGACGCCCAGCACCACGCCGCCGAGCGTCACGTAGAGCACGGGGTTGCGCATCGAGTGGAAGAACCGGTGCACGTGCGGGAACGCGACGACCCCGAGCAGCGCGAGGCCCGCCGCGGCGGTCGCGATCAGGAGCGACGTGCCCACGTCGCCGATGTCCGGGACACCGAGGTCGGGCAGGTCCATCGCGGCGAACGGCCGCCCGAACGCGTCCATGGTGATGGCGCCCGCACCCGCCGAGACGAGCGGCAGGAACAACCGGTCGAACAGCGGGCCGCCGCTGCGGAAGCCCGCGACGACCCCCGTGAACACGAGCGCGGCCGCGACGGGGGTGCCGAACAGCGCGCCGATCGTCGCCGACGCCGCGAGCATCACGACGAGGTCCGTGGGGACCTTGGGCCACAGCCGCGCGACGACGGCCACGAGCAGCGCGGTGTTGATCGCGATGATCGGGTTCTCCGGGCCCAGGCTCACGCCGCCGGCCAGCCCCAGGACCGTGACGACCACGAGGCTCGGCAGGACCCGCAGCGGCAGCGGCGGCGCGATGAGCTCGGTCGTCGCCGAGTCCCGCCCGCCGTGCCCCGGCACGAGCCACACGACGAGCCCCACGAGCAGGCCCGCCCCGGTCAGCATGATGAAGATCCACCAGCGCGCGTCGGGATCCACGCCCAGCGCGCCCGGCAGGTCGGTCCACAGGACGTCCTCGACCGCTGCGGACGCCTCGTCGAGCGCCCTGAGCACGACCGCCGCGACGATCCCGATCAGCACGGCCGGGAGCGAGAGCTCGAGCAGCGTGCGGAGCGCGGGGGCGCCGGGCGGGGTGGGGGCAGCGGACGTCCCGGAGGGCGTGGCTGACGCGTCGTCGTCCCGGTCGGGCATGCGCCCAGCGTGGCACGCAGGGCGCGAGCGCGCCCGGGGAGGACCATGGCCAGGACGGCGTCGAGGAGGCCCGACGACGGCGCATCAGCCCCCGGGCTGAACTCACCCCGCGCGGACCGCACCCTGGGGTCGGGGCGCGAGCCGCCGTCGGGCCGATGTCCCCACCCCCTCCCCTTGGGAGGGTCGAGACGTGACCCTCCGCAACGACGCGCGCACCGCGCAGAGCCGCCGGCCCGCCTGGGCCGCGCCCTGGCCCGACGCGGCCACCCGCGCTGCGGCCGCCCCCGTCGCCCCGTCGATCGACCGGCGCCGCGCACGCCTCGTGACCTACGGGCTCGTCCTCGCTCTCCTGTTCACCGCAGCCGCCGAGGCCGAGCTGTGGCCGCTCACGGCGTACCGGCTCTTCAGCGAGGTGCGCACGGGCACGACGGTGAGCCTCGACCTCGTGGCCGCGACCGCCGAGGGGGACGTCGTCGTGCAGCCGGGCGACCGCGCCGCCCCCCTCGTCACCACGACCCGCCAGTACCAGGACCTCGCGGGGGCCACGCCCGACAGGCGCCGCGAGATGGTGACGGCCTGGCTGGGGCTGGCCGGGATCGACCCCGGCACCGTGCGCTCGGTGCGGCTCGAGCGCACCGAGCGGACCCTGCCCGCGGGGGCCGACGAGTGGGTCGAGCGGTCGCGCGAGACCGTCCTGGAGGTCACGCCGTGAGCGGCGCCGCAGGGTCGTCGCTGCGCCGGGCCGCGCTCGCCGTCGACCGGGCGCTGCTCGCCCCCGGCCCCGCGTACCGGCTGGTCGAGGTCCGCACGCTGCTCGCGCTCGTGATCGGGCTGCGCCTGGCCACGCGCGACTGGACCGCGATCACCCGGCGCCCCGCGGCGCTCACCGACCACGGCAACGTCATGGGCTGGCTGACCCTGCCCCCGCCCGCGTGGCTGCTCGTCATGGTCCAGGTCGCGGGGCTCGTGGGCGTCGCGCTCGTCGTCGTGCGCCGCAGGGGGCGCGCCGGCCTGGTGCTCGCGTGGTGCGCGTACACCGCTCTCGCCGCCCTGTGGGGCAGCTCGGGCAAGGTGCTGCACAACGACGTCCTGACCGTCACGGTCGCGGTCGCGCTGTTGTTCGCCGCCGATCCGCCCCGCCCCGCGCACACCGCGCCGCGGGCCCCCGCCTGGGGATGGCCGCCGCGTGCGGCACTCGCGACCCTCGCCACGGTGTACTTCCTGACCGGCGCGCAGAAGCTGCGGCACAGCGGCACCGAGTGGGTCTTCAGCGACAACATGTCCTGGGTGCTGCGCCAGGGAGCGAGCGGGTCCCCGTTCGGCACCCGGTGGGTCCAGACCGTCGCGGACCAACCCGTGCTCACGCAGGCGCTCGCGGGCGGGGCGCTCGTGCTCGAGCTCACGGCTCCCCTGTGGCTCGCGATCCGGGTCGCGCGGATCCCGTTCGTGCTCGCGGTCGCCGCGATGCACGGCAGCATCTGGGCATTCCTCGGGCTGGACTACTCGGCATGGGTCCTGACGGCGGCCGCGGTCGCGGTGCCGCTCGCGCTGCGGCCCGACCGGCGGCTGCTGCGTGGTGTGCTCGGGGCCGGGGGCGCCGACCCGGACGTGCCCGACGGGGCGCCCGACGACGAGAAGCGGCTGACGGGGGCCACGGTGCGTCCGTGACCCCCGTCAGCCGCTTCTCGTGCTGCGTGCGGTGGTGCTTCTGGTGGTGCTCCTGGATCGGTGGGGCGTTCAGCCGGCACGGCGCAGCCGTGCCCCGAGGGCGTAGGCCCCGACGACCGTCGCCGCGGCGACCAGGACGACGTCCTTGAGCACGTACTGCCCCAGGAGCGTCATGCCCGAGCCGAACAGCTCGTCGAAGAACAGGACCGTCGGGGCGAGGATGCCCACGAACGCGCCGGCCATGACCACGAGCCCCGCGCGCAGCAGGTACCCCGTGACGAGCGTGATCCCGATGAAGCACTCGACGACCGCCGTGCCGATCACCGCGACCGGGCCGTGGACCAGGCCGAGGGTCAGGGTGTCGATCGTGCGCTCGGCGACGACCTCGGCCGGGCTGGCCCCGGGGAAGAGCTTCAGGACCCCGAAGCCCAGGAAGACCAGGCCCAGGGCGACGCGCAGCGCCGGGACGGACCAGCGGGTCAGGACACGAGCGAGGGCGTCGACGGCGTCGCTCAGGTGGGTGGAGACGGAGCCACGACGGGAGATCGCCTGGCCGTCGACGGAGAGGGTGGACATGGACGTGCCTTTCTGGATGTGGAGGGGTTCCGGCGCCTCGTCGTCGGGCGCACATCCAGAAGGAGACCCTGCACCGGGTGAGTGATGCGGGTCACACCGCGTTTCACCCGGTCGGCCCGGCTACTGGCCGAACATCTGCGCGAACGAGGGCACGCCGTCGAACATGCCCGTCGTGGTGCGCGGGTCGCGGGCCGCGACCGTGCCCGCGAGCTCCTTGGCCGCCTTGCGGATGCGGGCCGGGAGCGGGCCGGCGTCGTGCGTGCTGTCGCCCTCGGCGGCCCAGTCGTCCGTGGCCGCGAAGACCGACGTCGTCGCGACGTCCGCGTGCAGGTACGTGAACAGCGGGCGCATCGAGTACTCGACGGCCAGCGAGTGGCGCGACGTGCCGCCCGTCGCACCCAGCAGCACGGGCATGCCCTGGAGCGAGTCCTTGTCGAGGATGTCGACGAAGGACTTGAAGAGCCCCGAGTACGTGGTCGTGAACAGCGGCGTGACCAGGACGAGCGCGTCGGCGCCCGTGACCTTCTCGATCACCTCGGCGAGGTCGCCGCTCGCGAAGCCCGTGAGCATCGCGTCGGTGACGGCGTGGGCGACGTCGCGCAGCTCGACCGTCGTGACCTCGGCGGTCACGCCCAGGTCGCCGAGCTCGGCCACGGTCGCGGCGGAGAGACGGTCGGCGAGCAGGCGGGTCGAGGACGGCTGGCCGAGGCCGGCGGAGATCGCGACGATCTGGCGAGCGGTCATGAGGTGGTGCTCCTGGTTCGTGAGGGTTCTTCGAGTGTGCCGCACGGTGCGTGCGGCGGGTGGTGCGTGGTGCTCTCGTGGCCTGCCGGGTGGTGCTGGGAGCCGGGCCGCCCCTGGCCACAAGGGCGGCCCGGCCGCCCGGGTCTCCCCGGGCGGGTGGTGGGTCAGAGACCGAACGCGGAGCCCTTGCGGGCCGCGCCCTCGGCAGCCTCTGCCGCCTGGATGTCGTCCTCTGCGGTCTTGCCCGTCCAGTGGTCGGCGGCCGCGACGACCTGCTCCGCGATCTTGCCCTCGGCGCGTGCCTTCGCGACGCGCTGGGCGTGGCTGGGCGGGTCGCTCGGGACGTGGGCGGGGCGCTTGGCCTCCATCTCCTTGCGGAGCACGGGGACGACCTCGCCGGCCAGCAGGTCGATCTGCTCGAGGACCGTCTTGAGCGGGAGGCCCGCGTGGTCCATGAGGAAGAGCTGACGCTGGTAGTCGCCGACGTGCTCGCGCATGGCGCCGTAGCGGTCGATGACCTCCTGCGGGCTGCCCACGGTCAACGGGGTCTGCGCGCTGAAGTCCTCGAGCGACGGGCCGTGCCCGTAGACGGGCGCGTTGTCGAAGTAGGGCCGGAACTCGCGCACGGCGTCCTGGGAGTTCTTGCGCATGAAGACCTGGCCGCCGAGCCCGACGATCGCCTGGTCGGCCTGGCCGTGGCCGTAGTGCTCGAAGCGCTGACGGTAGTACCGGACCATCTGCTGGGTGTGGCTGATGGGCCAGAAGATGTTGTTGTGGAAGAAGCCGTCACCGTAGTAGGCGGCCTGCTCGGCGATCTCCGGGGTACGGATCGAGCCGTGCCACACGAAGGGCGCGACGCCGTCGAGCGGGCGCGGCGTGGCCGTGAAGCCCTGGAGGGGCGTGCGGTACTTGCCCTGCCAGTCCACGACCTCCTCCTCCCAGAGGCGGCGCAGCAGCGCGTAGTTCTCGATCGCGAGGTTGACGCCCTCACGGATGTCCTTGCCGAACCACGGGTAGACGGGGCCGGTGTTGCCGCGGCCCATCATGAGGTCCATGCGACCGTCCGAGATGACCTGGAGCATCGCGTAGTCCTCGGCGATCTTCACCGGGTCGTTCGTGGTGATGAGCGTCGTGGAGGTCGACAGGATGATGTTCTTCGTCTGCCCGGCGAGGTAGCCGAGCATCGTCGTGGGGGACGACGGGACGAACGGGGGGTTGTGGTGCTCACCCGTGGCGAACACGTCGAGGCCGGCCTCGTCCGCGTGCTTGGCGATGGTGAGCATGGACCGCACGCGCTCGGTGTCGTTGGGCGTGCGACCGGTGACGGGGTCGGTGGTGACGTCGCCGACGGTGAAGATTCCGAACTGCATGGGGGTTGCTCCCTCGTCCTACAAGTTGATGCATTTGCATGTACTTGGAGGAGAACCGGGAGGGTGCCCGGGTTATTCCCCGGAGATCGAGGTGTCGTGGGTCACGCGCTGCGGACTCGTCGTCGACCAGTTGTCAGAACGGGGCCGGGGTATGCCCCGGCCCAGCTCTGACAACGGATCGGGTGTCCGCGCGCGCCCGACGCCGGAGCGCACCCGGGGCGCTCGGGTGCGCTCCGGCGTCGGGCAGGCAGGACCCCACACACCGGGCGAAAGCGCCTGGCGGACGTCCCCTACGCCGGTCGTGGCGCGTACATGATGACCGCGACGCCCACGAGGCACAGCAGCGCACCGGTCACGTCCCAGCGGTCGGGCCGGAAGCCGTCGACCGCCATGCCCCACACCAGCGAGCCCGCGACGAACACTCCCCCGTACGCCGCGAGGATCCGCCCGAAGCTCGCGTCGGGCTGGAGCGTCGCGAAGAACCCGTAGAGCCCCAGCGCGACGATTCCCGCCCCGATCCAGACCCACCCCTTGTGCTCGCGGACGCCCTGCCAGATCAGCCACGCGCCACCGATCTCGAAGAGCGCAGCGGCGCCGAAGAGCAGGATCGAGCGCAGGACGGTCATGTGGTCTCCTCGGGACGGACGGGTGCAGCGGGACCGCAGCGGCGGCGCCGTGCGGCGCACCACATCATCGCGCGCGCCGGTCGCCGCGAGGGCGCCGCGGGGGCGCCGCGGCGGGTCACCGCCGGGCCTCCCCAGAAGGCCCCCGCCCCTGACGTTCTGCACAGCCCCCTCCCAGGGACCCGGGCCAGACTGGCACGAGCCCCCATCTCCCCGAGGACCGGAGACCCGATGCCCGACACCACGCACCCCGCTGCGACCGTCCGTCGCGCCCGTTTCATCGACGTGCCCGGCGTCGCCCGGCTGCTCACGACCGACCACCCCGTGGTCGACCTCGACGGCGACGGGCGCCCCGACGCCCCGGTCGACCCCGAGCAGCTCTCGTCCGCGACGCGCCTGGTCCTGGGGCACGGGATCCTCGAGCAGGGCGAGATCTGGGTCGCCGAGGACGCCGACGGTCTCCTGGCCACGACCGTGTGGCTGCCGCCCGAGGTCCCCGCGTTCGAGGACGAGCTCCGCGAGGTCCTGGTCCGCGAAGTCGGCGTCGACCCGCTCGACGAGCCGGCCGACGACGAGCCGGTCCGCGTCGCGACCCGTCAGGCGCTCGGCATCGCGCAGTCCGCGATCGCCGACGCGCTCGACGCCGTCCGCCCGCGCCTCGTCCTCGTCGCGTCGGCCGTGGCGCCCGACATCGAGGGCGCGGAGCGGGTCGACACGCTGCGCCGGCTCGTCGACGCGCCCGCGAGCGCCCGGCACTCCCCGGACGGCTCACCGGTCGAGGGCCCCTTGTTCACCGCGATCGTCGACCCGGCGCACGTCGAGGGGATGCGCTCGATCGGGTTCGTCGAGCACCGCAGCGTCGAGCTCGAGCCGCACGGGACCCTGTGGATCGGCGTGCGGGCCTGAGGGCCCACGCGCGGACCGGCCTACGCGACCGCGGCGACCGCGAGCGTCCCGGCGACCACGGCCAGAGGCGCGAGGACGAGTCCCTGGCGCACGAGCGGCCACCAGCCGACCTCGCGGAAGCCCATCCAGTGGCGTGAGCACTGGACCCACCAGAGCACGGTCGCGACCGAGGCCCACGGCGTGACGAGCGGGCCGGCATCGACCCCGACGAGGAGCGCCGCGAGCCGCGCCGGGTCGCCCGCCGCAGCAGGTTCGAGCGCGAGGTAGGCGGGCAGGTTGTTGACCGCGTTGGCCGCGACCGCTCCCGCGCCGGCGACCTGCAGCAGGTCCCCGGTCCCGGTCCCGGTCCCCGCGAACCGGGCGAGCAGGTCGCCGAGCCCGTGGACCTGCCAGGCCTCGACCGCCACGAAGAGCGACGCGACGACCAGCACGGTCCGCCACGGCACGAGCTCCCCGACGGGGGCCACGAGGTCGCGCCGCCGCACGAGCGTCACGGTGAGCAGCACGCCGGCCCCTCCCAGGGCGACGACCGCCACGGGCAGCCCGACGGCGAAGCACACCCCGAGCGCGACCGTCACCAGGGCGGCGAGCGGCAGGAGCACGGGGTCTCGCTCGGCGGTCGGCGCGGATGCCTCGAACGTCCCGCGCAGGTCCCGGTGGTGGGCCATGAGCAGGTAGAGGACCGTCACGGCGATCACGACCAGGGCGGGCAGCCACATCGTCGCGGTGTACGAGGTGCCGGGCTCGAGCCGCGCGTAGCGGTGGGCCGCGAGCAGGTTCGTCAGGTTGGAGACGGGCAGCAGCAAGGACGCGGTGTTGGCGAGCGCGAGGACCGTGAGCGCGAAGGGCAGCGGCCTGCTCCCCGTACGTCGCGCGAGGGTCAGGACCACGGGCGTGACGAGCACGGCGGTGGTGTCGAGCGAGAGCACGATCGTGCACACGCACGCGAGCAGGACCACGAGGCCCCACAGTCGCAGCCGACTCCCTCGGGCGAGCAGGACCGCCCAGGAGGCTGCGGCGTCGAACAGGCCCGCGGCAGCGCACATCTCCGCGACGACGGTGATCGCGACGAGGAACAGCAGGATCGGCCCGACCCGTTCGGCGAGCTCCTCGGCCGCGTCGAGCGGGAGCCACCCCACGGCGACGACCAGCGCGGCCAGCGCGACGGCGACCGCCCACAGCGGCACCCGCACGCGGCGACCGACCATGCGCTCCTCCGTCCCGGTACCCAGCCACTCGCCCAGCCCGCGCACGCGGGCCCCCGCTACCCGACGAGCGGCTCGGTCACTATCGCACGCGCCCAGCCGTCTGCCGTGGGCGTCGCTGGCTTTCGTCCCGGGTGCACAGCGGGCAGAGTCGGAGGTATGACGGACGCGACGCGGTTGCTGGTGCTGGGCGGGACGGAGTTCGTGGGTCGGGCGGTCGTCGACGACGCCCTGGCCCGCGGCTGGGACGTCACCATGTTCCACCGGGGCACGCGCGACGCCCCGCCCGGGGTGCGGGACCTGCGCGGCGACCGCTCCGCCGTCGGGGGCCTGGACGCCCTGGCCGAGGGCGAGTGGGACGTCGCGGTCGACACGTGGTCGTGGGCGCCGAGCGCGGTGCGCGACGCCGCGCGCCTGCTCGACGACCACGTGGGCCGGTACGTGTACGTGTCGAGCCGGTCGGTCTACACGTACCCGACGGGCGCGGGCCTCGGCGAGGACGCGCCCCTCGTGGAGGCCTCGCCCGACGACGGCGCCGACGTCGACTACGCGCGCGCCAAGCGCGGCGGCGAGCTGGCCGTCGAGGAGTCGTTCGGGCACCGCGCGATCCTCGCGCGGGCGGGCCTGGTCCTGGGGCCGTGGGAGAACGTCGGGCGCCTGCCGTGGTGGTTGCAGCGCGTCGCGCGCGGCGGGACCGTGCTCGCCCCGGGGCCGCGCGAGCTGCCCCTGCAGTACGTCGACGCGCGCGACCTCGCGGCGTTCGTGCTCGACGCGACCGAGCAGGGCCTGAGCGGGCCGTTCAACGTCGTGAGCCCCAGCGGGCACGCGACCATGGGCGAGCTGCTCGACGCGTGCGTGGCCGCGACGGGCTCCGACGCCGAGCTGCGCTGGACCGCGCCCGACGTGATCGAGGCCGCGGGCATCGCGCCCTGGACCGAGCTGCCCGTCTGGCTCCCGCCGGGCGAGCTGCACGACACCCTGCACCGCGGCGACGTGTCGCGCGCGGTCGCGGCGGGACTGCGCAACCGGCCCGTCGAGGAGACGGTCGCGGACACGTGGGCCTGGTTGCAGACCCAGCCCGACGGCGCCGCTCCCCAGCGCGCGGACCGCCCCCGGGTGGGGCTCGACCCGGACAAGGAGGCCCGGGCGCTCGCGCTCTGACGGCTCCAGCGCAGAGATCCCGGAGCGGCACCAGTTGCCGACGCCACGTTGGTATCCTTACCGACAAGGCGTCGGCAACCCGTGTCGACCCGGAAGGAGCACCATGTTTCTCGCGTGGCGCGAGCTGTCGTTCGCGCGCTCACGATTTGCCCTGATGGGGGGTGTCGTCGCGCTCGTGTCCGTGCTCGTCGTCCTCTTGTCGGGCCTGTCCTCGGGACTCGTCAACGACGGCGTGTCGGGCCTCAAGAAGCTCCCCGTCGCGGCCTTCGCGTTCGGCGCGGACACCTCCGTCGACTCGGCGTTCTCCCGCAGCACGGTCGACCGCGAGCAGGCCGAGCGCTGGGCCGCCCGCGACGACGTCGCCGACGCAGCACTGTTCGGCAACCAGCTCGTCAACGCCGAGGGCCCCGGCGGCGAGGCCGTCGACCTGGCACTCTTCGGCGTCGAGCCAGGGTCGTTCGTCGCGCCGTCCACGACCGACCTGGCCACCGGGGAGACCCTCGGGGACCCGCACGGGATCGTCGTCAGCGAGACAGTGGGCGACCTGGGCCTGGGTATCGGGGACACCGTGACGATCGAACGGCTGGGCACCGAGCTCACGATCGTCGGCGTGCTCGACGGGCAGCACACGTTCGGGCACGTCGACGTCGCCTACATCCCCCTGGCGACCTGGCAGGAGATCCACGCCGGCGCGACCGACGCCGCCGAGGTGCGGCCCGAGGCGTACGACGAGGCGACCGCCGTCGCGCTCGCCCCCGTCGACGGCGCCGACCTCGACCTCGCGGCCGGTGACGCGGCCGCAGGCACCGCTGCCGTCTCGCTCACGGAGTCCTTCGACGGGTCACCGGGCTATGCGGCCGAGACGCTCACGCTCAACCTCATCCAGGTCTTCCTCTACGCGATCTCCGCCCTCGTCGTCGGTGCGTTCTTCACGGTCTGGACCATCCAGCGCAAGCACGAGATCGCGGTTGCCCGCGCCATGGGTGCCTCGACGTCGTACCTCGTGCGCGACGCCCTCGGCCAGGCGGCGGTGCTCCTCGTGGTGTCCACCGCGATCGGCATGGGCGCGGGCGTGGGCTTCGGCGCGCTGCTCACGTCGACCCCCATGCCGTTCGCCCTCGAGGCCGGGCCCCTCGCGCTCGCCGCGGTGCTGCTCGTCGGGCTCGGCCTCGCGGGCGCCGCTGCCTCGGTCGGCCGCATCGCCCACGTCGATCCCCTGACGGCTCTCGGAGGCCAACGATGACGCACCCCACCCAGCAGGTCTCGAGCACCTCGACCGCCACCCGGGCCGGGCTCGAGATCGACGGCGTGACCCTGACCCTCGGCGACGGCGACTCGACCGTCACCGCGCTCGACCACGTGCACCTCACGGTCGCCCCAGGAGAGCTGCTCGCCGTCCTGGGCCCCTCGGGCGCGGGCAAGTCCAGCCTGCTGGCGGTCGCCGGTGCGTTGACCCGGCCGACCTCGGGCTCTGTCCGCATCGACGGCACCGACGTCTCGGCGATGCCCTCGGCCGGCCAGGCCGCGCTCCGACGCGAGCGGATCGGCTTCGTGTTCCAGTCCGGCAACCTCCTGCCCGCGCTGACCGCCCTCGACCAGCTCCGGTTCGCACTCCACGTCTCGGGCGGGAAGAACCGCGGACGCGACCCCCTGACCCTGCTCGAGCAGGTGGGCATGGGGCACAAGGCCGACCGACGACCCCACGAGCTCTCGGGTGGTGAGCGCCAGCGCGTAGGGATCGCGCGCGCTCTCGTCACGGCCCCCGCGCTGCTCCTCGTCGACGAGCCCACGGCGGCACTCGACCGCGCGCGCAGCCACGAGGTGGTCCGGCTGCTCGCGGCCGAGACCCACGACCACGGTGTCGCGACCGTCATGGTGACCCACGACCACGACGTGCTCGAGCACTGCGACCGCGTCGTCCACATGGAGGATGGGAGACTGAGCGCTTGATCCACGCTTCCCTGCCCCGGGCGGGGCAGGGAAGCCGCCGTGAGGAGAACCGTGCCCCGCATCAGCGCCCCGACCGTCGCCGAGCACCGTGCGGCGCAGATGCGAGTGCTCCTCGACGCCGCACGGTCGCTCCTTGCCGAGACAGGCCGACCGCCGACGTTCGCGGCGCTCGCCGAACGCGCGGGCCTCGCCCGCCCCAGCCTCTACCAGTACTTCCGCTCCGCGGACGACCTGCTGCTCGCCATGGTCGAGGACGTCTTCCCGAGGTGGTCGGCGACCGTCGCACGGGCCATGGACGCTGCTCCTGACGACCGCGGCCGCGTCGTCGCCTACCTCCGAGCGAACCTCGAGCTCGTCGCCCAGGGCGAGCACGCCCTCGCGACGGCCCTCGCGACCGTCAGCCCGCCGAACGCCGTGATGGAAGGCTCTCGTGCCATGCACGACGAGCTCGTACGGCCGCTGAGTGACGCCTTGCAGGCGCTCGGGACCCGGGACGTCGCCCGCTCGGCGGAGCTGATCAACGCGGTGGTGAACTCCGCCTCACGCATGATCGAGTCCGGCACCCCCCTCGACGACGTGTGGAGCAGCGTCGAGGAGCTCGTCGAACCGTTCCTCGACCGCCTGGTCCACGAGCGAGGGGACGCTCACGGCTTCAGGTAGTCGAAGATGAGCGTCGTGCTCGTGCCCGCGACCTCGGGGCGCACGCTCAGCGTGCTCGCGACCAGGTCCCGCAGCGCCGACGAGTCGCGCACCGCGACGTGCACCATGAAGTCACGGTCCCCCGTCACGAAGTAGATGCCCTCGACGTTCGGCAGCCCCGCGAGGTAGTCGCGGAACGCCGTGAGCCCCGAGCGGGCGTGCGAGTGCAGGCGGATCGCGATGAGCGCCTGGAGGCTGCGCCCCATGGCTGCCGGGTCCACCTCGGTGCGGAACCCTTGGATGACGCCGCGCTCCTGGAGCGAGCGGATGCGCGTGTGGCACGTCGACGGCGCGATCCCCACGGCGTCCGCGACGGCCTTGTTCGTGGCCCGCGCGTCGGCCTCGAGGAGCGCGAGGATGCGCCGGTCGGTCTCGTCGAGGACCGCGGCCTGGACATGGCCCGCACCGGCCCGAATTTCGTTCGGCATGCTCGCCCTTTCGCTCCACAGGACAGAAGGATGTTCGCCGGACAGATCCGCTCCAGAAGATCCGACCGCCCACCTTGAACCGTACCGAAGATCCCTCCAACATTGACCGTGAGGCGCAACCCGTCTCCCACGACCCGGCCTCAGCATCCTCGAGGCCGGGTCGAAATCGTCCCAGGGCAAAGGAGCCCCGATGGCCACCCCTTCTCGCACCTCCCCCACCGGTGCACGTGCGCCCCGCACGGCAGTCGTCGTCGGCGCCGGCATGGTGGGTCTCGCGACCGCCTGGCACCTGCAGGAGCGCGGCGTCGACGTCACGGTCCTCGACCGCGAGGGCGTCGCCGCAGGCTCGTCGTGGGGCAACGCCGGCTGGCTCACGCCCGGCATGGCCATGCCGCTCGCCGACCCCACGCTGTGGACCTACGCCCCCAAGGCGCTGCTCGACCCGGCCGCGCCCCTGCACATCCCTGCACGGCTCGACCCGCGGTTGTGGTCGTTCCTCGCCCGGTTCGCGGCGCACGCGACCCCGCGCGCGTGGGACCGCGCCATGGCGGCGCTCACGCCGATCGACCGGCTCGCGCTCGACGCGTTCGACGAGCTCAGCGCGCACGGCGTCGCCGCCCGCTCGACGCCCGGTCCGTTCGTGATCGGGTTCGAGGACGAGAGGCAGGCCGCGCCGTTCCTCCACGAGATCGCCCAGGTCGAGGCTGCGGGGCAGGTGGTCCCGCTGCGACGCATCGACCAGCCCGACGGCGCCGCGCGCCTCTCCGGTCCGACGCACCCGGACGCGGGCCGAGCACCCGAGGCGAGCGACGCCGTCGGGCACACCACTCCCGCGACGCGACCGGGCGGAGGCCGAGAACATGGGGCGAGCGACGCCGTCGGGCGTCCTGCGCAGCTCACCGACCGCGTGCGCGCGGTCTACGCCCTCGAGGGCCAGCGGTTCATCGAGCCCGGACCGTTCGTCGGCGCGCTGGGCGACGCGGTCCGCGCGCGCGGCGGGCGCATCGTGACCGACGCGACCGTCACCGGGCTGCGTGCCCAGGCGGGGCGCGGCGTGCAGGTGCTCGTAGACGGGCAGGACCCCGTGGTCGCCGACGTCGCGGTCCTCGCGACCGGCGCCTGGCTGCCCGGGCTCGCGCGGCCGCTCGGCGTGCGCACGCTCGTCCAGGCCGGGCGCGGCTACTCGTTCACGGTCAAGACCGACGTACCCGTCGAGCAGCCGATCTACCTGCCCTCACGACGCGTCGCGTGCACGCCCTACCAGGGGCGGTTCCGCATCGCGGGGACCATGGAGTTCCGGGGCCCCGACGAGCCGTTCCAGCCGCGGCGCATCGACGCGATCCTCGCGTCGGTGCGCGACCTGTTCCAGGGAGTCGACCTCGACGACCGGCACGACGAGTGGGTCGGCTCCCGGCCCGTGACCCCCGACGGGCTGCCGCTGGTCGGGGCGACCCGGGCGCCCGGCGTGTACGTCGCGGGCGGGCACGGGATGTGGGGCATCGTGCTCGGGCCCGCGACGGGGAAGCTGCTCGCCGAGCAGATCGTGACCGGGACGGTTCCGCAGGAGATCAGGGCGTTCGACCCGCTGCGGTGAGGGTGCGGGCGTGGGTGGCCGGCCGCCTGGCCGCCTGGCCGCCTGGCCGCCTGGCCGCCTGGCCGCCTGGCCGCCGAGAAGTGAGTAGACGCCCCTGGATCGCCCGGATCAGGGGCATCTGCTCACTTCTCGGCGAGAGCGGCAGTCACGAATTCACCCGCTCGCGCGCCTCCGTTCTGCCACGTCCACGGCCGGGCCGACCTCTCTCCTCTCAGGGGCAGGGCCAGCAGGTCCGCCGGGCGACGGCACTGCGCAACCACGACGAGGTGGCCGACATGCGTGCTCGATCAGCTCTCCCGCTCCTCTCTGCCCTTGCCCTCGGCGCCGTGCTCCCGCTCGCCGCGAGCGCCCAGGCCACCGTCGACGAGTCGCCGCCGCCCTCGTGCCAGGACGTGATCGAGCTCGCGACCTCCCATCGTCCGAGCGCAGCGCTCGTCGCCGCGGCCCAGGTCGAGGCCGCGGGTGGGGCTGCCTGCGAGGCCACCGTCCTGGCCGAGGCCGAGGAATCGGTCGCCGAGGCTGCGGTGCTCCTGCGTCGGGCACAGGGGCTGGACGCCGAGGCGGGCCGCGTCGCGACCGACACCGAGGCGGCCGCGGAGCTCCGCGGCGCTGCCGACACCTCCTACGCCCAGGCGCTCGCGCTCGACCTCGGCTCGACCGCTGCGTTCGACGGACTGACCTCGGACCCGGGATCCGAGGCCCCGCCGGCCGGCACCGCCGTGGCCGCTGCCCGGCTCGTCGACCTGGGGCATCGCGCCGAGGCCCGCGAGCTGCTCCTCACGGCGGTCAAGGAGGGCAAGGTGGAACCGGAGGACCTCGACCAGGCACTGCAGGACCTGCTGGCCCCGAGCCCCCCGGAGACCGTCGTGGACTGGTGGGACGAGGACGGCAGGACGTGGCTCACGGTCGGGGCCTGGTGCGTCGCGGGGCTCGCCCTGATCTACCTGGTGCTGTGGACCTGGGTCCGTCGCCCGCCCTACCGGATCGACCCCGCGACCCAGGCCGTGACCGCGGGGAAGGCCGACGACGTCGCCCAGGCATGGGCCGAGATGCTCCCGCGACGGCTCGACGACCTCGCCGAGTCGACACCCGCCATGCGGATCTCGACAGGCCCGGACACCGACCTCACGCTCCCCGACATCGACGGGATGCCGTCGGGCTTCAAGGCCGTCGTGGAGTTCTGGACGTGGTTCCGACGCCTGCGCGTGCGTCACGTCTCGGCTCTCCTGCACGACGAGGGCGGGAAGGTCGGCGTGACGGTCTCGATCAGGAAGCGGTCCGGCAGGCTCATCGAGACCCGGACGCTCCGCCCCCTGGACGACGCCGCGCCCGTCGACCGGGCGACGTATCTCGGCCTGCTGCCACAGGCCGCCGTCTGGATCGCGTTCCAGACCACCGAGCGACGCCACCGGGTCGCCGTGCTCGGGACGAGGTCCGAGGTCGCGGTCCTCCATTTCGCCGACTCGGCCGCGCTCCTCGCCGCCGGAGACAAGGGGACCGCCCGCCAGGCTCTGCTCCGGGCGCGCGCCGCAGATCCCGCGATGCTCGCTGCCCGGCTCAACCTCGCGGTCCTCGACCTCCGGAGGGAGGGCGAGGATCCGGCCGTCGCCCCGCAGGACTGGCGGGCGCGGCTCGAGGCGCTCCACGGCGTGGAGCACGCGGCGTCCGCACGGCTCGCGGAACTCCTCGGCGGCACGCCTCACGTCCGTCCGACCACGCGCGACCACTGGTGGAGGGAGGTCGTCCGATGCCGTGCGACAGTCATGCGGGCCTGCTACAACCGGGCGATCAGCGTCCTCAACTGGTCGGTCGTCGACGACACCGACGAGATCCGGCAGCACCTGGGCGCAGCGTTGGACTCCACCAGGAAGGCTGCGGTCGAGCTGCGCGAGACCACCCCGCGACGGTCCCGGTGGACGGCCATCCGACGGACCGGGCACAACGTCCAACGGCACTCTGAGCTCATGCGCCGAGGGCACGTCGATCCCGGTCCGGCGGCGTTCCTGACCGACGTCCGGAACCAGCTCGCTGCCGTCGACCCGAGTTGGGAGACCGCCTACCCGGAGGTCCTCCCGGGATGGGTCGACTACGGCATCGCCTGCGTCGCGGCCACCGTCGTGCCGCGCAACGCGGACGCGCCGACCAGACCGGCCACCGTCGCGCGTGTGCAGTCGTGGTTGGACCGCGCCTTCACCAAGCAGCCCGGACACTACGTCTCGGCCGCTCGACGGGACCCGTTCTTCTCGCACCTCGTGACCGTCTCCGACGAACCGGCCAGCGCCGAACCGCGCCCGGCGCCACCGGACGGTCCGGCCGCCGAGAACTGAGCGAGAAGTGAGTAGACGCCCCTGGATCGCCCGGATCAGGGGCATCTGCTCACTTCTCGGCGAGAGCGACCGGCTCGCGCACCACGTCGGCCGGCGCCGCGTCGACCCTGATGGCCTCGAGGTAGTCCGCGATCGCGTCACGGTTCCTCGTGAGGGTGTCGATGCGCTCGGTCATCCGCGCCAGCTCGGTCTCGAGCAGCGCGATCTTGTCCGGATAGGCGTTGTGCAGGTGGATCTCGCGCGGCTGGTTGAGGCACGGCAGCAGCTCGGCGATGATCCGCGTCGGGAAACCGACCTCCAGCAGGCCCCGGATCTGGAGCACGCGGTCGACGAGGTGCTCGCCGTACTCGCGGTAGCCGTTCTCCTCGCGCTGCGGGGTCAGGAGCCCCTGCTCCTCGTAGTACCGCAGCAGGCGCGTGGCCGTGCCGGTGCGGCGGGACAGCTCGCCGATGCGCATGTGATGCACCCCTCTCGCGGGTCGGGCTTGACCTTCACACCCATGTCAGACATTCATGCTAACCCCATGACCACGTGCACCACTCCGACCGAGTCGTCGACCGGCGCTCCCCCGCCGTCCACAGCGCCCACCCCGCCCACCCCGCCCGCCGCGATCGCCGCGCCTGCGAGCCCCCCGACGTCCACAGCGCCCCCTGCGCCCCGGACGGCCACGCTCCCCGACCGGACCGACGCACCCGCGGACGCTCCGTCGTCGGGCACGCGCTTCCCCCTGCTGCCCCTGCTCGCCCTGGCCGCGACAGGGTTCGTCACGCTCCTCACCGAGGTGCTGCCCGCGGGCGTGCTGCCCGCGCTCAGCGCCGACCTCGGGGTCTCCGCGAGCGCCGCCGGGCAGACCGTCACTGTCTTCGCGATCGGGGCGATCGTCGCCGCGATCCCCCTCAGCCGCGCCACGGCCCGCTGGCCCAGGCGACGCCTGCTGCTCACGACGATCGCAGGGTTCGCGGTCGCGAACACCGTGACGGCCGTCTCGTCGAGCTACGCGCTCACGCTCGGCGCGCGCTTCGCGGCCGGGCTCGTCGCAGGCCTGACCTGGGCCCTGCTCGCCGGGTACGCACGGCGCCTCGCCGCGCCGGAGCAGGCGGGGCGGGCGCTCGCGATCGCGATGGGCGGCGCGCCGCTCGCGCTGGCTCTCGGCGTCCCGGCCGGGACAGCGCTGGGCGCGACCGTCGGGTGGCGCTGGGCGTTCGGCGCCATGACGATCCTCAGCCTCGTCCTGGCGGCGTGGGTGCGCTGGGGCGTGCGGGACTTCCCGGGCGAGCCGCGCGGGACGCAGGTGCCGATCGGGCAGGCGCTGCGGCTGCCCGGCGTCGCGCCGGTCGTGCTCGTGACGGGCCTGACCGTCCTCGCCTACAACGTGTTCTCGACGTACGTCGCGGTGTTCCTCGAGGACGTCGGGCTCGGTGCGCAGACCGGTGTGCTGCTCGCGGTGCTCGGCGCGACGTCGTTCGCGAGCCTCGTCGTGATCGGTGCCCTGATCGACACGCACCTGCGCGTCATGACGGTCCTCGCCGCCTCGCTCCTGGGGCTCGCGGGCCTGACGCTCGCGGTCGCGGCGGGATCCCCCGTCGCGGTCTACGCCGCGGTCGGCGCGCTGGGCTTCGCGTTCGGCGGCAGCGGGACCCTGTTCCAGACCGCGCTCGCGCGCGCCGCCGGTCCCGCGGCCGACGTCGCACAGTCCGCGTTCGTCACCTCGTGGAACGGGGCCCTCGCGCTCGGCGGGATCGTGGGCGGCGTGGTGCTGGGTGCGGGCGGGTCCGGCGCGCTGCCGTGGGCGACGCTCGCGCTCGCGGTGCCGGTCGTGGGGATCGTGCTGGGGGCGCGGCGGCACGCGTTCCCAGCGGCATCGGGCGGGAACCGGCGCGTCGAGAAGTGAGCAGATGCCCCTGATCCGGGGAGATCGGGAGCATCTGCTCACTTCTCGGCGGCGACGGGTGCGGGTGCGGCAGCCACGGCAGGTGCCGCAGCGCAGGAGCTGCGGCTCAGCCGTTGAACGCGTCGGGGTCCGGTCCGATCCGGCCGTCGGCCCGGTCGAGGCCGTCGATCGCCTCGACCTGCTCGGCCGACAGCTCGAAGCCCAGCACGTCGAGGTTCGCCGCGATGCGCGCGGGGGTCACGGACTTGGGGATCGCGACGGTCCCGGCCTGCAGGTGCCAGCGGAGCACGACCTGCGCGGGCGTCACGCCGTGCGCGTCGGCGATCGCACCGAGGACCGGGTCGCCCAGCACCGTGCCCTGACCCAGCGGGCTCCACGCCTCGGTCACGATCCCGAGCTCGCGGTGGCGCTCGCGCAGGGCGCGCTGGGCGAACGCCGGGTGCAGCTCGACCTGGTTCACGGCCGGCGTCACACCCGTGGCCGCGATGATCGCGTCGAGATGCTCAGGCTGGAAGTTCGAGACGCCGATCTCCCGGACGAGCCCCGCGTCGCGCAGCGCGACGAGCTCCTCCCACGCCTCGACGTACCGGCCCAGGCCCGGTGCGGGCCAGTGGATCAGGTACAGGTCGAGGCGGTCGAGCCCGAGGCGCTCAAGGCTCTGCTCGAACGCGGGGCGCACGGCATCGCGCGACAGGGCGTCGATCCACAGCTTGCTCGTCACGAAGACCTCGTCACGGGGCAGGCCCGACGCGGCGATGCCCGCGCCGACCCCCGCCTCGTTGCCGTAGACCGCGGCGGTGTCGATGCTGCGGTAGCCCGCGTCCAGGGCGAGCGAGACGGCCTGGGCGGTCTCGCCGTCGGGCACCTGGAAGACGCCGAAGCCGAGCTGCGGGATGCTCGTCCCGCCGCGCAGTGCGACCGCGGGGACGGTGGTGGTGCTGGTCATGGTTTCTCCTGAGGGTGGTGGTGCGACGGCGGGTCAGGCCGCGGGGACGGTGGTGAGCGGGGCCGGGGTGGGCGCCACCGCGGTCCGCCGCTCCTGGAGCGTCGCGACGCCGAGCGCCACGACCGCGAGCAGCGTGAGCGCGGCGCCCACCCACAGGGGCGAGGTGAAGCCGAGGCCGGCCGCGATGGTCAGGCCGCCGATCCACGCACCCAGCGCGTTGCCCACGTTGAACGCCGCGATGTTGGCGCCCGAGGCCATGGTCGGGGCGGCCTGCGCGTGGCCCATGATGCGCATCTGGAGGCCGGGCACGGTCGCGAACCCGAACGCCCCCATGAGGACCAGCGAGACCACCGTCATGACCTGGCTCGTCGCGGTGAGCGCGAAGACCGCGAGGATCACGGTCAGCGCGCCGAGGATCGCGAGCAGGCTCGTGGTCAGGAAGCGGTCCGCGGCCTTGCCGCCCAGGTAGTTGCCGACGAACAGCCCCACGCCGAACAGCACGAGCAGCCACGGCACGCTCGTGGTCGCGAACCCGCCGACCTCGGTGACCGTGAACGCGATGTAGGTGAACGCGCCGAACATGCCGCCGAACCCGAGCACGGTGACCAGGATGGACCACCAGACCTGCGGGTTGCGGAAGGCCGCGAGCTCGGTCCGCAGGGACGGGGTGCCCGACGGCGCAGCCCCGGCCGGGAGGGCAAGGTCGCCCGTAGCGGGGGTCGTCGAGGCGGCGCGAGCCGGTGCGGCGCCGTGCGCGCCGGACGCCCGGCGCGTGGACGGCACGAGCAGCAGGATCCCGACGAGCGCGACCACGCCGATGGCCGTGATGGCCCAGAACGTCGAGCGCCACCCGTACTGCTGGCCCAGGAACGTGCCGAACGGCACGCCCAGGACGTTGGCGGCCGTGAGGCCCGCGAACATCATCGCGATGGCCCCGGCCCGCTTGGAGGGCGCGACCATGTCGGCCGCGACGACCGCGCCGATGCCGAAGAACGCACCGTGGCACAGCGCCGCGAGGATGCGTCCGGCGAGCAGCAGCTCGTAGGTGGGGGCGAGGGCCGAGACCAGGTTCCCGGCGATGAACAGGATCATGAGGCTGCCGAGGACCGTCTTGCGGTCGAGGCGGATCACGGCGGCGGTGAGGCCGATCGCGCCGACGGCCACCGCGAGCGCGTAGCCCGAGATGAGGTAGCCGGCGACGGCCTCGGTCACGCCGAACTCGGTGGCGATCTCCGGCAGGAGACCCATGATGACGAACTCGGTGAGCCCGATCCCGAAGCCCCCGACGGCGAGGGCGAGAAGACCCAGCGGCATGCGCTGCTCCTTGTCTGATTCAGGGCACCCGCGCTTGAGCGTGTGTGCAACAACCGGCGCTTGCAGTAGTTGCAGGCGCCTCCTAAATAGTTGCACGCGCCGGTAGTTCACACAAGCGGTATAGTTGAGAGCGACGTCACGACAGGCACAGGAGGCACACATGGGCATCGGGGACGACGCGGTCGAGATCCGCTCGCAGGGCTGGCGCACGCTCGCCGCGCTGCACGGCATCCTCGACACCGCGCTCGAACGAGCGCTCCAGGCCGACCACGGCCTCTCGGTCGTCGAGTACACCGTGCTCGACGCTCTCTCGCGCCAGGACGGCTGGCACATGCGGATGCAGCAGCTCGCACGCGCCGCGGCCCTGAGCAGCAGCGCCACGACCCGCCTGGTCAACCGTCTCGAGGACCGCGGCCTGCTCACGCGCATCCTGTGCCAGGACGACCGCCGCGGCATCTACACCGAGCTGACCCCTCAGGGCGAGCAGCTCCTGCGCCAGGCCCGGCCCACGCACGACGCGGCCCTCGAGGACGCGCTCAACGAGGCCTGCCAGGTCGAGGAGCTCGCGCCCCTCGTCGCGGCCCTGCACGAGCTGCCGGCCGAGCCGTCGGTCGAGCCGTCGGCGCGCGCAGCCCCCGTGGGCGCGACGGCCTGACCCTGGGGGCGCGCCCGGTGGCCCGCCCCTTGGGGAACGTGGGGCGCGCCCGGTGGCCCGCCCCCTGGGCGGCACGTCGGGCTGCGCCAGGTGGCCTGACCCCTGGGCGGCACGTCGGGCTGCCTGACAACTCGCAGCCGATCTGGGACCCTCGTCCCCATGGGGGACATCGCGACGACGCCGGCAGCGCACCACGAGGTGGACGAGCTCTCGACGCTCGACCCCGCGGACATCCCGCCGTTCGGCGAGCACGCAAGGTGGTCGCGGCGGGTCGTGGCGTTCCTGCTCGACAACGCGATCCTGGCCGGGCTCATGTTCGTCGCCGTCGGCCCCGGCCTCGCGCCGAGCATGCTCCCCGGTCTCGACAACGACGGGAGCCTGGGCCTGGCGGTCGGGGACCTCCGCTGGTCCGAGAGCGCGTGGATGCTCGGCGCGGTGATCGCGATGACGGTGCTCCAGGCCTACACCGGCGCGACGCCCGGCAAGCGGGCGGTGGGGATCGTCGTCGTCAACCGGGACTCGGGACGACCGGTCGGACTGGTGACGACGGTCCTGCGCTGGCTCGCGCACTTCCTCGACGCGATCCTCTGCATCGGCTACCTTCGTCCGCTCTGGGACAAGGAGCGCCGCACGTTCGCCGACAGCCTCCTGTCGACGGTCGTCGTGCAGTCCCGCTCCCCCGAGCCGCACCCGTGGATCGCGCCCCTCGTTCGACCCGGGCGACCTGGCGCACAGGTCGTGAGCGCGGGCGCAGCCGTCCTGTGCACCGCAGGAGCACTGTTCGCGGTGGGCCCCACCTCGTCCACGAGCGGAGACTTCGTGTCGTCGGCCATGTGCACCACGTGGGATCGGACGACGCGCCCCGGCGTGCCGCAGCTCAGCGAGGCGATCTTCACCTGGACCGGAGTGGGCAGCATCTCTCGCTGGGGAGTCACCCACGCCCTGCCGTCCACGGACGAAGGGTCGGAGATCACCATCGCCTGGGACGGCAGCCTCCCCGTCGACGCCGACGTGTCGCTCGAGGCCGTCCTCACGAGCCCGGACGGCAGCCGGCTCGAGTACTCGACGCCGCTCGACACCGACGGCACCGGCTTCGGTGCGGATCCGACGAGTCCCGGGACGATCGAGATCCCCGCGAACGACCTCCGGGGCATCGCCCCAGGGTGGAGCTGGAGCGCGCAGATGCGCGTCGACGGCGTCGCGATCCCGGGCTGTGGCGGGCGCGCGCCCTTCTGACCCCCGCGCATCCACCGGCCGCCCCTGCCCTGTCTCCGTTTCGCCGAGCCGAACCCACCGGCCCGACCTAGGGTGTGGGCCATGAGCCCCCTCGCCCTGTTCGAGGTCTCCCTCGACTGCCCTGTCCCCCGCGACCTCGCGGAGTTCTACCGCCGCCTGCTCGGCTGGGAGTACGTGCCGGGCCACGAGACGTCGGACCCGGACGGCGACGAGTGGCTCGCGATCGTGCCGCCCGGCCCCGGCCCGCGGCTGGCTTTCCAGCGGTCGGACGCCGCGGTCGCCCCGTGGCGGACGGGTGCGCGGGTCCACTTCGACGTCGCGGTCCCGGACCTGGACGCGGGCCACGAGCTCGCGGTCGCGGCCGGGGCCCGGCCGCTGACCGGTACCCCCGCCGAGGAGGGCCACGCCGACGACCCGTTCCGGGTCTACGCGGACCCCGTGGGGCACCCGTTCTGCCTGACGCTGGTCGCCACGCCCGCACCCGCAGCGCCGGCGCCGGCAACCGAGGAGGCCGCGCGATGAGCCCCAAGAAGATCGGCCTCGTGCTGCTGCTCGTGGCCCCCATGGTCGCGCTCATGCTCTCCCCGTGGAAGCACGACGGCACGCTCGTCTACCTCGGCATGCTGCCCGCGGGGGTGGGTCTGCTCGTGGGCCGGGGCCCCGCGCTCGTCGCCGGGCCGCTCACGGCGGTCTGCATGGCGATCGGCGTCTGGCTGAGCGACTGGCCCCTCGCCGGGGCCCTCTTCATGGCCGCCCTCGGGGCGTGCGTGGGCCTCTCCGCGGTCAAGGGCTGGCACGGGATCGGCGGGTTCGTGGGCCCGCAGACGGCGTTCGCCCTCATCGGCGGCCCGCTCGTGGCCCTGCCCTCGGGCACGGTCGGCGCCTCGACGTCGTTCGGTGCCCTCGCGGCCATGGCCGGCTGGGTCGCGTTCGGCGGGCTGTGGACCGCGCTGATCGGCGGGGTCCTCACGCGCGGCATGCACCTACCGGGTCCCAAGGCCGTCCCCCGGCGCGCGGCGACGTACTTCGCGGTCGCGCTCGCGATCCTCACGGGCGTGGCGACCTACGTCGCGATGGGCTGGATCGACTCCCCGAACTCGTGGTGGCTGCTGCTCACGCTGTTCGTGATCGTCCAGCCGTACTTCGCGGCCACGCTCTCGCGCACGGCCGCGCGGGTCGGCGGCACGCTCGCGGGCGCGGTGCTCGCGGGCCTGGTGGCCCACTTCCTCAGCGGTTCTCCGGGTATCTTGTCGGCCGTGGCGCTCGTGCTCACGGGAGCGGCCGCGTGGGCGTACCTCAAGCGCCCGTACTGGGTCTTCACGCTCTTCCTCACCCCTGCGGTGATCCTGCAGACCTCGGGCGGCAAGGACGTGCTCCTCTCGGCAGACCTCGAGCGCGCCCTCTTCACGGCCGCGGCCGCCGTGGTCGCCGTCGCTGTCCTCGCGGTGGGGCACGGGATCCTCTCGTCCCGGTCGCGCGCCACGACCTGACAGGCGGCGTCACCGGGCCCACCGGGCACCGCCGGGTCACCACCCGTCCGCCACCGGCCAAGGCGCGCCGTCCTGGCTCGTCCGCCCTACTGTGACCCTATGACCGCTCGGCGGATCGCCCTGGCGCTGGTGCTCGTCGCTCCGGCGGTCGGCCTGCTGCTCTCTCCGTGGCGCCCGGACGGCGCGCTCGTCTACCTCGGGATGCTCCCTGCCGGCCTGGGGCTGCTGGTGGACCGCCGCGCGGCCCTGACTGCGAGCCTCCTCACCCCCGCGAGCATGCTCGCGGCCACGGCCCTGCGGGACCTGCCGCTCGGCGCGGCCCTCTTCATGCTGGTGCTGGGTGCTGCGGTGGGCCTCTCCGCGGCGGTCGGGTGGCACGGGATCGGGAGCCTCGTCGGCCCGCTGGCCGCGTTCGCGCTGCTCGGGACGCCGCTCGTGGCCCTGCCGTCGGGCACGGTGAGTGCGGTGGGCTCGCCCGCAGCGGTCGCCGCCATGGCGGGCCTCGTCGCGTTCGGGGGCCTGTGGACGACGTTCGTGGGCGGCGTCCTGGCGCGGAACCTGCGCGGGCTCGGCCCTCGCCCCGTCCCTCGCCCGGCGTCGGCATACTTCGGTCTGGCCCTGGGGATCCTGGCCGGTCTCATCACCTACACGGTCGACGACTGGACCGACGCCAGGAACCGGTGGTGGCTGCTGCTCACGGTCTTCGTGATGATCCAGCCGTACTTCACGGGGACGCTCCTGCGCGCGGGCGCGCGCGTGGTCGACGTCCTGGCGGGCACGGTGCTCGCCGCGATCGTCGCGCACACGCTCGACGAGCTCCCCGTGGTGCTCGTCGTGGTCGCACTCGCCCTGACGGGGTGCGCGGTGCGTGCTCTGCTGCGGAGCCCCTTCTGGGTCGTGCCGCTCTTCCTGACGCCCGCGGTGGCGCTCCTGACGTCGGGCGGCGAGGACGTCCTGGTCGCGGCGGACGTCGAGCACTCGGCGTTCATCGTGGCTGCCTCGTTGGCGACGGTCCCGATCCTCGTGATGGGCCGGCGCCTCCTGGCCGCGGCCCCTCTCGTCCCCACCTGACGGGCATGCCGACGACGGGCCGGCCGGGAGGGACGGGGTCCGGTACCGGGCCGACGCGGGTGAGCGCGAGCGCCTCGTGATGCGGGTGCCGCCAGGCGCCCCAGCCTCGATGCCTAGCCGGTCACCCCTGGGCGGACGGCAGCCCCGTGCGCTGCAGCAACGGCAACACCGACCAGGTCATCGAGATCTCCGGTCGGGACGACTCCACAGTTGACGAGACTGGCGAGCCCCTGGAGCGTGGCAAGGAAGGCCAGCCCGACCCGTTCGGGGTCGTGCTCAGGGAGCACGCCCTGGGCCTGGCCATGACGAAACACCTGCAGCATCGGCGAGAAGGCCGTCGTGGCCCCCTCGGCCACAGCGTGTCCGTCCGCACCGTGCTTGTGGGCGAACATCACCTCGACCAGGTTGGCCTCCGAGGTCGTGAAGGCGAGGTAGGCACGGGCGACCGCGCGGATCTGGTCGTCGTAGTCGGGCGACACCTCGACAGCCTCACGCAACCGGGCACCGAGCCGGACGAAGCCCTCGACGGCAAGTGCGTCCAGGAGGTCCTGCCGGCCCGCGAAGTATCGGCGGGGCGCGGCGTGCGTCACGCCGACGGCGGCAGCCACCTCGCGCAGGGACAGCTCAGCGGCGCCCTTGTCGCGCACGACCGACCCCGCTTGATCGAGCACGGCCCGACGCAGGTTGCCGTGGTGGTAGGGGCGAGGTGCAGGCATGCGCGCAGTCTAGCAACTATGTAACCGTTGACTAGATTGTTTCCGTTGGATACATTGGCGCCCATGCTCACACTCGCATCCCCGTCCCAGGTGCCGGACCAGACCGGCCGCACCATCGTCATCACCGGGTCCACCAGCGGAATCGGCCGCGCAGCCGCGACAGCCCTGGCCGCCAAGGGCGCACGGGTCGTCCTCGCCGTCCGGGACGTCCAGAAGGGCCGCGCGACCGCAGAGGCCATCGGCGGCGCGGTCGAGGTGCGCGAGCTGGACCTCGCGTCGCTGGCCTCGATCCAGGCCTTCGCCGCCGGCCTCGGCGGCGAGGTGGACGTCCTCGTCAACAACGCCGGCACCATGGCCGACTCGCTGCAGCACACCACGGACGGCTTCGAGCTCCAGCTCGGCGTCAACCACCTCGGGCACTTCGCCCTGACCAATCTCCTGCTGGACAGGATCACGGGTCGGGTGGTCACCGTCTCGTCCACCGCGCACCGCTCCGCACACATCGACTTCGAGGACCTGCAGTGGGCCCGGCGCGTGTACAAGCCGTTCGGTGCCTATGGGCAGTCCAAGCTGGCGAACCTGCTGTTCACCGCCGAGCTGCAGCGGCGTCTCGTCGGTGTCGGCTCGCCGGTCGTCGCGACCGCCGCCCATCCAGGCTGGGCCTCGACCGGTTTCCGGATCACGAGCGGCCACAAGATTCTCGACGCCCTGGCCGCGATGGGCACGCCACTGCTCGCCCACGGTCCCGACGGGGGCTCGCTCCCCACCCTGCTGGCGGCCGTCGGCGACGTCCCTGGCGGCAGCTTCGTGGGTCCGAGCCGCCTCGGGGGGGTCCGCGGCCCCGCCGCGGTGACGAAGGCCTCCGTCGGGGCGCAAGACCTGGACACCGCCGGACAGCTCTGGACCGTGTCCGAGAACCTCACCGGGACCCTCTTCCCCCTCACCGTCCGCTCAGCGGCGGACCAGGTGAACGACGGCTCGGAGGTCTGAGCACGACGAGACGTCCGACGACCACCGGCGTGCCACGTCACCCGGTGGTCGTCGGCTCTAGGGCCGCCGGCTCAGTATCGCGCGAGCCGGCAGCGTGACCGCGGCGAGGGTCAGCCCGACCGCAGCGGCCACGAAGGCCCCGTAGACCAGCGGCGGCACGTAGGGCGCAGCTCCGGTCGTGCCCTGCGTCATCGGGACGAGCGTGGCAGCGGCGATCGCAGAACCGAGCACCACGCCGACGGCCGCGACCAGCAGACCTTCCCAGCGGAGCATCCTCAGCACCTGGAGCCGCGTGGCCCCCAGGAGACGCAGCAGGCCCAGCTCGTGCCGGCGGTCGAGGACCGTCATCACCAGCGTGTTGACAGCGGCGAGAGCAGCGAACCCACCAAGGACCGCAGCCATGGTGGCGTTCATCCATGCACCCAGCGCAGCCTCCCCGTTCCGCGCGGTGGCGTAGCCGGCGGCGTCCGTGACGTCGCCCAGCGGGGCGAGCGCCTCCGCCGACCCGCCGCTGACGAGCACGGTGCTGTCGAGCCCCGAGGTGACGTGCCCGTCGAGGTCGCCCCGGTCCATGACCACCGTCCCGAGGCCCAGACCGCGACCGTAGACAGCGACGATCTCCGGGCTCGCCTCTGTACCGTCGGGCAGGAACAGCGACAGCTCGTCGCCGACGCCGACCTCCGCCGCGTCGGCCAGGCTCCGGTCGACGGCGATCCGGTCCGGGCCGAGCAGCTCGAGATCACCGTGGAGGACGTCCAGGTCCTGCACCTGTGCGAGCCCGGCACCCGAGCCGGTGATGCCCTGGGTCACCGCGCCCATCAGCGACGAGAACTCCCCGGAGCCGACGGGAACGAGCACCTGGGTGCTCAGGACACCCACGACGCTGTCGACGCCAGGGGTCGAGGCGGCGCGGGCCACGGTGCCACCCCGGAGTCCGCTGGGGTCGGTGATCACGTGGTCCGCGACCATGCCTGCGCGCAGCTGCTCCACGGCGGCACGGTCCTCGCTGGAGTGCATGAACACGAGGGTGGAGGCGAAGGCCATGGCGAGCACGATCGGGGTCATGGCCGACGCGAGGCGCCGGGCGTTGGCGCGCGAGTTCGCCGCTGCGAGCGACGCGGCGACGCCGGCTCCTCCCAGCGGGAGCCCGAAGATGCTCGCGCCCGCCCGGGCGATGAGCGGACCCAGCAACCCGACGGCGAGCATGAAGAGCATGACGACGCCGAGGGCCGCGCCCGCGGAGTCGTCGCCGGTGGAGCCGACGGCGACGCCGGTCAGTGACGCGCCACCGGCGAGAGCGGCGAGGCCGAGAGCCGTGCGGACCTTGCCCGCGCGGAGCCGTTCGACCGAAGCCTCGGACAGCGCTCGTCCAGGCTTGGTCCTCGCGGGGCGACGTCCGGCGATCCAGCTGGCACCGAGCGCCGTGAGGAGCGCGACGGCGACAGCGGCCAGGAGCGGAAGCACGGAGATCTCCAGCCGGACACCGTCAGGGATCGCGCCGCGGTCCTGGAGCTGCCCGAACCACCAGTGGGCGAGCCCGATGCCCGGCAGGCAGCCGAGGAGGCCCGCGAGCGGTGCGACGAGCACGGCCTCGGCACTGATCGCCCGGCGGATCTGCCGCGGCGTCGCGCCGACGGCGCGCAGCAGCGCGAACTCGCGGGAACGTTGTGAGACCGACAGCGCCACGGTGCCGCCCGCAGTGAAGACCGCGACGACGGCGGCGATACCGCCGAAGGAGCCCCCGATGCCGAAGAGGGTCTGCTTCGCTGTGGCGAGCCCCCTCTCCTCGACGGCACCGCGGTCGTCGCCCACGAGCACCTGCGCGTCGGTGCCGGCCAGGGCCTCGCGCACCGAGGTGGCGAGCGTGCCCGCATCGGTACCGGGCTCCGCCAGCACGACGATCGCGTCCGCCGTACCGGGGTGGCCTGCGAGCGCCGGCGCCTCGGCGTCCGCGAACCAGGCGGTGCCGACGCTGCTGCCTGCGGCACGTGCGTTGTCCGCGGGCGCGGCCTCTGCCAGGCCCGCGACGCGGAAGTCTCGTCGGCCCGCCGCGGTCCACATCGCGACGGTGTCGCCGGCAGCAAGGTCGGCGTCGTCGGCCGTGGCGGCGCCGAGCACCACCTCGCCGGGCTCCGGGGCGACCCCGGAGGTCAGTGCGACGCCGGTGAACGCGTGCGAGCCCCAGCCGTGCGCCGTGAACGCCGTGTCATCGGTCCGCACCGGGAAGGTGACGTCCACGACGGCGCCGGCCACGCCCGGCGCCTGCGCGGCGAGCGCCGCCAGCCCGGTGTCGACCCGGGCCGTGTCCGGGAGCGGGACCGGTTCGGCCTCGCGATCCTCGCCGGTGCCGGTGACGACGTACCTGTTCTGGTCGACCGCCACGACGACGGGCGCGTCCGCGTAGCGATCGGGCGGGACGGAGGCGCTCAAGCTCGTCATGAGCAACGTCCCGCACGCTGCGACGATCAGTGCGGACATCAGCAGTGCGACGAAGGTCCCTGCGAAGGACGCGGGGTTGGCACGGACGGCCGCCCGGGCCAGGCCGGTGGTGCGCATCAGGCCGCCACATCGTTCATCGCACCGGGACGACCGGCACCAGCCGCGACCGCGGTGAGGGTTGTCATCCGCGTCGCGATCTGCTCGGCCGACGCGTGCTCCAGGTCCCCGGCGAAGGACCCGTCGGCGAGGAACAGCACCCGGTCGGCCCAAGCAGCCGCGGCCGGGTCGTGGGTGACCATGACCACCGTGGCGCCGAGCGCGTCCACGGCGTGCCTCAGCAGGCCGAGGACGTCGGCCGCCGTGCGGGTGTCCAGGGCGCCGGTCGGTTCGTCGGCGAAGATCACGTCAGGGGCGGTGACCAGGGCGCGCGCGATGGCCACGCGCTGCTGCTGCCCGCCGGAGAGCTCGCCCGGTCGACGCCGCCCCTTGTCGGCGAGGCCGACCTGCGCCAGCACCGCGGCCGCCCGGCGACGGTCCCTGCGCTTTCCCGCCAGGCGCATGGGCAGCAGGACGTTCTGCTCGACCGTCAGCGACGGCAGCAGGTTGAACGACTGGAAGACGAACCCGATGCGGTCGCGCCGCAGCTCGGTGAGCTCGCCCTCGCTCATGCCGGTGATGTCGGTCCCGCCGAGGAACACCGACCCTGCCGTCGGCTTGTCGAGCCCGGCGGCGGACTGCAGGAAGGTCGACTTGCCCGAACCCGACGGGCCCATGATCGCGGTGAAGGTGCCTCGCGGGAGGGCGGCGTCCACACCCGCGAGGGCGTGGACGGTGCGCGCGCCGCGTCCGTACTGTCGCCGGACCCCGCGAAGCTCCACGGCGAGACCTGGCGTGCCCGCCGTCGCCCCCTGTCGCTCTCCCGCCATGTGCTGCCTGCTGCTACGAGCTCTCATGTCCCGTCCTTTCCCGTCGCCGTCTTTCCGGTGCGACCTACGGTGCGGGGACGGTTGCGCGCCGCGCGTCACACGCGGGAGCCAGTGGGGCCGCTACCTCGGTAGGGGGCGCGGTGACGACGAGGCGCTCGGAGCGTGGCCTACTCGGGGAGCGGGTCGCCCGGGCGCACGAGGCCGGCCTCGTACCCGAGCACGACCGCCTGCACACGGTCGGGCAGGCTGAGCTTGGCCAGGATGCGGCTCACGTGCGTCTTGGTCGTCTGCTCGGCGATGTAGAGGCGCCGAGCGATCTCGCTGTTCGACATGCCGCGGGCCATGAGCATGAACACGTCGCGCTCGCGCTGGGTGAGCCCGACGAGTGCGTCGCGCGTCGGTGTCGGCGCAGGCCGGTCGAGCAGCTCCTCCACGAGCATGCGTGTCACGCGCGGCGCGAGGAGCGCATCACCCGCGTGCACGGTCCGCACGGCAGTGACCAGGTCGTCGGGGGTGGCGTCCTTGAGCAGGAACCCGCTGGCTCCGGCGCGCAGCGCGGTGAAGACGTAGTCGTCGATGTCGAACGTCGTGAGCATGACGACCCGGGGCCGGTGCGCCGAGACCTTGTCGCTCAGGATCGCTGCGGTCGCGTCGATGCCGCTCATCTTCGGCATGCGCACGTCCATGAGGATGACGTCCGGCCGGAGGCTGCGCGCACGTGCCACGGCCTGTGCCCCGTCCTCGGCCTCGCCCGCCACGGTGATGTCGCTCTGCGCCTGGAGGATCGCGACCAGCCCGACCCGGAACATCTCCTGGTCGTCGACGACCAGCACGCGGATCATGCGGTCCCTCGCGGTGCCGTCGCGACGACCTCGAAGCCGCCCGGGACGGGCCCTGCCGTGAGGGTGCCGCCGATCGCCGTCATGCGCTCGATCATGCCGCGGATGCCTGAACCTCCGCGATCCGGCGCTTCGGCGGACGGGGCGCCACGACTCGTGATCGTGAGGACGACGTGCTCGCCCGCCTCGACGGTGAGGCACGCGGTCGCGCTCGGGGCGTGCCTGGCGATGTTCGCGACGGCCTCTTGCGCCACGCGGTACAACGCGAGCTGTACCGACTCCGGCGGATTGGGCTCGATGGTGTCGATGCGTGCCGAGAGGTCGATCTCGGCGGCGCGCGCGCCGTCGACCAGCTCGAGGAGCTGCGCGATCCCGGGCTGCGGTGCGAACTGTGCCACGTCGTCGCCGCGAAGCACCCCGAGGACTCCCCGCATCTCTCCGAGCGCCTCGCGCGCCTGGACGGCGATGCCGTCGAACTCGGCGACCGCCGCGTCGGAGAGGGCCGGGACGCGGTACTTCGCCGACGTCGCGCGCATGTGCACGATCGACATCGAGTGCGCGACCACGTCGTGCATCTCCCGCGCGACACGGGCGCGCTCCTCGGCCCACGCGCGTGCCGCGTGCTCCTGCTGCGCCTCGAAGCGCGCTTCGTCCAGGTCGGTGCTCGCACGCGACCAGGCCATCAGGAGCAGCCCGATCGACAAGGTGGCGAGCGTCACGCTCGCCGTGACGATCAGGTTGCCGACCGCGTCGTCGGCGGGTCGCGTCGTCCCGGCGATGACGACCAGGCCGAGGCACGCGACCGCCCAGGTGCCGACGCTCACCCACCAGCGGGTCACGGTGGCGAGCACGAGCAGCATGGCGACGAGGGCGAGGATCGTGACCACGGGTGCCGGCCAGGGTTCTCCGGTCGAGAACAGCGCCGTCGTGAAAACGCCCGCCACGTGCAGCACGGCGCCGGTCACGGGCCGCTCGAGAGCGACGACGATCGATCCTGTCAGCAGCAGCGTCGCGATGAGCGCTGCGCCCAACGGCATGCCGTGGACCATGGACCCGAGCGCGAGGCCGAGCACGAACAACGTGAGCAGGAAGACCCCCGCGATCACCCAGGCCCACATGCCCAGGCCCCGCAACGGAGCGGGCAGCGCCGCACGGGCAGCATCGTTGGCCCGGGTCACGACGCGCACCGTGACGGCCTGTCGACGAGGGTCCGGACGGGGTCGAGCGACACGGGGTCGAGGGACAGCAGCATACGGTCGACGGTAGACGGTTCGGCGGTGCCACCGCGTCCCGCTCGAGGGCCACCCACCCCCGTACCGGAGAGTGACACCGCCCCGGCGCACGGCGTCCGGCTCGCAGCCGTACCCGGGTACGGGAGGAATGGCTCCGGGGCGGGACGCGGCCGGTGAGAGCCGCTTCCTACCTTCGCCTGCATGACAGCGAAGACACTCGTCCCGACGCCGCAGCACCCGGCGGACGCGCGCAGCGACGTCGGGCAGAACCTCGACCGGTCCCCGCAGCGCTCCCTGCCCCCTCTGCCACGACGCGCACGACGCGCACGACGGCACCACCCTGCGTCGCACGGTGCAGCCGCCCACCACCACCTGAGCGGCCCGCGCTCGGCAGGAGGCGTCCTGACGGTCGACGCGGCACCGGGCACGCCACCCAGCACCGGCATGCTGCGATACGGGCTCCAGGAGTTCGGCGATCGCACGATCCTGGCGTGCGACCCCCCTGGAGGGGCTCGTATCGTCGAGGCCCTGGGTGATGTCGCCACGGCCGACCACATCGCGGTCATCGTGCCGGGAAACGGCCACCACCTCGGGAACTACCTCACCGACGACGGGCCGGACAGCCCCCGGGCACGGGGCGAGCTCCTGCTCCGCACCATGCGGGCCCTCGACCCGGACGCTCGCGTGGCCGTCGTGGTGTGGGTGGGTTATCACACGCCGTCGGACCTGGCCGCGGCGGTGTCCAACGTCCCTGCCCAGGAGGGCGCCCCCGAGCTCGCGCGACTCACCCACCATCTTCCTCGGGCCGCCCACCTCACCCTCGTCGGTCACAGCTATGGCAGCACGGTCTGCGGCCTCGCCCTGGCCACGGCCCGGGTGGACGACTGTGTGGCGCTCGGCAGCCCGGGCATGGGGGTGTGGCACCGGGACGAGCTCGGGACGGGCGTGCGCCTGTGGGCCGCCCAGGCCGAGACCGACTGGATCCGGCACTTCCCGCACGCCAGGCTCGGCCCTCTCGGGCTGGGGCGCCCGCCGCTGCACCCCGCGCTGGGGGCGACGCGGTTCGCGACCGGAGACGTCACGGGCCACTCCGGCTACTTCCTGGAGGACAGCGAGTCGCTGCTCAACATCGCCCGCATCGCGCTCGGACACGTCAGCGGCGTCACCTCGAGGCACTTCGGCGCGGTCCGAGCGGAGCGACCCGTCTCCCTGTCCGCGGAGCACGCATGACCGCGGCCGACGGCCGCGAGCCGGCCGTCCTCGTCGAAGGCCTCCGGAAGTCCTACCCGGGCCGGGGAGCAGCACTGGACGGCCTCGACCTCTCCGTCGCTGCAGGATCGATCCACGGGCTCCTCGGCCCGAACGGGGCAGGCAAGACCACGACCGTGCGGATCCTCGCGACGCTCCAGCGGCTCGACGCCGGCCGTGCCCGTGTCGCCGGCCACGACGTGTCCACCGATCCGTCCGGGGTCCGCGCGCGCATCGGGGTGGCCGGGCAGCATGCGGCCGTGGACGGGGTCCTGAGCGGACGGCAGAACCTGGAGATGTTCGCTCGACTGCACCGGATGGGTGCCCGGCCGGCCAGGCGACGCGCCGAGGAGCTGCTGGAGCGGTTCGACCTCGAGGCGTCGGCCGACCGTCCTGCCCGCCAGTACTCCGGCGGTATGCGTCGGCGCCTCGACCTGGCGGTCAGCCTGATCCGCAGTCCCCTCGTGCTCTTCCTCGACGAGCCGACCACCGGTCTGGACCCACGGAGCCGGAGCGAGGTCTGGTCCGCGGTCCGCGAGCTGGCGTCGTCCGGCACCACGGTGGTGCTCACCACCCAGTACCTCGAGGAGGCCGATCGGCTGTGCACGCGGATCTCGCTCGTCGACCGCGGCAGGGTCGTGGCGGAGGGTTCGCCCTCGGACCTCAAGGCCCGGCTCGGCGGCGCCCGGGTCGAGGTCGTGATCCCGGTCGGACGTGACCTGCACGCCAGTGCCGCGACGATCTCCGGGACGTTCGGCGAGCCCCCCGAGATCGACCCGGCCACGCGCAAGGTCTCGTTCCCCGTGCGCGGCGGGGGCGAGGTCTTCGCCCGGCTCGCGCCGGTCCTCGACCGGGCCGGGCTGCAGGTCGAGGACGTCTCGCTGCTCCGCCCCGACCTCGACCAGGTGTTCCTCCACCTGACCGAGGGACCCGCGCGCGAAGGAGCAGGACGATGAGCGCCCCCTCCGGCGCTGCCGTCCCTCCCGCCGTCCTCGCGAGCCCGTTCTGGCTGCTCTCCGACACATGGGTGGTGGCTCGTCGACACCTCCTGCGCCTCGTCCGGCGCCCGGACGAGCTGCTCGGCACGCTCCTGATCCCGGTGATGGCCGTGGGCATGTTCGGGTTCGTCTTCGGTGACGCGCTAGGGACCGCGATGGCCGTGCCCGGGGCCGAGTACCGCGCGTTCCTCCTGCCAGGGCTCTTCGCGCTCACCATGGCGTTCGGCATCGGCAGCACCACCGTCGCGATGGCCGCCGACGCGCGGGACGGTGTGCTGGACCGGATGCGGACGCTGCCCATGTCCCCCACGGCGGTCCTCGCCGGGCGGGCGCTCGCAGACGTCCTGACCGCGGTCGTCGAGCTGACGATCCTCATGGCTCTGGGATCGACGCTCGGCTGGCGATGGCATGCCGCCACCGGCTTCGCCGCGCTCGGCCTCCTGCTCCTTCTGCGCATGGCGTTCTCGTGGACCGGCATCCTGCTGGGGCTTCTGGTCAGCGGCCCCGAAGCGGCGATGAAGTACTTCTCGCTCGTGTTTCCCCTGGCCATGGTGGCGGACACCGTCGTACCCACCTCGCTCATGCCGGGATGGCTGGCCGTGCCCGCCGGGTGGAACCCGCTGTCGGCCACGGTGACCGCCACGCGAGGGCTGTTCGGCGCGCCCTCCAGCCCCGCGATGACATGGCCCGCCGAGCACGCCACGCTCCTGGCCGTGGCCTGGCCGCTGGGGATCACGGCGGTGTGCATGGTGCTCGCCCTGCGTCGCTTGCGCCGTCTGGACCGCTGACCGGGGCCGGCAGCGCGGGACGCGGGTCGCCCGACGGCGCCGCTCACCCCGCCAGCGCGACGTCCGGTCCCGCGAGGACCAGCAGGACCGCGCACACGGCCGCGACGGCCATGCTGAGCGCGAACGGCAGCCGGCTCGTGGTCCGTCGCACGGCGACCACGCCCGCGGACACCGCGAGCACGACCGAGACCGCTCCGCCCACCCACGCGACCGTGGTCGGCGGTCCGGGCGGCCCGAGCACCACGACCCCGACCGCCGCGACGAGCACGGCGGGCGCGAGCACGCTGGCCCCCGTCCGCCCGAGCCGGTGCGGCAGCCCCCGGACGCCGGTCGCCCGGTCGTCCTCGAGGTCCGGCAGGGTGTTCGCGACGTGCGCCCCGACGCCCAGCAGCGCGGTCGCGGCCATGGCCCAGGGTGCCGCGACCCGGTCGCCGGGCGCGGCGAGCACCACGAACAGCGGCAGGAGACCGAACGAGACCGCATAGGGGGCCCAGGACCACACGGTCGACTTGAGCCACGCGTTGTAGGACCACGCGCTCGCGACGGCCACGAGGTGCACGAGCCCCGCGACGAGCCCGGTCGCGAGCGACAGCACCACGCAGGCCGCTGCCGCGAGGAGCGCGGCCGCGTGCACCTGCCGCACCGAGACCAGCCCCGCGACGACGGGCTTGTCGGCGCGCTCGACCGCCCGGTCGCGTCGCGCGTCGAGCCAGTCGTTGGACCAGCCGACCGAGAGCTGACCGGACAGGACCGCGGCCGTGACGAGCGCCGTCGTGCCTGCGCCGGACCCGACGCCCACGGCGAAGAAGCCCGCGAGCACCGTGACCAGGACCGTGGGCCCCGCATGGCTCGCGAGCGCGAGTCCCCGCAGCGTCGTCGTCGCTGCTCGCGTCCTCACGAAGTCTCCACCCGCCCGACGCTAGCAACGCGCGGGCTGCGCGTCCCCGTGACACGATGCGTGGATGTCGCGGTTGCTCGCGGTCGGACCGGCCCTGCCGGGCACCGCGCACCCTCAGAGCGAGATCACGGACACGATCGGGCCCCTGCTGACCCGCTCGCCCGCGACGCGCGCCGTGCTCGCCCGGCTCCACGCCGCGAGCGGCGTCCGGACGCGCCACACGGCCCTGGCCCTCGACGAGTACGCGGGGCTCACGTCGTTCGGCGCGGCCAACGACCACTTCATCCGCGTCGGCACGGACCTCGCCGAGGAGGCGTGCCGGACCGCTCTCGACGCCGCGGGCATCGACCCCGGCGAGGTCGACTTCCTGCTCTTCACCTCTGTCACCGGGATCGCGGCGCCCTCGATCGACGCGCAGCTCGTGACGCGCCTGGGGCTGCGGACCGACGTCAAGCGGCTGCCGTCGTTCGGGCTCGGCTGCGTCGCGGGCGCGGCAGGGATCGCGCGCGTGCACGACTACCTCGCCGGGCACCCGCAGGACGTGGCCCTGCTCGTGTCGGTCGAGCTGTGCTCGCTCACGCTCCAGCACGGTGACGACTCCATGGCGAACCTCGTGTCGACGGGGCTGTTCGGCGACGGCGCGGCGGCCGTGGTCATGGTCGGGGACGCGCACCCGGCAGGCCGCCCGCCCACGCTGCCCGACGGCGCCACGCGAGATCCGGGGGCACGTGGCACCCGGGCGGAGCGTGCCACGGGAGCAGGTGCGATGCCCCAGGGCGTCGAGGTCGTCGACACCCGCAGCCGCCTCTACCCCGAGACCGCCGACCACCTGGGCTGGACGATCCGCGACAGCGGGTTCGGGATCGTGCTGTCCGCGGGCCTGCCCGAGGTCATCGCGGCCCACCTCGCGGGCGACGTGAAGTCGCTGCTCGTCGAGCACGACCTGACGACCGAGGACGTCGGGACCTGGGTCGTGCACGCGGGCGGGCCGCGCATCCTCGACGTCGTGCGCGACTCGCTGGGGCTCGACGAGGCCGACCTGAGGCACAGCCGGGAGTCGCTCGCCGCCGTCGGGAACCTGTCCTCCTCCTCGGTGCTGCACGTGCTCGCCGCGACGCTCGACGCCCAGCGCGACGACGTGCCCGGCGACGGCGCCGGGCAGCACGGCGTCCTCATGGCGTTCGGCCCCGGGGTCTCCGCCGAGCTCGTGCTCCTGCGCCGCACCGCGTCACCGCTGGAGGGTTGATGCTCGCCTTCTTCTACGTCGTGCTCGGGGCGACCGCGCTCGAACGCCTCGCCGAGCTCGTCGTCTCGGCCCGCAACGCGAGGTGGTCGTTCGCGCGCGGGGGCGTCGAGACGGGCCGTGGCCACTTCCCCGCGATGGTCGCCCTGCACACGGGCCTGCTCGTCGCGTGCGTGGTCGAGGTCAACGTCGCGGACCGGCCGTTCATCCCGTGGGTCGGGTGGCCCGCGTTCGTGCTCGTGCTCGCGAGCCAGGCGCTGCGCTGGTGGTGCATCGCGTCGCTCGGGCCGCGCTGGAACACGCGCGTGATCGTGGTCCCCGGGCTGCCGTGGGTCGACAAGGGCCCGTACCGCTGGATCGCCCGGCACCCCGGGCAGCGCTGGTTCCGGCACCCCAACTACCTCGCGGTCGTCGTCGAGGGCTTCGCGCTCCCGCTCGTCCACTCGTGCTGGACCACCGCGCTCGTGTTCACGCTGCTCAACGCCGTGCTGCTGCTGCAGTTCCGGCTGCCCGCCGAGGAGCGCGCGCTCGACGCGCTGCCGCACGCGTGAGCCGGGCGAGCTCGTGAGACGGGCACAGGCGCAACCCATGACGACCGGCGCGGGCGTACCCCTGACGACCGGCGCAGGCGCACCCGTGACGACCGGCGCAGGCGCACCATGACCGACACCGACGTCCTGATCGTGGGCGGCGGCCCGATCGGCCTCGCCGCCGCGATCGAGGCACGGCTCGCGGGCTACGACGTCGTCGTGGTCGAGCCGCGCGACGGCCCCGTCGACAAGGCGTGCGGCGAAGGCCTCATGCCCGGTGCGCTGCGCGCCCTCCAGGCCCTCGACGTCGACCCCGACGGCCACGTCCTGCGCGGCATCAGCTACCGCGACGCGCACCGCCACGCCGACCACCTCTTCACCGAGGGCCAGGGCAGGGGCGTGCGCCGCACCACGCTGCACGCCGCGCTCGCCGAGCGCGCGGCCGCCCTGGGCGCGACGACCGTCCGCGGCCGCGTCGAGCAGATCGACGAACGCCCCGAGACCGTGACCGCGGCCGGGATCAGCGCGCGCTGGCTCCTGGGGTGCGACGGGCTCCACTCGACCGTGCGGCGCCTCGCAGGGCTCGAGGTGGGCGCCGACGCCCACGCGCACGAGTCCCTCCTGGCGCACGCGCGCCACGACCCCGACGCCCCGGGGCGATCCCCCGGCGGGCCGAGCGCTCGTGCTGCGGGGCAGGGCGGGCCGGGGGCCGGGAGTCCCGGGTCGGGCGGGCCGGCCACCTCGCGCGACGCCGCTCTACCGACCCCGCGCGACGCTGCTCTACCGACCCCGCGCGACGCTGCTCTACCGACCCCGCGTGCCGCCGCTCTACCCACTCCGCGTGCCGCAGCCATACCCACCGAGCTCGGCGGCACCGCCCCACCCGTCCGCCCCGGTCCCGACCCGCGGCGCCGCTTCGGCCTGCGCCGCCACTTCCGCGTGCCCGCGTGGACGGACCTGGTCGAGGTCCACTGGGGAGACCGCGTCGAGGCGTACGTGACGCCCGTGGCGCCGGACGTCGTCGGGATCGCGATGCTCGGCCCCACCGGGACGCACTTCGACGAGGCCCTCGCGGGATTCACCGAGCTGAGCGAGTGCCTGCGGGACGCCGAGCCCCTGGGCCCGGTCCGCGGGGCGGGCCCGCTCAGGCAACGGTCCCGACGGCGCAGCACCGGCCGGGTGCGCCTCGTCGGGGACGCCTCGGGGTACGTCGACGCCCTGACGGGCGAAGGACTGCGGGTCGGGCTCGCGCAGGCGAGCGCCGTCGTCGGGCACCTGGACGATCCCGACGCGTACGAACGCGACTGGACCCGCGTGACCCGCGACTACCGCGTGCTGACCTCGGGGCTCGTGGCCTGGGCGACCTCGCCCGCGCGGCGCGCGATCGTGCCGCTCGCGGCGCACGCGCCCTGGCTCTACGGGAGGGTCGTGGAACGGTTGGCGCGCTGACCGGGGCCGTCGGGACCCTGCCGGACGTCCTGTCGTGTGCCGTCACGCGCGACCTCTCGCGCGACCATGTACTCGGTTCCCCACACGCCGACCGCAGCGAGGGCGACCACCCAGGTCTCGGTGAACCGGAACGCCAGGTACACAGCCACCAGGAAGAGCAGCAGCACGGCCGCCCAGACCCCGGTCCGCGACGGGGCGTCGGCCGCGTCGGTGACCTTCTCTCCCCGACGACGGACCACCGCACCGAACGTGAGGAGCCCACCGGGCACCCCGGCCAGAGCCATCACGAGGACCAGGAACGGGACGTCGAGAAGCGCACCCGCGACGACACCCCCGACGGACATGACGAAGGCCGAGTACCACGAGAGCCGTCGGACCTTCTCGTTCAGCCGCTGCATGCCCGCGAGCGCCCGGTCCTGGTCGATGGTTGCCCCCGCGTCATTGTGCCGTCGAGCCAGAAGAGCGACGGGTCGAGGCTCCTTCGCCCTCCGACGTGGTGACACTACTCCTTGAGCTCGAAGAAGATCGCGTGGGTCGCCGTCGACCCGGTGTTCTCACCCACGTGCACCTGGCCCGGCAGCCAGCGCGTCTCGCCCGGTTCGAGTGCAACCTCCATGACGCGGTCCCCCGCCGAGATGCGGCGCTCGAACCCGCTCAGCGTGTACATGACGCTGTCGGGGTGGTGGTGCGGGTGCGTCCGGGTCCCCGGTTCGTCGCGGTACTCCAGCACCCGGACCCGCTCGTTCTCGAAGATCGTCCGGTAGTGGTCCGGGTCGGTGACGGTCGGGTCGTCCGGTGCAGCGTTCTGGTCCTGTCCCATGCTCGCCTCGGAAGGTCGAGGCCCGCCGCCGTCGGCAGGCGTTCCTTCGAGCATCCCACCGCTGACCGGCGTCGCACCCTGACCGGCACGGCGGCACCGTGACGGCGGTCCGTCGTGCCGCGCCCGCGCAGGACGCGGCAGCCGTCAGCGGTCCGAGACGCCGTTCGCCCGCGCCCACGCGACCGCCTCGGAGCGCGTCGAGACGCCGAGCTTGCGGTAGATGCTGCGCAGCTGTGACTTGACCGTGTTGCGCGTGACGAACAACCGCGCGGCGACCTGTTCGAGGGTCACGTCCTCCGACAGGTTCGCCAGGACGACGAGCTCGCGCCGGGACAGCACGACCTCGTCCTCGACCTGTGGTGGCTCCGGTGCCACTCGTTCGGTGATGGACATGGTTCCTCCGCTCCGCCGGCCGTCCGCGGGTCCACGTCACGGTCGGTCCAGTGCTGTCTCTCTATGGGAAGAGACACCCCGGACCGGGGATCATGACGCGACTTCCCGTCATCTCGTCCCGGGAGTGCCTCACGCCGTGCGGCGCAGCCCCCGAGCGACCGCCAGCAGGCAGCCCGCGCACAGCACCGCGACCACGGCGAGGAGCACGGTGTACCCCGCGAGCGCCGTCGCGCCGGCCAGGACCACGGGGAGCAGGAAGCCCACGTAGGACAGGCTGTAGTAGACGCCCGTGAGCCCCGCGAGGTCCGTCGGGGTCGCGATGGCCTGGACCTCGATCAGCCCTGCGACCACGCAGATCCCGTACGCAGCCCCCAGCGTCACTGCGGCGACCCCGCCGAGCACGGGTGACAGGACAGCGCCGTTGGCCGCGGCGAGGACCATGCCGACCAGCATCAGGACCATACCCACGACGATCGCGCGCCCGCCCGTGCGGACGTTGATCCCCTTGACGAACGGTTGGACGGCGGCGCCCGTGCCCAGCGTCAGGACGGTCAGGAGCGTCGCGTACGCGAGCGACAGGTCGCCCGTCTGCTCGGTCACGAGCTGCGGCATGACCGCGTAGGCGATCCCTGCCGCCCCGAAGATCCACGGCGCGGCGGGCACGACGACCCGCACGAACCGGCGGTGGTGCGCGACGGGGACCCGCAGGTCGGCGAGGAGCGACGTCGTCGACCGATGGCCCCCGATGGTCTCGGTCGCGGTCGCGAGCAGAGCGAGCGCGAGCAGGCTCAGGACCACGTGACCGACGTAGGGCGTGATCGTGGGCCACGGCCCCCACTGGGCCAGCGCCCCCGAGACACCGGCGCCGACCCCGAACCCCAGGGTGAGCGAGAGCGACGGACGTCGCGCCCCTGCGGTCGCGTCGGCGACCAGGTCGAACGGCGCGCTCGACAGCTCCTTGACCCAGCTCGTCCCGACCGACATCGCGACCCCCACGCTCAGGCCCGCGAGGAGGCGTCCCAGGCAGATGACGAGCTCGCTGCCGAAGCCCAGCGCCAGCAGGACGCTGGCGCCGATCCCGCCCAGGACCCCGACGACGGCGAGCGGCTTGCGCCCGTACCTGTCGGACAGCGGCCCGGCCACGAGGAGGCCGGGCACGAGCCCCACGACGTACATGCCGAGGAACAGGTCGACCGTGACCACGGAGTAGTTCCCGAGGTCCTGGTACATGTGCAGGAGGGGCGTGAAGTGGTTGCCACCCCAGGCCATGACGACGAGGGCCGGTGCGACACGCAGCCAGCCGGGGAGCACGCGAAGGCGGTTCATGATCTTTCTCGAAGGACGACGAAACGGGTGGAGCAGGCGAGGTGGTGGGTCCGGCGGGACGTCAGCCGTAGTTGCCGCGCTGGACGTGCGCGCGCAGCGCGGCCTCGTAGGCGTCCGCGTCCCCGGCGCGGGCGAGCGTCGCGAGCTCGCGGTGGTCGGCCAGGAGGCGCGTGGGCGAGGTCGCGTCGCGACGGACCGCGCGGTGCGTGAGGAGCTCGAGGCGCGGGCCGAGCTGGGTGAAGAGGTCCTCGATCACGTCGTTGTCCCCGGCCCGGATGACCCGGGAGTGGAACGCGAAGTCCGCCTGCGAGAACGCGAGCAGGTCGCCCTCGTGCTCGGCGACCACCTGCTGGGCGACGAGGTCGTCGAGGTCGCGAGCGACGCCGTCGGGCAGCGGCTGCCCACCCAGGGCGCGGATCGCGGACGACTCGAGCATGATCCTGACCGCCAGGAGGTCCGCGACCTCCTTGTCCGGGACCGAGGCGACCACCGCGCCGCGCTTGGGGAACAGCGTCAGCAGGCGGCACGTCTGGAGCTGGAGGAACGCCTCGCGGACCGGGGTGCGGCTGATGCCGAGCTCGTCGGCCACCTCACCCTCGGTGAGGAGCGCCCCGGGCGCGATCTCCCCGGTGATGATCGAGGCGGACACCGCGGCGAACGCACGCTCGACCGCGCTGGGGGCCAGGTCCTCGGGCTTCTTGCGGGGCGACATCATTCGACGATAACACCTTAGATACAAGGGGGCATCTAAGGTTCCCGTGCAACGGTGTGGTCACAGGTCCGCGCGCCCCGTCGCCCACCCCTTCCCCGGCGCATAGCCTCGTCCGACCAGCCGACCCGACCGGATGGAGCACCCGTGCAGAAGACCGGCAACGACCCCGACGAGTACCTCGCGACCGTCCCCGAACGATTCCGCGCCGACGCCCTCCGGCTCGACGCCGCGATCTCGGAGGTGATGGCGGGCCGGTCCCGGGTCCTGTGGGAAGGGGTCTTCTGGGGCGGGACCGACCAGAAGATCATCGGGTACGGCGACCTGCTCCAGGCCCGCCCCCGCGGCGGGAGCGTCGAGTGGTTCACGGTCGGCCTCGCCGTCCAGCAGAACTACCTCAGCGTGTACGTCAACGCCACCGAGGACGGGCAGAACGTCGCCCAGAAGTACGCCGACACCCTGGGGCGCGCCAAGATCGGCAGCTCGAGCGTGGGGTTCAAGGCGCTCGCGGACATCGACCTCGAGGCGCTGCTGCACCTCGTGCGGATCGCGCGGGACCAGACGGCGTAGCGCGGAACAGCCGGGCACCAGCCGGGCACCAGCCGGGCACCAGCCGGGCCGAGAAGTGAGCAGATGCCCCTGGATCCGGCGATCCAGGGGCATCTGCTCACTTCTCGGCAGGGGCGGTAGTGCTCCGCAACCCGCGCAGCGCTACCGCTCCGCGGCCGGTGCGTGCATCTCGACGCTGATCTGGCTCGCGTCGAGCACCTTGAGCGTCTCGTCCATGGCCCCCGAGCTGTAGGTGCCGTGGTCGCGCACGTGCAGCAGCTCCTCGCGCTGCGCGGCCAGCACCGCGAGCCGCAGCTCGCGGTACTGCCGGTGCTGCTCGTCGGCCTCGGTGGCCTCACGGTCCACGAGGTCGTCGTGCGCGATCTCCTGGCGCACGCGCTCGATCGTCTCGGGTGCGTAGGGCGTCCCGTCGGGGCGCACGAGGCCGGGGGCGTCGATCACCTCGGAGGCCACGCGCGACAGCTCGCCCAGGAGCGCGAGGCGCTCGTCGCTCTCGGTCGAGGTGTCGACCGTCAGGTCGAGCCTGCGCACGACCCACGGGAGCGTGCCGCCCTGGACGAGCAGCGTCCCGGCCGCGACGAAGAACGCGATGAGGATGAGCAGCGCCCGGTGCGGGGTGTCGGCCGGGAGCGACTGCGCCGCGGCCAGCGTGACCACACCGCGCATGCCCGCCCACACGAGCAGCACGCCCTCGCGGCGCCCGAGCGGCTCCTGCGCCAGGTAGTCGATGTCCGCGATGCGCCGCGTGAGGAACGTCTGGACGCGGGCCATGCGGGACTGGAACCGCGGGTCGTCGGCCGCGAACGGCTCGGCCCCCGGTCCGCCACGGGCCCCGGCCAGGCCGCCAGGCCCACCCAGGCCCGGGACTCCCGCGCCGCCCGGCCCACCGGGGCCGCGGCGCGCTCGGCGCTTCCGCCGCCCTGTGCCGCGCTCACGGTCCTCGATCGTCGGCAGCTCTCCGCGCTCGAGCTTCTCGGTGACCGCCGAGAGCTTCTCGCGGACCTCGGGGTTGCGCCGGTTGGAGCGCTTCATGAGCCACAGCAGCACCGCGACGAACACCGACCGCAACGCGATGACCACGACCGCGGCCATGAGCGCGAGCCCCGCGGCCATCCACAGGCTGCCGTGCTCCTCGCGGACCTCCTCGACGAGCCCGAACACCTCGAGGCCCATGAGCAGGAAGACCCCGCTCTCGAGCAGGAGCTCGACGGTCCGCCAGTTGGCCTTCTCGGCGATCCGGTCCTGAGGGCTCAGGTGCCTGGGCGCGCCGAGCCCCGTGACGATGCCGGCCGTCACGACCGCGACCAGCCCGGACGCGCCCAGGTGCTCCGAGGGCAGGAACGCGATGAACGGCACGACGAACGAGATGGCCGTGTTGGACGTCGCCTCCCGCACGCGCGAGCGCAGCCACAGGTTGGCCTTGCCGACGACGAACCCGATCGCCACGGCGACCGCGACCGCGTAGACGAAGTCGCCCGCGACCTGCCCGACCGAGACCGTCGCAGCCGTGGCCGCGATGGCCGAGCGCAGCAGCACCAGGGCCGACGCGTCGTTGAGCAGGCTCTCGCCCTCGAGCACCGTCACGACGCGCGGCGAGACCCCGGCCTTCTTGACGATCGAGGTCGCGACCGCGTCGGTGGGGCTGATGATCGCGCCGAGCGCGATGCCCGTCGCGAGCCCGATCCCCGGGATGAGCAGGTGGAAGAGGAAGCCCAGGACCACGGCGCTGATGACCACGAGGACCACGGACAGCCCGCTGATCGCCTTGAGATCTCGTCGGAAGTCCATCGCGGGCATGCTGACCGACGCCGAGTACAGCAGCGGGGGCAGCACGCCGGCCAGGATCCACTCGGGGTCGACCTCGACGGCCGAGACCGCGGGCAGGAACGACACCGCGACGCCCAGCAGCACGAGGATCAGCGGGGCGGCGACCCCCAGGCGCGGCGCGAGGGCGGTCACGCCGACCACCGCCAGGACGCCGGCGATCAGGTAGGGGGCGAACTCCATGGGCATCTCGTCTCGCTCGGGGAACTACTTCCTATCAGACGAAGCATCGGCCGGAGCGGGCGCTACGCGTCGCGCGAGACCCACTCGGCGGCCTGGTCGCGCGCGGTGCGCAGCATCGCGGTCGCCTCGTCCTGGTTGACGCGGGCGAGCGCGAGCGCGCCCAGCAGCAGCGAGAGCAGCATGCGTGTGCGCTGCTCGACGACCGGGTCCGCGAGCGCCGGGGTCGCGGCGCGCAGCGCGCCGGAGAGGGCGTCGCTCAGCTCGGCCCGGTAGGCGTCGACCACGGCGCGCAGCGTCTCGTCGTGCCCGGCGGGACCGGTCGCGCAGTCGACCAGGAGGCAGCCGCGTCGCGGGGAGTCCGCGGGAAGCTGCCCGACGGCGGAGGCCAGGCCGTCGAAGTACGTCACCACGGCGGCGCCCGCCTCGCGCGGGGTGGTGCTCGCCCGGGCCGCGGCGACGAGGATGCGCAGGCGGGGGCGGATCACGGTGTCGAGGTAGTCCTCGACGGCCGCGTCGAAGAGCCCGCGCTTGGAGCCGAACGCGTGGTAGAGGCTCGACCGGTTCAGCCCGGTGGCGCGCTCGAGGTCGGGGAGAGATGCTCCCTCCAGGCCCTGGTCCCAGAACACGTCCCGGGCCGCCTGGACCACCGTGGTGGTGTCGAACGACTGCGACCTGCCCACGTGAACCACCTCACTTTCCGCGTCTCATATTGCACCGACCGGTACACAACTGTACCGTCGATTAATAGACCGAGCAGTTCACAATACCTTTCCGCCGGCAGCGGCAGGCACGAGAGCCCGCCCCTCACCCCCAAGGACACCTCCCATGACCGCGACCGCACTGGTCTTCGCCGGGCTCGCCGCAGTGATCCACGTCTACATCTTCGTGCTCGAGTCCGTGTCCTGGACGTCCCCCCGGACCCGGGCCACGTTCGGGACCACCGAGCAGGAGGCGCAGGCCACCCGCGAGCTCGCGTTCAACCAGGGCTTCTACAACCTGTTCCTCGCGGTCATCACGGCGATCGGGATCGTCGTGATCGCGACCGGGAGCACGGGCGTGGGCGCGGCCCTCGTGCTGAGCGCGACGGGCTCGATGGTCCTCGCGGGGCTCGTGCTGATCGTCTCGTCGCCCGCCAAGGCGCGCGCCGCGCTCGTCCAGCTCGTCCCGCCCGCGATCGCGGTCGTGCTCCTCGTGATCGCCCTGGTGTCCTGACCGCGGGCAGTCCCGCACCCACCGACCACCCCACCTGCCCGGACCACCGCACGCCGCACCGGCCCACCCGGCCGGAGCGGCGCCGTCGGGCATGCCGTACAGAACAACGACCGAAGGACCGAGAGACCCTCATGACCTCCTCCACGCAGATCCAGCTCGTCGCCCGCCCCACCGGCTGGCCCACGCACGACGACTTCCGCACCGTCCAGGTCGAGCTCCCCGAGCTCGCCCCCGGCCAGGTACGCGTCCGGAACGAGTTCGTGTCCGTCGACCCGTACATGCGCGGGCGCATGAACGACGTGAAGTCGTACACCCCGCCCTACGCGCTGGGCGAGACCATGACGGGCGGCGCCGTCGGGCGCGTCGAGGCCTCGACGGCCGAGGGCTTCGCGGTCGGCGACGTCGTGCTGCACCAGCTCGGATGGCGCGACGTGTCCCAGGCCGACGCCGCCGCGTTCCGCGTCGTCCCCGAGATCCCGGGCGTCCCGCTGTCCGCGTACCTGGGCATCCTGGGCATGACGGGGCTCACGGCCTACGTCGGGCTGCTCGAGATCGCGGGCCTGCGCGAGGGCGACACCGTGTTCGTCTCCGGCGCGGCCGGAGCCGTGGGCACCGCCGCGGGCCAGATCGCGCGCCTCAAGGGCGCGGGGCGCGTCGTCGGATCGGCCGGGACCCCCGAGAAGGTCGCGCTCCTGACCGAGCGCTACGGCTACGACGCGGCGTTCAGCTACAAGGACGGGCCGGTCGCCGACCAGCTCGCCGTGGCCGCGCCCGACGGGATCGACCTGTACTTCGACAACGTCGGCGGCGAGCACCTCGAAGCCGCGCTGGGCGCGTTCAACGACTTCGGCCGCGCGGCCCTGTGCGGCGCGATCTCGCAGTACAACGAGACCGAGCCCGCGGTGGGCCCGCGGAACATGGGCAACATGGTGACGCGCAGCCTCATGCTCAAGGGCTTCACGATCGGCAATCACCTCGAGCACTTCCCCGCGTTCTCGCGCGACATGGGCGCCTGGCTCCAGGCGGGCGAGGTCGTGTTCGACGAGACCGTGGTCGACGGGATCGAGAGCTCGGTCGACGCGTTCCTCGATCTCATGCGGGGCGCGAACACGGGCAAGATGGTCGTGCGCGTCTGAGGTTCTCCGGCCGGCCTCGTGCCGGCCCGGCCCGGGGCCGCGCCTAGAACGCCACCGAGTGCGTCCTGAGCGCGGCCTCGTCGCGTGCGGGCCGGGCACCCGCCGGACCGTCGCTCCCCTGGTCCCCCTGCCCGACGGCGCCACGCGCCCCGACAGGTCGCGTCACCCCGCGCTGGTCGAGGATCGGGCGCACGCCCTCGGCGAACCAGTGCGCCTCCTCGAGGTGCGGGTAGCCCGAGAGCACGAACTCGTCGAAGCCCGCCTCGTGGTACTCCTGCACGAGGTCGGCGACCTCCTCGTGGCTGCCCACGAGGGACGTCCCGGCCCCGCCGCGCACGAGCCCCACCCCCGCCCACAGGCCCGGGTGCACCTCGAGCGACCGCGAGCGGCCGTCGAAGCGGTCGCCGTTGAGCGCGGCCATGCGCCGCTGGCCCGTCGAGGACGACGAGCGGAACTGGGCCTGCGCGGCCGCGACCTGCTCGGGCGACCACGCGTCGAGGAACTTCTCGGTGACTCCCCACGCCTCGGCCGACGAGTCGCGGCTGATGGTGTGCAGCCGGATGCCGAACCGCAGGGTCCGGCCCCGCTCGGCAGCAAGCTCGCGCACCCGGTCGATCTTGGCCTTGGCCTGGGCGGGCGGCTCGCCCCACGTGAGGTAGACGTCGGCGTGCTCGGCCGCGACGGGCAGCGCGGCCTCTGAGGAGCCGCCGAAGTAGATGGGCGGCGCAGGGTCCGGCGGCACCGGGACGCGACCGTCGCGGATCCGGTAGTGCTGCCCGTCGAGGTCGAGCGGCTCGCCCGAGAACAGCCCACGCACGACGGCCAGGAACTCGGCCGTGCGCGCGTAGCGCTCGTCGTGCTCGAGCCAGTCGCCGAACCTGCGCTGCTCGCTCTCGTCCCCGCCCGTCACGACGTTGAGGCGCACGCGCCCGCCCGAGAACCGCTGGAGCGTCGCGGCCATCTGCGCGGCGAGCGTCGGCGACACCAGGCCCGGGCGGAACGCGACGAGGAAGTGCAGCCGCTGCGTCTCGCGCAGCAGCGCCGCGGTCGTCAGCCATGCGTCCTCGCACCAGGTCCCGGTCGGGGTCAGGACGGCCTCGTAGCCCAGGCGGTCGGCCGTGCGCGCGACGTCGGTGAGGTAGTCGAGCGTCGGGGCGCGGAAGGCCTGCGCCGTCCCGGGGGTCGTCGCGGCGTGCGAGGACCCGACGACGGTGCGCCCGTCCCCCGACGTCGGCAGGAACCAGTGGATCGCCGCGGTCATGTCTCCTCCGTCCGGCGCGAACCCTCCTGTGGACGGTCCTCGTGGGCCCGGCGGGCCGTTCGGTCGAGGAGGTCGCGGGTCGCACGCGTCGGCGGACCGTAGGCCGCGACGAGGGGCCGGTCAAGCCGTTCGCGGAAGCTCTCGCGGGCTGGGACGGGGTGTGCGCTCACCCAGGAATGCGAAGGCCACGATCGCGAGGCCCACGTAGAGCGGCACGAGCAGCAGGACGTCAGGGCTCGCCAGGTCGACCTCGACCCCCGTCCCCCGCGCCGACAGCACGACCCGGTTGACCGTGAGGAAGGCCAGGTGGGCGCCGACGCACGTCCACACGCTCGCGGTCCGGCTCGCGTCGCGCGCGTAGGCGAGCATGAGCCCGAACACGGCGAGCAGCAGGGCGTACGAGACCGGGTCCTCCCCCGGAGGGACGACGCCCCACGGGAACGGCTCGACGCCCAGCAGGCGCGTGAGCCCTGCGCCCACGACGACCGACGTCGAGGCTGCCGCCAGGAACAGGGCCGTCGTGACCACGATCGCGACCCAGCGCGCATACCGGGACCGGAGCGTCGTGAGCACGTAGCCACGGAGCGAGATCTCCTCCGGCACGGCCTCGTAGAGCAGCGCGATCAGCGCGTTGGTCACGAGGAACAGCAGCAGGTCTCCGGCCGCGATCGCACGCCAGGTCACCCACCCCGCTGCGGTCGCTCCGCCCAGGACGACCAGGGCCGCAGCCAGGACGACGCCGAACCCCAGCACCGCCGTCCGGACCGCGGTGAGCGGGCCGACCAACCCGATGCCGCGCAGCGGACGGCCGTCGACCCGGCGCCGGAGGAACAGGATCGTCGGGACGACCAGCGACGTCACGAGCAGCGCGGGGACGAGTCGGGCGAGGAACCCGTCGAGTCCCCAGAGCTCTGCCGCCGCGATGCCGAGCGCGACCGAGGCACCGAGCCCGACCCCCATGACGGCGGCGCCGAGCACCGCGCGGGCGAGCGCGTGCGGGAGCGGCGGTTCGGTGGAGACGGGCGAGTCCCGACGGGCGGGCGTGGGCGGTTCTCGTCGCCCCGGCGCAGGAGGCGTGGCGCGTGCGGCCACCGGGGTCGCGGCATCGGCCGGTCGAGGGGTCCTCGTGCTGGGCGTGGTGGGATCCGCGTCGTCGGGGGCCATCGGTCCATCCTGCCGTCGGACCGGTGCGCCACGCCAGGCCGCTTCGGGGGCGACGCGCGCTCCTCCCCCGCAGGAGGGAGACGTGGTCCGTCGCGGGCCGGTGCCGCGGAGCTCCGGGACCCGCAAGAATCGTCCGCATGGTCATCGCCGCCCGGGCCCCCGGGTCCACCGCCCCGCCGTCGTCCTCCGGTCCCGACGGCACACCCGGACGCTTCCGGGTGGCCGGAGCCAGTCCCGGAAGCGAGCGAGCGGGCCGGCGCGGCTGGGTCTTCCCCGGCGTCCTCGCGCTGCTCGTGGGGCTGTTCGCGATGATCACTCCCTTCATGTATCTCGAGGGAGCCCCGCCTGGCCTGTGGGGCGACACCCTCGCCACCATGCCGCTGATCAAGCCGGTCATGGAGCTGGGCAGCCTGAGCGCGACCATCGGGGTCCTCCTCTCGCGGCGTTCGCTCGGTCTGGCCTGTTCTCTCGCTGCCTGGCCCTTCCTCCTGGCGCCACTCGTCGCGACCTTCGTCTGGTCCTGGTGGCTCGCGCTGCTCGCGATCGCCGTGGTCTGCGCGTACGACGGGTGGCGACGGGCGGTCGTACCGTTCGTCCTCGCCGTGGGAATCGCCGCGGGGTACTGCCTCACGGGCATCTACGCGCTGCTCCCCGTCGGCCCGGTGACCCCTGGAGACGGGTCCAGCGGGTTGACGTTCGTCCTTTACATCGTCTACTCGGTCGCCGTGCTGGTCACGAGCGCTGCGATCGGCGCTGGCCGCCGTGCCAGGCTCCGCACGGTCGCAGCCGACCGCGCGTCCGAGCAGGCGCACGAGGTCGAGACCGTCGCGCTCGAGCGGGCCCGGATCGCGCACGACCTGCACGACGTCGTCGCGCACCACATCTCGCTCGTCGCCGTCCGCGCGGAGTCGGCACCGTACGTGCACCCGTCGATCGACGCCGAGTCCCGGGTCGTGCTCGCGGAGATCGCCGACGACGCCCGGCACGCGCTGGGAGAGCTGCGCCAGGTGCTCGCGGTGCTGCAACGCACCGAGGGTGCCGACCGGGCCCCGCAACCTGGGTCCGGTGACATCGTGGCGCTCGTGGACGCCGCCCGCTCGGCCGGGCAGCAGGTGAAGGTCGTCGGTGACCTGCCGGTGCTGCCGTCAGCCCAGGGTCTCGTGCTCTACCGCGCGGTCCAGGAGTCGCTCACGAACGCGCGTCGCCACGCCCCGGGGCAGCCGGTGACGCTGACGCTGACGCTCGGGACGGGAGCGGCGCCGTCGGGCACGGACCAGTTGTCAGAACTGAGCCGGGCGATACCCCGGGCCACTTCCGACAACGAGTCCCCGCTGGCGGGCTCCCACCAACCCACCGGTGCGTCCGACGCCGCAGCCGACACCGCTCCCCCTGAGCCCACCGGCACCCCCGGCACCACCGCTAACGCCGAGCCCACCGGCACCTCCGGCGCCGACAGCACCACCGGCACCCACAGCGCCTCGGCCACGCTGACCGCCCGCATCTCCAACCCCCTGGTCCCCCGCACGTCGCCCGCCGCCCCCGGCCGCGGACTGCTCGGGATGCGCGAGCGCGTCGAGTCGATCGGTGGCTCGCTCACCGCGGGCGAGGAGGGCGGCTCGTTCGTCGTCGAGGTCTCGCTGCCGGTCCACGCACCGGAGCACGTCGGCGCCCCGGAGCTCACAAAGACCACGCCTACGACGCTCGCCACACCGAGCGACGCACCCGCGCCCGACATGCCCCACGGAACCGACGCACCCGACGGGACCGGCGCATGACCCGCGTCGTGGTCGCCGACGACCAGCCCGTGGTCCGCTACGGCTTCGCCGCGATCCTCGACGCGGCCGACGACATCGACGTCGTCGGGTCGGCGGGGAACGGGGCCGAGCTGCTCGACGTCGTCGCCGCCCGCCGGCCCGACGTCGCTGTCGTGGACGTGCGCATGCCCGTCATGGACGGGATCGCCGCGACGGCCGAGATCTGCGCACGCCACCCCGGCACGAGCGTCCTCATCCTCACGACGTTCGACCTCGACGAGTACGTGTTCGACGCGCTCCAGGCCGGGGCCTCGGGCTTCCTGCTCAAGGACACCCCGGCTCCCCGGCTGGTCGAGGGTGTGCGTCTCGTCGCGGACGGCTCGATGCTCCTGGGACCGACCATCACGCGCCGCCTGGTCGGCGACTTCGCGCAGCGCACGACCCGGGCCGCCCCCGGGATCGAGAACCTCACGGGCCGCGAGCGCGAGGTGCTGCTCACGGTCGCCCGCGGGCTGTCGAACGCGGAGATCGGTGCCGAGCTGTTCATCACCGAGCAGACCGTGAAGTCGCACGTCTCCGAGGTGCTGCGCAAGCTCGCGTGCCGCGACCGGGTGCAGCTCGTGATCGCGGCGTACGAGTCGGGGCTGGTCGGGCTGTCGGAGCGAGCCTGACCTCGACGCCGCGCCGCGCCGGGTCCCGAGCCCTGGTGCGGGCGACCGCCCGCGCGGATACTGGCCGGATGCGCCGCACGTCCTCGAGCAGGTCGCGGGTCGCCGTCCTCGTGGGTGGCGGTCTGCTCCTGGGTGCGCTGAGCGGGTGCGTCGCGGGCAATCCTCCGCCGACCAGCACCTCGGCCGCGCCGAGCGTGCCCTCGGCGGGCAGCACCGCACCGACGCCCACCCCCTCGAAGCGCTCGCCCCCGGCGCCGCAGGCCCTTCCCGAGCCGACCACCGCGTCACCGGAACCCGGCGTGCCCGAGTTCAGCGCCGCCGTCGGGCCGGTCACTCCCGAGCTCGCAGAGCGCATGACGCCCACGTCGTGGCGCGAGGGCTGCCCCGTCGCGCTCGCCGACCTGCGCTACCTGACCGTGTCCCACCGGACGTTCGACGGGGGTGTCGCGACGGGCGAGCTCGTCGTGCACGCCGACGTCGCGGACGGTGTCGTCGAGGTGTTCCACGACCTGTTCGACGCGGGCTACCCGATCCGGTCGATGCGGCTCGTCGACGACTTCGGGGGCGACGACGACGCCTCGATGGCCGCCGACAACACCTCGGCGTTCAACTGCCGCCCGGTCGCGGGCACGGACCGGTGGTCCGAGCACGCGTACGGCCGCGCCCTGGACCTCAACCCGGTCGAGAACCCGTGGGTCTCGGGCGACGCGGTCGAGCCGCCCGCCGGAGCCGAGTTCGCGTCGCGCCCTGCGGTCGCAGGCGTGATCGCGCCCGACGACGCCACGGTCCGCGCGTTCCTGGCCGCCGGGTGGCAGTGGGGCGGGTACTGGACCGGGCCGGTCGACCATCAGCACTTCTCGACGAACGGGACCTGACGTCCTCACGGGCACTCGATCGTCCCTGCGCCCAGGCGGTGCAGCAGGCCGACCGACCGACGATGCACGCACATCGGCAGATGGCTCCTACGATGAGCCGTGAGTTCCGACTGGTTCGACCTGGCCACCCAGGGCACCGAGAGCGGTGAGCTGGCCCGGTCGATCGACTGGTCCGCCACCTCGATCGGCGCGCCCGACACCTGGCCCAAGACCCTGCGCGCCGCCGTGCGGCTGTGCTTCAGCACGCGCTTCCCCATCTTCATCGCCTGGGGCCCCGAGCTCCTGATGATCTACAACGACGGCTACCGTCCCATGCTCGGCGAGGACAAGCACCCGGCAGCGATGGGCGCCCCGGCGAGCGCCGTGTGGGCCGAGATCTGGCCGGAGATCGAGCCGCTGTTCGACTCGGTCCTCGCCACGGGCGTCCCTACGTGGTCCAAGGACCAGCCCCTGATCATGAACCGCTCGGGGTTCGACGAGGAGACGGCCTTCACCTTCTCCTACAGTCCCCTGCGCGACGAGGAGGGCACGATCTGCGGCGTCATGGACGTCGCGACCGAGACCACCGACCACGTGGTCGACGCCCGGCGCCTCCAGACCCTGGGCACCCTGACCGCTGCGCTCCAGCGCCTGCAGGGCGACGTGGACGAGCTCGCGGCCGCGACGGTGGCCGTGCTCGGACGCAGCCAGGACGTGACCCGGGCGGACCTGTACCTCGACACCTCGGCCGGGCTCGTGCCCTTCGCCTCGACGCACGAGCGTCATGACGAGTCGGTCCCACCGCACGTCCTGCGTGAGGTCGCCGACCGGCGCCGCCTGGACCACGTCGGCAACGCGCTCGTCGCACCCCTCGCTGCGACGCGTGACCGCGTCGCAGCGGGCGTCATCGTCCTCGAGGGCAACCCGCACCGGCCCGACGACGACGCCCAGCGCTCATTCCTCCAGCTCGTGGCGTCCGCGGTGGGCACGGCGCTGAGCAGCACGCTCGCCCAGATCCGCCAGGTCGACGAGCTGCGCACGGTCGCGAACGCGCTCCAGGACGCGATGCTCCCCGACGACCCGACGGCCCCCGGCTGGCACACCCGCTACCGACCGGCCGACGACAGTCTTCTCATCGGTGGCGACTGGTACGACGTCGTCGACCTGTCGGACGGGCGGTTCGGCCTGGTCGTCGGCGACTGCGTGGGCAAGGGCCTGCGTGCTGCCGCCGTCATGGGTCAGCTCCGCAGCGCGAGCCGCGCCCTGCTCCTCGAGAACCTCGGTCCGGCCGCGACGCTCGAGGGCCTCGACCGCTTCGCCCGGACGCTGCCCGGGGCCGAGCTCGCGACCGTCCTGTGCGCGATCGTCGACGAGAACGCCCGGACCATCACCTACTCGGCCGCAGGTCACCTGCCGCCGCTCGTCGTCAACAAGCTCGAGACGTGCTGGCTCAACGACGGTCGGGGAACGCCACTCGCGCTCACCGCGCTTCCTCGCCAGGAGGCCACCGCGGCGCTCGACAGCGGTGACGCCGTGATCCTCTACACCGACGGGCTGGTCGAGCGTCGCGGCGAGCACCTCTCGGAGGGCCTGCGGCGGCTCGCGGACGTCGCGCTCGCGATCCGCGAGGAGCGCCCCGCGGCCGACCTCCCGGACGCGCTGCTCGCCGAGCTCCTCTCCGGCGGAGCGCGCGACGACGTCGCGCTGCTCCTCTACGAGGTCCCCTGACGCCGCAGGTGCGCGAGCCGCACGCGCGCATCAGGCCAGGCCGGCGTCGTGCACGCAGATCGCGACCTGCACGCGGTTCTCGGCCCCGAGCTTGTCGAGCACCCGCCCCACGTGGGTCTTGACGGTCGCGACGCTCAGGAACAGCGCCGCGGCGATGTCCGCGTTGGACAGCCCGGACCCGATCGCGACCGCGACCTCCCGCTCGCGCTCGGTCAGGCGCGACAGGCGCTCGCGCGCGGAGGCCGCGCGGTCGTCGGCCGGCGCCCGCGCGACCGCGGCGATGAGCTGCTGCGTGACCGACGGCGACAGCATCGAGCGCCCCTCGGCGACGAGGCGGACCGCCGCGACCAGCTCGGCGGGCGGGGTGTCCTTGAGCAGGAACCCGGCCGCGCCCAGCCGGAGCGCGGACAGCACCATGTCGTCGGCGTCGAACGTCGTGAGCACGATGACCTTGAGCCCCGGGTCCGCAGCGCGCGCGATCTCCAGGGCCGCGAGGCCGTCGCGGCGCGGCATCCGGATGTCCATGAGGACGACGTCGGGCCGGGCGCGCGCGATCTCCGCGACCGCCGCGACGCCGTCGGCGGCCTCACCCACGATCTCGATCGACCGGTCGCCGCCCAGGATGAGGCGCAGCCCGGCACGCACCAGGGTCTCGTCGTCGACCAGGACGACCCGCAGGGGTACCAGATCGGGGGTCACGGGGGTCACGTCCACGGGAGCCACGCTCTCACGACGAAGGACCCGGCCCCGTCGGGCGCGGCACGGAGCTCGCCGCCCGTGAGGCGGGCGCGCTCGGCGAGCCCGGTCAGCCCCAGGCCCGACGGCGGCGCACCCGACGTGCGCGAGGCGGCGCCGTCGTCGGGCACGCGGACAGTGCAGACAGTGACGAGCGGGTTGGTGACCCGCAGCACGAGCCCCTCCCCCGGCTCCCCCGAGATCTCGACGCGCACGGGCGCTGCGGGAGCGTGCTTGCGCGCGTTCGTGAGCGACTCCTGGAGGATCCGGTACGCGCTCCGGCTCGTCTGCTCCGGCAGGTCCGGGAGCCGCTCGGCCGTCGCGGGGGCGATCTCGCAGCCGACGTCCGCGTCGCCACCACCGAGACCGCGGACCTCGTCCAGCAGGTCGGGCAGGGAGACGAGCGTCGGCTGAGGGCGCTCGGGCACACCCGCCGGGACGTCGGTCTCGCGCAGGACGCCCAGGACCTCGCGCAGCTCGGTCATCGCGAGGTGCGCGTTGTCCTGGATCACGGCCGCGGCGGCCGACGTCTCCTCCCGCGTGAGGTCCGTGCGGTACGCGAGCGCTCCGGAGTGCATCGCGACGAGCGAGATGCGGTGCGCCAGGACGTCGTGCATCTCGCGGGCGATGCGCGTGCGCTCGGTCGTCCGCGCCTGGTCGAGCCGCGCGGCCTGCTCACGCTCGGCCGTCTCGGCACGCTCGCGCAGCGAGACCAGGAGGTCGCGACGGTTGCCGATCGAGACGCCGATCGCCACGAGGAGACCGTAGACGAGCACCGAGAGCACCACGAGGACCGCGCCCCACCACGGGAGGTCGAGCGTCGGGTGCAGGGCCTCGAACGCGAGCGTCGACGCCAACCACACGATCCCGACCGCAGCGATCTCCTGCCAGCGGCGGCGCGTCGCGAGCGAGACCAGCACGATGCAGACGGCACCGAGCGCGAAGCCCGAGAACCCCGAGAGTGCCGCGAGGATCAGGGCGATCGTCAGGGGCGCGTGCCGGCTGAACGGCATCAGGACGATCGCGACGACCCCCAGGAAGAGGTCGAGCAGCACGAGGAACCCCTGGCGGGCGGTCGGCTCGACCGGGATGTCCGAGAGCATGAGCCCGAAGGTCAGGAACCCTGCCCCCAGCGCAACGGCCAGGCGCCAGAGGATGCCCCAGGCGGAGCGGGGGACGTACGTGTCGGTCGGCATGCCGCGAGATTATGCGCGCGGCCCGCCGGGGCACATCGGCAGTCGCGACGACCCTGCGTCAGACCAAAGGATCAGTGGGGGGCGGCCCTGGCGGTGCACCCCCCGGCGGGCGGCGGGGCTGACGGCTGGCGGCCTGGCCCGTGAGTGCGGAGTTCTTGCGTGACACGCCGGGCGTTTCGCGCAAGAACTCCGCACTCAGCGCGCGATCGTCAGCTCGCGCCGTTCGCCGCACGGTACGCGGTGAGGACCGCCTTGGGCAGGCGGCCCTTGGGGCTCACGATGTGGCCGTTCGCGAGGGCCCACGCGCGGATCGCTGCGGTCGTCTCGCCGGGCAGCAGGTAGGCGGTGCTCTTGGGTGCCACGGCGGTGGCGGGCTCGACGGCGGCTTCAGCCTCGACGGCGGGCTCGACGGCGGCCTCAGCCCCGGCGACGGGCTCGACGACCTGCTCAGCAGGCTCGACGGCGGGCGCCGTCTCGAGGACGGGCTCTCCTGCCTGCTCGGCCGCTTCCGGGGCGACCGGCTCGGCCGGCTCGGGCGCGGTCTCGGGCTCTGCGGCAGCAACCGTCTCGACCGCGTCGACCTCGATCTCCACGACGGCCGACTCGTCGACCGACGTCGCCGACGCTGCGTCGACCTCGGTAGCCGCGACGTCCGTGTCGGACTCGGTGACCTCGGTGACCTCAGCGGTCTGGGGCTCGACGGGTGCGTCGGCCACGGCGGGCTTCGCCGCGGCGACCGGCTCGGCGACCGGCACGACGGGCGCGGACTCGAGGACCGTCTCAGCAGGCTCGGACGCAGCCGCCGCGACCTCGGCAGCCGGCTCGACCGGCTTCACCGGCTCGACCTGCTTGACCGTCGCGACCTCGACGACCTCGACAGCGACCTCCGACTCCAGCACCTCCTCGCGCTCGAGGACCGCGATGGCGACGGGCGTCGCCGCGGGCTCGACGGCAGCAGAGGGGGCGGAAGCCGGTGCTGCGGCGGGCGTCTCGACGGGCGCCGCCTCGACGGCCGGTGCGACGGGGGTCTTCTGAGCGTCGTCGAACAGCGACGCGACGCTCACCACCGGTGCGTCCTCCGCCTTCTTCCGACGACCCTTGAACCAGCTCAGCAGACCCATGACGACCTCTCCGCGAACGATGCCCACACCGACCGATGTGCGCGCGTCAACTCTTTCACATCTCGGACGAAGGCCCCGCGGGCGCCCATGTCCTTCCGGCTGCCCTCCGGGCCCGGCGTCTCGACAGCTCGCTCGACCCGGGCACCCGGGGCGCGATGTACTGGGAACGAGCACGCCCCGCACCGCCGATCGACCACGACCCCCGCAACCCGCCAGGAGCCCCATGCCCCCGACCACCGCGCACCCCGCCGCCGACCGCGAGCGCCTCGGCCTGCACGCGGACTGCGAGAGCTGCTTCGGGCTGTGCTGCGTGGCGCTGGCGTTCACGCGCTCGGCCGACTTCCCGATCGACAAGGACGCCGGCGACCCGTGCCGGAACCTGCGTCCCGACCACAGCTGCGGGATCCACCCCGAGCTGCGTGAGCGCGGGTTCGTCGGCTGCACGGTCTACGACTGCTTCGGCGCGGGCCAGAAGATCTCGCGCTCGACCTTCGCGGGCCAGGACTGGCGCGAGCACCCGGAGGTGCGGTCGTCGATGTTCGCGCTGCTGCCCGTGCTGCGCCACGTCCACGAGCTGCTCTGGTACCTCACGGAGGCCCAGGCGCTGACGCTGGGCCACGACGTGTCGCTCGCTGCGGAGCTCACCCAAGCCGTCGAGCGGATCGACCTCCTCTCGACCGGCTCACCGGACGAGCTGCTCGCCCTGGACCTCGGGGCGCTGCGCGACGGCGTGAACCCGCTCCTGGTGCGCGCGAGCGAGGCGGCCCGTGCCCGCTCGGTGCACCAGCCGCGGGGCAGGCGCGCGGACCGCCGGGGTGCGGACCTGGTCGGGCGGCGGTTGGCGGGCGCGGACCTGCGGGGCGCGAGCCTCCGCGGCGCGCTGCTCGTGGGGGCGGACCTGCGGGGCGCGGACCTGCGCAGCGCCGACCTCGTCGGGGCGGACCTACGTGGGGCGGACCTCTCGGGGGCCGACCTCACCGACGCGCTCTTCCTCACCCAGGTCCAGGTCGACGCCGCGCGGGGCGACGCGGCCACGCGGCTCCCCGCGGGCCTGACGCGCCCAGCGCACTGGGGCGCACCGCCCGTGGCGAGGTCGCGCGCCCGGCGCGCGTGACGCCGTCGGGCAGGAGGACGGCCCGACGGCGCAGTGGCGCCCCCGGCGAGTCACCTCACCGGGGGCGCCGCTCCCGTCGGATCCGGCGTATGTCACCCGCTCGTCGAGGGACGAGCGGCGGGCGTCACGGGACCAGGACGACCCGCGTGCCCGACGCGGTCCTCGCCTCCCAGGCGGCCGCGACCTCGCGCAGGGGGACCGTGACGACGTCGACCGCGGGCCGTACCTGCGGCAGCAGCGTCGCGAGCTCGGTGATCGCAGCGACCATGCCGCCGGGCGACACCGAGCCCTGCCCGCTCCCGCTGACCTGCACGTTGGTCTTGCGCAGGGTCGCCGCCGGCAGCGTGATCGTAGGCCCTGCGGTCGCGCCGACGTGCACCCAGCGCAGGAGGTGGGCAGGATCGCTCCGAGCACCCGTCACGGCCGCGAGCGCCTGCTCGGTCGGGGCTCCCCAGACGTAGTCGACCACCACGTCGACGTCGGCGGCCTCCCGGGCGAGACGTTCGGCGACGTCGTCGGCCGTGAGCGGCACGATCGCGTCGGCCCCCAGGCGACGCACGACCTCGAGCGAGGTCGCGTCACGCCCCGCGCCCACGATGCGCCGGGCCCCCAGGTGCCGTGCGAGCTGCACGGCCAGGCGGCCCGCGTTGCCCGTCGCACCCAGGACCAGGACGCTCTCGCCCGGCTGCAGGTCCGCGCGGTGCCGCAGCGCGAGCCACGCCGACATCGCAGGGTTCATGGCCGCGGCGATCGTCACGTCGTCGAGCCCGGGGGGAAGATCGACGAGGCGCCCCGCGGGGACGGCGACGAGCTCGGCCATGCTGCCGCGCGGCGCGTGGAGCCCCGCGAAGAACACCCGACGGCCGTCCTCGGTGCGGCCCACGCCGTCGAACCCGGGGACGAGAGGCAGCGCGCCGTCGCTCGTGTAGTGGGTGCCGGTTGCCCCCGACCGGACGCGGGGGTGCAGCCCCGCGGCGAGGACGTGGACCAGGACCTCATCCGGTCCGGGCACGGGGTCCGGGACTTCCGTGTACTGCGGGGGCTGGTCGAACGACGTGACGAGGGCGGCGTGCACGGTGGGTCCTCACTCTCGGTTGCTGGACGGGTCCGACGCCCGCCCGGTCGGCGGGGTGCGAGCACGACGCCCGTCAGACGGGCGCGGGCGGGACGAGCGGCGGTGCGGGTACCTGACCCGTGACGGCCCACTCGCCGGGGCGGTCGCGCAGCGCCTCGCCGATGGCCGCGACGACCGCCGACGTCACGTGCGGCTCGGTCGTGGGCGCGTGCCAGTAGCGGACGTGGACGGTCGTCCGGGCGGGCTCGACCGAGACCGTCAGGAACTCCGGGGCAGGCCGCTTGTGGACGCCGTGCGCCGCACCGACCGCGTGCAGGACGGTGGTCGCGACCTCGTCGGGCAGCGCGTCGCCGAGCCGCACCTCGACCGTGGCACGGCGTGCGCCGAGCACCGAGTGGTTGGCGAGCGGGGCGGCGAGCACCGCGGCGTTGGGCAGGTGGACCTCGCGCCCGTCGACCGTGCGGATGACGACCGACCGGCCGTTGAGCTCCTTGACGACGCCCGTCCAGTCCATCGACTCGATCTCGTCGCCCAGGCGCACAGGCATGCGGGTCTGGAGGATGATCGCGGCCCCGAAGTTGTCCGCGATCCCCCGCAGCGCGAGGACCGCGACGATCACGACGACGATCAACGCGCCGAGGATCGGCTCGGTGCGGAAGCCCAGGAACGCCAGCGCCAGCCCGATCCCCACGAGGAGCAGGAAGTAGTGCACCACGCGGGTCGCGACCGCGAGGAGCTGCGGCGAGAGCCCCTTGGTGCGGGCACCGATCGCGACGATCGCCTTGCGGGACAGGCGCGACAGGATCCAGGCGCCGAGCACCGCGAGGACCGCGAACAGGACGTCCCACCCGGTGATGTCGCTGCCGGAGAACCAGCTCGTCACGGTGTCGATCACGCGGCTCCTCCCGGGGCGTCGGGGCGCAGTACCCGCCCTGCCCCACGGGCCCGACGGCGGCACGCGCCACGTCGATGCTCGCACCCGAGGAGGGGGTCGGCATCCGGGCCGGGACCCGAGGACCCGCTCCGCAGGGCGGACCGCGTCAGGGGCAAAGATCATCCCTCCGGGGGACAACTCCCCATTGCGCAACGTCCGCCCACCACGGAGAGTGGAGAGGTGGCCCCACGCCACACCACCCCACCACCCTTGAGGGAGCCTTCTTCGTGCGTCTCGTCCGCGGTATCGCCGTCCTGTCCGTCGCCTCCGTCGGGGTCCTCGGCCTCGCCGCCTGCTCGTCCGACTCGGACGCGCCCGCCTCGTCGTCCTCCGCCTCCGCCTCGTCCGGGTCGGACAAGGCTCCCGCCAAGGAGGCCTCGTCGGACCTCACGGCCGAGAACTTCGTCCAGCGCATCACCGACGCGCAGATCGCCGCGGGCAGCGTCTCGATGGCCACCACGACCGAGGTCCAGGGCACGAGCATGGACATGGCGGGCGACATCGTGTTCAAGGACGGGTCGCAGAACCTCGCCATGACCATGACGGTCCCCGGCTCGGGCGAGATGCAGATCCGGTTCGTCGACAACATCTTCTACATGAACATGGGCGAGCTCAGCCAGAACAAGTTCGTCGCGATCGACCCCGCGGACGAGTCCAACCCCATGGCCTCGTCGTTCGAGGGCCTAACCGAGCAGATGGACCCCGCCGCGAGCGTCGAGGCGCTCGAGGGCGCGATCACGAGCGTCGAGAAGGAGGGCGAGCCGGTCGACCTCGACGGCGTCAAGGCCCAGCAGTACACGGTCGTGGTCGACACGACCAAGCTCACGGGTTCGATCAAGGAGCAGGCCGACGCCGCGGGCACGGCCCTCCCCGAGACCCTGACCTACCAGTACTGGATCGACGCCGACGACCTCATGCGCAAGGTCGTCATGGACGTCATGGGCACGAGCATGGAGATGACGTTCTCGAACTGGGGTGAGGACCTCGAGGTCGTCGCCCCGTCGGCCGACGAGATCTCGACCGAGCCGCTCTTCTGATCCGAGCGATCTCCTGAGGCCCTGGGCCTCGGCTGTCGCGCCCACCCGATCGCGCTCGTCTCCGTTGTACGCACGTAGCGTGGATGTGGCCGCTGTAGTCGCTTGTGCAAGCCCGTGGGGCTCCGGTCTTTGACTGCCAGAGCCCCACGGCCCCTACTTGTCAGGAGTCAACGAACCCGTTGGGCGAGGGTGAGTTTCGACATCCTCCCGCGCATGCGGCAGTGGCTTCGAAGACCCGGTAGTCCATGACCACCGGGCACGTGGTCGCGGTCGGTGGGCCTGTCTAGCTGTGAATGAGTTGGCTGACGCGCTGTTGGCTGATGCCGAGGGCGCGGGCGCTGTCGGCCTGGCTGATGCCGTCGTGGGTCATCTTTCGGATGGCTTCGCGGCGCATAGCTGCGGCGGCGGCGACGGCTGCGCGGGCTTCGGCTTCGCGTTCGGCGGCGACGGTCCATAGCTCACGTGCCGCTTCGGGGAGTTCGATCTCCAGTTCCACAGACACGGTCTCAGGCTCGATATCGAGGTAGAGGCCGATCACCTCTTGGGCAACGTCGTGGGCTTCTGACAGGGTGCGTGCCTGACCGGCGGTGTCGAGTTCGGGAACGTAGACGAACCACCACCGGCCGTCTCGGCGCACCTGTGCTTGATAGGTCGTGCTGCTCATGATGCTTGCTCCTTTCATCGCCAGTTCTGCGGGGCCTGGTCGAGCTTCTTGATCAGTTGTCCAACGATCCCGGCCGAGACCTCGCCGTGGCGAGGGATCGACGCCTTCTGGCTCTCGTCCGGCAGCCCCCACAACTCGTGGCTCCCCTTGCCGTCGCGCAGAAGCACCCAGCCGTTGGCCTTGAGGGCCTTGATCACGTCACGGTACTTCTGTGGCTTCGGCACGATTCTACTCTACCCCCCTCTTGTTCTTCACGTGAAGGGGGGACTAGTAACTGCCGTACTTGTCTGGGGCAGGGGCCAATCGGGACCCGACGGCGGTGCGCCGGCGCGTGGCGCCGTCGGGCCGATCAGTCCATGGGGCGGCGGCGCATCTGCTTGGTCGTGGTGCGCTGCTTCTTCGCCGCGAGGCGACGCTCCTGCGAGCCGCGCGTAGGGCGCGTCGCTCGCCGCTGGCGCGCGGGCGGGGCGAGCCCCTCGGCAACGAGCGCCGCGAGCCGGGTGCGCGCCGCCGCACGGTTGCGGAGCTGCTCGCGGTGCTCGGAGGCCACGACCGTGAGCACGCCCCCGACGAGCCGCTTGTCGAGGCGCTCGAGCAGGCGGGTCCGCTGCGAGTCGCTCAGGACGACCGACGCGGCGACGTCCCACGAGAGCTCGACGCGCGAGTCCGTGGTGTTGACGCCCTGGCCACCCGGGCCCGAGGCGCGCGAGAAGCGCCACGCGAGCTCGCCCTCGGGGATCGTCAGGGCAGGGCTCACCGCGAGACCTCGGTGCGGGGCGACGGACACGAGACCATCATCCCGGTTCGGGCGGGGCTCGGCGTCCTCGTCACCAGGACGCGCGTCCTGCCCGACGGCGGCGCTCGCCTCAGGCGCTCGCCGCGCCCACGCGTCCCTCGGCGCGGTCGCGGATCCCGCGCAGCATGCCGGCGCTCATGACGAAGCTCACGGGCTGGACCGGCTCGACGACCGCCCCCGCCCACCAGCGCGTGTAGCCGTAGCGCTCGCGCACGATCAGGCGAGTGCCCCCGTCCGGGGCGGGACGCAGCACGAACGACCAGCTGAAGTCGTAGGGAGGCGCGGACGCCTCGGCAGGGCCTGCGCCTCGCAGCACCAGGTGACGCTCGGGGACCATGGCGACGACGCGCAGCGCGAGGTCGGGATGGAGCCGGACGTCGTCGCCCACCGCGAGGCGCTGCCACTGCGGGTCGATCCGGTCGGCGTTCTGGATGTCGCAGCCGACGAGGTTCTCGAGCCACTCGTAGCTGTAGAAGCCGCCCCTGCCCTGGCCGAGCTGGACGAGCCAGCGCCACACCTCGTGCGGCGGGGCGTCGATGCTGACCGCCCGGGTCGCGACGGCCTCGGCCTGCGGGACGATCTCGTCGCCCGGGAGCACGTCGGACGGCTCGCCGTCCCTGGTCCCCCAGGTCATGGTCAGACGCCGGGTCAGGAGAAGGGCGCCGATCACGGTCGCCGCAGCGACCGTCCTTCTGACGAGCGGACGCATGGCACTCTCCTTCGGCGGGGGACCTCGGACCGTCTCGATCGTCCCATCTCACCAGACCCCTGGACGGTGCTTGTGACGGATTGCACAAGCGGCCCCGGGCCCTCGGGGCCCGCTCCGTGGAAGCCGCCGTCAGGCGATCCCGCCGTTGGCGTACAAGACCTGACCGTTGACCCAGCGGGCGGGGCCGGCGAGGAACGAGACGACCTCGGCGATGTCGTCGGGGACCCCCAGACGTTCGAGGGGCGCGGCCTTCGCCAGGCCCGCGACCTGCTCGTCCGACTTCCCGTCGAGGAACAACGGGGTCGCCGTGGGGCCGGGCGCCACGGCGTTGACCGTCACGTCGCGCCCGCGCATCTCCTTGGCCACGACGAGCGTGGCCGCGTCGACCGCGCCCTTGGTCGCGGCGTAGGCGCTGTAGGTCGGGAACGCGAGGCGGGTGACCGACGACGAGAAGCTGACGATCGCCCCACCCTCCCGAACTCGGCGCGCGGCCTCGCGCAGGACGACGAACGTCCCGCGCACGTTGGTCCGCACCATGCGGTCGAAGTCGTCGAGGTCGAGCTCGACGAGGGGCGCGAGGAGCATGACGCCGGCCGTGTGCACCACGACGTCGGCTCCCCCGTGCTCGGACTCGGCGTGCGCGAAGAGCGCGGCGACCTGCTGCTCGTCGGCCACGTCGGCCTGGAAGGCCGTCGCGGTGCCGCCCGCGGAGCGGATCGTCGTGACGACCTCGTCCGCCCGGGCCTTGTTGCCCGCATAGGCGACGACGACCGTCTGGCCGTCCTGGGCCAGGCGCTCGGCGACCGCTCGGCCGATGCCGCCCGAGGCTCCGGTGACGATCGCTACGCGGTTCGTCGGGTGGGCTTCCTGATTAATGGACATGCCATCCATATAACGCTGGATATGGACAGTGTGTCAATATGTAGGTCGACGGAAGGTGGACACAGTGGCGAACGAGGAACCCGCCAAGCGGCGAGGGCGCGGGCGACGCCCCAGCGACGAGGTCCGTCAGGAGATCCTCGCGGCGGCCGGCGACCTGCTGCTGCGCGAGGGCATGGCGGCCTTCACGATCGAGAAGGTCGCGACGCTCGCGGGGGCGAGCCGCATGACGATCTACAAGTGGTGGCCCTCCAAGGGAGCGCTCGCGTTCGACGGGTACCGCGCGACCGTCGAGCCCACGCTCGCCTTTCCCGACACGGGCGACCTCACGGCCGACCTGCGCACGCAGCTCCACGCGTTCGTCCGCCTGCTCACCGAGACCCCCGCGGGCAGGGTCATGGCCGAGCTGATCGGGCAGGCGCAGACGGACCCCGAGCTGCGTGCCTCGCTGCTCGAGCACTACACCGTGCCGCGGCGGGAACGTGCTGCCGAGGTCATGCGGCGCGCGCAGGAGCGTGGCCAGATGCGCGCGGACGCCGACCCGCAGGTCGTCGTCGACCAGCTCTGGGGCGCCTGCTACCACCGGCTGCTCACGCCCGACCACCCGCTCACGGTCGACTTCGCGGACGCGCTCGTCGACAACGTGCTGCGGGGCGTCGCGGCGTAGGACGGGCTCGCCGGGCGGGGCGCGTCAGACCACCCGACCGACCGCGAGGAAGTGCGGGCTCGCGCAGATCATGGCCGGGTCAGTCTCGAGCAGGCGGGCCGCACGGATCGCGGACCCGAGCATGGGCTCGGCCTGGTCGAGCGGCAGGTTGTCGAGCGCCGGAGCGCTGGGCCCCTCGACCCCGTAGACCGTGACCGCGTCGAGGCCAGCCTCGACGAGCTCGCCCGAGAGCTCCTCGGGGAGGTGGAAGTACGCGGTCGTGAATCCCGAGCGCGGGTCGTGCAGTCCCGTCGCCACGGCCCGGCGCAGCGACGGCTCGGACTCCTCGGAGACCTCCCCGAGGGCCGCGAGCTCGAGCAGGCCCGCGTAGCGGCTGATCGCCGCCGCGACCACGAGGCCGCCCGGGCGCGCGACGCGAGCGGCCTCGCGCAGCGCGAGCACCCGGTCGCGGCGCTCGGTCAGGTGGTAGAGCGGCCCGAGGAGGAGCACGACGTCGGCCGACGCGTCGTCGAAGGGCAGCGCCCGCGCGTCGCCGGTCTGCGCCCGGACACCGGGGATCTCGCCCGCCCGGGCGACGTGCGAGGGCACGGGGTCGATCAGGTCGACCGCGTGGCCGGCCTCGGCGAGCCATCGCGCGTGCACGCCCGTGGCACCGCCGACGTCGACGACGTGCGCCGGGGCAGCCGGGAGGAACCGCCCGAGGAGCTCGCGCGTGCGCAGCATCTCGAGGCGGCCGTGGGCGGTGCGCCGGAGCCGCGTGTCCTCCTCGTAGCGGTCGGAGTAGAACGCGAGGATCTCGGGGTCCAGTGCAGGGCCGGTGTTCACGCGGTCATCCTGCCGGGGTCGCGCGACGCTGTCCACGGTCTCCGGTCCTCGATCCCGTCGGCACGCACCGGCCCCGTCACGTGAGGTGGTCGAAGTCCCCGCGCACCCAGGCCGCGTGCCGGTCGGCCGAGCGCCGCACGACGGCCCGCGCGTCCACCGGGATCACGCCCTCGAAGTTGTTGTAGAGCCGGTCGAACGCGAAGCGCTCGACGTGCGTCGCGACCCGGTCCACGACGGCCCCCGACAACGGGATCCGGTTGGGGTAGCTGCGCATGAAGCTCACCGAGGTGCGGTCCGGGTTGGCGAAGATCGTGTCCCCGCTGAGCAGGACCCCGCGCCCCTCGGCTCCCGCGGCCCAGTGGACCACCGCGCTGCCGGGGAAGTGCCCGCCGGGCTGGCTCAGGGTCACGCCCGGCAGGACCTCGCGGTCTCCCGACCAGGTCTCGATCACCGGGTCGGGGCGAGCGACCCATCCCGCGTCGGCCTCGGCCACGAGGACCGGCACGCCGCCGAGCGCCCGGCTCCACTCGACCTGGACGCCGAACATGTGCGGGTGGCTCGCGACGACCGCGACGACCTCGCCCAGCGCGCGCACCTGCCGCACGACCTCGTCGTCGAGGTACCCGACCGGGTCCCACAGCAGCATCCCGGCCGGGGTCCGCACGATCTTGGACTCCTGCCCGATCCCCACGCCCGGGTGCCCGTCGAGCGCGAACAGGTCGGGCTCGAGCTCGGTCACCGAGACCTCGTGCCCCTCGGCCGCGAGCTCGTCGAGCGTCGTCCACGCCTGGCCGTCCGCAGGCACCCACTGGCGCTCGTCGGCGCAGATCGCGCACACCTCGGGCCGTTCGGCGTGCTCCACGGCGCACGTCCGGCAGATCCACCACGTCATCGGGGTCGTCCTCTCCGTCGTCGGTCCGGCAGGCAGCCGGAGCGAGCACGACCCATGCAACACCCACCCACCGACACAAGCTGCGTCGTCAGAGCCGGCCCGGGCTATGGCCCGGGCCAGCTCTGACAACTCGTCCAACTCGTCGGGGGCGCGAGGAGCAGGGCCTCAACGGCTCAGCACGCCGCCCTGGCACCGCGAGGGTCAGCGGCTCAGCACCTCGGCATCGCGAGGCTCGTCGCCGTCCGCCACCGCGTCACCGGCCGGCGGCACGTCCTGCCCGCGCAGCGGGTACGCCCAGAAGCAGAGCCACGCGAGCCCCGCCACGACGAACGGCACGCCGCCCATGAGCACGCGGATGCCCGTCGACACGGTCTCGGGCTGGTCGGCCACAGAGAGTCCCGCGTCGTAGCCCGACGTCGTGAGCACCACCGCGATCACCACGGCCTGCACGATGACCGAGCCGCGCACCACGAACCCGTTGACCCCGAAGTACATGCCCTCGCGGCGCAGCCCGGTGCGGCGCTCGTCGTCGTCGATGACCTGTCCGAGCGCGACCTCGAGGAGCTGCATCATGCCCGCGACGCCGATGCCGACGAGACCCGCGACGGCCATCGCGCCCGGCATCGAGCCCGGGACCATGAACAGCCCCACGGCCACGCCGTACGCAGCGACCGACCACAGCAGCGCGTTGCGCGGCCCGACCTTGCGCACGACCCACGACCACCCGACGATCGCCGGGATCGCGACCACGAAGATCGGCGCGAGCACGAGCGTCGCGTCGGCCTCGGCCCCGCCGAGCACGTAGCGCACGTAGAACGGCACCGAGGCCAGCAGGATCGCGGTCGTCGACTGCAGCAGCAGCGATCCCAGGACGTAGGTCACGAACGCCTTGTTCGCGAACGTGTACCGCAGCTGGTCCTTGAGGGGCAGGGCGGCCTCGCGGGCCTTGACCGCGACCTCGTCGACGGGCCGCTCGATCATGCCCAGGAGCGACCACAGGTAGAACCCGAGGCACAGCGCCCCGAGCACGACCGCCATGCCGACCCAGCCGAGCGGCGACCCGTAGAGCAGCGGCGCGGCCGCGGTCCCCAGGATCATCCCGACCAGGCCGAAGATCTGGCGGGGCGTGTTGCCCCGGGCGCGCTCCGCCGTCGTGCGGAAGATCTCCGGGAAGAGCGCCGAGGTGTTGAGGACGACCACGACGTACGCCACGTCGTAGACCGCGACCACGACGAGGAACCAGACCAGCAGGCCCTGCGCGCTCAGGTCCGGCGGCATCCACACGAGCGAGAACGCCGCGACGAGCGGGATGATCCCCAGGCCGATCCACGGGACGCGGCGCCCCCAGCGCGTGCGGTGGCGGTCGGAGGCCGCGCCGACGAGCGGGTTGAGGACCGCGTTGAGGATGCCGTGGGCGATCATCGCGCCCGCGACCCAGCCCGCGGGGAGCTTGAGGTGGTCGACGTAGAAGAACACCACGAACGCCGAGAACGTCTGCGCCATGAGGTTCGCGGGGAACGCCGAGGCGCCGTAGGCGAGCGTCTGGCCGCGCGTGGGCAGCCCGGTCAGGCGGCGGTCGCGCAGCGTGGTCAGGGCGCTCATCGCGCACCCCCGACGGCGTCGCCCACCCGTGCGGCCGGGGTGCCCGAGGCGTCGCGCACCCGGGGCGGCAGGCCCCGTTGCACGTCGCGCAGGTCGCGCCAGCCCACGCGCACGATCCCTTCCTCGGCGAGCGTCGCCGCGACGTCGGGGTCGGCCAGGAGCCGGCGCTCGAACCCGCGCTTGGCGACCGCGAAGTCCGCGACGTCGCCGAGCTCGTCGTCGTCGAGCATGGGGTGCAGGAAGAACTCGGTGACCCCGGGCTCGGTCGCGCGCACCAGGTCGAGGAAGGCGGCCTTCATCGAGGCGTAGTCCTCCTCCTCCGCGGTGCCCTCGCCCAGCAGCTCGAACGGGTGGGTCAGCAGGTGGTCGAGGATCACCACCCCCGCGGCGTCTGCCGCGGCCGTGGCCTGGTCGAGCACCCCCTGATAGGCGTCGGGCATGCCCATGCCGCCGATCGTGCGCGGGAGGCGGAAGGGCAGGCCGTGGCGCGCCGCGAGCTCGAAGACCTGCGGCAGGAACGTGCGCCCCGTCTCGACGCCGTAGACCGAGCCCATGTGGTTGTCGAGGTGCGTGACGTCCATGCCCGCGGCGAGCGCGGCGTCGATCTGCGCGGCGAGCTCGGCCGCGACGTCCGCGTCGCTCGCCTGCTCCTCGACCGTCCGGCAGTCGGCCGGGAAGTACCCGGCCGCGTCCACGAGCGTGGTCCCGACGCCCGTGAGGGGACGCCAGCGGTAGCTCGTCCACTCGCTCGTGAGCACCAGGTGGACGCCGAGGTCCAGGTCGGTGCGGCTCGCGGCGAACGCGAGCGCCTCGGGGGCCCAGGGGCACGGCACCATGAGGGTCGTCGAGTCCAGGTGGCCGTCGACGAGCAGCTCGGTGATCGCGCGGTTCGCGGCCCGGCACATCCCGAAGTCGTCGGCGTTGAGGATGAGCGCCCGCGCGCCCGGCGGGAGGCCGAGCCGGGCGACGAGGTCAGAAGGTGCGGGCATCGTCGGGTTCCTGGGAGGTGAGGTCGGAGTCGGGGTGCGCGGCGTCGTCGGGCACGTCGCCCGACTCGGCCGCCCGGCGGACCGCGGCCGAGAAGGCCTGGTCGCGGAGGGTGTCCCGCGCGAGGGCTGCCGCGCCGAGCAGGACCGCGTCGGCCGCGACCCTGCTGGGCTCGACCACGATCGGCAGGATGCCGACCCTGTCGGCGAGGTACGCCTGGACGCGGCGCAGGACCGCGTCCTCGGAGGCCACGCCCGCGAGGAAGATCTTCTGCGGCTCGAGCAGGAGCGAGATCGAGGCGATCAGCACGGCGAGGCGCCCCGAGAGCTCGTCGACGACCGCGACCGCGCGCTCGTCGCCGCCCGCCGCGAGGTCGAGCACCTCGTGCGGCGCCAGGTCGGCGGGCAGGCCCGCGTCGCGCGCGGCCGTCGCGAGCGACGCGGCGCCGATGCTCTCCGCGCCGAGCGCGCGGCCGGGCTGCGGCAGGAACGCGACCTCGCCGGCGCCGCCGGACGCGCCGCGGTAGAGCTTGCCGTCGATGACGATCCCGGCCCCCACCCCGATCCCGAGGCGCAGCAGGACGAACGAGCTCAGGTCCTTGCCCGCGCCCGAGCGCTGCTCGGCGATCGCGGCGAGGTTGACGTCGTTCTCGAGCAGGACGGGGCAGCCGAGGCCTTCCTCGAGGGCGGCGTGCAGCGTGGGCCCGCCCTTCTCGAGGCCGGGGACGCGGCGCACCATGGCGTGGTCGAGGTCCACGATCGCGGGAAGCCCGACGACGGCGCACCGGATCGCGACGGACGCGGTCCCCACGTCGTGGCCCACCGCGGCGACGCAGTGGGCGGCGAGCTTCTCGACGACGCTCGCGCGGGCCGCGGGGTCCTTGGCCGACAGGGGTTGCTCGGCGCGGGCGCGGATGCGGCCGACGAGGTCGATCAGCGCGACCCGGACGCGCACGTGGCCGATGTCGACCGCGAGCGCGTAGCCGTGCTCCGGGTCGACCCGGTAGAGCGTGGCCGCGGGGCCGCGGCGCTCGTGGTCGAGCCCGGCCTCCTCGACGACACCCTGCTCGACGAAGGTGCGCAGCGTGTGGGCCACGGTGGTCTTGGACAGGCCCGTGGCCGCGACGATCTCGGGTCTGCCGAGGGTGTCGTGGGCGTCGAGCACATCGAGGACGGCCCGGGCGTTGATCTCCCGGAGCAGTCGCTGGTCTCCTGCAAGAAGCATGTCTACCGCTCTCCGTTGACGGTCGTTCCCCTGGGACATGAGTAGGTCGGAAGGTTACCTACCGAGCGAGAGTACATCGGGGGTGTTTCGGGCGCGCGTCGAGCCGGGACTGCCGTCCCAGTCCGGCTCCCCGCCCGGATCCTCCGACCCTCACGCGCGGATCTCTGCGGCTCTCGGGGTGAACCCCGAGCCGGAGATGGGGGGAATGCCCGATGTCCGCGGGGCCCTCGGCGGCCTAGCCTCGATCGTGGTGGGCCCCGCTGGGGGGGTGGGGCCCACCGAGCAGACCTCGCCGGCATGCGCCCGGCCACCGACCGATCTCGACGACAGGGGCACGACATGCAGGCCACACACCGACGGCTGGCCACGGCGGGACTCGTCGCCGTCGCGGCGCTCGCCCTCGGGGCGTGCGGGTTCGGACCCCGTACGACGGCCACCGACACCTACACCGAGGACGCCGGGATCACCTCGGTCCGGCTCGACCTCGAGGCCGGGTCCGTCACGCTCCGCGGGTCCGACGACGCGACCGCGCTGTCGATCGAGCGGACGGTCGACTACGTGGGCGAGCACCCCGCGAGCGAGACGCACCGCATCGAGGACGGCGTCCTGGTGCTCGCGGGCTGCGGTCGCCGCTGCTCCGCGAGCTACACCGTGGACCTGCCCGCGGGGCTGCCCGTCACGGGCCAGACGTCGCACGGGAGCATCGACCTGGACCGGACCGGCGCGGTCGACGTCCGGACGAGCAACGGGTCCGTCACGCTCACCGGGGTCGACGCCAGGGTCCTTGCGCGGACCTCGAACGGGAAGATCACCGGGACCGGGCTGGGCGGCACCGAGGGCGTCGACGTCGAGACCTCCAACGGGTCGATCGAGCTCACGCTCGCGACCCCGCAGGACGTCCGCGCGACGACCGACAACGGCACGGTGCAGCTCACGGTCCCCGAGGGCAGCTACCGCGTGAGCGCGTCCACGGACCTCGGCGGCACCGACGTCTCCGTGCCGGACGACCCCGACGGCGAGTTCCACCTCGACGCGCAGTCGTCGAACGGGCGGGTCACGGTCGCCCAGGGCTGAGGTGCTGGGCGGGCGGGGGCGGCTTGCCCGCCGTCCCGCCCGCCCCGCCGACCTCGATCGCCCCGCCGCCGCTCAGAGCGGCCCGAGCACCTCGCGCACGTCCGCGTCGAGCGCCAGGGTGTCGAGCACCGTGAGGAGCATGCGTTCCTCGTACCGGAAGTGGGACTCCATGATCGCGGCGACCCCCTCGAAGTGACGCTCGAGCTCGTCCGGGGGCGCCGCCCGGTCCACCGCGGCCGTCAGGCCGCCCAGCAGGTGCGCGATCATCGAGTGGTCCTGCCTCAGGTTCCGCAACGTCCCGACCAGCTCGGGGTGCGCGGCCGCGATCGCGGGGAACAGCTCGCGGTCCTCGCCCTCGTGGTGCCCCGTGAGCGCGGTGCAGAATCCGTGGCAGAACAGCAGCAGGTCGCGGGTCGCGGGTTCGGCGGGCTCTCCGTCGTCGAGCGCCGCACGGGTCACGCGCAGCGCCTCGCGCAGCCGGTCGTGCACGGCCCGCAGCTCGCGGCTCCAGGCGACGAGCCGGGGTGTCTCGGGGAGACCGGTCTCGACGAGCTCCGGCGTCTCGGCGAGGTGGTTCTTCTCGCCCTCAGTCACGTGAGGGCGAAGGGGGCGACGTGGTCATCGTCGGGCTCCTTCGTGTCCGGCGCCTCCATGCCTGACACGGTCTGCCACCGGCACGCGACGCTGCCAGACCCTACCGGACGCTCGCGTGCGGGGCGCGCGCCGTCGTCGGGCCGCGGGAGGTCTCTGCCGCCCGACGACGTCGCTCCCCTTCTGCGCGACGCCTCACGCTCGCGCGACCCATGCCGGGCGGCGCGCGTCGTCGACGCGCACGACCACGTCGGCCGTCCGCTCGGGCGCGACCTCGCCCCGGTACCGCGCGTACGCGGGCAGGGTCCAGGCGTCGGCGGGCGGCGTGCGCCGAGCGACCGTCGCGTCCTGGAGCGCGAGGTGGACGGTCAGGTCGACGTCGAGCCCGCGGCCGAGCGACAGCGACCCGTCGAGCAGCACGACCAGCCCCGGGAGCGCCTCGACGTAGCCCGCCCGCGTCGAGCGCGAGGTCACGGGGTCGCGCAGGCTCGGGAGGTAGCGCCCCTCCCCCGCAGGCCCGACGGCGGACAGCACCTCCCGGTTCAGCGCACCGACGTCGATCCACTCGTCGAGCAGGGCGTCCGGGTCCTCGTGGCCGTGCTCGAGCCGCACCGACGCGGGCCGCAGGAAGTCGCGCACGCTGACGCGCGCCGTCGGGCGGCCCGCGACGCGCAGGGGCTCGACGAGCAGGTCGGCGAGCGTCTCCGGGTGCGTCGAGGGGTGGCCGTCGACGAGCACGCGCAATGCCCCGTCCGTGCGGGGCCGCTCAACGACGAGCGCGGCGACCCGCGCGACCAGGACCTCAGGGCTGACCGGCTCGACGCGCATCGCGTCAGGATGTCACGGCGCCGAGACGGCTCGGTCGCGCTCCCGTGCCGAGGTACTCGTGCGGGCTCGCGTCGAGGACCCGGCGGAACATGGTCGAGAAGGCGGCCGGGCTCTCGTACCCCAGCGCGCCGGCGACGCGCGTCACGGACTCTCCCGCAGAGAGCCGGGGCAGGGCGGCCAGCACGCACGCACGCTGTCGCCACCGGTCGAAGGTCAGCCCGGTCTGCGCCCCGAAGCGGCGGTTGAACGTCCTCAGGCTCACGTGCAGCGCGGCCGCCCAGACGACGGGCGAGGCGTGCGCGTCCGGCTCGTCGAGGAACGCTCGGCACATCGCCAGCAGCGCGCGGTCGCTCGGCAGCGGGACGTGCAACGGCAGGGGCGTCATGCGCGACACCTCGAACAGGAGCAGCCGGACCAGCGCGCCGTCCCGGCCGTGCTCGTCGTACTCCACGGGGAGGTCGGCCGCCTCGAGGAGGAGCTGCCGGGCGAGAGGCGAGACCGTGACGACCTCGCACGTGGCCGGTCCCCACGGCGCGGCGGCGGGCTCGATGTAGAGGGAGCACGTGCTGACGCCGTACATCGTGACCTGGTGGACGGTCTCCGGGGGGATCCACACGGCGCGGTGCGTCGGGACGACCCAGCTGCCGTCGTCCGTCTCGACGTGCATGACCCCGGTCGCTCCGTACAGCAGCTGCGCCCTGCGGTGACGGTGCGGGGTGAGCACCTCGCCCGTCGCGTAGTCGGTGCCGATCGGGAGAACGTCGCGCGGGACGTCGTCGACCTGGTCGAGCGGGGTGTTGCGCACACCGCGACCCTACCCAGCGCTGGCGTGATCGCGAAAGAACCTGGCACATCCGCGGATGCACGCCACGGGGCTTGCTTCTTAGCGTGGACCCTGATGTTTCTCGTCCTGCTCCTGTCCGGATGCCTCACCGGCGTCACCACCGTCCTCTTCGGCTTCGGCGGCGGCTTCATGATCGTCCCGTTGCTGCTCTGGCTCCTCTCGGGGCCCGGATCCGCGCCGCTCGCCGAGGACATGGGGATGCACGTCGCGGTCGCCACCTCGTCCGCGGTCATGGTCGTCAACGCGGGCGTCGCGACGTTCGCCCAGCACCGTGCAGGGACCTTGAGGACCGACGCGCTCTGGCCCCTCACGGCGTTCATCGCCATCGGCGCTGCGCTCGGCGCCTCGGTCGCCGGCCTGGTGCCCGGCGAGGCGCTGCGATGGGCGTTCGTCGTCTACCTCGCCGTCACGCTCCTCAACGCGGTGCTGCGCCCGGGGTTCCTCGCCACAGCACGCCCCGCGCGTCCGCTGGGCCGAGCGACGACCTTCGTCGTCGGGCCCGCGGTGGGCGCGGTCGCGGCGCTGCTGGGCGTGGGCGGCAGCGTCATGACGGTCCCGCTCTTCCGTCGCCACGGCTGGTCCATGACGGACTCGGCCGGTCTCGCCAACCCGCTCGGCCTGCCCGTCGCCGTCGCCGCCTCGATCACCTACGTGGTGGCCGGCGGCGCCTCGGCATCGGTCCTCGGGGCCGGTCACCTCGGCTACGTCGACCTCTCGGCCTTCGTCGGCCTGGCGATCGGATCCGTCCTGGGGATCGTCCTCACGCGCCGGTTCGTCGGGCGGATGCCGGACCGCGTGCACGCCCGGGCCTACCTCGTGCTGCTCGCGGTGGTCCTCGTGGCGACCGTCGTCGTCTGACGGGCTCGGCTTCCGATCAGTTGTCAGAACGTGGCCGGTGGTGACCCCGGGCCGCTTCTGACAGCTCGGCGGTAGCGGCGGGTCCGGCCGACTGGCTGCGGAGCCCCCGGATCAGTTGTCAGAACGTGGCCGGGGTATGGCCCGGCCACGTTCTGACAACTCATCCGCGGCGGTGGTCGTGGAGCGCACCTCGGGAGCGACGTCCCGGGGTCACCGCCCCGCTCGCACGCTCGTGCCCGGGAACGCACGAGGCCCCGTCCACAGTGCTGTGGACGGGGCCTCGTGGGCGGGAAGATCAGCCGACGCGGACGAACGTCGGGTTGTTCTGCCAGATCTTGCTGTACTTGACCGTGCTGCCCGGGGTCGTGGCCTCGATCTGCATGCCGTTGCCGGCGTAGATCGCGACGTGACCGGGGGTCCAGATGATGTCTCCGGGGCGAGCCTCCGAGGCCGAGACGGCCGTGCCCGCGTTGCGCTGCGCACCGGACTGGTGCGGGAGCGAGACGCCGAGCTGTCCGTACACGTACTGGACCAGGCCCGAGCAGTCGAACCCGCTGGGCGAGGAGCCGCCGTACACGTAGGGCACGCCCACGTACTTCATGGCGATGTCGACGACCGACGAGCCCGAGGCCGCGGGCGCCGGGGCGGCGGCCTGGACGGTCTTGGTCGCGGCGGGCGCGGCACGCTCGACCGAGCGCGACGGCGCGGCGGCACGCTGCGGTGCAGGCGCGGGAGCCGGCTCGGGCTCGGGCTCCGGCTCGGGCTCCGGTGCGGGGGTCACGGCGACCGGGGCCTGCTCGATCGCGAGCGCCGCGTCGGCGGCGACCGTGACCACGGGGCTGGTCTGCAGGGCCTCGCGGGCCTGAGCGGTGACGGCGGCGAGGTCGACCGTGCCGACCAACGTCTTCGCCTGGTCGGTCGAGGGGGCCGCGTTCGCCGGAGCCGTGAAGACCGAGATCAGCAGGCCGGACGAGGCCGCGACGACGGCGCTGCGGCGGGCGACCGAGCTGACGCTCGACGCGGCGGATCGTCCGAGGGACGTCAAGGGGGTGATGGGACGGTGCGCAGCACGATGGCGCGCGGACGTGCGTGAGGTCACGAGTGTTCTCCTGGACGCCTGAGAGGTCAGCTGTCGGGTTCGGGTCGGAGAAGCTCACCCGGCCGTGCGGACCGAGGTCCGTGCGGCTTCACCCCAAGGACACCGTCTCCGGTGCCCACAAGAATGGGTCCCCCACCCCTGTCATGGGTGTAGTTCGTGGCCTCGGGAGGTGACAGGGTTCGGCGTCCACCTGAGGGCTCCGGCGAGAGGGTTCTCTGCGAAGCAGAATCGACGGTACATGGCAAGAGAGGGATTGTCACAGTGAGGTAACGAACTCCGCGAGTCGGACATCGATCCCTTTCGTCGACGAACCGCACCTTCTGCGAGAGGGCGCGCGCCGCCGTCGGGCACGGCGGGACGCCCCGCCTCAGGCTGGCTTGGTCGCCTTGCCGTCCAACCACAGGGTGTCCGACTCGTCGCGGTGCGTACCGGTCGACCCGACGTGCTTGCTGTCGATCGTGGGCCCCTTCTTGATGACGTGGACCAGCGCCATCGCGTGGCCACGACCCAGGTCGTAGTCCTCCTTGAGCCACTCCACGATCACGCCGGCCTTGACCGACGGGTCGTCGTAGCCCTTCTGCTGCGCGATCGTCAGGAGCTCGCGCGGGGTGAGCCCCGTCTTGTCCTCGATGGTGTCCAGGTACGCCTGAAAAGACATGGGGTCCTCGGTTCTCTCGGTCCAGCAGGTGCGGTCGAGGGGTCAGACCGCACCGACCAGCAGAACTCATCGGTCAGGACGGCGCACCTTCTGGTCGGTGCCGCACGCGCCGCGCGACCCAGCCGCGCTGCGCGGCCAGGACCCCCGCCTGGAAACGGCTCGTCGCACCGAGCACCTGGAAGAGCGTCGCCACGTGCCGACGGCACGTGCGGACGCTGATGCCGAGGCGACCGGCGATGGCCTCGTCCGTGAGCCCCGCGCTCAGCCCCGACAGGATCGAGACCTGCACCGTCGTCAGCACGGACCTGCCCCCGTCCTGGGGCGTCCCGACGATCTCCGACAGCTCCCTGTCGACCATGCTGCCCCCCTTCTCCCGACGTCCGGGAGTGTAGCCACGGCGGGCCGCTACCGGCCGGTAGCGTTCGCGCGGGGCGGGGCGGGGCGGGGCGGGGCGGGGCGGGGCGGGGCGGGGCAGGCGCGAGGCGGCGCGAGGCGGCGCGAGGAAGGCGCGCGGTGCTACCGCCCGAGCAGCCCGTCGATCTCGGCCATCTCGGCCGTCTGCACGTCGACCATCTGCTGCGCGAGGTCCTGCAGGTCGGTGTACCCACCGTCCGCGATCTCGCCCTGCGTCATCGCGATCGCGCCCTCGTGGTGCGAGTGCATGAGCTCGAGGAACGTCTTCTCTGCCTCTGCCACCGCTGTCGCGTCCCCCGCGCTCGCGTCCGCGAGACGTTCGAGCGACCCCATCTGGTCGCCCGTCAGCATGCCGTTCGCGACGTGCACCGAGTGCATCTGCATGAGGTCGTCCTGCCCCCACGCGTCGGCCCAGCCGCGCATGATCCCGATCTCCTCGGCCTGCCCGTCGAGGATCCGCTGCGCGAGGTCGCGCGTCGCGTCGCTCACGCCGTCGACGGCCAGGATGATCTCGCTCATCTCGACGGCCTGCTCGTGGTGCGGGGTCATCATCGCGAGGAAGTGCAGGTCCGTGTCGTTCGCCTCGGCCGGCGCCGCCCCCTCCGGGGCGGCCGACGAGGCCGGCGCCTCCGCCTGGGGTGCATCCCCTCCGGTCGAGCACCCCGCGAGGGCTGCTGTCACGACGAGCGCGGTGAGGACGGCGGGCAGCTTCTTCATGAGGACTCCGGTGTGTCTCGGGATCGCCGGGGCACGCGGGCGCCGGTGCGGCGAGCGTCCGAGCAGCGTAGGTGCCGAATCTGGGAGTCGGCTGTGCCTCGCGAGGCGAGCCCCGCGGGACCGCAGCCCGACGGCGCCGCGCGCGTGGCGCCGTCGGGCTGCGGTTGCGGACGTGGTGGGCCTAGGCCCTCAGCGGGCGTCACGCGTCAGACGGGCCCCGAGCGTGGCCGCAGCGATCACGCCCGCCGCCGCGACGAAGACGATGTCCTTGAGCACGTACTGCCCCATGAGCGTCATGCCGTCACCGAACAGCTCGCCGGCGAACAGCACCACGGGCGACATCATGCCGACCAGCGCGACCGCGAGCACGACGAGACCTGCCTGCAGCCACCGCCCCGTCAGGAGCGTCAGCCCGATGAACGTCTCGACGACCGCCGTCAGGAGCACGGCCCCCAGGCCCTCGACGACGCCGAACGTCAGCGCGCCGACCGTCTGCGTCACGATCTCCTCCGCGGGGCTCGCCCCGGGAAAGAACTTGAGGACCCCGAAGCCGAGGAACACCAGGCCCAGCGTGATCCGGAGTGCCGGGATCGACCACCGGGCGAGGTGGACCGCCAGGGCGGTGATCGCGGACTCGGAACGGCGCGCAAACCCCTGCCGCGCGGGTGCGTCACTGGGGAGCGTCTGCGGGGTCGACACGTCGGTCTCCGTGCTGGGCATCTGTTCTCCTCGTCGAGAGCGCGCAGACGACGAGGCGCTCTGCGGAGAAAGCCCCCTGACGTCCGCATGGATGATGAGCCGCCGAGCGTAGCCACCGCGGATGAGGGCCAGATGAGGCCGGTCGAGAGCTCGGCCCGCGACGGGGTTGCGAAGCGGTCACGGTTCCGAGGGTGTCCTCGCCGTGCGCGGGACGGCGCTGCCAGGATCGCTCCATGTCGTCGAACCCGGGGCCGATGCCGCCGCTGTCACCCGCCGAGCTCGCGCCCCGGCGCCGCGGGTGGGGACCCTTCCTGGCGTGGCTGTTCGGCGCCGTGGGCCTCGGTCTGGCTGCGGCGTGCGTCTGGGGAGCGGTCACGGTCCTGGGGCCGTACCTGTCGCACGACCCGCCCGAGCTCATCGACAACCCCCCGATGATCGCAGCGCTGGCCGAGCCCTGTGCGGCCGTCCAGGCTGCTGCCGCAGAGGTCGACGTGTCGGCGCCGGGGACTGAGCAGGCGACGCAGCTCGCCGACGTGGTCGTCGCGATCGACGGCCTCGCCGCCTCGGTCGGGGCGCTGCCTGCCGACCTGGTCGACGGCGACCTCCCGACCCGGTACTGGGTGATCGACTGGGAGACCCTCGGGGCGCGCATCACGGACTACTCGGTGGCGCTCACGAACGGGGCACAGGTCGGGCTCGACACCCCGGTCACGGCGGACGGTTTCACCATTGTGACGCGCATGGACGTCGCCGCTCCGCTCGGGTGCGGTGTCCCCGCCGTCCTCGTGGCCCTGGACCCGACACCGCCCCCGGCGCCGTCGATCGAGGGCTGAGGCCGATGCCCGCCGCTCGCACATGGGCCGAGGCATCCTCTGACTTGAGGAGTTGCTAAACTCACCAAGTCCCCAGGAGGTCCTGTGCCCACCACCGCCACCACGGCGCCGCTCTACGCGATCAAGGCCGAGCTCTTCCGCTCGCTCGCGCACCCCACCCGCATCCAGGCCCTCGAGGTGCTCAGCGCCGCGCCCGACCACGAGGCCCCCGTGGCCGACCTGCTCGCCGCGACCGGCGTCGAGGCCTCGGTCCTGTCCCAGCACCTGGCGGTCCTCAAGCGCGCCGGTGTCGTGACGTCCTCGCGCACGGGCAACACCGTCGTCTACCGGCTGAGCCGCCCGCTCGTCGCCGAGCTGCTCGTCGTGGCACGCGCCTTCCTGCGCGAGACGCTCGACGCGTCCGGCCGACAGCTCGCCGCCGCGGACGAGCTGCCTCCGCTCCAGGGGGCGAGCGAACGGACCGGGCAGTGAGCCGGGCGGACCGCTCGGTACGCGACCTGCTGCCGTCCCGCGCCGACGTCGACCTCCGACCGCGGACGCTGCGCGCCGACCTGCTCGCGGGCATCACGGTCGGCGTGGTGGCCCTGCCGCTCGCCCTCGCGTTCGGCGTGAGCGCCGGGGTAGGGCCCGGCCCGGGCCTCGTGACGGCCGTGGTCGCGGGCATCGTGGCCGCGGTGCTCGGCGGCTCGCGCGTCCAGGTCAGCGGGCCGACGGGCGCGATGGCCGTGGTCCTGGCCCCGATCGTCGCCCAGCACGGCCCCGCGGCGGTACCGCTCGTCGCGATCCTCGCGGGCGTCGTCGTGCTCCTGGCCGGGGTGACGCGTCTCGGCCGCGTCGTGACCTTCATCCCGTGGCCCGTGGTCGAGGGGTTCACGGCCGGGATCGCCGCGATCATCTTCCTCCAGCAGGTGCCGGCGGCCCTGGGTGTCACGGGCGCGGTGGGCGGCAACCCGCTGCGTGTGGCCATCGACTCCGCCGTCGCCGCGTCCGGGGACGGCCCGACAGTCCTGTGGACCCTCGGCACCGTCGCCCTCGTGGCCGTCGTGATGCTGGTCCTGCCCCGCGTCGCGCCGGCACTGCCCGCCTCGCTCGTCGCGGTCGTGCTCGCCACCGTGGTCGCCCAGCTCGTCGGCGCCCCCGTCGCGCGCATCGGAGCGCTGCCCGACTCCCTGCCCCTGCCGTCCGTGCCGCACCTCGACGCCGGGATGCTGCGGTCGCTGATCGGCCCCGCGGTCGCGGTCGCGGCGCTCGCCGCGATCGAGTCCCTCCTCTCGGCCCGCGTCGCCGCGGCCATGCCGTCCCCCGAGCCGGCCGGGCGGCGCGGGGCGACCGGGAGCGCGATCGTGCCCGACGACGCGACGCACCGCTACGACCCCGACCGGGAGCTCGTGGGCCAGGGGCTCGCGTCGATCGCGAGCGGCGCGTTCGGCGGCATGCCCGCGACCGGTGCCATCGCGCGCACGGCCGTCAACGTGCGCGCCGGTGCCCGCACGCGGCTCGCGGCCGTCGTGCACTCGGTCGTGATCCTGGGCGTCATCTACCTCGCGACCGGTCCCGTCTCCGTCATCCCGCTCGCCGCGCTGTCCGGGGTCCTCATGGTCACCGCGGTGCGCATGGTCTCGGTCTCGACCCTCCGGGCCGTGCTGACCTCGACGCGCGCGGACGCCGTGGTGCTCGTCGTGACGGCGGTCGTGACCGTCGCGGTCGACCTCATCGAGGCCGTGCAGATCGGGCTGCTCGTCGCGGCGTTCTTCGCGCTGCGCTCGGTCGCGCAGGCTGCCGCGGTCCATCGCGAGCCCCTCCCGGGGCCGGCGCAGCCGGGCGACGAGCACATCGCGCTCTACCGGCTCGACGGCGCCATGTTCTTCGGTGCCGCGGACCGCATCCACGCGCAGATCCGCGACGACCAGGACGCCCTGGTCGTCGTCCTGCGGCTCTCGCACCTGCGCCTGGTCGACGCGACGGGTGCCCACGCGCTCGGTGAGCTCGTCGCGGACCTCGAACGCTCGGGCGTCACGGTCCTGGTCAAGGGCATCCAGCCCGCCCACCTGCCCGTGCTCACGCGCGTCGGCGTCCTCGACGAGCTGCGCCACGAGAAGCACCTGTTCGCCGACCTCCCGCCCGCGATCGAGCACGCGCGCTCGCACGTCGCGCGGGCTCAGGCGGGGGTCGGGGCCGTGACCCGGCCCCCGGGCCCTGCCGCGGTCGCGGCTCCCGGGGACGCCCTCAGCGGTTGACGTCGAGCGTCAGCACGACCGTGACCGTGTCGCCCAGCTCGACGTCCTCGGCCGCGCGGATCCGGTCCTTGAGCGGGACGACGTAGAGCCCGTCCTTGGCGAACAGCGACGTGGTCCACGTCGTCGCCCCGATCCGGGCCGAGACGGGGATCATGCCCCAGCCGTAGGTCACGAGCGACGCGACCTCGCGGATACGGGCGCTCTCCGCATCGGGCACGGACACGAAGTGGAAGGGCGCGGGTCCACGCCAGTGCCACACCTCGCCGACGGCCTCGATCTCCATCTGCCCAGCATCACCCCTGCGCGCGGAGCCCGCCGCACCGACGCCCGGGCGGGCACGTGTCGACGCGCGCCCGCAGGCACGAAGGCTGGCAGGCTCTGCCTCCATGACGCCCGACCTCGCCATGCTGCGCGACCTCGTCGAGTCGACACCGGAGATCCGGCGGTGGCCGGGGGACGGGGCCTCTGAGAGCTGGGTACGGGCGGCCGAGGCCCGGGTCGGACGGCTCCCGGCGTCGTACCGCTGGTGGCTCACGGAGGCCCGCACGAGTCGCGTCGGTCACGTGGACGTCGCGTCGCTCGTGGACCCGGAGCACGTCGCGGAGGCCGACGACGCGCTCACCGCCGAGTGGCGCCTCACCGGGGACAGGTTGTGCTTCGCGAGCAACCCCGACGGAGCCGAGACCTTCTTCTTCGCGCCCGACCGGACCGAGGGCAGCGGTGAGCGCGCGGTCCTCCGCGTCGACGGCATCGACGGGTCCGGGGAGGTCGTCGCCGAGACGTTCGCCGGGTTCGTGTCCGTGCAGGTCGCACTCCTGCGCGGCCTGGGTGACGGACCGAACCCCACGATCGCCGAGACGTGGCGCTCGACGCCGGGCGTGCGGCGCCCCGACGGCTTCACGGTCCACGGCCCGCACCGCTTCGCCGAGGCCAACGAGGCCCACGACATTGCCGACCTCGCCCCGCACTGGGTCCTGGTCGGTGAGGACGGTGAGGGGGCGGGTCTGTTCATGCGGCGTCACGGCCGCGACCGGACGAGCGTCCACCGCCTCGACCTCTCGGCGTTCGCGAGGTCACGCTCCGGCGAGGGCGGGTCGCGCATCGAGGCCGAGGGCGAGCTCGTCACGACCGACCTGCTCTGCCTCCTCGGGGGCGACCCCGCCGCCTGAGGGCGCCGCGCGGGACAGGTCGGTCGCCGTCGGGCCTGAGACGACCGGTCGCTGCCCTAGCGACTCGTCGCGGCCCCCACCGCTCGCTCGAACGCGCCCGCGAGCGCCTCGCGCACCGCGTCCGGTTCGGCGGGCACGCACCGTGACGCCACGGTCGCGGCCAGCTCGGCGAGGTAGGGCAGCAGCGCGTCGATCTCCGGGCTGGCCGCGTCGAGCTCGGCCGCAGGGACGGTGACGGTCGCCGTGATCCGTCGCCGGGCCCGCGAGAAGCGCACGTTCCGCACCCCCGCCTGGCCTGCCGAGGAGGTGATCGAGCCGCCGAGCGCGAGCATCACGTCGAGCTCGTCGAGCCCGGGGACCTCGACCGCAGCACACTCCGCCTGGAGCGCCCGGCGCAGGACGATCGCCGCGGCGAGGTCTCGCTCGGGGCCGCCCAGCACGTTGCGCTGCGTGAGGATCATCTCTCGCCCTCCGGCGGTGCGAGGTCGGGAACGTTCTGGTCGAGCAGGTCCGCGAAGGTCTCCGCGAGGACGTACCGCTCCCCCGTGTCGTGGTCGGACGTCGCGACTGGTCCGTCGTTCGTGACGACGAGCGGGTTTCCCGACCCGTCGAACCCGATCACGAGGCCTTCCTCCGCGACGTCCCAGCCGTCCGTGCGGAAGGTGCGCGTCAGGGTCGCGACGTCGGTGTCCTCGAGCAGTGGAGCGTTGCGCAGCCCGTGGACGGGGACACCCACGAAGCAGCCGCCGTGCCGCCCGACGAGCTCGACGTAGCCCGGGTCGAGAGCTACCCCGAGGCCGCGCACGGCCTCCTCGAGCTGGGCGCGCGTCGCCGGCTCGCCCGCACCGTAGAGGGCGACGGCCGCGTCGAGCCGGGCCAGGAGGTCGGGTGGGAGTGCCATGCCGGCCACCGTAGCCGCGGGGTGGGACACGCGGCCCGACGGCGCCGCGCACGCGGGTGCGTGCGTCACCGGTGAGCGTGACGATGGGTGCGACCCGTCCCGCCCCTGACCCGCGAGGTGCACCATGACCAGGTTCGTCGTCGACGCCGGCACCGCCCTGCGACTCGTCGCGGAGGACGCCCAGGTCCCGGAGGCCCACGGGCTGCTCGCCCCTGCCCTCCTGCGGTCGCAGACCCTGTCAGTGCTGCACGAGGCCGTGCACCGGGGCGACCTCCCGGCCGAGGTCGGGCGCGAGCACCTGGCGCGCGTCGGCCGCCTCCCGGTCAGGTTGTTCGGGGACGCCGTGCTGCGCCGCACGTCGTGGAAGGTCGCCGACGAGCTGGGCCTGGCCTCGACGTACGCCGCCGAGTACGTGGCCCTCGCCCGGCTCCGGGGCGTCGCGCTCGTGACCACGGATGCCGACCTGGCTCGTGCCGTCGTGGGCGTGGTCGAGACGGCGCCGTACGAGGCGCTGCTCGACGCGGGGACGTGAGCGGCGCGTCGTCCGGCGGGGTAGTCGAAAAGGCCAGGTAGTGTCGCTCTCTTCGGCGAGCCGGGCCCGCTGGAGTCGTGAAGGAGAGCCATGCTCCCGGACACCGATGTCGCTGCAGCCGCCACCACGATCTCGACCCTGTTCTCCGGCGTGGCCGCCCACCCCGTCGACCGCGGATGCGGTCGTTGTTTCAGCGACGAGGAGAGCGCGCTGCTCTGCACGCCGGACGCACCGCTGCCGGACGACCTGGTGCTGCGGGTCGCCGCGAAGGACCCACTCCACTGGGCCGACCAGCCGGCAATCGTCCGCCGCGTCCTCCCCCAGCTGGTCGTCCTGCTCGTCGACGGCGTCGACCTCGACGCCCGGTGGTGCGCCAGAGGCCTGGCCGCAGCCCGGTGGTCCACCTGGCCCGCTGACGAGAGCGAGGCCGTCGAGGCCTTCCTCAATGCCTGGTGGACGCACACCCTGAGATCGGGCGCGTCGTTCGAGCGGGTCGCCGAAGTCTTCATGAGCTGCGCGATCGCGAGCCTGCTCGTCGATCCCTGGCTCGCGACCTGGGACGAGGAGGCCGCGAGGAGCAGCGTCGTCCGCGAGCGCCGCGACAGCTGTGTCGAGGACTGGTGGGAGGACCTCGACCGGGTCGCGTCGCCCTTCCCCTGCTGGTGGGGCACCGACGAGAGCGAGGAGAGAGCCGCCGAGACCTTGCAGTCCTGGATGGGCTGCGCCGAGCGACCCGTTCGCTGACGAGCCTCAGGGGCTCGGTGCCCCCAGGCGGTCGAGCGCGCCGATGCTCGCCTCGACGATCTGCGCCTGCGCGTCGGCGCGGCTCGTGGCCGGCTGACCGTCTCCCGGTTGCTCGCCGTAGTCGGCGAAGAAGGCGTGGACGCCCCCTGGGACCTCGACGAACTCGGTGGTGGCGGGCAGGTCGGCGCGGGACGCCTCGATCTTGTCGGGCGTCGTCAGGCCGTCGCGCGATCCCCACACCGAGGTCACCTCGACGTCGGCCGTGCTCATGTCGCCCGACGGGTACGAGGCGTGCAGGAGCAGGCCGGTGACCTCGTCGTCGTGCGCGGCGGCGAACGACGCCGCGACGACGCCGCCCAACGAGTGACCGCCCACCGCCCAGGTGTCGACCTCGTCGAACGCTGCCATCGCCGACGCCGACTGGTTCGGTGACGTGAAGGCGATGCCCAGCGGTTCCTTGAGCGCCACGACCAGGTACCCGGCCTCGGCGAGCGGGCGCAGCACGGCGGCGGTCGCACGCACGTCCACCCGGGCGCCGGGCGAGTAGACCAGGCCGGTCGTCGCCGCACCGTCCCGCGGGACGAACGCTATCCAGCCCGCCTCGTCACGGACCTCGACCGAGCCGTCGCTCTCGAGAGCTGCGAGCGCTGGCGCCGTCGCGGGGAAGGGCCGGAGCCACACGACGGCCGCCGCCAGGACGACCAGGACGGCGACGGCGACACCCACCGCGACCCCACGCAGGATCCGGCGGGCCCGCGGTCGCCGTGGCGAAGGACCACGATCACGTCGGCGGGCACCCAGGAGGGCCACCGCGAGGACGAGCAGGCCCGCGACCACGCTCGCTCCGAGGACCGCAGCGAGCGCCCAGTGCTGGTGGCGCACGGTGTCGCCGGTCGTCGCGACGACCCAGACGGGCGCTGCGACCAGCGCGACCCCCAGGACGACGAGCAGCAACCGCCCAAGGGTCGCGGCAGGAGATTCCCTGGGCGGGACGGGCAGATCTGCCTCGGTACCCGATGCCGACGTGTTCACCGGTGCTCCGTACTTCTCGACGACGCCCACAGGGGCTGGGCGTCCGTCACGCTAGCAGCCGCGGACCAGCGACGAGGTCGGCAGCGTGCGGTGCGCGCGCGGGACGACGCCTCCTCTGGACACACTGGTCCGGGCGCGCGCGATGAGTTTCGGGGACGCCCAGGGTCTACCCCGACGACACCACGAGACGGGCCGCGAGCAGACCGGGCCGCTCGACCGACCGAGAGGCTCCGCCATGACCGACATCGAGACCCGCACGCTCGAGGCACCGGGTGCGACCGTGACCTACGACGTCCGCGGCGACCTGAGCGCCGCCACTCCCGAGGTGCCCGCGCTGCTGCTCATCGGCTCGCCCATGGGCGCCGACGGGTTCGGCACGCTCGCCTCGCACTTCACCGACCGACCGGTCGTCACCTACGACCCTCGCGGGGTCTCGCGCAGCGTCCGGCCCGACCCCGGGTCGCCCGTCCGCCCCGAGGACCACGCCGACGACCTCCACCGCGTGATCGACGCCCTGGGCGTCGGGCCCGTCGACATCATGGCGAGCAGCGGCGGTGCCATCAACGCGCTCGCCCTCGTGGCCGAGCACCCCGAGCAGGTGCGGACCCTCGTGGCCCACGAGCCGCCGTCGGGCCCCGCGCTGCCCGACCGCGACGCCGCGCTCGCGGCGGTCCAGGCCGTCTCGGAGACCTACCGGACCAAGGGGTTCGGGGCCGGCATGGCGCGGTTCATCACCCTGACGAGCTGGGAGGGGCCGTTCCCCGACGACGTCGCCGAGCTCCCCGCGCCGGACCCGGCCGCGTTCGGCTTCCCCGCCGGGGACGACGGGTCGCGCGACGACCCGCTGCTGGGTCAGAACCTCATCTCCTGCACCCACTACGAGCCCGCCTACGACGCGCTCACCTCGGCCTCGACCCGCGTGGTCCTCGCGGCGGGCGACGAGTCCGGCCAGCAGATGGCTGCGCGCGCGGCGCGGGCCATCGCCAAGAGCCTCGGCTCCGAGGCGGTCGCGTTCCCGAGCGGGCACGGCGGCTTCCTGGGTGACGAGTACGGGATGCCGGGCGACCCCGCGGGCTTCGCCGCGGCGCTGCGGACCGTGCTCGACGGCGACGGGCCGCGCTGAGCACCTCGCGGAGGGCAGCGGGCTCCCGCGAGGTGAGCCCGCCGCCCGGGTAAGTGCCGCCGTCGGGCACTCTGCCCCCCCCAGATGCCAGCAGCGGCGACCGCGAGGACCATGGCGGCATGACGAACCTGCTGACCGCCGACCCGCCGCCCGACACCCTGGCTCGACGCATCGGGCGCATCGCGCTCGGGCTGAGCCTGGTCTTCGCCGGGATCGGGCACCTGACGTTCTCGCGCGAGGAGTTCCAGGCCCAGGTCCCCGACTGGTTCCCCGTGAACGAGGACGTGACGGTCCTCGCGTCGGGGGCCGTCGAGATCGCGCTCGGTTCGTCGCTCGTCGTGCTGTCGCGCCGACGGGTCGCGGTCGGGCTCGTCGCGGCGGCGTTCTTCGTCGTGATCTTCCCCGGGAACATCGGGCAGTGGCTCGAGCACAAGGACGGGTTCGGGCTCGACACCGACGCCAAGCGGTTCGGTCGCCTGTTCTTCCAGCCCGTGCTCGTCGCGTGGGCGCTCTGGTCGACGGGCGCGTTCAAGGCTCTGCGCACGTCGCGGGACTGAGGAGACCTACCGGTGCGACGCAGCATCCCCCGACACCGCGGGCATGCCCAGCGCGGCGTCGACGAGCGTCTCCGCCGCGGCGCGAGCGCGCGCCGCCACGGCAGGGTCCCCCGAGATCGCGGCGGTCGTCTGCGCCCCCTCGGCCAGAATGACGAGCTGACCTGCGAGCGCCGGAGGGGCACCGGCGCCGTCGACCAGTCGTGCGACGAACCTCTCGAACGAGGCCTTGTGCGTCCGGACCGCGTCGGCGACCGCGGGGTGAGTGGTCCCGAGCTCGCCGAACGCGTTGATGAAGGCACAGCCGCGGAAGTCGTCGGCGCAGAACCAGTCGGCGAGGTAGTCGTAGATCGCGAGGAGCCGGGCGCGCGGGTCCGGCTCGCCCTCGACGCGCTCGGTGATCCCCCGCTCCCACTGCTCGTGCTTGCGCGCGAGCACGGCCAGGACGATGTCGTCCTTCGAGGGGAACGTGGCGTACAGGCGCCGCAGGGACACGCCCGACTCGCGGCGCAGCTCGTCCATGCCGACGGCCGCGTAGCCCTTGGCGTAGTAGAGGCGGTCGGCTGCGTCGACGATCTTCTCCCGTGCTTCCTCTGCAGTCATGTCCATCATCCTACTTGCACCGAGAACGATCGTTCTCTAGAGTCAGGACCAGCGGCGAGAACGATCGTTCTCACGCTCCATCGTGAAGGGACGCATCATGGGCACGATCACCTCCGGCACCGAGAACAGCACACCCGTCGAGCTCTACTACGAGGACCACGGGACGGGGCAGGCCGTCGTCCTCGTCCACGGCTACCCGCTCGACGGGAACAGCTGGGAGCGCCAGTCCCGCGTCCTGCTCGACGCCGGGTACCGCGTCGTCACCTATGACCGCCGCGGGTTCGGTCAGTCCAGCAAGGTCGGGACCGGGTACGACTACGACACGTTCGCGGCCGATCTCGACGCCGTCCTCGAGACCCTCGACCTCCGCGACGTGATCCTCGTCGGTTTCTCCATGGGCACGGGCGAGCTCGCCCGCTACGTCACGAACCACGGCCACGACCGCGTCGCCAAGCTCGCGTTCCTCGCCTCGCTCGAGCCCTTCCTCGTCCAGCGCGACGACAACCCCACGGGCGTCCCGCAGGAGGTGTTCGACGGGATCGCCGAGACGGCCCGCGCAGACCGCTTCGCCTGGTTCACGCAGTTCTACAACGACTTCTACAACCTCGACGAGAACCTCGGCGAGCGCATCTCCCAGGAGGTCGTCACCGCGAGCTGGAACACCGCGACCGGCTCGGCCCCCGTCGCCGCCTACGCCGTCGTGCCCACCTGGATCGAGGACTTCCGCGACGACGTCGCGGCCGTCCGGGCGAGCGGCAAGCCCGCGCTCATCCTGCACGGCACGGCCGACCGGATCCTGCCCATCGACTCGACGGGCCGCCCGTTCCACGCGGCCTTCCCCGAGGCCGACTACGTCGAGGTCGACGGCGCACCGCACGGGCTCCTGTGGACCCACGCCGAGGACGTCAACCGGGCACTGCTCGCGTTCGTCCAGAAGTAGCGCACGCCCCGCGCGGCGCACCGGGCCCCTGGTCCGGTGCGCCGCGTCGGCGTGCGGGGTGGGCGACCGCGGGGCTACACGGTCGAAGGGAACGCCTTGCGCGCGACCACCACGACGACGAGCCCCACGAGCACGAGGACCGCCCCCACGAAGGGCAGCCAGCCGACCCCGTACCCCGCGAGCACGGCACCGCCCAGGGCCGCTCCCCCGCCGATCCCGATGTTCGCGGTCGAGTTCACGAGCGCCCCCACGACGTCGGGCGACGCCCCGCGCGTACGGATCGCAGCCGTCTGGAAGATCGACGCCACGCCGCCGAACCCCGCGCCCCACACCACGGCGGCCACGAGCACGGGGGCGAGCGCGGGGAACGCCAGGCCCAGCGCGCACAGGCCCAGCGTCAGCGTCACCAGGACCACGAGGACCGTCCGGCGCGGCCGGCGGTCGAGCGAGACCCCCGCGTACCAGGTCCCGACCAGGCCCAGCGCCCCGAGCCCGAGCAGCACCGGTCCCACACCCGCGACCGAGAGCCCGGCAGCCAGGAGCAGGACCGACACGTAGGTGTACACCGAGAACTGGCCCAGGTAGACGAGCGCGTTCGCGGTCGAGACCACGGCCAGGCGCGAACGTCGGGCAGCCTGCCCGTGATCGTCTCGCCGCGCGCCCCCTCCGCCCGCGACAGCCGGCAGGAGCAGCGCGACCAGCACCGTGGTGAGCGCGCAGACCCCGGCGAGCACCGCGAACGCGGTCCGCCAGCCCACGGCTGCACCCAACGAGGTCGACAGAGGCACGCCGAAGACGAAGCCCGCCGACGCCCCTGCGGTCACGAGCGCGAGCGCGCGGCCCGTGAACAGCGGCTGCACGAGCCGCGCGCCGTACCCGATGCTCACCGAGAAGAACAGTGCGTGCGCGATCCCGCCCACGGCCCGCCCGGCCGCGACGACGGCGAACGTCGGCGCCACCGCGACCAGGGCGTTGCTCACGGTGTACGCGACGAGCGTCCCGAGCAGCAGGCCCTTGCGCGGGAGGCGCACGGTCGCGAGCGTCAGCGGCACCGCGAGCGCGGCGACCATGAAGGCGTAGACCGTCACGAGCAGCCCCGCGGTCGACTCCGTGACGTCCAGCTCGTCGCTCATGAGCGGCAGCAGGCCCACCGGGAGCAGCTCGGTCGTCACGGCGAGGAAGGTCGCGAGCATGAGCGCAAGGATCCCCCCGGCGGCGTCCCGCACGGTCCCCGGACGCCAGCCCGGTGAGGCGTTCGGCGCAGGATCGGTCACCCAGGCATCTTGGCACGGCGCGTCGCCCTCCTCACGACGCGCCGCAGGGACGGGCACGCGGGGCCGCACCTAGGGTGAGGAGCAGGACCCGAGGGGACGGGAGGCACGGATGGTCGAGACCGTGACGCTCGACCTGCCCTTCCGCGACCGCTGGCTCGTGCAGAACAGCCCCGCCCGGCGCGTCCCGAGCCACGGGGTCGACATCCTGGGCGAGCGCTACGCGATCGACTTCGTGGGCGTCGACGAGCGGCACCGCACGGCCGCGGTGCGCGACTGGCGCACGCTCCTCGCGACCGAGCCGCCCGAGCGCTTCGTCGCGTTCGGGCGCCCGATCCTCGCGCCTGCAGGCGGTGTCGTGGCCCACGTGCACGACGGCGAGGACGACCACGCGGCCCGTCGCTCCCAGCCGGCCCTCGTGCCCTACGCGCTCGGGGCCGCGGGGAGGCTGCGCGAGGGCGTGCACGCCGTGGCGGGGAACCACGTGACGATCGCGCTCCCGGGTGCCCGGGCGTACGTGTCGCTCGTGCACCTGCGGCGCGGGACCGTGCAGGTCGGGGTCGGCGACGAGGTGCACGTGGGGCAGCAGCTCGCCGAGTGCGGCAACTCCGGGAACTCGACCCAGCCGCACGTCCACGTGCAGGTCGCCGACAGCCTGGACCTCACGGTCGCCCAGGGGGTCCCGGTCGCGTTCCGCGACTTCCGCGAGTGGCTCCGCGGCCGGGGCGAGCCCCTCGACCGGGCGACAGGACTGCCCGGCGAACGCTCCGTCGTCGAACCCTTGCCCCTCGCCGGGACGTGACGGGCGCACGACCTTCACGTCCCGGCACCGGCTCACCCGGGGCACGAGCGCAGCGGGGCTAAACGCTTCACCCCCTGGCCACCGACGCCCCGTGCTCCTCACCATGGGCCGGGTCCGCACGACCGTGCGGACGACGCCGCCAGAGACGAGGACGTCCGATGAGCCGCACCCCCCTCCCACCCGACGCCGCCCCCGGGCGCCTCGCCCCCGTCGTCGCGGGCCTCACGACGGCCGCGCTGCTCGCGACCCTCGCGGCCGTGGGCGTCGGAGCCGCCGCGCGCACGGCCCACGCCGCCGAGACCCCGGGCATCCATGTCGCCGACGGCCGGATCGTCGAGGGCGACGGCACCGACCTGGTGCTGCGCGGCGTCAACCACGCGCACACCTGGTTCACGGGCCAGACCTCGTCGATCGAGGCCATCAAGGACGCGGGCGCGAACTCGGTGCGCGTCGTGCTCTCGAGCGGCGACCAGTGGACGCGGAACACCCCCGAGGACGTCGCGCACATCGTCGACCTCTGCGAGGAGAACCGGCTCGTGTGCGTCCTCGAGGTCCACGACACCACGGGCTACGGCGACCAGTACGCGCCCGCGGCGGGCACGCTGGACCAGGCCGTCGACTACTGGGAGGACCTGTATCCCACGCTCGCGGGGACCGAGGACTTCGTCATGGTCAACATCGGCAACGAGCCGTTCGGCAACGACGCCGCGACCAACACGCGCTGGGGTGCGGAGACGTCCGCGGCGATCGAGCGCCTGCGAGACATCGGGTACGAGCACGCGATCGTCGTCGACGCCCCGAACTGGGGGCAGGACTGGACGAACATCATGCGGGCCGAGGCCGACGAGGTCTTCGCGGCCGACCCCGACGCCAACACGATCTTCTCGATCCACATGTACGGCGTGTACGCGCAGGCCTCGACCGTCACGCAGTACCTCGAGCACTTCGTGGACGCAGGCCTGCCTCTGATCGTCGGGGAGTTCGGCTGGCGGCAGACGTCGTCGGACGTCGACGAGGACGTCGTGCTGGCCGAGGCCGAGCGCCTCGACCTCGGGTGGCTCGCCTGGTCGTGGAGCGGCAACACCGACCCGTACCTCGACATGGTCCTGGGCTTCGACCCGGCGAACCCGAGCGCGTGGGGCACGCGCATCGTCGACGGGCCCGACGGCCTGCGGGACACCGCGGTCGAGGCGTCGTGGTTCGGCGGCACGGTCGAGCCCACCGAGGAACCGACCGAGGAGCCCACCGAGCAGCCGACCGAAGGGCCCGAGGACTGCACCGCGGCGCTGCGCATCGTGGGTTCGTGGCCCGGCGGATGGCAGGGCGAGGTCACGGTCACGGCGGGGTCCGCGCCGGTCGACGGCTGGTCGGTCGGCGTCCCGCTCCCGGCGGGAGCCTCGGTCACCCAGCTCTGGGGCGGGGTCCGCACGTCCACGCCCGACGGCGTCGTCGTGACCCCCGCGGCCTGGAACGGAACGCTCGCGGCGGGCGGGGCGGCGACGTTCGGGTTCATCGGGACGGGTGCCGCGCCGTCGGGCACGGGCGTGACCTGCGCGGGGTCCTGACGGGACTGCCGGGCGCTCCTCGCGGGGAGCGCCCGGCGGGACGCGCCGGGGCTGCATGCCCGACGGCGCAGCCTGGGTCGCGTGTTCGGCGCGGCCGGGAGCGACCGAGGTTCACGCCAGCGGCTGGAGCCTGAACAGGCGGACCACCCGGCCCGACTCGCGCTCGTACGCGCGGTACCCCGGCCACTGCGCCTGGATGAGGTCCCACGCGGCCTCTCGCTCGCCGTCGTCCTCGACGAGCGACGCCCGCACCCTCATGTCCCGGCCGCGCACCGTGATCGCGGCGTCGGGGTGCGCCAGCAGGTTGTACGTCCAGGCCGGGTGCCGGTCCCGCGCGAACGACGTCCCGGCCACGATCGCCCGGCCATGGCCGTCGGGCGTGTACATGAGGTAGGTGCTGCGCGGCTCGCCCGACCTCGCGCCTGTCGTGTGCAGGACGAGCGAGGGCACGAGGAGCGCGCTGAGCTGCACGCGACCTCGCGAGACGCGCGCGAGGAAGCGTTCGGCCGGCGGCAGCACGACCGGCCCGATCCTGCGGAACGCCCGCGTGCGCGTGAGCGGGGCGACGAGCGACCGGACGACCTGCAGCAGGGAGGTCATGCCCCCATGATGGCGGGGACGGCTCCGGTGTGCTCGTCCGGGGTGGCCGATCGAGCGGCCGGGTGCGAGGCGAGGGGCGGGATCGACGGGCGCCAGGCATCGGGCCCGTCAGCGCGCCGCGTACTCCTCATCGGTCACGTGCTCGAGCCACGTCGTGGTGGTCGCCGCGTCCTCGGCGTTCTCGAGCATCGCGAGGTGCTCCATGAAGTCGTCCGCGGTCGCGCCGTGCCAGTGCTCCTCGCCCGGCGGGCAGTAGACCGTCTCGCCGGGACGCACCTCGACCACGGACTCCCCGCGGGACTGGACGAGCGCCACGCCCGACACCACGTGCAGCGTCTGCCCCTTGGCGTGCGAGTGCCAGGCGGTCCGTGCCCCCGGCGCGAAGCGCACGAGCGCGACGACCATGCGCTGCGAGGGGTCCTGCGGCAGGGCGATCGGGTCGAGCCACACGTCGCCCGTGAACTGCTCGGGCGGGTTCTTGGTGGTCGCGGGCTTGGTCAGCTTCTGCATCAGAGGTCCTTCTCGGTGGGGGTGGTGGTCGGGCGTCCTGTCGGCCCGGGGCTCCCGGCGGGAGCACCGGCCTGCACCCCGTGGCCCTCGGCGGCCGCGCCGTCGGCCTCCGTGGCGCGCGTGGCGGCCCACGAGGCGAGGAGCTTGAGCCCGTCGTCGGACGACGACCCGGGTACCGCGGTGTAGACGTTGAGCTGCAGGCCGGCGTCCGCGGGCAGCTCCAACGCCTCGTAGTCGAGCTCGAGCCTGCCCACCGCCGGGTGGTGGAAGACCTTGGTCCCCGTCCGGTGGAGCCGCACGTCGTGCGACGCCCAGAGCCGACGGAAGTCCTCGCTGCGGGTCGACAGCTCCCCGACCAGCGCGGTGAGCGCCGAGTCGAACGGGTTCTTCCCGGCCTCGGCCCGCAGGATCGCGACCGCGTCGTGCGCGATCCGGTCGTACCGGTCGCCCCAGAACTCGCGTGCGGCGTCCGGGTCGAGGAACTGGAACCGGGCCGTGTTGACGGGCTTGTTCGCGATCCGCTCGGGCGAGTCGTAGATCGGCGCGTAGAGCGCCCGGCCCAGGGTGTTCGTGCCCAGCACGTCGAGCCGACCGTTGCGCACGAACGCGGGCGCGCCGTCCATCGCGTCGAGGATCCGCTGGACGGCGGGCCGCAGGACCGGCGCCGGAGTCCGACGGGCGCGCGACCGCGCGGCGCCCGACGCGTTGGCCGCCCGCGCCAGGTCGAACAGGTGGCGGTGCTCGGCCTCGTCGAGCTGCAGCGCCTGGGCCAGGGCCTCGAGCACCTCCTCGGACACCCCGCCGAGGCTCCCGCGCTCGAGCCGCGTGTAGTAGTCGACGCTCACCCCGGCGAGCATCGCGACCTCCTCGCGACGCAGGCCAGGGACCCGACGGTTGGTGCCGAACGCGGGCAGACCGGCGCGGTCCGGGGTGATCCGGGCGCGGCGCGTCGTGAGGAAGTCGCGGGTCTCCGCCTTCAGGTCCATGCCTACGACGGTACGACCAGAGGCCGGTGCGGGGGAGGTACTGGTGGTACCCGGGACTGCCCGGGCCCTCGTGAGCCGGGCCCACCCGCTGGCTCAGCGACGCGCCCGGCTCACCGGTGCACGTCGTACGTCAGGCGCAGCGCGCCCGTCTCCGTCGGCTCGGAAGCCGCCAGGCGCCAGCTCGACGCGGGCAGGCCGTCGTCGAACAGCCGCTCTCCCCCGCCCGAGATCTCGGGGCACAGCATGAGGCTCAGGCGGTCGAGCCGTCCTGCGGCGACGAGCTGCCGCAGGATCGACGCGCTCGACATGACCCACACGTCACCGCCGGCCTGCTCCTGAAGGTGCGCGACGACGTCGGGCGGGCTCTGCGCGGTCACGCGCGTCCCCGACCACTCGGCCTCGGTGAGCGTGCGCGAGAAGACGACCTTCTCGACGTCGTCCAGCCAGCGCGAGAACTCCCGGCTGCGCGGGTCCGCGGACTCGTCGCCCGCGACCGCGGGCCAGTAGGAGCGGAACCCCTCGTAGTTCTTGCGGCCGAGCAGGACCGTGGTGCTGGTCCGCATCAGGTCCTCCAGGAGGCCGAACGCCGCGTCGCTCACGGCGTGCGGGGCCACCCATCCCATGTCGTTCTCGCCGCCCGGGCCGTTGATGCGGCCGTCGAGCGAGACGGAGACGTTGCCGACGACGGTGCGTGAGCTCGGGGCCATGGTGCGATCCTCCTGCGGTGGGACTGGTGTCGCACGGTAGACGGGCGCGGGACCGAGAACTCATCGGTCCCGCGGACAGCGCGGAGGCCGGACCGAGAACCGGACATCTCGACCAGCAGGAGGTGCGTGCCGATGCTCTTCCGACAGCAACAGTCATGGCGTCCAGTCGCTACCGCGGGCAATGCCCCCGGTGCTACAGTCTCGCAGTTCACCTCCCCCCAAGACGCGAGGCGCGGTCCATGATCACCCAGCTTGCCCGGTACACCCGACACATGATCCTTCTGACGATCGTCGGGATCCTCCTGATCCTCGTCTCGCAGGCCGGCTCCGACTCGGGGGGCTTCCTCGTGACGGGGATCCTCGCCGTGGTCGTCGGGGTGGGCCTGCTCGTCCTGACCATCGTCGGCGGCCGACGCAAGAGTCGCCAGTGACGGCCCGCACGGGCTCGAGCCGGCGCGCCACGGTCCTTCTCGCCGCCCCGATCGCCCTCGTCCTCGCGCTGTCCGCCTGCTCGGGCGGGGCGGACGAGGCCTCCCCGACCCCCACGCCGTCCGCTCCGAGCGGCGTGCTCGCAGGGTCCGAGCACGGCCTCGCCGTGGGGAGCACGGAGGCCGTCCCGTTCGACGCGTCGGCCGTGAGCCAGGGACCGCAGGCCACGTTCACCACCCCGGCGACGAGCCTCGTCTACGACGGCAAGGGCAACGAGGACCCGGCCGTCGCCCAGGTCGAGCTCACCTCCCTGACCGAGGGCTCGGTCGAGGACCTGAACCTCGACGAGTCGTCGCTCGCTCTCGTCGAGGGCGCCACGCTCTACTACCTGTCGTACAAGCTCTCGTACGTCAACGGTCCCGTGTTCACCATGCCGAACTTCAACTCGTTCGCTCTCCTCGCGGGCGACGAGAACGTCACGGACGACATCTCCAACTTCAGCGCAGGGAACGCCGAGTGCGGCACGGCCTACGAGGTCGAGAACTTCGGGGCCGGCGCCTCCATGGAGACCTGCACCTGGTTCTTCGTCACCGCGGGCAACCCCGCCCCCACCGCCGTGCAGTGGTACTCGCCCGCGATGCTGGACGCGGGACTGACCCCGGTCACCTGGCCCATCGGCTGAGTCCGCGGGGCGCTGCCGCGGCGGTCGGCGCCCCGTCCGCCGCTCCGGATGCGCGAGCCGTGAACGGCTGCAAGGCTCCGAGACATGTCACGATCCAAGCCAGCCTCCCCCGCCATCGTCCGGCAGCAGCAGGCCTTGCGAGACAGCCTGCCGTTCCACGACACCCAGGACTTCGACGACACCAGTCGTGGGCTCCTCGGCCGACGCACCCCGAACGCGGTGACCGCCGAGGACGGCCGCGTCGTCTGGGACAACGACACCTACGACTTCCTCCAGGGCGAGGCCCCGGACACGGTCAACCCGAGCCTGTGGCGCCAGTCCCAGCTCGTCGCGACGCAGGGCCTGTTCGAGGTCGTCGAGGGCATCTACCAGGTCCGTGGCTTCGACCTGTCCAACGTCACCTTCATCGAGGGCGAGACCGGCGTGATCGTGCTGGACCCCCTCATCTCGACGGAGACGGCCGCCGCGGCGCTCGCGCTGTACCGCGAGCACCGCGGGGACCGCCCGGTCACGGGCGTCATCTACACCCACTCGCACGTCGACCACTTCGGCGGTGTCAAGGGTGTCACGACCCAGGAGGACGTCGACGCCGGGCGCGTGCCGGTCCTCGCTCCCGAGGGGTTCACCGAGCACGCCGTCTCGGAGAACGTCTACGCGGGCACGGCCATGGGGCGCAGGTCGGGATACATGTACGGGGCGGCTCTCGCGCGCGGGCCGCAGGGACAGGTCGGGGCCGGGCTCGGACAGACGACGTCGACGGGAACCATCACCCTCATCGCCCCGACCGTGGACATCACCACGACCGGCGAGGAGAAGACGGTCGACGGCGTCCGGATGATCTTCCAGATGGCCCCCGACACCGAGGCGCCGTCCGAGATGCTCGTCTACTTCCCCGACCACCGCGCGCTGTGCGCGGCCGAGGACGCGACGCACAACCTGCACAACCTGCTGACGCTGCGCGGCGCCGTCGTGCGTGACCCGCATGCCTGGGCGCACTACCTCACCGAGTCGATCGAGCTCTTCGGCGACGACCTCGAGGTCGTCTTCGCGTCCCACCACTGGCCCACGTGGGGCAACGCACGCATCCTCGAGTACCTGAACATCCAGCGCGACCTCTACGCGTACCTCCACGACCAGACCTTGCGCCTGCTCAACCAGGGACTGACCGGGATCGAGATCGCCGAGGTCCTCACGCTCCCCCCGGCGCTCGAGAACGCGTGGAGCACCCATGGCTACTACGGCTCCGTGAGCCACAACGTCAAGGCCATCTACCAGCGGTACATGGGCTGGTACGACGGGAACCCCGCGCACCTGTGGGAGCACCCGCCGGTCGAGGCGGGCAAGCGCTATGTCGAGCTCGGCGGTGGTGCGGACGCCGTGGTCGCCAAGGCCCAGACCGCGTTCGACGAGGGCGACTACCGCTGGGTCGCGGAGCTCCTGAACCACGTCGTCTTCGCCGAGCCCGACCACGCCGGGGCACGCGAGCTGCTCGCCGACACCTACGAGCAGCTCGGGTACGGGGCGGAGAACGGCACCTGGCGCAGCGTCTACCTCTCGGGGACGACCGAGCTGCGCGACGGCCCGTTCGGGACGCCCATCGTCACGGTGTCGGGTGACATGGTCGCCCAGCTCTCCCCGACGATGCTGTTCGACGCCCTCGCGATCCAGGTCGACGGGCCGGCGGCGTGGGACGAGAACCTGTCGATCGACGTCGTGCTGACCGACGTCGACGAGCGCTACCGTCTGCGCCTCGCCAACGGGGTGCTCAGCTACAACACGGCCGTCCAGAAGAGCCCTGCCGACGCCACGCTCACCGGGACCAAGCGTGCGCTACCGGTCCTCGCGAGCGGGAACGTCACCCCGGACACGCTTGCCCAGGCGGGCATCGAGCTGACCGGTGACGCAACCGTGCTGGGTCGCCTCGCCGCCGTGCTGGACCCGGGAGACCGGGACTTCGCCATCGTCACCCCGTGACCCGGGCCATGTCCTCACCTGTCGCAGTCCCGTCGCCCCGGTGGCGAGTCGCACCCTCGGTGCCCGTCGCGGCGGTCGTGTTCGTCGTCTACTGCGTGATCGTCGTCGGCCTGATGAAGGTCTCGGGCGTCGGGTACGAGCACTTCTTCGACACAGCGGACACCACGCTGCGCACCGCGGTCCTGCCGCTCGCGGCAGGAGCCGTCTGGCTCGTCGCCTTCCTCGCCTGGGCGCGCTGGGACCACGTGTTCCGGGACGCTCGCCGCCTGCCGACGAGCTGGTTCCTCTGGACGCTGCCGGCCGTCATGGTCCTCATCTCGGTGCTGCACCTCCTGGGACTCGAGTGGAGCCTGTTCGCCCCCGCGCACGTGCTCGCCGTCCTGCTGGCGAGCCTGCTCGTCGGGTTCACCGAGGAGACCCTGTTCCGTGGGGTCGTCCTGCGCTCGATGCGGCAGGGGGAACGGTCCGAGGGCATGGCGATCCTGTGGACGACGCTCTGGTTCGGCGGGTTCCACCTGACCAACCTCCTGCTGAACGAGCCCGGCGCCGTCATCCAGATCTTCTTCGCCGCCCTCACCGGGACCGGCCTCTACCTGGCGCGGCGCGGGACCGGCACGATCCTGGCCGCCATGGCCCTCCACGCGCTCTGGGACTTCTCGTCCTTCCTGGTCGGGGTCCACCCGGCCGACAACGGTGCGGCCATGGGCGCGAACTTCCTCGTCCCGGTCGTCTACGTCCTGGCTGCGGTGACGCTCGTCGTGCTCGTCGTCCGCGAGCGCACGCGGCCCGCCCGCGAGGCGATCACCCCGGCGCTCGTGCCCGACGTCGGGGCGCGCCCGTGAGCTGTGTCCAGCCCGTCGCGGGCTCGCCCGAGCCTGGCTAGGGTCGACGGCATGCCCGCACCTCGTTCCTGGCAGTCCGAGACCGCGCGGCTCGGCAACGCCGAGCCGTCCGACCCCACGGGCTGGTTCGAGCGGCTCTGGTCCTCCGCCACGCACGGCGACATCACCATGCCGTGGGACCGGGTCGATCCGCACCCGGCGCTGGCCTCGTGGACCGGAGCCCCCGCACCGGGCGGCGCGAGCGCGACTGCGGTCGTCGTCGGCTGCGGGCTCGGGGCCGACGCCGAGCACCTGGCCCGGCTCGGCTACCAGACGACGGGCTTCGACGTCTCGCCCACCGCGGTCCAGGCCGCCCGCGACCGGAACCCTGGATCGTCGGTGACCTACGCCGTCGGGAACCTGCTCGACCTGCCGCCCGCGTGGGCGGGCGCGTTCGACCTGGTCGTGGAGATCTACACCGTCCAGGCCGTGAACCGCAGCGTCCGTGACGCGCTCACGGCCGGGGTCCGCTCGCTCGTCGCGCCGGGCGGGACCCTGCTCGCCGTCCAGGGGGCCACACGCCAGCCCGACGACGACGGCCCGCCCTGGCCGTTGACGCGCACCGAGATCGAGGCGTTCGGCCGGGACGGCCTGGAGGCCGTGTCGATCGAGGAGCTCGCGGCGCCGGGTGCTGCTCCTGGCCGGCCCGGGACGTGGCGGGCGGAGTTCCGTCGGGGCTGAGCGTCCGCCCCGGCTACGGTGGGGTCTTTCTGCCCGACCGAGCCGGAGCGTTCGTCCCCCGTGATCTCCACCCTTCTCGTCGCCCACCCGTGGTTCTCCCCCGTGGTCCTCGCCGTGCTCGTGCTCGGCGGCCCGGTCGCGGGGCGCTGGCTGTACTGGCGGCCGCGCACCGCGTGGGTGGTGTTCGCGGCGTCGCTGCTGCCGATCGTGCTGCTGACGCTCGTCCCGACGAGCCGGGAGGTCCTCGAGCGGTGCGCCGTCTCCTGGTACCTGCCGACGTTCGGCCGGGTCGAGCTCATGGCCAACGTGATCCTGTTCGTCCCGCCGGTCCTGCTCGCCGCCGTCGCGAGCCGCCGCCCCGTGGTGGCGCTGGTCGGGGGTGTCGTCGGTTCCGCTGCGATCGAGGCAGTGCAGGCGCTGGCCCCCGGCCTCGGGCGCTCGTGCGACACCAACGACTGGCTCACGAACTCGATCGGCGCGGTGATCGGCGCGGCCCTGGCCTGGGCCGCGATCTGGGCCGCGCGACGGTGGCCGCGACGGATCGGGACCACGGGCCGTCGGTGAGGCGCGTGGCGTGAGGCGCGTTGTGTCCGAGGGGCGCTGGGTGTGGGCGTTCCGCTCCTGATCAGGCGTCGGCCTGGTCCGGGTACCCGGCGTCGTGCGTGTCGGGTCGAGCGCGCGTAGCGTCGAGGGCACAAGCCGTCGTACCGACACAGGAGGGGTGCTCATGGCACGCAAGAAGTCGTGGAGCGAGTTCAGCAGCGGCAAGAAGGCACTGATGGTGGTGGCCTCGATCGTGCAGATCTCGCTCACGGTCGCGGGCTACCGCGACCTGGCCAAGCGCTCCGACGACGAGGTCGAGGGCTCGAAGCTCGCATGGGGCGTGGCGATGCTCGCGAACTGGGTGGGCCCGATCACCTACTTCGCGAAGGGCCGCAAGGGGCTGGGCCTCAACAGCTGAGCCGTCGGGGCGCGGGCCCGCAGTGGCAGGACGACACCGGCGAGAAGCGGTGTGTACGGTCGCCATCCACTCGTAGAAGTCTCGAGGGACGAGGTCGTCGTTCTCCGTCGAACGAGCGAACCGGGCGACGACGTCGGTCGACGCTGCAACGCGCCATCACAGGCCGGAGGCCTGTCGCCCTTTCGCCCTCCGCCTCTGCTCGGCTGGTCACGATGCTTCGCCTCCCGTCGCTGGAGGCCCCACGGTCGGCAGACTGGCGAGCAGGCCACGGAGGAGCTCCACCTCGACGAGCAGTGCTTGCTTGCCGCGCGGGGTGATGCGTGCCCACGTGCGAGATCGGCGCCCGTCGCTGCCCTTGCGGAGTAGATCGGATCAAGACACCTGTTCGCGGCGACGACCCATCGATGGAAGACGTCGCAGGACTGGTGTTCACGATGCGCCAGGGCGCCCTCGACAACGGGCGACAGCATCGACTGGCAGGTAGGCGACGGGCACCGCGCCGGGCGTGAATCTGGGGAACCTACCCCTCGGCGGTGCTCTGCTGGCCGCCGTCCTCCTCGTTCTCCCCGCGCACCCAGGCCGTCCTGAGCGGGGTACCAGCAGAACCTGCCTCATCCGGCGGGCACCTCCTAGCGTGAAAGGCATGACGATGAACCCGATCCCCACTCTGACCTTGAACAACGGCACAGAGATGCCTGCCCTGGGGTACGGCGTCTTTCAGACGCCCCCGCAGGAGACCGTCGACGTGGTCACCGAAGCGCTGCGCACCGGCTACCGGCACATCGACACCGCCGCCGCCTACGGCAACGAGCGCGAGGTCGGACGCGCGATCGCCGGATCCGGTCTCGAGCGCGACGAGGTCTTCGTCGAGACGAAGGTCTGGATCAGCGACTACGGCTACGACGCGACGCTGCACGCGTTCGACAAGTCCGCCGGCAAGCTCGGCATCGAGACCATCGACCTGCTGATCCTGCACCAGGCGCTGCCGAGCCGGTTCGACCTGACGATCGAGGCCTACAGAGCACTGGAGACGCTGCTCGCCGACGGCAAGGTCCGCGCGATCGGCGTCAGCAACTTCATGCCCGACCACCTGACCTCGCTCCTCGAGGCCACATCGGTGGTCCCAGCGGTCAACCAGATCGAGGTCCATCCCTACTTCCAGCAGAAAGACCTCCAGAAGCTGCACGCCGAGCACGACATCCTCACCCAGGCGTGGTCGCCGATCGGCGGCATCACGTTCTACCCCGGCTACGGCGAGGAACGTCGCAGCACCCTCGCGGACCCGACGATCGGCCAGATCGCCACCGCGCACGGCAGGACGCCCGCGCAGGTGATGCTGCGCTGGCACCTGCAGCAGGGCCGCTCCGCGATCCCCAAGTCCGTCACCCCCTCGCGCATCGCCGAGAACTTCGCCGTGACCGACTTCGAGCTCACGGACGACGAGCTGGCCACGATCGACGCCCTCGACACGGGCGTCCGCGGCGGCCCCGACCCCGCCGACATCACGCTCGAGAGCTTCGGCCGCGAGATCCCCGAAGCCTGAGCACCAGCACCGGCCGAGCCTCACCGCACGAAGGAGCCAACCATGCAGTACCGCCCGCTCGGACGCACCGGCGTCCAGGTCAGCCCCCTGACCCTCGGTGCCATGATGTTCGGCCCATGGGGCAACGACGACCGCCAGGACGCGACGCGCATCATCCACCGCGCGCTCGATGCCGGCATCAACGTCATCGACACCGCTGACGTGTACTCCGCCGGCGTCTCGGAGGAGATCGTCGGCGACGCGATCACCGGGCGCCGGGACGAGGTCTTTCTCGCGACCAAGTTCTTCATGCCGATGGACGACGACCCGAATCACCGGGGCGGGTCGCGCCGGTGGATCGTGCGCGAGGTCGAGAGCTCGCTGCGGCGGCTGAAGACCGACCACATCGACCTGTACCAGGTGCACAGGCCCGACCCCGGCACAGACGTGACCGAGACCCTCGGCGCCCTGACCGACCTGGTCCGCCAGGGCAAGGTCCGCTACATCGGCTCGTCCTCGTACTCCGGGTCGCAGATCGTCGAGGCCCAGTGGGCGTCCCGGGAGCGGCGCCTCGAGCGCTTCGTCACCGAGCAGCCGCCGTACTCGATCCTCGTCCGCGGCATCGAGGAGGACGTCCTGCCCGCCGTGCAGCGGCACGGCATGGGGACCTTGACCTACAGCCCCCTGAGCGGCGGCTGGCTGTCAGGCCGGTGGCGCAAGGGGGCCGCGTCCACCCCGACGTCGAGCGCGCGACCCGGTGCCCGCTTCGACATGAGCAGCCCGGCCAACCAGCGCAAGCTCGACGTCGTGGAGGACCTCGCCCTGCTCGCAGAGCAGGCGGGCATGTCGCTCATCGAGATGTCGATCGCCTGGGCGATCCGTCATCCGGGTGTCACGTCCGCGATCGTCGGCCCTCGCACGATGGAGCAGCTCGAGTCGTACCTGCCCGCCCTGGACGTCACGCTCAGCGCCGACGTCCTCGACCGGATCGACGAGCTCGTCGCCCCGGGGGTCACGGTGAACCCCGACGACAACAGCTACGGCGCGCACGAGCTGACTCCCGCGGCACGGCGCCGCTGAACCACCTCTTCCCCGAACCATCCCAGCACCACTGAGAGGCACCACCTCATGCGAGCAACACTCATGTACGGCGCCGGCGACGTCCGCATCGAGACCGTCCCCGACCCCGTCCTCCAGCAGCCCACCGACGCCATCGTGCGCGTCGTGCGGGCGTGCGTCTGCGGGTCGGACCTGCACCCCTACCACTCCATGCCCGGCTCTACCCAGGGCAACCCGATGGGCCACGAGCTCATCGGCGTCGTCGAGGAGACCGGCAGCGCCGTGACGAACGTCAAGAAGGGCGACTTCGTCATCGCCCCGTTCGCGTTCTCCGACAACACCTGCGTGTTCTGCCGTGAAGGATTCCAGACCTCCTGCGTGCACGGCGGATGGTACGGCTCCCCCGAGACGGGTGGCCTGCAGGCCGAGCTCGCCCGCATCCCGCTGGCCGACGGCAGCCTCGTCGTCGTCCCCGACGTCGACCCGGCGACCGCCGACGAGGGCCTGCTGAACTCCCTGCTCACCCTGTCCGACGTGTACCTCACCGGCTACCACGCGGCGCACATGGCACAGGTGCAGCCCGGCCAGATCGTCACCGTGATCGGTGACGGCGCCGTGGGGCTCTCCGCCGTGCTCGCCGCCAAGCAGCTCGGCGCGGAGCGGATCATCCTCATGGGCCGGCACGCCGCGCGCACCGACCTGGGGCGTGAGTTCGGCGCGACCGACGTCGTCGCTGAGCGTGGCGCCGAGGGCATCAGCAAGGTCATGGACCTCACCGGAGGCGAAGGCTCGCACGCCGTGCTCGAGGCCGTGGGCCACATGCCCGCCTACGAGCAGGCCTACGGCGTCGTACGCCCCGGCGGGATCATCTCCCGCGTCGGCGTCCCCCAGTACGAGGACGCCCCCGTCGGTTTCGGGTCCCTGTTCGGCAAGAACGCACGCCTCGCCGGCGGCCCCGCTCCGGTGCGCGCCTACCAGGAGGCAGCGATCACGCAGGTCCTTGCCGGGGAGATCAACCCGGGCAAGGTGTTCGACGCCACCCTGCCGCTCGAGGACGTCGCCGAGGCCTACCGCCTCATGGACTCCCGCGAGTCCCTCAAGGTCGCCCTGCGGCCCTGACCACCAGAGGGTGGGCGCCCCGGCGCCCACCCTCTTCCCGTTCTGTGTCCCCGACCCCACCCGAGGAGTGGTCATGGCTCCCACACCGTCCGCACGCGCCCACCACGACGAGCTGTTCCCCGACCACGTCTCGACGCTCGCCCAGACCGACCCCGAGCTCGTCGAGTACTTCGACAGCTTCGCGTTCGACGAGGTGCAGCGCGACGCACCCCTGCCGGTGCGCACCCGGCTCATGGTCCAGCTCGCCGCGCTCATCGCCTGCGGTGCCGTGAACGAGTACCGCACGATGGCCGGCGCCGCACTGACCGTCGGCATCACGCCGGTCGAGGTCAAGGAGGTCGTCTACCAGGCGGTGCCGTACGTCGGCATGGGCCGCGTGCTCGACTTCCTGCACGCGACGAACACCCTCCTGACCGAGCACGGCGTGAGCCTGCCGCTGCCCGGCCAGTGGTGCGGGCACTGCACCGTAGGCCGTGCCCATCATCGGATGCGCCGTCTGCGCGCCGTCAGCCTCGGGTGCACGCGCAGCGAGCGGTAGCTACGCGTTGCGTACAGGATCCCAAACCTTCGAAGGGCCCCGATTGCCCCCACGGTCTCGGGCCTCGACCAGCCCATGCACACGCCGACCTCCATCCATGTCGGGCCCCGCTTGTGCTCTCGGTGGTACGTGGAGACGAAGGCGATGAGCTGGCGGGCGACGTCGTCTCGGACCAGACCTTCGTCGTCGAGCACGAACGATTCGCCCCTCTTCTTGCCGGCGGTGATCGAGATGCATCGATCAGGTCGACAAACGTCATGGCGGCACGGTAGGCGCGACACCTCCGCCACCGGCGCTTGGCCGTGCGCTGTCGCCGTGGACAGACACAACGGCGCCTCACGCTTCGGCGCCCACCACATGCGGGTCAAGGGCGCCGAACCGACCGTCATCCCCAGCGCCAACATCGCCGCTGGCCAGCTCGAAGTACAACCTCCCCTCGCGCGCGATACCTCTGCGATCTCGACGTCGAGGACCCGCTGGATAGGGGGGGCGACGTCCGACGCATCGACCGTCTCTGTATGCAACGGCCGGGCATGAAGGATGCCTGCGGACACGAGCATCATCTTCGAGAACCGGTGATCAACCGGTTGACCAAACCTCGTAGCGGCGCTACCGTTCTGCGCAACCGCTTAACCACGACGATAGGTAGCAATGGACCAGCGAGGGTTCTACCAGCCGACGGACGCCTGGGTGGGGGATGTTATCCCCTGGCAGGAGGACGGTGTCTTCCACCTCTTCTACCTGCACGAGACGCGCCGCACCCCGAAGGACGGCATGCCGTGGCACCGGGTCGTGACCAACGACCTGGTCAGCTTCCGCGATGCTGGGGAGGCGCTCGCCTCGGGAGGCCCGTCCGCTGCAGATTTCAACGTCTACACGGGCAGCATCGTCCTCGATGTCGAGGGGACGCACCACGCGTTCTACACCGGGCAGAACCCTGCCCACGTGGGCACGGACGGGCGACCGCTGCAGGTGGTGATGCACGCGACGAGCCGCGACGGTATGCGGTCCTGGAAGGGCCGCACTGAGGAGACGTTCGGCGCGACACCGGGCTACGAGACTGGGGACTGGCGCGACCCCTTTGTGTTCTGGGACGCCGAGAGCGGTCTGTGGCGCATGCTGATTACAGCCCGTCACGACCACGGACCAGAGCGTCGACGGGGCGTCATTGCCCAGTGCGTCTCGCGTGACCTCACCACGTGGGAGGCGGCGGAGCCATTCTGGGACCCGCGCCGGTACGTCGCTCACGAATGCCCCGAGGTGTTCCAATGGGGCGAGTGGTGGTATCTCGTCTACTCGGAGTTCAGCGACGCCTTCACCACGCGCTACCGGATGGCCCGCAGTCTGGACGGTCCATGGATCGTGCCGGAGCGCGACACGCTCGACGGGCGCGCATACTACGCCGCCAAGTCTGCCGAGCGCGACGGCCGCCGATTCTTCTTCGGCTGGATCGCCTCCCGCGAGGGCGCGACCGATGACGGGGCGTGGCAGTGGGCGGGCACGATGTCGGTGCTCGAGGCAGAGCAGCGCGAAGACGGCACGCTCGCCTTCCACCCCACCCGTGAGCTGCGCGACACGTTCGCCGAGCCGGTAGACGTCGTCCCCGCCGGGACGACACTCAGTGCCCCCGACGGTCACGCGAGCGTCCTCTCGCCCGAGGACGTGCCGACCGCGTTCCGGCTCACCGCCCGGTTCGACGTCGCCGAGGGCACCAGGGAGTTTGGTCTGCTGCTGCGCGCGAGCGCGGACGGCGACGAGGGGTACGTGGTGCGCCTTGAGCCGCACCGTCAACGCCTTGTCTTGGACCGGTGGCCACGCCGACAGACCGGCACCGAGCAGTGGCAGATCTCCGGCGACGTGCCGTTCGCCATCGAGCTTGAGCGCCCGTGCACGCTCGAACCCGGCGAGCACGAGCTCGAGGTGATCGTCGACGGCGACCTGTGCGTCGCCACGGTCGACAACTCGACGGTGCTGAGCACCCGGCTGTACGACCGGCCGACCGGCCGCCTCGGCGCGTTTGTCGGCGAGGGCACGGTGACCCTCACCCAGTTCTCCGTCTCCACGCCCGACGACGCAGCAACCGGTTCGCTCGCCGCGCCACCCCTTGCCCTGTCCACCACCTGACAACCCCACCCCAGCACAGCCTCTTGGCGTCAATCAAAGGAGATTCCGACATGCCTCGTCCCACCCGCACAGCGGCCTTCCTCGCCACCCTCACCGCCGCGTCGCTCGCCCTCTCGGCCTGCGCGGGCGCGGCGACCATCGCCGACCCCACCGACGTCAACCCGGAGGGGGAGATCGTCCCGCGCGAGATCTCCTGGCTGCTGTCCCGGCCGGCGGACGGTGGCGTGATCGCGGCGATGGAGCAGATCGCCGACGAGTACGCCGCCGACCACCCCGGCTTCTCCCTCAACCTCATCACGACGCCGGACCGCCCCTCCTACATCCAGAAGTACGAGACGCTCGCCGCCGCCAACAAGCTGCCCGAGCTCTTCGACACCGACGCGACGCCGTTCGCCCAGAAGCTCGCCGGCCAGGACCGCATGGTCGACATCGACGTCCTGCTCGACGACCTCGGTCTCGCCGACGACTACCGCGAGGCGGCGCTCAACTACCAGCGCTTCGACGACGGTGCCCTCTACATGGTCCCGTTCGAGTTCCAGCTCGAGGTTTTCTGGTACAACTCCGCGCTGCTTGAGCAGGCCGGCACGCAGATCCCGGCGACGCTCGACGACTTCCCGGCGATGTGCACGGCCCTGCGGGGTGCGGGTATCACGCCCATCGCGCTCAACGGCCAGGACCAGTGGCCGCTCGAGCGCTACATGGCGTACTACCCGTTCCGCATGACGGGGACCGACTACATCCGGGACCTCAAGAACGGCGACGCGTCCTTCGCCGACCCGACCGGGCAGGCCGCCGCCCAGTGGCTGTACGACCTCGGCCAGGCGGGGTGCTTCCCGGAGGGGTTCTCCTCGACCGGGTACGCGGACGCCCAGGCGCTCTTCACCTCCGGCAAGGCCGCCGTCTACAACATCGGCACGTGGGAGCTGAGCAACCTCGCCACCGAGGCGCTCAACCCCGACGTGCGGGACACGGTCGACTACTTCACCCTGCCGACCATCGACGGAGCCGTCACGGCCGACAACGAGTTCGTCACGCCGTCGGGCATCGGGATGGCCGTCAACGCCCAGACCTACGACCCACTCGTGCGGGACTTCCTCGGCTTCGCCCTCGAGCGCTACCCCGAGCTCTACGCGGCCACCGGCGCCCTGTCGCCGACCACGACCGCCCAGACGACGATCCCCGCCGACGCCACCGAGCTGTACTCCCGTCTCGTGGCCCTGGCGGACGAGGTGGGCCCCGCGATCGCGATGCCCTGGGACACCCAGCTCGACCCAGCTACGAACACGCGGCTGCAGCAGGAGCTGACGCTCCTGGTTCAGGGTGACATCACGCCCGACGAATTCGTCACGACCATGGACGCGGCTCTGGCGGAGAACCTGCGATGACCGAGCTCACACAGTCCGGGGTGGGTGAGGCGTCCACGCGCCCGTCCCGGCGGGGGACGAGGAAGCCGGTGCGGACCTCGATGCTCCCGCGCCGCTCCGGGATCTCGGTGCTGGTCTTCCTTCTCCCGCCGCTGCTCGTGTACGGCGTCGCCGTGCTGCTGCCGATCGGGCAGTCGCTCGTCCTGAGCCTCTTCCGGTGGGACGGCATCACCGACATGTCCTTCGTCGGCGCCGACAACTACGTGAAGATGTTCACCCGCGACGACGTCTTCTGGACCGCGTTCGCCAACGCGCTCGGCTACCTCGCGATCTGCCTGGTGCTGCAGCTCGGCGGGGCGCTGGTCGTGGCCGGGCTGCTCACGGCGCTGCCCAGGGCACGCGAGCTGGTCAAGACGCTCTACTTGCTGCCCGCGGTGATCTCCACGGTGGCGATCGCCCTGCTGTTCCAGCGGATCTACTCGCTCGAGCCGGTTGGCCTGCTCAACCAGATCCTTGCCTGGGTCGGTCTGGAGAACCTGCAGACCGCGTGGCTTTCCAACGTCAACACCGTGCTGGCCGCCGTGTCGATCCCCGAAGGCTGGCGCTTCACCGGCCTGTACATGCTCATCATCTACGCCGCGCTCGTCGCCGTCCCGAGCGAACTCGAGGAGGCCGCTCGGTTGGACGGCGCGTCGTGGTGGCAGGTGTTCTGGCGCATCCGCTTCCCGTACATCCGCCCGGTCTGGATCACGACCACGGTGATGGCGACGACCTTCGCGTTGCGGGGTTTTGACATCCCGTACCTGCTCACCAACGGCGGCCCCGGGCAATCCTCGGAGCTCCTGACGACGTACATGTACAAGACCGCATTCGTGCACACCGACTACGGCTATGCCAGTGCGATCTCCGTCTTCATTGTCCTGGAGTGCCTCGTCGCCGTCGGCCTCATCTTCCTGCTCTTCCGTCGAAGGGACGACTCGTGACCGCGCCAGTACTCACCGTGACCGCCAAGCCCACGCCGCCGGCCCGGCGCAGCGCGCGTCGGGCCCCCAGCCGTTCACCTCGACTCCGTGTACAGCGCACACTGCTGACCGTGACCGTCGCGCTGATCGTGGTGGTCCAGGTGTACCCGCTCCTGTGGCTTCTGCTGACGAGCTTTCGAACGGCAGCGGACTTCGCCGGCGGCAACCCGTTCGCGCTGCCTTCCGAGTTCACCCTCGAGAACTACACCCGGGCCTTCGCCACTGGAAACCTCGGCCTGAACGTCGTCAACAGCCTCGTCGTCACGTTGGGGGCAAGCGCCCTCATCGTCGTGGCAGGCATGATGGCCGCCTTCGCTCTGCAGGTGCTCGGCTTCCGCTTCAGCGGGTTTGTGCGGGGCTTGTTCCTGCTGGGGATCATCGTGCCAGTGCAGATCGCACTCGTCCCGCTGTTCATCGACTATTCGAGAGTCGGGCTGCTCGACACGCACTTGTCGATGATCATCCCGCTGGCCGCCTTTGCCTTGCCGATGGCCGTCTACCTGTTCTCCTCGTTCTACGAGTACATCCCGCGGGAGATGTATGAGGCCGCTTCGCTCGATGGTGCTGGCCCCTACAGGATCTTCGGGCAGATCACTCTCCCGTTGTCGGTAAACACGATCATCACAGTGGTGCTGGTCAACAGCATCTTTATCTGGAACGACTTCATCTTCGCGAACACCTTCGTACTCTCCGACGGGCTGAAGACGATCCCTCTCGGTCTGCAAAACTACATCGGCGCCATGGGCAACACAGACTGGACGGCCACCTTCGCCGCCGTGTGTGTCACCGTGACACCGTTGCTGCTGGTATTCCTCGTCTTGAACAAGGCGATGATCAATGGACTCGAGAGTGGGGCGACCAAGGGATGAGCATGACAGGCAACGGCAAGCACGGAGCGAACATCACGATGCGCGACGTCGCGAAGCTCGCGGGCGTCTCGGTCGCCACGGTCTCCCATGTGGTGAACGACAAGCCCGGAGCCCGCATCGGCAAGGACGCCCGGCGACGGGTGCACGAGGCCGTCGAACAGCTCGGCTACCGCCCTAACGCCCTCGCGAAGACCCTCTCCCGCGGCACGTCGGCGTTCATCGGCCTCGTCGCCGACGAGATCGCCACGACCCCGTTCGCGGGACAGATCATCCACGGGGCGCAGGACGAGGCGTGGAAGCACGGCTACGTGCTCCTGGTGGCCAACACCGACGGCAACGTGGCTGCCGAGAACGACGCCATCGCGATGATGCTCGAGCACCAGGTGCGCGGGATCCTCTACTCCACCTGGTACCACCGCGAAATCATCGTCCCCGAATCGCTGCACCAGACCGACACGATCCTCGTCGACTGCTACGCCGAGGGCAGCGGGCTGCCCGCCGTAGTCCCCGACGAAGAGCAGGGCGGGCGAACCGCCACCGAGGAGCTCCTCGCCGCAGGCCACCGCCGCATCGCGTTCCTCAACACCACCACCCCATCTCCTGCCCAAACCGGTCGTCTGGCCGGGTACCGCGCCGCGCTCGAGATGGCCGGGGTCGGCTTCGACCCCAAGCTCGTCTTTCCCGTAGCACCCGAGCAAGAGGGTGGCTACGCCGCAACATCGCGAGTCGTCGAGTCCGGCGCGACCGCCGTCTTCTGCCACAACGACCGGGTGGCGATGGGTGTCTACGACGGCTTGCGCGAGCGCGAGCTGCGCATCCCCGACGACATCGCGGTCATGGGATTCGATAACCAGGACGTCATCGCCGCCCACCTGCGCCCGACCCTGTCCACGGTCGCGCTGCCGCACTACGAGCTCGGCGCTGCAGGGGTCCGCATGCTCCTCGGCATGGACCCCGCCCCCGATGATCAGCCCCATCTCATCGCCTGCCCACCAGTCCGCCGGCACTCGGTCTGAGGAGATACTCCCGTGCCCACGACGAACACCGAAGTGCCCCGCCCCCGCTACCACTTCACCCCCCGGCGACACTGGATGAACGACCCGAACGGACTCGTGCATCACGGAGGCCTGTGGCACCTGTACTTCCAGTACAACCCGGAAGGTCCCGACTGGGGCAACATGAGCTGGGGCCACGCAACCAGCCCCGACCTGAAGCACTGGACCGAGCACCCCGTCGCGCTGGCTCACCGGGTAGGCGAGCAGATCTTTTCCGGCTCCGTCGTTGCCTCACGTACGGGCAACGACGTGCTCACCGCGTACTACACCAGCGCTTTTGACGACGGACGCCAAGCACAGTCTCGTGCGACCAGTGACGACGGCGGGTTCACGTGGCAGACCGATCCCGGGAACCCAGTCCTCGACCGAGGCACCACCGCCTTCCGTGACCCCAAGGTGATCCGCTACGACGACGGCCTCACCGCCCGGTGGATCATGCTCACCGTCGAGGCGGACGACCGGCAGGTCCTGCTCTACGCCTCCGACGACCTGGCGTCCTGGGAGCACCTGAGCACCTTCGGGCCCCTGGGCGCAACAGGCGTCGTGTGGGAGTGCCCCGACCTGATCATGCTGCCTCTGGACGGCGACATCGACGATCCCCGGTGGGTCTTGCTGCTCAGCACGAACCCGGTCGGTGACGAACCCGATCCTGCGGGGTCGTCGATGCACTACGTCGCTGGGCGCTTCGACGGAACCACCTTCATCCCGGACTCCCCTGAGCTTTGCCTGCTCGACCACGGACGCGACTACTACGCAGCGGTTACGTTCGACAACGCCCCGAGCCAGGAGGCCGTCGCCATCGGCTGGATGAGCAACTGGCGCTACGCGCACGTGTTTCCCTCGAAGCCGTGGCGCGGAGCGATGTCGCTGCCACGCCTACTGTCGCTGCGCACCGTCGACGGGCGACCTACCCTCGTTCAGGCACCGCCACACTTCGTCCGCGAACACCTCCAAAGCACATCACCCACCCCCATCGTCGTCGCCGACCGCGCCACTGACTTCCCGCTCACCGGGCACTCGCTGCTCGAGCTGTACTGGGACCCCGCGACCACCGGCACGCTCCGTCTACGGCTACGCGGGGACGTGGACGCATTCGTGGACCTCGTCCACGATCCCCGCCGCGAGACGCTGTGCCTCACTCGCGGTGGCCCGGCGGCCGAGGCGGTGCACCCCGACTTCCCGTCCACGAGCACCGTCCCGATTCCCGGAGACCGCCCCACACGTCTGCTCCTTAGCCTCGACGGCCCCCTCCTGGAACTCTTCGTCGACAACGGTGAAGCGACCGCCTCGAACCTGATCCTCCTCGGCGCCGGCAGCGTGACCGCGAGCCTCGAGGCGGCACGACCAGGAACCGTGCACGTCACCGCGATCGAGATCGGAATGTCCACCAACATCGACGCACTCGTGCCCGCCGCGCACGACTAACCAGCCCCTCCCTTCTCCACATCGCCCCGTCCACCACCGCCCCAACCAGGGTGGACGCTATGTCGCGCGCCCATCCACGAGAGGAACTAGCAATGACGCCGTCCATCTCACGTCGCACCGTGCTCCAGGGAGCAGGCGCCGGAGCAATCGCCCTGTTCCTCAGCGGCGCCATGTCGCCCACAGCCCGAGCAACAGTCCCGGGTTCGCTCCGCGCCGTCTACCACATGACCCCTCCGACCGGCTGGCTCTGCGACCCGCAACGCCCGGTCGCCACACTCGGCGCCTACCAGCTGTACTACCTGCACTCCGACCAGAACAACGGCCCCGGCGGGTGGGACCACGCAACCACGACCGACGGTGTCGCCTACACCCACCACGGCACCGTGATGCCCCTGCAACCCGACTTCCCCGTGTGGTCCGGATCAATGGTCCTCGACACCGCGAACACGGCAGGCTTCGGTGCGGGAACCGTCGTCGCGCTTGCGACCCAACCGACCGACGGCATCCGCAAGTACCAGGAGCAATACCTCTACTGGTCGACCGACGGCGGCTTCTCTTTCACCGCCCTGCCCGAACCCGTCATCGTCAACACCGACGGCCGCACCGCTACGACCGGCACGGAGATCGAGAACGCCGAGTGGTTCCGCGACCCAAAGATCCACTGGGACGCCACCCGCGAAGAGTGGGTCTGCGTCATCGGACGGCTGCGCTACGCCGCCTTCTACACCTCGCCGAACCTGCGTGACTGGACGCTACGACGCAACTTCGACTACCCGAACCACACCCTCGGTGGCATCGAGTGCCCCGACCTTTTCGAGATGACCGCCGAAGATGGCACACGCCACTGGGTGCTCGCCGCCAGCATGGACGCCTACGGGGCCGACCTGCCGATGACGTACGCCTACTGGACTGGCACCTGGGACGGCGAGCAGTTCCTTGCCGACGACCTCACCCCCCAGTGGCTCGACTGGGGCTGGGACTGGTACGCGGCTGTCACCTGGCCGTCGATCGACGCACCCGAGACGAAGCGGCTCGCCATCGCATGGATGAACAACTGGAAGTACGCCGCCCGCGACGTCCCCACCGACGCGACGGACAGTTACAACGGGCAGAACTCGATCGTTCGTGAGCTGCGGCTTGTCCGACAGCCTGGTGGTTGGTACAGCCTCCTGAGCAGTCCCGTGGCTGCGCTGGCGAACTACGTCGTCGCCACCACCACCCTGCCCAACAGGACCATCGACGGCAGTGCCGTCCTTCCGTGGAGCGGGCGCGCGTACGAGATCGAGCTCGACATCGCCTGGGACGCCGCCACGAACGTTGGCATTTCCGTCGGACGCTCCGCCGACGGCTCCCGACACACGAACATCGGCAAGCACGGAGCAGACCTCTACGTCGACCGTGGTCCCTCCGACCTCGCCGGGTACTCGCTCGCGCCCTACTTGCGAGCCGCAGCCCCCATCGACCCCGGCGCTCGATCTGTGCACCTGCGCATCCTTGTCGACACCCAAAGCGTCGAGGTCTTCGTCAACGCCGGTCACACCGTGCTCTCCCAGCAGGTCCACTTCACCGAGGGCGACACCGGGATCTCGCTCTACACCGACGGCGGCCCCGCACACTTCACCGGCATCACAATCCGCGATCTCGGAAAGGCGATCTAAGCCATGCCAACCAAGACCTCCGCCGAAAGCCACCCTGAAGAGGAATCTGACACGCGTACCGAGCACGTGCTCATGGTCGGCGAAGCGCTGATCGACATCGTGCACCGCGCCGACGGCAGCGTCGACGAGCACCCCGGCGGCAGCCTCGCCAACGTCGCCCTCACCCTCGGACGGCTCGGCCGCAACACACGCCTGGCCACGTGGCTCGCGACCGACACCCATGGCGACAGGATCCGGGCCTGGCTCGACGACTCCGCCGTGATCCTCACCCCCGGCAGCTCAGGCGCTGGCTCCACGAGCCGCGCCACCGCCCACCTCGACGCCCACGGAGCCGCCACTTACGAGTTTGACCTGGAGTGGCGCGTCCCGGCTGGCACCGCCCCGGACGCAGGCACCCTCGCCGTGCACACCGGCTCAATCGCCGCCGTCCTCGAGCCTGGTGCGAGCGACGTGCGCACGCTGGTGGCCGCCGCACGCGCCACGGCCACGATCACCTACGACCCCAATGTCCGCCCCGCTCTCATGGGCGACCCAGCAGACGCGCTCGCCCGGATCGAGGCGCTCGTCGCGCTCGCCGACGTGGTCAAGGTGAGCGACGAGGACGTCACCTGGCTCGCGCCTGGGGCGGACCCGGTCGCCGTCGCGCACCAGTGGCTCATGCTCGGCCCGGCGCTTGTCGTCGTGACGTTCGGCGGCGAGGGCGCCCTCGCCGTAACCGCCGCGGGCGAGCAGCGCGTCGCCGCACCGCGCGTGAACGTCGTCGACACCGTCGGCGCGGGCGACTCTTTCATGGGCGCGCTTATCGACGGGCTCTGGGACGCCGGCCTTCTCGGCGCGGACCGCCGCGACGCGCTGCGCGCGATCACACCGGTCACTCTCGCCACACTGCTCGACCGCTGCGTCGCCGTCGCAGCCGTCACCGTCTCACGCGCCGGGGCCAATCCCCCATGCAGTACGGAGCTCTCGTCCACGAACACCCGCCGCAAGTAGCTGACGACCAGCAAACCGGAACGCACGAGGTCGTGCCGTCAACCACCATCCGGTAACGATGAAAACGGTCGTGGAGCACAAGATCCAGCCGCCACTTGCCGAAGCAGAAGGCGTGATCACTTCCTACTGTGTGGGCACGACCGTGTGCCCGTCGTGGGTGAACGCGGTCATGTGACCGGCAAGGAGCATCGTGACGGCAAGTGCCGTGTCTACGTTCGACGAGAACCGACTCGCCTCGGCTCCTTCGACCAGCGGCAGGCCTTCAGCAGCATCTTGCCCACAACGAGCTCCCCGCTCAGACTACGCGGACCTCAGCTTCATCGAGCGCCGCTAGCACACGGCTGGGGCCTTCGATCAGTCCGCACAGATTGCTCGTCCGCTGCGCCCACTGTTTGGGATCTTCCCCTTCGGCGAATGTGATTGCCCACGTGAACTTGCCGCGGAGATTGACCGGCAGCCGGTTTGCCAGGGACGCGCCGAGCTCACGGCCCAGGACAGCGCGCGGCGATGACGGCGGCAGAAACCGGCTCAGTTTGCCGGGCGCAGGTGCAGGGGTGTCCGAAGCGCCATCGAGGGACGCGACGGCGTCACGCACCCATTCGTCGTCCCAAGCATCGGGCAACGGTATGGCGACCTGCTGGACGCAATCGATCGCTTCCCGCCCCAGCGCGAGGGAGATCCGGCCAGGGTCCTCGTGGTAGTTCAGGTAACGGGCGACGTCGACGCCAGGAGGGCAGACCTCGGCCAGGCCGACGTCGCCCATGAAGTCGCTCGGGTCGATGAGCCAGTCCTTCCGAACCACGACGGACGACTTGAGGTGCACCCGATACAGGTAGAACTGACGCCCTTGGTCGGCCTGGTTACAGATCCGCCGCAGCATGTTGTGGACCGCGGCCTCGTACGTGCCAACGTGGAGAGCCTTCACGCACTGCCGTGCGGCCCACTGGGCGAACCGCTTGTCGCCGCCCATCCTCATCCGCGCCTCGGGTGTGAATTCCGCCGCAGGGTCGAAGTCCCTGGTTGGCCAGTCCGGCTGCGTGCTGGTGTGGTACCAGGACAACTGCGCAACCTTGCCGTCGACCAGCGCGACGTCACTGGCGTCAACCGTCACCCGAGGCGAGTCCTCGTGTTCACAAGTGGTTCCGCATCCCGGACACATCTCCTTTGCCTGGTCCCACCGATCAATCCAGTCCAGGTCGACCGCCCACTGGTGCCTGCAAATCGCGCACAGCATCTGCCGCTCGCGCAAGAAGTTGATCTGTCGTTCCATGGCTCCATTCTCCGCAGGCGATCGACCAGACTCGAGGCGCAGGACCAAGCACGGTGAGGGTCTCATCCCAAGGGCATCGCAATCGCCACCGACCCGCGCATGCGCCAGCACTAGCCCCGACAGCCCCAATGACGGCGATACAAGACAAACGGAAGAACGTACAAACCAGGCTGCATCTCGACAGCATCCGAGCCGTTCCTGGCGTCGACTTCAGTTGGGCTTCTCGACACAGGTGGTGACGATCGTCGGCGCGGCCCGTCACGGGTGGCCCACCGCCCCCGGTTGAGGACTTCATCGCCTACGAAACGTATCTGGAGGATTACGAAAACTAGGCTGCACGTCGACACAACAGCAGCGGGCTAGACCTGCATGTCCACGAACCGCGCGTAGTGCCCCTGGAACGCCACGGTGATCGTGTCGGTCGGGCCGTTACGGTGCTTGGCCACGATCAGGTCTGCCTCGCCCGCTCGCGGGGACTCCTTCTCGTACGCGTCCTCACGGTGCAGAAGGATGACCATGTCGGCATCCTGCTCGATCGAGCCGGATTCGCGCAAATCAGACATAGCAGGCTTCTTGTCCGTACGCTGCTCAGCGCCACGGTTCAGCTGCGAGATCGCGATGACCGGCACCTCGAGCTCCTTCGCGAGGAGCTTGAGCGCACGGGAGAACTCCGAGACCTCCTGCTGGCGGGACTCGACGCGCTTGCCCGACGTCATGAGCTGGAGGTAGTCGATCACGACGAGCTTGAGGTCGTGCTTCTGCTTGAGCCGGCGGCACTTGGCGCGGATCTCCATGAGCGACATGTTGGGCGAGTCGTCGATGAACAGCGGCGCCTCGGAGATCTTTCCCATGGTGCCGGCGAGCTTCTGCCAGTCGTCCTCGCCCATGGAGCCGTTGCGCATCTTCTGCAGGTGGATGCGGGCCTCGGCAGCCAACAGACGCATCGTGATCTCGTTGCGGCTCATCTCGAGCGAGAACACGACGGACGTCATGTTGTGCTTGATCGATGCCGACCTGACGATGTCGATTCCCAGCGTCGAGTTGTGCGTGGGGATCATCGCGCGGCTGGCCAGGTAGAGGTGCTCGGGGTGGTCGATCTCCACGCAGCGCACGGGTACGGGGTCGATGCGACGGACGTCGACGATGAAACGTGTCTTCAGACGCGGGGTCGAAGGGCGACGGCGCTCCTTGTGGACCAGCTTCTTCCGCTCGAGAGCGAAGACGTCGTCGTCGGTCGTGAACGTGATGGTGAAGGCGGTCGACGACTTCTCGGATCGTCCGTCCACCCGCTTCTCGGACCAACCCGTCCGGTACCCCAGGCTGTGGATCAGTTCGCGGACGCCTTCGGCAAGGCGCCGGTTCGTCAGGGAGATCTGGGGGCTTCCCGTGGGATTGACCGTGCCGTCCGTGTCCATGAGCCCTGCCAGCAGTTCGCGACGCTGCGTCTCGCTCGCCCGGAGGTAGTTGAGGGGGATGTGCTTGTCGTCCATCACGCCGAGCGTGCGAAGGATCCCGGCGACGGTCCCGCGAGCGTTGTGGCACTCCTGGCAGCGCCGAAGGCCGGTGCTGGGACGTCCGCAGTCCGGGCACGTCGGGGCAGGCATCTTCTCGGAGATGCCCTTCGACTTCCCTCCGCATGAACGCCCACAGCTCTTGACCTGAGTGGTCCGGGGCACGAACTCGACCCCGCAGACGACACAGTTCCGGGTGGCAACGGCCGGGGCCTCGGGAAGTTGGAGCGAGTAGAGGCGGGCGGGCCCCTCGAACTGTGTTCGCGCCTCGGCGACCAGCCCGAGCCCTTCGATGCGTACCGCGATCTCGGGGTCGGCGGACGTGAAGCGGGCTGACGCCGAGTGACCGTCGCCCAACCAGACGCCCAGGGCGTAGGGGTGCAGGGGGAGGTCCGCCTCGGGAAGAGCCAGCGCACCCGCAGTCGTCACGGCGTGGTTCGCGCGGCGATCGGCGGTTTCGCACCGCACTGTCGCTGCGATCTCCTCGGTGGTGCGGACGGTCTCCGTCAGCCCACTCTTCCGGCGCGAGGCTCTGGTGCTCGTGGACCACTCGTGCAGCGCATCGGCGACGATCGTCGTGCCGTCGTCGAACACGACCTCGTAGCACGGCCGGTCCGTGAGGATCTCAGTCGCGCGCACGACGGACGTCGGGGTGCCGTCCGCAGCGAGCAGCCGGTCACCGACCGCGACCTCACCCATGGTGGTCCATCCGGTCGGTGTCGGCAGGAGGGTGTCGAGCGCGAGCGCCTTCCCGATCGCCGGTCGTGCCGCGATCACGATCATCTGCCCGGGGTGCAGCCCGTTGGTCAGCCGGTCGAGGTCGGCGAAGCCCGTCGGCACCCCGACCATGCCCTCGCCGCGGTGCCCTGCGGCCTCGATCTCGTCGACCGTCCCGCCGATGACCTCGCCCAGCACGATGTAGTCCTCGGCCGTGCGGCGCTCGGTGACCGCATAGACCTCGGCCTGTGCGTTGTTGACCACGTCGTCGACGTCGCCGCCGTCGGTCGCGTAGCCCAGCTGGACGATCCTGGTCCCGGCCTCGACGAGGCGTCGCAGCACGGCGCGCTCGCGCACGATGCGCGCGTAGTAGCCCGCGTTCGCGGCGGTCGGCACCATGGCCATGAGGTCGTGGATGTAAGGCGCGCCACCGATCCTGCCCAGCTCGCCGCGGCGCGTGAGCTCGGCGACGACCGTGATGGCGTCCGCGGGCTCACCGCGTCCGTAGAGGTCGATGATGACGTCGTAGATCGACTCGTGCGCAGGCTTGTAGAAGTCGGTGCCGCGGATCTGCTCGATCACGTCCGCGATGGCGTCCTTGGACAGCAGCATGCCACCGAGCACGCTCTGCTCGGCGGCGATGTCCTGCGGCGGGGTGCGGTCGAACCCGGGACCGCCGCTGCCTGCGGGCGGTCCAAAGCTCGACTCGAGCTCGTCGATCGACATGCGGGCCCCTCACTCCCCCGGCACGGCCGGGTATCGTCCTGCGTCGCACGTCTGTTCTACTCCGGCCCACCGACACGCCTGCGCCCGCATCGTCGAGGGGTATCGCTGGTGGTGCACCGTCGACCGTTCGGAAGGCCCGAGCATGCGCGACTCAGCGACACTAGATCGCGCTCCCACAGCCCGCAAACGGCCCTGTTCACAGAGGTGTGGACAGCCTGTGGACAGAGGCCCCCATGCTGTTCACAGGCTTGTGGACAACCATGTGGACAAGTGACCAGTTTTCCCCTGTACAGCCCTGGGAGCAGCCAGTTCACTAGGCTCAGCCATGTGGACGAAGAAATTTCCGGCAACACGCCGCCGACACGCCAGCCCTCCCCCGGTCAGGGCGAGGACACCGGTCGTTCACCCCGTTCACCCGAGCACCGCCCCCAGGACACCCGGGAGGCATCGGCCGCCGCGCAGTCACCTGGTTCGTCCACAGGGCCTGTGGAGACACCTGCCGGGTCCCCGCCCCAGCCTCCCAGCCGTCGCCTCATCGACAAGCAGATCCTGGCCCTCGCGGTCCCGGCCCTGGGGGCGCTCGTCGCGGAGCCGATCTTCGTGCTCGTGGACAGCGCCGTCGTCGGGCACCTGGGGACCGCGCAGCTCGCCGGGCTCTCCCTCGCGTCCACGGTCCTCCTGACCCTCGTCGGCCTGTGCGTGTTCCTCGCGTACGCGACTACCGCGGCCGTGGCCCGGCGCATCGGCGCGGGGCACCGGCGCGAGGCGCTCCAGTCCGGTATCGACGGCATGTGGCTCGCGCTCGGGCTGGGCCTCGTGCTCGCCGCCGCCCTGTGGTTCGGCGGCGGCTGGGCGATCGGCGCGATGGGCGGCACGGGCGAGGTCGCGCACCACGCCCTGGTGTACCTGCGGTGGTCGGGCCTGGGCCTGCCCGGCATGCTCGTCGTCCTGGCCTCCACGGGCGTGCTGCGCGGCCTCCAGGACACCCGCACGCCCCTCTACGTCGCCGCCGGTGGCGCGACGTTCAACGCGATCCTCAACGTCGTGCTCGTGTACGGCGTGGGCCTCGGCATCGCCGGCTCGGGGATCGGGACCGCCGTCGCCCAATTGACCATGGGCGCGGTGCTCGGCGTCGTCGTCGTGCGCGGTGCCCGACGCGAGGGCGCCTCGCTGCGCCCCGCCGCGGGCGGCATCTGGTCCAACGCGCGCGCGGGTGCGCCGCTGTTCGTCCGCACGCTCTCGCTGCGCCTCGCGATCCTCCTGACGGTCTTCGTCGCGACGGGCCTGGGCGAGGTCACGCTCGCGGGCTACCAGGTGGTCGCGTCGGTGTGGGGTCTCGCGGCGTTCGCGCTCGACGCCCTCGCGATCGCGGCGCAGGCCCTCGTGGGGCACGGCCTGGGCGCCGGGGACCGGTCGCACGTGCGCTCGGTCCTGCGCCGCACGCTCCAGTGGGGCGTCGCGGCAGGAGCGCTGCTCGGTCTGGTCATGGCCGTGGGCGGGTGGTGGTTCGCGCTGTTCTTCACGTCCGACCCCGACGTCCGCACCGCCGTCGCGCTCGGCATGGCCGTGTGCGGGTTGCTGCTGCCCATGGCGGGGTGGGTGTTCGTCCTGGACGGGGTGCTCATCGGGGCCGGGGACGGCCGCTACCTCGCGTGGGCCGGCATGCTCACGTTCGTCGTGTACGTGCCGTTCGCGCTGGCGGTCCGTGAGCTCGCGCCCGACGGCGCCGCGGGCCTCGCGTGGCTGTGGGCGGCCTTCGCAGGGGTCTTCATGGCGGCGCGCGCACTCACCACGGGCCTCAGGGCGCGCGGCGACCGGTGGATGGTCACGGGGGCCTGAGGAGGCCTGCCTCGGGAACGCCGACGGCCCGGCCCCCTCCGCAGAGGGGACCGGGCCGTCGGGTGAGATCTCCGATCCATCCATCCCTCACGGGACAGGGGCGATCAGTCGATCAGGCAGCCACCACGTTGACCGCGATGTTCGCCGAGACCTCGGCGTGCAGGCGGATGGTGACCGTGTACGAACCGGTCGACTTGATCGGCTGGCCGATCTCGATCTTGCGCTTGTCGACGGACGGGCCGCCGACGGCCTTGACGGCCTCGGCGATGTCACCGGTGGTGACCGCGCCGAACAGACGGCCGCCCTGGCCCGCCTTGGCCTTCACGACGACAGGCTTCGACTGCAGCGAGTCGCGCGTCGCCTTGGCCTCGTCGAGCGTCGCGATCTCGCGAGCCTTGCGTGCCTTGCGGATCGCAGAGATCTGCGACTCGGCACCCTTGGACCACCCGGTCGCCAGACCACGGGGCACGAGGAAGTTACGGGCGTACCCGTCCTTGACCTCGACCACGTCGCCGGGCTCGCCCAGGCCGGTGACCTCGTGGGTCAGAATGAGCTTTGCCATGTTCTATCCCCTCTCGATCAGCGTGCGGACGACGAGTACGGCAGGAGTGCCATCTCGCGGGCGTTCTTGACGGCACGTGCGATCTGACGCTGCTCCTGGACGGAGACGCCGGTCACGCGACGGGCACGGATCTTCCCGCGGTCGGAGATGAACTTCCGCAGCAGGGTCGTGTCCTTGTAGTCGACCGACTCGATCTTCGCCGACTTCAGGGGGTTGGACTTCTTCTTGGGCTTGCGCACCACTGGCTTCGCCATGGTGTTGCTCCTTCACAAGGTGCTATCCCCGGCCGGGGCGAGTGCCGTCGTCGGGCACCTGCCCTGCCGGGAAGGGTTTGTCTGGGGTGAGCGGTGACTAGAAGGGGGGCTCGTCCGAGAACGAGGCACCACCCGACGACGCGGGGCCAGCCGTGGCCCATGGGTCGTCGTTGCTCTGCTGGCCACCGCCGGAAGCGCTGAATCCGCCGCCGCCGCTCGAAGCGCCGCCGCCGCCGAAACCGCCGCCACCACCGAAGTTGCCGCCACCCGAGCGCTGGGCCCGGGTGACCTTCGCGGAGGCGTACTTCAGGGAAGGACCGATCTCCTCCACCTGCAGCTCGACGACCGTGCGCTTCTCCCCCTCGCGGGTCTCGTACGAACGCTGGACCAGACGGCCCTGAACGATGACGCGCATGCCCTTGGTCAAGGACTCGGCGACGTTCTCCGCGGCCTCACGCCAGATCGAGCAGCGCATGAACAGCGTGTCGCCGTCCTTCCACTCGTTGCTCTGGCGGTCGAAGGTGCGCGGCGTGGACGCCACGGTGAAGTTGGCGACGGCAGCCCCCGCGGGGGTGAAGCGAAGCTCCGGGTCCCCGGTCAGGTTCCCGACCACCGTGATGACGGTTTCACCAGCCATGCCAGCTCCTCATTGTTCGTTACGTATCGAAGACTCTTCGAAGGGGATGACCCCCGTCCGCGGACATCCCACCACGTGCCACTGACGCTGTCCTGGGGACGCGCAGCGCACCGGAGGTGCCACGAGGGAAGTCAGAAGTGCGGGGTGATCAGCGAGCGTCGGTGCGCAGGACCTTCGTGCGCAGGACGACCTCGTTGAGGCCGAGCTGACGGTCCAGCTCCTTGGCCGTGTCCGACGTCGCGGTGAAGTCGACGACGGCGTAGATGCCCTCGGACTTCTTGTTGATCTCGAAGGACAGGCGGCGACGGCCCCAGATGTCCACCTTGTCGACAGTGCCACCGTCGGTCTTGATCACCGTCAGGTACTTGTCGAGCGACGGAGCAACGGTGCGCTCCTCGATCTCGGGGTCGAGGATGATCATCAATTCGTACTGACGCATGCGGTTAACCCACCTCCTGCGGACTCAGCGGTCACGGTATCTCCGTGACAGGAGGGTTGTGCGTCGCTGTGAGGTCACCGTGCTGATGGCAGCACAGATCGAGACACAGCAAGTTCCCAAGGTACCCGGTCGGGACCGGGCTCGGGAAATCTGTGGGGGTGACGTCGGTCGCTACCCGCCGTTGTTGCCGTTCCCGTTGCCGTTCCCGTTGCCGCTGCCCGGGTTCCCGCCACCTTCCGGTGGCGTGGTCGGCGGCGGGGTGCTGGGTTCGGGTTCGGGGTCGGGCTTGGGCTTGGGGTCCGGCCCCTTGGACAGGACGACCGTGACGGTCTTGCCCGTCTCGACCTGCTGGCCGGATCCGCCGACCCTGAGCACCACGCCGGGGGCGACGTCGGCCGAGTACTCCTCGGTGAACGAGACCTTGAGCCCCATGCCCTCGAGCACGGCCTTGGCATCCGCCTTGGACCTGCCGGTGAGGTCGGTCGGAACCGTCACGGTGGTCGGCGCGACAGGTTCCTCCGGCTCGACCGGCTCCTCGATCGCGGGCTCCGTGGGTTCCTCGGTCGGCGTCGGAGAAGGCTTGACCTTCTTCATCGTGTACTCGGGGAAGTCCTGGACCTCGGCGTACTGGGGCAGCGCGAGGACGCCCTCCATGTAGGAGGTCCAGGCGTCGACGGGCCACGTACCGCCCGTGATCGACCTCTTGTAGTACTTGCCGAACGGGGTGATCTGCTCCTGGACCCCAGTTTCCTTGTTGTCCTGGTAGAGCCCGACGACCGTCGCCAGCTGCGGGACGTACCCCGCGAACCAGGCCGACTTGTTGTCGTTCGACGTACCGGTCTTGCCCGCGACGGGACGGTTCAACGCCTTGGCCGGGGCACCGGAGGCCCCCTTCGCCTCGACGACCTGGGTCATGGCGTAGGTCGTCGCGGCCATGACGTCGGCATCGAAGACCCGGTCGTTGCGGCCCGGTGGGTCGTAGGTCTCGGCGCCCGTGCCCAGCCGCTTGACCGACTGGACCACGTGCGGCGTCGACTCGAAGCCCTGCGCGGCGAACGTCGCGTAGGCGTGCGCGATGTCGATCGGGTGGACCGACGCGGTACCCAGCACGTTCGACGGGACGGCCTTGAGGTCCATGGTGTCCGCGGGGATCCCGGCCTTGACTGCCGCGTCGACCGTCGCCTGCGGGCCGACCTCCATGTTCAGGGCTGCGTAGACCGTGTTGACAGAGTTCGCGGTCGCGGTCGCCAGGTCGATCTGGCCGAAGGGCTGGTCGCCGAAGTTCTTGACTCCCTGGCCCTTGTCGTAGAAGCCGGGCACCTCCACGTCGTTGTTGCCGTCGTACGTCGCCGACAGGTCGATTCCCTGCTCGAGGGCCGCGACGAGCGTGAACGGCTTGAACGTCGAGCCGGCCTGCGCCACACCACGCGTCGCGGAGTTGTACTGGTCGCTGAGGAAGTCGCTGCCGCCGTAGACGGCCCGCACTGCACCGTCCGCCGGGTCGATCGAGACGATGGACGGCTTGAGCCATCCGGAAGCCGCATGGTCGCCCTCGCGCGGGATGCTCTCCGCGGTCGCGACCGCGAGGTCCTGCATGGTCTTGTCGATCGTCGTGACGATCGTGAAGCCCTTGGTGTCGAGGTCTCCGTCGCCGTAGCCGTTGGCCTCGAGCTCACGCCTCACCAGGTCCAGGAGGTAGCCGGCCTGCCCACCCTTGGAGTTGGTCGCGGCCTTCTCCTTGATGTCGGCCGGGAAGGCCGCCTCGGCCTTCTCCGCCGCCGTGATGTGCCCGTCCTTGGCCATCCGGTTGATCACACGCTGCCACTTCTCCTGCGTGATGTCGGGGTTGTTGGCCGGGTCGTAGACCGTCGGGTTGGGGATGATCGCGGTGATCATCGCCGCCTGGGAGATGGTCAGCTCCGAGGCGGGGATACCGAAGTACGCCTGCGCGGCGGCCTCGATCCCGTGCGCCCCGCGGCCGAAGTAGATCGTGTTGAGGTAGTTCCCGAGGATCTCCTCCTTGGGCTGCTCCTGCGTGAGCCGCAGCGCGAGCATCGCCTCCCGGAACTTCCCCACGTAGTCGGAGACCGTCGCGCCGGCGTAGTAGCGCTCCGCGTACTGCTGGGTGATGGTCGAGGCACCCTGGGTGCTCCCGCCCTTGAGGTTGTTCACCATCGCGCGAGCGATGCCCTTGAGGTCGATCCCCGAGTTCGTCCAGAACGAGCTGTCCTCGGACGCGACCACGGAGTTGCCGACGTAGTCCGGGAGCGTGGCGTAGTCGACGATGACACGGTTCTCCTCCTGGAAGGTCCCGATCTCCGTGACGCCGTCGGCGTAGTACACCGTGGTCTTCTGGTTCTGCACCGCATAGGCGGGGTCCTTGGGGACCGAGGTCGTCGCGTAGGCGGCGATGACGATGCCGGCAACGAGCGCGGTCCCTGTGAGGAAGGTCCCGAGCAGCACGCGCCAGGACGGCAGCCAGCGACGGAAGCTCTTGACGTGGGAACGGGGGTAGTTGAAGAAGCGGCGCTTGCGCGCCGAGGTGCCCGTGCGCGCCGTGCTGCCCGCACGCGCCGTGCCCTTCGTCTGCCTCGCGGAGCTCGCCACGGTTCACCTTCCTCTGGGGGTCTGTACCGGTCAGGACCTGTTCCGCGCCGCCGCCCGGGAGAGGGCGCGCCAGGCGCAGAGCATGCATCAGACCACCCTGAACAATAGGGCGTCCTCCCGTGAGGACAAGGCCCTCCGGGGCCTGGTCCGCCATTGTTTCGCCACAGCCACGCCGCAGGTCCCCCAGTCCTTCACATCTGCTCGAGGGCGTGACATATTGCGCGGTACCGCGAATACACCTAACCTGTCGATGTATCGACTCGATACATCGAGTAGTCGAACCACGCCAGATCCGCCCTCCGCGGTGACAGCCGGACCGAGGAGGAGGTGTCATGGCACGCAGCCGTTCCGACGTGCTGGAGACCGCGATCCTCGGCCTCCTGAACGAGTCCCCGCTCCACGGGTACGAGCTCCGCAAGCGGCTCAACCTGCTGCTCGGGTCGTTCCGGGCGTTCTCCTACGGTTCGCTCTACCCGGCGCTCAAGGCGATGGTCACGCACGGCTACATCGTCGGCACCGAGTCCCCCACCACCCCTCCCCACGCGTTGTCGGGCAAGCGGGCACGCATCGTGTACCAGCTGACCGCCGAGGGCAAGGAACGTCTTCAGACGGTCCTCGCGACCTCGGGACCGGCGGCCTGGGAGGACGAGAGCTTCGACGTCCGGTTCGCGTTCTTCGCGCAGACCGACGCCGAGACCCGGCTCCGCATCCTCGAGGGTCGGCGCAGCCGGCTCACCGAGAGGTTGGAGTCGGTCAAGGAGTCCGCCGCGCGCACACGTGAGCGGCTGGACGAATACACCCTCGAGCTGCAGCGTCACGGCCTGGAACAGGTCGAGCGTGAGGTTCGGTGGCTCGACGGACTGATCACGACCGAGCGCGACCGTCGTCGCACCCGGCCGTCGAGCGGCCCTGAGAACCGTCACGGGCAAGACAACCACTAACTACGAAGCCGTCGGCGCGCAGCGCCCCCGGCACTGACAGCAAGGAGCGAGGATGTCCTCCATCCGCGTCGCCATCGTTGGCGTCGGAAACTGCGCATCTTCCCTGGTCCAGGGCGTGCACTACTACCGCGATGCTGACCCGAGCAGCACCGTGCCCGGACTGATGCACGTGCAGTTCGGTGACTACCACGTGTCCGACCTGGAGTTCGTCGCCGCTTTCGACGTCGACGCCAAGAAGGTCGGCTTCGACCTCTCGGAGGCCATCCACGCCTCGGAGAACAACACCATCAAGATCGCGGACGTCCCGCCGCTGGGCGTGCCCGTCCAGCGCGGTGTGACGAACGACGGTCTCGGCAAGTACTACCGCGAGACCATCGAGGAGTCGGACGCCGAGCCGGTCGACATCGTCGCCGCGCTCAAGGAGTCGGGCGCCGACGTGCTCGTCTGCTACCTGCCCGTCGGTTCGGAGATCGCTGCGAAGTACTACGCGCAGTGCGCGATCGACGCGGGTGTCGCGTTCGTCAACGCCCTGCCGGTCTTCATCGCGTCGGACCCCGAGTGGGCTGCGAAGTTCGAGGCCGCGGGCGTCCCGATCGTCGGCGACGACATCAAGTCGCAGGTCGGCGCGACCATCACGCACCGCGTGCTCGCGAAGCTCTTCGAGGACCGCGGCGTGGTCCTGGACCGCACGTACCAGCTGAACGTCGGTGGCAACATGGACTTCAAGAACATGCTGGAGCGCACGCGCCTCGAGTCCAAGAAGATCTCGAAGACGCAGGCCGTGACGTCGAACCTCGAGGGTCCCCTCGGTGGCAAGACCGAGGACCGCAACGTCCACATCGGCCCGTCGGACTACGTCGCCTGGCTCGACGACCGCAAGTGGGCGTACGTCCGCCTCGAGGGTCGTGCGTTCGGCGAGGTGCCCCTGAACCTGGAGTACAAGCTCGAGGTCTGGGACTCCCCCAACTCGGCCGGCATCATCATCGACGCCGTCCGCGCTGCGAAGATCGCCAAGGACCGTGGCGTCGGTGGCCCGATCCTCTCGGCGTCGACGTACTTCATGAAGTCCCCGCCGGTCCAGATGGAGGACACGAAGGGCCGTGCGGCTCTGGAGGCCTTCATCTCCGGCGAGAACGAGCGCTGATCCGTAGCGAGCTTGCGAGTGCAGGACCAGCGCGACCAGAAGTACCTGCGCTGATCCGTAGCGAGCCCGCGAGTGCAGGACCAGCGCGACCGTAGGAACCTGCGCTGATCCGTAGCACCCGCCGAGTTGTCAGAACCAGCCCGGGCGATACCCCGCCCTGCTTCTGACGACCGAGCGAAGAGGGTCCGGAACCTGAGGGTTCCGGACCCTCTTCGCATGCCCGACGCGGAGCGCACCACCCCGTTCGGCCCCGGCAACCCGCCGGCTGAGTTGTCAGAACCACCCCGGGCCATGCCCCGCCCGGCGTCTGACAACCCCCGAGCCCCGGGGGGAGGCCCGCCGTCGAGCCGTCCCGGGGTGAGGTCCGCTCCCACCACCGCATACCCTGAACCGGTGGGTGTGATCTCGGAACTCGGCGTCCTGCTTCGGCTGCGCGACTTCAGGAAGCTCTTCGCCGTCCGGCTGGTCAGCCAGGCGGGCGACGGCATGTTCCAGGTCGGGTTGGCGTCGCTCCTCTTCTTCTCCCCGGAGTCCCAGGGCACGGCGGCGTCGATCGCCGCGGCGTTCGCGGTGATGCTGGCCCCGTTCACGATCGTCGGGCCGTTCGCGGGGGTCTTCCTGGACCGGTGGAGCCGACGCCAGGTGCTGGTGTGGGGCAACGCGGTGCGCGTGGTCCTGACGGCGGCCACGGCGGTCCTCATGCTGACGTCGGGCGTCACGCCGTGGATCTACGTCCTGGCGCTCGCGACGCTCTCGGTCAACCGGTTCCTGCTCGCGGGCCTGTCGGCGGGCCTGCCGCGGGTGGTCGACGGCCCGCTGCTGCTCACGGCGAACTCCCTGACCCCGTCCCTCGGTGCCGCGGCGGCCTTCGTCGGCGGGGGCATCGGCTTCCTGCTGAGCCTGTTGTTCGAGCCGGGCCGGGTCAAGGACTCGGTCGCGCTGATGTGCGCGGCACTCGTGTTCGGGGCGGCGTCGGCGCTCGCGCTGCGCATGTCGCGCGGGCTGCTGGGGCCGGACGAGCCGGCCGAGGCCGCGATCACGACAGAGATCGCGAAGGTCGCGCGCGGCCTCGCGGACGGCGCGCGCTATCTCGCAGCGCGGCGCACGCCGGGTCAGGCCCTCATGGTCATGGCGACGCACCGCTTCCTGTACGGGGTCACGTTCATCGCGTCGATCCTCATCTCGCGCAACCTGCTGTCGGACCCGGGCAACGCGAACGCGGGGCTCGCGACGTTCGCGACGGTCGTCGGGCTCACGGGGGTGGGTGGCGCGCTCGCCGTCGTGCTGACCCCGACCCTGTCGCGCTACACGGGGCCGCACCTGTGGATCGCGCTCATGCTGGGCCTGGCCTCGGCGAGCCAGCTCCTGCTCGTCACGACACCGTCGCGCACGGTCGTGTACGCGGGGGCGCTGCTGCTGGGGCTCGCGGCCCAGGCGACCAAGATCGCGGTGGACACGATCGTCCAGCGTGACACCGCGGACGCCTTCCGGGGCAGGGCCTTCGCGTTCTACGACGTCCTGTACAACGCGGCGTTCGTGGGGGCGGCGGCCCTGGCCGCGTTCACGCTCCCGGACACGGGCTACTCGCGTCCGGTCTTCGTGGTCCTCGCGCTCGCGTACGCGGCAGCGGCGGTGGTCTTCGGCCGGTTCGGGGCACGCCGCCCGGCGGAGCCCGACGGCGCGGCTCACCTCCCGCGCGCGGCCGTCGGCGAGTAGCGCGTGGGGTGAGGTCGCTCACCCCGGATCCCTGCCCGCGCCGACGCGTGCCGTGAGACCGGCGCCGTGCCGGGCCTCGCGACGCGGTCGGCGTCGTCGTCGTCGGACGACCGATGAGTCCTGCCCGGAAAAGGAGTCGTCAGGGTCGCGGGGAATAACTCAGGATGGTTGAGCGTCGTTTCTCGTAGGGCGTACGACTTCTCGACCCGACGCTCCCCACCTCCCTCGCTGTGCTCCCCCGGGCCGCGCGGGCGCGCACCGACCCCACAGGAGAGCCATGCAGGTACCTCAGAGCACCGCCCCGTCCTTACCCACCTCCGACAAGCTCTCGCGCGAGAACTTCCTCGTGATCGCGCTCCTGCTCGTCTCGGCGTCGGTCGTCATCCTCAACGAGACGACCATGGGCGTCGCCCTGCCGCACCTCATGGCGGAGATGCACATCTCCGCGACCACGGGCCAGTGGCTCACGACGGCCTTCATGCTCACCATGGCGATCGTCATCCCCGCGACCGGCTTCCTGCTGCAGCGCTTGGGGACCCGCGGCGCGTTCCTGCTCGCCATGTCGCTGTTCAGCACGGGCACGGCCCTCGCGGCGTTCGCACCCGGCTTCGGTTGGCTGCTCGGCGCGCGCGTGGTGCAGGCCTCGGGCACCGCGATCATGATGCCGCTGCTCATGACGACCATCATGACGCTCGTCCCCCCGACGGCCCGTGGCCGGATCATGGGCAACGTCGCGATCGTCATGGCGGCCGCTCCCGCCCTGGGCCCCACGCTGTCCGGTCTGATCCTCGACACCCTGAGCTGGCGCTGGATCTTCGGCCTGGTCCTGCCGGTCGCCCTCGTGGCGCTCGTCGTCGGCGCGAAGTACGTCAAGGACTCGGCCGACCGGACGCACACGCGACTCGACCCGCTCTCGCTCGTCCTCGCGGCCCTCGCGTTCGGCGGTCTGGTCTACGGCCTGTCCAACCTGGGTGAGGCCGCGCGCGCCACGCCGGTCGTCCCCGTGTGGATCCCGCTCGTCGTCGGACCCGTGTTCCTGGTCCTGTTCGTCGCACGTCAGCTCGTCCTCCAGCGTCGCGACGCGGCGCTGCTCGACCTGCGCGTCTTCTCCTCGCGCGGCTTCACGGTGTCGCTCGGGATCATGGCGGTCAGCATGATCGCGCTGTTCGGCTCGATCATCCTGCTGCCGCTGTACCTGCAGAACTCGCTGGGCATGGACCCCTTGTACACGGGGCTGCTCGTGCTGCCGGGTGGTCTGCTCATGGGTCTGCTGGGTCCCACGGTCGGACGCCTGTACGACCGCGTCGGACCCCGTCCCCTCGTCCTGCCGGGCCTGGTCGCGGTCACGGTGTCGCTCGCCGCGCTGTCGACCGTGGGCGCGAGCACGTCGCCCTGGTTCGTCCTGGGCGCGCACGTCGTGCTGAGCCTGGGCCTGGCGTTCGTGTTCACACCGCTGTTCACGGGGGCGCTCTCGGCGCTCAAGCCGTCGCTGTACTCGCACGGCAGCGCGATGATCGGCACGGTCCAGCAGCTCGCGGGCGCGGCCGGGACGGCGCTGTTCGTCGCGGTCATGACGTCGCGCTCGGTCGCGCTGGCCGCTGAGGGCGCGAGCGAGCAGGTCGCCCTCGCGGAGGGCGTGAGCTCGGCGTTCGTCTGGGGCGCGGCGGTCACGCTGGTCGCGGTCGCGCTGACGTTCCTGCTGCGCAGGCCGGCTGCGGTCGAGACGTCCCCCGTCCTGCCCGACGCCGTCGCGCCCGCCACGCTCGACGCTCCCGTCCTCGAGAGCGTCGGGGAGGCGCCCGAGCGCCGCTGACGCGGCCGACGGCACGCGAGCGGAAGTACGCACGAAGGGCGGGCACCGAGGTGCCCGCCCTTCGTCGTTCCCGGCCTTCGAGGTGGCCCGCGGTCGACCGGCCGACCGCGGGAGCCGACCAGCACCTCGGCCGGCGTCAGCCCGCGGCCGGGCTCGCGCTCACTGCTCGCGGGCCGCCCACCAGGCGAGCAGCTCCTCGCGCGCGACGTCCTCGCCGAGCGGGCCACGGTCGAGCCGCAGCTCGAGCAGGAACTTGTAGGCCTGGCCCACCTCGGGGCCGGGAGCGATCCCCAGGGTCGCCATGATCTGCTGCCCGTCGAGGTCGGGACGGATCGAGGCCAGCTCCTCCTCGCCCCGCAGCCGCTCGATGCGCTGCTCCAGGTCGGTGTACGCGTCCGAGAGGCGCTGCGCCTTGCGCTTGTTGCGCGTGGTCGAGTCGGCCCGGGTCAGGCGGTGGAGCCGCTCGAGCAGAGGGCCGGCGTCCGTGACGTACCGTCGCACCGCGGAGTCGGTCCACTCGCCCTCGCCGTACCCGTGGAAGCGCAGGTGCAGCTCGACGAGCCGCGAGACGTCCTTGACCGTGTCCTTGTCGAAGCGCAGGGCCTTGAGCCGCTTGGCGGTGAGCTTGGCCCCCACCACCTCGTGGTGGTGGAAGCTGACCCCGCCCCCGGACTCGAAGCGCCGCGTGGCGGGCTTGCCGATGTCGTGCAGGAGCGACGCGAGCCGCAGGACGAGGTCCGGGGCCGGCACCGCGCCGTCGGGCCCCGTCTCCTGCGCGATCGCCTGCTCGAGCACCGTCAACGAGTGCTGGTAGACGTCCTTGTGCCGGTGGTGCTCGTCGATCTCGAGGCGCAGCGCCGGGAGCTCGGGCAGGACGTGGTCCGCGAGCCCGGTCTCGACGAGCACCTCGAGCCCCTTGCGCGGCTCGTCCGACAGCAGCAGCTTGGTCAGCTCGTCGCGCACGCGCTCCGCGGAGACGATCTCGATGCGCGAGGCCATGCCGACGATCGCTGCGCGGGTCGCGGGCTCGACCTCGAACCCGAGCTGGGCGGCGAAGCGCGCTGCCCGCATCATGCGCAGCGGGTCGTCGTCGAACGAGCGCTCGGGGGCGATCGGGGTGCGCAGGACGCCCAGCGCCAGGTCCGCGAGGCCGTCGTGCGGGTCGACGAACAGCATCTCCGGTACCCGCACGGCCATCGCGTTGACCGTGAAGTCCCGCCGGGACAGGTCGCCGACGAGCGTGTCCCCGAACGCGACGAGCGGCTTGCGCGACGCCGGGTCGTACTCGTCGGTGCGGTAGGTCGTGACCTCGACCACCAGGTCACCCGTCCCCCGCGGGCTGCCCTTGGGCCCGAACCGCTTGGCGCCGATCGTGCCGAACTCCTTGCCGATGTCCCAGTGCGCGTCGCCCCACGCCGCGAGGAGCGCCTGGGTCTGGTCCGGGTCCGCCGAGGTCGCGAAGTCGAGGTCGTTGCTCGCGCGGCCGAGGAACGCGTCGCGGACCGGACCGCCCACGAGGGCGAGCTCGTGGCCTGCGGCGTGGAACAGCTCCCCGAGCTCGATCGCCGCGGGCGCCATCTCCGTCAGCACCGCCAGGGCGCGCCGGAGGAGCTCGAGCTGTTCGGGCGTGGTCGGCACCCCACGAGAACCCCCCGCTGGCTGCGCGGAAGGTTCGGGGACGGGGGCGTTCTGGGAAGGAGTCGGCACGACATCCAAGCGTGCCAGATCAGGCGCCGACTCCACACTCGGTAAAGTTGGGTCATGTCCACCCCAGCGCACTCTCCGGACCACCGCGGTGTCCCAGCACCGCCCGGTGGGCATGCGTTGCGGATCGACCCGGAGGCCGCGCGCGCAGCGACCCCGGCGCCCTCCCCGACCACACCGCTCCCCGTCGTCGAGGAGATCTCCGCAGGTGGACTCGTCGTCGACACGTTCGACGGCCTGTTCCGGGCCGCCGTCATCGCCCGCCGCAACCGGGGTGGACGCCTCGAGTGGTGCCTGCCCAAGGGCCACCTCGAGGGTGACGAGACGCCCGAGGAGGCCGCCGTCCGGGAGATCGCCGAGGAGACGGGGATCACGGGCGTGGTCCAGCTGCCGCTCGGGATCATCGACTACTGGTTCACGGGCGAGGACCGGCGCGTGCACAAGGTCGTCCATCACTTCCTGCTCAAGGCCACGGGCGGGCGCCTCACGGTCGAGGGCGACCCCGACGGCGAGGCCGAGGACGTCGCCTGGATCCCGTTCGAGGACCTTCCCGAGCGGTTGTCGTACCCGAACGAGCGGCGCCTCGCGGCCGTCGCGCACGACGTCCTCCGAGGTCGGCGCACGACAGCCCGCTTCCGGGGTACCGTGACTCGCACCGTCGTCCGTACCAGCCGGCCGGCACCCGACGACCCCCGGAACCCGACCGACCACTCATGACCTTCCACTCGCCCGTCGGCTCAGCCCGTGCATCGAGCCGTCGCCCCGCAGACTCCCCCGCGCCCTCGGCCGTCCCGCAGACTCGACCGCTCCTTCGGCCGTCCCCGGACGACCTGCGTACCGGTGCCAGGGCTTCCGGTCCTCGATCCCTGACCAGAAACCTCGTCGGCGGTCTCCTGACCGCAGCGCTCGCCCTCGCGCTCGTCGTCGTACCCTCCTCCCCCGGCAGTGCACGTGAGGCCACGGCGTCCGCTGCTGTCGGGACGAGCGGGGCGGCCGGGGCCGCGCCCGCGGTCGTCGACGAGCCGGGCGCGGTCTCGACCACGCTCGTCTCGATGACGCCCACCACGGTCGGTCCCGGGAGCACCGTCACGGTGGTCGCGCGCATCCACAACGGCACCGACGAGGTGCTGACGGCCCCCCGGGCCACGCTCGGCGTGAACTGGCGCCTCCTCGGCACCCGGTCCGCCCTGGCCACCTGGGCCGACGAACCCACCTCCAAGCGGTCCGCCGAGGCCATGGCGACCGAGGCCCTCGATCCGATCGCCCCGGGCCAGGAGGCGACCGTGACGTTCGACCTGGACACCGACGACTTCAACCTCGAACCGGGATCGACATGGGGGCCCCGGCCCCTCTCGATCACGGTCACGGACGGCTCCGCACGGCTCGACGTGCTGCGTACCTTCCTCCTGTGGGAGGACGCCGCGGCGCCGGCACCCGTCGGGCTGAGCCTCCTCGCCCCCGTGACCGGCCCTCCGCTGGGCCTCACCACGTCCCCGGACGCCGAGGGGCAGGAGCAGACGAGCGTCGACGTCGCGGCCGTGGACGGTGCGCTCGGTGCCGAGCAACCTCTGGGACACCTCCTCACCGCGACCGCGGGTCGCCCCGAGGTCGCCTGGGCGGTCGACCCGGCGCTGGTCGCCGCGGCGCGCACCTCGGCCGAGAGCTCGACCGCGGCGTGGGTGTCCGCCTTCGACGAGGCGTCCGCGGACCGATCGATCTTCGCGCTCCGCCCCTACGACCCGGACCCTGCGGCCTACGCACAGGTCGGGGCCGCGCTCCCCGCGCCGTCGGTCCCCCTGCCAGGAGGCTCGACGACGGATCCCTCCTGGCGCACCGACCTCACGCTCCCCGGCGACGAGGTCCCGGGCCGGGCGACCGTGCGCACGAGCGTGCAGGCCGGATCGCCCCTCGTCGTGGTCCGGGGCGACGGCCTGACCCCGGTGGACTCCGTGAGCTACACCCCGACCGGCCTGGCCACGGTCGAGACCGACGCGGGTCCCGCGACCGCTCTGGTGTCCGACGCCGCGCTCACCGAGGCGTTCTCGGCGGGCACCCGGGCCTCGGGAGCGGGTTCGACGGCGGACGCCACGCAGCGCCTCCTCGCGGAGACCGCAGTGATCGCCTCGGAGCGCCCTGCGGACTCCCGACACCTCCTGATCGCGCTCTCCCGTGGGTTCGACCCGGACCCTGCCGCCTTCGACGCCGTGCTCGACGCGCTCGACGCCGCCTCCTGGGTCACGCTCACCCCCGTCGACGATCTGCTGTCCGCACCGGTGCCGGACGTCGAGCGGAGCGCCCTCCCCGAGACCGACGGCGGCGAAGGGGTCCTGCCGGCACCCGAGATGTCGTCGCTCCAGCGGGCCCGCTCCGAGGTCTCGACGTTCTCCACGATCGCCACCGACCCGGCCGCGATCGTCCAGGAGGCCGAGCCCGCGCTCGTCGTGCCCACGGCCGTGGCGTACCGCGCGGCGCAGGACGAACGGACGGCCGCGGTGCAGGCGGCGATCGCCGACGCGGACCGCCTCCGCTCGTCGGTCGCCGTGGTCCGTCGCGGGTCGGGCGTCCTGCTCATCAACACGTCGGGCAACATCCCCGTGCGGGTGCAGAACACGCTCGACCAGGAGGTCACGGTCCAGGTCGCGCTCCGACCGGACAACGCGCGCCTCAAGGTCGTCTCGTTCCCCGTCGGCCCCATCCCGCCCGGGACCGAGGTGGACTTCAAGGTCCCGGTCCGGGCGTACGGCAGCGGCAACGTCCGCGTCGAGGTCGAGCTCCTCGCCGTCCCGTCCGGGACGGTCGTCGCTCCGTCCTCCGACTTCTCTGTCAGGGTGCGCGCCGACTGGGAGACCGTCGGCACCGCGGTGTTCGCCGGGCTGGTCGCCCTGCTCATGATCGGCGGCCTGTGGCGGACGATCCGGCGCGGGCGCTCCCCGCGCCGGGTCGCGGAGCTCACCCCCGCGTCCGGTGTGCCGACCGCTCAGGCCTCCGCGCCGCCGTCGGACACCTCGGCAGGGAGCGAGGAGTGAAGCACGCCCGCCCGAGCGGCACCCCGCGCAGGCCACGCCCCGTGCCCGACGACGCGGCGCCCGCCGCCGCCGGAGCGACGTCGTCCGCGCCCGACGGCACCCAGGACACCGAGGCAGGGACGACGACCGTGACCGGCACCAAGGGCGGCCTCGGCCGCAGCTCGATGCTCATGGCGTCCGGGACCGCGGTCTCGCGCATCCTGGGACTCGTCCGCAACGTCCTGCTCATCACCGCGATCGGGACCACGGGCCTCGCAGCCGACGCGTTCGACGTCGCGAACAAGATCCCCAACGTGCTCTTCGCGATCCTGGCGGGCGGTGTCCTCAACGCGGTCCTCGTCCCCCAGATCATCCGCGCGTTCCGCTCCAAGAACCCGCAGGAACGTCTCGACAAGCTGCTGACGCTGTCCGGGGTCCTGCTCCTGGGCCTGAGCCTGCTCCTGACGTCGGCGTCCACGATCATCGTGTCGCTGTACACCGACGGGTGGGGCTCCGCGCAGTTCTCGCTCGCGGTGGCGTTCGCGTTCTGGTGCATCCCCCAGCTGTTCTTCTACGGGCTGTACACGCTGCTCGGGCAGGTGCTCAACGCGCGCGGACAGTTCGGGCCGTTCATGTGGGCCCCCGTGGTCAACAACGTCGTGTCGATCGTCGGCTTCGTCGCGTTCATCCTGATCTACGGCCCGTACGCGACCGGCGCGGTCGAGGACCTCGGCACGTGGGACGGGGCCAAGATCGCGCTCCTCGCCGGGACGGCGACGCTGGGGGTCGCGTCCCAGGCCCTCATCCTGATCCTGCCCCTGTGGCGCTCCGGCTTCCGCTGGCACTTCCGCCTGGGCCTGCACGGGATCGGCCTGCGCTCGGCGGGCCAGGTCGCGATCTGGACGTTCGGTGCCGTGATCCTCGAGCAGATCGGCGTCCTGTTCACGACGCAGTTCGCCTCGAGCGCCCCTGCCGCCGCGCTGCGGCAGACGTTCGGCGACTACGCCTCCGAACCGGCCGCGCTCGGGGTGGTCACGGGCGTCGTGACGGGCGCGCCCGAGGCCTTCTCCGTCGCGGGCAACGCCGCCTACACCCAGGCGCTCATGATCTACCTGCTGCCCCACTCGCTCGTCACCGTGTCGATCGCCACCGCGCTGTTCACCGGCATGAGCGCGGCCGCCGGGGCCGGCGACTTCGCGCGCGTGCGTCACGACCTGTCGCGCGGCGTGCGGACGGTGGGCGTGTTCACGGTCTTCGCGACCGCGGTCTTCGCGATCCTCGCACTGCCGCTCACCAAGCTCCTGCTCATCAACGTCTCGCCGAGCGGGGCCGTCGCCGTCAGCCAGATCCTGGTCGCCATGGCCTTCGGCCTGGTGCCGCTCGGCGGCATGGTCCTCATGAAGTGGGTGTACTTCGCCTACGAGGACGGCAAGACCGTCTTCATGATCCAGGTCCCCGCGACCGTCGCGCTCGTGGGGATCGCGTGGCTCGCGACGCGCACGCTCGACCCCGTGTGGTGGGTCGTCGGCGTCGGTGCCGCGATGTCGCTGTCCAACATGATCGTCGTGCTCCTGCGGACCGCCGGCCTGCGGCGCAAGCTGCACGGGCTGGACGCCTTCCGGATCGTCCGGATGCACGTCAAGACCATCCTCGCCGCGGGAGCCAGCGCTGCGGTCGGATGGGGTGTACTTCAGCTCTTCGGTGACCTGTACGGACTGTCGTGGCTCCGCGCCGCGGTCGTCACGGTGGTTGTCGGGATCATCATGACCGCCGTGTACATCGGCGGTCTCAAGGCCATGCGGGTCCGTGAGCTCGACCAGCTCGCCGACCCCCTGCTCCGCAAGCTCGGGCGACGACGTCCGGCCGCGAGATAGAAGGCGCCCGTACCATGTGGGGGGAAGATGTCAACGGCAAGGAAGTTCGAGGTGGGCAGGTGACCGCAGCAGGACCCGGCACGACGCTGGTAGGGCGATACCTGCTGGCCGAACGACTGGCGAGCGACCTGGTCGACGTCACCGCCTGGTCCGCGCACGACTCGGTGCTCAACCGCACCGTGCGTGTCTCGCTCGTCACCGGGCAGCACGTCACCGAGGCGATCGACTCGGCACGACGCGCTGCGCTCGTCGCCGACCCCCGGCTGACACGTGTGCTCGACGTGGGGACCGACGACGGCATCGCCTACGTCATCACCGAGCCCTTCGCCGGCATCACGCTGTCAGAGGTCGTCGCGGGCGGGATCGTCGACGCCCAGCAGGCCCGAGTCATCGTCGGCGAGGCCGCTGCTGCGCTCGAGGTGGCACGGCGCCGCGGTGTCCACCACCTCGCGCTGCGCCCCGAGGCCGTCCGCGTCGACGGCAACAAGGTCCTCGTCACGGGCCTCGGTCTCGACGCCGGGATCAGCGGGCAGGACCAGCAGGATGCCGACGTCACCTCCCACCTCGACGCCGTCGGGCTCGTCGCGCTCCTCTACTACGCCATGACCGCGCGCTGGGCCGGGCCCAGTCTCGACGTGCCGTGGATCACCCCCGACTCCGTCCATCCCCTTCCGGCGCAGCGCGACGCCTCGGGCATCCTCCCGCTCGCGGCCGTGGTCCCCGGGGCGCCCGCCGACCTGTCCGAGCTCTGCGCGCAGGTCTTCGCCGACGCCGCGGCGCGTTCGGACGCATCGGGTGACGACACCGCCGCCGACGGCGACCGCCCGGCTCCCGCGACACCCGCCCAGATCGTCTCGGCCCTCGAGCCCTGGGGCACCCTCTCGGTGGTCGCCGCGCTCCCGACCTTCGTCCAGCGCCCCGCCCCGCAGCCCACCAACGGGGTGAGCAGGCAGTCGATCCGCAGCGCGTTCGACGTCCCGCTCTCGACCCCGCCGGGCACCCCGCCGCCCGCGGTACCGTTCCATCGTCCGGCCACGGGACGGATCCACCGGGTCCCCCTGAGCGGCGCATCGACGCTGCCCGACGGCGCGAGCTACCCGGCTCCCACCTACGCCGACTCCCCGGCTCCTGCGGCCTACGCCGCGGTCACGGCCGGGCCTCCCGCCGGCGGGTACCCGACGCAGCCGGCCGCCGCCGTGCCGCACCCGGTCTCCGCGGCGCAGCCCACGGTCAGCGTGCCGCCGCCTCCCCCGGCCGCCGCCCAACCTTCCGCCGGACAGACCGCGGCGGGCCCGCCGTCGGGCCCCTTCGCCACCACCCCCACCAAGAAGACCGGGTCCAAGAGCACCTGGATCATCATGCCGATCGTGCTGCTCCTCGTGATCGTCGCGGTCGTGTGGGGCGTCAAGTTCGGCCTCAGCGGGTTCGGTGACACCGCCTCGCCCAACGATGACAACGGGATCGAGCAGCCGAGCGGGTCCGACCCCTCGGAAGGCGGCACCGACGAGGAGCTGCCGGTCAACACCGATCCCCTCACGATCGCGAGCGGCGGGCTGCTCGACCCCGACGTGGCCGACCCCGGTGACGTCGGAGAGAAGCCCGAGGCAGTGCCCCTCGCGATCGACGGAGACCCGTCGACCTTCTGGTTCACGTACTCCTACAAGGACGGTGGCTTCGGCGGCCTCAAGTCGCGTACCGGCTACACCTTCTCGTTCAGGGAGCCGGAGACCGTCCAGCGGATCGTCCTGAGCACGAACAACACGGGCGGCCACGTCGAGGTCCGCGCCGTGACGCCCGCCGAGCCCAACGGTGGCGAGATCCTGGCTTCGGGAACCTTCTCGGAGACCGTCGAGCTCGAGCTCGACCCCGCCGCGAAGGGCACGACGTTCGTCCTGATGATCACCGAGCTGCCCCAGGCCCCCGACGGCGCGTACCGCGTCGAGCTCAACGAGATCACGGTCTACTGAACGGCTGACCAGCATCGACCGCCCTGCTGCGCTCCCCCGCGTCGGCGTGAGGGAGCGCAGCAGACCACCGACACCGGTGCCCTCGGAACAGAAGGACGCCCCTTGGCGTTGGACCCGGTGCACCACCCACCACTGAGGAGTACACGTGACGGAGAACAGCCCCACGACCGCGCCGCGGAACGTCATCATCGTGGGTTCGGGCCCCGCCGGGTACACGGCCGCCGTGTACGCCGCGCGCGCGGGCCTCGAACCCCTGGTCCTGGCCGGTTCCATCACGG
>NZ_LMIL01000012.1:226260-226824 GCF_001429135.1 Oerskovia sp. Root22 | reverse complement strand
CTGCGCCGATGGTACTGCCCTGGAGACGGGGTGGGAGAGTAGGTCGCCGCCGGACAACCATTCACCAAAGGCCCACCCCACACGGGGTGGGCCTTTGGCGTGCCTGTGACCTACCGGGCAAGACCCCACGACCCAGCTCGTGGGATGATGAACGTCAGTGCATATCGAAGGGACACCGCTGTGAACGACAGCCCAGAACGTCACGCCGACGACCGCGACCGTAGGTCTTCCGGGGCAGGGCGGTCCGGCGACACCGGTCGTTCCTCCGGCTCACAGGGCCGTGGTCAGGGAGCCCCCCGTCGCGAAGGTTCGGGCGGCAAGCCGCCCCGCGCCGGCGGCGACCGTCGTCCGGACTCGGGTGAGCGTCGCTCCTACGGCGACCGCCCCCAGTCCGGTGGCGGCTCCTACGGCGGTGGTGAGCGTCGCTCCTATGGCGACCGTCCGCAGTCCTCGGGCTCGGGTGAGCGCCGCTCCTACGGCGACCGCCCCCAGTCCGGTGGCGGCTCCTACGGCGGTGGTGAGCGTCGCTCCTATGGCGACCGTCCGCAGTCCTCGGGCTCGGGT
>NZ_LMIL01000012.1:0-226252 GCF_001429135.1 Oerskovia sp. Root22 | reverse complement strand
TACGGCGACCGCCCCCAGTCCGGTGGCGGCTCCTACGGCGGTGGTGAGCGTCGCTCCTATGGCGACCGTCCGCAGTCCTCGGGCTCGGGTGAGCGCCGCTCCTACGGTGACCGTCCGCAGTCCGGTGGCGGCTCCTACGGTGGTGGTGAGCGCCGCTCCTACGGTGACCGTCCCCAGTCGGGCGGCGGCTCCTACGGTGGTGGTGAGCGTAAGAGCTATGGTGACCGTCCGCAGTCTTCGGGCTCGGGCGAGCGCCGCTCTTACGGTGACCGTCCCCAGTCTTCGGGCTCGGGCGAGCGCCGTTCCTATGGCGACCGTCCCCAGTCGGGCGGCGGCTCCTACGGTGGTGGTGAGCGCCGCTCCTATGGCGACCGTCCSCAGTCTTCCGGCTCGGGTGAGCGTCGCTCCTATGGTGACCGTCCCCAGTCCGGCGGCGGCTCCTACGGTGGTGGCGAGCGCAAGAGCTAYGGYGACCGTCCCCAGTCCGGTGGTGGCGAGCGCAAGAGCTATGGCGACCGTCCGCAGTCTTCCGGCTCGGGYGAGCGYCGCTCCTATGGYGACCGTCCCCAGTCCGGCTCGGGTGAGCGTCGCTCCTACGGTGACCGTCCCCAGTCCGGTGGTGGCGAGCGTAAGAGTTACGGTGACCGCCCCCAGTCCGGCGGTGGCGAGCGCAAGAGCTACGGTGACCGCCTCCAGCGTTCGGCCGACCAGGGTGAGCGTCAGTCGCGTCCTCCCCAGGACCAGCGTCATGCCGGCCCGGAGATCGACGAGGCGGTGCAGTTCTCGGACCTCGACCGTGACGTGCGCGGGCGTCTGCGCACCCTGAGCAAGGAGAACGCGACGGTCGTCGGACGCCACCTGGTCATGGCCGGCAAGCTGATCGACACGGACCCCGAGCTTGCCTACGAGCACGCTCAGGCCGCCGTCCGTCGTGCCGGCCGCGTCGACGTGGTGCGTGAGGCTGCGGGCCTGACGGCCTACCAGACGGGCCGTTACGCCGAGGCCCTGCGTGAGCTGCGTACCGTGCGCCGGCTCAACGGGTCCTCAGAGCACCTCCCTATCATGGCCGACTGCGAGCGAGGCCTCGAGCGCCCCGAGCGCGCCCTCGCCCTTGCCGCCTCCGAGGAGGCGAGCACGCTCGACGCGCACGGTCGTACCGAGCTCGCGCTCGTCGTGAGCGGTGCTCGTGCCGACCTCGGTGAGTTCGAGGCCGCTCTGGCGGTCCTCGACCAGATCCCCGCTGCCGAGGCGCAGGGCGACCTCGCACTGCGAGTCCTCCAGGCCCGCGCCAGCGTCCTCGAGGCTGCAGGTCGTCTCGAGGAGGCCGCCGCGATCCTCGCGGACGTCGACCCGCGCGCACTGGCTGCCGCGCTCGGCACGTCGCTCGACGACGAGGTGGTCGTGTACGACCTGACCGAGGATGCGGTCGAGATCGACGAGGACGAGACCGACGAAGCCTCCGACGCGGACACCGACACGTCCGACGAGGAAGAGACCGACACGTCGTCGGCCTCCGACGGCCCCGAGACCGAGGCCGCGCCCACGGACGAGACGGACGCTGCGGCGTCGGGCACGGAGAACGACGAGGAGACCAAGTGAGCCTGGGGCTGATCGCGAGCGACATCCCGCTCGCAGAACGCTACGACCTGGCCCTCGTCGACCTCGACGGCGTCGCCTACCGCGGCCACGAGCCCATCCCGAATGCCGCCACCGGCCTCGGGGGGGCCCGTGCCGCGGGCATGCGTCTCGTCTTCGTGACGAACAACGCCTCGCGCGAGCCGCAGTCGGTCGCCTCCCAGCTCACCGAGCTGGACATCCCCACGTCCTCGGACGAGGTCATGACGGCCGCTCAGGCCGCCGCCGCGCTCCTGCGGACCCGGCTCGAGCCGGGGGCTCGGGTCCTGGTCGTCGGCGGGGCGGGCCTCTTCACGGCCGTCCACGACGCGGGCTTCGTGATCGTCGAGAGCGCGGACGAGGAGCCCGTCGCGGTCGCGCAGGGCTTCGCGCCCGAGCTCGGCTGGGCACAGCTCGCCGAGGCCGCGTACGCGATCCAGCGGGGCGCATGGCACGTCGCGAGCAACCTCGACCTGTCGCTGCCCACTGCTCGTGGTTTCGCGCCCGGCAACGGCTCGCTCGTGCGGGCCGTCCAGGCAGCCACGGGGGTCGAGCCGTCGAGCGCGGGCAAGCCCTCGCCGACCATGTACCACCTCGCGGTCGAGCGGGCGGGGGCGTCGTCCCCCCTCGTCGTCGGTGACCGTCTCGACACCGACCTCGCCGGTGCGCGCTCGGGCGGGTACCCGGGCCTGCACGTCCTGACCGGTGTCAACGGGGGCCGCGACGCGGTCCTCGCCGAACCCGGCCTGCGCCCGCACTACATCGGCGCCGACCTCCTGAGCCTCCTGGAGCCCCACGAGGCACCGGTCCAGGCCGCCGAGGGCTGGTGGACGGTCGGCTCGTCCGCCGCGCGTGTGACCGACGGCGCGCTCGAGCTGACGGGTCCCCAGGGCGTCGACCTGATCCGTGCCGCGTGCGGCGCAGCCTGGGCGACGGTCGACGCAGGCGGCACGGTGGATGCGGACACCGTCCCCGAGCTCGCTGTCGGTAACCCCTGAGATCCTGTCCTGACCGGTAGCGTTGCACCGGTGCGGTGACGTGCGGCTTCCCGCCGCGCTCCACCCCACCGGTGCGACGCACCCGACCTTGGACACGGACTGGAGGAACACGCATGGCGCAGGACACCGTCGACGACGGCGCTCCCACCCCGACCCCCGTCCCCACCCCCGGAGACGTGCGGACCGGTGCGACGCCGTCGGGCGACGAGACCACCCACGACGCGGTCACCGCGGCCCTCGGCCGGCTCGACGAGCTGACCGACGCGCCCCTCGAGCACCACGTCACCGTCTTCGACGCGATCCACGAGGCACTGCAGGACCGTCTCGCGGACGCGGAGGACTGAGCGTGAGCGCACGCGTGGACGCCGAGCTCGTCCGCCGCGGGCTCGCCCGCTCGCGCGGGCGTGCCGCCGAGCTGATCGACGCCGGACGCGTCAGTCTCGACGGACGCGTCGTGGCCAAACCCTCCCTGCCCGTCCGGCCCGACCAGGAGATCCTGGTCGACCCCGACCCCGCCGACCAGGGGTACGCGTCCCGTGCCGCGTTCAAGCTGGCCGGCGCGCTCGACGCCGTCCGGGCACGCACACCCGATCTGGCTCCCCGTATCGAGGGGGCCTACGGGCTCGACCTCGGGGCCTCGACCGGCGGGTTCACCGACGTCCTGCTGCGCCGGGGGGCGCGCGGGGTCGTGGCCGTCGACGTCGGGCACGACCAGCTCGTCCCCTCGCTGCGGGACGACCCGCGCGTCTCGGTCCGCGAGGGCTTCAACGTGCGCGACCTGACCCCGGACGACGTCGACGTGACGCCCGACGTCGTCGTCGCGGACCTGTCCTTCATCTCGTTGCGACTCGTGCTGCCTCCCGTGGCCGCGGTCGTCGGCCCCGGCACCGACCTGCTCCTCATGGTCAAGCCGCAGTTCGAGGTCGGCCGCGAACGGCTGGGCACCGGGGGAGTGGTCCGCGACCCGGCGCTGCACGCGCGTGCCGTGCTCGACGTGGCGCTCGACGCCGAGGGTCTGGGCCTGCGCCCGCTCGGCGTGATCCCGAGCCCGCTGCCGGGCCCCAGCGGCAACCGGGAGTTCTTCCTGTGGCTGCGCCCCGACCCGCGCGTCGGCGACGTGGCAGGTGGTGCCCACCAGGACGCCCACCGTGCCGCGCTCGAGAACGCGGTCGAACAGGCAGTCCGCTCGCCGCTCGGCGAGCGGCCTCTCGTCGCGCTGATCGGTGAACCCGCCGAACCTGACGGCGTCCGGCCCGCCGACCTGACAGACTCGCACACGGCGCCCGGCGACCAGTCGTCGCCACGCGACCACGCCGGACCACGCGACCAGTCGTCGCCCCGCGACCGCGCGACCGACCACGTGGACCGTGCCGCCGGCACGGACCAGCACCGATCGACCGGAGGAGCCCTGTGACCAGGAGAGTGCTGATCGTCACGCACGGTGGACGACCCGAGGCGGTCGTCGCGCTGCACGAGGCGGTCAAGGAGCTCCAGGACGCGGGCTTCGAGGTCGGGCTGCACGACGACGACCTCGCCGAGACGTTCGGCGACCACATGGCCCAGCTCCGCACGCGCGAGGGCGTCGCCGAGTCCGAGGTCGTCATGGTCCTGGGCGGTGACGGCACCATCCTGCGCGCGGCCGAGCTCACGCACGGCACCGGCGTCCCGCTGCTCGGCGTGAACCTGGGGCACGTCGGCTTCCTTGCGGAGGCAGAGCGCGAAGGGCTGCACGCCGCGGTCCAGCGCCTGGCCGCGCACGACTACGTGGTCGAGGAACGAGGCGTCCTCGAGGTCCGTGTCACGCTGCCCGGCGAGGACGAGCCGCGCGTCGGCTGGGCCCTCAACGAGGCCACGGTCGAGAAGGCGTCCCGCGAGCGCATGATCGAGGTCGCGATCGGCGTCGACGGCCGCCCGTTGTCCTCGTTCGGCTGCGACGGCGTCGTCATGTCCACCGCGACCGGGTCCACGGCGCACGCCTTCTCGGCCGGAGGGCCCATCGTGTGGCCCGACGTCGACGCCATGCTCCTCGTCCCGCTCGCCGCGCACGCACTGTTCGCCCGGCCCCTCGTGGTGGGGCCCTCGTCGACGTTCGCGCTCGAGCTGCTGCAGCGCTCCGCAGGCCCGGGCGTCCTCACGTGCGACGGGCGCCGTCGCATCGACCTGCCCGCGGGCTCGCGTGTCGAGGTCCGGCGCGGTGACTCGCCGATCCGGCTCGCCCGCCTGAGCACCGCGCCGTTCACCGACCGGCTGGTCTCCAAGTTCTCCCTGCCGGTCGTGGGGTGGCGCGGTCGGGTGGCCGAGGACGCCGCCGAGGCCGCCCGCGTCGCACGCCAGGCCGCGACCGCGGCCGTCGACGCGGCCAAGCGGCCCGACGGCGGGCACCCGACCGCACCCGACCCGAAGGGGGAGTGACCGTGCTCGAGGAGATCTCGATCGAGAACCTGGGCGTGATCCGTTCCGCCCGCGTCCCCCTGCACCCGGGACTGACCGTCATCACGGGCGAGACGGGCGCGGGCAAGACCATGGTCCTGACCGGCCTCGGCCTTCTCATGGGCGGCAAGGCGGACCCGTCCACCGTCCGCCCCGGCGCGACCGGTGCCGTGGTCGAGGGGCGCCTGCGCGTGAGCGGGCGCGACGCCGTCGGGCAGCGGATCGACGAGGCAGGCGGCAGCGTCGACGACGACGGGACCGTCGTGGTCCTGCGCACCGTCGCGGCCGAGGGCCGCTCGCGCGCGCACCTGGGCGGACGCAGCGTGCCCCAGGGCGTGCTCGCAGAGATCGCCGACGACCTCGTGACCGTCCACGGGCAGGCCGACCAGCTCCGGCTGCGGACCCCCAGCCACCAGCGCGCAGCCCTCGACGCGTTCGCCGGCCGCGCCCACGCGGTGCTCCTCGAGGAGTACCGCGCCGCGTGGACCGAGCGCAGCGGGCTCCTCGAGGAGATCGCCGACCTGACCACGCGCGCCCAGGAGCGCGCGCGCGAGGCCGAGCTGCTGCGCATCGGGCTCACCGAGATCGAGCGCGTGGACCCCCAGCCGGGCGAGGACAGCGAGCTCACGTCGCTCGTCGCGCGCCTCGGCAACGCCGAGGAGCTGCGCCTCGGGGCGCAGGCCGCGCACGACGCGATCGTCGGCGACGACGCGCTCGACGGGGGCGACGTCCCCGGTGACGCGACCTCCGCCGTCGAGCGGGCGCGTCGCGCGCTCGAGACCGCGAGCCACCTCGACCCGAGCCTCACCGGTCTCGTCGAACGGATCGCCGGGGTCGGGTACGCCCTCGCGGACATCGCGACCGAGGTCTCGGGCTACGTCGAGGACCTCCAGGCAGACCCCGGGGGCCTCGAGCAGGCGCACACGCGCCTGGCCGCGCTGAGCGCCCTGACCCGTACCTACGGCGAGACGATCGACGACGTCCTGACCTGGGCCAGCGATGCCGGGCTGCGTCTGCTGGACCTCGACGACGGCGGAGAGCGCCTGCGCTCGATGACCGAGCGCGCCGACGAGCTCACGGCGCTGCTGTCCGCGCTGGGCGCGCGCATCACCGCGTCACGCACCGAGTCCGGCGAGCGGCTCGCGCACGCCGTGACCGAGGAGCTCGCGGGCCTGGCCATGGGCGGCTCGCGGCTCGAGGTCGACGTGACGCCCGCCGACGAGCCGGGCCCGTGGGGCGCCGACGTCGTGACCCTCTCGCTCGTCCCGCACCCGGGTTCGCCGCCGCGCCCGCTCGGCAAGGGGGCCTCGGGCGGTGAGCTCTCGCGCGTCATGCTCGCGATCGAGGTCGCGCTGGCCACGTCGGGCGCCGACGCCGGGACCGACGCCGCCGCACCGCTGCCCACGTTCGTGTTCGACGAGGTCGACGCGGGCGTCGGCGGTCGCGCTGCGGTCGAGGTCGGTCGACGGCTCGCGTCGCTCGCGCGGTCGGCGCAGGTGATCGTCGTGACGCACCTCGCGCAGGTGGCCGCGTTCGCCGACTCCCAGCTCGTCGTGACCAAGTCGCACGGCGGCGCGGACGGAGCCGATCCCGTCACAGTCACGGGCGTGCACGAGGTCACGGGCGAGGAGCGCGTCCGCGAGCTGGCGCGCATGCTCTCCGGCCAGGACGAGTCGGACGCGGCCCGTCAGCACGCGCTCGAACTGCTCGAGTCCTCGGTCGTGGGACGATAGCCGCGATGAGAATCAGTCTGCGCAGATCCACGTCCGACGTGACGGAGCCGGGAACCAGCGGCCCCGCACGAGTCGATGCCCGCACCAAGGCGCTCACCAAGCGGCTCAAGCCCGGTGACGTCGCCGTGATCGACCACCTCGACATCGACCGCGTCGCGGCGGACGCCCTGGTCACCGCCAAGCCTCTCGCGGTGCTCAACGCTGCGAAGTCCATCTCGGGGCGCTACCCGAACCTGGGCCCGGAGATCCTCGTCGACGCCGGGATCATCCTCATCGACGACCTCGGCAGCGGCATCATGAGCATCTCCGACGGGCGTGAGCTGCGCCTCGAGGACGGCCAGGTGTTCGCGGGCGAGGACCTGCTCGCAGAGGGCGTCCGTCAGACCTCCGAGACCATCGCGGTCAGCCTCGACGAGGCGCGCGCGGGGCTCTCCGAGGAGATCGAGCGCTTCGCCGAGAACACCATGGACTACATGCGTCGCGAGCGCGAGCTCCTGCTCGACGGCGTGGGCGTGCCGGACATCCGCACCGTGATCGAGGGCCGTCAGGTCCTGATCGTCGTGCGCGGCTACCACTACCGCGAGGACCTCGCGACGCTGCGCCCCTACATCAAGGAGTACCGGCCGATCCTGATCGGCGTGGACGGCGGCGCGGACGCGATCATCGACGCGGGCTGGAAGCCCGACATGATCGTGGGCGACATGGACTCCGTCTCGGACCGCGCGCTCGCGTGCGGCGCCGAGATCGTGGTGCACGCCTACCGTGACGGCAAGGCTCCCGGCCTCGAACGCGTCCAGGCGCTCGGCGTCGAGCCCGTGGTCTTCCCGGCGACGGGCACGAGCGAGGACATCGCCATGCTCATGGCCGACGACAAGGGAGCCGAGCTGATCGTCGCGGTCGGCACGCACGCGACCCTCGTCGAGTTCCTCGACAAGGGCCGTTCGGGCATGGCCAGCACGTTCCTCACGCGCCTGCGCGTGGGCGGCAAGCTCGTCGACGCCAAGGGCGTCTCACGCCTTTACCAGCACCGGATCTCCAACCTCCAGCTGACCCTGCTCTCGCTCGCCGGGCTCTTCGCCGTGATCATGGCGATGTGGTCCACGGCCGCAGGGCAGACGGTCTTCGGCATCATCGGTGCCCGCTTCGACGACTTCACCTCGTGGATCGGCGCACTGTTCGGGGGCGCATGAGCCCCGGACCCTACGCTCCCACCACCTCCCTGACGCGCGCCGCCCGCACGTCGCCCCGCACGGACACGAAGGACGCAACAGCACAGTGATCGACTTCAGGTACCACATCGTCTCGTTGATCTCGGTCTTCCTGGCGCTGGCGGTCGGGATCATCCTGGGTGCCGGACCGCTGCAGGGCGCGATCGGCGACCAGCTGACCGGGCAGGTCGAGCAGCTGCGTCTCGAGCGCAACGAGCTGCGCGACCAGCTCGACGCGACGAACCTCAAGGTCGCCGACGACCAGGAGTTCATCGTGGCCTCGGGACCGCAGCTCGTCGCGGGCACGCTCCAGGACCGGCGCGTCGCCGTGGTGGACCTCGGCGACGTCGACGGCGACCGCTTCGAGGCGGTGCAGGAGCAGCTCGAGGGCGCCGGCGCGAGCATCGTCGGGCACGTCCGCCTCAACGGTGCGTGGACCGACAAGAAGCAGGAGGACGCGCGCAAGGCGACGGCCACCGAGATCACCGACCTCGTGACCGGGGTCACGGAGTCCGGGACGGACGAGAAGCTGGCAGCAGGGCTCGCGACGTCCCTCACGGCGAAGCAGCTCGCGGCACCCGAGGAGCGCACCCCCGAGGCGGTCCAGATCGAGCTCAAGCTCGCCCAGGCCGAGCTCATCGAGGTCGTCCAGGAGCAGGACGTCCCTGCGGACGTCGTCCTGCTCCTCGCGCCCCAGGGCAAGGTCGCCCCGGCGACCGACACCACGACCGGGACCGCGACCGAGGAGGCCGACACCTACGCGGTCTCGATCGAGGTCCTGCTCGCGCAGGCGGCCCAGGCGCGCTCGGAGGGCTCGCTCGTCGCGGGCTCGACGCCCGTGCCCGGCGACCTGATCTCCACGATCACGGCCGACGGCGACCTCGCGGCCGTCCTGTCGACCGTGAGCGGCATCGAGGCCCCGGCCGGCCAGATCTCCGTCCCGCTCGCCCTCGCTGCCCGCATCGGGGACAAGGTGGGTCAGTTCGGGTTCGAGGAGGGCGCGACCGCGGTCATCCCGCCGTCCGTCCAGCTTCCCCCGGTCGACCGCACGCCCGCAGGGGCGGCCGACACGTCGCTCGGCACCGAGGGTACGGACGGCACCGACGGCGCCGGCGCCGCCAACGAGACGACCGAGGGCTGATCGATGGGCACCTTCCTCCGCGCCCTCGGCGCAGGCGTCGTGTCGGCCGTCGTGACGGGTGGAGCGCGCAGCGTGCTGGACACGGTCTCGCCGGGCGGGCCTGACCGGTGGACGCGCACCAACCACCGGGGCGAACCCATCAGCCTGCTCGAGGGGCCCGCGGTGGCTGCGGGCCTCGTCGCGGGCGCTCTCGTCGCGGGACCCGACGCCCGCACCCGGACGGCGACCGCGCTCGCGACCGCCGGGGGCGGAGCCTTCGGTCTGGTCGACGACCTCGCGGAGGACCCCTCGACGCGAACCAAGGGCATCAAGGGACACGTCGGCGCCCTCCTGAAGGGCCAGGTGACCACGGGGGGCCTCAAGGTCCTCGGGATCGGGACGACGTCCCTCGCCGCAGCCTTCGTCGGCACGCGCAGGACCGGGTCCACGTTCGGCTACCTGACCGACGTCGCGGTCAACGGCTCGATCGTGGCGCTCAGCGCCAACCTCTTCAACCTCCTCGACCTGCGTCCCGGGCGCGCGCTCAAGGCGGGGGCGGCGCTCGCGCTGCCTCTCGTGGTGACGCCGGTCGGCGCGACGTCGGGCGCCGTGCTCGGTGCGGCCGTGGCCGCCGCCCCCGGCGACCTGAGCGAGCGAGACATGCTCGGAGACGGGGGAGCGAACGCCCTGGGTGCTCTCGTGGGCACCCAGGTGGCCTTCGGGACGCCGCGGGCCGTGCGTCTCCTCGCGCTCGCCGGGGTCCTGGGACTCAACGTCGCGAGCGAGAAGGTCAGCTTCTCGAAGGTCATCGACGGCAACCCGTTGCTGCGCCGGTTCGACCAGTGGGGACGGCGTCCTGCGGCACCTGCCGCTCGCCCGACGCCGTCGGCCCCGTCCGCGGTTTCGTCCGTCGACGAGCCGTCGTCCGGTCAGGACGCACCGGCTTGAGCGAGGACGTGACGCCGGGCCAGGACACCGCGCCCGCGCCACGCCCCGCGCGCACCTCCCGGGTGCGTGCGGGGACGCAGACGCTCGCGGGCGCGGCCCTCATGATCACGGCCGTGACGATCGCGAGCCGGCTCGTGGGCTTCGCCCGCTCGCTCGTCATGGCGTCCGCGGTCGGGACCGAGGGCATCGGTGCGGCCTACACGTCGGCCAACATCCTGCCCAACGTCCTGTTCGAGGTCGCGGCGGGCGGCGCGCTCGCGGGCGCGGTCGTGCCTCTGCTCGCCGGTCCCATCGCGCGAGGCGCACGGGTCGACGTGTCCAGGATCGCGTCGGCGCTGCTGGGATGGACCCTCCTGGTCCTCGTGCCGCTCGGCGCGCTGCTCGCGGCCCTGGCGTACCCCATCGCGCACGTGCTGATGGACAAGCACCCTGACCTGATCGACGTCACGGCGTTGTTCGTGCGCGTGTTCGCCCTGCAGATCCCCCTGTACGGGCTCGCGGTGATCCTCGGCGGGATCCTCCAGGCGCACAAGCGCTTCTTCTGGCAGGCGTTCGCCCCGCTCGTGTCGAGCGTCGTGGTCATCGCGGTGTATCTGGTGTTCGCGGGCATGGCCGACGGGAACCAGGCGGACGTCGCTGCACTGTCCACGGACGCGATCGCCTGGCTGGGCTGGGGGACGACGCTCGGGGTCGCGGCGCTGGCCCTGCCTCTGGTCGTCCCCGTCGCCCGAACCGGGACGCGGCTGCGCCCGACCCTGCGCTTCCCCGGCGGCGAGGGCGTCCGGGCCCGCAACCTGGCGTTCGCCGGGGTGGGGGCGCTCGTCGCGCAGCAGGTGTCGGTGCTCGCGGCCATGTACGCGGCCAACAACTTCGGTCCCGAGGAGACGTTCCCGACGTACTTCTACGCGCAGCAGGTCTACCTGCTGCCGTACGCGGTGCTCGCGTTCCCGCTCGCCACGAGCGCGTTCCCGCGCCTGGCCGAGCACGTCGCCCAGGGGAGCCACGAGCTCTTCAGCAGGTTGCTGGCGTCGACGACGCGAACCATCCTCCTCGTCTCGGGCGTGGGGGTGGCCGCGCTCGTGGCGGCCTCTGCTGCGGTCGAGTCGGTCTTCGCCGTCGTCGCCGGCTCATCGGTCGAGGGCCTGGGCACGGCCACCGCAGCGATGGCGCCGGGCATCGTGGGCTTCGCGCTGATCCTGCACCTGTCGCGGGCGCTCTACGTCCTGGACCGTCAGCGCGCGGCCGTCGCGGCGACCGCGACCGGCTGGGTGGTCGTCGCGCTGCTGGCCGTCGCAGGCCCTGCGACGCTCGGGGAGGGCGACCAGGTGCGGGTGCTCGCGCTCCTCGGCCTCGCGACCGCGGTGGGCATGAGCGTCGCGGGACTCCTGCTCCTGCTCGCGGTGCGCCGCCACGCGGGCCCCGAGGCGGTGCGCGGCGTGCCTCGCACGCTGGCCGTGCTGGTCGTGGGCGTGGCGCTCGGCGGTGCGGCAGGCCGGGGTCTCAGCGCGGCCCTCCTGCCCGACGACGCGCACGTCGCCGTGGCGCTCGCCGTGGGCGTCGGGGTCGCGCTGGTCGCGGCCGTGCTCGTCGTCGGGCTGGCGTTGGTCGCGGACAGGTCGTCGGTCGTCGGGCTGGCGCGTCGCGGCCGGGGGAGCGCGCCGAAGGTCGCGGACCCGAGCTAGTCGTGGGGAGCTCGTCGGTCGGTCGCTGACCGACCTGCCCCTTCGGTCGACCGGAGCGGTGGGCTCCGCCGTCGGGACCGCGTGCCTCCGCGGTCGTCCGGCACACCGCCGGCACCTGGCGCAGACTGGTGGACGAGCGCCCGACTGAGAGTCATCCCACGCTGGATCCGGAGCGCCCCCGACAAGTCGCTGATAGCATGGAGTTCCGTGGCAGATCACCTGAACAGACCCCTCGCCGTCAACGGCGGCCGCTCGGACCACAGCACCCGGCACATCTTCGTGACCGGCGGCGTGGCCTCCTCTCTCGGTAAGGGGCTGACGGCTTCGAGCCTGGGTCGCTTGCTCCGATCCCGTGGCCTGCGCGTCACGATGCAGAAGCTCGACCCCTACCTCAACGTCGATCCCGGCACCATGAACCCGTTCCAGCACGGTGAGGTCTTCGTGACCGAGGACGGCGCCGAGACGGACCTCGACATCGGGCACTACGAGCGCTTCCTCGACGTCGAGCTCCCGGCCTCGTCCAACGTGACGACGGGCCAGGTCTACTCGCAGGTCATCGCCAAGGAGCGTCGTGGCGAGTACCTGGGCGACACGGTGCAGGTCATCCCGCACATCACCGACGAGATCAAGTCGCGCATGCGCGCCCAGGCGGGCGAGGACGTCGACGTGATCATCACGGAGATCGGCGGCACGGTCGGCGACATCGAGTCCCAGCCCTTCCTCGAGGCCGCCCGTCAGGTCCGACACGAGCTGGGCCGCGACGACGTCTTCTTCCTGCACGTCTCGCTGGTGCCGTACATCGGCCCGTCGGGCGAGCTCAAGACCAAGCCCACGCAGCACTCGGTCGCGGCCCTGCGCTCGATCGGTATCCAGCCGGACGCGATCGTCCTGCGCGCGGACCGCGTGGTCCCCGAGCCCGTCAAGCGCAAGATCGCGCTGATGTGCGACGTGGACAACGAGGCCGTGGTCAACGCGATCGACGCCCCGAGCATCTACGACATCCCGCGCGTGCTGCACTCCGAGGGCCTCGACGCGTACGTCGTGCGCCGCCTGGGTCTCGCGTTCCGCGACGTGGACTGGGACGGGTGGTCGCAGCTCCTCGAGCGCGTGCACCAGCCCGAGCACCAGGTCGAGGTCGCGCTCGTCGGCAAGTACATCGACCTGCCGGACGCGTACCTGTCCGTGACCGAGGCGCTGCGTGCGGGTGGCTTCGCCAACGACGCCAAGGTCACCATCCGGTGGGTCCCGTCCGACGAGTGCCAGACGCCCGAGGGGGCCGCGGACGCGCTCGGTGGCGCCGACGCGATCCTGGTCCCGGGCGGGTTCGGCGTGCGCGGCATCGAGGGCAAGCTCGGCGCGCTGCGCTGGGCCCGCGAGAACCGGATCCCGACGCTCGGCATCTGCCTGGGCCTGCAGTCCATGGTCATCGAGTACGCCCGCAACGTGCTCGGCATCGAGGACGCGTCGTCGAGCGAGTTCGACCCGGAGAGCAAGAACCCGGTCATCGCCACGATGGAGGAGCAGCTCGCGATCGTCGACGGTGCTGGCGACCTGGGCGGCACCATGCGCCTGGGCTCGTACGAGGCCGCGCTGACGCCGGGCTCCGTGGTCGCCACGACCTACGGCGCGGAGTCGGTGACCGAGCGTCACCGCCACCGCTACGAGGTCAACAACGCCTACCGCGCGCAGCTCGAGGAGGCCGGCCTGGTCATCTCCGGCACCTCGCCCGACTCCTCGCTCGTCGAGTTCGTCGAGCTTCCCCAGGACGTGCACCCGTACTACGTGAGCACGCAGGCGCACCCCGAGTTCAAGAGCCGTCCGACGCGCGCCCACCCGCTGTTCGCGGGACTGGTCGCGGCGGCGCTCGAGGCTCGGACGGCCTGAGGTGACGGTCCGCCCGCTCGCTGACGTCCCGGTCGCCCGGGACGTCAGCGAGGCGCGCGTCCTGCACGCGGGACGCATCTTCGACCTGCGCTCGGAGCAGGTCGACCTGGGCGAGGGCGGCGTGGTGACGCGCGAGTTCGTCGACCACCCCGGGGCGGTCGCGATCGTCGCTCTCGACGAGGACGAGCGGGTCCTGCTCCTGCACCAGTACCGTCACCCGGTGCGGCGCGAGCTGTGGGAGCCGCCGGCGGGCCTGCTCGACGTGGACGGCGAGGACGCGCAGGTCGCGGCCGCGCGCGAGCTGCTCGAGGAGACCGACCTGCGCGCCGCACGCTGGGACGTCCTCGCGGACTACTACACGACCCCGGGCGGCAGCAACGAGGCCCTGCGGGTCTTCCTCGCGCGGGACCTCTCCGAGGTGCCTGCGGCCGAGCGCCACGCGCGCGAGGCCGAGGAGCTCGGCATGGAGCTGCGCTGGGTCCCGCTCGACGAGGCGGTGTCCGCGGTCCTGGCCGGGGACCTGCACAACCCGTCGGCCGTCGTCGGGGTCCTGGCGGCTGCTGCCGCGCGCGCGACCGGGTGGTCGTCGCTGCGCCCCGCGGACAGCCCGTGGCCCGAGCGGCGCGGGGGAGACCCCCGCGCCTGAGGCGCGCACCGCGGAACAGCACACGAGGGCCCGACGGCGTCACGCGCCGTCGGGCCCTCGTCGCACCTCGGGCCTGCGCCCGTGGACCGAAAGGTTTAGGTGCGTTGACCCCGTGCCCCGCCGGCCGCAGTGTCCAGGTGTGTCGCCCCGCATCACCGACGATGTGGGAGCGCTTCCAGCCCGCGAGGACGACGCCGTCCCGCGGACGAGCGCGGCCCCCGGGCGCGACGTCACCCAGAGAGGTAGTCAGATGTCACGATCCCTCCGGCGGCACAGACGGGCGGCGGCCTCGACGGCCGGCGCCGCGCTGCTGTCGCTCCTCGCCCTCGCCGCGGTCCAGCCCGCGGGCGCGGCCCCCGCAGCCGAGGGGGCGCCCCGCGCGAGCACGACGGTGAGCACCGCGACCGCCGCGCCGCGCGTGGCCGTCAGCTCCGAGTACGCCGAGCGCTTCCTCGAGATGTACGACGAGATCCACGACCCCGCGAACGGCTACTTCAGCCCGCAGGGCATCCCGTACCACTCGGTCGAGACCCTCATCGTCGAGGCCCCCGACCACGGCCACGAGACCACGTCCGAGGCGTACAGCTTCTGGCTCTGGCTCGAGGCGGCCTACGGCCGTGCCACCGCGGACTGGACGAGCTTCAACGACGCCTGGGCGACGATGGAGACGTACATGATCCCGCAGCACGAGGACCAGCCGACCAACTCGTTCTACAACCCCCAGAGCCCCGCGACCTACGCCGCGGAGTACGACCACCCGAGCAAGTACCCGGCCGCCCTGAACAGCGGGGTCCGGTCCGGGGTCGACCCGCTCGCGAACGAGCTCAAGGCGACGTACGGGACCTCGGACGTCTACGGCATGCACTGGCTCGCGGACGTCGACAACACCTACGGGTTCGGCGCGGCGCCCGGAGCGGGCTGTCTCCTGGGGCCCGACAGCGAGGGCACGTCGTACATCAACACGTTCCAGCGCGGGACGCAGGAGTCGGTCTGGGAGACCGTGCCGCAGCCGTCGTGCGAGGACTTCTCGTTCGGCGGGACCAACGGCTTCCTCGACCTGTTCACCGGGGACTCGAGCTACGCGAAGCAGTGGAAGTACACCAACGCGTCCGACGCCGACGCGCGTGCGGTCGAGGCCGCCTACTGGGCACACACCTGGGCGACCGAGCAGGGGCAGCCGGAGGCGGTGGCGGCGACCGTGGCCAAGGCCGCGAAGATGGGCGACTACCTGCGCTACGCGATGTTCGACAAGTACTTCAAGCAGCCGGGCTGCACGTCCCCGAGCTGCCCGGCCGGGACGGGCAAGAACTCTGCGCACTACCTGATGTCCTGGTACTACGCGTGGGGCGGGGCGCTCGACCCGGCCGCCGGGTGGGCATGGCGCATCGGGTCCAGCCACGCGCACTTCGGCTACCAGAACCCGATGGCCGCGTGGGCGCTGTCCACGTCGCCTGCCCTCGAGCCGCAGTCGCCGACCGCCGTCGACGACTGGTCCACGAGCCTCGAGCGTCAGCTCGAGTTCTACCAGTGGCTCCAGTCCGACGAGGGCGGGATCGCGGGCGGGGCGACCAACAGCTGGGGCGGTGCCTACGGCACGCCGCCGGTGGGCACGCCGACCTTCTACGGCATGGCCTACCAGGAGGCGCCCGTCTACAGCGACCCGCCCTCGAACCAGTGGTTCGGCATGCAGGTCTGGTCCATGGAGCGTGTCGCGCAGCTCTACCACGAGTCGGGGGACGCGCAGGCCAAGGCGCTGCTCGACAGGTGGGTCCCGTGGGCGATCGCGAACACGCAGGCGACGGGCGGCGCCGACTGGGCCGTTCCCTCGACCCTGCGCTGGACCGGCGCGCCCGACGCGTGGGACGCCGCGAACCCGGGCGACAACTCCGGCCTGCACGTCGAGGTGATCTCGCACGGCCAGGACGTCGGCGTCGCCGCGGCGCTCGCCGGGACGCTGATCCACTACGCCGCAGCGGCGCACGACGACGAGGCCCAGGCCGTCGCCAAGTCCCTGCTCGACTCGATCTGGGAGCACAACCGCGACGACAAGGGCGTCTCGGCGGTCGAGGTGCGCGAGGACTACAAGCGCTTCGACGACGTGCTGACCACGACGACCGGAGACGGCGTCTACGTCCCGTCCGGGTGGCAGGGCACCATGCCCAACGGCGACGAGATCGAGCCCGGCGTGAGCTTCCTCGACCTGCGCAGCTTCTACCGCGACGACCCGGACTGGCCCAAGGTCCAGGCCTACCTCGACGGGGGAGAGGCGCCCGCGTTCCGGTACCACCGCTTCTGGGCGCAGTCCGCGGTGGCTGTGGCGCTCGCGAGCTACGACCGGTTCTTCGGCGAGCCTGCCGGTGAGGACACCACGGCGCCGACCGTGCCGACGGCGCTCGCCGTCGCGTCGACGACCTCGTCGAGCGCGACCCTCACGTGGACCTCGTCGACCGACGACGTGCGTGTCACGGGGTACGACGTCCTGCGCGACGGTGTCGTGGTCGGGACCGCGACCGGGACGATCTTCACCGACACGGGCCTGTCGCCGGCGACGGCATACGTCTACGCGGTCAAGGCGCGCGACGCGGCGGGCAACCTGTCCGCGCCGTCGAGCCCCGTGACGGCCACGACCCGGCCTCCGACCGCCGACACGACCCCGCCCTCCGCCCCTGCGGGGCTGCGAGCCGGGACCGTGACGACGACGTCCGTGCCGCTCACCTGGGACGCGTCGAGCGACGCGGTCGGCGTCACGGGGTACGACGTCTACCAGGGCACGGTCAAGGTCGCGACGGTCGCGGGCACGAGCCACACCGTCACGGGCCTGCAGCCCGCGACCGGGTACTCGTTCAGCGTCGCGGCGCGCGACGCCGCGGGGAACGTCTCGGCGCGCTCGACGGCCGTCTCGGCGACCACAGCACCCGTGCCGACCGGGGCGTGCACGGCGGCCTACCGTACGACCGGCTCGTGGTCGGGAGGATTCCAGGGCGAGGTCACCGTGTCCGCGGGCAACGCCCCCGTCACGGGGTGGACCGTGCGCTGGGACCTCGCCCCCGCCGCGGTCAGCCAGCTCTGGGGTGCCTCGCACACCGTGTCCGGCTCGGTCGTCACGGCGAGCAACCTGTCGTGGAACGGCAGTCTCGCAGCCGGGGGCTCGACGTCGTTCGGGTTCATCGGCACGGGCACCCCGCCGACGAGCGCGTCGGTCACGTGCGCCGCGCCGTGACCTGACGGTCGGTGGTGGCGCTCGTCCCGTGCGCCGCCCTGCGAGGAAGGACGAGGGCCCGACGGCGCGTACCGCCGTCGGGCCCTCGTCGTGCCCCTGCGCTCCCGCCGCCTGACCGGCGGGGCGCCCGGCTCAGCCCTTGACCGTGAACTCGCCCACGAGCAGGACCTCGTCGCGCGACGACGGGCCGACCAGCAGCTCGAACGCCCCGGGCTCGACGACGCGACGCCCCTGGGCGTCGACGAGCGTGCAGTCCGCCACGGCGACCTCGAGGTCGACCACCTGGGACTCGCCCGGTGCCAGGTCGACCTGACGGTAGGCCTTGAGCTCCTTCTCGGCCCACGTGACCGAGGTGACCGTGTCCCGGACGTAGACCTGGACGGTCTCGCGCGCGGGCCGGGTCCCGGTGTTGCTCACCGTGACCTGCGCCCGGACGGTGTCCTCGCGCCCGACCACGGCGTCGAGGACCGAGAGGTCCGCGTACTCGACCGTGGTGTAGCTCAGGCCCTCGCCGAACGCGAAGGGCGGGCGCTGCGTGAGGTCGGCGTAGCGCGTGCCGTGCTGGCCCGGGAGCTGGTTGTAGAAGACGGGCAGCTGCCCGACGTGCTCCGCGAACGACAGGGGCAGGCGGCCCGAGGGCTCGATCAGCCCCAGGACGAGCTCGGCGACCGCTCGCCCGCCGCGCATGCCGGGGTTCGCGGCCCAGACGATCGCCGCGGCGTCCCGGGCCGAGGGCGGCAGGACGAGGGGCTTGGAGGCCACGACCACGACGACGAGCGGCGTGCCGGTCTCTGCGAGCGCGTCGAGCAGGGCGACCTGCGCGCCCACGAGGTCGAGCGTCGCGGTCGAGCGGCCCTCGCCGACCAGCTCGATGCGGTCACCCACGACCGCGACGACGAGGTCGGCGTCGCGGGCGGACGCGACGGCCTCGGCGATCATGGCCGCGTCGGGCTCGGCGGGCTGGACGACCTGGGGGCGCGGCTGCCCGTCGGGGAAGAGCTCGCCCTCGGGGTCCGGGACCAGGGTGAGGATGTCCGCGCCGCGGGCGTGCGTGACCTCCCAGCTGGCGGGGACGTGGTCCCGGAAGCCGTCGAGCACGGTCTGGGTCATCTCGCGCGGGTGGCCGTCGGGCAGCCAGTCGACCTGCCCGGACGCCCCGGCCCAGTCGCCCTGCTGGGTGTGCGGGTCGTCGGCGTTGGGTCCCACGACTGCGATCCGCCGGGTCGGGGCGCCGGCGCTCGCGGCGGCCGCGCGGCCGTCCGGTCCCGCGACGAGCCCGCCGTCGAGGGGGAGCGTCCCGTCGTTCGTGAGCAGCACGAGCGAGCGGCGTGCGACCTCGAGGTTGAGGTCGGCGTGCTCGGACGAGCCGACGACCTGGGCCTGGCGCTCCGGGTCGGGGCGACGAGGGTTCTCGAACAGGCCGAGCTCGAACTTGAGCGCGAGGATGCGAGCGACCGCGGCATCGAGCTGAGCCTCGTCCAGCAGGCCCTGGCGCACGGCCTCCTGGGCCCCCTCGAAGAACTGGGGCGTGGTCATGACCATGTCGTTCCCGGCGCGCACCGCGGCCGCGGCCGCGTGCGTGTGGTCGGGCTGGATGTGCTGCTCCCAGACCATCCGGCCCACGTTGTCCCAGTCCGTGACGAGGGTGCCGGTGTACCCCCACTCGCCGCGGAGCACGTCGCTGAGCAGCCACTCGTTGACCGTGATCGGCACGCCGTCCATCGACTGGTAGCCCAGCATGAAGGTCCGGCATCCCTCGCGCGCGACGCGCTCGAACGGCGGGAGGAACCAGGAACGCAGCTTGCGGCGCGAGATGTCGGCCTCGGTCGCGTCGCGCCCGCCCTGGGTCTCGGAGTAGCCCGCGAAGTGCTTGGCGGTCGCGAGGATCGCCGTCGGGTCGTCGAGCCCGTCGCCCTGGTAGCCCCGGACCATCGCGGACGCGAGCTCGCCGATGAGGAACGGGTCCTCGCCGAACGTCTCGCTCACGCGGCCCCAGCGCAGGTCGCGCGTGATGCACAGCACGGGGGAGAAGGTCCAGTGGATGCCCGTCGCGGCGACCTCGACCGCGGTGGCCCGGGCCACGCGCTCGAGGAGCTCGGCGCTCCAGGTCGCGGCCATGCCGAGCTGGGTCGGGTAGATCGTCGCACCGAGCCAGAACGAGTGCCCGTGGATGCAGTCCTCGGCGATGAGCAGCGGGATCTGCAGGCGGCTGCGCGACGTGAGCTCGTGCGCCAGCAGCGCGTTCTCGGGGGACGTGTGCAGGATCGAGCCGACGTGCACCTCGTTCACGAGCCGCTCGACACCGTCGGCGGCGTTGAGCTGCATCATCTGCCCGACCTTCTCCGGGAGCGTCATGCGCCCGACGAGGTCGGCGACGCGCTCGGCGACGGGCCGCGAGGGGTCCTGGTAGGGCAGGAGGTCGGACATGTGCGGGGTCCCTTCGGAGACGACGACGGTGGCGCGAACGGTGCGGTCGAATCGATCCGAGCAGGCAGTCGTCGGACGGTTCGAGAAAACCATACACTGATAGGTAATTGTCATGACGGCCGAGGAGGGCAGCAGCGGTGAGGGGTGCGCGCGGGCCGGGCGCCCGTCGAGGCTCAGGGGCGCGGAAGCCCCAGCACGTCGTACAGCAGCGTGCTCAGCGGACCCTCGAGGCGGGCCTCGTCGTCGACCATCCACTGGAGCTGTGCGCCGTCGGCCGTCGCGATGATCAGGCGCGCGATCGCGTCCGGATCCAGGTGGGACGGGAGCTCACCGGCCTCCTGCCGCTCCACGACGTCGGCGCTGAGCGTCGCACGCAGCCCCGCGTAGCGGTGGGCCAGGACCTCGTGGGCCGGGTGCTCGCGGTCGTGGGCCGCTGCCGTGAGCGACACGAACAGCTCGACCAGGCCGGGGCGCTCGGCGTTGCCCTTGACGTTCTCCGCGAGGGTGCGCGGCGCGTCGTGGTAGATGGGGCGCCCCGTCTGGTCGCGGCGCACGATCACCTGGGTGAGCAGGTCCTCGCGCGAGTCGAAGTAGTGCATGACCCCGGCGACCGTCAGGCCGCAGCGCGCCGCTACGGTCCGCAGGCTCGTGCCGCGGTACCCCTCGTCGGCGAAGACCTCGAGCGCGACGTCGAGGATCTCCTCGCGCTTGAGCCGTCCCTTTGCGTACACGCCGTCCCTCGCCACCCGACGATCCTATGCGTGACCCGCGCTGCCGACCGGTAGCGTCGGACGACTACCGAACGACCAGGAGAAGCCGATGACGACCGAGCAGTACCGCACCGTCCGGGCGCGGATGAACACGGGCGAGCCCTACGTGGACTACGGCGAGGGGCTCGCGCAGCTCGAGGCCGAGCGGGTCGCGGGCAAGGAGCTCGCGTACGACTTCAACCACTCGCGCCCGAGCCAGGTCGAGGAGCGCGGGCGGATCCTGCGCGAGCTGTTCGGGACCGTCGGGGAGGGGGTCTGGGTCGAGCCGCCGCTCAGCGTGTCCTACGGCTCGCACGTCCACGTGGGGAACCACGTCTACGTCAACTTCAACCTCGTGCTGGTCGACGACGCCGACATCCACATCGGCGACCGGGTCATGTTCGCCCCCAACGTCACCGTGAGCACCGCGGGCCATCCCGTCGAGCCCGAGGCGCGCCGCGACGGGACCCAGTTCTCGCTGCCCGTGCGCATCGAGGACGACGTCTGGATCGGCTCGAACGTCGTCATCCTGCCCGGGGTCACGATCGGCGCGGGCTCTGTCGTCGGCGCGGGCAGCGTCGTGACGCGCGACGTCCCGCCGCGCGTGGTCGCGGTCGGCTCGCCCTGCCGGGTGCTGCGCCCGGTCGACGACCAGGCTCGCGCTGCGGTCGCCGCGGGCGTGCCGGTCGACGGAGCCTGAGGGGCCCGCACCGGACGCGGGAGGGACCCGACGCCGTCGGGTCCCTCGCGCGGTCGGCGCACCTCGGCGGAGGTGGGGCGCGCACTAGAGTGGGGCGGGTGTCCTCGTCGGTCCCGCGCCCTCGCGCCCTCGTCCTCGGGCCGGTAGTCGTCGAAGGGCGCCACGGGACTCCCGTCGCCCCCTCCAGCGCCCGCGCGAGAGCCCTCGTGGTCGCGCTCGTGCTCGCGCAGGGGCGGACCGTGAGCACCACCACGCTCGTCTCCGACCTGTGGCCCGACGAGCAACCTGCCGACCCGCGCGCGGCGCTCCAGAGCCTCGTCTCCCGCACGCGTTCGGCGCTGGCCGAGGGCCTGCTCGTCTCGGGGCCCGGCGGCTACTCCCTGCGCACCGAGAGTGACCTCGACGTCGCGCGCGAGCGCACCCGTCACGCCGCGGAGGCGCTCGCGGCGGGGGACTCCCACGAGGCCGTCGAGTCGGCGCGCGCCGCGCTCGAGCTGTGGCGGGGCGAACCCGGCGACGACCTGCTCGACCTGCTCGGCGGTCCGGTCGGCGAGGAGCTCGTCGCGACGGCCGAGCACCGCCGGGCCGAGGCCGAGCAGACCCTGCTCGACGCGCTCCTCGCCGCGGGCGACCACCAGGCCGCGGTCGGGTGGGCCGAGCGGGCCGTCGAGCGCGCTCCGCTCGACGAGGACGCGCACCTTGCCCTCCTGCTCGCCTACGAGGGGACGGGGCGCGGGGCCGACGCCCTGCGCGCGTTCGGCGCCCTGCGCACCCGGCTCGCGACCGAGCTGGGGACCGACCCGCGCGCGGACCTGGTCGCGCTCAACACCCGGATCCTGCAGGCCGCGGGCTCCTCGCCCGCACCCCGCGCACCCCGGCGGGGGACGGCGCTCGGGCTGCGCGCCGCGCCCAACGCCCTGGTCGGCCGCGAGGCCGACGTCGTCGCGATCCTCGGCCTCCTGGCGCGGTCCCGGCTCGTCACGGTGCTCGGGCCGGGTGGCATGGGCAAGACACGCGTGGTGCAGGAGGTCGCCCACCGGTCGGTCGGGACGACCCCGCTCGTCGCGGTCGTCGAGCTCGCGAGCGTGCGCACGGGCGAGGACATCGGCCTCGCCCTCACGTCGGCGCTCGAGATCCGGGACACGCGCGGTCTGCGGCTCGGCGACCAGGTCGCGCGCACCGAGGTCCACGAGCTCGTCGCCGACCGCCTCGGGGAGACCGAGACCCTGCTCGTGCTCGACAACTGCGAGCACGTCGTGGAAGAGGCCGCCCGCTGGGCTGCCGAGCTGCTCGCCGTGGTCCCCGGGCTCACGATCCTCACGACCAGCCGTTCGCCCCTCCAGGTCGGTGGCGAGCAGGTGCACCCGCTCGACCCCCTCGCCACGGCCGGCTCCGTGGACGGTGGCGTGGGGCCCGCCGTCGAGCTCTTCCGCGCCCGCGCGCTCGCGGCGCGCCCCGGCGCCGACCTGCCCGACGACGTCGTCGACCGGCTCTGCACCCACCTCGACGGTCTGCCGCTCGCGATCGAGCTCGCGGCGGCGCGCGTGCGCACGCTCTCGGTGCAGGAGATCGAGCGCCGGCTCGACGCCCGCTTCGCCCTGCTCACCACGGGCGACCGGGGCGCCCCCGCCCGCCACCGGACGCTGCACGCCGTCATCGACTGGAGCTGGAACCTCCTTACCGCCCCCCAGCAGGAGCTGCTGCGCCGCCTGTCCCTGCTGCCCGACGGCTTCGGTGCGCAGACCGCGCAGGAGGCCTCCGCCGTCGGGCTCGACGACGTCGAGGCGCTCGTCAACCAGTCCCTCCTGAACGTGACCGACGAGCCCCTGTGCCACACCGCGCGCTACCGCATGCTCGAGACCGTGCGCGAGTTCGGCGCGCTCACGCTCGACGAGGCCGGGGAGCGCGAGACCGCCCAGGAGGCGACCTACCGGTGGGCCGTCCACCTCGCGCGCCGCGAGGTCGCCCGCCTCGAAGGACCCACGCAGGTCCCGGCGATGCTCGCGCTGCGCGTCGAGCAGGAGAACCTCTTGCACGTGCTGCGCACGGCGCTCGCGGCCGACCGGCCCGACGTGGTCCTGCCCGTCTTCCATGCGCTCGGCCTGCACTGGTCCCTGCGCGGGGCCCACACCGAGGTCGTCGGGCTCGGCCGCGACGTGCTGCGCGTCGTCGCGGGCTGGCAGGGTCGGGCCGTGCGGGGCGCACCGGACGTTCCCGCCGAGCAGCTCACGCGCGAGGCGGGCATCGTGCTCTTCCTGCTCACGGCCTCGACGCCCAACGGCGACCCGGCGACCGGCGTCCGAGCAGCGGCCCGGCTGCGCCGTCTCCACCGCGACGCCGACATCGGCTCGCGCGCCGCCGCGCTCACCGACCTCCTGGCCGACGCGGGCGACCCGCTCGGCATGGGACCGCGGCTCGCCGAGCTCCACGGGTCGCCCGACCCGTTCGTCGCGCTCGTGACCCACCTGCTCAGCGCCCAGCTCTCCGAGAACGCCGGACGCCTCGACGAGGCGATCGCGCAGGTCACCGTCGCGCACGGGTTCGCGACCCGCGCCCAGGACACGTGGGGAGCAGCGACGTCGGCCCTCTTCCGCGCCCAGCTCGCGAGCGAGCAGGGCGACGCCGCCCAGGCGCTCGAGTGGGTCGCCCGTGCCCGCGAGGGGCTCGGCCGGCTGCACGCGGACGAGGACCTGCGCCAGCTCGACTGGCTCGAGGCGACGAACCTCGTCCTCGTCGGGCGCATCGCCGAGGCCGAGCCGCTGTTCACCTCGCTCGTCGAGACCGACGACGACCCCGTGCCGTCCGGGCTGGGTGGGACCGCGCACGAGCTGCGCTCGATCGGGCATGCCGGCCTGGCCGAGATCGCCGCTGCGCGCGGTGACCACGCGCGTGCCCTGGCCGAGCTCGAGGCGGCCAACGCCTCGGTCGGGAGCGGGCCTCCGCGGCGCTCGCCCTGGTACACGATGTTCGCTGCGGGGTGGCTGTCGACGATCGTGCTGCCCGCCCCCGGGACGACCGGGCCGTGGGACCCGGACCCGCTGCCCGTTCCCCAGGCCGAGCGGCTGGCCCGCGAGATCCGCGTGCGCATGATCGCCGGGCACCGCGCCGCTCCGGGGATGGTCGACTACCCCGTCCTCGGGACGGCGGCGCTCGCCCTCGGGGCGTACCTGTGGTCGTCGCCCGGGCTCGGCCGGGTCGACGACGGGCTCGTCCTGCTCGAGCTCGCGCAGCGCATGGGAGCCCGGCAGGACGTGCCCTCGCTCCGCACGCCGGACCACGTCGCGTGGGCGCGCACCCTGCACGGTGACGCGCGCGTAGACGATGTGCGCGACGCCGTCGGGCGGCTGGCGCACGACGACCTGCCCGGCCGGGTCATGGAGATCCTGCGCACCGGCCCCTGGACCCGACCCACGGCATGACGACGGGCGGTGCCCCGGCGGGATCCGCCGGGGCACCGCCCGTCCGTGGTGGAGCGCGACGCTCAGGCCTTGCGCATGTACGCCCGTACCGTGAGCGGCGCGAAGACCGCGACGATGACCGCGGCGCCGAGCAGCGAGATCACGGCGTCCGCACCGAGCACGCCGTTGTTCGTCAGCTCCCGGACCGCCGTGACCAGGTGCGAGACCGGGTTGAGGTTGACGAAGCCCTGGAGCCAGCCCGGCATGGTCTCGGGCTGGACGAACGCGTTCGAGAGGAACGTGAGCGGGAACAGGACGATCATCGAGATCCCCTGGACGCTCGACGCGGTGCGTGCGACCACCCCGAAGAACGCGAAGATCCAGCTCACGGCCCACGAGCACACGATCACGAGCAGGGCCGCCAGGACTACCGACCCCAGGCCGCCCGCCGGGCGGTAGCCCATGACGTAGCCCATCGCGAACGTGAGCGTCGTCGCGATGCCGTACCGGACGGTGTCCGCGAGCAGCGCCCCCGACAACGGCGCGATGCGCGCGATCGGCAGCGAGCGGAAGCGGTCGAACACGCCCTTGTCCATGTCCTCGCGGAGCTGGACGCCCGTGACGACCGACGTCGTGATGACGGTCTGGACGAGGATGCCCGGGATGATCGTGGGCAGGTAGCTCACGACGTCGCCCGCGATCGCGCCGCCGAAGATGTACGTGAACATCAGCGTGAACAGGATGGGCTGGAGCGTCACGTCGACGAGCTGCTCGGGCGTCCGACGGATCTTGAGGATGCCGCGGTACGCCATGGTGAACGTGTTGCGGACCGTCTGCCCGAGGCTCGTGCGGTTCGTCAGGTCGCGGTCGGTCGCGGCCTGGATCTGCTCCCGGGGAGCAGTGAGGGTCGTGGTCATCGCAGGGCCGCCTCTCGCGTGGTGCCGGTGGTCGGTACGGGCGCGCCGCCCGTGGGGCTCGGGGTGGCGTCCGCGCCCGGCTCCTCGGCCGCGACGCCGTGACCCGTGAGGGTCAGGAAGACCTCGTCGAGGCTCGGCTTGTCCATGCTGATCGAGTCGACGCCGATGCGGGCCTCGCGCAGCCGGACCAGCAGGTCCGTGACCTCGTCGGGACCCGTCACGGGCACCGTGATGCGTCGGGCCTCGGGGGACGTCGTCGCGGGCACGCCGAACGTGGCCTCGACGATGTCGAGGGCCGACCCCAGGTCCGCGGCCGCGACCAGCCCGAGCTGGAGCGACTGGTTCCCGACCGCGTCCTTGAGCTCGTCGGCCGTGCCCTCCGCGACGACGCGCCCGCGGTCGATGACCGCGATCCGGTCGGCCAGCTGGTCGGCCTCGTCGAGGTACTGGGTCGTGAGCACGACCGTCGACCCCGTCGCGACGAGCTCACGGATCGTGTCCCACATCTGGGCGCGCGTGCGCGGGTCCAGGCCCGTGGTCGGCTCGTCGAGGAAGATCAGGGGAGGCTGGGCGATGAGGCTCGCCGCGAGGTCCAGACGGCGGCGCATGCCGCCAGAGAAGTTCTTGAGCGGACGCGTCGCGGCCTCGGTCAGGCCGAAGGTCTCGAGCAGGTCGGCGGCCTTGCGTCGCGACTCGGCGCGCCCGAGGCCGAGCAGGCGCGAGAAGATCACGAGGTTCTCGGTCGCGCTGAGCGTCTCGTCGACCGAGGCGTACTGGCCCGTGACGCCGATGAGCTGGCGCACGACCTGCGCCTCGCGGACGACGTCGTGCCCGAAGACCCGGGCCTCGCCGGCGTCGGGGCGCAGGAGCGTGGCGAGCATGCTGATGGTGGTGGTCTTGCCGGCGCCGTTGGGGCCGAGCACGCCGTACACCGAGCCGGTGCGGATGCTCAGGTCGACGCCGTCGACCGCCCGGTTGTCGCCGAACGTCTTGACGAGGCCGTGTGCCTCGACCGCCCATTCGTGGGTCATGGATTCCTCCTGGTTGCTGGTGGGTCCAGCCTCCGGGAGGGGCCTGTCACGCCGGTGTCACGGCCCTGTCATGCCGCTGCCGCGGGAGTCGGGGGGAGTGAGGGGAGCGAGAGAGGGCCGTCGTTCCCGCAGGAACGACGGCCCTCTTCGGTCCTGCGGCCCAGGCGCGACGGCGGGCGGCAGCGACAGGTGGTGAGCGTCAGGCGCGGACGCGGAGCGTGAGCAGCGTCCAGGTGAGCGACGTGATGAGGAGCCCGGCGCCCAGCATGTGCGCGGCGACCAGGATCTCGGGCAGTCCCGTGAAGTACTGGACGTAGCCGATCAGCCCCTGGAGGAGCGTCACCCCGACGAGCACGAGGACGGCCTTGCGGGCACGGGCAGGGGCGGTGGCCTGACGCAGGACCATGACCGTCAGCACGACCAGCACGACGAGGAAGAGCCACACCGAGGCCGCGTGCGCCTTGCTGATGAGCGCCGGGTCGAGGGAGAAGCGGTAGGCCACCTCGTCGTCGCCCCCGTGCGGGCCCGAGCCTGTCGCCAGGACACCCAGGACCAGTAGCGGGACGGCCAGGACGGCCAGGACCCGGCCGACCAGCGTGGTCCGCCGGTCCACGGCGGCCGTGGGCTGCCCGTCGCCCTCGCCGGAGCGGTACAGGAGGTACGCCGAGACCGCCACGAGCGCGGCGGAGACGAGGAAGTGGACACCGACCACGGCAGGGTGCAGGTGCAGGAGGACCGTGACGCCGCCGATGAGGGCCTGCAGGGCCACCCCGATCAGGGGGAGCGAGCTCGCCCGCCGGAACGACGTGGAACGCGTCGTGTCCGTCCAGAGGAGCACCAGGACCGCGAGCGCGATGATCCCGACGACACCCGTGAGCGTGCGGTTGCCGAACTCGATCAGGGGGTGGATGGACATCGCCGAGTGGAACTCGGGCGTGAAGCTCCCGGGCTCGCACAGCGGCCAGGTCGAGCAGCCGAGGCCGGACCCGGTCAGACGCACCGCGCCGCCCGTGACGATGATGCCGATCTGGCCGACGAGGTTCGCGACGAGGACCGGTCGGGTCCAGCGGCGGAAGCGGTCGACCTTCGCGTACCAGGCGGGCGAGGTGGGTACCGGGGCGAGTTCTGCGCTGCTCACCGTCCAAAGGTAGCCGCGGGGACAGTGCGGCCCTCAATCGCCGAGGACCCGTGCGGGTGTGAGATTGGCCCGCAGGAGACCGCCGGAAGGGAACCGTGACGGGACGGTGCGTCGTTCCCGACGGATCATGGCCATTTCGATACCCTCACGGGACCTTTCGATACATTCCAGGGGGTTTTCGTGACCGTTTCCCGACCTGCTCGCCGCATCCAGGGGATCGGAGCGCTCGCGGTCGCCCTGCTGGTGCTGGCCGGCTGCACGCCAGGAGCGGACCCGCAGGAGACCCCGGCCGCGGGTGAGACCTCGCCCGCCTCGGGAGGGACCGGGACGACCGACGAGGAGGCGGGCGGTGACGCGGCTCCCGGGCAGACGGTCGGCGAGGAGTCCGGGACGGATGCCGGTGCCGGGGCGGGGACGGCCGGATCCTTCGACCGGACCGCGACCCTGGTCGTCCGCCCCGAGGGCTTCACCTCGGCGAGCGCCTTCCCGTCACGCGCCGGCTGGACGACGCTCGGATCGACCGGCAGGTGCACCGTGTCCAGCACCGCGACGAGCGTGCCCGACGAGGACCAGGTCGCTGCGGAGCGGGACATCTCCCTCGTCGCGCTCGCAGACCTCATGGCTCGCGAGCAACGGGCGAGCGACCCGTCGAGCGTCTCCGAGGTGCTCGTGGCCGACGGCAGCCCGGGGGAGCCCCGCGGGACGAACGCGGCCGTGCAGGAGTGGACCGTCGAGCGCGCAGGCACGGTCGTGCGCAGTCGTGTCCTGGTCCGGTCGGTGTGGACGCGCCTGTACACCGGCGAGGGGCTGCGCGAGAGCACCTACGTGGCCTTCGAGTGCACCGGGACCGCGGTCGACGAGGCGGCCTGGGCGACGGCACTGGCACAGGTGCGCCTCCCGTCCGCGGGCGGGGAGACTGCCGGCACGTGGCGGTTCGAGTGATGCGGGTCCGTCCCACGGTGAGCCGATGGCCGGGGTGCTCCCGGCGCCGGGCGACGGACTCAGTGCCAGCGGAACAGCTTGCCCGCTCCCCAGCCGAGCGCCGCGGTCCACCCCAGCAGCACGACCACGGAGAACGCCGGGACCTCGCCGAGGAGCAGCGCGCCGCGCATGGCCTCGCCCAGCGCGCCCGAGGGCAGCAGCAGCGCGACCTGCTCGAGCGCCCCGGGGAGCTGCGCGGCCGGGACCAGCACGCCTCCCGCGACGGTCAGCAGGACCAGCAGCAGGTTCGCGACCGCGAGCACGCCCTCGGCGCGCAGCGTCCCCGCGAGCAGGAGCGCGAGGCTCGTGAACGCCGCGGTGCCGAGCAGCACCGCGAGCAGGGCCGGCAGGATGCCGGCCGGGTCCGGGGACCATCCGAGCGCGAGCGCGACCCCACCGAGCACGACGACCTGGACGACCTCGACCGCGAGCACCCCGAGGATCTTGCCCGCGAGCAGCCCGCCCCGGCCCAGCGGCGTCGTGGACAGCAGGCGCAGGACGCCGTTGCGCCGGTCGAAGGCCGTCGCGATGGCCTGCGAGGTGAAGGCCGTGGACATGACGGCGAGGGCCAGGACGCCGGGCGTCACGAAGTCGATGCGCGAGTACCCCTGCGTGTCGAGGTCGATGAAGGTCGTGCGGGCCAGGCCCACGAGCAGCATCACGGGCAGGATGATCGTCACGAGCAGCTGCTCGCCGTTGCGCAGGATCATGCGCGTCTCGAACGCCGTCTGCGACGCGACCCGCCGCCACGCGGGGGCGGCGCCGTCCGCGAGGGCCGCCCCGTCGGTCGGGGCGGGCCGCTCGGCGACCGGGCCGGTCGTCGTCTGGTCGGTCATCGGAGCTCTCGTCCTGTCAGGTCGAGGAAGACGTCCTCGAGGGTGCGGCGGCCGATCGTGATGCGTGAGGCGAGCGCGCTCTCGTCCGCGAGCCAGGCGGTCACGACCGCGACGGTCGACGGGTCGACCGGCCCGGTCACGCTGTACGAGCCGGGCTGCGTCTCGGTCACGGTCCACGCGGAGGTGGGCGACGTCGTCGGGCCTGCCTCGACGCGCCGGGCCAGCGCCTCCACGTCCAGTCCCGCGCGCGCCTCGAGGCGCAGCGTGCGGTTCCCGTCCGCGGACGGGCCCGCGTGCAGCAGGTCGGCCGTCGCGCCCGAGGCGATGACCTGCCCGTGGTCCACGACGTAGACGTGGTCCGCGAGGTCCTCGGCCTCGTCCATGAGGTGGGTCGTCAGGACGATCCCGACGCCGTCCGCGCGCAGCTCGCGCACGAGCTCCCACACCGCGTGCCGGCTCTGGGGGTCCATGCCCGCGCTCGGCTCGTCGAGGAACACGACCTCGGGGCGGCCGACGATCGCCGCGGCGAGCGCGAGGCGCTGCCGCTGACCGCCCGACAGGCGTCGGACCGTGGTCCGGGCGAAGCTCGCGAGGCCCAGGCGCTCCGTGATCTCCGCCACGTCGCGAGGGTTCGCGTACATCGACGCGACGTGGTGCAGCATCTCGAGCGCGCGCACGCCCGTGGGCAGGCCGCCGTCCTGGAGCATGACCCCGACGCGCGGGCGCAGGTCGCGTGCGCTCAGCAGGGGGTCGAGCCCGAGCACCCGCACGGCGCCCGCGTCCGGGGCACGCAGCCCTTCGCAGCACTCGATCGTGGTGGTCTTGCCGGCCCCGTTGGGGCCGAGGACGGCGGTCACGGCGCCTCGTGAGGCGGTCAGGCTCAGGTGGTCGACGACCGCCCGGCCGTCATAACGCTTGACCACGTCCTGGAGGACGACGGCGGGGGAGTCGGGCACGGTGGCGATTGTAGGGGAGCCGCCTGGGGCCCGCTGTGAGGTACGCCTTGCTTGCGTCGGACCATTTAGCGCATGAGACTGTTACCTATATCGACCTGTCCCCGGGGCTCTTGCGCGCCCGCGGACCAGGCGAGGCGGATCCCAGCAGGCCGGACGACGTGGAGGTGAGGCATGACGCACGATGCACGCACGTCGGGTGCAGCCCCCCGCTCGCTGCCCGCCGTCGCGCTCGGCAGTGACGCATCCCACGTCGCCCTCGACGGTGACGGGACCACGCGCGAGCGCGTCCTCTCGCTCATCGTGACCGACGGGCCCGTGAGCGCCGCCTCGCTCGCGACGGACCTGGGCCTCACGCCCGCAGGCGTCCGCCGCCACCTCGCGCAGCTCGAGACCGACGGCCTCATCTCGGTCCACGACTCGGGCACCACCACGGGCATGCGCGGACGCCCCGCACGGCACTACGTCGCGACGAACCGGGGCCAGTCCGAGCTCTCGGGGGCCTACCCCGACCTCGCGACCCAGGCCCTGCGCTTCCTGCGCGACGTCGCGGGCGAGGACGCGGTCGAGGACTTCGCGCGTCGTCGCCTCGAGGAGCTCACGGACCGCTACGCGCCCCGCATCACGGCCGACGACGTCGCGGGCCGCGCCGAGCAGCTCGCCGCGGTCCTCGCCGAGGACGGGTTCGCGGCGAGCGTGCGCCCCGTCGCCGGGACCGCGACCGTCCAGCTCTGCCAGGGGCACTGCCCGGTCCAGCACGTGGCCGAGGAGTTCCCCCAGCTCTGCGACGCCGAGGCCCAGGTCTTCTCCCAGCTCCTCGGCTCGCACGTCCAGCGGCTCGCGACCCTCGCGGGCGGCGGGCACGCGTGCACCACCAACGTCCCCGTGCTCCCCGCGGTGACCCGCGCACCCGAGGCGAGCGACGCCGTCGGGCACGAGACCACCGGACGTCGCGCCACCGCGCGCGGACCGCGCGCCCCGGCGCACCCCCCAGCACGACACCCCGAACCGACAGGTTCATCGACCACCGCCCCACCGCCCCCCTCCGTCGTCGACGGAACGTGGAAGGAATGACATGAGCGCTCCCACCCAGGACACCGCTGGCGTGTCCCAGAGCACCGGCCAGTCCGACGAGGAGATCATCGCCTCGATCGGCTCCTACGGCTACGGCTGGCACGACAAGGACGACGCCGGTGCCACCGCGCAGCGTGGCCTCTCCGAGGCGGTCGTGCGCAACATCTCGGCGCTCAAGAGCGAGCCCGAGTGGATGCTGAACTACCGGCTCAAGGCCCTGCGCCTGTTCGACAAGAAGCCCATGCCCAACTGGGGCAGCGACCTGTCGGGCATCGACTTCGACAACATCAAGTACTTCGTGCGATCCACCGAGAAGCAGGCCACCTCGTGGGACGACCTGCCCGAGGACATCAAGGACACCTACGACAAGCTCGGCATCCCCGAGGCGGAGAAGCAGCGCCTCGTCGCGGGCGTCGCGGCCCAGTACGAGTCCGAGGTCGTCTACCACCAGATCAACGAGGAGCTCGAGAAGCAGGGCGTCATCTTCCTCGACACCGACACCGCGCTGCGCGAGCACCCCGAGCTCTTCCAGGAGTACTTCGGCACCGTCATCCCCTCGGGTGACAACAAGTTCGCCGCGCTCAACTCGGCCGTGTGGTCCGGCGGCTCCTTCGTCTACGTCCCCCCGGGCGTCCACGTCGAGATCCCGCTGCAGGCCTACTTCCGCATCAACACGGAGAACATGGGCCAGTTCGAGCGCACGCTGATCATCGCGGACGAGGGCTCGTACGTGCACTACGTCGAGGGCTGCACCGCCCCGATCTACTCGAGCGACTCGCTGCACTCCGCGGTCGTCGAGATCATCGTCAAGAAGAACGCCCGCGTGCGGTACACGACCATCCAGAACTGGTCGAACAACGTGTACAACCTCGTCACCAAGCGTGCGACGGCGGCCGAGGGCGCGACCATGGAGTGGGTCGACGGCAACATCGGCTCCAAGGTCACCATGAAGTACCCCGCGATCTACCTGCTCGGCGAGCACGCCAAGGGCGAGACGCTGTCGATCGCGTTCGCGGGCGAGGGCCAGCACCAGGACGCGGGCGCCAAGATGGTGCATGCGGCCCCGCACACGTCCTCCTCGATCGTCTCGAAGTCCGTGGCGCGCGGCGGTGGACGCACGTCCTACCGTGGCCTCGTCCAGGTCCTCGAGGGAGCGGAGCACTCCGCCTCCACCGTTCTGTGCGACGCGCTGCTCGTCGACCAGATCTCCCGGTCCGACACCTACCCGTACGTCGACGTCCGCGAGGACGACGTCTCGATGGGTCACGAGGCGACCGTGTCGCGCGTGAGCGAGGACCAGCTGTTCTACCTCATGTCCCGAGGCATGGCAGAGACCGAGGCCATGGCCATGATCGTGCGCGGGTTCGTCGAGCCCATCGCGCGCGAGCTGCCCATGGAGTACGCGCTCGAGCTCAACCGCCTCATCGAACTGCAGATGGAAGGGTCCGTCGGCTAAATGACTACTACTGCGAGCACCACAGAGACCGAGCCGATCGGCCTGAGCACGGACCACACGCAGGCCGTCCAGGACGGCGCTCACTCGCACGGGGTCGGCGGCACGCCGCAGGGATCCCGCGCCGAGCGCATCACCTCGTTCGATCCGACCGTCATCACCGTGCCCACCGGGCGCGAGGAGGAGTGGCGCTTCTCGCCGGTCCCGCGCCTCGCCCCGCTGTTCGCGGCCGAGCTCGGCAGCGCCGGCGTGCGCACGACCGTGGTCGACGCCCCCGAGGTCACGGTCGAGATCGTCGGCCGGGACGACGAGCGGCTCGGCCGCGCGGGCGTCCCCGGCGACCGCACCGCCGTGACCGCGTGGAACGCGTTCGCCGAGGCGACCGTCGTGACGATCCCGGCCGAGGCCGTGGCCAGCGAGGTCACGTCCGTGCGCATCGAGGGCCTGTCCGACGAGCCCACCGCGACGCACCTGCTGATCCAGGCCGAGCGTCACAGCGAGTCCGTCGTGGTCATCGACCACGTGGGCTCCGCGACGCTCACCGAGACGGTCGAGATCGTCGTCGAGGACGGCGCGCACCTCACGGTCGTGTCGGTCCAGGACTGGAGCGCGGGCGCCGTGCACGCGAGCTCGCACCGCGCCCGCATCGGCCGCGACGCCAAGCTCAAGCACGTCGTCGTGACGTTCGGCGGCGACGTCGTGCGCGTGACCCCGGACGCCGAGTTCACCGGCACCGGTGGCGAGGTCGAGATGGTCGGCCTGTACTTCGCGGACGCCGACCAGCACCAGGAGCACCGTCTCTTCGTCGACCACGCTGTCCCGAGCTGCAAGTCGCGCGTCACCTACAAGGGCGCGCTGCAGGGCGAGGGCGCGCACACGGTCTGGGTCGGCGACGTGCTGATCCGTACCGAGGCCGAGGGCACCGACACCTACGAGCTCAACCGCAACCTCGTCCTCTCGGACGGCGCGCGGGCCGACTCGGTGCCGAACCTCGAGATCGAGACGGGCCTCATCGAGGGTGCCGGGCACGCCTCGGCGACCGGTCGCTTCGACGACGAGCAGCTCTTCTACCTGCAGGCCCGTGGCATCCCCGAGGCCGACGCCCGTCGCCTCGTGGTCCGCGGCTTCTTCGCGGAGCTCATCCAGGAGATCGGTGTCCCGTCGGTCGAGGAGCGTCTGCTCACCTCGATCGAGGCCGAGCTCGCCAAGTCGATGAGCGTCATCGAAGGCCGGTGACCGGACCCGCATGACTGCACAGCTTGCTTGCATGACCGACGACGTGGCGCCCGAGGAGGCGCTGCGCGTGGAGCTCGAGGGCGAGAAGGGCCCCGTGGAGGTCGCGGTCGTCCGCGACGGCGACGGGAACTGGCACGCCATCTCGGACATCTGCTCCCACGGCGCGGTCTCGCTGTCCGACGGCGAGGTCGAGGGCTGCTTCATCGAGTGCTGGCTGCACGGCTCGCAGTTCGACCTGCGGACCGGCATGCCGACCGCGCTGCCCGCGATGCGCCCTGTGCCCGTCTACCCGGTCACGATCGACGGCGAGCGCGTGCTCGTCGACATCGACCAGACCGTCTCCCCGTCCTGACCCCTGAACTTTCTCGATACTTTCCGAATACTGGAGAACACCACATGTCCACTCTGGAGATCCGCGACCTGCACGTCAGCGTCGAGACCAAGGAAGGGCCGAAGCCGATCCTGCGCGGCGTCGACCTGACCATCAACAGCGGCGAGACCCATGCGATCATGGGCCCCAACGGCTCGGGCAAGTCGACCCTCGCGTACTCGATCGCCGGTCACCCCAAGTACACGATCACGAGCGGCACCGTGACGCTCGACGGCGAGGACGTCCTCGCGATGACGGTCGACGAGCGTGCCCGCGCCGGCATGTTCCTCGCCATGCAGTACCCCGTCGAGGTCCCGGGCGTGTCCGTCTCGAACTTCCTGCGCACCGCGAAGACCGCGATCGACGGCGAGGCCCCTGCGCTGCGCACGTGGGTCAAGGACGTCAAGGGCGCCATGGAGAACCTGCGCATGGACTCGTCCTTCGCCGAGCGCTCGGTCAACGAGGGCTTCTCCGGTGGTGAGAAGAAGCGCCACGAGATCCTGCAGATGGAGCTCCTCAAGCCGAGCATCGCGATCCTCGACGAGACCGACTCGGGCCTCGACGTCGACGCGCTGCGCATCGTCTCGGAGGGCGTCAACCGCGCCAAGGCGAGCACCGACGTCGGCGTGCTGCTCATCACGCACTACACGCGCATCCTGCGATACATCAAGCCGGACTTCGTGCACGTGTTCGTCGACGGCCGCATCGCCGAGGAGGGCGGCCCCGAGCTCGCCGACCGCCTCGAGAACGAGGGCTACGACCGCTTCCTGACCGGCGCGGCCACGGCCTGACCCGGCCGGCCGCCCGTCGGCCTCCCGCCCGCCGGTCCGCCGGCGGGCACCTGACACACCCGAGGAGACTTCCGATGACCACCACCGACACCGTGCGGGCCGGGCTGAGCGCCACCGAGCTCGCCGCCGTGCGAGCCGACTTCCCGCTGCTCGCCCGCACGGTGCGCGGTGGCCGTCCGCTCGTCTACCTCGACTCGGGCGCCACGTCGCAGAAGCCCCAGGTCGTCCTCGACACCGAGGTCGACTTCTACGAGGAGCGCAACGCCGCGGTGCACCGCGGTGCGCACCAGCTCGCGGAGGAGGCGACCGAGGCGTTCGAGGACGCCCGGTCCGCGGTCGCGCGCTTCGTCGGGGCGGACGCCGACGAGATCGTGTGGACCTCCGGGGCCACGGCCGCGATCAACCTCGTGACGTACGCGCTGTCGAACGCGACGATCGGTCGCGGGGGAGAGGCGGCCCGCCGCTTCGCCCTCGCGCCGGGCGACGAGATCGTCCTGACCGAGGCCGAGCATCACGCGAACCTCGTGCCGTGGCAGGAGCTCGCGGCGCGCACCGGAGCGGTGCTGCGCTGGTTCGGTGTCGACGACGAGGGGCGCATCCGCGTCGACGAGGCGGCCTCGGTCATCACCGAGCGCACGCGCGTCGTCGCGTTCACGCACGCCTCGAACGTCACGGGCGCGATCACCCCGGTCGCGCCGATCGTGGCGCGGGCCAAGGAGGTCGGGGCGCTCACGTTCCTCGACGCGTGCCAGTCCGTGCCGCACCTGCCGGTCGACCTGCACGACCTGGACGTCGACTTCGCCGCGTTCTCGGGCCACAAGATGCTCGGCCCCACGGGGATCGGCGCGCTCTACGGGCGGCGTGAGCTGCTCGAGGCGCTGCCCCCGGTCACGACCGGCGGCTCCATGATCGAGGTCGTGACCATGACGGAGGCGTCGTACATGCCGCCGCCGCAGCGCTTCGAGGCCGGCACGCAGGCCGTCGCGCAGATCGTCGGCCTCGGTGTCGCGGCGCAGTACCTCGAAGAGCTCGGGATGGAGAACGTCGCGGCCCATGAGCACGACCTCGCGGTCGAGCTGCTCCGGATCGCGGACATCCCGGGCGTGCGGGTCATCGGTCCGAGGACGCCCGAGGACCGCCTCGCGGTCGTCTCGTTCGTCGTCGAGGGCGTCCACGCCCACGACGTGGGCCAGGTGCTCGACGACGCCGGCATCGCCGTGCGGGTCGGTCACCACTGCGCCCAGCCCCTGCACCGACGGTTCGGGGTCGCCGCCACGGCGCGCGCCTCGGCCTCGGTGTACACGACGTCCGAGGACGTCACGGCGTTCCGGGAAGGTTTGGCGGGGGTCCGGGCGTTCTTCTCAGTGGACTGACGCGCGCACGTCCACGTCGACCGTGGGCGCGACCCGTCTCGCCCCCGCCTTCCAGCGAACCGCAGGATGCACCGAAGGAGCAGGACCCCAGCAATGAGCAGCTCGATGGAGCAGATGTACCAGCAGGTCATCCTCGACCACGCGAAGTCCCCGCACGGGCGCGGCTTCGTGGAGCTCGCGGAGGGGCACCTGCACGGTGAGTCCCACCAGATCAACCCCACGTGCGGTGACGAGGTCACCCTGCGCGTCGAGTTCAACACCGCGGACCCCGCGGCCCCCACGATCTCGCGCGTGAGCTGGGAGGGTCAGGGCTGCAGCATCTCGCAGGCCTCGCTGTCCGTGCTCACCGACCTGGTGACCGGAGCCCCCGTCGCGGAGTCCGAGCACCTCGGCGAGCTCTTCCGCCAGCTCATGCAGTCGCGCGGCAAGGGCCTCGACGACGAGCGCGAGGACGAGCTGGGTGACGCCACGGTCTTCACGGGCGTCTCGCAGTACCCCGCGCGTATCAAGTGCGCCCTGCTCGGCTGGGCCGCGCTGCGTGACACCCTGGCGACGTCCGGAGTCCTCGCGGGCCCGGGCACCGCCTCTCAGCCCTCGCTCGACCACCCTCTGTCCCCGCAGTCCCCCCAGGAGAACCGATGACGACCGAGACCCCCGCCGCCTCTGCGGCACCGACCCCGCCGACCGCGGCCGACGTCGAGGAGGCCATGCGCGACGTCATCGACCCCGAGCTCGGCATCAACGTCGTCGACCTCGGGCTCGTCTACGGCATCCAGGTCGACCAGAACAACCACGCCGTGATCGACATGACGCTCACGTCGGCGGCCTGCCCGCTCACGGACGTCATCGAGGACCAGACGGCGCAGTCCCTCGACGGGCTGATCGACGGCTTCCGGGTCAACTGGGTCTGGATGCCGCCGTGGGGCCCCGAGAAGATCACGCAGGACGGCAAGGACCAGCTGCGCGCGCTGGGCTTCAACGTCTGACGCCCGCCTCAGGGACTTGCGTCGAAGGGGCCGTCGTTCCTCCCGGGACGGCGGCCCCTTCGACGTGCTCACCGGCTCACGCCACCGCGAGCCGGGGGACGGGCTCGGCGGCAGCCGGCCACCCGGCGCGAGCGGCGGCGCCCGGCGTCACTTCGAGTGCTTGTGGTTCGTCCCGGGGTAGACGGCGTCCACCTCGACCTCGACGAGCCAGCCGTTGACCGGCAGGTTCTCGATCTCGAGCGCGAACCGCGAGGGACGCGCCTCGTTGACGACCATCGGCTTGGTCGTCACGGAGCCGAGCTGGACGTCGAGCGTCGCGCCCGTCGCGAGGTTCGTGTTGGCGAAGAACTGCCGGTACGCCCGGTTCCACCCGGCGAAGTCCATCTTCGCCTCGCCCTCGGGGTTCTGGAGGAAGACCCGCATCGAGACGACGTCCTCGTAGGACAGCCCGGCCTTCGTGAGGTTCTCACCGATGCGCATGAGGGCGTTGATGCCCTGGGCCTCGGTGAGGGTGACCCCGGCCGGCAGCTGGCCTCCCGGGAAGACGTCGGTCGGGATGTACCGGGCCTCGGCCGACACGCCGGGGGCCGTGTTCATCGCCGACGGACCGAGTCCCGAGGACTTGTACCAGGAGACGTTCTTGCCGATCGCGACGCCGTCGGCGATCGAGGCCGTGTCACCCGTGATGAACGAGACGGCCTCGGTCGGCGCGGGCTCGAAGAGCTTGCCCTTCGCGTAGGCGGTGCCCGGGACGGCGACGGCTGCGGTCACGACGACCGCGGCGATGATCTTGACGCTGTTCTTCATGAGGACCTCCAGTGGCGGTGCAGCGCGCGGGGCGCCTGGCACGTGTCGGTCCGGTGGGTACCGGATGGCGAGGACCGTAGTGAGGTGCCGTTTCGGCGCGATGAACGCCGAGGTTCGGGCTGAAGTCGGGCCGATGCCTCGTATCGCCGGATCCGCCTGCAGAGGGCATCCGACAGGAACCTCGCGAAACAGACTTGTTACCCCCCGCAACTGTCAGGAAACGCCGAGGAACCGTCCAGGGAACCTGAGGCGCCTAGCGTCACGCACGGTGCTGGCGGCGGCACCCGGCGCTCGCGGCCGTGGACCCCCGTCCGTCAGACCGACAGATGAGAGGTAGGGCATCGTGGTCTCAGAAAACGGCTCCTCCGGCGTCTCGCGCCGCAACTTCCTCCAGGCAGTCGGCGTGGGCTCCAGCGCCGGTGTCATGTTCGCGACGATGGGCGCCGTCGGGCTCGCCCCGACGGCCGCGGCGCAGCCGCGGAACGAGTCCTGGACGCCCCCGAGGGGCAGCGACTTCTCGCTGACCGGGCGCTCCGCCAAGAAGGTCGTGGTCGTCGGTGCGGGGCCCGCCGGGCTCGCGTCGGCGTACGAGCTGCAGAAGGCCGGATACCGGGTGACGGTGCTCGAGGCCCGTCACCGTGCGGGCGGCCGGACGCTGACCATACGCAACGGCGACTCCGAGACGGACATCAACGGCGTCAAGCAGACCGCCCGGTTCTCCGACGGCACGTACATGAACGCGGGCGCCGGTCGCATCGCTCAGTGGATGGTGACCATGGACTACCTGCGCGAGCTGGGTGTGCCGTACGAGGTCTTCACCAACGCCAACGCCGACGCCTACCTCTACAACGAGCGCTCGGGCGCGACCCCGGGCAACCCGGTCCGGTACCGCACGGCCAAGGCCGACGTGTTCGGCTACACCTCGGAGCTGCTCAGCATGGCGGCCGACCAGGGTGCGCTCGACCAGAAGCTGACCGCTGCGGACAAGGAGAACCTGCGGTCCTTCCTGCGCAGCTGGGGGTCGCTGACGGCCGACGGGAAGTACCAGGGCGGGAGCAACCGCGGGTACTCGGTCTACCCGACGGCGTGGAACGAGCACGGCACGCCGCTGCCCGGACCGGGCACGGTCTCGGAGGTGCTCGCCTCGAAGGTGGGGCAGTACTTCCCGTTCGAGATCAACTGGGAGCAGTCGATGCTCATGTTCCAGCCCAAGGGCGGCATGGACACGACCTACGAGTACTTCGTGCGCGCCATCGGCAAGCAGAACGTGCTCTTCAACTCACCGGTCACCGGGGTCGAGAACACGAGCCGCGGGGTCAAGGTCACCTACACGGCGGCGAACGGCAAGGCCCGCCAGATCGACGCCGACTTCGCGATCGTGTCCGCCCCGGCAGGGCTCATGCGTCGCTGGAGCACCAACTGGGGCCCGGACATCGACGCGGCGCTGGGCGAGTTCGCGGTCGGCTCACCCGCGGGCAAGATCGGCCTGCAGTACCGGTCGCGCTTCTGGGAGGACGACCACCGCATCTACGGCGGCATCACCGAGACCGACATGGACCTGGCCCACATCTGGTACCCGTCCTACGGGTACGGGGAGCGCAAGGGGCTCGTCGTCGGCTACTACAACACGGGGGCCAACGCGCGGGCCTACGCGGACATGGCGCCCAAGCAGCGCGAGCTGCGCGCGGTCGAGCAGGGCGTCAAGATCCACGGCGAGAAGTACCGGACCGAGCTCGAGAGCTCGTTCTCGATCGCGTGGCACAAGGTGCCGTACATCGAGGGCGCCTGGGCGTACCCGAACACCGAGTCCGCGCGCTTCAAGCAGCTCCAGCAGGGCGCGGGCAACGTCTACTTCGCGGGGGACTGGATGTCCGAGATCTCCGCCTGGCAGCACGGTGCGTTCTGGTCGGCGCGGTACGCCGTGCAGAACCTCCACCAGCGCGTCATGTCGAGCTGACGCGGTGAAGGGGTCCGGGGTCCTCGGCTCGCCCGAGGGCCCCGGACCGCGGCTCGCCGCCCGAGGCAGGCTCGTCAGCCCTGGGTACGGGCTCCGAGCCCGTGCGCCGGGATCGCCGGAATCTTGTCCGACCTGGCGCTCTCACCCGTCGGCGGGCAGGAGAGGTGGGTGCTCCAGGACGCGTGGGCGGTACTCGACGATGTGGATCCCGGTGTCGAAGGTGCGGTGGTCGATCATCTCGAGGGCGACGTCTGGATAGCCGTCGTAGATCCGCTCGGCTCCGGTCGCACCGGTGATCACGGGGAACATCCCGACCCGGAACCGGTCGACGAGCCCCGCCCGCAGCAGCGTCCGCGCCACGCTGAGGCTGCCGATCGTGCTCAGGAGCCCGTTCTCGTCGGCCTTCATGGCGCGGACGGTCTCCACCGCGTCGCCGCGCACCAGCGTGGAGCTGGCCCACGTCAACGGTTCGGTGAGCGTGCTGGAGAAGACCACCTTCCGCGCCGCCGTGAGCTCGTCGACCGACGCCTCCTCGTCTGCGGTGAACTCGCCGGTCCCCGCTGGCATCTGCCCGCCCGCGAAGCCCGACATCAGCCGGTAGGTGTTCGCGCCCATGAGGTACGTGACCTCGGGCTGCTCCTCGAGCCACGCGAGGTACTCAGGGCCCTCGAGCCCCCAGAACCCGGGCCAGCCCTCGCCCGACGCGTAGCCGTCGAGCGAGGTGATGAAGTCCACGAGCAGCTCAGCCATCGGTCCGTCCCCGTCCTCGGTGCTCCCGTGCAGTGATGCCGCTCGACGGCGGCCTGGTCTCACTCGTGAGACGGCTGCGCGACCGAGAACTCATCGGTCGGTCGGAGGTGCACGTGCGCCGGGCGCTCACGGACGGTCCGACGACCGCCGTCAGGGTGAGCGGGAACGGGACCGCTCAGAGCGTCGACGCCTCGAGCGCGTTGCAGTCCTGGAACGACCCGCCGTCGTAGCCCGTCATGAACCAGCGCTGGCGCTGCTCGCTCGATCCGTGCGTCCACGCCTCGGGGTTCACCGAGCCGGTCGCGGACTCCTGGATGCGGTCGTCGCCCACGGCCGAGGCTGCGGAGAGGGCATCCTTCAGCTCGTCCGGGGTGATCTCCTGGAGGAACGGCACCCCGCGGTCTGGGTCGATCGTCGTGGCCGCGTTCCCCGCCCACATGCCCGCGAGGCAGTCGGCCATGAGCTCGATGCGCACCGAGTCGGAATCGGGTCCGGTGCCCGAGCGGTCCGCGGACGACATGGCCCCCGAGAGCTGCTCGATGTGGTGACCGAACTCGTGCGCCACGACGTACTCCTCGGCTAAGCTCCCGCCCGAGGAGCCGAAGCGGTCGCGCAGCTCGTCGAAGAAGGACACGTCGATGTACACGGTCTGGTCCGGCGGGCAGTAGAACGGCCCGACCGCACTGGTCGCCGCGCCGCACGCGGTCTGCGTCGAGCCCGGAAAGCTCACGACGTCAGGGACGACGTAGGCCACCCCGACCTGCGTGGGCAGCGCCTCGGCCCAGTAGGCGTCGAGGGACTGTGCGGTCGCGGACAGCCGGCACTCGCGCTCGGTGTTGGCCTGCTCGACCGTGCACTCCTCCACGAACTGCTGCTGCCCCGTGTCCTCGGTGCTGGTCGACTGGACCTGCTCGCCCACGGCCCCGAGCACGCTGCCCAGGTCGCCGCCGTTGAGCAGGGCGACCACGACCGCCACGAGCACGGCCGCGATGCCGCCGCCCGCGATCGCAGGACCCTTGCCACGGCCGCCCTTGCGGACACGGCCGCCCTCGAAAGAACCACCCTCGTTGAACGTCACAGGTCAACGCTACCCGTCGCCGCAGGTCACGGCGCCCTGCGGGCGCTGTCCGGTCGGCGATGCCCCGGTGTGGCTCGCCGTGCGCGGGAGCCGTCGGCGGGGGGCCGCCCTTCGCTGCCCGACGGCGCAGCCCGCGGCGCGCTCTCGCCGCGCCCGGGCGCGGCTCGTCCTGGGAGGGGAGCGACGTCGTCGGGCAGGGAAGGTGGCCGCCGAGAACGAGGTTGCGGTCGTTTCAGGGCTCAGAACGAACGCAACCTCGTTCTCGGCACCCGCGACCCGACCAGGAACAGAGCAGTACGGCCCCCGCGGCGGTCCGGTCCGCACGCGGCCCACCCACTGTGACGGACCAGCCCGCGAAATCCCGTTCCGTCCGCAGCCGCGCGGCACTAGAATCGGTGGCGTTTGTGTCTCGCACACGGCGCGGTCCCGCGCCGGGCAAGACTCCTGGACACCCCACGACCCCGCCGGAGGAACTCTCTGTGATCACTGCCCATGCCGTCGAGCTGCGCGTCGGCGCCCGCGTCCTGCTGGACGAGGCGTCCTTCCGCATCGCTGCCGGAGACCGGATCGGTCTGGTGGGTCGCAACGGAGCGGGCAAGACCACCCTGACGAAGACCCTCGCGGGGGAGACCCAGCCCACGGCCGGGCAGATCGTGCGCACGGGCGAGGTCGGCTACCTGCCGCAGGACCCCCGTACGGGCGACCTCGACGTGATCGCGATGGACCGCGTGCTCTCGGCGCGCGGGCTCGACGTCCTCGTGCGCAAGATGCGCGAGACGGAGGGCGAGATGGCGAGCGCCGACGCGGACACGCACCTGGCCGCGATGGACCGCTACCCCAAGCTCGAGGAGCGCTTCACGGCCGCTGGCGGGTACGCCGCGGAGAGCGAGGCGCAGCGCATCACCTCGAACCTGGGCCTCGACGAGCGCATCCTCGCGCAGCCGCTCAACACGCTCTCGGGTGGTCAGCGCCGCCGCATCGAGCTCGCACGCATCCTGTTCTCGGGCGTCGAGACGCTCCTGCTCGACGAGCCGACGAACCACCTCGACGCCGACTCGATCCTGTGGCTGCGCGACTACCTGAAGAACTACTCGGGCGGGTTCGTGGTCATCAGCCACGACGTCGAGCTGCTCTCGGCGACCGTCAACAAGGTCTTCTACCTCGACGCGAACCGCGGCGTCCTGGACCAGTACAACCTGGGCTACAAGGCGTACCTCGAGCAGCGCGAGACCGACGAGCGTCGGCGTCGCCGCGAGCGCGCCAACGCCGAGAAGAAGGCCGGCACGCTGCTCGCGCAGGCCGAGAAGATGCGCGCCAAGGCGACCAAGGCCGTGGCCGCGCAGAACATGATCAAGCGCGCCGAGCGCATGCTCTCGGGCCTCGAGGGCGAGCGCGTGAGCGACAAGGTCGCCAAGCTGCGCTTCCCGACCCCCGCCCCGTGCGGGCGCACCCCGATCACGGCCGAGGGGCTGTCCAAGTCCTACGGGTCGCAGGAGATCTTCGCGGGCGTCGACCTGGCGATCGACCGTGGCAGCCGGGTCGTGGTGCTCGGGCTCAACGGTGCCGGCAAGACGACGCTGCTGCGCATCCTGGCGGGCGTCGAGAAGGCCGACACGGGTGAGGTCATCGCGGGGCACGGGCTCAAGCTGGGCTACTACGCCCAGGAGCACGACACCCTGGACATGGACGTGACCGTCGTCGAGAACCTGCGCCACGCGGCGCCGGACCTCACGGACACGCAGGTGCGCTCGGTCCTCGGCTCGTTCCTGTTCTCGGGCGACGACGCCAACAAGCCCACGCACGTGCTGTCGGGTGGGGAGAAGACGCGCCTCGCGCTCGCGACCATCGTCGTGTCGGGTGCGAACGTGCTGCTCCTCGACGAGCCCACCAACAACCTGGACCCGGCCTCGCGGGCGGAGATCCTCGACGCGCTCAAGAACTACGAGGGGGCCGTGGTCATGGTCACCCACGACGACGGCGCGGTCGAGGCGCTCTCTCCCGAGCGCGTCCTGCTGCTGCCCGACGGCGACGAGGACCTGTGGAACGACTCCTACGCCGAGCTCATCTCGCTGGCCTGATCGACCGGTAGCCACCGGTACCTGCAGCGACACGCCCGCCTGCTCCGAGGAGCAGGCGGGCCGTTCGTCGTTCCCGGCGGGCGGGTCGGTGCGGCGGACGCTGCGGGTGTGGTGCGGCGGTCAGGTCCGTGCGTCGTCGTGCGCGGAGGGCTCGTGCGCGGCCGCCTGGGCGTCGAGGAGGGCGTCCTCCTCCTCCTCGGCGGTCGGCCCGCGCCGACGCCGGGGAGCGGGCTCCCCGGGGGTCCGGCCCGCGGCGCGCTGCTCGCCGAGCAGGTCTCCCGCGGTCACGGTCTCGCGCTTCTCGCGGCGGATCAGGATGAGGAAGCCGCCGATCGCGCCCGCCGCGAACACGAACCACTGGAACGTGTAGGACAGGTGCGAGCCGGGATCGGTGTCCGGGACGGCCAGGGCCCGCAGCGAGGCCGCGGGGGCCGGGTCCTCGGCACGGAGCGAGCCGTACGCGCCGACGGTCATCCCGTCGGCCCACGCGCCGCCGTCGGGCCCCTCGGCGAGCACCTGGGCCGTGTTGATGGCCTGGACCTGCCCGTCGGGTGCGTCGCGGCTCGACGCGGGCTCGTCGGCGCGCAGGCTCACGGTCACCTCGACGCGGCCCGACGGCGGAGCGGCCACCTCGTCGGGTGCGCTCGCGTCGGCGCCCAGCGGGACGAAGCCGCGGTCCACGACCATGACGACCGGCTCGCTGCCGTCGGTGGGCTCGGTGACGAACGGGACCAGGACGTGGAACCCGGCCTTGCTGCCGACCGGACGGTTGCGCAGCAGGACGCTCGCCTCGGGGACGTAGCTGCCCTCGAGCGTGACCTGCTGCCACACCCGCTGCGGGTCCAGCTCGGCGCCCGGCCCCGGCAGGACGTCAGCGAGCGGGACCGGCGTCGCGTCGTAGTTGGACTCGATGATCTCGATCTGGGCCGATCGCGACTCGTACCGGTGCCACTGCCAGCGGCCCGCGAGCACGCAGAGCGCCGCCACGAGCAGGACGCCGAGCGCGAGCGTGATCCACTGGCGGACCGTCCGGGGCTCGGCCTTGGCGTCGCGCGCGACGTCCCGGGCGAGCTCGGCCGCGTCGGGGGTGCGGGCCCGCGGTCCCGAGGTCTCAGGGGGCTTCGGCGGCTCAGGGGTCACCGGGGCGTCCGGGAACTCGGGGGAGGGAGGCGTCACAGCTCGGGCCGACGTTCCAGGTCGGCGACCGGCACGGTCTGCTTCCAGAAGTCCCGGGCGCCCAGGAACGTCTCGAGGTGCTCGCGGTGGTCGTCGCACGCGAGCCACACCTTGCGACGCTCGGGGGTGTGGAGCTTGGGGTTGTTCCACAGCAGGCCCCACGCCGCCTCGGCGCGGCAGCCCTTGGCGCTGCACAACAGCTCACCCTCGTCGACGGGGTCGGCGAGGTGGAGGAGGTCAACCATCGTGCGGCTCCTGCTGGGTGGGTCGGTCGGTGGGTCGGTCAGTGGCGGGGCCGGCGGCGGACCGGTCGGAAGGCTCGCCGGTCGACGGCGGGACGGGGGCGTCCGGGGCGGCGGGGGAGTCGGGGTCCTCACGGCGGACCCGGCCCTCGTCGTCGAGCTCGACGACGCGCCCGAGGCTCGGGTGGTCGGGGGCGGCCTCCACCTGGAGGCGCTCCATGGGCGAGACGTCGTAGGTCCGCTGGTCCCGCCCGGCGTTGACGAGCAGCACCGCGACGTACGGGAGGACGATCGCGGCCCCGATCAGGACGAACGAGAACCACCCGTGGACGATCACGGCCGCGAGGAAGCACACGAGCCGGATCCCCATCTGGATGAGGTAGCGCTTGGTGCGCCGGGCCTGGTCCTGCGCGAGCGACTCCGGTGCGTCCGAGATGCTCGGCACCTTGTTGTTGCTGCTCACCCCTCCATCCTACGTTTGTCGGAACCCGACAAAGGACCCCGGTCGCCTGTGATGGTCCCTGCGCGCACGCCGTCGGGCGCTCGCGGTACGGTCGTTGCGGCGACGTGCCGGACGAGCGGGGGAATCCCCGCCGCGGACGACGCCTCCCAGGCCACCCGAACGAGGAGATGTCGTGTCCGAAGCCCCCGCTTCCCCCAGCCCGCGCACCGTGGTCGTCACGGGCGCCAACCGGGGCATCGGCCGCTCGATCGCCGAGCGGTTCGTCGCCAACGGTGACCGTGTCGCGACGATCTACCGCAGCGGCGACCTGCCCGAGGGCGTGTTCGGCGTCGTGGGCGACATCACCGACACCGAGGCCGTCGACGCGGCCTTCACGACGATCGAGGCCGAGCTCGGCCCGGTCGAGGTCCTCGTCGCGAACGCGGGCGTGACCCGTGACCAGCTCCTCATGCGCATGACCGACGACGAGTTCGAGTCCGTCATCGACGTCAACCTCACGGGGACCTTCCGCTGCGTGCGCCGCGTCTCCAAGGGCATGATCCGCCTGCGGCGCGGCCGCATCGTGCTCATCTCCTCGGTCGTGGGCCTGTACGGCGGCCCCGGGCAGGTCAACTACTCGGCCTCGAAGGCCGCGCTGGTCGGCATGGCCCGCTCGATCACGCGCGAGCTCGGTGGTCGCGGCATCACGGCCAACGTCGTCGCCCCGGGCTTCATCGAGACGGCCATGACCGCCGAGCTGCCCGAGGAGCGCCAGAAGCAGTACAAGGCGAACATCCCCGCAGGACGCTTCGCCCAGGCCGACGAGGTCGCGGGTGTCGTGCAGTTCCTCGCGTCCCCCGACGCGGGCTACATCAGCGGCGCCGTGATCCCGGTCGACGGCGGCCTCGGCATGGGGCACTGACCACCACCTGACGTCGTCGGGGAGCACGCGTGCTCCCCGACACACCGCACGACCCCCGAGAACTACCCCGGGCAGGTCGTCCATGAGTACGCTCAAGCAGCGCACGACGAAAGAACGGAAGAAGAATCTGATGGGTCTGCTCGAAGGCAAGAAGCTCCTGATCACCGGCGTCCTCACCGACTCCTCGATCGCGTTCCACGCGGCCCGGCTCGCGCAGGAGGAGGGGGCCACGGTCGTGCTCTCCTCGTTCGGTCGCCAGATGAAGCTCACGCAGGCGTTCGCCAAGCGTCTGCCGGTCGAGGCGCCCGTCGTCCAGCTCGACGTGACGAACGAGGAGGACCTGGCAGGCCTGGCCGACGCGGTCCGCGAGCACGTGGACACGCTCGACGGCGTCGTGCACTCGATCGGTTTCGCCCCCCAGAGTGTCATGGGCGGCAACTTCCTCTCCGCGACCTGGGAGGACGTCGCGACCGCGCTGCAGGTCTCGACCTTCTCCTACAAGTCCCTCGCCGTGGCCGCCAAGCCGCTCATGACCAACGGTGGTGCCGTCGTCGGGCTCACGTTCGACGCGCAGTTCGCGTGGCCCGTGTACGACTGGATGGGCGTCGCGAAGGCCGGGCTCGAGTCGGCGAACCGCTACCTCGCGCGCGACCTCGGCCCGGAGGGGATCCGCACCAACCTCGTCTCCGCGGGCCCCATCCGCACCACCGCGGCGAAGTCGATCCCCGGGTTCGAGCAGATGGAGGACGGCTGGCCCACGCGCGCACCGCTCGGCTGGGACCAGCTGACCGCGGAGCCCGCTGCACGCGCGGTCGTCGCGCTGCTGTCAGACTGGTTCCCGGCGACCACGGGGGAGATCGTGCACGTCGACGGCGGCGTGCACGCCATGGGGCTGTGACGAGAGGGGCGAACGTGCGAGACGGCAGATCGTCGGTGGCGTCCGACGCCGCCGGTTCCGGGGCGGCGGGCGGTACGCACCGCCTGGTGCTGCTCCGGCACGCCAAGGCGGAGCCTGCCGGCGGAGTCGACGACGTCCTGCGCCCGCTGGCGCTCAACGGCCGGCGTCAGGCCGGCCGGGTCGGTGCCGCGCTGGCGCACTCCGCGCTCGTCCCCGAGCTCGTCCTGTGCTCTTCTGCCCTGCGCACGCGCCAGACGTGGGACCTCCTCGCGGCGCACCTGGGTGACGTCGCCCCGGAGGTCGTGGTGACGGACACCCTGTACGCCGCGGGCGTGCGGGACGTGCTGGACATGGTCCGAGGGGCCGACTCCCGGGTGCGCACGCTCCTGGTGGTCGGTCACGAGCCGACCATGGCAGCGACCGCGGCGCACCTGGCCGGCCCCGGCTCGGACTCGGGCGCGCTCGCCCAGGTCCGGGTGGGGGTCCCCACGGCGACGTACAGCGTCCTGGAGTCCTCGACCCCGTGGGGCGAGTGGGACGGCGCGGTCGCGAACCTGTCGTACGTCGGGCGTCCCTCGAGCTGAAGGCGCGCACCGCGCGAAGCACGAAGCCCCTTCCACCCGATCGACGGGAGGAAGGGGCTTCGTCGTACCTGCGCGCGGTCCGGGGTGATCCTCAGGCGGTCCGGCGCGATGCGTCGATGATCTCCAGCACCGCGTCGAGGCGCGGACCCGGGACGGAGAAGGGTGCCTGGGCGACCACGACGGGCTTGGCCGCGAACGCGATCCCGATCCCGGCCGCGCCGATCATGTCGAGGTCGTTCGCGCCGTCGCCGATCGCGACGGTGTCCGCCATGTCCACGCCCTCGCTGGCGGCGAGCTCGCGCAGCGTGACCTCCTTGGTCGCGCGGTCGATCACGGGGCCGGTCGTCCTGCCCGTGAGCAGGCCGTCCACGACCTCGAGCCGGTTCGCCCGGAAGTGCGTGATCCCGAGGCTCGCGGCCAGCGGGGCGACGATCTCCTCGAAGCCCCCGGAGACCAGGGCCACGGTCCAGCCCCGGCCCTGGAGCTCGGCGACCAGCTCGCGGGCGCCGGGCGTGAGCGTGACCCGTTCGAGCACGTCCTCGAACGCGCTGACCGGGACCCCGGCCAGCGTCGCGACCCGCTCGCGCAGGGACTCGCCGAAGTCGATCTCGCCGCGCATGGCGCGCTCGGTGACCTCGGTGACGAGCTCGCGGGTCCCGGCGTGGTCCGCCAGGAGCTCGATGACCTCCTGCGTGATGAGGGTCGAGTCGACGTCCATGACCACCAGCCGGCGGGTCGAGACGTCAGGACGGGCGGCAGTGCTATTCAACGATGGTTCCCTTGGGGACGACGGTGATGCCCGACTCGGTGACGGTGAACCCACGGGCGCGGTCCTGTGCCGGGTCGAGCCCGATGCGGGCGCGCTCGGTGACGATCACGTTCTTGTCGAGGATCGCGCGGTGGACCTGGGCGTGCCGCTCGACCTGGACCCCGTCCATGAGGACGGAGTCGGACACCGACGACCAGGAGTGCAGGTAGACGCCGGGGGACAGGACCGAGCCCACCACGGTGGCTCCGGAGATGATGACGCCGGGGGAGACGAGCGAGTCCGCGGCGTGACCCAGGCGGCCCTGCCCCGAGTGGACGAACTTCGCGGGCGGCAGGCCCACGTACCCGGTGTGCAGCGGCCACTCGTCGTTGTAGAGGTTGAAGACCGGCGTGATCGAGATGAGGTCCTTGTTCGCGTCGTAGTACGCGTCGAGCGTCCCGACGTCGCGCCAGTAGTCGCGGTCGCGGTCCGTGGAGCCCGGGACGTCGTTCCGGATGAAGTCGTAGACACCGGCCGTGCCGCGCGCGACGAAGGCCGGGACGATGTCTCCGCCCATGTCGTGGCGCGAGTCCGGGTCGGTCGCGTCCGCCGTGACGGCCGCGACGAGCGCGTCGGCGTTGATGACGTAGTTGCCCATGGACGCCAGGACCTCGAGCGGCGAGTCCGCGAGCCCGACCGGGTCGGTCGGCTTCTCGAGGAACGCGCGGATCTTGGTGGGGTCCTCGGGGTCCGTGTCGATGACCCCGAACTGGTCGGCCATCGAGATGGGCTGGCGGATGCCCGCGACGGTCAGCTCGGCCCCCGACGCGATGTGGGCGTCGACCATCTGGGAGAAGTCCATGCGGTACACGTGGTCCGCACCGACGACCACGACGATGTCGGGGCGCTCGTCCTCGATGATGTTCAGGCACTGGTAGATCGCGTCGGCGCTGCCGAGGTACCAGTGCTTGCCCACCCGCTGCTGCGCCGGCACCGGCGCGACGAAGTTCCCGAGCAACGACGACATGCGCCACGTCTTGGTGATGTGGCGGTCGAGGCTGTGGGACTTGTACTGCGTCAGCACGACGATGTGCAGGTAGTGCGAGTTCACCAGGTTCGACAGCGCGAAGTCGACCAGGCGGTAGATACCGCCGAACGGGACGGCCGGCTTGGCGCGGTGGGCGGTGAGCGGCATGAGCCGGTTGCCCTCGCCACCGGCGAGGACGATTGCGAGGACACGTGGGGCGGCCATGGGCAGAACCTTATGGCCTCGGCCGGTGTTCGTGGGGACCGAACCACGTGTTGGTCGCGGGTGATTCGCGGTGCGAGAGCGTCGCGGGCGGCCTGCCGTGCGCACGGGCCCTGCCGAGCGCGCTAGCGTGTGCCGCGTGAGAGTCGACCTGCTGACCCGTGAGTACCCGCCCTACGTCTACGGAGGCGCGGGCGTCCACGTCGCCGAGCTGTCCCGTGTGCTGCGCGAACGCATCGACGTGCGCGTGCGCAGCTTCGACGGACCCCGCAGCGAGGAGGGGGTCACGGGGTACTCGGTGCCCGGCTCGCTCTCCTCGGCGAACCCCGTGCTGGGGACGTTCGGCGTGGACCTGGCGATGGCCGACGACGTCGCAGGAGCCGACCTCGTGCACTCGCACACCTGGTACGCGAACCTCGGCGGCCACCTGGCCTCGCTCCTGCACGGGATCCCGCACGTCCTCAGCGCGCACTCGCTCGAGCCGCTGCGACCGTGGAAGGCCGAGCAGCTCGGGGGCGGCTACGCGCTGTCGGGCTGGGCCGAGAAGACGGCCTACGAGGCCGCGGCCGGCATCATCGCGGTCTCGGCGGGCATGCGCGCGGACATCCTGCGCTGCTACCCGGACGTCGACCCGGCCAAGGTGCACGTGGTCCACAACGGGATCGACCTCGACGGCTGGCGTCGCCCCGGTTCCGAGGCGCAGGTCGCCGCGGCGGACCGCGTGGTCCGCGACCTCGGGATCGACCCCGAGCGCCCGGCCGTGGTCTTCGTCGGGCGCATCACGCGCCAGAAGGGCCTGCCGTACCTGCTGCGCGCGGCCGCTCAGCTCCCTCCGGAGGTCCAGCTGATCCTGTGCGCGGGCGCACCCGACACCCCCGAGATCGCGACCGAGGTGAGCGAGGCCGTCGCGCGCCTCGCCGAGCAGCGCACCGGGGTCGTGTGGATCGAGCAGATGCTCCCGCGCGAGGAGCTCGTGGCGGTCCTGGCGGCCTCGACCGTGTTCGTGTGCCCCTCGGTCTACGAGCCGCTGGGGATCGTGAACCTCGAGGCCATGGCCGTGGGCCTGCCCGTCGTCGGCTCGGCGACCGGGGGCATCCCCGAGGTCATCGACGACGGCGTCACGGGCCACCTGGTCCCGATCGAGCAGGTCGACGACGGGACGGGCACGCCCGTGGACCCGGACACGTTCGTCGCCGACCTCGCCGCTGCGCTCGTCGCGGTCGTCTCCGACCCGGAGCGGGCGCGCGAGATGGGTCGAGCGGCCCGGACGCGCGTCGAGGAGCACTTCGCGTGGGACGCGATCGCGGACCGCACGCTCGAGGTCTACCGCAGCGTGCTCGGGTCCGGTCCCGCCGCGTAGCGGGCCGTCGCGGCGGACATGGCCCGCCGCGCGGCACGGTCGACCTCGCGCAGGGCGGTCGAGCGCTGGTCGGCCTGCCAGAGGTTGACCGCGCCGCCGTCGTCGGCCGTGGCCAGGTCCACGATGGCCCGCAGCCGCGCGGCCTGGGCGAGCACGCGCACGCGGCGCGCGTCCGACTCCGAGCGGGCCGCGGGCAGCGGCCAGTCCGGGGGAGTCGTGGACCGCAGCGACGCGATCGTCTCGGCCGCGTCCTCGCGCCAGCGGGCGACGTCGAGCGAGGCCAGGGCCTCGGTCGCGGTGAGCAGGGCCACGCGCAGGTCGCGCTCGGCGTCCGCGAGGGTCCCGACGGCGGCGAGCACCTGGGTGCGCCACGTCGGCACGGGCGTCATGCGCCACGTGACGAGGTGCCCCGTCTCGTAGACGCTCCCGAACGCCGTGACCTCGGGCACGAGCGCCCAGGCGCCCTCGGGGGACTGCACGAGCAGGCACTCCTCGGCGTCGGTCGCGTCGGCGCTCACGACCGACGGCACGCCGAGCGGGTCGCCGGGGGCCGGCAGCACCGCGCACACCTCGAACCGCGAACGGGTCCAGCGGGCGACCAGGTCGGTCAGGGTCGAGGCCGTCCCGTCGCCCTCGACCGTGTGCGGTTCGTCGTCGAGCCGCACCGCGGCGACCGCGCGGCGCACGAGGGCCGTGCCGGGGCCGTCGGGATCGACCGGCTCGTCGGCCTGCGGGCCGAGCGCCTGCGACCACAGGGCGAGGACGACGGTACGGGGGAGCGCGAGGGCAGAGTGGGATTCCACGTCCGCCAACCTATAGGGTCGTGTCCCATGAGCTCGGTTCTGGACCTGCAGGCAGTCACGGTGCGCCGTGGCACGAAGACCATCCTCGACTCCGTGGACTGGCAGGTGAACGAGGGCGAGCGGTGGGTGATCCTGGGCCGCAACGGCGCGGGCAAGACGACCCTGCTGCAGATCGCGGCAGCACGCATGCACCCCACCGCGGGCAGCGCGGACCTGCTCGGCGAGCGGATGGGCCGCACCGACGTGTTCGGGCTGCGGCCCCGCATCGGCCTGGCGAGCGCGGCGCTCGCGGAGCAGATCCCGGCCTCGGAGACCGTCCGCAACGTGGTGGTCACCGCGGCCTACGGCGTCACGGGCCGCTGGACGGAGACGTACGAGGAGTTCGACACCGAGCGTGCCGACGACCTGCTCGCGGCCTTCGACGTGCTGCCGCTGGCCGACCGACTGTTCGGCACGCTGAGCGAGGGTGAGCGCAAGCGCGTGCAGATCGCCCGCGCGCTCATGACCGACCCGGAGCTGCTGCTGCTCGACGAGCCCGCCGCCGGCCTGGACCTGGGCGGGCGCGAGGAGCTCGTCGGGGCACTCTCGGAGCTTGCTGCGGACCCTGCCTCGCCCGTGCTGGTCCTCGTGACGCACCACGTCGAGGAGATCCCGCCGGGCTTCACGCACGTCCTGCTGCTCAAGGACGGCGGCGTCCACCGCGCCGGTCCGTTGCACGAGGTCCTGACGGCGGAGAACCTGAGCGAGGCGTTCGGGCTGCCCCTGTTCGTCGCGCACGGCGGCGGTCGCTGGATGGCGCGCGCAGCGCGCTGACGCGCGGCCCCGGACGCCCCGCGTCCGACACGCCCGATAGGTGCACGGAACTCGTTCTTCCGGTAAAATCTGGGCAAAGAACGCAGGTGGTGTCAACGCAGGTGATGTCGACGCGTCCACGACGCGCAGGACGAGCCGCACGACGGAAGGAACCGTCATGGACTGGTTGTGGTGGGTCGGAGCAGGTCTCCTCTTCGTCCTGATCGAGATCATCTCGCTCGACCTGGTGCTCATCATGTTCGCCGGGGGAGCGTTCGCAGCCGCTGGGGTCAACGCGGCCGGCGGTCCCCTGTGGCTGCAGATCATCACCTTCGCGGTCGTCTCGGCCGCTCTCCTGTTCTCGCTGCGCCCGTGGCTGCTGCGCCACCTGCGTCACCGCATGCCGCTCACCGAGACCGGCGCCGCCGCCCAGGTGGGTCGGTCCGCCGTCGTCGTGTCCCGGGTGACCGAGCTGGGCGGCCGCGTCAAGCTCCAGGGCGAGATCTGGAGCGCCCGGACCGTGGACGGGTCGCCCGAGCTGGCGACCGGTACCGAGGTCCGTGTGGTCCGCATCGACGGGGCCACGGCCGTGGTGCAGTCGGTCGCCTCCGACAGCCACACCGTCTGAGCCCGTCCGTCCAGCCGTCGCTCCGTCCGCCCCGCCCTTCCGCCGAGAAGCATCCTCAGGAGAAAGATCGATGACTGAACCAGAACCCGGAATGATCGCCGTCTACATCGTGCTCGGGCTGATCCTGCTTTTCGTGATCATCGCGCTCGTCAAGGCGGTGCGGATCGTCCCGCAGGCCACTGCGCTGATCATCGAGCGGCTGGGTCGCTACTCGAGCACGCTCGAGCCCGGTCTGCACCTGCTGATCCCGTTCGTGGACCGCGTGCGTGCGGGTGTCGACCTGCGCGAGCAGGTGGTCTCGTTCCCCCCGCAGCCCGTGATCACCTCGGACAACCTCGTGGTCAGCATCGACACGGTCATCTACTTCCAGGTCACCGAGCCCAAGTCGGCGGTCTACGAGATCGCCAACTACATCCAGGGCATCGAGCAGCTCACGGTCACCACGCTGCGCAACGTCGTCGGCTCCATGGACCTCGAGCAGACCCTCACGAGCCGCGACCAGATCAACGGCCAGCTCCGCGGCGTGCTCGACGAGGCGACGGGGCGCTGGGGCGTGCGCGTCAACCGCGTCGAGCTCAAGTCGATCGACCCGCCCGCGAGCGTGCAGGGCTCCATGGAGCAGCAGATGCGCGCCGAGCGTGACCGTCGCGCCACGATCCTCACGGCCGAGGGCATCAAGCAGTCCCAGGTGCTGACCGCAGAGGGCGAGAAGCAGGCCGCGATCCTGCGCGCAGAGGGCAACGCGCAGGCCGCGATCCTGAACGCCGAGGGTGAGGCGCGGGCCATCCTGCAGGTCTTCGACGCGATCCACGAGGGCGACGCGGACCCCAAGCTGCTCGCCTACCAGTACCTGCAGATGCTGCCCAAGATCGCCGACGGCACCGCGAGCAAGCTGTGGGTCGTCCCCACCGAGTTCACCGCGGCGCTGGGATCCATCGCGCAGGGCTTCGGCGGCGGTGCGCCCACGCCGTCCGGCGAAGGGTACGAGCCCTCCGAGGCGGCGCGCCGCGAGCGCGACCGGGACCGCGTCAAGTTCGGCACCCCGGCACTGGTCGACCCGGCCGAGGCGCTCGCCGAGGCCCGTCGTCAGGCCGAGGCCGCGACGGCCGACGCCACGAGCGCGGGCACGCACTCGGGCCTGCCGTTCGACCCGCAGGCGGAGAGCGGGCAGCGCCCCGGGGGCCCCGGCCAGCGCTTCGCCCCGGCCCCGGAGCCGGGCACCGCGTCGCCGCGCCCGCTCGGTCCGCCGGCGGTCCCGACCGACGCGCCGGAGCCCGGCGAGGGGACGCCGGAGGATCGCCCGTAGGGCATCACCACAGCAGGACCGTACGCCCGAGGGGGCGCCGCGCTCGCGGCGCCCCCTCGGGCGTCCGTGCATCTGGTTGCGTCGGGCAACCTTGACGAGTGAGTGCTCACTCATTTAGGGTCGAGGGCGTGAGCACCCCCTCGGGCCGCGCCCGACCCATGAGCCGTGACGACCGCCGCGCGGCGATCGCCGCCGCGACCGTCCCCCTGCTCGCGCGCTACGGCTCGGCCGTGACGACTCGGCAGATCGCCCAGGCGGCCGACGTCGCCGAGGGCACGCTCTTCCGCGCGTTCGAGGACAAGGACGAGCTGATCCACGCGGCCCTCGTGGCCGCGCTCGACCCGGCGCCGCTCGTGCGCGCGATCAGCGAGACGGCCGACCGCGGGTCCCTCGCGGAGACCCTCACGGCCCTGGCCGAGCTGATCCAGGACAGCCAGCGCGCGACCGCCAAGATCGTCCAGGTCGCCCATCAGGTCATGGGGGACCGGGGCGGCCCGCCGGGCGGTCCGGGGGGCGACGCCCGCCGTCGCCACCGGGACGACGTGCACCGCAACCATGGCAAGCAGGGCCCGGACTCGCACCGCGACGCCCGGATGTCGGCCGTCCAGGACATCGTCGAGGCGATCGAGGCGAGCCTTGTCCCGTACGCGGACGAGCTGCGGACCGAGCCCCGCGTGGCCGCGAGCGTCTTCTTCTTCCTCGTGCACGGCCACGCGAGCCCGCTGCTGTTCCAGGACGGGCCGCTCGACGCGACCCAGATCGTCGACGTGTTCCTCCACGGCGTCCTCGAGGCGCCGTGCCAGGGCGCGGGCCCGCCCCACGCGGTAGGCCCGCCCCACGCGGCGGTCCGTCCGCCGGACCCGCACGTTGCAGCCCCGGGCCCGACGGCGTCGCTCGCCTGAGGCGCCCGGCCTGCCGTCGCGGACCTCACCGCGGCGTCGCATGCTGGACCTCTCGCCGAGGTCGCCGAAATCGCTCGACGTGCGCTCCGCCGTCGGGCACCTTGAGACCTGCTCGCCCCGCCCCCACCTCCGACAGGACACCCCAGATGCTCCAACGTCTCCTGAAGACCTACCTCCGCCCGTACTGGACGCCCATATCGATCCTGCTCGTGCTCCAGCTCGTGCAGACCATCGCGACCCTCTACCTGCCCAGCCTCAACGCCGACATCATCGACAAGGGCGTCACGCAGGGCGACACCGCCTACATCATGCGCACGGGGGGCGTCATGCTCGCGATCAGCCTCGGGCAGGTGATCTGCGCGATCGTCGCGGTGTACTTCGGCGCCAAGGTCGCCATGTCGTTCGGGCGCGACGTGCGCAACGGGCTCTTCACGCGCGTCCAGTCGTTCTCCGCGCAGGAGATGGGTGTGCTCGGTGCCCCGTCGCTCATCACCCGCACCACGAACGACGTCCAGCAGGTCCAGATGGTGGTGCTCATGGGCTTCACCATCATGGTCATGGCGCCCATCATGCTCGTGGGCGGCGTCATCATGGCGCTCCAGGAGGACGTCGAGCTCTCGGCGCTGCTCCTGGTCGTGGTGCCCGTGCTCGGGGTCGTCGTGGGGCTGATCATCTCGCGCATGGTGCCGTACTTCCGCAAGATGCAGAAGCGCATCGACGCGATCAACGGGGTGCTGCGCGAGCAGATCTCCGGTATCCGCGTCATCCGGGCCTTCGTGCGCGAGCGTCGCGAGGAGGAGCGCTTCGCGGTCGCCAACGACCGGCTCTACGACACGTCGCTGCGGGTCGGCAAGCTCATGGCGCTGATGTTCCCGACCGTCATGCTCGTCATGAACGCGACCAGCGTCGCGGTCCTGTGGTTCGGTGCGTACCGCGTCCAGGACGGGATGCAGATCGGGGCGCTCACGGCGTTCCTCAGCTACATCATGTACATCCTCATGGCCGTGATGATGTCGACCATGATCTTCATGATGGTCCCGCGCGCGGCCGTCTCGGCCGAGCGCATCGGCGAGGTCCTCGACACCGAGACCACCGTGGTCGAGTCCCCGACGCCGGTCCGCCTGGCGCCCCGCGAGGACCGCACCGGAGTCATCACGTTCGAGGACGTCGACTTCCGGTACCCCGGTGCCGAGGACCCCGTGCTCCACGACCTCACGTTCACGGCGCGTCCCGGCGGCACGACCGCGATCATCGGGTCCACGGGATCGGGCAAGACGACGCTGCTCCAGCTCGTCCCGCGGCTCTTCGACGCGACCAAGGGCTCGGTCCGCATCGACGGCACCGACGTCCGCGACGTCGCGCTCCAGGACCTGTGGTCGATGATCGGCTACGTCCCCCAGAAGGCCTACCTGTTCTCCGGGACCGTGCGCGACAACGTGCGCTACGGCAAGGAGGACGCGACCGACGAGGAGGTCTGGGAGGCGCTCGAGGTCGCGCAGGCCCGCGACTTCGTCGAGCATCTCGAAGGACAGCTCGACGCCCCTGTGTCCCAGGGCGGCACCAACTTCTCGGGCGGCCAGCGCCAGCGGCTCGCGATCGCCCGGGCGATCGTGCGCAAGCCCAGCGTGTACCTGTTCGACGACTCGTTCTCGGCCCTCGACTACGCGACCGACGCCGCCCTGCGGCTCGCGCTCGCACCCCGCACCCGCGAGGCCACGGTCCTCCTGGTCGCCCAGCGGGTCGCGACCATCCGCCACGCCGAGCAGATCGTCGTGCTCGAGCACGGGCGCATCGTCGGCACCGGCACCCACGACGAGCTCCTGGAGACGTGCGAGACATATCAGGAGATCGTGTACTCGCAGCTCTCGGCGCAGGAGGCAGCATGAGCACCCAGACCCCCCGCCCTGGCGACAACCCGGGCGACAAGAACGCCGAGACCTTCGTGACGTCGTCGGGCGGTGTGCAGGACGGCGCGCCGACGCACGACGCTCCGGAACCCCAGGACGGGGTGGACGCTGCGGGCGACAAGCCCGACCTGTCCACCACACGCCTCAAGGGACGCCCGCAGGGCGGCGGCCACGGCCCCATGGGCGGCATGGGCATGCCCACCGAGAAGGCCATGGACTTCACGGGCTCGCTCAAGCGCTTCGCGGGCTACCTGCGTGTCGAGCGGCTCGCCGTCGTCGTCATCACGGTCCTGTCGATCCTGTCCGTGACCCTCGCCGTGCTGGGCCCCAAGCTCCTCGGCAACGGCACCAACGTGATCTTCGCGGGCGTGATCGGCTCGCAGATGCCCGCGGACGTGACCAAGGCGCAGGCCGTCGAGAACCTGCGCGCCAACGGCCAGGGCACGCAGGCCGACATGCTCGCGGCCATGGACGTCGTGCCCGGCCAGGGCATCGACTTCGCGGCCCTGCGCACGATCCTGCTGCTGGTCCTCGCGATCTACGTCGGGTCCTTCCTGTTCGGGTGGATCCAGGGTCGCGTGACCACGTCCGTGGTCCAGCGCACGGTGCGCCGCCTGCGCGCCGAGGTCGAGGCCAAGCTCGGTCGCCTGCCGCTGTCGTACTTCGACCGGCAGAAGAAGGGCGAGGTCCTCAGCCGCGTCACCAACGACATCGACAACGTCGCGCAGACCCTCCAGCAGACGCTGTCGCAGCTCGTGACCTCGGTCCTGACCGTGGTCGGCGTGCTCGCCATGATGTTCTGGATCTCGCCGCTGCTCGCGGTCATCGCGCTCGTGACCGTGCCGCTCTCGGTGCTCGTCACGGCCCTGATCGCCAAGCGCTCGCAGCCGCAGTTCATCAAGCAGTGGGCCGCGACCGGGCGCCTCAACGCGCACGTCGAGGAGATGTACACGGGCCACGCGCTCGTCAAGGTCTACGGCCACCAGCAGACGGCCGTCGACACGTTCGAGACCGAGAACGCCGAGCTCTACGAGGCGAGCTTCAAGGCGCAGTTCATCTCCGGGATCATCCAGCCCGCGATGGGCTTCGTCGCGAACCTCAACTACGTGATCGTGGCCGTGGTCGGCGGCCTGCGCGTCGCGTCGGGAACCCTGTCGCTGGGTGACGTCCAGGCGTTCATCCAGTACTCGCGCCAGTTCACGCAACCCATCACGCAGATCGCGTCGATGATGAACCTCCTGCAGTCGGGCGTCGCCTCCGCGGAGCGCGTGTTCGAGCTGCTCGACGCCGAGGAGCAGTCCCCGGACCCCTCGCCCGCGGCCGTCGTCACGGACGTGCAGGGCCGGGTCGCGTTCGAGGACGTCTCGTTCCGCTACGTGCCCGACCGCCCGCTGATCGACGACCTGTCGATCGTGGCCGAGCCCGGCCAGACCGTCGCGATCGTCGGACCCACGGGAGCCGGCAAGACGACGCTCGTGAACCTCATCATGCGGTTCTACGAGGTCGACGGCGGGCGCATCACGCTCGACGGCGTCGACGTCCGGACCATGAGCCGGGACGGGCTGCGGTCCAACATCGGCATGGTCCTGCAGGACACCTGGCTCTTCAAGGGCACCATCGAGGAGAACCTGCGCTACGGCGTGCCCGACGGCGTCGAGGTCACCGAGGAGCAGTTCCTCGAGGCGACGCGTGCCACGCACGTGGACCCGTTCGTGCGCACGCTGCCCGACGGCTACGCGACCGTGATCGACGACGAGGGTTCGGGCGTGAGCGCGGGCGAGAAGCAGCTCCTGACGATCGCACGCGCGTTCCTCGCCGACCCGGCGATCCTCATCCTCGACGAGGCGACCAGCTCGGTCGACACCCGGACCGAGGTGCTCGTGCAGCAGGCCATGAACGCGCTGCGTGCCGGGAGGACCTCGTTCGTGATCGCGCACCGGTTGTCGACGATCCGCGACGCCGACGTCATCCTCGTCATGGAGGACGGCGCGATCGTCGAGATGGGCAACCACGAGGTGCTCATCGAGAAGGGCGGCGCGTACGCGCGGCTCTACGAGAGCCAGTTCGCGGCCGCGGCGGTCGAGGAGGCCGTCGAGGGCGAGATGACCCGGTGACCTCGTGACCGTGCGAGGCGGTGACGCGTGAGGGTGACCGCCTGAGGCGGTGACCCGTGGGGCCCCGGTGACGTCGTCGCCGGGGCCTCGCCGTGTGACGGGCCCGTACCGGTGTGACAGGCCCCGTGCCGTCGGACGACGAACGCCGGCACCGCCTTCTGGGCGGGACCGGCGTTCGAGGTGTCGCCCGGGTCGCGGGCGTGATCTGGGGTGGAGCGTCAGGAAGCGGTGTAGCCCGCGCCGGCGCAGAGCGACTCGAGCTCGGCCACGGCCTCGGTGACGCCCGTCGTGTCGATGCTGTCGCCCGTGCCCTTGAAGAGGTCGTCGGCCATCTGGAACGGGGTCTTGATGCTGCTGATGAGGGCGTTGGCGTCCTCCGGACCAGCGAGGCGCAGGACGGCCTCGAGCTGGATGTTGGTGCTGCGCATGGCGTTCGACTCGTCCTCGGTGAGGGCGGTCATGTCGTACTCGAGCTCGTCGGTGACGCGCTGCGCGAGCGACTGGTCACCGCCGTCGAAGTACTTCGCGCACACCTCGGCGCTCGTGGCGCCCGTGGGGGTCTCGTCGGGCGAGGAACCGCTGTCGGTTGCCGTGTCGGTCGCGCACGCGCTCAGGAGCGCGATAGCGCCCACAGCCGCAAGTGCCAGCATCTGCTTTCTCATGGATCCATGAAATCACGCGGGAACCCGGGTGAAAGTATGCATAAGGGGGACGGATGTCCAAGAGTGAGCGACGTCTCATTCCGAGGTCCTCCTGGGAGCGATCCCTCGTGATCGGGATCACGCGGTGCTGTCAGGTCGGGCCTCACAGCGACCCCTCAGCCGGCACCTGCGGAGGGCACACACCGGGTCCGTAGACCGGAGGCATGACCTTCCACGAACCGCACCCCAGCACCTCGTCCGCCCCCGAGCCCTCGGTCGTCGCGCCGACACCCCGACGGCGCCGACGACGGGTACTGCTCGCCGGCGGGCTGGCGCTCACCCTGGCCCTCGGCGGGACGACCGCCTGGGCGCTCGACCGGTTCGTCGTCGAGCACGTCGAGATCGCCGACGTCTCGGCCTACGAGGCGAGCCAGGCCTCGGCGAGCGGCTCCGCGGAGGCGGCGACGTCGTCGGGCACCTCGAGCGCGGGCACGAGCGCGGCCTCCGACGGGACGAGCGTGAGCGTGCGCCAGGTCGTCGAGGGGACGGGGGACGACACCGTGACGTACTACGTCGCGGACGTCGTCCTGGGGGACGCGACCGACCTGCGCTCGGCGTTCGCCCAGGACGCGTACGGCGAGAACATCACCGAGAAGACCTCCGACATCGCGGCCGACAACGCCGCGCTCTTCGCGATCAACGGCGACTACTACGGGTTCCGGTCCACGGGCATCGTGATCCGCAACGGCGTCGTCTACCGCGACGAAGGCGCGCGCGAGGGCCTCGCGTTCTACCGCGACGGGACCGTCGAGATCTACGACGAGACGACCACGACCGCCCAGGAGCTCGTGGACGTGGGCGTGTGGAACACGCTGTCGTTCGGGCCCGCGCTGCTCGACGACGGAGAGGTCGTCGACGGGATCGACGGCGTCGAGGTCGACACCAACGTCGGCAACCACTCGATCCAGGGCGAGCAGCCCCGCACCGCCGTGGGCGTGATCGACGCGAACCACCTGGTCTTCGTCGTGGTCGACGGACGCAGCACCGGGTACAGCCGCGGCGTCACCATGACCGGGCTCGCCGAGATCATGCAGGGCCTGGGGGCCACGACCGCGTACAACCTCGACGGCGGCGGCTCGTCGACCATGTACTACGACGGCGAGCTCGTCAACGACCCCCTCGGCCGCGGCGCCGAGCGGGGCACCTCCGACATCCTGTACGTCGGGGAGTGACGGCCGTGATCGTGCTGGTCCCGGCCTACGAGCCGGACTCGACGCTCGTGCGGCTGGTCGCCGAGCTGCGTGCCACGGGCGCTGTGCAGGGGATCGTCGTGGTCGACGACGGCAGCGGGCCGAGGTTCCGCCCCGTGCTCGACGACGTCGCTCGCGTCGGGGCGGTCGTCGTCGGGTTCGCCGCCAATCGCGGCAAGGGCGCGGCGCTGCGGCGCGGGTTCGCCGAGGTCGCGCGGCGCTGGCCCGGCCAGGACGTGGTGTGCGCCGACGCCGACGGGCAGCACGGCGTCGCTGACGTCCTGCGGGTCGGGGAGCGGGTGTCCGCCGGCGAGGGGGTCATGGTCCTCGGGGCGCGCGCGTTCGCCGGGGACGTGCCCGTGCGCAGCCGGCTCGGCAACACCGTGACCCGGTGGCTGTTCCACGCGGCGACCGGGCTACGGGTCCAGGACACCCAGACCGGCCTGCGCGGGTACCCCGCCTCGATGATCGGGTGGCTCCTCGACGTGCGCGGCGACCGGTACGAGTACGAGCTCAACGTGCTGCTGGCCGCGGCGCGCGAGGGGCGACCCGTGGTCGAGGTCGAGATCGAGACCATCTACCTCGACGACAACGCGTCCTCGCACTTCCGGCCCCTCGCCGACTCGGCCCGCATCTACGCGCCGCTGCTCGCGTTCTCGCTGTCGTCGCTCCTCGCGTTCGGGATCGACACCGCGGCCCTGCTCGTGCTCGACGCCGTGACCGGGTCCCTGCTGGTGTCCGTCGTGGGTGCGCGCGGGGTCAGCGGGGCCGTGAACTTCGTGGTGAACCGGCGGGTGTTTGCTGGTGCTGGTGCTGGTGCTGGTGCTGGTGCTGGTGCTGGTGCTGGTGCTGCGGGCGACAGCGGGCGCGGCCGCGGTCATGGACGGGGGGCCGCGCTGCGGTACGCGGCGCTCGCGGTAGGGCTGCTGGCCGCCGGGTACGGGGCGCTCTGGGGTCTGACCGGGCTGGGGCTCGCGCTGCTGCCTGCCAAGGTCGTGACCGAGGTGCTGCTGTTCGCGACGAGCTATCAGGTGCAGAGGCGCGTGGTGTTCCGCCCGGGGGTGCCGACGGACACGACGGGGCCCGCGACCCAGATAGTCCGGACCGCACCGGACGGCACTCCGGACGGTGCTCCGGTGGTCGGACGGTCCCGACGGTCCGGAGCGAGCGGGAGCGTCGCTGCCGCCGTGCGGCCGGTCACCGAGCACGAGGTTCCGCGCGCTCGACCACGAGGTTGAGGTCGCGAAGGTCGTCAGAACGACCGCAACCTCGTGCTCGGCGCAGGTGGGGCACCGAGCACCGAGCACGGAGCCGGGTCGGTGCAGGAGGGGCCGGTCGTCGCCCGATGCCGACCGGCCTCCGTCGGTGCGGGAGAATCTGAGCGTGCAGATCATCCACGTGACCGACCCGGCCGACCCTCGGCTCGCCGACTACACGAACCTCACGGACGTCGAGCTCCGCTCGAAGAACGAGCCGGAGAAGGGCATGTACATCGCCGAGAGCACTACGGTGATCCACCGGGCGCTCCGTGCCGGGCACCGGCCGCGGTCGTTCCTCATGGCCGAGAAGTGGCTCTCGGGCCTCGAGGAGGCGATCTCCGCCGTCGGGCTGGACGACGGGCCCGGAGGGACGGGCGAGCCCGTGCCCGTGTACATCGCCGAGCCCGCCATCCTGGAGTCGATCACCGGTTTCAACCTGCACCGTGGCGCGCTGTCCGCGATGCACCGACCGGTCCTGCCGAGCGTGCACGAGCTGCTCACGACCGCCCGCGACGGGCAGGGCGCACGACGGGTCGCGATCCTGGAGGACATCGTCGACCACACCAACGTGGGCGCGATCTTCCGCGGGGCGGCCGGCCTCGGGGTGGACGCCGTCCTGGTGTCGCCGCGCTGCTCGGACCCGTTGTACCGGCGCAGCGTGCGGGTCTCGATGGGGACGGTGTTCCAGGTGCCGTGGACGCGGCTCGAGTCGTGGCCGGAGGGCGTCGAGGAGCTGCGCGAGCACGGGTTCACGGTCGCGGCGCTCGCGCTGTCGGACGACTCGCTGACGCTCGACGAGTACGTCGCGCGCGGCGACGAGAGGTCGGCGTTCGTGTTCGGGACCGAGGGCCACGGGCTGCAGCGCTCGACGCTCACGGCCGTGGACCACGTCGTGAAGATCCCGATGAGCGGGGGAGTGGACTCGCTCAACGTCGCGGCGTCGGCGGCCGTGGTGTTCTGGGCGACGCGCGCGTAGTGGTCGCCCGAGTGGCGCAGTCCCGTGGGCCGCGCCGGGTCGTGAGGGCGGGCGGTGCTTCCACGGAGCTGGCAACCATTGTGGTGGCTCCCCAGAAAGCACACCCGGGGTTGGCGGGCTGACCGCCGCTCAGACGAGGCCCCGCTCGAGGTGCGCGACGCCGTCGGGCACCCGGGAACCAGCCCCGGCGGCAGACTGGATCACGCTTCCTGACCTCGCAGGACGTCGATTGTGACGGAAAGCACAAAGTCGAGGGCCTGTCACGGCGCCCCTCGGCCGACCGCCGTTCTTCGGGCGAAACGACCCGCTCCGACCGGCGCCCGCGCGCCTGGCGCGGCCCGCCGTCGGGCACCACGGGGCCACGGGGGACGAGCCCGCCCGAGTTGATCCACAACAACGCCTCGGACGGCCAAGTCCGCAGGTCAGAGGGCTGTCGACGCCGCTGTCCCGGTTCGGGACCAAGGGCGCCGCGACGGGACCTAGGTCCCGGTACGCACGAGTGAACTCGTCCATATGTTGTGGGTGCCCCCAGCCCCACTTCTCGGACGGAGACACCCGGTGGTCACAGCCGACGTAGCCCCCAGACCAGCACACCAGGTGAGCACCGACGCGCGCCGCGACCTCCTCGACTGGGACCCCAACGACCCCCAGCGCTGGGACTCGAAGGTCGCCTGGAGCACGCTCTGGGTCACGACGTTCAACCTCATGCTCGCGTTCATCATCTGGTACCTGCCCGGGGCGCTCATCCCCACGCTCGGCACGGTCACCGGGTGGGACCTGAGCGAGAGCCAGTCGTACTGGCTGCTCGCCATGCCCGGCCTCACGGGCGGCCTGCTCCGCATCGTCTGGATGATGCTCCCGCCCATGCTCGGCACCCGCAAGATGCTGACGCTGTCCGCGCTCCTCATGATCATCCCGTTCGTCGGGTGGACCTGGGTCGTGATGCTCCCGACGCAGCCCTCGTACGCGCTGCTCGTCGCGCTCGCCCTGGCAGCCGGCCTCGGCGGCGGCGTCTTCTCGGGCTACATGCCCTCGACGTCGTACTTCTTCCCCAAGAGCAAGCAGGGCACGGCCCTTGGTCTGCAGGCAGGGATCGGGAACTTCGGCGTCTCGGTCGTCCAGTTCGTCGTCCCGTGGGCCATCGGGTTCGGGATGTTCGGCCTCGCCGGCCAGCTCGCGCACCCGCAGAACGCCGAGCCGCGCCAGGTCTGGTTGCAGAACCCCGGGCTCATCTTCATCCCGTTCGCGGTCGTCGGTGTCGTGCTCGCCTGGACCCTGCTCAAGTCGGTGCCGGTCAAGGCCAACCTCAAGCAGCAGTTCGACATCTTCCAGAACAAGCACACCTGGCTCATGACCATGGAGTACGTCCTCACGTTCGGGATCTTCTCCGGGCTCGCCGGCACGTTCGGCATGCTCCTCAAGCAGCAGTTCGGCCCCGAGTACCTGACCTGGGTCTTCCTCGGCGCGCTCGTCGGCTCGCTCGCCCGCATGTGCTGGGGGCCGCTCTGCGACCGCTTCGGCGGTGGCGTCTGGACCGTGGTGTCCGGGATCGGCGTCGCGGCCTCGGCCGGGCTCGTGCTGTTCGGCCAGGTCACGGTCGCGGACGGCGAGACGCCCAGCCTCCCGATCTTCATGACCGGGATGGTCCTGATCTTCTTCTTCTGCGGGGTCGGCAACGCCGCGACGTTCAAGCAGATGCCCATGATCTTCCCGGCCCGTCAGGCGGGTGGCGTGATCGGCTGGACGGCCGCGATCGCCGCGTTCGGACCGTTCCTGTTCTCGATGCTGTTCAACTATCTGCCGAGGACGGCCGTGTTCGGCGGGATCATCGCCTACGCGCTCCTGTGCGCAGGCATCGCCTGGCACTTCTACGCACGCCCCGGCGCCGAGGCCAAGAGCTGACCGTGTGCCCGTCAGCAGTGCGTCCGGCACACCCCGCGCCCGGCCTCGCCCCCTCGGGCGAGGCCCGGCCGGGGGCGGTCACGCCGGGTGCGGCCACGCAGGAAGTACCCCGGCCGGGAGCACCCCGGTCAGGCGGGGGCGACCCGGCCCGCCACGAGGATCGGGATCTGCGCGGCCTCGTCGTGGCGTCCCACGTCCACGGTCTCGAGGCGGGCGACGCAGTGGTGCTCGCCGAACTGGGGGACCAGGGCGGTCGCCCGCCGGCTCGACCCGAGCTCGGCGAGCGCGCCGTTGATGAACCCCGCGTGCAGCGAGCACACGACCTGCGGGGTGCAGCGGGCCGTCGCGACGAACGGGCAGTTGTTGAGGACGAGCGCGTCCATGCCCGCGCCGCCCGGCGACGCGACCTGCGCCGACGGCTCGCCGCCCAGCGTGGGGGCGAACCAGAGCGCGTCGAGCTTGGACACGAGCCGGGCCGAGACCTCGTGCTCGTCGATGGCCTCGTCGGGCTCGGGCGGCTCGGTGAGGTTCCGGCCCCACGTGCGTCCCACGGCGTAGGTCACGGCGCCCGCGTCCGGCACGTTGTCCGCGACCGCGGTCGTCAGTGCCTCGGCCAGGAGGCGGTAGGCCTGGGCCCGCTCGTGCGTCTGGTTGGGCAGGGTGCCGCGGTACAGGACCTTGGGCCGGCCGGGTGTCGTCCGGGTCTGCTGGGTGCGCTCGGCCAGGCCCGAGTCGACGAGCGACTCGAGGTGGAACCGCGCCGTGTTCTGGTGGACGCCCACCTCCTCGGCGACGTCCTTGACCGACACCGGCGTCTTGGAGTCGCGCAGCAGCTGGATGACGTGCGTCCGCCGTCCGCCGTGGTTGCTGCGACCCGTCGTGCCGTCGAACCCACCGTTGACGTGCTGTCTGGGCACGTGCTCGCCCCACTTCTTCCCGTTCCTGGATCTCTGGTCCCGAGCCGCAGGGCTGCCCCCGCCCGCTGTGCTCGGCACGACAACTCTCGCACGCGCGGTCGGTCCGCCGCACGGAGCACCCCCTCGGGTGCCTCCGTAGCCCGTGCGCTGAACGCCCCCCACGCAGTCCCCGAGGAGCTCTCGCCATGACCATCGACGACCAGGCGGCCATGTCGCCCCTGATGAAGAAGCTGCTCACGACGCGCAGCCACTTCCCCCAGACGGAGGTGTTCGACTCGGCGCACGCCATGATCGAGACGAACCCCTCGGAGTGGGACCGGTTCTACCGGGACCGCTGGGCGCACGACAAGGTCGTGCGCTCGACCCACGGCGTGAACTGCACGGGGTCGTGCGCGTGGGACGTGTACGTCAAGGACGGCCTCATCACCTGGGAGCACCAGGGCACCGACTACCCGACGACGGGGCTCGACAGCCCCGAGTACGAGCCGCGCGGCTGCCCGCGCGGCGCCTCGTTCTCCTGGTACACGTACTCGCCGTCGCGAGTGCGCTACCCGTACGTGCGCGGTGTCCTGCTCGAGATGTACCTCGACGCGCGCTGCCGCCTGGGCGACCCGGTGCTCGCATGGGCCGAGGTCGTCGAGAGCCCCCTCAAGGCGACGCTCTACAAGCGCGCCCGCGGCAAGGGTGGCCTGGTCCGTGCGGACTGGGAGCTCGCGACCGAGATCATGGCCGCGGCCCACGTCTACACGATCAAGGCGTACGGGCCGGACCGGTGCGTGGGCTTCACGCCGATCCCGGCCATGTCGATGGCGAGCTTCGGGGTCGGGACCCGCTTCCTGTCGATGATCGGCGGGACGCTGCTGAGCTTCTACGACTGGTACGCGGACCTGCCGCCCGCGAGCCCGCAGATCTGGGGAGACCAGACCGACGTCCCCGAGTCGGGCGACTGGTGGAACTCGAGCTACATCATGATGTGGGGCTCGAACGTCCCGGTGACGCGCACGCCCGACGCCCACTTCCTGGCCGAGGCCCGCTACAAGGGGACCAAGGTCGTCGCGATCAGCCCCGACTACGCGGACAACGTGAAGTTCGCTGACGACTGGCTCGCGCCCGCTCCGGGCACGGACGGCGCGCTCGCGCAGGCCATGGGCCACGTGCTGCTCACCGAGTTCTACCGCGACCGCCAGGTGCCGTACTTCGAGGCCTACTCGCGCACGTACACGGACGCGCCGTTCCTGGTCACGCTCGACGAGGCTCCCGGGGAGGGCGGCCAGGGCGCAGGCCAGGAGGGCACGCTGCCCGACGGCGGAGCCGCCCCGGTCTTCCGGCCCGCCAAGTTCCTCACGGCAGCCGACCTGGACGGGCTGCCCGTCGCGGGGGCGACGGGGCAGCGCCCCGAGTTCCGTCCCGTCTTCCTCGACACGGCCGCCGACGCGCTCACGGTGCCGAACGGCACGCTCGCCGACCGGTGGACCGAGGACGGCGTGGGGCGCTGGAACCTCGACCTCGAGGACCACGACCCGGCGCTGAGCCTGCTGGGCCTGACGCACGCGGGAGCCGAGGCGCAGGGGGTCGTGGTCGAGCTGCCGCGCTTCGACGTCGGCGCGACCGAGGGCGGCTCCTCGGTCCTGCGCGGCGTCCCGGCGATCCGCGTGGGCGACCGCCTCGTGACGACCGTGTTCGACCTGCTCATGGCGCAGTACGGCGTGGGGCGCGACGGGCTGCCCGGCGCGTGGCCCACGGGCTACGACGACGCCGAGTCTCCCGGGACCCCGGCCTGGCAGGAGGCCCTGACCGGGGTGCCGGCCGAGCAGTGCACCCGGATCGCGCGCGAGTTCACGCGCAACGCCGAGGTGAGCAAGGGCAGGTCCATGATCATCATGGGCGCGGGTACGAACCACTGGTACCACGCGGACACCATCTACCGGACGTTCATCGCCCTCCTGACCCTCACCGGGTGCCAGGGCGTCAACGGCGGTGGCTGGGCCCACTACGTCGGGCAGGAGAAGGCGCGGCCCGTGACGGGGCAGCAGCACATGGCCTTCGCGCTCGACTGGCAGCGCCCCACGCGCCACATGGCCGGCACGGCGTTCTGGTACACCGCGACCGACCAGTGGCGCTACGAGGGCTTCGGCGCGGACGAGCTCGCCTCGCCGACCGGTCCGGGCACCCTCAAGGACCGCAGCATGATGGACTGCCTGACCCAGGCCGCCCGCATGGGCTGGACGCCCTCGCACCCCGGGTTCGACCGCAACCCGCTCGACCTGTGCGACGAGGCCGCGGCCGCTGGCGTGCCGGTCGCCGACCACGTGGTGTCCGAGCTGCGCAGCGGCGCTCTGAAGTTCGCGGTCGAGGACCCCGACGACCCGCAGAACTTCCCGCGCGTCCTGACGGTCTGGCGGGCCAACCTGATCGGGAACTCGGCCAAGGGCAACGAGTACTTCCTCAAGCACCTGCTGGGCGCCGACTCGTCGCTGAGGGCGCACGAGACACCGCCCGAGCGTCGCCCCGAGGAGGTCGTCTGGCGGGACGAGGCCCCCGAGGGCAAGCTCGACCTGCTGACCAACATCGACTTCCGCATGACCTCGACCTCGCTGTTCGCCGACGTCGTGCTCCCGGCCGCGACCTGGTACGAGAAGCAGGACATCTCGACCACGGACATGCACCCGTTCGTGCACGCCCTCAACGCTGCCATCGCGCCGCCCTGGCAGGCCCGGACCGACTACGACGCGTTCCTGGGGCTCGCCGACAAGGTCTCCGAGCTCGCCAAGATCCACCTGGGCACCCGCACCGACGTCATCGCGGCCCCGCTCACGCACGACACCCCGGACGAGATGGCCCAGCCCGGAGGCGTCGTCCTCGACTGGCGCAAGGGCGAGTGCGAGCCCGTGCCGGGCGTGACCATGCCGCGCCTCGTGGTGATCGAGCGCGACTACACCCAGATCGCCGAGAAGATGCGCGCCGTCGGGCCGCTGATCTCGAAGGTCGGGACCACGACCAAGGGCGTCACGGTCGTGCCCGAGCAGGCCGTCGAGTTCCTCGCGAAGGCCAACGGCGTGCGCAAGGACGGCGTCGCGAAGGGCCGTCCGTCGCTCGAGACCGCGGCGCACATGTGCGAGGCGATCCTCGCGCTGTCCGGCACGACCAACGGTGCGGTCTCGGTCGCGGGCTTCAAGGCCCTCGAGAAGCGGGTCGGGAAGCCGCTCGCGGACCTGGCCGAGGAGAACCACGACCGCCAGGTCACGTTCGCCCAGACCCTGACCGGTCCGCAGAACGTCTTCACGAGCTACGAGTGGTCGGGCTCCGAGCAGGGCGGCCGGCGCTACTCGCCGTTCGTGGTCAACGTCGAGCGGCTCAAGCCGTGGCACACGCTCACGGGGCGCCAGCACTTCTTCGTCGACCACGACTGGATGACCGAGCTCGGCGAGCAGCTCCCGGTCTACCGGCCGCCGCTCGACATGGCACGCCACTTCGGTCACCAGGGCTTCAGCGAGCCGGGCTCGACCGAGGTCACGGTGCGCTACCTGACCCCGCACTCCAAGTGGTCCATGCACTCGCAGTTCCAGGACAACCCGTACATGCTCGCGCTCTCGCGCGGGGGCCCCACGATCTGGATCTCCGAGGAGGACGCGCGGACCGCGGGGATCGCGGACAACGACTGGATCGAGGCGGTCAACCGCAACGGCGTGGTCGTGGCCCGGGCCGTGGTCTCGCACCGCATGCCCACGGGCACGGTCTACATGTACCACTCGAAGGACCGCAACATCGACGTGCCCAAGGCCGAGGCCTCGGGCAAGCGAGGGGGCATCCACAACGCGCTGACGATGATCATGATGAAGCCCACGCACCTCCTGGGCGGGTACGGCCAGCTCACCTACGCCTTCAACTACTACGGGCCGACCGGCAACCAGCGCGACGAGTACACGGTCATCCGTCGGCGCAACCAGGAAGTGGAGTACTGAGATGCGGGTCATGTCGCAGGTAGCGATGGTCATGAACCTCGACAAGTGCATCGGGTGCCACACGTGCTCGGTCACGTGCAAGCAGACGTGGACCAACCGCGACGGCGTCGAGTACGTGTGGTTCAACAACGTCGAGACCAAGCCCGGGACGGGGTACCCGCGCGGGTACGAGGACCAGGACCGGTGGCACGGCGGCTGGGAGCTCGACCGCAAGGGAAGGCTCCGGCTCCGCTCGGGCGGGCGGCTGCGCCGTCTCGCGTCGATCTTCGCGAACCCCGACCTCCCAGGGCTCGACGACTACTACGAGCCCGCGACGTACGACTTCGACCAGCTGATCTCCGCGCCGGCGAACTCGCCGCAGATCCCCGTGGCCCGGCCCAAGAGCGCGATCACGGGCAAGGACATGAAGATCACGTGGGGGCCCAACTGGGACGACGACCTGGGCGGCTCGCCGCAGATCGCGTCGAAGGACCCCAACCTCGCGTCGATGGTCGACAAGGTCCAGCTCTCGTTCGAGCAGACGTTCATGTTCCACCTGCCGCGGATCTGCGAGCACTGCCTGAACCCCGCGTGCGTCTCGGCCTGCCCGTCGTCGGCCATGTACAAGCGCGTCGAGGACGGGATCGTGCTGGTCGACCAGGACAAGTGCCGCGGGTGGCGCATGTGCGTCTCGGCCTGCCCCTACAAGAAGGTCTACGTCAACCACCAGACGGGCAAGGCCGAGAAGTGCACGTTCTGCTTCCCGCGCATCGAGGCGGGCCAGCCGACAGTGTGCGCCGAGACGTGCGTCGGGCGGCTGCGGTACATCGGCCTCGTGCTCTACGACGCCGACGCGGTCGAGGCCGCGGCGTCCGTCGAGGACCCGAAGGACCTGCTCGACGCCCAGCGCGACGTCTTCCTCGACCCCACGGACCCCGAGGTGATCGCGGCGGCACGGGCGGCCGGCATCGCCGAGGACTGGATCGGCGCGGCGCAGCGCTCGCCCATCTGGAAGCTCATCCAGAAGTTCAAGGTCGCGCTGCCGCTGCACCCCGAGTACCGCACCATGCCCATGGTCTGGTACGTGCCGCCGCTCTCACCTGTCCTGGACGTCACGACCGAGCTCGGCAAGGACGACGCCGACGCCGACGACGTGTTCCACACCATCGCGTCGCTGCGCATCCCGCTCGAGTACCTCGCGAGCCTCTTCTCGGCCGGGGACGTCGACGTCGTCGCGGGGGTCCTCATGAAGCTCGCCGCGATGCGCAGCCACATGCGTCGGCGCACGCTCGACGGCGACGTCGACCAGGCCCTGCTCGACCAGGTCGGGTACACGGCCGAGGACGTCGAGGAGCTGTACCGGCTCCTGGCGATCGCCAAGATGGAGGACCGCTACGTGATCCCCGCGGCGCACAAGGAGGACGCGGCCGAGATGGCCTCGTGGGCCTCGGGCTGCTCGCTCGACAACCCGGGCGGACCCGGCATGAGCGCGGCCGCGACGCGCGGCGGACCCGTCTCGGTGCCCCTGCAGGTCCGGAGGCCGTCATGACGACCCAGGCTCCGCCGTCGGGCAGGCGCGCGTTCGTCCCGCTCCTGCGGCGCTCGCGGCGCAAGAACCTCGTCGAGGTCCCCGCCCGGTCCGACGTCCTCGCCCTCGCCAGCATCCTGCTGGCCTACCCCGACGACGCCTGGTACGCCGACGCCGACGAGCTGGCCGCGGCCGTCGCGGCTCTGCCCGACTCGGCCCCGGCCGCGCACCTGCGCGCGTTCTGGGACCAGCACGCGCGGACGGAGCCGCGCGCCGCGCGCGCCCACTACGTCGAGACGTTCGACCTGCGCCGCAAGTCGTCGCTGTTCCTCAGCTACTACCTCCACGGCGACACGCGCCAGCGTGGCATGGCGCTGCTCGCGCTCAAGCAGCGCTACCGCGCGTGCGGTTTCGCCCCCGACGACGCCGAGCTCCCCGACTACCTGCCCATGGTGCTCGAGTTCGCCTCGCGGGCCGGGACAGGGGCGGGCGAGGCACCGCTGCGGACCCACCGTGGCGGGATCGAGCTCATCCGGCGCTCGCTCGCCGACCGCGGCTCGCACTACCGCGAGGTCCTCGAGGCCGTGAGCGACCTCCTGGGTCCGGTCACCGACCACCAGCGCGACGAGGTCGACCAGCTCGCGCTCAGCGGACCGCCCACCGACGACGCGGGGCTCGAGATCGCCTCGATGCCCTACGGGGGAGCGAGCTGGACGGACACGCCCGGCGCGCCGTTCGGCCCCCCGGAATTCACCTGCGCCCCGGAAGGACGCTGACTCATGTGGGACACCCTCCTCTTCGTGGTGCTGCCGTACGTCTGCCTCGCGATCTTCGTCGTGGGGCACGTCTGGAGGTACCGCAACGACCAGTTCGGCTGGACGACCCGCACGAGCCAGGTGCTCGAGAAGCGCTGGCTCGCCTGGGGATCGCCCCTGTTCCACTTCGGGGCGCTGTTCGCGATCCTCGGCCACGCCGCGGGGCTCCTGATCCCGACGTCGTGGACCCGGGCCCTCGGGATCTCGGACCACACGTACCACGTCGTCGCGGTCGCGGCCGGGACCGTCGCGGGGGTCGTGCTGTGCGCGGGCCTCGTGATCCTGCTGCTGCGGCGGTTCTACGTCTCGGACCGCGTGCGCGTGGTCACGACCCCCATGGACTGGGTCCTGTACGCCCTGCTCACGGTCGAGATCGGGGTCGGCATGTGGCAGACCGTCGCGATCAACGTGTTCGGCTCGGGCTACGAGTACCGGGGGACGGTCTCGGTCTGGTTCCGCCAGCTGTTCGTCCTCCAGCCCGACCCGTCGCTCATCACCGCGGCGCCCGCGGTCTACGGCTGGCACGCGGTGCTCGCGTGCCTGCTCCTCGCGATCTGGCCCTTCACGCGGCTCGTGCACGTGTGGTCGGTGCCCGTGGCGTACCTGGCCCGGCCGTACGTGGTCTACCGGCAGCGTTCCGCGGCGCCGGGGCGCGGCAAGGTGCGGGCATGAGCGCGGCCGGCCTCCCTGCGGACGCGGGCACCGAGGTGGCGGCCGACGCGCTCGTGGTCCTCGCGGGCGTGGGGGAGTCCGTCCTCGACGTGGCCGAGCACGAGCGCGCGGTGGCCTCGGCCCACGCCGGGGCGGTCGTGACGTTCGCTGGCGTGGTGCGCGACCACGACGACGGCCGCTCCGTGGCCGCGCTCACCTACGAGGCGCACCCCGACGCCGACCGGATCATCGGCGAGATCGCCGCGCGGGTCGCGGCCCGTTCGGGCGCGGTCCGGGTCGCGGTGTCCCACCGCGTGGGCGACCTGGCGGTCGGCGACGTCGCGCTCGTCGCGGCCGTGTCCTCGGCGCACCGCGCCCAGGCCTTCGCGGTGTGCGGCGACCTGGTCGAGGAGGTCAAGGCGGCGCTGCCCGTGTGGAAGCGGCAGGTCTTCGCCGACGGCACGCACGAGTGGGTCGGGGCGCTGTGAGCCTCGCGCCCGCGGTCGAGCGCACGGTCGGCAATCTCCTGCCCGACGGCGCCGCGCCCGCCGAGCACGTCGCGTCCGGTCGTGCGGTCCCCGGGCGCGCGACGCCGTCGGGAGACGCACTGCCCGGGGGAGGGGCGCCGTCGGGCACGGACCGGCCGTCGGACGCGGACCGACGAGACGCTCCCGGGCTCGTCGACCGGTTCGGGCGCCGCCACCGCGACCTGCGGATCTCGCTGACCGACCGCTGCTCGCTCCGCTGCACCTACTGCATGCCCGCCGAGGGCATGCCGTGGCTGCCCTCCGACGAGCTTCTCACCGTCGCCGAGATGACACGGGTCGCGGCCGTGGCGTTGCGCCACGGGATCGAGGAGATCCGCCTCACGGGTGGCGAACCGCTGCTGCGGCCCGACATCGTCGAGATCGTGGCCGGGCTGGCCGCGCTCCCCGGTGCCCCCGAGGTGTCGATGACCACCAACGGGCTGCGCCTCGCGGCGCTCGCGGAGCCGCTCCGCGCGGCGGGGCTCGGCCGCCTCAACATGTCGCTCGACACCCTGCGCCCCGAGCGATACGCGCGGCTGACCCGCCGGGACCGGCTCGGGCGGGCCCTCGACGGGCTCGCGGCGGCCGACCGGGCAGGCTTCACGGGCACCAAGCTCAACGCCGTGCTCGTGCGAGGGGTCAACGACGACGAGACGGTCGACCTCCTGCGGTTCGCGCTCGAGCGCGGCTACGAGCTGCGCTTCATCGAGCAGATGCCGCTCGACGCGGGCCGGACCTGGACCCGCGAGGGAATGGTCACGGCCGACGAGGTGCTCGCCTCGCTCACCGGGGAGTTCGACCTGGTCCCGGTGCCGACGCGCGGCGCCGCGCCCGCCGAGCGCTGGCGGGTCGACGGGACCGACGCCGTCGTGGGGATCGTGGCGTCGGTGACGCGGCCCTTCTGCGGGGCGTGCGACCGGATCCGGCTCACGGCCGACGGCCAGCTCCGCAACTGTCTGTTCGCCCGTGACGAGACCGACCTGCGCACGATCCTGCGCACGGGCGGCGACGACGAACGGATCGCGCAGGCCCTCGGCCTCGCGGTCCGGGCCAAGGCTGCCGGCCACACCGTCGGCACCGCCGGCTTCGAGCAGCCCGCCCGCGGCATGTCCGCGATCGGCGGCTGACCCACCCTTCCCCCGACCCGCTTACGAGAAGGAGCACCGAGATGCCCGCCATCACCCTGCGCTACTACGCCGCGGCCCGCGCCGCGGCGAACGGCCTGGACGAGGAGGTGATCGAGACCGAGAGCCCGGCCGCCGCCCTCCGCGCGAGCGCGCGACGCCACGGCGAGGCGATGCGCCGGGTGCAGGTCGTCTCGTCCTACCTCCAGGACGGGCGCGCGCTGCGCCCGGAGTCCGCCGCCACCCCCGTCGCCGAGCCCGTGACGATCGACGTGCTCCCGCCGTTCGCGGGTGGGTGAGCCGACGTGCAGAGCGCTCCGACGCACGAGCGCTTCCCGCCGCTCGACGCGCCGGCCGCGACGTTCGTGCCGTGCGGTCACCGGCGCGGGGGGCTCCACGGCCCGGTCACGAGCGGGTGGCTGCTCGCGGCGAGCGTGAGCCAGCTCGCCGTGGCCGTCGTGGTCCTGTGGTGCGGGCTCCGCGCCCACCCGGTCCTGACGGTCCCGGCGGCCGTGAGCATCGCCGCGGTGCTGCTCACGGCCCCCTGGCTCGTCTCGGTCGTCGTCCTGGCGCTCGGGCGAGCGCGGTTCCGGCGCCTCGAGCGGCGCTACGTCGCGTGGCTCGACGGGCTCACGGCCGAACGGAGGGAACTGCACTGCCAGCAGGTCCAGGCCAGGCTCCTGGAGCACGAGGCGGCGCCGCGGCACTGGGTCGTGCCCGCCGACTGGTAGCCGGACGGGCGCCCGACGGATCCTGACCGGCGGTCAGCCGAGCTCGGCGACGAGCCGCGAGGTGAGCGGGACCGCGACCCCGAGGCGGCTCGCCGCGCGCACGACCGCGCCGCCGATCGCGTCGACCTCGAGGGGACGCCCCGCCTGGGCGTCGCGCTCCATCGAGGACCGCGCGCCCGCGGGGAACCTGTCGTAGAGGGCCAGCGAAGCAGCGGGGTCCGCGGGAGCGCCTGAGGCCGCCGCCACGGCCGCGACCTCGGCGACGAGCGTCTCGAGCTCGGACCGGTGGGTCGTGCGCACCTCGCCGATGGTCGCCGCGTACCGCGTGGTGAGCAGGGCGAGCGGGGCCAGGAAGGAGAGCTTGGCCCAGACGAGCGCCGGCTCGTCGGCACGCACGGTCGTCGTGATGCCCGCGCCCGCGAGCAGGGCACGCACCGACTCGACCGCCTCGACGGGCACGTCGCCCGCCGCGAGGTCGATCTCGACGAACGGGCTGCCGTGCACGATCTCTCCCGGGGCGATGCGCGTCGACTCGACCCGGATCGTCGCAGGCACGACGCGCTCGGAGCCGTAGCGGGCTCGCAGCACGTCCAGGTGCTCGACGCCGTTGAGGAGCGGCACGACGACCCCGTCCCCGAGGACCTCCCGGGGGACGAGGTCCAGGGCGTCCGCCAGGCCGGTCTGCTTGACCGCGACGAGAAGCACGTCGACGGGGGAACCGAGGTGCGTCGTCGCCCGGACGGGGACGTCGAAGTCCCCGAGCAGCCCGCTCCGGACCCGGAGGCCGTGCTCGTTCAGCGACTCGGCCGTCGTCTCACGAGCGACGAACCGCACGTCGTCGCCCGCACGGCTCAGCAGCGCGCCGACGAGCCCTCCGACCCCACCGGCGCCCAGGACCGCGACGCTCGTCCGGTCCGTGCTCTCCGCCTCGTCCACGATCCCTGCCACGTCCTGTCCCACCACGGTCTCCCTCGTCCTGACGATCGAGGTCCCAGGAGAACACGCCGGGGCGTCACCCCGGCGCGAGGCGCGGTCCCTGGGGGAGTGAGGGTCGTCACGACCCGGCGCCGGCGCGCTCGGCGCGGTCACCCGGCGCTGGCGTCACGGCGTGGACGGACGGGTCGGGCGTGCGCCGCGTGAACGGACCAGCCGGCGCGCACCGTGTGGGCGGGGCCGGGCGGCGTGTCGGTGGAACGATCCGTGCGGGTGCCTCGTTGGTGCCTACACGACAGCCCGTGGGCGCATACCGGTGCGCAGGTATCGACGCGTGCCCGGGACGGACGACGTGCGGACGACGCACAGCGAGGGACGTGAGCGATGCAGGAGAACCGGACCGAGACCATCCGCCCATGGACGTTCGACGCGCGCTCGGCTGCGGTCTACGGTCTCGTGACGGCCGCGTGGTACAGCGTGCCCGACCTCGTCGAGCGGCGCAGCACCCGGGCCCTGCTCAAGACCGTGTGCGGGGTGTCCGGGATCGCCCTGCTGCTGCGGACCGAGGAAGGCCGGCAGGCGCTCGAGGGCGTCCGGCGGCTGCGCGACACGGTGCGCGAGCCCGGGCGCGACGACGACGCGCGCGTGGGCGGGCCCGCGTCCGTCGCGGGCGCAGCCGCCCCGGGCGAGGGCGACTCGGGCGAGGTCCCGGACAACACGCTGCACGGGCTGACGCCCGTCGAGATCACTCCCGCCGGGAGGACCGCTGTCGCCACCGGGGCCGTCGTGGTCCTCGGGGTCACGACGGCGCTCGCGGTGGTGGGGGAGAAGGTGGCCTACCGGTGGGGTGAGCGCCTGCGCGCTCGCGGGGTGCGCGCGCCGCACGCACGCGTGGGACTGGTGCTCGGTGCGGCGGCGGGGATCCTGGGCGGGCTCGCGCCGGCGTCCGACGCCGACGAGCAGGACTCCGGGATCGACTAGGGCTGGGCCGGATCCCGACCGGCTCAGCCCTGTGCCACCCCGCCTCGGCCACCGGCCCGCCGGCTGCCGAGCCGTCCTGAACGACCGACCGACCGACCGACCGGCCGGCGTTGGCCGTGGGGCGCAGGTCAGTCGAAGAGCGCCGCGAGGCGCGGGAGCCGACGGCGGTTCTCGTCCTCGTCGTCGAAGTCCCAGCTCTCGCCGCTCGGGTCGGACGAAGAACTCTCCTCGCTGTCCTCACCGTCGCGCGACGATGCCCCTGCCGCCCGCGCCGCGTAGTACGCCTCGTCGTCGCGGCTGGTCGCCCGCGTCCAGGCCTCGCCCACGAGTGAGTCGAGCGACTCGTACCCGAACCAGCCGTCGCCCTCCCCGCCCATGCCGAGGACGACCGGGTGCTCGGCGAGAGAGTCCGGGTCCGCGACCGTGCGGGTGAACACGTCTCGCCCTGCGAGCACGAGCCCGTCGCGGAAGTCCATGAACCCGTCGTCGCTGCACCCGCCCTCGATCAGGTAGGCAGCGCCCCACACGGGCCAGGCGTAGGCGGCTGCGCTCATCTCGTCGGCCACGGCCGCGAACGCGAGGATCTCGTCGGGCGCCAGCCGTTCGACGAGCAGGGCGGTCAGCGTGCCGGGAAGCGGGTCGTCCTGCGCGCCGCGGTCGTCGGCCCCCTGCCCTGCGCGGGTCCGAGCGTCGTCGACGAGCTGCCAGAAGGTGTCGTGGTCCATGGCGGGAAATGTAGGGGCCACCACTGACATGCACCCGGCGTGCACCTGACGCGCGCCTGCCGAGCGCCTGGTCGGCGCCGTCACGCCCGCGCTCAAGGGGAGGCCACCGACGTGCGGTGGGTAGCCGCTAGCATCGTCGCGTGCGAGCAACCGTGGGCGTGGTCGTGACCGGGTTCGACCAGGGAGACCTGGTGCGAGAGGCCGTCGAGTCGGTGCTGAGGCAGACCCGTGCACCCGACCAGGTCGTCGTGGTCGACGACGGCTCGACGGACGCACGGTCGCTCGCGGTCCTCGACGCGCTCCGCGCCGACGGCCTGGTGCAGGTCCTGCGCCAGGAGAACGCGGGCGTGAGCGCGGCCCGCAACGCCGGGCTGTCCCGGCTGACCACCGAGCTCGCGGTCGTGCTGGACGGCGACGACCACCTGGCCGAGACCTTCGTGGAGCGGACCGCAGCCCTCCTCGAGGAGGATGCCGACGTCGTCGGCGCCTCGTCCTGGCTGCGCATGCACGGCGTCGCCCACGCGGTCGCCCGCCCCGCCGGGGGAGCGGCGGTCGACTTCCTCCACCGCAACGCCTCTCCGGCCACCGTGATGCTGCGCCGTGACCGCTGGCGCGCGGCCGGAGGCTACGACGAGCGCATGCGGGACGGGTTCGAGGACTGGGACTTCTTCCTCGCGCTGCTCGCGGCGGGCGGCCGGATCGAGATCGTGCCCGAGGCGCTCGTCGAGTACCGCACGTCCCCGACCTCGGCCAACGTGCGCAGCATGGACAAGCGGATCGCGCTCTACGGTCACCTGGTCGACCGGCACCGCCCCCTGTTCGAACAGCACCTGCGGGCGGTGCTGCTGGCCCAGGAGGCGGCGTCGATCGCGCGGCTCGACGCCTGGGAGCAGCTGGTGCTCGACCACCCGGAGGTCCCGGTCGACGACGCCACCTACGGCGACGGCGGCATGGCCGCGGTCGTGCGGATCGCGACCGCCCGGGCGGCGAGCGCCGGTGCGCCGACGGCCCGGACCGCCGCCTCCGTCCCGGAGGGCTGAGTCAGAGAGCGCCGCTCGCGGCCGTCTCGTCGACGCCGCCCGCGCCGTCGAACGTCAGGAGGCGGTCGGCGACCTTGTCGATGAAGTAGCGGTCGTGGCTCACGACGACCACAGCACCGGGGAAGTGCGCGAGCGCGCGCTCCATGACCTGTGCGCTCGTGAGGTCGAGGTGGTTGGTCGGCTCGTCGAGCACGATCACCGAGGCGCCCGACAGCAGGCACTGCGCGATCGCGACACGGGCGCGCTGCCCGCCCGAGAGCGTGCCGATCTTCTGCTTGAGCTCCATCTCGGAGAACTGCAGCATCGTCAGGAACCGGTTGACGTTCTTCTTGGTCGCGGAGTAGGCGAGCGTGCCCGGGGCCGCGCTGACGGCGTGCGCGACCGTGTCGTCCAGGTCGAGGTCGGCCACGACCTGGTTGTAGGAGACGAACGTCGAGTTCTTCTTCCAGGTGATCTGCCCGGCGTCGGGCGGGACGACCTCGGTGAGCACGTCGAGGAGCGTCGACTTGCCGGACCCGTTCGCCCCGACGACGGCCACGCGGTCGCCCCGGTGCAGCGCGAACGTCAGGTCGCTGAACAACGGGTCACCGCCGAACCCCTTGGTGAGGCCCTCGACCTCGACCAGGCGCTCGCTCACGTGGAGGTCCGCGTAGATCGTGGTGATGATCTGGTCGACCGGGCGAGGGGCCTGGCGCTTCTTGATGTCGGCGAGCTTGCGCTTGAGCCCGCGGCTCTTGTCCTTCGCGGCCTGCTTGCGGGCGTCGCTGGCCTCGACCTCGTACGCGAGCAGCTCCTCCTCGTGCGCGAACTGGCGCTCGATGGTCTTGAGGCGCGACTGCTTGGCGTGCACGTAGTCGGAGTACCCGCCCTCGTACTCGTGCAGGCGGCGGTTCTCGATCTCGACGATCCGGTTGACGGCCCCGTCGAGGAACTGACGGTCGTGCGAGACCACGAGCACCGCGCCCGGGTAGGTCTGGAGCCAGTTCTCGATCCAGCGCACGCCGTCGAGGTCGAGGAAGTTGGTGGGCTCGTCGAGCAGCAGCACGTCGGGACGCTGCACGAGGATCCTTGCGAGCGCCGCGCGGTTGCGCCAACCGCCCGAGAGCTGGTCGACGGGCAGGTCGCGGCGCTCGGCGTCGAACCCGAGGCGCGTGAGGACCGTGTCGATCGTGTTCTCGTACGACCACCCGTCGATCGCGTCCATGCGCTCGAACAGGTCGGCCTGCTCGGTCAGGAGCCGCGTCATCTCGTCGCCGCCGTCGTCCATGAGGTCGGGCTCGGCGATCCGCTCGCCGATCGCGTCGAGGCGCTCCTGCGTCGCGTGGACGTCGGCGAACAACGCGCTGAGCTCCTCGGCCGCGCTGCGGTGGCCCGCGAGCTCCGAGAACTGCGAGAAGTACCCGATCGTGACCCCGAGGTTGACGTCGACCGTCCCGGCCGTGGGCTCCTTGCGCCCCAGGATGAGCTCGAGGAACGTCGTCTTGCCCGTGCCGTTGCGGCCCACGAGCCCGACGCGCTCGCCCTCGCGGAGCTTGAGGTAGGCGTCGCGCAGCACGACCTTGTCGTCGAACTGCATGCTCACGGCGTTCAGGCGGATCAGGCTCACAGGGGTCCTCTCGGGCTCCGTGCCGCACGTCGGCACGACCCCGAACACTACGCGGGCGGGCTGTCCGCACCCTTGCGGGCTGCCGTACGGCAACCGTTCGTCGCACGTGACCTACCGCTCGTCGCACACCTCGACCGCCCGTCGACGTGACGTGGATCACGGGCCTGCGGTGTCCCTAGCCTTTCCCGGTCGGACGCAACGACGCGACCTGAGGGAGAGAGAACCGATGACCACAGACATCCGATCGACCGCGGAGGCCGCCCCGGACGACGGGCTCTCGCCCGACCCGACCCTTCCGCCCACCGCGGTCCCCGAGTCCGCCCTCGCGCCCCGCTGGAGCTGGCAGAAGGTCGCGCTGTGGACCGGGATCGCGCTGCTCGGGGGCGTGGCCTGGGTCATGCTCGCGCTCGTGCGCGGCGAGACCGTCAACGCCATCTGGTTCGTGTTCGCCGCGGTGTGCAGCTACCTCATCGGCTACCGCTTCTACTCGAAGGTCATCGAGCGGTACATCACGCGCCCCGACGACCGCCGTGCGACGCCCGCCGAGGTGCGCTCGGACGGCAAGGACTACGTCCCGACCGACCGCCGGGTGCTGTTCGGGCACCACTTCGCGGCGATCGCGGGCGCCGGCCCGCTCGTGGGCCCGGTCCTGGCGGCGCAGATGGGCTACCTGCCCGGCACGGTCTGGATCATCGTCGGCGTCATCTTCGCGGGGGCCGTGCAGGACTACGTCGTCCTGTTCTTCTCGATGCGTCGCGGCGGGCGCACGATCGGTCAGATGGCCCGCCAGGAGCTCGGGCGCATCGGTGGCACGGCCGCGATCGTCGCGTCGCTGCTCATCATGCTGATCATCGTCGCGATCCTCGCGCTTGTGGTCGTGAACTCCCTGGGCGAGAGCCCCTGGGGCGTCTTCAGCGTCGCGATGACCATCCCGATCGCCCTGTTCATGGGCGTCTACCTGCGCTACCTGCGCCCCGGGCGCATCACCGAGGTCTCGATCATCGGCTTCGTGCTCCTCATGGCAGCGATCGTGGGCGGCGGCTGGGTCGCGAACACCCCGTGGGGCGCGGACCTGTTCCACCTCGACCGCACGACCATCGCGATCGGCATCATCATCTACGGCTTCATCGCCGCGGTCCTGCCCGTGTGGCTGCTCCTGGCACCGCGCGACTACCTGTCGACCTTCATGAAGGTCGGCGTGATCGTGATGCTCGCGGGTGCGATCGTGATCGTGCGCCCCGAGATCTCGGTCCCCGCGGTCAGCGAGTTCGCGAGCGGAGAGACCGGCCCGGTGTTCTCCGGGTCGCTCTTCCCGTTCCTGTTCGTCACGATCGCGTGCGGCGCTCTCTCCGGCTTCCACGCGCTCATCGCCTCGGGCACGACGCCCAAGCTGCTCGAGAAGGAGCGTCAGACGCGCTTCATCGGGTACGGCGGCATGCTCATGGAGTCGTTCGTCGCGATCATGGCGCTCGTCGCGGCGATCTCGCTCGACCGCGGCATCTACTTCGCCATGAACGCCTCGGCCGCCGCGACGGGCGGGACCATCGAGGGCGCGGTCGCGTTCGTCAACTCGCTCGGCCTGGCCGGAGTGAACCTCACGCCCGACATGCTGTCCTCGACCGCGGCGGCCGTCGGCGAGGAGTCCATCGTGTCCCGCACGGGTGGCGCCCCGACCCTGGCGCTGGGCCTGGCGCACATCATGCAGCAGCTGTTCGGCGGCGCCTCGATGATGGGCTTCTGGTACCACTTCGCGATCATGTTCGAGGCGCTGTTCATCCTCACGGCCGTCGACGCCGGGACGCGCGTCGCGCGCTTCATGCTCCAGGACTCGCTCGGCAACGTCGTGCCCAGGTTCCGTGACGTGTCGTGGCGCCCCGGCGTGTGGTTCTGCACCCTGGTCATGGTCGCGGGGTGGGGGAGCATCCTCTACCTCGGCGTGACCGACCCCCTCGGCGGGATCAACACGTTCTTCCCGCTGTTCGGCATCGCCAACCAGCTCCTCGCGGCCATCGCGCTCGCGGTCGTCCTGGCGATCGTGGCCAAGCGCGGACGGTCGTACTTCCGCTGGCTCTGGATCGTCGCGCTGCCCCTCGCGTTCACCGCGGTCGTGACCATCACCGCGTCGTTCGAGAAGATCTTCTCGCCGGTCCCGGCGGTCGGCTACTGGGCCAACCACAACGCGTTCAAGGAGGCCCTGGCCGCGGGCGAGACCTCGTTCGGCACCGCGACCTCGGTCGAGGCCATGGAGGCGGTCGTGCGCAACACGTTCGTCCAGGGCACGCTGTCGATCATCTTCGTGGTCCTCGCGATCGTCGTGATGGTCGCGGCCCTCGTGACGACCGTCAAGGCGCTGCGTGCGGGCGGAGGGGAGAACCACGAGGACGAGCCCGTGGCCTCGCGCCGCTTCGCGCCCGCAGGGCTCCTGACGACCGCGACCGAGAAGGAGATCGAGGCCGAGTGGGCCCAGCTCCCGCCCGAGAAGCGGCCCGTGTCCTCGGGCGCGGGGCACTGACGTGGGGCCCGTGCGCGACGCGCTCGCCCGCGCGGCGAGGGGCGCGGCCTGGTACGTCCGCCAGCTCATGGGCGACGACGCGTACCGGGTGTACGTGGAGCACCGCCGCGCCGCGCACGGGCCCGACGTCCCCGTCCTGACCGAGCGCCAGTTCTGGCGCCAGCGCATGGACGACCAGGACCGCAACCCCGGCGCCCGCTGCTGCTGAGCCGAAGAGGACGGCGACGGTCGCCCTCTCGCCACGGCGAGGGGCACGACGGCGATATCGTCGGGAGGGCCGCCCACCTGCGGTGGTAGGCCCTCCCGGCCCGGCGTCACCGCCGTGCCCGCCCGTACCGGCCCTTGCCCCGCGACTTTCCGGAAGAGGATCTCGACATGTCCGGACCCGCGTTCACCGGTGCCGTCGTCGGCCTGGTCGTCGGCGTCCTCCTCACGGGCGCGCTGGTCCTCGCCTGGCGGCTGGCCCGCGGCACCCGCGAGCTCGGCAGCGACTCGGAGCGCGCGACGTTCCGCACCCTGCACCTCGCGTCGCGCGCCGCCACGCACCTGCGTGACGGCCTCGAGGGCGACGACGTCGGCCGAGCAGCGCGCCACCTGCGTGCGCTGCTGGGCTGCGACGCGCTCGCGGTCGTGACGGCGGACGGCGTCGTGGCCCTCGACGGCCCGGCCCACCTGCTGGCCGAGGCCGAGCGCGTGGGGGCGCGGACCGTCGAGACGGGCAGGCGACAGGTCTACGGGGGCCGCGAGCCGTCGTCGGGCACGCCCTCGCCGGACGGTCCGCTCGAGGCCGTGGGCGCCCCCGTGCTCGCCGGGGGAACCGTGGCCGGCGCCGTGGTCGCGTTCGCGGCGCGCGTGCGCCCGCCGCTCGTGCGCGCCACGGGCGAGGTCGCGCAGTGGTGCGCGGCCCAGCTCGAGCTCGGTGAGCTCGAGGCCTCGCGCACCGCGCTGGCCCAGGCCGAGCTGCGCGCCCTGCGCGCCCAGATCAGCCCGCACTTCATCTACAACTCGCTCGGCGCGATCGCCTCGTTCATCAGCACCGACCCGGAGCGGGCACGGGACCTGGTGCTCGACTTCGCCGACTTCACGCGCTACTCGTTCCGGGGGCGCGGCGACTTCACGACGCTCGCGGACGAGCTGCACAGCATCCACTCGTACGTCGAGCTCGAGCGCGCGAGGTTCGGCGACCGGCTCACCGTGACGCTCCAGATCGCGCCCGAGTCGCTCTCGACCGTCATCCCGTTCCTGAGCGTCCAGCCGCTCGTCGAGAACGCGGTCCGGCACGGCCTCGAACCGCGCGAGGCCGGGGGCACGATCGTCATCAGCGCGCGCGACGAGGGCACCCAGACGGAGATCACGGTCGAGGACGACGGCGTCGGGATGTCGCCCGAGACGCTGCGGGCCCTGCTCGCGTCGGGCTCGCGCGCGACCAACGTCGGGCTGCGCAACGTCGACACGCGCGTGCGCCAGCTCTACGGCGACCAGCACGCGCTCGAGATCGAGACGAACGAGGGCGCGGGTACCCTCGTGCGGATGCGCGTGCCCAAGTCCCAGCCCCAGCACGAGACCGAGGTGAGCAGGCCGTGAACGACGACGTCCCCGCGGCCGCCGGATTCGGCGAGCCGGCCGGGAGCCCGGGCGGCGTCCGTCGGCCAGACGGCGTCGACGTCCTCGTGGCCGACGACGAACGGCCCGTGCTCGACGAGCTGGTCCAGCTCCTGCGGCGCGACCCGCACGTGCGCTCGGTGCACGGCGTCGCCTCGGGGTCCGAGGCCCTGCGCTGGCTGTCCGAGCACCCCGTGCACGTCGCGTTCCTCGACATCCACATGCCCGGCCTCACGGGGCTCGACCTCGCCCGCGCGCTGTCGCGGTTCTCGGTGCGGCCCGCCGTGGTGTTCGTGACGGCCGACGAGGCCCGGGCCATCGAGGCCTTCGAGGTCGAGGCGGTCGACTACGTGCTCAAGCCCGTGCGGCGCGAACGCCTGGCTCGGGCGGTCGAGCGCGCTGTCGCGGGTCATGCGGCCGGGGGCCGCGCCCCGCTGCGGGACGCGGGCCGGACGGTGCCCGACGCCCGTGCCCCGGCCGACGAGACCATCGCCGTGACGGTCGGGACCACGACGCGCGTCGTGCTGCGCTCCGCGGTGCGGTGGGTCCAGGCGCAGGGCGACTACTCGCGCCTCGTGACGGACAGCGACAGCTACCTGGTCCGCGAGCCCCTCTCCGACCTCGAGGAACGCTGGGCGGCCGCGGGCTTCCTGCGCGTGCACCGCTCCTACCTCGTCGACCGCTCGGCCGTGACCGCGGTCCGCCTGGGCGGTGCGCACCCCGTCGTGGTCGTCGCGGGGCACGAGGTCCCCGTGAGCCGTCGCATGGCCCCGGCCGTGCGCGACGCGCTCCTCGGCCGTCCCGGAGGACGTCCGTGAGCACCGAGGAGCCCCCGCCGCGGGTCGTCGTCCGTTCGACGGACGAACCGGCCGCCGACCTGGCCGCCGCGACGCACCCGGGGGAGCGGGCGCCGTCGGGCAGCGTGACGCCCCTGGGCGCGGAGACCTCCGGGCCCGACGGCGGCAGCGAACCCGCGGCCGTGTACGCCCGCAGCCTCGCGCGGGCGCAGCTGCGGCTCGCGCTCGCGTGCGTCGTGTCGTTCCTGGCCGTCGTCGCGCTGCTCACGGTCACGATGAGCGCCGTGCCGACGCTGGGCGACGTGCACCTGCTGGGCGTGCCGCTCCCGTGGCTCCTGCACGCCTACGGGTTCTACCCGGTCATCGCGGCGTTCGCGCTCGTGTTCGCGCTCGCCGCCGCGCGCAACGAACGACGCTTCCGCGCCCTCGTGGAGGACGAGTGACCTCGGCGCTGCCGCTCGTCGCGGTCGGCCTGCTGCTGCTCGCGACCGGGCTCATCGGGTTCTACGGGCTGCGCATCTCGCGGACCACGAGCGACTTCTTCGTCGCCTCGCGCACCGTGCAGCCCGTGTGGAACGCGTCGGCCATCAGCGGCGAGTACCTGTCGGCCGGGACGTTCCTGGGCCTGTCCGGGCTCGTGCTGCTCTCCGGGGCCGAGGCGTTCTGGTTCCCCGTCGGGTACGCCGCGGGCTACCTGCTCGTGCTGCTGTTCGTGGCCGGGCCGCTGCGCCGCAGCGGGGCCTACACGATCCCCGACTTCGTCCAGGCACGCCTCGACTCGCTCGCCGCCCGGCGCGTCACGAGCGTCCTGGTGCTCGTCATCGGGTGGCTGTACGTCGTCCCGCAGCTCCATGGCGCCGCGCTCGTCATCACGACCGTGGCCCCCGTGCCGCCGTGGGTCGGGTCGGTCGGGGTCGCCGCGGTCGTGAGCGCCGTGGTCGCCGCGGGCGGCATGCGCTCGGTCACGTTCGTCCAGGCGTTCCAGTTCTGGGTCAAGCTCACGGCGCTCGCGATCCCCGTGGTCTTCCTGCTGGTCGTGCTCGGCGGGCAGGACCTGGCGCTCGACCCGGCCCAGGTCTTCCCGCCCGAGGCCGGGCCACGCTCCTACGACACGTACACGACCGTCTCGCTGCTGCTTGCGCTCCTGCTCGGCACGATCGGACTGCCGCACGTCCTCGTGCGCTTCTACACGAGCCCCGACGGGGTCTCGGCGCGCTGGACCACGGTCGTGGTGATCGTCATGATCAGCGTCTTCTACATGGTCTCGAGCACCATGGGGCTCGTTGCCCGGGTCGTCGCGCCCGACCTGGCCGAGCCCGGCGTCGCCGACACGGTGGCGCTCGTGCTGCCCGCGCGCCTCGTGCCCGGCCTGGGCGGCGAGCTGCTCTCGGCGCTCGTGATCGCCGGGGCGTTCGCGGCGTTCCTCGGGACGTCCTCGGGGCTCGTGGTCTCGCTCGCGGGGGTCGTGAGCCAGGACCTGTTCGGCGGCACGGTCCGCTCGTTCCGCTGGTCCGCGGTCGCGTGCACGATCGTCCCCCTCGCGTTCGCGCTCGTGACCATCCCGCAGGGGCTCGTCACGAGCGTCGGGACGGTGTTCGTGTTCGCGGCCTCGGCGCTGTCCCCGACGATCCTGCTGGGTGTGTGGTGGCGTCGGCTCACGGCGCGCGGCGCGATCGCGGGCATGGTCGTCGGGAGCGCGCTGTGCGCGGTCGCGCTCCTCGTGACCTCGGCGCTGGGGCCCGGCGACGGGCTCGCGCGCAGCCTCCTGGCCCAGCCCGCGGCCTGGACGATCCCGCTCGCGACCGCCACGACGGTCGTCGTGTCCCTGCGCGACCGGCGCGGGCCGCAGCCTCGCACCGACCGTTTCCTGCGGCGGCTGCACGTGCCGGAGCGGGCTCCCGACCGCTGAGTGCATGGTTCGGCTGCGACTCGCCGGGCGTGTCGCAGCCGAACCATGCACTCGACGTCGGGCGCCGGGCTAGGGCACGAGCCGGTGCAGGTCGCGCGGGAACAGCGTGACCTCCCGGACGTTCGCCGCCCCCGTCAGGCGAGCCGTCCAGCGCTCGAGGCCGATCGCGAACCCGCCGTGCGGCGGCATGCCGTGCTCGAACGCCTCGAGGTAGGTCGCGTACGCGGCCGGGTCCTCGCCACGGGCCGTGATCGCTGAGACATAGTCCGCGTGCCGGTGCAGCCGCTGCCCGCCCGTGACGAGCTCGAGACCGCGGAAGAGCAGGTCGAAGCTGTTGCTCCACCGCGCGTCGTCGGGCTGGGGGTGCGTGTAGAAGGGGCGCTTGGCCATCGGAAAGCCCTCGACGGCGAGGAAGTCGCTGCCGTGCTCGGCGAGCGCCCACCTCCCCAGGGCGCGTTCGTGCTCGGGGGCCAGGTCGGGCTCGTCCGCGGGCGCGCCGACCAGGGCCAGGGCCTCGGCGAAGTGGATCACCGGGATCTGGTCGGGCACGACCGGGACCTCGAACCCCTGGGCCGCGACCGCTCCTGCCGCGAGCTCGTGCACCCCCGCGACCATGCCCGCCAGGACGTCGCGCAGCACCCGCAGCACGTCGCGGTGGTCGTGCACGAACCCGAGCTCGACGTCGAGCGAGACGTACTCGGCGAGGTGGCGGACCGTGTCGTGCGGCTCGGCGCGGAAGACCGGCCCCACCTCGTACACGCGCTCGAACACCCCGACGAGCTGCTGCTTGTAGAGCTGGGGGCTCTGCGCCAGGAAGGCGGGACCGCCGAAGTAGTCGACCGCGAACACGTCCGCCCCCGACTCGGTCGCCGACGCGACGATCTTGGGAGAGTGGACCTCGGTGAACCCCTGCGCGTCGAGCACCTCCCGGAAGCCCCGCAGCGACGCGGCCGCGACCTCCCACCGGGCGCGCTGGGCGGGATGGCGCCACGCGACCGCCGCGTGGTCGAGCAGGGTCGGCAGCGCCACGTCGAGCGCAGGACGCCACAGCTCGACGGGAGGGGTCCTGGCCGGGTCGGTCAGGGGGACGACGGTCGGCGCGGTGACCTCGATCCCCCCAGGCGCCTGGGCGTTCGCCGTGGCGACCCCGGTCACCTCGACCACGGTCTCCTCGGGCGGCAGGTCTTGTCCGTCTCTCGCGCGCACGGCGACCTGGGCGAGGCCCGACCGGTCGCGCAGGACCAGGAAGGTGACCGCAGCGAGCTCGCGGCGGCGGTGCACCCAGCCGCGGAGCGTCACGGACGTGCCGGGCGGCACGGAGGAGAGGTCGGCGGCGAGGGTGCGGGAGCCGGGAAGCGCGACGGGTGGGGTGGGTGGTCTCATGGTTCCTCCAGCAGGCGAAGGCCCGGGAGGAGCGGGCGGGGGCTAGGTCGCTGTGCCACCACTCCTTCGCCGGGAGGTCCCGGCCTCTCGTCGGTACGCCGCACGCGCGGGGGGACGTCCGCCCGCGCTGCGAGAGCCGGGCCGAGGGTCGTCACGCCTCACGTCCACCGGTTCCGACCCTACCCACGGTGCATCCGTTCGTCGCGGGAATTCTCCGGGCGGACGTCGAGTGCATGGTTCGGCTGCGACTCGCCGGGCGTGTCGCAGCCGAACCATGCACCCAGCGTGCGCGGCACCTCCCGTTCACCCGCTCTCGCTACGGTCGCACCATGACCGCAGAGCCCGCCCAGCCCCCTCGGCCCGCCCCGCTCGCCCGGCGCCTGGGGCTGGCCGACAGCGTCGTGATCGGCGTCGGCTCGATGCTCGGCGCCGGAGTGTTCGCGGTCTTCGCCCCGGCGGCCGCCGCGGCCGGGTGGTGGCTCCTCGCGGGGCTCGCGCTCGCGGCCCTGGTCGCCTACGCGAACGCGACGTCCACGGCGCAGCTCGCGGCTCGCTACCCGACGTCGGGCGGGGCCTACGCGTACGGGCGTGAACGCCTGGGACCGTGGTGGGGGTTCGCCGCGGGGTGGTCGTTCGTCGTCGGGAAGACGGCCTCGTGCGCGGCCATGGCCTTGACCTTCGCGGCCTATGCCGCCCCCGGCGCGCAGCGACCCGTGGCCGCGCTCGTCGTCGTGGCGCTGGTCGCCGTCAACGCCCGGGGCGTGACCCGCACGGCCCAGGTGACGCGCCTCCTGGTCGCCGTGACGGCGCTCGTGCTGGTGCTCGTGGTCGTCGTCGCGTGGCAGGCCCCCGTCGCAGGGTCCGCGCCGGGGGCGGGAGCACCCCTGGGGGCGTACGGGGTGCTCCAGAGCGCGGGACTGCTGTTCTTCGCGTTCGCCGGGTACGCACGGATCGCGACGCTCGGTGAGGAGGTGCGGAACCCGCGGGTCACGATCCCGCGTGCGATCCAGCTCGCGCTCGGGATCGTGGTGGTCGTGTACGTGGTGGTCGGGGTCGGCGCGCTGCGGGCGCTCGGCGTGGACGGCCTCGCCGGCTCGACGGCGCCGCTCGCCGACGTCGTCGGCGCGGCCGGGTGGCCCGGCGGGGACCTGATCGTGCGGGTCGGCGCCGCCGCGGCCTGCGGGGGAGCGCTGCTGGGGCTCGTCGCCGGGGTGGGGCGGACGACGCTCGCGATGGCGCGGGAGGGCGACCTGCCGCGCCCGCTCGCGGTGGTGCACCCGGTCCACCGGGTGCCCGCGCGCGCCGAGGCCGTGCTGGGGGTCGTCCTCGTCGTCCTCGTCCTGGTCGCCGACCTCCGCACGGCCGTCGGGTTCTCGTCCTTCGCGGTGCTGACGTACTACGCGGTCGCCAACCTCGCGGCCCTCACGCAGGGGCCCGACGACCGTCGCCGGCCCCGCGTCCTCCAGGTCCTGGGACTCGTCGGGTGCGTGGTGCTCGCCGCCTCGCTCCCGCCGGCGTCCGTGCTCGCGGGTGGGGCGGTGCTCCTCGTGGGGCTGGCCGGACGAGCCGTCGTCCGGGCCGTCGCGGGGCGGACGCCCAGCCCATGAACCGGCTGCGACGCGTCCGGTCGCGACGTCCCAGCCCTCGCGCCAGGACGCCCGCGGGGTGACGATGGACGTATGTCCAGCGTCGGACCGGTCGTTGTCGGGTATGACGGGTCGCCCTCGGCGACCTCTGCGGTGCGCTGGGCTGCGCGCGAAGCCCGACGGCGCAGCGCCCACCTCGAGGTCGTCTTCGCCCGCGACGCGCACGACTCCCACCTGGAACCCTCGCTGCCGGGCGGAGGGGACGACGCGCAGTCCGGAGCCCGGGCGCTCGCGGACCGCGGCCGTGGCACGGCGCTCGAGGTCGAGCCGGACCTCGAGGTCGCGGCGACCGTCGAGTACACGACCCCTGCGGCGACCCTGGTCGGGGCGTCGCTCGACGCCTCGGTCGTGGTCGTCGGCTCCGGGGACCACGGGCGGGTGCGCGGCGAGCTCGGCGGCTCGGTGGCGCTCGCGGTCGCCGCGCACGCGCACTGCCCGGTCGTCGTGGTGCACGGCGACGTCGAGGCGTTGCGCGACGTGAACCTGCCCGTCGTGGTGGGGGTCGACGGGTCAGCGGCTTCGACCGACGCGCTGCTCCACGCGGCCGAGGTGGCCGTCGCGCGGCAGGCGTCCCTGCGAGTGGTGGTCGCGTGGTGGACGCGGGCCTCGGCTCATCTCGAGAGCTACGTCGCTGCGGAGTTCCCGCGCGAGCGTGCCGAGCAGGGCGCCGAGCGGCAGCTCGCCGCGGCGCTCGCGCAGGTGCGCGAGGCGTTCGAGGGCATCGAGGTCGAGGGACAGACGGTCGAGGCCTACCCGGCCCCCGCGCTGGTCAGGGCCTCGGAGGGGGCCGAGCGGCTCGTCGTGGGCTCACGCGGCAGGGGAGGGTTCGCGGCTCTCGTCCTGGGATCGGTGAGCCACGCGCTGGTGCGTGACGCGCACTGTCCCGTGACGATCGTGCGCTGAGCGCGACCGCCCTTCTCGAGTGATCCCGACCACATCTTCGGGTCCGAGGGTTTCACCCGGTCCAGATGTTTGGTTAGGCTCACCTCTGTGAGCCAGACCTTACCGGGAGCCGACGACGCCACGGCAGCCCAGGACCCCGCCCGACCGGCCCTCGCCGGTGCCGGGCTGAGCCTCGGGTACGACGGGAACGCCGTCGTGCACGACGCCTCGCTGCGACTGCTCCCCGGACAGGTCACCGCGCTGATCGGGCCCAACGGGAGCGGCAAGTCGACGCTCCTGCGCTCGCTCGCCCGGCTCCATAAGCCGCTCGCAGGCACCGTGAGCCTGCCCGACGTCCCCGACGCGCTCGCGCTGCACCCCAAGGACTTCGCGCGCCGCGTGACGCTGCTCTCGCAGAGCAGGCCCACGCCCAACGGCGTGAGCGTGCGCGACGTCGTCGGGTACGGGCGCCACCCGCACCGGGCACGCTTCCGCTCCACGGACCCCGACGGCGCCCGCGCGATCGCCTGGGCCATGGACGTCACGGGCGTCGCGGCCATGGCGGGACGCGGCGTCGACGAGCTGTCGGGCGGCGAGCTCCAGCGTGTGTGGCTCGCGACGTGCCTCGCGCAGGACACGGGCGTGCTGCTCCTCGACGAGCCCACGACCTACCTGGACCTGCGCTACCAGGTCGAGATCCTCGACCTGATGCGCGACCTCGCGGACGATCACGGCGTGGCCGTGGGCGTCGTGCTGCACGACCTCAACCAGGCGGCTGCGGTCGCCGACCACGTGGTCCTGCTCCAGCGCGGCGTCGTCCGCGCCGCGGGCGAGGCCGTGGACGTCCTGACGGCCGACGCCCTGAGCGAGACCTACGGCATCCGCATCGAGGTCACGCACGACCCGCTGACGGGCACGGTGCAGACCGCGCCCGTCGGGCGGCACACGACCCGCAGGCTCGTCGCCGTCCCCTGACGACCGAGCCGACGAACCCCGTGCCGCCGCGCACCCCCGCGCGGTGGCCCACCGAGCCCGACGCCGCCACGGCGCGGGCCGCACCTCAAGGACACAGGACCCCCATGCGAACGACCCTCCGGACCGGCCTGCCCGCCGTCCTGCTCGTGACAGCGCTCACCCTCACCGCGTGCGGCACCACGGAAGAGGCCGACGCCGGCTCGGCCGACGCGACCGCAGCCTCCGACGCGGGCCCTGTCACGTTCACCGACGAGCGCGGCGAGCAGACGCTCGACGCCCCGGCGACCGAGGTCGTCTCGCTCGAGTGGGGCCTCACCGAGAACCTGCTCGCGCTCGGCGTGGACGTGGTGGGTCAGGCCGACGTCGAGGGCTACAACACCTGGGACACCTCGGTGCCCCTCGACGCGTCGACCCCGGACGTCGGGATGCGCGGCGAGCCGAGCCTCGACGCGATCTCGGCGCTCGAGCCCCAGCTCATCGCCGTCACCACCGACACGCCCGACAACGTGATCGACCAGCTCGCGGACATCGCGCCCGTCGTGACGCTGCGCGGCTCGGACGGCACCGACCCGATCGGGTACATGCGCCAGACCGTCGAGACGCTCGCGACCGCGACGGGCACCGAGGACGAGGGCGCCGAGCTGCTCGCGGGCTTCGACACCAAGGTCGCCGAGGGCAAGAAGGCTCTCGACGAGGCCGGCGTCGCGGGCGCCTCGTACGTCATGGCCGACGGCTGGGTCAACAACGGCACCGTCTCGGTGCGCATGTACACGCCCGGCTCGTTCCTCGGCGCGATCGGCGCCGAGCTGGGCCTCGCGAACGCGTGGACCGGCGAGGGCGACCCCGACTACGGCCTCGCGCAGACCGACGTCGAGGGCCTGACCGCGCTGAGCGACGTCCAGTTCGTCTACGCCGCGAGCGACTCCGAGGCAGACCCGTTCGCGGACGGCCTCAAGGACAACGCGATCTGGCAGCAGCTCCCCTTCGTCGCGGCCGGTGACGTGCACCGCATCCCCGACGGCATCTGGATGTTCGGCGGCCCGGCCTCGGCGGGCGCCTACGTCGACGCGCTCGTCGCGGCACTGACCCAGTGAGCACGAGCGCCCCGGGGGAGCTCTCGACGGCCCGGAACGAGGTCCCGGACGACGCCTCGGGACTCCTGGCCCCGCCGGTTCCCCCGGGGCGCTCGCGCGTCCGGTTCCGCCTGACGGTCGCCTCGGCGTTCGTCGTCGCGATCCTCGTCGTCCTGGTGCTGGCCGCGATCCACCTCACGCAGGGGACGGCCGACGTCGGGCTCGGCGACCTGCTGAGGCTCGTCGTGGGCGGCGAGGCCGGCGACACGGACCGGACCGTCGCGGCCGTCCTGGTCGCCTCGCGACTGCCCCGCCTGCTCGCGGGCCTGCTCGTGGGCGTCTCGCTCGGTGCGGCCGGAGCCGCGCTGCAGTCCGTGGCGCGCAACCCGCTCGCCTCGCCCGACACGCTCGCGGTCAACGCGGGCGCCTACGTCGCGGTCGTGGGCGCGGCCGTGATCGGCGTGACGCTGCCGTTCTACCTCTCGGGGACCCTCGCGCTGGTCGGTGGCCTCGCGGCATCGGGCCTCGTGCTCGTCCTGGCCCGCGGTGGTGCCGCCGGGCCGACCCGGCTGATCCTCGCGGGCTCCGCGATCACCCTGGCCCTGCACTCCCTGACGACCGTGCTGCTCGTGCTGTTCCAGCAGGAGACCATGGGCCTCTTCGCGTGGGGGAGCGGTTCGATCGTCCAGTCCGGCACGTCGCAGGTCGCGCTCGCTGCCCCGCTCGTGGTCGTGGGCCTCGGCGGCCTGATCCTCGTGGCCCACCGCCTGGACCTCCTGGCGCTGGGGGACGACACCGCGACAGTCCTCGGGATCGACGTGCGTGCCACGCGCGTCGTGACGATCCTGCTCGCGGTCCTGCTGTCCGCGACGGCGGTCACGGTCGCGGGCCCGGTCGGGTTCGTCGGCCTGTGCGCCCCGGTGATCGTGCGCCTCGTGGCGCGCAAGGTGCCGGGGCTCAACCGGCACCGCGTGCTCATCCCCCTCTCGGGGATCGCGGGCGTGATCGTCATCCTGGGTGCCGACGTCCTGCTGCGGCTGGTGCTTCCCGGCACCTACGGTGTCGCGGTCCCGACGGGCGTCATCACGACCGTGTTCGGCGCCGCGACGCTCGTGTGGCTCGCGCGCCGCCTCAAGGACTCGGGCCCCGCCGCGGGGACCCGGGCCGCGCCCGTCCGGCCGCGCACCGCGCGTCGGACCCTGGTCGTGACGGCCGTCCTGGTCGCGCTCCTGGTCGCGGCCACGATCGCCGCGCTCCTGCTGGGCGACCGGCTCCTGCTCACGGGCGACGTCCTCAACTGGGCCGCCGACCGGGCGGGCAAGCAGGTCTCCTTCGTGCTCGACCAGCGCTTCCCGCGTGCGCTCGCGGCGATCCTCGCGGGTGCCGCCCTGGGGCTGGCGGGAACCGTGGTGCAGGCCGTGTGCCGCAACCCGCTGGCCGAACCGGGGCTGCTCGGCGTGACCGCGGGTGCGGGCCTGGGGGCCGTCGCGGTCGTCCTGCTCGTGCCCGGCGTCGGCATCATGGGCATGTCCGCGGCGGCCGTGGTCGGCGCGCTCGGGACGTTCGCGATCGTCTACCGCCTGGCCTACCGGGGCGGGCTGAGCTCGGACCGCCTCGTGCTCATCGGCATCGGCATGAGCGCGGGGGCCACGGCCCTGACGACGCTCGTGATCGTCGTGGTGGCGCCGTGGAACCTCAACCTCGCGCTCACCTGGCTGTCCGGGTCCACGTACGGGCGCACGCTCGAGCACGTGGTCCCCGTCGTGCTCGCGCTGCTCGTGGTCGTGCCCGTCGCGGTCCTCCACCGGCGCGAGATGGACGTCCTGGCGCTCGACGAGGACACCCCGCGGGTCCTGGGCCTGCGGCTCGACCGCACGCGCCTGCTGCTCCTGGGCGCGAGCGCGGTCCTGACCGCGGCGGCGGTCTGCGCGGTCGGCGTCGTGGGCTTCGTGGGGCTCGTCGCCCCGCATGCCGCGCGTGCCCTCGTCGGTTCCCGCAACGGTCGCGTCATCCCGGTCTCGATGCTGCTCGGGGCCGTCCTCGTGAGCGTCGCCGACACCGTGGGACGCACGGTCATCGCGCCTGCCCAGATCCCCGCGGGCCTGACGACCGCGCTCATCGGTGCGCCGTACTTCGTGTGGCTCCTGTGGCGCGGCCGAGGCCGCGAGGCGTGAGAGTGATCCCGGCCACAGGTGCGGGTCCGGGGGTTCACCCGGGCCCGATGTTTGGTTAGGCTCGCCTACGTGAGCCAGACCAGTGTCGTGACCGAGCAGGAGATCTCCCCGTTCCGCATGTTCGACGTGCAGGTGCGACGGGTCGAGCGTCTGGCTCCCAGCTTCCTGCGCGTGACCTTCACGGGCCACGACCTGCACGAGTTCGCCGACAACGGCCTGGACCAGCGCATCAAGCTCGTCCTGCCCGCGGCCGACGGCGGCTACGAGCACCTCGACCGCACGGGCGAGTGGTACGCCGCCTGGCGTGCCCAGCCCGAGGAGCGTCGCAACCCGCTGCGCACCTACACCGTGCGCGCGGTGCGCCCCGAGCTCGCCGAGGTGGACGTCGACCTGGTCCTGCACGGCGACGCCGGCCCCGCGTCCCGGTGGGCGCTCGCGGCGCGCCCCGGCACCGAGGTCGTCCTGCTGGGCCCCAACGGGCTGTGGACGGGCGCGCACGGCGGGGTCGAGTTCTCGCGCCCCGTCCGCAGCCACGCGCTGCTCCTCGCGGGCGACGAGACCGCTGTCCCCGCGATCGCCTCGATCCTGGGGGCCCTGCCTGCGGACGAGGTCGGCGAGGTCTTCCTCGAGGTCCCGCATGCGGGCGACGTCCTGCCCGTCACGGCGCCCGCCGGCGTGAACGTCACCTGGCTCGCCCGCGAGGGGCGCGCCCACGGCGACCTGCTCGTCCCCGCGGTCCGTGAGGCGGCAGACCGTCTGCTCGAGCGCAACGTGTGCGGGGCGACCCACTCGCTCACGTGCGCCGCGCGCGGGCTCGAGCGGCGCGCCGACGGGGCCGGCGACGTGGCCGAGCTCGAGGACGTCGACATCGACACCGGCATCCTCTGGGAGGTCCCCGTGGACGACGACGGCGCGCCCCTCGTCGCGTGCGCCGAGCTCTACGCGTGGCTCGCGGGCGAGGCGTCGGTCATCAAGACGCTGCGGCGCTACCTCGTGTCCGAGCGCGGTGTGGACCGCCGGTCGGTCGCGTTCATGGGCTACTGGCGAGAGGGCCGCGCCGAGGGCTGAGGCTCGAGGGTGCCGCGCCGCCGGGCCGAGCGCCCGCACCCCCTCGCCGCGGGAACCCGCGTCCTCGCTCACCCCACCGGCACGCCCAGCCCCTCGACCAGCTCGATCCCGGGCAGCAGTGCGAGCAGCGCGCCCGGCAGCAGCAGCTTGGAGCGGCGCAGCCCGCTGCCGATCAGCGCGGGTTCGCCGTCCGTGGCGACGGCCGCGTCGAGCAGCACGCGCCACCCGTCGGGGAGCCCGATCGGGGTGATCCCGCCGTGCTCCATGCCGGACTCGGCGACCGCGCGGTCCATGGGCAGGAACGACGCCTTGCGCACGTCGAGCAGCGACCGCACGCGCGTGTTCACGTCGGCCCGGGTCGTGGCTCGCACGACCGCCGCGGCGATCCTCTCGTCGCCCCCGCGTCGCCCGGCGACCAGGACGCAGTTCGCGGAGGCCGCCGGGGGAAGGTCGTGGGCGGCGTTGAGCGTCGCGGTGTCGGCGAGGTCCGGGTCGATCTCGACGACCGCGACCTGCTCGGCGACGCGCGGGTCCTGCTCGGCCCACCGGGCGAGCGCCGCGGCGACCGAGGGGGCGAGGAGCTCGGGCCGGCTCGTCGCCGGGACCCAGTCGAGGTCGCCGAGCGTCGGGAGGGCGAGCGGGCCGCTCGTGGGGCGGCTCATGCGTCGACCAGGACCTGGTAGGTCGGCGTGATGGTCGCGCGCCCGATCGTGTGGAACACGGCGTTCATGGCGACCGCGGTCGCGGTCGTCGAGGGGGTGACGTCGAGCGTCTCGACGTCCAGCGCGTGCACCGCGAACACGTACCGGTGCGGTCTGTCGCCGCGCGGGGGTGCGGCACCCAGGTAGCCCGGCCCTCCGCCGTCGTGCCGGGTCTGCACGGCTCCCGGCGGGAGGTAGCCGCCGCCGGGGGACCCCGCGCCCTGCGCGAGGGTCACGGTGGGCACGGGCACGTTGACGACGGTCCAGTGCCAGTAGCCCGCCGGGGTCGGCGCGTCCATGTCGAAGCAGCTCACGAGGAACGAGCGGGTGGCCGCGGGGAAGTGGTTCCAGGAGAGCTCGGGCGACCGGTTGTCGCCGTCGGCCGCGTGCGTGCGCGCCATGGGCTCGCCGTCGACGACGTCGTCGCTCGTGACCGTGAAGCGCGGCACCTGGGGCAGGAGCGAGTAGGGGTCGGGGGCGAGGGGGCGGTCGGCGAGGTTCATCGTCCCATCGTGCCCGGTGGGACGGCGAGGAGCCAGGGGTGGTGGGGTCGGCACGGGCGGGCGCCGGCCGGTGATGCGTCCCACTTGTCCTCCCCAGGAAACCACACGTTGCAGGTTTGTGCGCGTTTAGGCCCCGCTATTGACAAACTCCGTCATCACCCGCAAATCTGAGGACTGCCCGGGCGATCCTCGGGCCACGCAGTGAGTGCCACAGATGCCATGTCACGAGCGTCGATCGCCACCGGTCCCGGCAGACCCCCGGGCGCATCGCCGACCAGAGAGAAGGTCGCCATGCACGCAGTTCCACCACCCGTGAGCCCCGCCAGGGGGCTCCTGCCCGGACGCGGGCCGTCCGTTGCCCGACGGCGGACGGTCGCCTCGGCCACCGCCCTCGCCCTCGCGCTCGGCACGGCTGCCGGGAGCGTCGCCCTGACGGCTCCCGCCGCGGCCGACGCCACCAACGCCAAGCCCGCGGTCGTCCCCACGCTCAAGGAGTGGACGGGAGGCAGCGGCTCGTTCGATCTCGACGCCTCGACCCGGATCGTCGTCCCCGCCGCGCTCGAGGAGATGGGCCGGCAGGTCGCGACGGACATCGCCGAGCTCACCGCCCGCACCGTCCCCGTCGCCCTGGACGCGGCGCCGGACGACGGTGACATCGTCCTCGTCGTCGATCCCGGGCTCGTCCATGCCGCGGGCGGCGAGCGCTTCGCCGAGGAGGGGTACGTCCTCGACGTCGACCCCGAGCGTCTCACCGTGACCGCACCGACCGAGCAGGGCGCCTTCTACGGGACCCGGAGCTTCCTGCAGGTGCTCGTCCAGAGCCCGGGTCGCGGCAGCGTGCCCGTCGGGGAGTCGGTCGACTGGCCGGACTACGCCTCGCGCGGGTTCATGCTCGACGTGGGGCGGCGCTTCTTCACGCCCGAGTTCGTCCGCGACTACATCTCGATGATGAGCTGGTTCAAGCTCAACGAGTTCCAGATCCACCTCATGGACAACGAGATCAGCCCGGCGGGCGGCAACTGGGCCAACGCCCAGGCGGGCTTCCGGCTCGAGTCGGACAACCCCGCGTTCGCGGGCCTCGCGTCGACCGACGGCGCCTACGACCGCGCGGACTGGCAGTCTTTCGAGGACACCGCGGCGGCTCACGCGGTGACGATCATCCCCGAGATCGAGGGGCCGGCCCATGCGCGCTCGGTCGTCCGGTGGAAGCCCGAGCTCGGGACGAACGGCGGCAACTCCGACCACCTGGACCTGAGCAAGCCCGAGGCGACGGCCGTCATGAAGTCGATCTTCACCGAGTTCGCACCGTGGTTCGAGGGACCCGACGTGCACATGGGCGTCGACGAGTACTACGCGTCGCCCGCGCTCTTCCGGGACTACTTCAACACCATGGCTGCCCACGTCCGCAGCCTCGGCAAGCATCCGCGCGCGTGGGGCAGCTTCACCCAGATGCACGGCAACGCGAACGGGTACGACCGTGACGTCACGATCAACTCCTGGAACGGCGGCTGGTACTCGATCGAGTCGGCGTACGCCGACGGCTACCGGTTCCTCAACACCGACGACTCGACGCTGTACGTCGTCCCGTTCGCGAGCTATTACCACGGCAACGGGCTGAACAACCAGTGGCTCTACTCGTCCTGGGCGCCCAACAAGACCGGGAACAAGACCGTGCCCGAGGGGGCCGCGGAGGGAGCCATGTTCGCGGTCTGGAACGACCTCGTGCACGCCGACTACTCGCAGCAGGACGTGCACGGCCTGGTCGAGCTGTCCTTCCCGACGATCGCGCAGAAGACCTGGGACGGTGCGACGCCCGAGCTCACGTTCGCGCAGTTCTCTGCCCTCACCCGCACCCTGGGCCTGGGTCCCGGCATCGAGGTGGTCGACTTCACGCGGGGCGGCCAGCTCGCGGGCGAGCTGAGCCACGGTGCGACCGTGACGGCCTCGTCCTCGGACGAGGGCAATGGTCCCGAGCACCTCACGGACGGCCAGACGACCACGCGCTGGAGCACCCGGTCGACCGAGCCTGCCTCGCTCACCGTGGACCTGGGGTCGGTGCAGACGGTCGGCGCCGTGGAGGTCGACTGGACCGCGGCGGCAGCGGCGAGCTACACGGTCGAGGTCTCGGTCGACGGGTCGACCTGGACGCGGGCGTCCCGGCACCGCAACGCGACCGGGGCGGGGGTGGACCGGGCGACGTTCTCCGCCCAGGAGGCCCGGTACGTCCGGCTGAGCGCGGTCGTCGGCGGTCCTGACGGGGTCGGTGCGTGGCGGCTGAGCGTCCTCGGCCGTCCGGACCTTGCCCTGGGTGCCGTCGCGACGGCCTCGGGCGTCGAGGCGGGGACGACCATGACGGCGGCCAACGTCGTCGACGGTGACCCCTCGACGCGCTGGTCGGCCGACTACGGCGCACAGCCGTGGGTCCAGGTCGACCTCGGCGCGGCCCGCACGGTCGACGAGATCACGCTGCGCTGGGAGGCCGCGTCCGCGACGGCCTACCGTGTCGAGGTGTCGCAGGACGGCGCGTCCTGGTCGCCTCTGGTGACCAGGACCGGGCTCGCAGGTGGTGCGCGCACCGACGTCCTGACCGTCGCGGCGACCACCGCGCGGTACGTCAGGGTGACGACGACGACCAAGAGCCTCAGCCCGTACCTGTCGCTCTACGACCTCGAGGTGCGGGGGGCGGCGCCTGCCGAGGAGGCACAGGTCACCGCCACCGCGACCGTGCGGTGCGTGGCAGGGCGGGCCCAGGTCTCGGTCGACGTCGTCAACGACGACGTGGTGCCCGTCGACCTCGTGGTCACGACGCCGTACGGCAGCCGGAGCTTCTCCGCGCTCTCGCCCGAGAAGCGGGCGCACGTGGCGTTCAGCACGCGTGCCGTGGGTGTCGAGGGCGGCACGGCCGTCGTCGACGTCGCCCCGGCGGGCTCGCCCGAGCAGGCGGGCTCCGTCGAGGTCCCGTTCACCGGTGCCGCCTGCGGCTGACGCCTGCCGAGCACGACGACCGAGGGGTCCGGCCCGCACGGGCCGGACCCCTCGGTCGTCGTGCCGTCCGCCCAGGTCCGCCGAGAGCCGCCGGGCGGGCTCAGAGGACACGAGGGTGCCGTCGGTGCGACGTCTGCCACCATGTGCGGGTGCACAAGCGACGCAAGGGGACGACGCAGAGCGTCGTCCTGATCATCCTGGCGGTCATCGCCCCCATCGTGCTGATGAGTCAGCGGCGAGGAAGGGGGTACTTCATCCACGACACCACGATCGCCGTGGAGCTGTTCGGTGCCCTGGCCCTCGTGGCAGCGCTCGGCATCGCGATCACGGTGCGCCGTGGGGGACCGCTCTCGGGGGAGCGGGCCGCGTTCGTCCTCCTGGGGCTGTTCACGGGGGTGGGGGTCGCGCTCGGGACCTGGCGGACGTTCTTCGACGAGGGGCCGACCGTGCTCACGGTCCTGGGGGTCCTCGCCGGCCTCGTCGCGGTCGGGGTCTATGCGATGCTCGCGATCCGGGCCCTTCCGCGCCCCGAGTGACGTCGGTCGTCGTTCTCTCGAGCGCTGCTTGAGGGTCTGGCCTCGTCCGTGCCGCGCGCGAAGGGCTGGAATCGTTGGAACGGCGCCGATCTCCGACCAAGGGTGAAGTGGCGAGTGAGGCTTCTGGAATGCCCGGATGTCCGGTCGATAGTTGCGCACTCGTCGAACTATCAACCACCACTTGACCCCCTGTGCGGAGCGGCCCGGGCGAGTTGACACCCCCTCGGCGAGGGCGTGTACTGGAAGTGTTCGAACACCTGTTCGAATGTCTTTCGAGCGTGCAGGAGGTGTCATGACCCTGGTCGACGACGCCCTCCTGGAGGTCCTGGGCAGCTCCGCGGTCACCGCTGCGCGCGCGGCGACCGAGGTCCCCGATCCCCTCGCGCCCGCACGCCCTGCAGGTTCCACGCACGCCGAGCGGGCCCTGCTCGCCCGGTCGGTGCTGCGCCGCGCCGAGCTCTCTGCCCGGCGGGCGCCGGGGGCCACGGGGGAGGAGAAGCTCCTGCCGGTCCCGGAGGAGCTGTCCGGCCTGCTGCCCTTCGGCGGGCTCCAGCGCGGTACCGCCGTGGTGGTCGACGGCTCCACCTCGCTCCTGCTCGCGCTGCTGTCCGAGGCCTCGCGCACGGGGGCCTGGACCGCGATGGTCGGCTTCCCCCGCCTCGGCGTCCTCGCGGCGGCCGAGGCCGGGATCGACCTCGGCCGCGTCGCGCTCGTCCCGTCCCCGGGACCGGACGCCGCGGCCGCCGTCGCGGCCCTGCTCGACGGGATCGACGTCGTCGTGGTCGGGCCGCAGGCCGCACTGACCGACGCCGACCGCCGTCGCCTGACCTCGCGTGCCCGCGAGCGCGGCAACCTGCTCGTCGCGGCGCAGCCCTGGGCCGGTGCGCACGTGGTCCTCACGGTCCGCGCGGGGACGTGGTCGGGCATGGACCAGGGCGCCGGGTACCTGCGCCGGCGCCGGCTGACGGTCGAGCGCAGCGGGCGGGCCGGGGCGGCCCGCAGCATCGAGCGCCAGGTCGAGCTGCCGCTGCGCGCGCACGCCGTGAAGAACCCGCGGCAGGTCGAGAAGACCCCGCCCGGCCTCCGGCTCGTCGGATGAGCACCGAGGCCACGGCCACCCGCACCGCGGTCCTGTGGGTGCCGGACTGGCCGGTCGTCGCGGCCATGGGGTCGGCCCAGGTCCCCGCGCACGTGCCGGCTGCCACGCACGACGGCCGTCGGGTCCTCGCGGTCTCGGCCACCGCCCGGGCGCAGGGCGTGCGCCGGGGGATGCGACGCCGTCGGGCGCAGGAGTGCTGCCCCGAGATCGAGCTGCTCGACGCCGACGACGGCCGCGACGCGCGCGAGTTCGAGCCCGTCGCGCTCGCGGCCGAGACCGTGGTCGCGGGCATCGAGGTCGCGCGCCCGGGACTGCTGCTCCTGCCCTCGGGCGGCCCCGCGCGCTACCACGGCACCGAGGAGCGCCTCGCCCAGGTGCTCGTCGAGCGGGTCGCGCGGGACACGGGTCACGAGAGCCAGGTCGGCGTCGCCGACGGGATCCTCGCGGCCGTGCTCGCGGCGCGGGCCTCGTCGGTCGTGCCCGCCGGGACCTCGCGCGCCTACCTCGCCCCGCGCCCGCTGGGCGAGCTCGCGCACGTCGTCGTGGGTGACGCCCAGCCCGTCGCGCAGCTCGTCGACCTCCTGGGACGGCTCGGGCTGCGGACCTTCGCGGACCTCGCGGCCCTGCCCGCCGCGAGCGTGCTGTCCCGCTTCGGCGACCTGGGTGCGTGGGCCCAGCGCCTGGCCCAGGGCGAGGACCTGCGCCCGCCCGCGAGGCGCCGCATCGAGGCGGACGTGGCCGTCGAGTGCGAGCTCGACCCGCCCGCCGAGCGCGTCGACGTCGCGACCTTCGCGGCCCGGCGCCTCGCCGAGGACCTGCACGCCCAGCTCGTCGAGCGGTCGTCGTCGTGCGGTCGGCTGCGCATCACGGCCCGCACCGAGGACGGGCGCGAGCTCGAACGGACCTGGCGCTGCGACGACGGGGCCATGGGCGGGCTCACCGCGGCCCGGATCACCGACCGCGTGCGCTGGCAGCTCGAGGGGTGGCTCACGGCGTCGCGCGTCGCACTGGGGCAGCGACAGCGCCAGGAGCAGCAGCGACGACGAGGTCCGCGGCGGGGGGCTCGGGGGACCGGGCCGGACGGCGACGTGGCGTACGACGACCCGCCGGACCTGCCCGAGGACCGGCCCTCGCCGCTCGTGCGGCTCGCGATCACGGCGGAGGAGGTCGTGGCCGCGGGGGTCGAGCAGCCGCGCCTGTGGGGCGCGTCGAGCGGCGAGGACGCGCGCGCCCAGCGCGCGCTGGGCCGTGTCCAGGGCCTCCTGGGCGGGGACGGTGTGCTGAGCGTCGTCACGCAGGGCGGGCGCGACGTCCACGACCAGGTGCACCTCGCCCCGTGGGGCGACGCGGCCCCTGCGCCGCGGCGCGCGGACCTGCCGTGGCCGGGGCGCCTGCCCGAGCCCGCGCCGGCCCTCGTGCTGGACGTCCCGGAGGACGTCAGCGTCCTGGACGACGGTGGAGCGCCCGTCCGCGTGGACGTGCGCCTCGCGATGAGCGCACCGCCCGCGACCGTGCGGTGGGAGTCGGGACGTCCGCGCTCGGCCCGCGTGCTCGGCTGGGCCGGGCCGTGGCCGCTCGCCGAACGGTGGTGGAGCCAGGCGCCGCGCCGGCGGGCGTACCTGCAGGTGCTGCTCGACGACGGCCGGGGCGTGCTGCTCGCGAGCGCCCAGGGGCGCTGGACCGTGGAGGCGGTCTATGACTAGGCCCACCGGCTCGGGTGCCCGTGCGGGCGGGGCGCCCCGCTACGCCGAGCTGCACGCGCACTCGGCGTTCAGCTTCCTCGACGGCGCGAGCCACCCCGAGGAGCTCGCGGCCGAGGCGGCGCACCTGGGCCTGTCGGCGCTCGCCGTGACGGACCACGACGGCCTGTACGGCGTGGTCCGCTTCGCGACCGCGGCGCGCGCGGTGTCCTTGCCGACCGTGTTCGGTGCCGAGCTGCACCTGCCCGTCGCGCCGACCCCCGGCGCGGCCCCCGTCCTGGACGCGCCCACGGGCGTGCCGGACCCGCGGGCGTCCCACCTGCTCGTCCTGGCCCGCGGCCCGGACGGGTACCGCAACCTGTCGAGCGCGATCGCGACCGCGCACCTCGCGACGGGTCGCAAGGGCGCGGCCGACTACCGGCTCGACCAGCTCGGGGAGCAGTCGGGCGGCCAGTGGCTGGTCCTCACGGGCTGCCGCAAGGGCGCGGTGCGCTCGGCGCTGCTCACCGAGGGGCCGCAGGCCGCTCGCCGTGAGCTCGACCGGCTCGTCCAGGTCTTCGGCCCGGACAACGTGGCCGTGGAGATCACCGACTCGGGCGACCCCCGCGACAGCGACCTGTGCGACGCGCTCGCCGGGCTGGCCGCGGACGCCCGCCTGCCGCTCGTCGCGACCGGCAACGTCCACTACGCACGTCCCCGCGACGCACCCCTCGCGGGGGCGCTCGCGGCCGTGCGCGCCCGGTCGTCGCTCGACGACATGGACGGCTGGCTGCCGGGAGCCCCCACCTCGCACCTGCGCTCGGCAGCCGAGATGCTCGACCGGCACCGCCGCCACCCGCAGGCCGTGGCCACGGCCGCGGAGCTGGGCGCCGAGTGCCAGTTCGACCTGCGTCTCGTGGCCCCCGAGCTGCCGCCGTACCCGGTCCCGGAGGGGCACGACGAGAGGTCGTGGCTGCGCGTGCTCGTGGAGAGGGGCGCCGCCGACCGCTACGGCCCGCGCGACGCCGAGCACGAGCCCGGTGCCTGGCACCAGATCGACCACGAGCTCGGGATCATCGAGCAGCTCGGGTTCCCCGGGTACTTCCTCATCGTCTACGACCTCGTGGAGTTCTGCCGCGCGCGCGGCATCCTCGCCCAGGGGCGCGGCTCGGCCGCGAACTCGGCCGTCTGCTACGCGCTCGGCATCACGGCCGTGGACGCCGTGAAGCACGGTCTGCTGTTCGAGCGCTTCCTCGCGCCCGAGCGCGACGGGCCGCCGGACATCGACGTCGACATCGAGTCGGTGCGCCGCGAGGAGGTCATCCAGTACGTGTACGAGCGGTTCGGGCGCACGCACGCGGCGCAGGTCGCGAACGTCATCTCCTACCGACCGAAGTCCGCGGTGCGGGACGCCGCGCGGGCCCTCGGGCACGACGTCGGGCAGCAGGACGCGTGGAGCAAGTCGATCGAGCGGTGGGGGTCGCTGCGGGGGCCGGACCCGGCGAGCCCCGCGGCGGACCGGGCGGCCCGGGAGCGTGCCATCGCCCGGCGCGGTGCGCACGGGGCGGCCCCGGCTGGAGCCCCGGCGGGGGCCTCGACCAAGGCCCCGGCTGGGGCGGCCGCGACGCCCGCCGGCCCGCCCGTCGTCGTGACCCGCACCGCGGCCAAGGACGCCCGCACGGCCGAGGTCTGGGGGACCGGCGAACCCCGGCAGGGCAAGCAGGGCCGGCAGAGCCCGTCACCGCAGCGTCCGGACCGCCCGCACGCGGGTCACCCCGACTGGACCCCGGACCTGTCGGGTCGCGTCGTCGACCCGCTGGCTCACGACGACGCGGACCGGCGGGACGACCCCACGCTGCGCTCCGACGACCCGCACGACGTCGTGCCCGCCCACCGGCCGCCGTCGGCCGCCGAGGAGGGCGAGATCCCGGCCCCGGTGCTGAGCCTCGCGGAGCGCATGCTGCGTCTGCCCCGGCACCTCGGCATCCACTCGGGCGGCATGGTCATGTGCGACCGCCCCGTGATCGAGGTGTGCCCGGCCGAGTGGGCGCGCATGGAGGGGCGCACGGTCCTGCAGTGGGACAAGGAGGACTGCGCGGACGCGGGGCTCGTGAAGTTCGACCTCCTGGGCCTGGGGATGCTCACGGCGATCCGGGTAGCGTTCGAGCTGATCGCCGAGCACGAGGGCCTGGACCTCGAGCTGCACTCGCTGCCCGACGAGGACCCCGCGGTCTACGACCTGCTGTGCGCGGCGGACACGGTCGGGGTGTTCCAGGTCGAGTCACGCGCCCAGATGGCGACGCTGCCGCGCCTGCAGCCGCGCACGTTCTACGACATCGTGATCGAGGTCGCGCTCATCCGCCCCGGCCCCATCCAGGGCGGCTCGGTGCACCCGTACATCAACCGGGCGCGCGGACGGGAGAAGGTCACGTACCTGCACCCGTTGCTCGAGAAGTCGCTCGCCAAGACGCTGGGCGTGCCCCTGTTCCAGGAGCAGCTCATGCAGATGGCGATCGACGTCGCGAGCTTCAGCGCGGCCGAGGCCGACCAGCTGCGCCGCGCGATGGGGTCCAAGCGGTCGGTCGAGCGCATGGAGGCGCTGCACGGGCGGCTCCTGGCGGGCATGGCGAGGAACGGGGTCGCCCCGGACGTCGCCGAGCAGATCTTCGACAAGCTCAAGGCGTTCGCGGACTTCGGGTTCCCCGAGTCGCACGCCTACTCGTTCGCGTACCTCGTGTACGCGAGCGCGTGGCTCAAGGTGCACCACCCGGCCGCGTTCTACGCGGGCCTGCTCGCGGCGCAGCCCATGGGGTTCTACTCGCCGCAGTCGCTCGTCGCGGACGCGCGCCGTCACGGGGTCACGGCGCTGCGCCCGGACGTCAACGCGTCGGGCGTCAAGGCGGGGGTCGAGCGGCTGCCTCGCGTGCCGGCGAGCCGGGCGGCGACGGAGGGGACGCCGTCGGGCAGGGACGTGCGGCCCGACGGCGCCGCGCCCCGACGTGGTCCCCTCGCCCCGCGCTCTCCCGCCCCGCCCGACGGCGCCCCGCACCCCGACCTGTCCCTCGCGGTGCGCATGGGGCTGGGGAGCGTGCGCGGGGTGGGAGACCCGGTCGCGGAGGCGATCGTCGCGGCGCGTGCGGACGGACCGTTCACGGACCTGCGCGACCTGGTGCGTCGCGTCGACCTGACCACGGCCCAGCTCGAGGCGCTCGCGACGGGCGGCGCGCTCGAACCCCTGGGCGTGGCCCGGCGCGAGGCGCTGTGGGCCGCGGGAGCGCTCGCCCAGGAGGGCCCGGACACGCTGCCGGGGGTCTCGGTCGGGGTCGAGGCGCCCACGCTGCCGGGCATGAGCGAGGTCGAGACCGCGGTCGCGGACGTGTGGGCCACGGGCGTCTCGACCGACTCGTACCCGACCCAGTACGTGCGCCCCGGGCTGCGCAGGGCCGGGGTGCTCACCGTCGCGGGGGCGATCGCGGTGTCCCAGGAGATCGAGCGCGCCCGTGAGACCGAGCGTGCGGCAGGCGAGGCACCGGGTACCAGGCCGCACCCGCCGTCGCGCGTCGCCGTGGGCGGCGTCGTCACGCACCGCCAGCGCCCCGGGACGGCGGGCGGCGTGACGTTCCTGTCGATCGAGGACGAGACGGGTCTGCTCAACGTCATCTGCACGCCCGGCCTGTGGCAGCGGTTCCGGCGGGTCGCGCGGTCGTCGCCCGCGCTCGTGGTGCGGGGGCGCCTCGAACGGGCAGACGGCGCCACGAACCTCCTCGCGGAGCACCTCGCGCCGCTGTCGTTGCAGGTCGCGTCCCGGTCGCGGGACTTCCAGTAGACCTTCGCTGGCATACTCGGGGCCCATGAGGACCGGACCTGCACGCACCCGCCGTCGACCGATGCCCGCGCTCCTGACCGGGACCGTCGCCACCCTCGTCCTGCTGACCGGGTGCGGGGCGACCCCCGTCACGCCCGACGATCTCCTGGAGGCGCAGGGCGACCTGACGTCGGGCGTCGCGTTCGTGTCCTCGATCGGGCGCTCCGCGATCGATCTGACGGTCGAGCCCGGCGCGCTCGCGGACGGGGCGAAGGCACCGAGCGCTGCGCCGCTCACCGTGGCGGTCACGTGCGAGGGCGACGGCGACGCGCACGTCGCGGTCGACGGTGTCCCCCTCGGGACGGTCTCGTGCGGGTTCCGGCGCGGTGACACGGGGTACGTCGCACTGACGACCGGGGACGAGATGGACCTGCGCCTCGGCCATGGCGTCACCGTCGAGGCGGACACGGGGGCGGCCGTGGCGATGTCGGTGCTGGTCGAGCAGGCGGGCTGACAGGGGTGCCGTCGCTGCGCCCCGCGGCCGCGTACGACGGGCAGCGCCCCTGTCGGATTGGCGAGGTCCACGACGAACCGACGACCGAAGATCTCGCGTGGATGCGGGCCCGAGACGTCGACGGACTCTCGATCAGGCCCCCGCGAGGTACGCGCCGGGTCTTTCCGCTGAACTGGGTGGAAGGCCTCGGACTGCTGCGGTACCTGGAGATCGTGAGCCCTCGGCCCGTCGGGGCGGTCCCGGCGAGCATCGTCGGCGGGCTCGAGATCCTTCACGTGCAGGGGCGACTCCACGCAGAGCTCGACCTGGCTCGGGCGCAACGACTGCGCAGCCTCACGCTCGCACAGGACCAGGTAGAGGCCCTGTCGTCCGCGCCGGTGCTCGAGCACTGTGGTCTGGAAAGTGCGACGAGGTTCTCGTCAAGCATCTTCGAGGGGTGCGCCACGCTGCGGAGCGCGTTCGTCACCGCCGACAATCGGGCGGCCAACCCCGGCTGGGACTTCTCGGCCCAGGGTGAGATCCCTCTGGAAAGGCTCACCCTGATGGACGGAGGGGCCCGTAGCCTCGACGGTATCGCAGCCCTGCCGAGGCTCCGCGGGCTCACCATCCTCCCGCGGGAGGACGCGGGGCTCGAGCAGCACCTCGACCTGAGGCCCCTGGCAGCGTGCTCGAGGCTGCGGCGACTCGTCCTTCACCGGAGCGGCACCCTGGACAACGCCCATGTCTTGGACGAGCTGACGGATCTCGAGACGGTGAAGGTCCGGCGAGGAGCCGTGGACCGCACCGTCGAGGACCGGGCGTGGCTCAGGGTGCTGTGACGCGGGTCCGGGCCATCGAGATGCGGCTGACGGGGGTCGTCTCGCCGGAAGAACCCCCAATGGCCGCATCTCGATCGGCCGGACGCGGCCCACCCCGCTTGGCCCCGATCTCCAGGGCCCGGCCGGCGTCTCGAGCGACCCCGTGAGGCCGAGCACGAGGTTGTGGTCGCTCTGGGCGCCAGAACGGCCACAACCTCGTGCTCGGCAGCCAACCGCAGGCCGTGACCGTCAGGCGAGCGGCTTGCGCATGCGGAAGTTCGTCAGCGAGACCCCGCGGAGCACGGGTTGGCGCTCCTCGACCACGACGAACCCGTGCTTCTCGAAGAAGGGGCGGGCCGTGAGGCTCGCGTACGTCGTGAGCTCGACGGCGCCGCGAGCCCGGGCGGTGCGCGTCACGTGGTCGAGCAGCGCCGAGGCGACGCCGCGGCGGGTCACCGCGGGATCGACGAACATCATGTCGACGTACCCGCGGTCGTCGACGTCGCTGAACCCGAGGACCTCGTCGCCCTCGACCGCGACGACCGTGTCGGTCTGCAGGCGCTTGACCGCCCAGACGTCGAGCGAGATGTCGTCCGAGCCCCAGGCCGCGATCTGCTCGGGCGAGTAGTCCTTGCTCGCCGTGACACGCACCGCGCGCAGGAACACGCGGAGCGTCGCTTCCGCGTCGGACTCGTCGTAGGCGCGCAGGATCATGGCGTCGAGCCTAGCCCGCAGACGCGCCCGGTCGTGCGCGGTCCGCACCCGCCGACAGCGACCACACCATGCTCACGGTGAGTGCAGTGAGGACGGAGTACATGATCAGGGCGATCCACGAGGCAGCGGACGCGTCGCCCCGGCTCGGTACCCAGACCTCGGCGTCCGGGCCCTGCGTGAGCAGCACGACGAGGGCGTAGACGGCCGCGCCGCCCGAGGCGAGCACGAAGGGGCTCATGGCAGCCAGCCAGAGGAGTCGTCGGCGGGTCATGGGTGTCCTGCATCTCGCTCTCGGTGGGGGAAGCTCCGGCGGGCCTCGCTCCGTGCGGGGCGGTCGCCGGCGGGGTGCTGGTCGACCCTATCGCCGACAGGCCCCGTGTCGACCTCCAGGCTCCGCAGAGTCCGGGGATCGAGACGCGTCGCGATCCCCGACGGGCTCGGTGCACGTCGCGGGCCGTCACGCGGGAGGTCAGGGCGCAGGGGGTTCAGGACCCCTCACGACCTGGATCGCTCCCCGGGCGTGGTCGCGTGCCTGCGCGAGCGTGGGAGCTCCCTGCAGCCCGAGCAGCCGTCGCCGGTGGGGTTCGCCGAGGAGGAGCGTGTACAGGACCTCGGCCCAGGGCCGTGCGTCCTTGCTGGCCGCGCCGTCGCCGAGCGGTCCGCCCGGCGCCGCGGCGAGAGCCTCGATCGAGGCTGCCGGCCCCCGGGCGTAGAACGTCGCGGCGAGGTCGGGGAACTGGGGTGCCTCGGCGATGACGAGCCGGTGCAGCGTGACGGCCTGGTCGCTGTGCAGCGTGTGGACGATCCGGGTCGCGAGCGCCTCCAGGTCCTCGCCGCCGGGCTGGGCCTCGCGCTCGTGCGCGTGCAGGCTCTCGACCGCTGCGACGAAGAGCCCGGCCTTGTCCGTGAACTGCTGGTAGATCGTCCGCTTGGTCACGCCGGCCTCCTTCGCGACGGCCTCGATCGTCGTGGCGTCGAACCCGCGAGCGCCGAAGTGCCGCGTCGCGACGTCGAGCAGCTCGGCGCGGCGGGCTGCCTGCTCGCCCTTGCGTGGGCGCCCAGGGCCGCGCGTCGCGGGAGGTCTCGTCGATCCGTCGTCCGTCGTCGTCATGCGTTAATGATACGGTCACGTTTCATTTATCGCACGCAAGGAGAACGCCGGTGGTTGGACACAGAGTGCTGCACGTCGCCTTCAGCGACGACTGGGAGGCCTGCGAGCGCTTCGGCGAGTACAACGTCGCCACGCGCAACACGTTGTACGAGGTCGCGGGGTTCGTGCATGCGACGACCCTGTCCGGCCTGCCGTCGGTCCTGCACGGCCCGTACGCCGACGCCTCGATCCCGCTGGTCCTGGCCGTGATCGACGAGGACTCCCTCGCGGACGAGGGCATCGAGGTCGCGTGGGTACCGGCCGACGGAGTCGGCGCCCCGGTCCCGCGGATCCTCGGTGCCTTCCCGATGGACGGTCGGACGGTCCCGGCAGTCATCGAGCTCGGACGCGCCGACGGGAGGTGGGTGGTCCCGGACCTCTCGGGCTTCTCCGTCCGTCCGTAGCGGGATCGCCGACGAGGGGTGTGCGCCGAGCGGGATCGGCTCACCCTCAGCGCGCACCGTTCCCGCTCAGCCGACCTCGCTCGTCAGCACCCCTCCCGGCCCGGCACCTCCTGGCCCGGCCCGGCCCGTTCCTCCGCGCCTCACCGCACGACGCAGCCCTCACGCCAACGGGTCCACGGGCACGACGACGCAGATCTGGAACGTGTCCCGGCCGCGCCGCAGCAGGTAGCGAAAGCTCTCGGTGTCGGCCTCGCCCGCCCACTCGTCGCGGTAGCTCCAGCGCACGTCGACCCACACGAGGCCGGCACTCGTGGTCCCCAGGGACCGGATCTGCGCGACCGCGCCGACGAGCCCGCGTTCGCGGTAGCTCTCTGCCGCACCGCGGAAGGACTCGCGCACGGTCTCGGCGTCGCTGATGAGGACCGAGGCCTCGTCGGTCACGACCAGCGCAGGGAACGCGTACGTCTCCGCGATCGTGTCGAGGTCGCCGGCCGCGAGCGCCACGCCGTACGAGTTGAGGAAGGCTTGGACGTCGTCGTGGTCGTAGGCGGTCGCGTCGCTGGTGGGGGTCGTCATCCCCTCACGGTAGGCGCGGCGGGCTCGCCCGGCACGAGATGGGCGGGCCCCTCGAGTCCCGCGGTGATCGCGGTGATCGCGGCGAGCAGCGCGACAGGCCCGACGAGCCCGTCCGACGCCTCGGACGCTGCCGTCCCGGCGACCTGCGCCAGGAAGTGCGCGAGGACCGGCTCGAGGTAGTCCGGCCCGACCTCCAGCTCGCCCTCGACGGACCCGCCCGTCGTGGTCACCACCGTGTGGAACGGTTGCGCGGGGTGCAGAGCCGGGTCCACGAACCGCAGGCGCACGACGACGTCGCGCCCGTCCGCGGTCGCCCTCACGGTCGCGGTCACGCCGTCCTCGTCCCGCCCGACGGCGGGTTCCCCCCACGCGAGGCCGGCGTCGCCGCCCAGCAGGGCGCGGGCCGTCTCGACGAGGTGGATGCCCAGGAAGAACAAGCCGTCGTGCGCCGACCCGGGGTCGGCGGGGCCGGTGACCGTCAGGCCCGTGACCTCCCCGAGCCCGGCCGCCTCGGCGCGCAGCCGCGAGACGCCGGGCACGAAGCGCAGGGCCGAGCACGAGAACAGCACCGCCCCGCTCGCGCGTGCCGCGGCCACGAGCTCCTCGGCGTCCGCGACCGAGGCGGTGAACGGCTTGTCGACCAGCACGGGCAGCCCCGCCCGGACGAAGGGCAGGGCCGCCGTGCGGTGGAGCCGGCCCGCGCGGTGGGCGACGATCACGGCATCGACCGACGTGACGTCGTCGGGCCCACCGGGCCGCACCCGTGCGCCCGCCGCCGTGCTCGCCGCGGCGAGCTCCGCGACGCGCCCGGGCGAGCCGTCCGCGAGGACGGTCACCCGGACCCCCGGGAAGCGCTGCTCGACGTTCAGCAGGCGCACGTAGTGGTCGGCGTGCGAGGAGTCGAGCCCGACGAGCGCGACACGGACGTTCTGGGTCATCCGGTCATTCTCGCGGACGGTCGGCGCCCGGTCACCCGTCCCTGCGTCCTGGAGACCTCACCACGCCTGCGCGATGAGCTCGGCGAACAGCTCGCCCTCGTCGACGTCGAGCCCCCGTGACCGGAACCACGCGCACATGGTCCGGCAGTCGCGCATCAGGAGGTCGGTGCCGTGCGGGTTCGCGACGAGGTCGAGGACCTGCGGCAGGTCGATGATGACGATCCGCTCGCCCTGGGCCAGGACGTTGTACGGCGAGAGGTCGCCGTGCGCGTACCCGTGGGCCGCCAGGACACCCATCGCGCCGCGGAGCTGGTCCCAGTAGGCCTCGAGCGTGCCGACGTCGGGCCGGACGCGCGCCAGACGCGGGGCCGCGACCCGGCTCGCGGGCGAACCGTCGGCCTGGCCCGTGCTCGCGTGCTCCCCGACGAACTCCATGAGGATCTCGGTCCCGTCGATCTGGACCGGGTACGGGACGGGGGCCCCGGCAGACCACAGCATCGACAGCGCCGCGAACTCGGCGTTGGCCCACTGGGCGGCCGCGGCCTCGCGTCCGTACGAGGACTTGCGCTCGATCGCGCGACGGTCGCGCGATCGCCGGACCTGACGTCCCTCGACGTACGCGGAGTCGCGGTGGAAGGCGCGGTGCTCGGAGCTGCGGTACCGCTTGGCCGCGAGCAGCGAGAACTGGCCCGGCTCGTCGGGCACGGCCCGCTCGAGCAGGAAGACGTCGGCCTCCTTGCCCGTCTTGAGGACGCCGAGCTCGGTGTCGATCGCGGCGTCGGCGGTCACGACCCACTCGGGGCGGGGGTCGGGGCCGCGCATGCCCTTCTCGACGCTCGACCACGTGGACCAGCGCTGGTCGGGGTCGAGGTCCGGGTCGAGGTCGGGCGCGTCGTCCTGGGCCACGTCGCCCGGGAAGGGGCGGCCGTGTGAGGCGTCGTCGAACTCGTCGTGGAAGGCGGCGTACGCCTCCGCTCCGAACGCGCCGGCGAAGCGGGGGAGTGCGGGAAGGTCGGTGTGCTCGTGCACGGTGGGGCTCCTCGGGTGAGGTGAGGAGCCGGGCGTCAGAGGCCGGGGCTCCTCGGGAAGGTGGAGGCGTGGGGAACGACGACGACGGTCATCACGTCACCTCCTCCTTCTCGCGGCCCGGAGGCCTCGCGCTCGCGCCGGACCTTCTCCGGCGGACGTGCCTACCCTCGCACCCGGTGGCGAGGGCAGGCAACGGTATTTCCGCTCAGCCGCCGAACGACTGCACGAGCAGCGTGTACGTGCCGCTCGTGTCGAAACCCATCTGGGTCAGCAGGGACCACACGACGCCGACCACGGCGTACGCGCTGACGGGGATCAGCAGGAGCCACTCGCGCACCGACCCGGCGTTCCCGAGGACCGGGAGCGCGAAGTTCCCGCCCGGACGCCAGATGTCGTTGAGCACGTTGGTGCGCCGCACCCAGCGAGGGGCTTTGAACGTGATGGGCCACAGCAGCGGGCACCCGCCCGTGGTCATGACGTCGCCGATGATGTGGACCGTGACGCCGAGCCCGACCGCGACCGGGAGCCAGTTCCACTCCTCGGGGGCGAGCAGCGCGATGAGGACCGCGATCGTGACCGACCCGATCCATGGACCGAGCTTGCCCCCGCGCGTGAGCTTGAGCGCCTTGAGCGCGAACGCCACGAGCAGGATCGCCACGAACCCAGCGCCGATCGCGACGGTCCCGAACGTGTCCGACTCGATCGTCACGAGCCCCGCGAGCCAGGCGAGGCCCGTGAAGACCGCGATCCCGAGGATCGAGTGCGTGCCGCGGCGGTGGCCGCCCGAGATGGTCTCGACGACGTTCGCGACGCCCTCGGACACGGGCGGCAGCGAGTGCGCGATGGTCCCGGAGTGGTGGTCCGCGTCGGGCAGCAGGGCAGCACCGGCGCACACGATCGCGCCGGTGATGACGCCCACGTCCGAGACGGGGTAGATCCCGAGCGTGTACGGGGCGGTCGAGGTGACCGCCACCCATGCGGCCGCGCCGCAGGCGGCGTGGTGGCCACCCATCATGATGCGTTCGTCCCGTCAGTCGTGTTCGTCCCGCACGAGCGGTTCGCGCGGTCTGTCCCACGCGACAGCACACCCTACCCGGCAGGCACCCACACCCGACCTCACGTCCTGTCAGACCCTGGCGTCTACAGTGCATGGGACACACCGACACCAGGCCTGCACGCACGCACCGGACCGGAGGCACACCGTTGTCGCATCTGCTGGAACGCCCGGAGCCGTCCGAACCCGCTCGCCCGGGGCGGACCGTGCGCCACGCGGTCTTCGGCTCGCCCGTGGGCGACCTCACGGCGATCGGGGGCGCGGACGGGCTCCGGGCCCTGTACTTCGACGCCCACAAGCGTCGCCCCACGGGCGAGACGTTCGGCGAGCGCGACGACGACGCGTTCGAGGAGGTCCGCGTCCAGGTCGGCGAGTACTTCGCCGGCACACGACGCGCGTTCGACCTCGAGCTCGCCCCGGTCGGCGACGGCTTCCAGACGAAGGTCTGGGCGCTGCTCGCCCAGATCCCCTACGGCGAGACCCGTTCCTACGGGGACCTCGCGCTCGCGCTCGGCGACAGGAACCTGGCCCGCGCGGTCGGGTCGGCCAACGGCCAGAACCCGCTGAGCATCGTCGTGCCCTGCCACCGGGTCATCGGCGCCGACGGCAGCCTGACCGGGTACGCGGGCGGGATCGAGCGCAAGCAGTTCCTGCTCGCCCTCGAGGAGTCCGACGAGACCCGAGCCAGCCGGCTGTTCTGATGGCCTCTCGCGTCCTGCGGCACAGGTCACCTCACGTCCTGGGCGTGCGGTGCGTCTACCGGACGTGAAGCCCTTCGAACGCGTCGTCGCCGAGCACGGCGCCACGGTCCTGCGCGTGTGCCGTGCGGTCCTCGGCCCCGTGGACGCCGACGACGCCTGGTCCGAGACCTTCCTGTCCGCCCTCACGGCCTACCCGCGCCTCGACGAGGGGGCCAACGTCGAGGCCTGGCTCGTGACGATCGCGCACCGCAAGGCGATCGACGTCACCCGGCGGCGCGCCCGCGCACCCATCGCGGTGCCCGACGTCGCCGACCTGCTCCACGAGCCCAGCCGCGACGGGATCCCCGGGCGACGCATCGACCAGGGCGACGACGACCTGTGGCGGGCGCTCGCGGCCCTGCCGCCCAAGCAGCGGCAGGCCGTGGCCTACCACCACGTCGCCGGCCTGCCGTACCAGGAGGTCGCGTCGATCCTCGGAGGCAGCGCGGAGGCCGCACGCCGCGCCGCCTCGGACGGCATGGCGGCGCTGCGGCGCACGTATCCGGCCGCCCGCTCCTCGTCACCGGCCCCCTCGCCCGCCCGCACCTCGAAGGGAAGTGCCTCATGAGCGACACCTCGCCCCGTCCGACCGACCTGCTCGCCTCCCTCGGGAGGGACCTCGACCGCGGCGCCGCGCCCGACGACGACTCCCGGGCCGCGCTCTCGCGGCTGCACGACCGCCTCGCGGCGGACGCTGCGTCGTCGGGCCTGCTCGACGTCGCCTACCGCACGCTCGACACGCCCGTGGGCACGCTCCTGCTCGCCGCGACCGACCAGGGCGTGGTGCGTATCGCGTTCGACGTCGAGGGGCACGACGCCGTGCTCGACCGCATCGCCCGCACCGTGAGCCCGCGCGTCCTGCGCGCCCCCGGGCGCCTGGACCGGCTCGCGACCGAGATCGACGAGTACTTCGCGGGCGAGCGCCGCGCGTTCGACCTCCCGCTCGACCTGAGCATGGCCTCGGGTCCCTTCCGGCGCGAGGTGCTGACCCACCTGCGCGACATCGGCTACGGGCGCACCGCGTCCTACGCCCAGGTCGCGGTCGCCGCGGGCAGCCCGCGCGCCGTGCGGGCCGTGGGCACGGCGTGCGCCAAGAACCCGCTGCCGCTCGTGGTCCCGTGCCACCGGGTCGTGCGCTCGGACGGCACGAGCGGCAGCTATGCGGGGGGCGCGGAGGCCAAGCGCCTGCTGCTCGCCCTGGAGAGCGCGGCGTGACCCCCCTGCCCGACGGCGTCACGACGGCCCCGCAGGCCGGCGCGCCCGGGGACAGGGCAGGGTCCTGGACGCGCCACGTCCCCGTGGTCCGGCCCTTCGACGCGACCTCGGCGCTCGCGACGCTCGTCGCGCACGCCGTGCCCGGCGTCGACCGCGTCGACGCCGGACGCGGCGAGGTGACCCGGCTCGTCGAGACGGGCTCGGGAACCGTGGCCACGACCGTGCGGCTGACGCCCGACACGCTCGAGGTGCGCGGGGACGGCGGGGACCCGGACGCGGTCCGCGCGCTGGTCGCCCGGTGGTTCGACGCCGACGCCGACCTCGCGACCGTGCACACCGTCCTGGGCGCCGACCCGGTGCTCGCGCCCCTGCTCGCCGAGCGGCCGGGACTGCGCGTCGTCGGGCACCCGTCCGGGTTCGAGGCCGCGGTCACGACCGTCCTGGGCCAGCAGGTCTCGCTCGCGGCGTGCCGGACCTTCGCGGGGCGGCTCGCGGGAGCCTACGGCCGTGAGGGCGACGTCGCGGGCGCAGACGGGCTGCGCCTGTTCCCCGACCCGGACACGCTCGCCGGCGCGCGGGCCGCGGAGCTGCAGTCCGCCGTCGGGATCACGGGCGCCCGGACCCGCACGCTGCTCGCGCTCGCCGCGGCCTGCGCGGACGGGCTCGTGCTCGGGCCCCACGTCGCGGACGACCCCGCGGCGCTCGCGGACACCCGCGCGCGGCTGCTCGCCCTGCCGGGGGTGGGGCCGTGGACCGTCGACTACCTCTCGGTCAAGGTCCTGGGGGACCGCGACGGGTTCGTCCCGGGGGACCTCGTGCTCCGCAAGGCGCTCGGCGGGATCGACGCACGTGCGGCCGCGCGGACGGCCGAGGCCTGGGCGCCCGTCCGGGCCTACGCGCTGTTCCACCTCTGGACGCACACGGCCTACTGACGCCTCGCGACCGGAGCCATACTGGAGGAAGCCTCGGCCCTCGGGAGGGACGCACCATGAGCACCACGACGCACACCGCACCGGACCTCGACGCGCCGGACCAGGACCCGGCGGACGACGACGTGCGCCGTCGGACGCCTGACGGGGGAGCGGCCGGACCCGAGACGACGGCCGGACCCGAGACGACGAGCGGCGCGGACGACGACGTGCGCGACCAGATCGAGGCCGGGGTCCTGTTCGCCAACGGGCGGCTCGCCGGACGCCGGTTCGCCTCCCTCGCGGAGGCCCAGGCCTGGGCGCACCCCGAGCTCGGCGACCAGGTCGTCGAGTTCAACCCGGTCTGCGACTGCTCGGTCTGACCCGGCTCGTCGGTCGCCGGTCCTCCGGGAGGAGCGGCGACCGGCGCGCGTGGGTGGCGTGCGCAAGACTGCACCCCGCGGGCCGACCGGCCCGGCACGAGGGTGCGAGCACGCACACGCGAAGGGCATGCAGATGAGCGACACCGACCTGACCGCGCTGGCCGAGAGCCTGCGCGCCGCCGCCGGCGCCTACTACGACACCGACGAGCTCAGGATGTCGGACGCCGAGTACGACTCGGGCATCGAGCAGCTGCGCATCGCCGTGGCCGCGGACCCCTCGCTCGCGGGGCAGTTCGCCGACCTGCTCGACGCCGTGGCAGCGGGCCAGTCCGCGGGAGGCGACGTCGAGCACCCCACGATGATGGGTTCGCTCGACAAGGCACCCACGCTCGACGCGCTCGACGCCCTGGTGCTCGCGATCGACGGCCCGGTCGTCGTCGAGCCCAAGCTCGACGGGCTCGCGATCCGGGCGCTCTACCGCGCCGGACGCCTCGACCTGGTCGCCACGCGCGGTGACGGACGCACCGGCGAGGACGTGACCGAGCGGGTCCGACGGCTCGAGATCGACGGGCTGCCCGCGCGGCTCGTGGGAGCGGACCTCTCGGTCGAGGTGCGGGGCGAGGTGTTCATGGCCGACGCCCGGTTCCCCGCGGCGCAGACCGCCCGGGCCGCGCTGGGCGGGGCGTCGTTCGTCAACCCGCGCAACGCCGCCGCGGGCATCCTGCGCAAGGGTGACGCGGCCTACGCGGGGCTCCTGACGTTCGCCGCGTACGACGTGGTGCCCGTGGACGGCTCCCCGGCGACCGTGGCGGACCCGTCGTACAGCGCCCGGCTCACGGTGGTCGAGCAGGCCGGGATCGGCACGGCCCGCGCGCTGGCCCCGTGGCTCGCGGGCGGCGAGCCCGTGGTCCTGACTGGGGAGCCGGGCACGGTCGCGGTGCGCTCGGCCGTGGCCGCGCTCGCCGAGCGGCGCCCGGACCTCGGGTTCCCCATCGACGGGATCGTCGTCAAGGCGGACCTCGACGCCGACCGTGAGCGGCTCGGCTCCGGGTCGCGCACCCCGCGATGGTCCGTCGCCTATAAGTACGAGGCCGAGACCGCCGTTACCCGGGTCGTGGCGATCACGACCGGGGTCGGTCGCACGGGGCGTCTCGCGATCCGCGTCGAGGTCGAGCCCGTGTTCGTGGGCGGCACGACCATCACGTTCGCGACCGGGCACAACGCGACCTGGATGCTCGAGAAGGACGTGCGCGTCGGGGACACGGTCGTCATCAAGCGGGCCAACGACGTGATCCCGTACATCGAGTCCGTGGTCCTGGACGAGCGTCCGGCCGACTCGACGCCCTGGACCCCGCCCGCGACCGACCCGAACGGCGGCGAGTGGGACAAGAGCACGCTGCTGTGGCGCTCGACCGACCCGAGCCTGTCGGTCGGCGCGACGATCCGGTACGCCGTGAGCCGTGACGCCCTGGACATCGAGGGCATCGGCACGGAGATCGTCGAGTCGCTCGTGGAGCAGGGTCTGGTCGCGGACGTGGCGGACCTCTTCTCGCTCGACGTCGAGACCCTCACGTCGCTGCCGCTCGGCGAGGGCCGCATGCTGGGCGCCAAGAACGCCGTCAAGATCGCCGCGGAGATCGAGCGGGCCAAGGGGGCGGCCTGGAACCGGGTCATCACGGCGCTGGGCATCCGCATGACCGGGCGGACCATGGGACGCCGCCTCGCGGCGGCCATCCCCACGCTCGACCTGCTGCGCGCCGCGACCGCCCTGGACCTGGCGGCCGTGGACGGGATCGGACCCATCCGGGCCGCAGCGATCCGTGAAGGGCTCGACGACCTCGAAGCCCGAGGGGTCCTCGGACGACTGGCGGCCGCGGGGGTCCACACGGGCACCGCGCCGGACCCGGAGGACACGGTGGCCCTGCCGCTCGCAGGCATGACCGTCGTGGTGTCGGGCGCCGTCCCCGGCTACTCGCGGACCACGGTCGCCGAGCTCGTCGAGGCCAACGGCGGCAAGGCGTCCTCGTCGGTGTCGTCCGCGACGAGCCTGCTCGTCTCGGAGCCCTCGACCTCGAGCAAGTACGTCAAGGCCACGGACCTCGGGGTACGCATCGTGACGCCCGCGGAGTTCCTGGAGATGGTGGGGTAGCGCTCGCCCGGCCCGTTCCCGCCCTGCGCCCTAGGGTGGGATCGTGACCCGCCAGAGCGCACCCGACGCGGTCGGCCCCGTGGTCCCGGCCACCGGCCCGGCGCCGCGGCGCCGCGTGAGCCACCGGCTCGTCGAGCTCGGGGACGGCTTCTTCTTCGTCTTCGCGGGCCTCGCGTCGGTGTGGCTCGCGTGGCTCGTGCTGAGCGAGTCGATCCACATCGGCTGGTTCACGGTCCTCTACGTCGTCGCGGTGTGGCTCGTGATCGCGTACCTGGCCCTGCCACGCCTGCACCGCATCCTCACGACGCTCTACGTGCCCGAGTACTTCATCGGTCGCACCCGGACCGCGAACGGCCTGCTGGGCGACCCCGTCAACCTTGCCCTGCTGGGCGAGGAGGGCCAGGTGCGTGCCGCGATGGAGGCCGCGGGGTGGACGGTCGCGGACGACGTCACGCTGGCCTCGAGCGGGCGGATCGTCGCGGCGACCCTGAGCAGGCGCAGCTACGACCAGGCTCCCGTGAGCCCGTTGTTCCTGTTCGGGCGCCAGCAGGACTTCGCGTACCAGCAGGAGGTCGAGGGCAACCCGTCGCGACGGCACCACATCCGGTTCTGGCGGTGCCCGCCCGACTGGCCGCTGCCCGGGGGGCGTCGTGTCGACTGGCTCGCGGCCGGGACCTACGACCGGTCCGTGGGCTTCTCGCTCTTCACGCTCCAGGTCACGCACAAGATCGAGGCGGACACGGACCAGGAGCGCGACCACGTCGTGGCCACGCTCGAGGGAGCCGACGTCGGCGTCCAGGTCGAGGTCATCGAGGACTTCTCGACGGGCTATCACGCGCGCAACGGCGGCGGTGACGCGATCAGGACCGACGGCGACCTTCCCGTGGTCGACGTCCGGGCGGTGGCAGCGCCTGCCGAACGAGTCGCGGACCGCGCCGCGCAGAAGCCTCGCCGTCCGGCCGCCACGACGGCCGGCGCGCTGCTCGTCGTGCTGGGCGTCGTCGCGGACATGATCTGGCTCGCGAACCTCGCGCTGCACTGGGACCAGACGCTGAGGTCGTTGTTCCTGGGCGGCGACGTGACGCAGCAGGACCTCGACGAGGCGTCGGGCCCCCTGCTGGTCGTGGTCGTGGTGCTCCTCTCGCTCGTCGCCCTGTTCCAGCTCTTCCTGGCATGGCGGGTCTTCAAGGGTCGGACCTGGGCGCGCGCCCTGGTCATGGTGCTGGCCGCGATCAGCACCACGTCATCGTTCGTGGGGTGGGCGGTGTCGGGGGACCAGATCACGCTCCGCTCCACGCTGCTGACCGTCGCGCTGGACATCCTGGTGCTGCTCACGCTCTCGAGCAGGGACGCCGCGGCCTACACGCGGGACGAGCGGACGGAACGGCGGCTCCGGCGAGAACGCCGGCGCGCGCCCGTGGTGCCCGCCGTCGGGTGACGGTCCCGGCTCGTGCCAGTGCCGTTCCGCTGGCGTGTCGCTGGCGTGTCGCGAGGCGATCGGCCGTGCTCGACGAGGGACGCGTGGATATCGTGGCCCGATGGCAGAGGTCAAGCAGTTCCAGGTCACCTTCGACTGTGCGGATCCCGAGCGCGTCGCCCGCTTCTGGTGCGAGGTGCTGGGCTACGTGGTCCCGCCGCCACCCGAGGGGTTCGCCACCTGGGAGGACTTCGCCGGCTCTCTGCCGCCCGCGGACCGAGGGGCCGCGTTCGTCTGCCAGGACCCCACGGGGGTGGGGCCGCGTCTCTACTTCCAACGCGTCCCCGAGGGCAAGGTCGTCAAGAACCGCGTGCACCTCGACGTGCGGGTCGGCACCGGGCTCGTGGGCGCCGAGCGCCTCGCGGCGCTCGAGGCCGAGTGTGCGCGGCTGGTCGCGCTCGGCGCGACCCGCGTGCGCCTGCTGCCGGCCGACGAGGACGAGGAGTCCTGCATCGTGATGCAGGACGTCGAGGGCAACGAGTTCTGTCTCGACTGAGCCGCGGCTCAGAGGCGACCCGTGCCCTGTTGACCCGGCGAGTCGGTGCCGCGTCCGGCGATAGCCGCTCTAGTCGAAGTTCGGGTCGCCGTTGACGTTGAACGTCTCGGCGACCCACGGGAACACCCACGTGAACAGCACGAGCACCACGGCCGCGACCAGGATCAGCGACTGGACGACCTTGGCGAAGCGGTTGCCCGGCAGGTGCCGGAAGATCCACCCGTACATCACTGCACTCCTGGGTCGTTGAGGACTTGCTCGGGCATGCCGTCGGCACGGTCCATCCAGCCGACGAACTTCGCGTAGGTGATCCAGCGGTGGGAGTTGCCGAACTCTCCCAGGGTGGGGGAGTGGCACGTCGTGAGGGTCAGGAGCCGCTCGGTGGGCTCGACGCCGGGCTGGTTCGGCACGGGGGCGATGACGTCGACCTGGCTCGGGAGCACGATCTCGTGGCCCGTGACCTCGTACACGTACCAGGTGGTCGCGGTCTCGACGATGACCTGGTCGCCCTCGACGAGCTCGTTGACGAACCGGAACGAGTTGCCGTAGGTGCGACGGTGCCCGGCGAGCGCGAAGTTGCCGACCTCGCCGACCTGCTGGGTCTGCGTGTAGTGACCGGCGACGGCCTTGTTGAGCAGCGCGGTCGTGGTGCCCTGGACGATCGGCATGGTGTTGTCGGTCTTGCCGTACCAGGCGGGGACGACGAGGGCGCCGATGGTCTCGCCCTCTGCCACGGCCTCCGGGACGGGCGGTGCGTCGGTGCGCAGCTCGCCCGCGACCTGCGGGGCCTCCGGAAGGGTCTCCTGGAACTGGGTCATGATGGTCTGCGCGGCCTGGTTCGACTGGACCGTGGTCCACCACAGCTGCCACACGACGAACAGGCCGAAGATTACGCCGAGGGTGATCAGCAGCTCGCCCAGCACCCCGAAGGCCGCAGAGACGGCCCCGCCGCCGGAACGGCCGTGCGTTCGGTTGCTGGTGTGCCTCACAAGCCCTCTTCTCCGGTCGTGACCGCGGCGCGGATCGAGTCCACAGCCTAGTCGGTCCGGGCGAGCCGGGGCCCGTGCACGGAGGGTGGAAAGGCCCGTCGTCGCAGTTGAAGGGCCGGGCCAGGGGGGGGCGGGCAGAAACAGCGAAGCGGGCCCAGGTTGCCCTGGACCCGCTCCGCTGTTCGCTGTCTCAACGAGTGTCCGGAGGGGGACTTGAACCCCCACGCCCGATAAAGGGCACTAGCACCTCAAGCTAGCGCGTCTGCCATTCCGCCACTGTCTCAACGAGTGTCCGGAGGGGGACTTGAACCCCCACGCCCGATAAAGGGCACTAGCACCTCAAGCTAGCGCGTCTGCCATTCCGCCACCCGGACAGGTGTCAGGTCCCGGCGTTCCCGCCGGGGGCCTTGCGGGGAAAAACATAACACGTTTCGGGCACCAAGCGTGCATCGGGTCCGTGGGGCAGACTGGGGAGCGGCCCTGGTCCCCGCGCACCGGTCGGTGCAGGTCAGGGCTGGTTTCACCAACCGGATCGTCAGTGGGATGGGGTGCTCGTGGCCGAGGACAAGGACGCACGACAGGACGGCGCCTCGTCGTCGAGCGTGGGGAGCGGGGGTGATCGTCCTTCGGCCTCGGTCAAGCACCTGGCCGGCGCCAGTCCCGCGGCGCGCAAGGTCGCGGGAGCACGGCGGAACCCGTCGGTCGTCGGCTACGACGACACCGTCCCGGCCTGGCTGCGCACGAGCGCGGGGTGGTCCTGGCGGCTCCTGCTGCTGATCGCGGGCATCGGCGTGATCTTCTACGCGACCGCCCAGGTGCAGATCGTGTTCATCGCGGTCTTCCTGGCCCTGGTCATCACCTCGGTCCTGCGCCCGGTGACCGACTGGTACGCGAAGATCATGCCGCGCGGGCTCGCCACCGCTCTCGCGCTGCTCTCGGCGTTCCTGGTGCTGGGAGGCCTGCTGACCTACGTCATCACCTCGGTCGCGGGACAGTGGGACAAGCTGGCCGGCCAGTTCAACACCGGCATCGAGAAGATCTTCGACTTCCTGGAGCACGGCCCGCTGCCCGTGACGATCACGGCCGACGACGTCGACACCTGGATCGAGAACGGCCGCAAGTGGATCACCGAGCACGGCGGTGACATCGCGAGCCAGGCCGCGGCGAGTGCGGGCTCGGTGTTCGAGGCCTTCGCGGTCCTCGCGCTCGCGATCTTCTGCACCATCTTCTTCCTGGCCCGGGGCAAGGACATGTGGACCTGGTTCCTCAACCAGCTCCCCGCGCGGTCGCGCGAGACGTGGACCGTGGCCGGCGGGGCGGGCTGGTACACGTTCTCGGGATACGCCCGCGGGACGGTCATCATCGCGCTCGCGGACGGGATCCTCGCCGCGATAGTGCTCGTCGTGCTGGGGGTCCCCCTCGCGGCGCCGCTCGCGGTCCTGGTGTTCATCGGCGCGTTCATCCCGCTCATCGGTGCGCCCGCGGCCATGGTCATCGCCATGGTCGTCGCGCTGGCGGCGAACGGGGTCGTGAACGCGGCCCTCGTGGGTATCTTCATCGCGCTCATCGGTCAGTTCGAGGGCCACATCCTCCAGCCGCTCGTCATGGGCAAACAGGTCTCGCTGCACCCTGTCGTGGTCGCGCTCGCGGTCACGTCGGGAACGTTCATCGCGGGCATCCTGGGCGCCGTGGTCTCGGTCCCTCTCGTCGCGGTCGCCTGGGCGGTCTTCAGCAAGCTGCGCCGCAAGGACCCGCCCATGGAGGACGAGATCCCCACGGCCAAGGAGATCGCCCTGTCCGGGCGTGAGCGCTCCTCGAACGGAGGGAGCACCAACGACAAGGAGGCGACGGCCGACGCCTGAGGTGCGTGCCGTCGTCGGGCAGCGACCAGGAAGCCCAGCCCGACGACGCAGCCCACCCCGTGCGGACAGCCCGCCTACTTGAGGCGGAGCCCCGCCCGCACCCGCTCGACCGTCCGGTCGATGCGCGCCACCCGCGTCGCGGGGCGCTTGGCGTCCTCGACCCACGCCGCGTACTCGCGCTGGTGCGAGTACGACATCGCCCGGAACGCGTCGAGCACGCCGCCGGCCGCGAGGGCGGCCTCGACGTCGGGGGCCAGGGCGACCACGCGGGGCGCGTCGTCGAGCTCGAGGCGCACGTGCACGGTGTCGCCCGGCCCCTTGCCGATCTGCTCCTGGACCGCTTTGAGGACGCCCAGCAGGTGCGGTCCGCCGTACGTGACCAGCGAGCCGCGGTACGGGACGCCGTCGATCGTCGTCACGACCGGGACACGCCCCCTGGTCCCGAACAGCTCCGAGACGTCGCCCGGGAACGCGACGAACGACCCCGCGCCGCGCTCGGAGGACCGGGTGATGACGGCGTCGAACTCGAGCAGGCCGGGGTTCGTCCAGGTGGGCACGCTCCGACGCTAGCCCCGCCGTGCGGCCACGGCACCCGGACTCGTCGCGCAAATCAGTCGCCGCCGTTCGCGGCGACCTGCCACAGTTCTCGCCATGAGCACGAACACCCGGGCGACCGCGAAGAACGCGGCGACCCGCCTGACCACGACCCTCTGGAGCTGGGCCTCGATCCTCGACGACGGCGCCCGCGAGCAGGCCGAGCGCACCTCGACCATGCCGTTCGTCTACCCGCACCTGGCCCTCATGCCCGACGCCCACCTGGGCCTGGGTGCGACCGTCGGCTCGGTCATCCCCACGCTGCGCTCGATCATCCCCGCCGCGGTCGGCGTCGACATCGGCTGCGGCATGGTCGCGGTCCGGACCCAGTACACGGCCGGCGACGTCGCCGGGCCAGCGCTGCGCGACCTGCGGCTCGCGATCGAGAAGGCCGTGCCCACGAGCGCCGGCTCCTACAACCAGCGCCTGACCGAGACGGCCGAGGCGCGCGTGGCCGAGCTCGAGACGCTCGCGGACAAGGCAGGCTTCGACCCTGCACGGTACGCGGGGAGCTGGCGCCTGCAGCTCGGGTCGCTGGGGTCCGGGAACCACTTCATCGAGGTCAGCCTCGACGAGGAGGACCGGGTCTGGTTCTTCCTGCACTCGGGGTCGCGCGGGGTCGGCAACAAGATCGCGCAGCACCACATCGCGGTCGCGCGCGAGCTCATGACCCGGTACTGGATCGACCTGCCGGACAAGGACCTCGCGTACCTCGTCGAGGGCACCGACGAGTTCTGGGCGTACGTCCGCGAGCTGCGGTGGGCCCAGCACTTCGCGCTGCTCAACCGTGAGGAGATGATGGACCGCGTCGTGGCCGCGTTCGACGCCTGGTCGGGGCTCGCCCCGGTCGAGGAGGCCGAGCGCATCAACTGCCACCACAACTTCACCGAGCGCGAGCACCACTTCAACAAGGACGTGTGGGTCTCCCGCAAGGGGGCCATCCGTGCCCGCGAGGGGGACCCGGGGCTCATCCCGGGGTCCATGGGCACCGCGTCGTACGTCGTCGTGGGCAAGGGGAACCCGCTCGCGCTCGACTCCGCGCCGCACGGCGCGGGACGGGAGTACTCGCGGAGCAAGGCGCGCAAGACCTTCACGCACGAGCAGCTGCGCGAGGCCATGGCGGGCATCGAGTACCGCGACACCGACGCGTTCATCGACGAGATCCCGGCGGCGTACAAGTCGATCGACCGGGTCATGCAGGACGCGGCGGACCTCGTCGAGGTGCGTCACACGCTGCGGCAGATCGTCAACGTCAAGGGCGACTGACCGGCTCACGGGTCGTCTCGCACCGGGGCGTCCTCGCCAGGGGCCGGGCTGGGGCCGTCCCCAGCCCGGCCCGACGGCGGAGCGCACCTTCCCCGCGACGGTGCGCTCCGCCGTCGGGCCGGCAGGGGACGGCGGGACGCGGTGCCGCACGCGCTGCCACGCCCCGAGCCCTTGGCGCTCGGGCGCTCGGCGCGCGTGATCGGCCGGCACGCGACACGCTGACGGCATGAGGATCGGGATTCCAGCCGAGGTCAAGAACAACGAGTTCCGCGTCGCGCTCACCCCGGCGGGCGCCCATCACCTGGTCGCCGCGGGGCACGAGGTCCTGGTCCAGGCCGGGGCGGGGCGAGGGTCGGCCATCTCCGACGAGGAGTTCGCGGGCGCCGGAGCGCGCCTGGTGAGCACGGCCGAGGAGGTCTGGGGGCGCGCCGAGCTCGTGTGCAAGGTCAAGGAGCCCGTGCCCAGCGAGTACCCGCTCCTGCGCGACGACCTGCTGCTCTTCGCGTACCTGCACCTGGCCGCCGACCCCCTCGGCACGGCTGCGCTGCTCGACGCGGGGACGACCGCGGTCGCCTACGAGACCGCCCAGGCGCCCGACGGCACGCTCCCGCTGCTCGCGCCCATGAGCGAGGTGGCCGGGCGCATGGCGACGCAGGTCGGGGCCTATCACCTGATGCGTCCCGCGGGCGGCTCGGGCGTGCTGCTCGGCGGCGTGCCCGGGAGCAGGCCGGGGCGGGTCGTGATCCTCGGCGGCGGGACCGCCGGTCGGCACGCGGCCGAGATCGCGGTCGGGATGCGCGCCGAGGTCACGATCCTCGACCTGTCGCTGCCCGTCCTGCGTGCGCTCGACCAGGAGTTCACGGGCCACGTGCGGACCGTGGCGTCGAGCGCGTACGCGATCGAGCAGGAGGTGCTCGGGGCCGACCTCGTGATCGGCGCGGTCCTCGTCGCGGGGGCCCGGGCGCCGCGGCTCGTGACGAACGACCTCGTGGCGCGCATGCGGTCGGGGTCGGTCCTCGTCGACATCGCGGTCGACCAGGGCGGCTGCTTCGAGGACACCCGGCCCACGACCCACGACGACCCCACGTTCCAGGTGCACGGCTCGACGTTCTACTGCGTCGCGAACATGCCGGGTGCGGTGCCCGTGACCAGCACGCACGCCCTGACGAGCGCGACGCTGCCCTACCTCGCGCTCCTCGCCGACGGCGGGACGCGAGCGCTGCGCACGGTCCCGTTGCTGCGCAACGGGCTGTCGACCGTGACCGGGACCCTGGTCAACGAGCAGGTGGGCGCGGCGCTCGGCCTGCCCTGGACGCGCGCCGAGGACGTCCTGGGGGAGTGACCTGGGCGTCAGGGGCGCAGCGGAGCGGCGCGAGGACCAGCCGTGCCGCGTGACCCGCCGGGGCCTCGGTCGCCCGGGCGGACAAGGCCCTGTCGGCCCCGCACGCCGAGTGGCATGCTGTCCGGATGGAGCCTTTCGTCCTGTCCAACGAGCACGTCCACCTGGCGATGCCCACCGCCGCGGACGTGGACCGCATCACCGAGCTCTGCCAGGGCGCGGAGATCGCCGCCTGGACCACCGTGCCCAGCCCGTACACGCGGGCGGACGCGGCGGCGTTCATCGAGGAGGTCGTGCCCGAGTCGTGGCGCACCGGCCGTGGGAACACGTGGGCGATCCGCCGACCAGATGCCCCCGAGGGGCCGGTCCTCGGCATGGTGGGGCTCGCGATGGACACCTCGCCCACCCCCGAGAGGTCGGCCGAGATCGGGTACTGGCTCGCACCTGAGGCGCGCGGCGAGGGACTCATGACGGAGGCCGGGCGGATCGTGACCGACTGGGCGTTCGACGACGAGGGGCTCGGGCTCGCACGCATGGTCTGGACCGCGTTCACGGGCAACTGGGCCTCGCGTCGCGTCGCGTGGCGGCTCGGGTTCCGCGTCGAGGGGACGGTGCGGGGCTTCGGCGTCCAGCGGGGCGTGCGCCGCGACGCGTGGATCGGCACCCTCCTCGCCGGCGACCCGCGCGAGCCGGTCGAGCCGTGGCCGTCCGCCGAGGCAGGGGACCGCGTGGGGGCGGACGCGGGTGCGGGGGAGCCGGCGCCACGGGCGTGACGAGCGGGTCCGGGCGGACGGTCGGCGCACGGTCGAGGGCGACCACGCCGGGAATGGTGTCGTGACCACGGCGCGCGTCGGGCGAAGATAGGACGCATGACGAGCACCCTCGACCCGGCCAACCCCTTCGCCGCGGCGTCCACCCTCCCGTACCAGCTCCCCGACTTCACGACGATCCGCGAGGAGCACTACCTCCCCGCCCTGCGCGCCGGCATGGACGCCGAGCGCGCGGAGATCGAGGAGATCGTCACCAACCCCGAGGCGCCCACGGTCGCCAACACGCTCGAGGCCCTCGAGTCCGCGGGCCGGCTCCTGACCCGTGCGGTCACGGTCTTCTACAACGTCGCGAGCTCCGACTCGACGCCGGGACTCGAGGACATCGAGGAGACCATCGCTCCCGAGCTCTCGGCGCACCACGACGCGATCTACATGGACGCCCGCCTGTACGCGCGCGTCCGTGCGCTCCAGGACGCCGTCGACGCGGGCGACCTCACGCTCGAGGCCGACACGGCCTGGCTCCTGCACACGCTGCTCGTCGACTTCCGCCGCTCGGGCATCGAGCTCGACGCCGCGGACCAGGACCGCCTGCGCGACCTCAACGGGAAGCTGACCTCGCTCGAGGCCGCGTTCGGCCGCAAGCTCCTCGCGGGCGCCAACGCCGCGAGCGTCCTGGTCGACGACGCCGCCGAGCTCGAGGGCCTGCCCGAGGACGCGATCGCCGCGGCGGCCGCAGCGGCCGCGACGCGCGGGCACGAGGGCAAGTACCTCCTCGAGATGCAGCTGCCCACGCAGCAGGGCGTCATCGCGTCGCTCGCGCGCCGCGAGACCCGGGAGCGCGTCCAGCAGGCGTCCATGACGCGCGGCGCGACGGGCGACGACAACGACACGCGCCAGATCGTGATCGACCTCGCGCGCCTGCGCGCCGAGCACGCCCGCCTCCTCGGGTACGACCACCACGCGGCGTACATCGCCGAGGACGCCACGGCCAAGACGACCGGCGCCGTCAACGCGATGCTCTCGCGCCTGGCCCCGGCCGCGGTCGCCAACGCGCGCCGCGAGGCCGGCGACCTCGAGGTCGCGCTCGCCCGCGAGGCAGGCGACGACGCCGAGCTGCGCGCGTCCGACTGGGCCTATCTCGCCGAGCAGGTCCGCAAGGAGCGCTACTCGCTCGACGACGCCGCGCTGCGTCCCTACCTCGAGCTCGACCGCGTCGTGACCGACGGCGTGTTCAAGGCCGCGAACCTGCTCTACGGCATCTCGTTCGCCGAGCGCTCCGACCTGGTGGGCTACCACCCCGACGTCCGCGTGTTCGAGGTCTTCGACGGCCCGGTCGGCGAGCAGGACCAGGGGCTCGGGCTGTTCCTGGCGGACTTCTACACGCGCGAGTCCAAGCGTGGCGGCGCGTGGATGAACAACCTGGTCGACCAGAACCACCTGCTCGACCAGCCGCCCGTCGTCGTGAACAACCTCAACATCGTCAAGCCCCCGGCGGGCGAGCCCACGCTGCTCGTGTGGGACGAGGTCATCACGCTCTTCCACGAGTTCGGCCACGCGCTGCACGGGCTGTTCTCGGACGTGCGCTACCCGTCGCAGTCGGGCACCGAGGTGCCGCGCGATTTCGTCGAGTACCCCTCGCAGGTCAACGAGATGTGGGCCTGGGAGCCCACGATCCTCACGTCCTACGCGGTCCACCACGTCACGGGCGAGCCCATGCCTGCCGCGTGGGTGGAGACCATGCTGGCCTCGCGCCTGTTCAACGAGGGCTTCGGGACGACCGAGTACCTCGCGGCCGCGCTGCTGGACCAGGCCTGGCACCAGCTCGCCCCCGAGCAGGTCCCCACGAGCGTCGACGAGGTCCTGCCCTTCGAGGCCGCGGCGCTCGACGCGGCCGGCGTCGGGTTCGCGCCCGTGCCGCCCCGCTACCGCACGACGTACTTCAACCACGTGTTCGGCGGCGGCTACTCGGCCGGCTACTACTCCTACATCTGGTCCGAGGTGCTCGACGCCGACACCGTGACCTGGTTCGAGGAGAACGGCGGCCTGAACCGGGCGAACGGCGACGCGTTCCGCAAGAAGCTGCTCGCGCGCGGCGGCTCGGTCGACCCCATGGTCGCGTTCGCGGACCTGCGCGGCCGCGACCCGGAGATCGCCCCGCTCCTGACGCGTCGCGGGCTCGACGCGTAGTCGTCCTCGCTGCGCCGAGGTGGACCCACGCACGGGTCCACCTCGGCGCCCGGGCGCCCGGAGCGAGCCAGGGTCGGTTCAGGGCAGGGGTGGGGGAGACCCCCGATGTGCCCGACGGCGTGCCCTCCCTAGCCTGGAGGCGAGCCGCCCCGGCGGCCCGCCGAGAGCGGGGCCGTCCGCACCGACCTGACCTGGGAGCCCTGCGACCGACATGACCGTCCTGCCTGACGACGACGCCGCCACCCCCGCGACCCCCGCGGAGGGCGCCGGGCCCACCCGGCCCGTGCCTCGCCGTCGGCGCCGCTGGGTCGTCGTCGTGGTGGCGCTCGTCGCCCTCGTCGTCGGCGGGATCGCCGCGGGCGTCGCGCTCGCGTTCTCCCGGGGTGCGACCTCGACCGCTGGCGAGGTCGAGTTCACGCGCCCGCTCGCGATCCCGCCGCTCGCCGGGTCGAGCCTCGAGGACGGGGTCCGCGTGTTCTCGCTCGACCTGCAGGAGGGCGAGACCGACCTGGGGCAGGGCGGGCTCACCCCGACGCTCGGCGTCGACGGGACGTTCCTGGGGCCGACGCTGCGCGCGACCCGCGGCGAGCAGGTCCGCATCGACGTGACGAACTCGATGTCCGAGACGAGCACGCTGCACTGGCACGGCATGAAGCTGCCCGCGGTCATGGACGGCGGGCCGCACCAGCAGGTCGACCCCGGGCAGACGTGGTCCCCGACGTGGACGATCGCCCAGCCCGCGGCGACGCTCTGGTACCACCCGCACCTGCACGGACGCACGGCCGACCACGTCTACCGTGGCCTGGCCGGCCTGTTCCTGCTCGACGAGCCCGCGGGCACGCCCGAGGCCGCGGTCCAGGACGCCCTGCCGCACGAGTACGGGGTCGACGACGTGCCCCTCGTGGTCCAGGACAAGAAGTTCCACCCCGACGGCAGGCTCGACGACGCCGACCCCTTCCTGTCGAGCACGGGCGTGCGCGGCTCGGTGGTCCTGGTCAACGGGACGGCGAACCCCTACCTCGACGTCACGACCGAGCAGGTCCGGCTGCGCCTGCTCAACGGGTCCAACGCGCGCGTCTACGACTTCGGGTTCGACGACGGCCGCGCGTTCCAGGTGGTCGGCTCGGACGGCGGCCTGCTCGACGCGCCCGTCACGACCGACCGCCTCCAGCTCTCGCCGGGCGACCGGGCCGAGATCGTCGTCGGTCTGGCCCCCGGTGAACGGCCCGTGCTGCGCAGCTTCCCGCAGGAGCTCGGCGCGAACGCCTTCACCGCGCGCTTCGCGGGCGGCGACGACACCCTCGACGTGCTCGAGCTGCGCGCGGCCGACCGGCTCACGCCCTCGGAGCCCGTGCCCGCGCGCCTTGCGAGCCTTCCTGCCGCCGATGCGGCGAGCGCGAGCGTCACGCGCCGCTTCGAGCTCTCGGGCACCTCGATCAACGGCCAGGACATGGACCTGCGCCGGATCGACGAGGTCGTCGACGCCGGCGCGACCGAGGTCTGGGAGGTCACGAGCCTCGACGACTCGCCGCACAACTTCCACGTCCACGACGCCCAGTTCCAGGTGCTCGACGTCTCGGGCGAGGCGCCGCCCCTCGAGCTCGACGGGTGGCAGGACACCGTCTACGTCCGCCCCGGCAGGATCACCCGGCTCCTGGTCACGTTCGGCACCACGCCCGACGCCGAGCACCCCTACATGTTCCACTGCCACCTGCTCCGCCACGAGGACCAGGGGATGATGGGGCAGTTCGTGGTCGTCGATCCGGCGGCAGCCCCCGGTACGGCGGGGCGTCCCGCCCCGGGCGACGTGCTGCCCGAGGTGAGCGACGACGTCGGGCACGAGGGCGGTCACGCGTCCGCGTCCGACGATCCGCCGCGCGGCGGGACCGGTCCGCGGCGCTCGCCGCTCACCGGCGAGGGACACCACGGCTGAGGTCTGACCACATCCCGGGCGCTCGTGCGTTCGCGGGACGAGACACCTCGCGAACGCTTCGAGGGCGGCGAACCCACCGGGTACGGTGTGGCCATGACGAGCCACGCCCACTCCGCGAACCCCCCGGCCCACCCGACCGCCGAGGAGGAGGTCGCGCGCATCTGCCAGGACCTGCTGCGCATCGACACGTCGAACTTCGGGGACGGGTCCGGCCCGGGCGAGCGGGCCGCGGCCGAGTACGTCATGGCCTCGCTCCACGAGGTCGGGCTGAGCCCCGAGCTGTTCGAGTCCGCGCCGGGGCGCGCGAGCGTCGTCGTGCGCCTGCCGGGTCAGGACCCCACGCGGCCCGCGCTCGTCCTGCACGGGCACCTCGACGTCGTGCCCGCCCAGGCCTCCGACTGGTCGGTCGACCCGTTCGCGGGCGAGGAGAAGGACGGGCTGCTGTGGGGGCGCGGCGCGGTCGACATGAAGGACATGGACGCGATGATCCTCGCGGTCGTGCGCCAGATGGTCCGTGAGGGACGCAAGCCCGCGCGCGACGTCGTCGTGGCGTTCTTCGCCGACGAGGAGGCCGGCGGCACGTACGGCGCGAGCTGGGCCGTGGACCACCGCCCCGAGATCTTCGAGGGCGCGACCGAGGCCATCAGCGAGGTCGGCGGCTTCTCGGTCGACATCGACGGCAAGCGTGCCTACCTGCTCCAGACCGCCGAGAAGGGCATCGCCTGGCTCCGGCTCGTCGCCGAGGGACGCGCCGGGCACGGCTCGCAGGTCAACGCCGACAACGCCGTGACGCATCTCGCGGCCGCGGTCGCGCGGATCGGCGCCTACCAGTGGCCGTACACCATCACGCCCACGGTCGACGCGCTGCTGCGCGGCGTGGCCGAGCTGACCGACCTGCCCTACGACCCCCGCGACGAGGCGAGCATCGACGCGCTCGTCGCGGCCCTCGGCCCGGCCTCGCGGTTCGTCGGCGCGACCGTCCGCCACACGTCCAACCCCACTCAGCTCGGTGCCGGCTACAAGGCCAACGTCATCCCCGGGCGTGCCGAGGCCGCGATCGACGCGCGCCTGCTGCCGGGCCACGAGGACGAGGGCTTCGCGGTCATCGAGGGGCTCGTGGGCGAGCACGTGCGGATCGAGCCCATCCACCGCGACATCTCGCTCGAGGTGCCCTTCGAGGGCGACCTGGTCGACGCCATGATCGCGTCGCTGCACGCCGAGGACCCGGGTGCCACGGTCCTGCCGTACACGCTCTCGGGCGGGACGGACAACAAGTCGCTCGCGCGGCTCGGCATCACGGGCTACGGGTTCGCCCCGCTCCAGCTCCCCGCGGACCTGGACTTCTCGGGCATGTTCCACGGGGTCGACGAGCGCGTGCCCGTCGCGTCCCTGAAGTTCGGCGTGCGCGTCCTGGACCGCCTGCTGCGGACCTGCTGACGCGACGATCCCTGCTCGTCGGCGAGCCCGGCGGGCAGGGGCGGCCGGTCGGGAGTCTCAGAGGGTCGAGCGCACCCGGATGATCTTGCGGCGCAGCCACACGCGCCGCTCACCGCCCACGTACAGGCGCGTGCGCTCGAGCTCCCAGTGCCCGTGCTCGGCCTCGTCGGTCAGGAGGCGGACCGCGTCGTGGCGGCTCACCGACCGGTCGATCGTGAGCACCCGGTACTCGTACTGGCCGCCGTTCTCGGCCCAGCCGGTCCGCTGCCGAGGGGTCGTGCTCGTCATCCGTCACCGTCCACGCGTTCGTTCCGAGCCGGGGGAGCGGTGAGCCGTACCTCACCCTCCCGCCGAGGGATTCCGAGTGCCATTGTGCCTCGCTCAGGTCTACCGTCAGGGTATGACCGCTGACCCGCGCGCCGCTCTCGATCGATTCATCGCGGCCCTCGAGGCCCACTACACCGCGGTCGCCGCTCGCCGTGGCGAGGACGACCCGGCGGTCGACGACGCCTACTACGTGCTCGCCGACGCCTACGAGGTGTACGACGAGGCGCTCGCCCAGGTGCACGGCGAGGCCACCCCGTTCTACCTCGCCGAGGACGACGACGAGGACGATGGTGAAGACGACGGAGACGACGGAGACGACGGAGACGACGAGGACGACGAGGGTGACGAGGACGGCGAGCAGGACTTCGACGACCAGGACGAGGAGCTCGACCAGGTCGACCTGACCGACGGGGTCAGCCGCTGACCCTCACCAGCGCTCGGGGTACCCGAGCGGCAGGGCGCTGACGTCGTCGAGCGCGTAGTGCACCGCGTCGGGCAGCTCGAGGTCGCAGGCCGCGAGCGACGCGCGCAGCTGCGCGGGGGTGCGCGCACCGACGATCGCGCTCGACACGGCCGGCCGCTCGAGGAGCCAGGCCAGGGCGACGTCCAGGGGCGCGCGGCCCAGGCCGTTCGCGGCCGTGGCCACGGCCTCCACGATCCCCGACGACTCGCCGTCCAGGTAGGGCTGCACGAACCCGGCGAGGTGCGAGGACGCACCGCGCGAGTCCGCGGGCAGCGAGCTGCGGTACTTGCCCGTGAGGACCCCGCGCCCCAGGGGTGACCACGCGAGCACCCCGAACCCCATCTCGGTCGCAGCAGGCACGACGTCGCGCTCGATCCCGCGCTGGAGCAGCGAGTACTCGAGCTCGACCGCGGCGAGCCCGACGTCGCCGTGCGCGTCGAGCGACGCGGCGGCCCGTGCGGCGGCCCACCCCGGGTGGTTGGACAGGCCCACGTAGCGCGCACGTCCGGTGGTGACCGCGAGCCGCAGCGCGGAGAGCGTCTCGGCGAACGGCGTGCGCGGGTCGGGCGTGTGGACCAGGAAGAGGTCGACGTGGTCGGTGCCCAGGCGTTCGAGCGAGGCGTCGAGCGAGTCGAGCAGCGCGCCGCGCGAGGCGTCGACCGCGTTGCCGTCGGCCGTTGTCCGGATGCCTGCCTTGGTGCACAGCAGCACGTCGCGCCGGTCGACCTTGCCCGAGAGGATCGAACCGATCATCGACTCGCTGTCGCCGCCCCCGTAGGAGGCGGCGGTGTCGACGAGGTTCCCCCCGGCGTCGACGAAGTCGCGGAGCTGCTCCGCGGCGTCGATCTCGTCGGTGTCGCGGCCCCACGTCATGGTCCCGAGGCCCAGGGGTGAGACGCGCAGGCCGGTACGACCGAGCTGACGAAGTTCCATGCGCGGCAGATTACCGGCCAGGGGCGCGCCCCGCCCGGACGTGGCGCGCGTCGCCAGGGTGAGGTCCGTCGCTCTGCGCGGACGTGTCCGGGCGGTGTCCTGGAGACGGCCGGCACGTGACGGCTCGGCGACGGTCGTCCCCGCGAGGCCTGTCGGTCCAGGGGAGCGGCGGTACGGCGGGTATCGTGACCGCTCGTGAATGCGTGGGAAGCGATCCTCCTCGGCCTCGTCCAGGGCCTGACCGAGTTCTTGCCGGTGTCCTCGAGCGCGCACCTGCGCATCGTCGGTGAGCTCATCGGCTCGGCCGACCCGGGGGCGGCCTTCACGGCGATCACCCAGATCGGTACCGAGACCGCTGTGATCATCTACTTCCGGCGCGACATCGCCACGATCTGCTCGGCCTGGTGGCGGTCGCTGCGCGGCGCCCACGGCAGCGACTGGCGCTCGCGCATGGGCAAGCACGACCACCACGCGGCCATGGCGTGGTTCATCGCGCTCGGCTCGATCCCCATCGTGGTCCTGGGCCTGGCGTTCCAGGACGCGATCGAGGCGTCGCTGCGCAACCTGTACATCACGGCCCTCACCCTGACGGTCTTCGCCCTGCTCCTCGGGTTCGCGGACCGGGTCGGCGCCAAGACGCGCACGCTCGACGAGCTGACCCCGCGCCAGGCCGTCGGGTTCGGGCTGGCGCAGGCGCTCGCCCTGGTCCCCGGCGTGTCCCGGTCGGGCGGCACCATCACGGCGGGCCTGCTCATGGGCTTCACGCGAGAGGCCGCGGCCCGCTACTCGTTCCTGCTCGCGATCCCCGCGGTCCTGGGCTCGGGGTTCTACCAGCTCGCCAAGTCGGTCACGGGCGAGCCCGTCCCGGGCTCTCCCGGGTTCGGCGCGACGCTCATCGCGACCCTGGTCGCGTTCGTCGTGGGCTACCTCGTGATCATCGCGTTCCTCAAGATCGTCTCGACGTTCAGCTACAAGCCGTTCGTGATCTACCGGCTCGTGCTCGCGGCGGTCGTCGTGGTCCTGCTCACGGTCGGTGTGCTCCAGCCGCTCGCCTGACCCGCTACATCCAGCCGACCTTCTTGAACGCGCCGTAGAGCCCGAAGCAGCCGAGCACCATGATCGCGATGGCCAGGGGATAGCCCAGGGTCCAGTGCAGCTCGGGCATGTGGTCGAAGTTCATGCCGTAGATCCCGCCCACGATCGTGGGGAACACGAGGATCGCGGCCCAGGCGCTGATCGTGCGCATGTCCTCGTTCTGGCGCACCGACACCTGGGACAGGTGCACCGAGAGCATGTCGGACAGCAGGTCGTCGTGCGCGTCGAGGTGGCGGTCGATCCGCTCGACGGTCGACACGAGGCGCTCCATGAGCCGCTTGTCGAACGTGATGCGGGAGCGGGCGCTGCCCGAGACCAGCTCGGGGAGCTCGGCCGTGATGGGCAGCAGCGCGCGACGGGCCTCGGTGATCTCGCGCTTGAGGTCGTAGATGGGCAGGACCGGGTCGGTGCGCCGCCTGGTCTCGAACACGATCTTCTCGACCTCGGCGACCGCGTCGCCGAGCGCGAGCTCGACGTCCGAGGACGTGGACACGAGCGCGAACAGGGCCTCCTCCGCGACGTGGCGGAACCCCGTGCTGCGTCCGTGCGACGGGCCTGTCAGGTGCTCACGCATGCGGTCGTGGACGCCCGCGGTGCCCTTCTCGACCGTGACGACCACGTCGGGGCCCACGAGGAGGCAGAAGCTGCCCGTGCTGACCTGACGGTCCTCCTCGGAGAACGACACGGTGGGCGTGACGACCAGGAGCCAGTCCATCCCGATGTGCTCGACGTGCGCCAGAGGGTGCTTGACGTGGCGCACGTGGACCGGCAGGTGCCCGCGGCCCACCTGGCTCGCGAGCCCGACGCCGAGCGCGTCCGCGGCGCTCACGAAGTCCTCGAGCGTGCGCACCTCGTACCAGCGGGCGCCGCCCGGGTCGGTGCCCGAGGTCTCGCCGCCGCTGCCCGGGCTCCCGCTGCTGCCCGGCGAGTCCTCGGCGTCCGCCCACCGGCCGGACCCGTCCCCGGGGCGGGACACGGGCGTCACGCGCCCGTCGGGCCCCTCGACCCACAGCTCCTTGTACCGGGGGGGCTCCGAGCGCGGGGAGCCCGGTTCCTCGGGCCGTCCTCCGGTGGGACGGGGGTCGTCAGGTCGTGTGGGTTGGCTCACCCCTGCATTCTGGCCCGACGGCGCGGGCGCGCCACCGGGGCGGGTGCGCCCTCGTCGTCGGGCACCTCGACCCGCGGGCACCGCGAAACCCGGGTGACCGTTCGCGGTTAAGGTTGTCGCGTGCACAGCTGGCCCATGCCCCAGATCCCGTCCCTGCCCGGCCGAGGCCTCCCGATCCAGGTGCACGACAGCACCACCGGGGAGCTCGTCGTCGCCGCGGAGGGGGACACCGCGACCATGTACGTCTGCGGGATCACCCCGTACGACGCGACCCACATCGGGCACGCCGCGACCTACGTCGGCTTCGACCTCCTCAACCGCGCCTGGCGCGACGCAGGTCATGCCGTGACGTACGCGTCCAACGTGACCGACGTCGACGACCCGCTGCTCGAGCGCGCGACCGCGACGGGCGTGGACTGGTGGGACCTCGCGGTCGAGCAGACGGCCCTGCTGGCCGAGGACATGACGGCCCTCGGCGTCGTGCCCCCCGAGGTGTACCGCGGCGCGGTCGAGGCCATCCCGGACGTGGTCCAGGCCGTCGAGGCGCTCATCGAGGACGGCTTCGCCTACCGCGTCCCGGTCGAGCCCGGCGCGGGCGGTGACGCCCCCGAGCTGGGCGACGTGTACGCGGACCTGAGCGCCGACGCGCGCTTCGGCGCCGTCTCGCGGCTCAGCCGCGACGACATGGTGCGGCTCTTCGGCGAGCGCGGGGGAGACCCCGAGCGCGACGGCAAGAAGGACCCCCTCGACCCGCTGCTGTGGCGGCGCGAGCGCGCGGGCGAGCCCTCGTGGGACGGCGCGAGCCTCGGCACCGGACGCCCCGGCTGGCACATCGAGTGCGCGGTCATCGCCCGCGACGGACTGGGCCTGCCCTTCGACATCCAGGGCGGCGGCGCCGACCTGCTCTTCCCGCACCACGAGATGTCGACCTCGCACGACCGCCTGCTCGACCACGGGTTCGGTGCGCGCAACCACGTGCACGCCGGTCTGGTCGCCTACCAGGGCGAGAAGATGAGCAAGTCCCGCGGGAACCTCGTGTTCGTCTCGGCCCTGCGCGCCACGGGCGTCGACCCCATGGCCATCCGCCTCGCGCTCCTCGCGCACCACTACCGCTCCGAGTGGGAGTGGACCGACGCCGACCTCCCGGCCGCCGTCGAACGCCTCGAGCGGTGGCGCTCGGCCGTGTCCGGCAACGGTGGACCCGACGCCGACGCGACCCTCGCCGCGGTGCGCGAGGCCCTCGCGAACGACCTCGACGCGCCCACGGCGCTCGCGGCCGTCGACGCGTGGGCCGACGTCTCGCTCGCGGAGGGCCGGGACACCTCGGAAGACACCGAGGGCGCCCCCGGCGTGATCTCGCGGATGGTCAACGCCCTGCTCGGGGTGCGTCTCTAGAGCCTGCCGGACGGCCGGTGCAGCCGGCCGTGAACGCCGCGGCCCGCGGCGCCTCCCCTGAGGGAGGTGCCGCGGGCCGCAGTCGTCCTGGGCCTCGCTGCCCGGGGCCTTCGCTAGGGCAGCGGCCCGCCCGACCCGTTGTCGCGGCGGCGCAGGTAGCGCTCGAACTCGCGCGCGATCGCCTCGCCGCTCGCCTCGGGCAGCTCGGCCGTGTCCTTGGCCTCCTCGAGCTGCTGCACGTACTCGGCGATCTCGGCGTCCTCGGCCGCGAGCTCGTCGACGCCGTGCTGCCAGGCCACGGCCTCCTCGGGCAGGTCGCCCAGCGGGACGGGGTCCGACAGGAGCTCCTCGACCCGCGCCAGGATCGCGAGCGTGGCCTTGGGGGACGGCGAGTTCGCGACGTAGTGCGGCACGGCCGCCCACAACGACACCGACTGCATGCCGCGCTCGGCGGCCGCGTGCTGGAGCACACCGACGATCCCCGTGGGGCCCTCGTACGAGCTCTGCTCGACGTCGAGGACAGCCCGCAGGCCCACGCTCTCCGACGTGGCCGTCATGGGGATGGGGCGCGTGTGCGGCACGTCGGCGAGCAGCGCGCCGATCGTCACGACGGTCGTGACCCCCTCGCGCTCGGCGATGTCGAGCAGCTCGCGGCAGAACGTGCGCCAGCGCATCGACGGCTCGATCCCGTGCACCAGGACCACGCGTCGCCCGCTGGCGGGCACGGTCACCGCGGTCACGGTCGTGGTGGGCCACGTGATCTCCCGTCGGCCGTCGTCCGAGGTGGTCACGACCGGGCGGTTGACCTGGAAGTCGTGGTACTCCTCGGGGTCGATCGCCGCGATCTCCTCCGCGCCCCAGACGTCGTGCAGGTGCAGGAGCGCGGCGGTCGCTGCGCCCCCTGCGTCGTTCCACCCCTCGAACGCCGCCAGCATCACGGCCTGTCGAGGCTCGTCGGCGGACGACGGAGGCAGGGCCGGGGTGGTCGGCTCGGGCAGGTCGGCCGGGTCGATCGGTTCCGGGGTCTCGTTCATCGTCCCAGCCTAGGCCGCGTGAGCGACCGGACCGGGCAGCACGTGCTCGCGGGCCTCGCCAGCACGCGGGCTAAGGTGGCGGGGACGGCCACGAACCGTCCCCCCGAGCATGGAGAATGCGTTGAACCCCCTGGAAGCACCCGATCTCACCCGTACCGACAGCGCCCCTCGCGAGGCGCTCGCACTGCCACAAGCCGTCCTGTGGGACATGGACGGCACGCTCGTCGACACCGAGCCGTACTGGATCGCCGCCGAGCACGAGCTCGTCGAGGCGCACGGCGGCACCTGGTCGCACGAGCAGGCCCTGCAGATGGTCGGCAACCCCCTGACCGAGTCGGCCACGATCCTCCAGGCCGCGGGCGTCGACCTGCCCTCCGAGCAGATCATCGACTTCCTCATCTCGCGGGTGATCGAGCAGGTCGAGGTCGAGGTCCCGTGGCAGCCCGGTGCGCGCGAGCTGCTCGCCGAGCTCCGGGAGCGCGGCGTGCCGTGCGCCCTGGTGACCATGTCCTACCGCTCGCTCGCCGAGCCCGTCGTGGGCATGACCCCGCCCGGGTCGTTCGAGACCCTGGTGTGCGGCGACGAGGTCACGCACGGCAAGCCGCACCCCGAGCCGTACCTCGTGGCGGCCGAGCGGCTGGGCGTCGACGTGACCCGCTGCGTGGCGATCGAGGACTCTCCCACGGGCATCGGGTCGGCGCAGGCCGCCGGCGCGGCGACGCTCGGTGTCGAGGCCGTGGTCCCCGTGCCGGTCCTGCCCGGGCTGAGCCGCACGCCGTCGCTCGCGCTCGTCGACGTCGACATGCTCTCGCGCATCCTCGCGGGCGACGTGATCGACCTCATCGAGGACTGACGGGCTAGGAAGCGGCCGCCTCCGGGGCGATCCCGAGCGTCAGCTCGATCGCGCCCTCGGGAACCTCCGGAGGCGTGCCGCCGAACTGCGGGCACAGGGCCTGGTGCGCGCACCACCCGCACAGCGGGGTCTTGCGCGGGGCCCACTGCCCGCTGCGGGCAGCCTGCGTGATCGAGGACCACAGCGTCCGCACCTGCTCCTCGACCGCCAGGAGGTCCGCCTCCTGCGGCTCTGCGCGCAGCACCTGGCCGTCGCCCAGGTAGACGAGCTGGAGCATCTTGGGGATCTCACCCCGCTCGCGCCACAGCACCAGGCCGTAGAAGCGCATCTGGAACAGCGCCGAGCCTTGGTACTGGGGCCGGGGAGTCTTGCCCGTCTTGTAGTCCACGACCCGCATCGCGCCGTTCGGGGCGACGTCGAGCCGGTCCACGATGCCGCGCAGGAGCGGGCCGTCCTCGAGCTGGGTCTCGACGAACATCTCGCGCTCGGCCGGTTCGAGGCGGTTGGGGTCCTCGAGCGTGAAGTAGGTGCCCAGGAGGTTCCCGGCGCCCTCGAGCCACTCCTGGACCGCGCCCTCCGGCGCGCTGCCCGCCTCGCCGGCGCCCGCGAAGAGCTCGGCGTACCGTGGCTCGGCCTCCTGGAGGCGGTCCCATTCGCCCGGGACCATGGCCTGGGCGGCCGCGAGCGTGCGCTCGCCCACCGGGGCGTCGTACAGCCGCTCGAGCACCGAGTGGACCAGGGTGCCGCGCGCGGCCGCAGCGCTGGGCGGCTCGGGGAGCCGGTCCACGACACGGAACCGGAACAGCAGCGGGCACTGCATGAAGTCGTTCGCCCGCGACGGCGACAGCGCCGGGCGCCGACGCTCACGGGGGGAGTCGCCGACGGGCTCGACCGTCACGTCGGGGGAGTCGGTGCCGACGAGGTCGGGGGCGAGGGACGTCATGCGTCGAGCCTACGTGTCGACGCCCACACGGCCGCCACGGCCCACAGCACGGGTTCGGCACAGGTGACCGACATAGGGTGTCGACGTGGAGACCACCCCGGCACCGGCCCGTCGCGCCCCCCGAGACCCGCGCCTGACGAAGGGCTGGGTCATCGGCCGGGTGTCGGGCGCGCCCGTCATCCTCACGCCCTCGTGGTTCCTCGCCGCGGCCGTCCTGACGCTCCTGTTCGCCCCGACCGTGCGCAGCTTCGCGCCGGGCCTGGGCGTGGGGATCTACCTGGTCTCGTTCGTGTTCGTCCTGCTGCTGTTCGTCTCGGTCTTCCTGCACGAGGTCGCCCACGCCGTGGTCGCCAAGTCGCGGGGCCACGAGGTCACCGAGCTCGCGGTGACGATCTGGGGCGGGCACACCGCCTACTCGGGGACCTCGCGACGTCCCCTGGACGGGATCCTCATCTCGGTCGTGGGCCCGCTGACGAACCTGCTCCTCGCGGTCGTGTGCTGGTTCGCGTTCCAGGCGCAGCCGACCATGACCGTCCCCGCCCTGCTGCTGTACGCGGCGGCGTTCTCCAACGCGTTCGTGGGCGTCTTCAACCTGCTGCCGGGCCTGCCGCTCGACGGCGGACAGATCCTCGAGTCGGCGGTCTGGGCCGTCACGGGGTCCCGGACCCGGGGCACGATCGTCGCGGGCTGGGTCGGGCGCGTCATGGCCGTGGGCGTGGTGGTGTGGGCCCTGGGCTGGCCCCTGCTCAACGGGTACCAGGTGGACTTCTTCACGGTCGCGTGGTCCGCGCTGATCGGTGCGTTCCTGTGGTCCGGGGCAGGGGCCGCGATCACCAACGGCCGCACGCGCGAGGCGGTCGCGGGTCTCACGGTCGCCTCGCTCGCGTACCCGGCCGTCGCGGTGCCCGTGGCCACCACGGTGTCCGACGCCGTCGCGGCCGCCCAGCGGGCGGGCGCGGGACACGTCGTGCTCACCGACACGCTCGGGCACCCCGTGGCCTACGCCGACCCCGCGGCCGTCGCGGCCGTGCCCCCCGCCCAGGCGCCGCTGACCCCGGTCGGGGCGGTCGCCGTCGGGCTGCCGCCCACCGCGCAGGTGGACGTGCACCTCGCGGGCCAGGCCATGCTCGACGCCGTGGCCTCCGCGACGCGGGACGCGCCCCTGCTCGTGGTGACGGACGCCGGGCGCGTCGTCGGGCTGCTCGACGTGAGTCACGTCGTCGCGGCGCTCCAGGCCGCGCGCGGGCGCTGAGGGGACCGCGGCCCGCCCACGGGACTCCCGCCCCGGGCGGCCCGACTAGGATGGTCGCCCGTGACCCAAGAGCCCACGCACGACGCGCCCGCCCCGTCCGCCCCGAGCGACGTCCCCGCCTCGCCGGCCCCCGCGGCTACCGGTGCCGACGTGCGCCGCGGCCCCCTGCGGCTGGGCGACAAGGTCCAGCTGACCGACCCGCGCGGGCGCCTGCACACCATCACGCTCGCGACGGGCGCCACGTTCCACACGCACCGCGGCTACCTCAACCACGAGGACCTGGTCGGCCTGCCCGAGGGCTCGGTCGTGCGCAACACCGCGGGCATCGAGTACCTCGCGCTGCGCCCGCTGCTGGCCGACTACGTCCTGTCGATGCCGCGCGGCGCGGCCGTGGTCTACCCCAAGGACGCGGGCCAGATCGTCGCGATGGCCGACATCTACCCCGGCGCGCGCGTCATCGAGGCCGGCGTCGGCTCGGGCGCGCTGACCATGTCGCTCCTGCGCGCGGTCGGCGACCAGGGCTCGGTGCACTCGATCGAGCGCCGCGAGGACTTCGCCGCGATCGCGCGCGGCAACGTCGAGCTGTTCTTCGGCGGTGAGCACCCGGCCTGGGAGCTCTCGGTCGGCGACCTGTCCGACGTGCTGCCCCAGGTCGCGGAGAACGGCTCGATCGACCGGGTCGTGCTCGACATGCTCGCGCCCTGGGAGAACCTCGACGCGGTCGCCGACGCGCTCGCGCCAGGCGGCGTGCTGATCTGCTACGTCGCGACCGCGACCCAGCTCTCGCGCCTCGCCGAGGACCTGCGTGCCGACGGGCGCTACGCCGAGCCGTCGGCCTGGGAGTCCCTGGTCCGCGGCTGGCACCTCGAGGGCCTCGCGGTGCGCCCGCAGCACCGCATGGTCGGGCACACGGGCTTCCTGCTCACGGCGCGCCGCCTGGCCGACGGCACGGTCGCGCCGCTGCGCAAGCGTCGCCCCGCCAAGGGCTCGTACCCCGTCGCGGAGGAGTGGACGCCCGAGGACCTGGGTGAGCGGTCGGTCTCCGACAAGCGCGTGCGCCGCGTGCGCCGCGACGTGGGCCAGGGCCCCCAGCTCGACCCGCGCACGGGCCAGCCGCTCGTGCCGGCCCCCGAGGACGAGGCCGCGGACGTCGCGGCCCTCGTCGAGGACGACGCCCCCGCGGACACCCTGGACGTTTCGGACGCCGTCGACAACGATTGAGGAACGACGGTCTCAGCAGGGGTGTCCCTGCAGCGGCCGCCCAGGTCTTGTGCGTAAGGTCGAGCCTCGATCACCGGGCTGCCGGAGGTCGGTGACGCGCCGGTGACGGGGTCGACCGCACGACCTCCTGACGGCGCCAGGCGAGAGGGAGAAGCCGGATGACCGAGACACCTGGACTGACACCTGGACAGACCCCGAACCGTGACGGCGAACGCCAGCAGGCGATCCTGTCGGCCAAGAACGAGCGGCTCGCGGAGGCGCTGCGTGCGGCGCGGGACCAGATCATCGACCTCAAGCGTCAGATCGACGAGCTCGCCAAGCCGCCCGGGACGTACGCGGTCTTCCTCGGGGCCCACCCGGACGGGACGGTCGACGTCTCCGCCGCGGGCCGCAAGATGCACGTGGGCGCGAGCCCCAGCCTCGACCTGTCGACGCTGCACCCCGGCCAGGAGGTCAAGCTCAACGAGGCCATGACCGTGGTCTCGGCGGGCGGCTACGAGCAGGTCGGGGAGCTCGTGACCGTCAAGGAGCTCCTGGGCTCGGACCGTGCACTCGTCGTCGGGCGCTCGGACGAGGAGCGCGTGGTCCGTCTCGCGGGCTCGCTCGCCGACGCGCCCCTGCGCATCGGCGACTCGCTCACGATCGACACGCGCAGCGGCTTCGTGTTCGAGATCGTGCCCAAGTCCGAGGTCGAGGAGCTGGTCCTCGAGGAGGTCCCGGACATCGACTACTCGGACATCGGCGGCCTGGGCCCGCAGATCGAGCAGATCCGCGACGCGGTCGAGCTGCCGTTCAGCCACCCGGACCTGTTCCGCGAGCACGGGCTGCGCCCGCCCAAGGGCGTCCTGCTGTACGGGCCTCCCGGGTGCGGCAAGACGCTCATCGCCAAGGCCGTGGCCAACTCGCTCGCGCACACGGTCGCCAAGGCGCGGGCCGCGGCGGGCGAGCTAGCGGGCGAGGAGGTCGCCTCGGACCCGGACGGCGCCAAGAGCTACTTCCTCAATGTCAAGGGCCCCGAGCTGCTCAACAAGTACGTGGGGGAGACCGAGCGCCACATCCGGCTGATCTTCGCCCGCGCCCGGGAGAAGGCCTCGCAGGGCACGCCCGTCGTGGTCTTCTTCGACGAGATGGAGTCGCTGTTCCGCACGCGCGGCACCGGGCTGTCCTCGGACGTCGAGACCACGATCGTGCCCCAGCTCCTGAGCGAGATCGACGGCGTCGAGCGCCTCGACAACGTGATCGTCATCGGCGCGTCCAACCGCGAGGACATGATCGACCCGGCGATCCTGCGGCCCGGTCGTCTCGACGTGAAGATCAAGATCGAGCGACCGGATGCGGAGGGCGCCAAGGAGATCTTCGCGAAGTACCTGACGACCGACCTGCCGATCCACCCCGAGGACCTCGCCGAGCACGGGGGCAGCGCCCAGGGGGCGATCGACGCCATGATCACGAGCGTGGTCGAGCGCATGTACTCCCAGGAGGACGAGAACCAGTTCCTCGAGGTCACGTACGCGAGCGGCGACAAGGAGGTCCTGTACTTCAAGGACTTCAACTCGGGGGCCATGATCCAGAACGTCGTGGACCGCGCCAAGAAGTCGGCGATCAAGGACCTCCTGGCGACCGGTCAGCGCGGCATCCGGGTCGAGCACCTGCTCGCGGCGTGCGTCGACGAGTTCAAGGAGAACGAGGACCTGCCGAACACCACCAACCCGGACGACTGGGCGCGCATCTCGGGCAAGAAGGGCGAGCGCATCGTCTTCATCCGCACGATCGTCCAGAAGAAGGGCGACGGGGCGGGGACCGTGGCGCGCACGATCGACACGGTCACGAGCACCGGGCAGTACCTGTAGACACGGGTGCCGGCGCGAGGCGCCACGCAGCACGCCCAGGCCCGACGGCGCAGCCCGCCGTCGGGCCTGGCGCGCGCCCGGGGTGGCGCACCCGGGGCGGCCCGGGTACGGCGGTCGCCGAGCCGTGGACAGCCCGCCCCGCCGTCGGGACCCCGGCATAGGGTGGTGCTCGTGACCGTGCGACGCGTGATGGGGATCGAGACCGAGTACGGCGTGCTGCAACCGGGGCGTCCGCAGGCGAACCCGATGCTCCTGTCGAGCCAGGTCGTGACCACCTACCGGGCGCTCGCGGCCCGCGCGGACGGAGCCCGCGGCAAGGCCCGCTGGGACTACGACGACGAGGACCCGCTCCAGGACGCCCGGGGCTTCCACCTCCAGCGCGCCGCGGCCCACCCCTCGCTGCTGACGGACGACCCGACCCGGCCCGCGCCGTCGGGCCCCGTGCCCCGGGACCCGGCGGGCGCCGCGTCGTTCCAGGAGGTCGCTCGGCCCACGCACGAGGACTACGACGACCCGAGCGCCGCGAACGTCATCCTGACGAACGGTGCGCGGCTGTACGTCGACCACGCGCACCCCGAGTACTCCTCGCCCGAGGTGACGAACCCGACCGACGCGGTCTGCTGGGACGTCGCGGGCGAGCGCATCATGCTCGCGGCCTCGCGCGAGCTGGGCGCCGTCCCGGGGTCGGAGGTCGCGCTCTACAAGAACAACGTCGACGGCAAGGGCGCGTCCTACGGCACGCACGAGAACTACCTCGTGGACCGGGCCGTGCCGTTCGCGACGCTCGTCGAGCTGCTCACGCCCTTCCTCGTGACACGTCAGGTGTTCACGGGCTCGGGTCGCGTCGGCCTGGGCTCCGTGGGCCAGGAGGCGGGCTTCCAGCTCTCGCAGCGGGCCGACTACATGGAGGCCGAGGTCGGCCTCGAGACGACCCTGCGCCGCCCCATCGTCAACACGCGCGACGAGCCGCACGCCGACCGCCAGCGCTGGCGCCGCCTGCACCTGATCATCGGGGACGCGAACCTGTTCGAGGTCGCGACCTACCTCAAGCTCGGCACAACGTCCCTCGTGCTGTTCGTGGTCGAGCAGCTCGACGCGCTCTCCGCGGTCGAGGGGGCCTCCGGTGCCTCGTTGCGCGCCGAGCTCGCAGCCCTGCGCCTGCACGACCCGGTGTCCGACGTGCAGAAGGTCAGCCGCGACCTCGACCTCACGGCGCCGCTCCTGCTCGCGGACGGGCGGCGCCTGACGGCGCTCGAGGTCCAGCGCGTCTATGCCGACGTGGCCCGCCGGGCCGCGGAGCACCTGGGGACGCTCGACGACGAGACCCGCGCCGTCCTGGACCGCTGGGACTCGGTCCTGTCCCGCCTCGGGACGGACCCGGCGTCCTGCGCCCGGGAGGTCGAGTGGGTCGCCAAGCTCCGTCTGCTCGACCGCCTGCGTCGGCGCGACCACCTCGACTGGGACCACCCGCGGCTCGCCGCGATGGACCTCCAGTGGTCCGACGTGCGCCCCGAGCGCAGCATCTACCACCGGCTGCTCGCGGCGGGGGCTGCCGAGCGGCTCGTCGACGAGCGCGCGGTCTCCCAGGCCGTCCACCACGCGCCCGAGGACACCCGGGCGTACTTCCGGGGAGAGGTCATGGCGCGGTTCGGCGACGAGGTCTCGGCCGCGAGCTGGGACTCGGTGATCTTCGACGTCGCGGGGGCCCCCTCGCTCCAGCGCGTCCCCATGCTCGACCCGCTGCGCGGGACCCGGGCGCACATCGGCGCGCTGCTCGAGGCGAGCAAGGACGCCGGGGCGCTGCTCACGGGCCTGTCCGGGACGTCCCGATGACTCGCGCCCACGGCGCGGTCCGGCGCGGACCCGGCCGGAGAGCCTAGGCTTCGAGAAGACGCGGTCCCCGTGCACTGCGGGTCCGCCGCATCAAGGCACGTCAGCACCGCACGTCAGCAGGATCGACACACCCAGGAGGCGAAGATGGCCCAGGAACGCACCAGCGCATCGCACGAGGACCGCCGTCCCGACGACGACGCGGCGCCCGCGCCCGTCGCCCCGCAGGCGCAGAGCCGGGACGCGGAGGTCGACTCGCTCCTGGAGGAGATCGACGAGGTCCTCGAGTCCAACGCCGAGTCCTTCGTCAGGGGCTTCGTCCAGAAGGGCGGCGAGTAGCCGAGAGGGGCCGGGAGCTGATGACCATGGACTTCTCCGGGCGTCTGCCGCACGCCTTCACCACCCCGGGCTCCTCGTCGTTCGTGGAGTTCCTCGCGAACCACGCCCCCGACCTCCTGCCGTCCCACCGGGCCGGCGCGGCCGGGGCCACGGGGCACGCCGCCGCCGGGTCGGGGGCCCAGCTCGCGCCCCACGCGACCACGATCGTCGCCCTGACCTTCGGGGACGCCGGGCCTGCGGGCTCGGGAGGTGAGGTCGGCGTGGTCATGGCGGGCGACCGCCGCGCCACGATGGGCTCGATGATCGCGAACCGCGAGATCGAGAAGGTCTTCCCTGCCGACGAGTTCTCCGCGGTGGGCATCGCGGGCACCGCCGGGATCGCCGTCGAGCTCGTGCGGCTCTTCCAGCTCGAGCTCGAGCACTACGAGAAGATCGAGGGCGCGCTGCTCTCGCTCGACGGCAAGGCGAACCGGCTCTCGACCATGATCCGCCAGAACCTCGGTCTCGCGATGCAGGGGCTGGCCGTGGTGCCGTTGTTCGCGGGCTACGACCTGGACCGCGGGACGGGCCGCATCTTCTCGTACGACGTCACGGGCGGGCGCTACGAGGAGCGGGACCACCACAGCGTGGGCTCGGGCTCGGTCTTCGCCCGCGGCTCGCTCAAGAAGCGCTGGCACCCGGGGCTCGACGCCCAGGCAGCGGTGCACGTCGCGGTCGAGGCGCTCTACGACGCGGCCGACGACGACTCGGCGACGGGCGGCCCCGACGCCGTCCGGCAGATCTGGCCCGTGGTCGTCACCGTGACGGCTGACGGGTACCGGCGCGTGCCCGACGACGAGCTCGCCGCGGTCGCCGCGCAGATCGTCACCGAGCGCACCGAGCAGGCCGACGGGAACCGCGCCGCGCGCCCCCGGGCGCCACGGACCGCAGGACAGGGAGGTGACGCACAGTGAGCATGCCGTTCTACGTCTCGCCCGAGCAGCTCATGAAGGACCGGGCGGACTTCGCGCGCAAGGGCATCGCCCGCGGCCGCTCGGTCGTCGTGCTCGCCTACGACCAGGGCATCGCGTTCGCGACGCACAACCCGTCGAGGTCGCTGCACAAGATCTCGGAGATCTACGACCGCATCGCGTTCGCGGCCGTGGGCAAGTACAACGAGTTCGAGAACCTGCGGGTCGCGGGCGTGCGCTACGCCGACCTGCGCGGCTACTCCTACGACCGGGCCGACGTCAACGCGCGGGGGCTCGCGAACGCCTACGCGCAGACGCTCGGCACGGTCTTCACGACCGAGTCCAAGCCGCTCGAGGTCGAGCTGGTCGTGGCCGAGGTGGGCCCGAGCCCCGCGCAGGACCAGATCTACCGCCTGTCCTACGACGGGTCGGTCGCGGACGAGACCGGGTTCGTCGTGATGGGCGGCCAGGCCGAGCAGCTCGGCCGAGACCTGGGCGAGGCGTGGCACCCCGGGATGACGCTGCCCGAGGTCTTGCGCCTCGCGGTGTCGACGCTCGGGGGTGCGGACGCGCGTGACGCCCCGGAGGGCGAGCAGGCCATCCCCGCGAGCCAGCTCGAGGTCGCGGTGCTCGACCGCACGCGCCCCCGGCGGGCGTTCCGCCGGTTGACCGGCACGGTGCTGTCCGGACTGCTCGAGCAGAAGCCAGAGGAGGCTCCGCATGGACCGTAGGATCTTCGGTCTCGAGACCGAGTACGGCGTGACGTGCGCGTCCGACGACGGGCGCGGGCTCTCCGCGGACGAGGTCGCGCGCTACCTGTTCCGCAAGGTCGTCGCGTGGGGCCGGTCGTCGAACGTGTTCCTGCGCAACGGGTCTCGCCTGTACCTCGACGTCGGGTCCCACCCCGAGTACGCGACGGCCGAGTGCGACGACGTACGCCAGCTCGTGGCCTACGACCGGGGCGGCGAACGCATCCTCGAGGGGCTCGTCGCGGACGCCCAGGAGAGGCTCGAGCACGAGGGCCTGCCCGGCCGGATCCACCTGTTCAAGAACAACACCGACTCGGCGGGCAACTCCTACGGCTGCCACGAGAACTACCTCGTGCGCCGCCAGGGGGACTTCTCCCGGCTCTCCGACGTGCTGGTGCCGTTCCTCATCACGCGCCAGGTGCTCACGGGGGCGGGCAAGATCCTCGCGACGCCGCGCGGGGCGATCTTCGCGCTGTCGCAGCGCGCGGACCACATCTGGGAGTCGGTCTCGAGCGCGACCACGCGCTCGCGCCCCATCATCAACACGCGCGACGAGCCCCACGCCGACGCCGAGCAGTACCGGCGCCTGCACGTGATCGTCGGGGACTCGTCCATGGCCGAGACCACGACCATGCTCAAGGTCGGGGCGACCGACCTGATCCTGCGCATGATCGAGGCCGGGGTGCCCATGCGGGACATGGCGCTCGAGAACCCCATCCGGTCGATCCGCGAGATCAGCCACGACATGACGGGCCGTCACCCCGTGCAGATGGCGAACGGGCGCACCGTGACCGCGGTGGACCTGCAGGGTGAGTACCTCCAGCGGGTCAAGGAGTACGTCGACGCGAACGAGACGCCCACGCCCGTCGTCAAGCAGGTCCTGGACCTGTGGGAGCGCGGGCTGCGGGCGCTGGAGACCGACGACCTCTCGCTCGTCGACCGCGAGCTCGACTGGGTCATCAAGCTCAAGATCCTGCGGCGCTACCAGGAGAAGCACGGACTGGAGCTCGACGACCCGCGCATCGCGCGGCTCGACCTCGCCTACCACGACATCTCGCGCACCGAGGGCCTGTACAACATGCTCGCGGCGCGCGGCATGGTCGAGCGGATCACGACCGACCTCGAGGTCTTCGAGTCCACGGCCGTCCCGCCCCAGACGACGCGCGCCAAGCTGCGGGGCGACTTCGTCCGCAAGGCGCAGGAGGCCCGGCGCGACTACACGGTCGACTGGGTGCACCTCAAGCTCAACGACCAGGCGCAGCGCACGGTGCTGTGCAAGGACCCGTTCCAGAACGTCGACGAGAGGGTCGAGCGGCTCATCGAGTCGATGTGACGAGCGGTCCGCCCGCGGGACGGACCGAGCACCGGCCGGGGAGCCTCCACCGTTAAGGTGGTGGCTCCCTGTCCCGTCCGCCCGAGGAGCGTCGTGCGTCGTGTGTCCCGCCGGTCTGCGGCCGTCGTCCTGGGCCTGCTGGTCGCGGTGTCCGCCGCCGGTTGCGCCGAACCGACGGGGAACGCGGCTCCCGCCCACACCGAGGTCACGGTCTCGGGTCTGCTCGGCGAGCCCCCCGTGGTCGCGTTCGACCAGCCGCTGACGATCCCCGAGACGCGGTCCGAGGTCCTCGTGCCCGGGACGGGCGAGGCCCTCGTCGAGGGACAGCCGGTGCTCCTGAACATGTACGCGGTCGACGGGCGCGACGGGTCGGTGATCCAGAGCACGTTCATCGACGCTCCCGCGCCGCACGAGCTCACCGACGAGGACCTCGGGTCGGCGGTCGTCGACGCGCTGGCGGGCCAGCGCGTCGGTGCCCGCGTCCTGTACCTCGAGGAGACGGACGACGTCCCGGTCGTGCTCGTGATCGACGTGCTGCCCTCCCGGGCGAGCGGGGAGGCGGTCGCGCCGGTCGAGGGGCTCCCGGTCGTGACGCTCGACGCCGAGGGCGCCCCGACGGTCGAGGTGCCTGCGGGCACGGCCCCGCCGGGCGACCTGATCGTCCAGCCTCTCGTGCGGGGCGGCGGCGTGCAGATCGAGGCGGGCCAGGTCATCACGGTCCGCTTCACGGGGGTCGCGTGGTCCACGGGCGAGGTCGTCGACTCGAACTGGACTCCCGGGGCCCTGCCCGCCTCGACCATGGTCGGCATCGGCCAGATCATCGAGGGGTGGGAGCAGGGCCTGCTCGAGCAGAGCGTCGGCAGCCAGGTGCTGCTGGTCGTCCCCCCGTCGCTCGCCTACGCGGGGACCGCCAAGCCGTACGCGGACGAGACCCTGGTCTACGTCGTGGACGTCCTGGACGCACACTTCCCGGTGGTCGACGAGACCCCGGGCTCCGAAGGTCAGACGGAAGGTCAATAGCTCATGTCGGTCACGGTCCGTGTCATCCCCTGCCTGGACGTCGACGCCGGTCGCGTCGTCAAGGGGGTCAACTTCGAGAACCTGCGGGACGCGGGCGACCCGGTCGAGCTCGCGGCCCGCTACGACGCCGAGGGGGCCGACGAGCTGACGTTCCTCGACGTCTCGGCGTCGTCGGGCAACCGCGAGACCACGTACGACGTGGTGCGGCGCACGGCCGAGCAGGTCTTCGTGCCGCTCACGGTCGGGGGCGGTGTGCGCACCACGGACGACGTGGACAAGCTGCTGCGCGCGGGCGCGGACAAGGTGGGCGTCAACACGGCCGCGATCGCCCGTCCCGAGCTCATCGCGGAGATCGCGGACCGGTTCGGCAGCCAGGTGCTCGTGCTCTCGGTCGACGCCCGTCGCGTGACCGGCGAGACCCGCACCGAGTCGGGCTACGAGGTGACCACGCACGGCGGCCGCCGCGGCACGGGCATCGACGCCGTCGAGTGGGCCGCGCGCGCGGCGCGGCTGGGGGCGGGGGAGATCCTGCTGAACTCGATGGACGCCGACGGCATGACGAGCGGGTTCGACCTGGAGATGTTCGCGGCCGTGCGCCCCGAGGTGAGCGTCCCGCTCATCGCGAGCGGAGGAGCGGGCACCCCGGAGCACTTCGCGCAGGCGGCTCAGGCAGGGGCCGACGCGGTCCTCGCGGCGAGCGTCTTCCACTTCCGGACGCTGACGATCGGCGACGTCAAGGCGCACATGCGCGAAGCGGGCGTCCTGGTCCGCTGAGGTCCGGTCGTGGGGCGCGCCGGGAGGTCCCGGCGCGCCCCACGCGCCCCCCGCACCCGGGGAGGCAGAACGAGCAGAGCGCCCGACGGCGTCACTCGCCCGAGCGCGGACCCGGCACCACGGCGTCGAGCGCCGCACGGTCGGCGACGTCGCCCTGGAGGGTCAGACCCGCGTGGAGGCCTCGGCCGAACGCGTGGAGCACGAGCTCGCCCACCTCGCCCGTGACGACCACCGTGCCGGGCAGACGGCCGTCGTCGGTCGGCCGTGTCGGCGGGGCCTTGACCGCGAGGCGCGGGCCGCCGGGCACCACGAGCACGACACCCACCGGGGACCGCCGGTAGAACAGGCGCGCGCCGCGCCGCAGCTGCGCCCACAGGGCGTCCTCGAGCCCGGGGGAGAGGTCGCGCGGCTGGTCGGCCGCAGCGCCGGCGCCTCCTGGGCCTCCGGCCCAGGTGCCCCGCCGCACGTCCTCGGTGTGCACGAAGTACTCGACGAGGTTCACGAGGTTCCCGGCCCACGACCACGGGCTCCACGAGGCGGGCGCCTGCTCGATGCGCGCGAGCAGCGCGGCGTACCCACCCGGTGCGAGCGCGGTCGCCGCGAGGTCCTGGAGCCTGGAGTCGGACCAGTCGTGCAGCGGGCCGCCGTTCGCGCCCGCCTGGGTCCAGGGCTGGTGCTCGCGCAGGATCATGTGTGCCGCGAGGTGACGTGTCTGCCACCCGTCGCACAGGGTCGGGGCGTCGGGGCCGGCCTGGGTGAGTGCGTGGACGAGGGAGGCGCGCTCGTGGGCGTGCCAGGCGGTGGGCTGCATCAGGCCATGCTCGCACGCGGGACGGAGTGTCCCGTGTGAGAAGATCGTGCCAACCCCCACGAAAGACGAGGATCGTCCGTGTCCGCGCGACGGAGCACCCCCACGAACACCACGCCTCGGACCCAGGACGCGCCCACCGGCGCAGCGCCCGGCCGTCCGGACGGCGCCAGCCCGCACCAGCCCTCCTCCACCGGCGGAGCCTCCCGTCCCGGCCGTGCGCCGTCCGCGGGACGTGGCGCAGCCGATGGACCAGGGACGTCCCCCGGGCCCGCAGCGCGCGAACGGCACGCCCTGACCGGCTCGCGGACCCGCCGCTCGCTCCAGCTCATGGGGCGCGGCATGCGGTCCGAGTGGCGCGTCTACGTCCTGGCGATCACGGCCTCCGCGCTGTTCGGCGCGACAACGGTCCTCATCAGCCTCGCGGTCGGCCGCGTGACGGACGAGGTCGTCGTCCCGGCGCTCGCAGGCGACGCGGACGCGCGCGACGACCTGTGGGTCGCGGGCCTCGTCCTGGTCGCGATCGCGCTCACGCTCGCGCTCACGGTCGCCGGCCGCCGCATCTTCGCGGGCTACGGCTACGCGAACATCCAGGCCGGGCACCGCACCGCGGTCACGCACCAGTACCTGCGCCTGCCCATGTCGTGGCACCGGGCGCACCCGGCGGGCCAGCTGCTGTCGAACGCGAACTCCGACGTCGAGGCGGCCACGGGCGTCTTCAACCCGCTGCCCTTCGCGCTCGGCGTGGTCGTGATGATCGGCGTGTCGGCGGTCATGCTCTTCCGCATCGACGTGTGGCTCGCGTGCGCCGCTCTGGTCGTGATCCCGCTCGCGATCGTGGTCAACGTCGTGTTCCAGAAGTACATGTCGCCCGCGATCACGCACGCGCAGCAGCTGCGGGCCGAGGTCTCGGACGTCGCGCACGAGAGCTTCGAGGCCGCCCTGCTCGTCAAGTCGCTCGGCACCGAGGCCCGCGAGGAGCAGCGCTTCGCCGCGCGGACCGACGAGCTGCGGGCCGCCAACGTCCGGGTGGGCGTCGTGCGGGCGTTCTTCGACCCGGTCATCGAGCTCCTGCCCTCGCTCGGCACGCTCCTGGTGCTGGGCGTGGGGGCCGCGCGCGTCGCGGCCGGTGCGGTCGACACGGGCGAGGTCGTGACGGCCGCCTACCTGCTGACCATCATGGCCGTCCCGGTCCGTGCGTTCGGCTGGGTCCTGGGCGAGCTGCCGCGCGCGCTCGTCGGCTACGAGCGCATCGCGAGCGTGCTCGACGCGCCGGGCATCCCGGTCGCGGGCGAGCAGCGGCTGCCCGCCGCGACGGGCGGTGCCGCGGTGCGGTTCGAGGGCGTGGGCGTCGACGTGCGAGCGGGGGGCCGCGACGTCACGCTGCTCGACGACATCGAGCTCGACCTGGCCCCGGGCCGCACGGTCGCGGTCGTCGGGCCCACGGGCGCGGGCAAGACCACGCTCGTCTCGCTCCTGGCGCGCCTGTCCGACCCCACGCGCGGCCGGGTGCTCATCGACGGCGTGGACGTGCGCGAGGCGCTCGCGTCCGACCTGACGGGTCAGGTCGCGCTCGTCGCGCAGTCGACCTTCATCTTCGAGGACACGGTGCGTTCCAACGTGACGCTCGCGGACCAGGGCGAGGGCCCCACCGACGAGCAGGTGTGGGACGCGCTGCGCCTGGCCAAGGTCGACGACGTCGTCTCCCGCCTGCCCGGTGGTCTCGACTCGCCCCTGGGCGAGCGCGGCTCGAACCTGTCGGGCGGGCAGCGTCAGCGGCTCGCGATCGCGCGCGCCCTGGTGCGCTCCCCGCGCCTGCTGGTGCTCGACGACGCGACCTCCGCCGTCGACCCGCGCGTGGAGCAGCAGATCCTCGCGGGCCTGCGCGGCGAGGGCCCTACGGCTCAGGGCCCGACGGCGGAGCACCCCACGGTCGTCATGGTCGCCTACCGCATGTCGAGCGTCGCGCTCGCGGACCAGGTCGTCCACGTCGAGTCGGGGCGCGTGGTCGACGTCGGGACGCACACCGAGCTGCTCGCCCGCGACGCGGGCTACCGGGAGCTCGCCACGGCCTACCAGCGCGAGGCCGAGCGCCGGGCCGAGGCCGAGGCGGAGGAGCTCGACGGGCCGGACGGGCTCGACGGGACGGCGAGCCGCGGCGACCGGGAGGACGTCGAACGCCGTGAGCAGGAAGAGACCGACGAGATCGTGCGCCACGCCGAGGAAGGGACCGTGACCGAGTGAGCACCACCACCACACCCACGTCGGCTCGCGGCCGCCGCCGCGGGGCCAAGGCCAAGCCCGAGGTCGTCGTCGAGGACGCGACCGGCGCCCGGATCGCCTCGGCGAGCTCGCTGGGCGTCTTCGCGACCCTGCGCAAGGGCGTCCAGATGTCGCCAGAGATCCTCGTGGGCATCTGGGGAACGCTGCTCCTGGCCGTCGTCGCGGCCCTCGGGCGGATCGTCGTCCCCATCACCGTCCAGCAGACGGTCGACAGCGGCATCATGGCCCCGGGTGGTCCCGACACGAGCCGGGTGGCGCTGCTGGTCGGTGCCGCCGCGCTCGTCCTGGTGGTCGCGGGGCTGTGCTCGGCGCTCGTCAACGTCCGGCTCTTCCGCTCGACCGAGGCGGGGCTCGCGAGCCTGCGCGTGCGGGCCTTCCGGCACGTGCACGACCTCTCGGTCCTCACGCAGAGCACCGAGCGTCGCGGGGCCCTGGTCTCGCGCGTCACGAGCGACGTCGACACCATCTCGCTGTTCGTCCAGTGGGGCGGCATCATGCTGCTCGTCTCGGTGCTGCAGATCGGTGCCGCGACGCTCCTCATGGCGTTCTACTCGTGGCAGCTCACGCTGCTCGTGTGGGCCTGCTTCGTGCCGCTCTTCCTGATCCTCCGCCCCGCCCAGGGCCGCGTCAACGGCGCCTACACGGCGCTGCGCGAGCGCGTCGGCGCGATGCTCGGGGCCATCTCCGAGTCGGTCGTGGGTGCCGAGACGATCCGCGCGTACGGCGTCGGGGAGCGCACCGCGCGCCGCGTGGACGCCGCGGTCGAGAGCACGCGCAAGGGCATGGTCCGCGCGCAGGTGCTCGTCTCGACGGTCTTCTCGAGCGGCGTGCTCGTCGCGAACCTCGTGCTGGCCGTCGTGGTGGTCGTCGGCACGCTGCTCGGCATCGACGGGTCCATCACCGCGGGTCAGCTGCTCGCGTTCCTCTTCCTGGTCCAGCTCTTCACGGGGCCGGTGCAGATGGCCACCGAGATCCTCAACGAGCTGCAGAACGCCGTCGCGGGCTGGCGTCGCGTGCTGGCCGTCGTCGAGACTCCCGTCCAGGTGGTCGACAAGGGCGCCCAGGGCGTGCGTTCTCCCCGGGGCCCCGCGCACGTGCGGCTCGAGGACGTCCGGTTCGCCTACCCCGACGGCCCCGAGGTGCTGCACGGCGTGGACCTCGACTTCCCGGCCCGTACCTCGGTCGCGGTCGTGGGCGCGACGGGCTCGGGCAAGACGACGATCGCCAAGCTCGTCACCCGGCTCATGGACCCCACGTCCGGCGCGGTCCGGCTCGACGGGGTGGACCTGCGCGACCTGTCGGCGGCGAGCCTGCGCGAGCGCGTGGTCCTCGTCCCGCAGGAGGGGTTCCTGTTCGACGGGACGCTCGCCGAGAACATCGCCTACGGCGTGCGGGACACGTCGGCAGGTGCCCCGGGTGCCCCGGACGAGGCGGGCACGGGCGAGACCCCGGCGCAGACCGCGGCCCGGCACGCGGACCGCATCGACGCCGCGGTCGCCGAGCTCGGCCTGACCGACTGGGTCGCGGACCTGCCGGACGGGCTGGGCTCCGCCGTCGGGCAGCGCGGTGAGGCTCTGTCCGCGGGCGAGCGACAGCTCGTCGCGATCGCCCGTGCGTACCTCGCCGAGGCCGACCTGCTGGTCCTCGACGAGGCGACGTCCGCGGTCGACCCCGCGACCGAGGTGCGTATCGCCCGAGCCCTCGACTCGCTGACCGCAGGACGCAGCACCATCACGATCGCGCACCGGCTCTCGACCGCCGAGGCCGCGGACCTCGTCGTGGTCGTCGACGCGGGCCACGTGGTCGAGGTCGGGCCGCACGCCGAGCTCGCGGCCGCGGGCGGCGTCTACGCCTCGATGCACGCGTCCTGGGTCGCGCAGACCCGATGACCGAGCAGCGGGGCGAGCGGGCCCCCGACGGGGACGGTCCCGGCGGACGGACGGCCTCCCGGGCAGCCCGGACCGCTGAGCGGGACGGGGACCCGGGGACCCTGGGGATCTGGCAGGATTCTCGGGTGCCCCATAACACCGCCCAGCCCGTCCCCGCAGACCAGCCCCTCGCCGCCGAGGGGGCCCGCGACGTCGCCGACACGCTGCCCGCACCGCTCGCCGCCCGTCTCAAGCGGGACGCGGACGGGCTGGTCGCCGCGATCGTCCAGCAGCACGACACGGGCGAGGTGCTCATGCTCGGCTGGATGGACGACGAGGCGCTGCGCCGGACGCTGACGACGGGACGCGTGACCTTCTGGTCGCGCTCGCGGCAGGAGTACTGGCGCAAGGGCGACACGTCGGGCCACGCGCAGTGGGTCAAGTCCGTCGCGATCGACTGCGACGGTGACGCGCTCCTGGTCCGTGCCGACCAGGTGGGCGCGGCCTGCCACACGGGCGCCCGCACGTGCTTCGAGGCCGGCGGCGACCTGGGCGCTGCGGTGGGCCACCGCCCCGAGAACGAGACCTCCGAGGAGAAGACGCTGTGACCGGCTCGACGCCCCCGATCGACCCGACCGCCCCCGTGGTCCCTGCGGCCGGCCTGCCCTGGGGCGAGACCTGGCCCGCGGTCGAGGGCTTCCGTGCGCTCGCGACCTCGCGTCGCGTGGTCCCGGTGGTGCGCCGCCTCCTGGCCGACGACGTCACGCCCGTGGGCCTGTACCGCACCCTCGCGCAGGGGCGGCCCGGGACGTTCGTGCTGGAGTCCGCCGAGGTCGACGGAAGCTGGGCGCGCTACTCGTTCGTGGGGGTCGCGTCGCGTGCGACGCTCACGGCCCGCGACGGCCAGGCCGTCTGGACCGGAGACGTGCCCGCGGGCGTCCCGACCACGGGCGACGTCGTGGACGTGCTCGAGCGGACGCTCGACGCGCTGCGCACCCCCGCGATCGACGGGCTGCCGCCCCTGACCGGCGGACTCGCGGGTGCGCTGGGGTGGGACGTCGTGCGTCACTGGGAGCCCACGCTGCCCGCGAACGCACCCGACGAGCTGGGCGTGCCCGAGGTCACGCTGTGCCTCGCGACCGACCTCGCGGTCGTGGACCACCGCGAGGGCAGCGTGTGGCTCGTGGCCAACGCGATCAACTTCGACGACACCGACGAGCGCGTCGACGAGGCGTACGCCGACGCGGTCTCGCGCCTCGACCGCATGCAGCGCGAGCTCGTGGCGGGGACCGGGGGAGGATCGTCGGCCGCGGTGGTCGCGGACGTCGCCGAGCCGGAGCTCGAGTTCCGCTCGACGCGCGAGGAGTTCGAGACCGCGGTGCTCGCGGGCAAGGACGCGATCCGTGACGGCGAGGTCTTCCAGATCGTGATCTCGCAGCGGCTCGACCTGGACTGCCCGGCCTCGCCGCTCGACGTCTACCGGGCCCTGCGGACCATCAACCCGAGCCCGTACATGTACTACTTCCAGCTCACGGACGCCGACGGCTCGGACTTCGCGGTGGTCGGCTCGAGCCCCGAGACGCTCGTCAAGGTCGACGACGGGCACGTGGTCACGTTCCCGATCGCGGGGTCGCGCCCGCGCGGTGCCACGCCCGAGCAGGACGTCGCGCTGGGGGAGGAGCTCCTCGCGGACCCCAAGGAGCGTGCCGAGCACCTCATGCTCGTCGACCTCTCGCGCAACGACCTGGTGAAGGTCTGCGAGCCGGCCTCGGTCGAGGTCGTCGAGTTCATGGTGACCAAGCGCTTCAGCCACATCATGCACCTGTGCTCGACCGTGGTCGGGACGCTGCGTCAGGGAGCCAGGGCGCTCGACGTGCTGCGCGCGACGTTCCCCGCGGGCACGCTCTCGGGCGCGCCCAAGCCCCGGGCCATCGCCCTGATCGACGAGCTCGAGCCCGCCTCGCGCGGGATCTACGGCGGGACGGTCGGCTACTTCGACTTCGACGGCAACATGGACATGGCGATCGCGATCCGCACCGCCCTGATCCGCGACGGACGTGCGAGCGTCCAGGCCGGGGGTGGGATCGTGGCCGACTCGGTGCCCGCGCTCGAGTACGAGGAGTCGCGCAACAAGGCCGCCGCGGCGGTCCGAGCCGTCCAGCTGGCCGCTCGGCTGCGGAGCCTGGCGTGAGCGGCCCCGGAGCGACCGTGCCCGCCGCCCAGCCGGCCGCAGGGGCGGCCCGGACGCCCCGCTCGTGGCGGCTCGCCCGCCGCAGCGCGATCCTGCTGCTGCTCGTGCTCGGTGCCGGCGCCCTCGCGGCGGCCGCCCCGACGTGGCTGCGCACCTCGGGGGCGACGGCCCTCGACGCCGACGTCCAGGTGCACGTCACCGGGACCACGGCGGCGCCGGGAGTGGGCGCGGGGGCCCTGGTCGTCGTGGCCGCCGCCCTGGCGCTGGGACTCGTGGGCCGGGTCGGGCGCTGGGTCGTCCTGGTCGTGGCCGCAGCGAGCGGCGTCGTCGTGAGCGCGTCGGCCGCCGCGATCCTGCGCGACCCCGTGCCCGCAGCGACGTCGGCGGTCGCCGAGGCGACCGGCGTCACCGAGATGACGAGCGCCGTGACGCTCACGCCCTGGCCCGCGGTGGCGCTGGCGGTCGGCGTGCTGGTGGTCCTCGCGGCCGTGTGGGCCGCGGTCTCCTCGCCCACGTGGGGGCGCGTGTCCGCGCGCCACGAGATCGTCCGGCCCGACGCCGGGACGCCCGTCGACGGACCCGCGGCGTCCGCCGTCGCGGCCGGGACGGGCACCCCCTCGAGCCCCGCGACGACGGCCTCGGCGGCCCAGGCGGCAGGGCGCACCGAGGTGGCACCCGCCGACGAGCCCGACGAGCAGGAGACGTGGGACTCGTTGACCCGCGGCGAGGACCCCACAGACCGCTGAGCATCACCTCCCGTCCGCACGAACAGACCGACCGACGTCCGATAGGCTGGACGCACATCTTGACGAAAGGCACACCCCCCATGGCCGAGAAGACGCCGCAGACCACCGAGATCTCCTACCTGCCGCCGTCGGCACCTCCCACGAACCACGGTCACACCGTGGCGGCGTGGTTCACCATGATCGGCATCATCGTCGGTGCGGTCGTCGCCGGGGTCGCCGTGGCGATCGCCGCCGTGTGGATGTTCTGGGTCGGTATGGGTGTCGTCGCGCTCGCGCTCGTCGGCGGCCTGGTCCTGCGCAACATGGGCTACGGCCAGCCGAAGGCCGCTCAGAGCTGACGTCGCCTGGGCGAGAGCCCGGACCGTCGCCGCGCGCCGCGCACCCCCAGGGGTGCGGGGCGCGTGCCGTACCACCGGTAGACCCGGGCGCGACCCGGCCTTCCCAGCAGAGAGCAGACGTCCCATGAGCTATCCCCCCACCCCTCCGACGGACCCGTACCGTCCCGCCGGCGAGGAGCCCGAGGGAACGGGCCAGCAGGGCCCGGTACCTCCCGCGTACCCGGGCTACCCGCAGCAGAGCCCGTCTCCCTACGGCGCCCCGGCGCCCGGCACGCCGGACAGCGGGTACCCGCAGTACGGTGCGCCCGCGCAGCAGCCGCCCTACGCTGCCCCGCAGCAGCCGTACGGTGCACCTGGACAGCCGCCCTACGGCGCCACGCCGTACGGCGCCGCGCCGGTACCCGGCGGTGCCTACGGGTTCTTCCCCCGCAACGACCTGGGCATCTGGGCGTTCGTGCTGGGCATCGCGTCGATCGTCCTGTCCTGCGGATTCTTCACCGGGATCCCTGCGGTCATCGTCGGGAGCAAGGCCAAGCGGGCCGTGGCGGCGGGCGAGGCCAACAACGGTGGTCTTGCGCTCGCCGGAGTGATCCTCGGCTGGGTCGGGATCGTGCTCTCGGTCCTCGGCCTGATCCTCGTGATCGCGATCGTCGCCTCGCCCGACTTCCAGGCCGGCTTCCAGGAGGGGTACTACGGCTGAGCCGCGAGCGGCGGGCCCCGTGGGCGGTGAGCCCGCGGGGACGTCTGCCGTGCCCGTCGGCCGGTGGCGAGCCGGCGTAGCGCCGCTCGTCGCCGGTGGCGTCGTCGCGGGGGCGACCCTCGTCCTCGCGCTCGTGGACCCGCACGAGGGCGGCTATCCGCTGTGCCCCCTCCTGGCGCTCACGGGCTGGGCCTGCCCCGCGTGCGGGGGGCTGCGGGCCACCCACGACCTCGCGACGGGCGACATCGCCGGGGCCTGGGCCATGAACCCCCTGTGGGTGGTCGTCGTGCCGTTCCTCGTCGTGGCCTGGGTCCTGTGGCTGCGTCGAGCCTGGACCGGTACCCGTGCCCGAGCGGTGCCCGCGTGGGCGGGCGTCGCCGCCCTGGTGGTCCTGGTGGGCTTCGGCGTCGCGCGGAACATCCCCGCGATGGTGCCGTTCCTCGGGCCGTCCTGACAGGTCGTCAAGGGTCTGGCGCGCATCTCGCGGGGTGACACGTGTCCCTGGTCACTCTCGGGCGGCCCTACGATGGCAGGTATCTCCCTGTCAATGGTTCGCGGAGAGACGCTGCAGACGACTCGTCACGGTCGCGGCAGCGGACCCGCGTACCTGAGCTGGCACGGAGTCGACGACGAGCACGGGGAGATATCACATGACGGTTCTGGAGGACATCGTCGCGGGAGTCCGCGAGGATCTTGCGGAGCGCCAGGCGAAGACCACCCTGGACGAGCTGAAGGAGCGCGCCGCCCGCGCGCCCGGCGCCCTCGACTGCGTCAGCCGCCTCAAGGCCGAGGACGCTGTCGCTGTCATCGCCGAGGTCAAGCGGTCGAGCCCCAGCAAGGGGAACCTGGCGGCCATCGCGGACCCGGCCTCGCTCGCCTCGGAGTACGAGAAGGGCGGCGCGGCCGTCATCTCGGTGCTGACCGAGCAGCGCCGCTTCAACGGCAGCCTCGCGGACCTCGACGCGGTCCGTGCCAAGGTGGACATCCCCGTCCTGCGCAAGGACTTCGTCGTGACCCCGTACCAGGTCTGGGAGGCTCGGGCCCACGGCGCGGACCTCGTCCTGCTGATCGTCGCGGCCCTCGAGCAGACGGTGCTGACGTCGCTCGTCGAGCGGGTCCACTCGCTCGGCATGACGGCTCTCGTCGAGGTGCACACGCTCGACGAGGTCACGCGCGCGATCGACGCGGGTGCCCGGGTGATCGGGGTCAACGCGCGCGACCTCAAGACGCTCGAGGTCGACCGGACCACGTTCGCACGACTGGCCCCGGCCATCCCGGACGAGCTGGTCCGGATCGCCGAGTCGGGTGTCCGCGGACCGCACGACGTGATGGACTACGCACGGTCGGGGGCGCACGCCGTCCTCGTCGGCGAGGCCCTGGTCACGGACGACGCTCCGCGCGCCTCGGTCGCCGACCTCGTGGCGGCGGGCTCGCACCCGTCCCTGTGGTCCGTCCGGCCCTGATCCCACCCCAGACAACGTAGATCCCGCACCGAGGAGGTCAGGCCGCGTGCCCGACGCAACACCTTCCCTGCAGAACCAGCAGGGCCCGTACTTCGGGGACTTCGGCGGACGGTTCGTCCCGGAAGCGCTGATCGCCGCGCTCGACGAGCTCGAGGCCGAGTACCGCAAGGCGGTCGTCGACCCGACGTTCCAGGAAGAGCTCGCCCGGCTCCACCGCGAGTACACGGGCCGCCCCAACCCCCTGACGGAGGTGCCCCGCTTCGCGGAGCACGCCGGGGGAGCGCGGGTGTTCCTCAAGCGTGAGGACCTCAACCACACCGGCTCGCACAAGATCAACAACGTGCTCGGGCAGGCCCTGCTCGTCAAGCGCATGGGCAAGAAGCGCGTGATCGCCGAGACAGGGGCCGGGCAGCACGGTGTCGCCACGGCCACGGCCGCCGCACTCATGGACCTCGAGTGCGTGGTCTACATGGGCGAGGAGGACACCGAGCGCCAGGCGCTCAACGTCGCGCGCATGCGGCTCCTCGGCGCGACGGTGGTCCCGGTGACCATCGGTTCGCGCACGCTCAAGGACGCGATCAACGAGGCGCTGCGCGACTGGGTCGCGAACGTCGACTCGACGCACTACCTGCTGGGGACCGTGACCGGCCCTCACCCGTTCCCGGAGATGGTCCGCGACTTCCACCGGATCATCGGCGAGGAGGCGCGCGCTCAGATCCTCGACCGGATCGGTCGGCTCCCCGACGCCCTCGCGGCGTGCGTGGGCGGCGGGTCGAACGCGCTCGGCCTGTTCAACGCGTTCCTCGACGACAAGGACGTGGCGCTCTACGGCTTCGAGGCCGGAGGAGAGGGCGTCTCGACGGGCAAGCACGCGGCCCGGTTCAGCGGGGGCGCTCCCGGGGTGCTCCACGGTGCCCGGTCCTACCTGCTCCAGGACGAGGACGGGCAGACCCTGCCCAGCCACTCGATCTCGGCCGGGCTGGACTACCCGAGCGTGGGCCCGGCCCACTCGTGGCTGCACGACCTGGGCCGAGCGACCTACGAGCCCGTCTCGGACGTCGAGGCCATGGAGGCCTTCCGGCTCCTGTGCCGTACCGAGGGGATCATCCCGGCCATCGAGTCGGCGCACGCGCTCGCCGGTGCGCTGCGGATCGGCCGTGAGGCACGGGCCGCGGGCAAGGAGGACACCGTGATCCTGGTGAACCTCTCCGGGCGCGGGGACAAGGACGTCGCGACGGCGGCACGGTGGTTCGACCTGATCGACGCGGACACCGTGGTCGACGGCGAAGGGAGCAGCTTGTGAGCGCGACCGTCGGAGGCGTCCAGGCGCCCCATCGCACCGCGGCGCTGATCGAGGAGCTGTCCGCCCAGGGGCGCGCTGCCCTCATCGGCTACCTGCCCGTGGGCTACCCGAGCGTCGAGGGGACGGTGGAGGTCGCGAAGGCGCTCGTCGAGTCCGGCGTCGACATCATCGAGCTCGGCCTGCCCTACACGGACCCCGTCATGGACGGTCCCGTCATCCAGCGGGCGGTCGAGCACTCGCTCGAGGCCGGTACGCGCGTCCGCGACGTCTTCACGGCCGTCCAGGCCGTGGCTGCGCTGGGCGTGCCGGTCCTGGTCATGACCTACTGGAACCCGGTGCTGCGCTACGGCGTGGAGAGCTTCGCACGCGACCTGGCCGCGGCCGGTGGCGCCGGGCTGATCACGGCAGACCTCATCCCGGACGAGGCGGGGGAGTGGATCGCAGCCGCGGACGCCCACGGTCTCGACAAGGTCTTCCTCGTCGCCCCAAGCTCGACCCCCGAGCGCCTGCGCCTCACGGCTGCTGCCTCGCGCGGCTTCGTCTACGCGGCCTCGACCATGGGCGTGACCGGGGTCCGGTCCGAGGTCGGCAGCAAGGCCGAGGAGCTGGTCGCGGCGACGCGGGCAGCGGGCGGCGAGCACGTGTGCGTCGGTCTCGGCGTCTCGACCGGCGCGCAGGCCGCGCAGGTCGGTCGCTACGCCGACGGCGTGATCGTCGGTTCCGCGTTCGTCCGCCCGCTCCTGGGCGACGAGCCCTGGGAGGAGCGGCTCGAGAAGGTGCGCGAGGTCGCTCGCGACCTCGCGCACGGCGTCCGCTCCGCTCGGTCGAGCGACGAGACCTCCGGGAAGGTGACGTCATGAACGGGCTCGTGTCCGCCGTCGGGCCGCTGGTCGCCTCGATCCCCAGCCCGTCCCAGCACACCTGGTACCTGGGGCCCTTCCCGCTGCGCGCCTACGCGCTCGCGATCCTCGCCGGTATCGCCGTCGCGGTGTGGCTCACCCGCAAGCGCTGGGCCGAGCGCGGCGGCGACCCCGACGACGTCCTGGAGATCGCGTTCTGGGCCGTGCCGTTCGGGATCGTCGGCGGGCGCCTCTACCACGTCATCTCGACGCCGGACCCGTACTGGGGACCGGACGGCGACCCGCTCAAGGCGCTGCGGATCTGGGACGGCGGCCTCGGGATCTGGGGGGCCATCGCGCTCGGCGCGGTGGGTGCCTACATCGGCTGCCGCCGCCAGAAGGTGAGCTTCGCGGCGTTCGCCGACGCGCTCGCACCAGGGCTGCTGCTCGCCCAGGCGATCGGCCGGCTCGGCAACTGGTTCAACCAGGAGCTGTTCGGCAGCGCGACCACGCTCCCGTGGGGTCTGCAGATCTCCGACCAGTACCTCCCGGCAGGCTACGAGTCCGGGACGCTGTTCCACCCGACGTTCCTCTACGAGCTCCTGTGGAACGTCGCTGCGGCGTTCCTGCTCATCTACCTCGACCGTCGCTTCAGGTTGGGTCATGGTCGGGTATTCTGGCTGTACGTTCTCTTCTACACGCTTGGCCGCGTGTGGATCGAGATGCTTCGCATCGACACGGCCGAGCTGGTGCTCGGCCTCCGACTGAACGTCTGGACCTCCATCCTGGTCGGAGTCGGTGCGTTGATAGCGTTTATCGTTATCGGGCGCCGACACCCAGGGCGCGAAGAGACAGTATCGCTCGATGCTGCGGAGCCCGAGCAGGCAGGTGCTGGCCGACCCGACCCAGGTCACTGAGGCACCCGTCTTTTCATAGGCGAACCCGCTGGACAACCGTCCAGATGGTTCAGTCATGTCCGTTGGGCCGATGAAGTCCCACAATCCCCCAAGTTGGATCAAAGCCCGGCCCATGGCCGGGCGCCTGTGAGGACGGTGTTGATGACCACGCCGCTGCACCGGGCTGCTGCGCCTTCGGCACAGGGCCTGTATGACCCTGTGGCCGAGCACGACGCGTGCGGCGTCGCCTTCGTGGCGACGCTCCGCGGCACACCCGGACGCGACATCGTTGACGCGGGGCTCACGGCCCTGCTCAACCTGGACCACCGCGGCGCCGTCGGCGCCGAGGAGAACAGCGGAGACGGGGCAGGCATCCTGACCCAGATCCCCGACGCCTTCGTGCGGGACGTGGTCGACGTGGACCTCCCGCCGGCCGGGCACTACGCGATCGGCATGGCCTTCCTTCCCCAGGACGCGGAGGCCGCCGCCGAGGTCGTGCGACAGGTCGAGGCCATCGCGGCCGAGGAACGACTCGTCGTCCTCGCGTGGCGCGACGTCCCCGTGACCGCCGACCTCGTGGGGCCGAGCGCGCGGGCCTCCATGCCGACGTTCCGCCAGCTCGTCGTGGCGGACCTGACGCGGGAGCTGTCCGGGCTCGACCTGGACCGGCGCACCTATCGCCTGCGCAAGCGCGCCGAGCACGAGCTCGGTCTGTTCTTCGCCTCGTTGTCGTCCCGCACGCTCACCTACAAGGGCATGCTGACCGTCGCGCAGCTCGAGCCGTTCTTCCCGGACCTCTCGGACCCGCGCTACGCGAGCGAGCTCGCGCTCGTCCACTCGCGCTTCTCGACCAACACGTTCCCGTCCTGGCCGCTCGCGCAGCCGTTCCGCATGATCGCGCACAACGGCGAGATCAACACGGTGCGCGGCAACCGCAACTGGATGGCCGCGCGTCAGGGCATGCTCGCGAGCGACAAGCTGGGCGACCTCGCCCCGCTGCTGCCCGTGTGCTCCGAGGGGTCGAGCGACTCGGCGAGCTTCGACGAGGTGCTCGAGCTCCTGCACCTCTCGGGCCGTTCCCTGCCTCACGCCGTCCTCATGATGGCGCCCGAGGCCTGGGAGAACCACGCCGAGATGGACCCGGACCGCCGAGCCTTCTACGAGTACCACTCCACGCTCATGGAGCCGTGGGACGGGCCCGCCTGCCTCAACTTCACCGACGGGACCCTCATCGGTGCCGTGCTGGACCGCAACGGGCTGCGCCCGGGGCGCTACTGGGTGACCGAGGACGGCCTCGTCGTCCTGGCCTCCGAGGCCGGCGTCCTGGACCTCGACCCGGCCACGATCGTCCGCAAGGGGCGCCTCGAGCCGGGGCGCATGTTCCTCGTCGACACCGGTCAGGGCCGGATCATCGAGGACGAGGAGGTCAAGGGCCAGCTCGCCGCCCAGCGCCCCTACGCGCAGTGGGTCGCCGAGAACTCGGTCTACCTCGAGAACCTGCCCGAGCGCGAGCACGTGGCGCACAGCCCCGCCTCGGTCCAGCGTCGTCAGCGCGCCTTCGGGTACACCGAGGAAGAGCTGCGGATCCTGCTGACCCCCATGGCGAGCACGGGCGCCGAGCCGCTCGGCGCGATGGGGACGGACACGCCCATCGCGGTGCTGTCCAGCCGTCCTCGCCTCTTGTTCGACTACTTCACGCAGATGTTCGCGCAGGTGACCAACCCGCCGCTCGACGCGATCCGCGAGGAGCTGGTCACGTCGATCGGCGGTGCGATCGGTCCTGAGCCGAACCTCCTGGACGACAGCCCGCTGCACGCGCGCAAGCTGATCCTGCCCTTCCCGGTGCTGGACAACGACGAGCTCGCGAAGATCCTGCGCGTCGACCGCGACCCGGGCCTCGAGGGCATCTTCCGGGCTGTCACGGTCAAGGGGCTCTACCCCGTCAGCGGCGGGGGAGAGGCTCTGCACGCGCGGCTCGAGGAGATCTTCGCCGAGGTCGACGCCCACGTCGCCGACGGCGCGAGCTTCATCGTGCTCTCCGACCGCGACTCCAACCAGGAGCTCGCGCCCATCCCGTCGCTGCTCCTGTCGAGCGCGGTGCACCACCACCTGCTGCGCAGGCACACCCGTACCCAGGTCTCGCTCGTCGTGGAGGCCGGGGACGTCCGGGAGGTGCACCACGTGGCGCTCCTCATCGGCTACGGCGCCGCGGCGGTCAACCCGTACCTCGCGATGGAGTCCGTCGAGGACCTCGCCAAGTCCGGGTTCGTCACGGTCGAGCCGGAGAAGGCGGTCAAGAACCTCATCAAGGCGCTCGGCAAGGGCGTCCTGAAGGTCATGAGCAAGATGGGCATCTCGACCATCTCCTCGTACCGCGGGGCACAGGTCTTCGAGGCGCTCGGTCTGTCGCACGAGCTCGTCGCGGACTACTTCGCAGGCACCACGAGCCGTCTGGGAGGCATCGGTCTCGACGTGCTCGCGGCCGAGGTCGCGGCCCGTCACGCCGAGGCCTACCCGGCCTCGGGCAACCATCAGGCGCACGTCCGTCTCACCACGGGCGGCGAGTACCAGTGGCGCCGTGACGGCGAGGAGCACCTGTTCGACCCGGAGACGGTCTTCCGGCTGCAGCACGCGACGCGTGAGCGCCGGTACGACATCTTCCGCCAGTACACGCAGCGCGTCGACGACCAGTCGACGCGTCTCATGACGCTGCGCGGGCTCCTGGAGTTCAAGGACGGTCAGCGCCCGGAGATCTCGATCGACGAGGTCGAGCCGGTCAGCGAGATCGTCAAGCGCTTCAACACGGGCGCCATGTCGTACGGCTCGATCTCGGCCGAGACGCACGAGACCCTGGCCATCGCCATGAACCGCCTGGGTGGTCGCTCGAACACGGGCGAGGGCGGCGAGGAGCCGGAGCGTCTGTACGACCCGGAGCGTCGCTCGAAGGTCAAGCAGATCGCCTCGGGCCGGTTCGGCGTCACGTCGGAGTACCTGACCGCGGCGGACGACATCCAGATCAAGCTCGCCCAGGGTGCCAAGCCCGGCGAGGGCGGTCAGCTGCCCGGGCACAAGGTCTACCCGTGGATCGCCCGGACCCGGCACTCGACGCCGGGCGTCGGGCTCATCTCGCCGCCGCCGCACCACGACATCTACTCGATCGAGGACCTGGCGCAGCTCATCCACGACGCCAAGAACGCGAACCCGTCGGCTCGTGTGCACGTCAAGCTCGTGAGCGAGTTCGGCGTGGGGACGGTCGCGACCGGTGTGTCCAAGGCGCACGCGGACGTCGTCCTCATCTCGGGGCACGACGGCGGCACGGGCGCGAGCCCGTTGACCTCGCTCAAGCACGCGGGCACCCCGTGGGAGCTCGGCCTGGCCGAGACCCAGCAGACGCTCGTGCTGAACAACCTGCGCGACCGCATCGTGGTGCAGGTCGACGGGCAGATGAAGACGGGCCGCGACGTGGTCGTCGGTGCGCTGCTCGGTGCCGAGGAGTTCGGCTTCGCGACCGCTCCCATGGTCGTCTCCGGCTGCGTCATGATGCGCGTGTGCCACCTGGACACCTGTCCGGTGGGCGTCGCCACCCAGAACCCCGAGCTGCGGGCACGCTTCACGGGCAAGCCCGAGTTCGTCGTGAACTTCTTCGAGTTCATCGCCGAGGAGGTGCGCGAGCACCTGGCACGCCTGGGGTTCCGGTCGATCGAGGAGGCCGTGGGCCACGTCGAGGCGCTCGACACCCGGCAGGCGATCGAGCACTGGAAGGCGCAGGGTCTCGACCTCGCGCCCGTGCTCGAGAAGCCTCAGCCGCTCGAGGGCTCGTCGCTGCGCAACACGACGACCCAGGACCACGGCCTCGACAAGGCGCTCGACAACCAGCTCATCACGCTGGCCGCCGACGCCCTGGAGAACCGCGAGCCGGTCCGGATCGCCCTGCCGATCCGCAACGTCAACCGCACCGTGGGCACCATGCTCGGTCACGAGGTGACCAAGCGGTACCGCGGCGAGGGGCTGGCCGACGACACGATCGACGTCTCCCTCACGGGGTCCGCCGGTCAGTCCATGGGGGCGTTCCTGCCCCGCGGCATCACGCTGCGTCTCTTCGGCGACGCGAACGACTACGTGGGCAAGGGCCTCTCGGGTGGACGCATCATCGTCCGTCCGGACCGCTCGGCAGTCCTCACGGGGTCGAGCAACGTCGTGGCGGGCAACGTCATCGGCTACGGCGCGACGTCCGGGCAGATCCTCCTGCGCGGGCTCGTGGGCGAGCGCTTCGCGGTCCGCAACTCCGGGGCGACGCTCGTCGTCGAGGGGGTGGGCGACCACGGGCTCGAGTACATGACCGGTGGTGCGGTGCTGATCCTCGGCCCGACCGGACGCAACCTCGGCGCGGGCATGTCCGGAGGGACGGCCTACGTGCTGGACCTGCGGCCCGCGGCCATGAACACCGCTGCGGTCGCGACGGGCGAGCTCCTGCTCGACCCGCTCGACGACGCGGACGCGGCTCTCGTCGAGGGCCTGGTCCGCACGCACCTGGAGGAGACGGGCTCGACGGTCGCGGCCGAGCTGCTCGAGGACTTCGACGCTGCGCGTGCTCGCTTCACGCGCATCCTGCCCGCCGAGTTCGCCCGCGTGCGCAAGGCGCTCGCGCAGGCCGAGCTCGACGGGCTCGACCCCGCCGCTCCCGGCGTGTGGGACCAGATCTTGGAGGTGGCTCGTGGCTGATCCCCGTGGATTCCTGAAGGTGCGGGAGCGCGAGCTCCCGCCCAACCGTCCGGTCGAGGTCCGGCTGCGCGACTGGCGCGACGTGCACGAGCACCTGGTCGAGGGGCAGCCGTTCCTCAAGGAGCAGGCGGGCCGCTGCATGGACTGCGGCATCCCGTTCTGCCACCAGGGCTGCCCCCTCGGGAACCTCATCCCCGAGTGGAACGACCTGGTCTGGCGCGACCAGTGGGCCGAGGCCAGCGAACGGCTGCACGAGACCAACAACTTCCCGGAGTTCACGGGACGTGTGTGCCCGGCGCCGTGCGAGTCGAGCTGCGTGCTCGGCATCAACCAGCCGGCCGTGACCATCAAGAACGTCGAGGTCTCGATCATCGACGAGGCGTTCGCCCGCGGGCTGGTCACGCCGCAGGTGCCGCAGCGTCTGACGGGGTCGACGGTCGCGGTCGTCGGTTCGGGGCCCGCGGGCCTGGCCGCGGCCCAGCAGCTCACCCGTGCCGGTCACACGGTCGTCGTCTACGAGCGTGACGCGGCGATCGGCGGTCTGCTGCGGTTCGGCATCCCGGACTTCAAGCTCGAGAAGCTGCACATCGACCGTCGCCTGGCGCAGATGGAGGCCGAGGGCACCCGCTTCCGCCCGGGCGTCGAGATCGGCGTGGACATCACCTGGGACGAGCTGCGACGTCGCTTCGACGCCGTGGTCCTCGCGACCGGCGCGACGGTCCCGCGTGCCCTGCAGGTCCCGGGCAACGACCTCCCCGGCGTGCACTTCGCCATGGAGTTCCTGCACCAGGCCAACACGGTGGTCGCGGGCGGCGTGGTCGAGGACCAGATCCTCGCGACGGGCAAGAACGTGATCGTCATCGGTGGCGGCGACACCGGCTCCGACTGCCTGGGCACCTCGCTCCGGCAGGGGGCGGCGAGCGTCACGACGCTCGCGATCGGCAAGAGGCCGCCGCTCGAGCGTTCGGCGACGCAGCCCTGGCCGACCGACCCGATCCTCTTCGAGGTCTCCTCCTCGCACGAGGAGGGGGGCGAGCGGGCCTACCTGGCGTCGACGGTCGACTTCCTGGCGGGCGAGGACGGTCGGGTGCGCGCCCTGCGCGTCGCCGAGACCGAGTACCTCCCGGACGGGCGTCGCGTCCCGAAGGCCGGCACCGAGAAGGAGATCCCTGCCGATCTCGTGCTCGTGGCCATGGGCTTCACGGGACCGGAGACCCAGACGCTCTCGGCGCAGTCGGAGATCGGGCTCACGGCTCGTGGCCTGGTCGCACGCGGCGACGACTTCGCGACCACCGTTCCCGGCGTGTTCGTCGCCGGTGACGCGGGACGCGGGCAGTCGCTCATCGTGTGGGCCATCGCCGAGGGTCGTGCCGCGGCCGCGTCGGCCGACGCGTACCTGCAGGGACGCACCGAGCTCCCTGCCCCGGTGCGCGCATCGACCGTGTCGCTGAGAGCATGACAAGAGTGTGAGACGCGCCCCGGCGTCCGCGAGGACGTCCGGGGTGGAGACGGGGCCCAGGCAGGGGCCCGAGGCGGTCCGGTTCCGCCGGACACGAAGGAACAACGAGGCTGGAGAAATGCGCAGAGCAAAGATCGTTTGCACCATCGGACCCGCGACCGAGTCGAAGGAACAGCTCCGGGCGCTCGTCGACGCCGGGATGGACGTGGCGCGGATCAACCGCAGCCACGGCAGTGCCGAGGAGCACGAGGCCGTCTACCACGGCGTGCGCGAGGCCGCGACGGCATCGGGCCGTTCCGTGGCTGTGCTCGTCGACCTCCAGGGGCCCAAGATCCGCCTGGGTCGCTTCGGCGGCGACGAGAAGCACTGGCTCAACGAGGGCGACACCTTCACGATCACGACCGAGGACGTCGTGGGCACCAAGGAGCTCGTCTCCACGACCCACAAGGGTCTGCCCGGGGACGCGCGCGTCGGCGACCCGATCCTGATCGACGACGGCAAGGTGCTCGTCCGCGTCACCGCGGTCGAGGGCCCCCAGGTCGTCACCCGTGTCGAGGTGGCCGGACCGGTCTCCAACAACAAGGGTCTGAACCTGCCGGGTGTCGCGGTCTCCGTGCCGGCGCTGTCCGAGAAGGACCGCGACGACCTGCGCTGGGCGCTCCGCCTCGGTGCGGACATCATCGCGCTGTCGTTCGTCCGTTCTGCGGCCGACTTCGACGACGTCAAGACGATCATGGACGAGGAGGGCCGCTCGGTCCCCGTCATCGCCAAGATCGAGAAGCCGCAGGCCGTCGAGAACCTCGCGGAGATCATCGACGCGTTCGACGGCGTCATGGTCGCCCGTGGTGACCTCGCGGTCGAGCTCCCGCTCGAGCAGGTCCCGCTCGTGCAGAAGCGCATCGTCGAGCTCGCTCGTCGCAACGCCAAGCCGGTCATCGTGGCGACGCAGGTGCTCGAGTCCATGACGAACTCGCCGCGCCCCACGCGCGCCGAGGCGTCGGACTGCGCCAACGCGGTCCTCGACGGGGCCGACGCCGTCATGCTCTCGGGCGAGACGAGCGTGGGCGACTTCCCGATCCTGACGGTCGAGACCATGGCCCGCATCATCGAGGCGACCGAGGAAGCCGGCCGTGAGCGCATGGCGCCGCTCGGCTCGACCCCGCACACGCGCGGTGGCGCCATCACGCGTGCCGCTGCCGAGATCGGTGAGGTCCTGGGTGCGAAGTACCTCGCGACCTTCACGCAGTCGGGCGACTCGGCGCGACGCATGTCGCGTCTGCGCTCGTCGATCCCGCTGCTCGCGTTCACGCCGCGCGAGCACGTGCGCAACGTCCTGTCGCTCACGTGGGGCACCCAGTCGTACCAGGTGCCCGAGGTCGCGAACACCGACGCGATGGTCGGCCAGGTCGACACGACCCTGCAGGCCAACGGCCTCGCCGAGGTCGGCGACCTCGTGGTCGTTGTCTCGGGCGCCCCGGTGGGCCAGCCCGGCACGACGAACTCGATCCTCGTGCACCGGATCGGTGACAGCACGGACGTCTGATCCGCGCTGACAGTTCGACGACGGCCCCGGTGGCCGGCTGCGCTCCTCGCGCGACCGGCCACCGGGGCCTCGTCGTTGCGGAAGGAGGGCATGCTCGGGCGATGCTCCACCGACAGGACCGACCGACAAGGCCCCCGAGAATTGCCTGGGGAGCCGGCGCGCGCAGCGGCTAGTCTCCCGGGATGCGCTTCCTCCCCTCGTCTCTCGACCCCGCGGTGGTCGCCTCGATCGACGACCGCCTCGAGACCCTCACCGTGACCGAGCGCGTCGCGATCCCGTGGGCGGTCGAGAGCGGGAGCAGGGCGTGGGGCTTCCCGTCGCCCGACAGCGACTACGACTGCCGGTTCGTGTACGTCCGCGCTCCCGAGGACTACCTCGGGCCGTGGCCGCGCCGCGACGTCCTGGAGACCCCGCTCGACGCGGTCCTCGACGTCAACGGCTGGGACCTCGTCAAGGCGGTGCCGCTCCTGGTGAAGGGGAACGCGACGATCGTCGAGTGGTTGGAGTCAGGGATCGTGTATCGCGGCGACGAGGACTTCCGCGACGGTCTGCGGGCGCTCGCCTCCGACGTCGTCGACCGTGGAGCCCTGGTCCGGCACTACGCGTACCTCGGCAGTCGGCAGCGCGACCGGTGGGAGGGCGGTGACGTCTCCCTCAAGAAGGTCTTCTACGCGTTGCGGCCCGCCGCGGTGCTGCGGTGGCTGCGGGTCCACCCGGACGCGAGCAACCCACCCCTCGACCTGCTCACCCTGCTCGCGCAGGGGGAGGCCTCGTCGACCGTGCAGGATGCCGTCGGCGAGCTCGTCGCGCTCAAGGCCGTGACCCGCGAGATGGGGACGGGAACGGCCGGTGCCGCGATCGGCCGGTTCGTGACCGAGGAGCTCGAGCTCGCGCACGGCGGGACGCGAGGTCTCGAAGAAGCGCAGTGCTCGCGGGGCGAGGCGCGCGAGCGCGCAGAGCAGTACTTCCGGGCTGCGGTCCGGACGTTCGCTCCGGCGGACCTCGTCGGGGCCTGACGCCCTCGCGTCAGGCCCCGAGCGCCAGGTGCACCGCGAGCGCGAGGATCACCAGGCCGCCCACGGCAGCGGTGACGCGCTGGCCGGTGTCGTTCGTGAGGGCGCGCCCGAGCACAGCGCCACCACCGGCGACGAGCATCTGCCAGCTCGCGGACGCGACGAACGCCGCGAGCACGAAGACCGCTCGCTCCGCGCCCGTCGCGTCGGGGCTCAGCGCGCCACCGGCCACGAGGACGGCGAAGTAGATCACTGTCGCAGGGTTGACCAGGGTGAGGCCGAGCAGCGTCGCGTAGGCCCGCACGGGAGTGGTGTCGGCGGTCGCCGGACGGGGCGTGGCGCCGTCGGGCAGGACGCGCTGGAGCGCGGGGCGGAACGTGCGCCACGCGAGGAAGGCGAGGACCGCGACCGACGCCCAGGTCAGCGGCGTGCGGACGGCTGCGACGAGCGGGGCGACGACGGCCCCCGCGACGACCGCGACCGTCGCGTAGATGCCGTCGGCCGTCGCGGTGCCGAGGCCCGCGGCCGCCCCGACCGCGAAACGTGTGCGGGCGGTGAGCGTCACGAGGTAGACGGCGATCGCGCCCACCGGGATGGCGATCGCGTAGCCCGCGACGAGCCCGGCGAGCAGTGCGCTCGTCATGGCACCGGGCGAGGTCGCCGGGGCCGGAGCTCCTGCTGCCTGCCCGCTGGTCGCGTGGTCGCGGCGGGCAGCGGCACGAGGAGGGGCGTCGTCGGCATGGATCGAGGATCGCGCGCAGTACGGGGAAGGTCAAGGGATATCGGCTCGCCGTGTGAGGTCCGGTACCTGTCCGGAATGGGCGTGCTGCCGGTGCCGCGCGGGACGTCAGCCGAGGAGAGCCGCGGCGGCCGCGGCCCCCACCGAGGCGCCGAGCACGAGTCCCGTCACGACCTCGCGGCGGGAGTGGTCGTGCACCGCGAGGCGGGAGAGCCCGACGACGACCGCGACGGCCAGGAGCGCGGCCGCCAGCCACCAGGACAGGGCCGTGGAGACGCCCGCGGCGACCGAGAACACGGCGGTGTGCACCGAGGCGCGCACGAACGGGGTGACCAGGGCGATCGCGACGATCCCCGCGAGGTAGGCCGCGAGGAGCCGGGGGAGCAGGGGAGGTGCTCCCGCGAGGTGCAGGACGAGGATCGCCGTGACCTCGATGACGAGGAGCCCCGCGAAGACCACGAGGCGCTGGGCCCGGGGGCGCACGTGACGGGACTCCAGGACCTCGGCCCGCGCGAGCCCGTGGACGAACAGGTAGGGCAGCCCGCCGCAGAGCAGGACCGCGAGCACCACGTAGCGCGCGCCGGCCAGACCGGGCGACGCGTACAGGGCCGCGGCCAGGACGAGAGCCGCGACCGTGTAGCCCGGCGCGAGGACCTCCGTCACGACGACGGCCCAGCGGGGTGGGGCAGCGGTGACCGCCGCTCCGGCCGGGGGCGTCATCGCGGCTCCTGCTCGGTGCCGAGGACTCCGGCGAGCACGACCGCGCGCTTCTCGCTCGTCTGCTCACGGAACGCCCTGCCCAGGTGGCGCAGGGCGTGGTCGTCCTCGGCCCAGGCGCTCCAGTCCGCGGGGACCTCTGGTCGCTCGTCCATGCCGCGCCGGGTCGCGGCGAGGTCGATCTGCAGCGCCCGCAGCACGGGCTCGGGCGCGTCGCCGACCAGGGTCCGGACCTGCGCGGCGTCCTGGGGGGCCGAGTAGCGGGCCAGCGTCGCGAGCGCGTCCATGATCTCGATGGTCCGGTGGTACTCGGCGACCTCGGGGCGCACGGACGACAGGCGGGACTCCGCGACGGCGTCGACCAGGTGCGCGTGCAGCGCGCTCAGGTCGGCCCGGCGGCGTCGCCGGGTCCGAGCGGCCGAGAGCAGGTGCCCCATGATCCCGAGCGTGAGCAGGATGCTCGACGCCGCGATCAGGTACCGCGTGCGGATCCCGAGGAGCCGGTACTGCTCGATCGCCCCCGGCTCCTGCAGGACGATGTTGACGGCGCTCAGGAGTGCCCACAGCACCCCGACGAACGCACCCGCGGCGGCGAGGTCCATGCCCCAGCGGTCGCTGCGGGGACGGTCCTGCCGGTTCCGGACGGTCGAGACGCCGAACGTCGCCGTGGCCCAGAGGAACGCCCCGTAGTACGCGGCCCAGTACAGGGCCATCCAGGGCTTGCCGCCGGTCTGCAGGTCGAAGTCCTGCCGCTCCCACGGGCCGTTGAGCGCGAAGACGAGCACGAGCACCCCGACGACCCCGACGATCCCCGAGGCGAGGTACGTCGGACGAGGCCGAGGCCCCTGGGTGCCCTGGACCCACGCCGCGATGCACAGGCAGCCGGCGACGAGCAGGGCGTGCTTGGCGAGCTCGTGGGCGCCGGGGGGCGCGTGCTCGAGCAGGAACGACTCGACCTGGCTGATGCGCAGCGCCGAGGCAGCGGCCACGAGCGCGAGCCCCCAGGTCAGGGCGTAGTCCCCGCGGTGCTGCGATCGGTGGCGCAGAGCCGTCCAGAGCGCGGCCCCGGCGAAGAGAGCGAAGGCGAGCAGGGTCACCGGTACCGCTCCATGCCGGCGAGGCGGTGGGCGACACCGCCCGTGGCCTCGATCGACATCATGAGCTCGCTCGCGATCGACTCGGCACGGTGCTCGACCGGGTCCTCGTAGCGGTTGCGCCGCTGGGGTCCGGGCGGCGGGGCGTCGGGGTCGTCGCACGCGTCGAGGATGTGGACCAGCTCGTGCGCGATGATGTGGTGCCGGTGGCGCTCGGACAGGGTCGCCTCGGAGTTGACGATGATCTTCTCGCCGTCGGGCATGCTCAGCCACATCCCCGAGATCCCCTCGCCCAGTGGGCCGTCGACGACGTCGATGGGCCGCTCGCGCAGGGTCGCGACGATGCGCCGGGCGTCGTCGATGCTGCGGGCTCGGTCGAGTCCTGCCGCGGTCAGGCGGGTGCGATGCTCGTTCACGACTCGTCGACGGGATCGACGGCCGGGAGCGACTGCATCCGGCGCATCTGGTCCAGGAGCTGGGTCACGGCGCGCACGTTCTCCGCGGACAGGCCCTCGGCGCGCAGCGCGAAGGCCTCGACGCCGTGGTCGTTGAGGGCGAGCCGGAGCTCCTTCTTGGGGTCCTCTCCCGTGTCGAGGAGGTCCTTGGGCTCGACGCCGAAGTACGCCGCGAGGCCTTCGATGATGCGCAGCGAGGGCGAGGTGCGGTGGCCGCCGCGGAGCGCGCTGAGGTAGGCCTCCTTGACGGCGTAGCCGTGCTCCGTCATCCAGTTCGCGACCTCGCGGTTGGTCGCGCCGCGTCCGGCACGCTGTCGGGTCGCGAAGAGCTCGTTGAGTCGGTGCTGGAACGCGCGGCTGAGCCGCTCGCCCGGAGGGTTCTCGTGTGTCGTCACCACTCGATTGTCCCAGGAACGGGCGGGTGCTGGTCGCACTCCGCAGGGAGAGATCTCACAGGCCCGACGGCGGGGCTCGCCGCGACCGGTCCGGTGCCGCGCGGGCTGGGCTGGGTGGACGTGCGTGGGGTGCGGACGGGGATCAGGGGCACCGTTCGTGACGATGTGGTGCAGTTCACATGAGAGCTCTCTCATCTGCGGGAACTTCGACCTCGAGGCGACTTTGCCGTCAGTAGAGTACGGGTGTCGTAGCTCGTGACGGTCGAGGCCTTGGGGGTCGTGCGTCCCGTCCGAGCGCGCCCGCGCGGCGCTTCCGGGGGAGCAGGGGGTCCCCGGAAGGCGCCGCTGTCGGTTGCGCACGAGCGGCCCGCGGCGACCGCCGCTCCCACGTGCGGGCGGCGCGACGCGCTCCCACGGCGAGGCCGGCTCCCGAACGCCACCAGGACCAGGCCGGTCGGCCTGTCGGTGAGCCGGACGATCCCCCGAGCCCGGCTTCCGACGGCTTCCCCGCACCGCCGTGGTTCCCCTGCGCCCGGCCCCAGGAGGACGCGTCGCTGGTCGGTCCCCGGCCGGGGCGCGCGACAGTTTGTGCGCCAGAACCGACAGGTTATGCAAACCGGCTCGGCGCCTCGGCGGGTGTGGGCTGTGATGAGTTCGTTACCAGTCGCCCTCGGGCGCCACCCACCGGTCGTCGGGCGTCGCAGCCCTGCGCGGAGGTGGTCGCGACCCGGGACGTCGTCCACGCCTTCTCCGCATCGACGGTGAGGGCGAGCGGCCTCGTCCCTGCGACAGCTCGTGGACAGTCGAAGGAGACACGCAGGTGGACAGACCGAACGGCATCAGGGAGACGCGCGTGCTCAGGTCGTGGAACGACTTCTCGGAGAGGCGTCCGGCCGTCGCGCAGTTCGTCGTCTTCTCGCTCCTGAGCACCGGCATGACCGTGCTCCAGCTGGCGCTCATGCCGCTGATCAAGTGGATCTTCACGATGACGCCGCTCGTGGAGCAGTCGTTCCAGGCGTTCGCCGTGAACACGAATGCCGACGGCTCGACGTTCTTCATCTTCGACTACGCGGCGGGGGCGCTGCCGGACGGCGGCGGGGGGCTCGCCTACTTCCTGGCGGTGCAGATCACCCTGCTCGTCGCCCAGGTCATCAACTTCTTCGCCCAGCGCAACATCACCTTCAAGTCGAGCACGAACATCTGGCGCGCGGCGGCCTGGTACACGGTCGCGTACGTGGTCATCACCTTTGCCGCCGCAGCGCTCCAAGGGTTCTACAAGGACCCGATCTACCAGTTCATGGTCGAGCGCTGGGGCAGCACGGGGGAGGCCGGGGCCGACGTCGTCACGATGATCGTCAACGCGCTGATCTCGGTCGTCGTGTACTTCCCGATCCTCAAGATCATCTTCAGGCAGGAGCCCGGGCCGGGTAGCGACGGTGACGGCGACTCCGGCCCGGTGCCGGACGCCGTCGAGCGGGTCCCTGCCCACGCGACGTAGTCCCCGTCCCGGCGCCGGACCGTCCGGACGAGCAGGCGAGACAGAACCACACCAGTACACCCGCGAGCCGCACACGTGCCGCGGGGCGAACGGAAGCAGACCATGACGGAAGAACTGACGACGCTCGAGAAGGCCGCACTCCTGAGCGGGGAGAGCGTCTGGGAGACACGTGCGGTACCGCGGCACGGGATCCGGACGCTGTGGCTGTCCGACGGGCCTCATGGCGTCCGCAAGCAGACGGGCTCGGCCGACCACCTCGGTCTCGGCGCCTCGCAGCCCGCGACCTGCTTCCCGACCGCGGCCACGGTCGCCAACAGCTGGGACCCCGAGCTCGCGCGGTCCGTGGGTGAGGCGCTCGGTGCCGAGGCCGCCGACCAAGGGGTCGACGTGCTCCTCGGTCCGGGGCTCAACGTCAAGCGCAGCCCGCTGTGCGGGCGCAACTTCGAGTACTTCTCCGAGGACCCGCTGCTCTCCGGACGTCTCGCGGCAGGCTACGTGCGCGGCATCCAGTCGCGCGGCGTCGCGGCCTGCCCCAAGCACTTCGCGGCCAACAGCCAGGAGCTGCGTCGCATGACGAGCGACTCCGTGGTCGACGAGCGGACGTTGCGCGAGATCTACCTGACGGGCTTCGAGGTCGTCGTCCGTGAGTCCGCGCCGTACTCGATCATGTCGAGCTACAACCTGCTCAACGGCACCTACGCCAACGAGAACCCGTTCCTGCTCCAGCAGGTCCTGCGCGACGAGTGGGGGTTCGACGGGGCCGTCGTGACCGACTGGGGCGGTGGCAACGACGCGGTCGAGGCCGTGCGTCGCGGCGGGACGCTCGAGATGCCGTCGCCGGGGCTCGACTCCGCCGCGCAGATCGTGGACGCAGTCGGTCGAGGCGACCTCGACCTGGCCGACCTCGACGCGCGGGTCGAGGAGATGAAGGTCCTCGTGAGCCGGATCGGGGGAGCGAGCCGCGAGGTCGACCCTGACGCCCACCACGAGCTCGCGCGCACCGCTGCCGAGCAGAGCGCCGTGCTGCTGCGCAACGAGGACCGTATCCTGCCGCTCGCCGCGGGCACCCGGGTCGCGGTCGTGGGCGACTTCGCGTCCACGCCGCGCTACCAGGGGGCCGGCTCCTCGGTCGTCAACCCGACCCGGCTCACGACGGCGCTCGACGCGCTCGCCGGCTCCGACCTCGAGGTCGTCGCGACCGCACAGGGCTTCACGCGCGGCGGGGCGTCGGACCCGACGCTCGTCGCCGAGGCCGTCGACGCGGCCCGGTCGGCCGACGTCGTCCTGCTCTACCTGGGGCTCGACGAGATCAGCGAGTCCGAGGGCCAGGACCGCTCGCACCTGCGGCTTCCCTCGAGCCAGGTCGAGCTCCTGGCGCGGATCTCCTCGGTCACGAGCCGGATCGTCGTCGTCCTCAGTGCAGGTTCGGTCGTCGAGGTGCCCTGGCTCTCGCAGTGCTCCGCCCTGGTCCACGGCTACCTCGGCGGGCAGGGGGGCGCCGAGGCGGTGGCCCGGGTGCTGACCGGTGCGGTGAACCCGTCCGGTCGCCTCGCGGAGACGTACCCCGTCCGGCTCGAGGACACCCCGACGTACCGCTACTACCCGGGCGAGGGGGTCGACGCCGAGTACCGCGAAGGCCCCTACGTGGGCTACCGCTACTACTCGAGCGTCGGTGCGCCGGTGGCCTTCCCGTTCGGGTTCGGGCTGAGCTACACCACGTTCGCGTACGCGGACCTCGAGGTCGACGCCGAGGGCGTGACGTTCACCCTGACCAACACGGGGGACGTCGCGGGAGCCGAGGTCGCGCAGCTGTACGTGGGCCGACGGGAGACCGACGGCGTGCACCGCCCCGTGCGCGAGCTCAAGGGCTTCGCGAAGGTCCACCTCGAGCCGGGGGAGTCTCAGCGCGTGCGCATCGCGTTCGACCGCTTCACCTTCCGCCACTTCTCGACGGCGACGGGAACCTGGGAGACCGAGGGCGGCACGTGGTCCCTCGAGGTCGGCTCCGACGTCGAGACCGTGCTGCTCGCGGCCGAGCACGTCCTGACGGGAACCGCTCCCGGCGCTGCCGCGACGGCCGTGCCGCAGCAGTACCGGACCGGTGCGGTCACGGACGTGCCCGACGACGTGTTCGCTTCCCTCCTGGGTCGCCCGCTGGCAGCCAGGGGCCGAGCGACCGGGCCGCTCGGGGTCAACAGCCCCCTGTCGGACCTGGAGCACGCGCGCAGCCCCCTGGCCCGGCTCGCATACCGCGAGCTGGCGCGACGGATCGCCCGCGCCGAGGCCAAGGGCACCCCCGACCTGAACCTGCTGTTCCTGCGCGGGATGCCGTTCCGCGCCATCGCGAAGATGACGAACGGCGCCGTGAGCATGGACATGGCCGCCGCGCTGGTCACGATCGTCAACGGCCGCTTCTTCCGGGGCGTCGGAGACCTCGTCTCGGCGTTCTTCCGGAACCGACGGTCCACCCGCCGCATGCGCTCCGAGCTGGCGCGCCGATGAGCGGCGAGACGGAGGCGGCCCCGACGCCGACCCCGGAGACGACGTCGACGACCACGGCCCAGACCCCGCTCTCCGGGGGCAAGCCCCGGATGTTCGGTCGGTTGCGGGTGGGGTGGTCGTCGTTCGCGGAGCGTCGGCCGGGGTTGGCTCAGTTCGTGGTGTTCTTCGTGTTGAGCAATGGTGTGACGGCGTTCGGTCGGTTGCGGGTGGGGTGGTCGTCGTTCGCGGAGCGTCGGCCGGGGTTGGCTCAGTTCGTGGTGTTCTTCGTGTTGAGCAATGGTGTGACGGTGTTGCAGCTGGCGTTGATGCCGGCGTTCAAGGCTGTGTTCGGGATGACGTCGTTGGTGGACACGAGCTTTCAGGTGTTGGCGGTGGGGTCGAATCCGGATGGGTCGCCGTTCTACCTGTTCGACTATGCCGCGGGTGGGTTGCCTGAGGGTGGGGGTGGGTTGGCGTACTTCTTGGCGGTGCAGGTGACGTTGTTGATCGCGCAGGTGATCAACTTCTTCGCTCAGCGCAACGTGACGTTCAAGTCGAACACGAACATCTGGCGGGCGGCGTTCTGGTACACGGTGGCGTACGTGGTGATCACGTTCGCGGCGGCGGCGTTGCAGGGGTGGTACAAGGCGCCGGTGTACGAGCTGTTGATCGACACGTGGGGGATGGGTAAGACGGGGGAGACGGTGGCCGACATGGTCACGATGATGATCAACGCCGTTCTATCCTTCTGGGTGTTCTTCCCGATCTTCAAGGTCATCTTCAAGCGTGAGCCCGAGCCCGCTGAGATGCCTGACCCGGCTGGGCCTGGTGGGTCTGCTGGGGTGGATGTGTCGTCGGCCCGTGCGGGCCAGGAAGTCTGAAGAGTGTTGTCCTGATGAGCAAGCTGTTGACGATCGTGGTGCCGTGCTACAACTCTGCGGCGTACATGGAGCGGTGCATCGAGTCGTTGTTGCCTGGTGGTGACCTGGTCGAGATCTTGATCGTGAACGACGGGTCCTTCGATGCCACGGGGGAGGTCGCGGACCGGTACGCGGACGCGTATCCGGGGGTGGTGACCGCGATCCATCAGGTCAACGGTGGGCACGGGGCGGCGATCAACACCGGGCTCGGGCACGCGTCGGGGCGATTCATCAAGATCGTGGATTCTGACGACTGGCTCGACCTGGACGCCTACCGCCGGGTCCTGGAGACGTTGGGCGGGTTCGCCGCGGCCGGGACCGGGGTGGACGTGCTGGTCTCGAACTTCGTCTACGAGAAGGTCGACAAGCGTAAGAAGACCGCGGTGCGTTACACCAACGCGCTGCCCAGGAACCGGGTCATGGGCTGGGACCAGGTCGGACGTTTCCGTAAGTCGCAGTACATCTTGATGCACTCGTTGATCTACCGCACCGACCTGTTGCGCGAGGTGGGTCTGGTCCTGCCCGAGCACTCGTTCTACGTCGACAACCTCTACGCCTACGCGCCGCTGCCCGCGGTGCGGACCTTGTACTACCTSGACGTGGACCTGTACCGGTACTACATCGGGCGCGCGGACCAGTCCGTCAACGAGGACGTCATGATCTCGCGGGTGGATCAACAGCTGCGYATCAACCGCGCCATGATGAACCACCTGCGCGCGGTGCGCGCCGACCCTAGCGCTCCCCGGGCCYTGCAGCGCTACATGCTGCACTACATCAACATCGTGAGCATGGTCTCCTCGATGCTGCTGCTGCGCTCGGGMACSCCCCAGTCCCTGGCCAAGAAGGACACCTTCTGGGCCGAGGTCCGCACCCAGGACCCCGCCCTGTACCGGCGCCTGCGTCGCACGACCTTGCACCAGATCTCCAACCTGCCCGGACGCCCCGGACGCGGCATCTCCGTCCTGGCCTACAAGACCGCCCAACGCGTCATCGGCTTCAACTGACGNGACCTTGCACCAGATCTCCAACCTGCCCGGACGCCCCGGACGCGGCATCTCCGTCCTGGCCTACAAGACCGCCCAACGCGTCATCGGCTTCAACTGACGGCACGCCCACGCGTGGGGACCTTGGCCGGCGGACAGCAGGAGATCCCCCGGTGGTGTTTTCGTGTAGCCACCACCATTGTGGTGGCTACACGAAAACACCACCCTCCTCTCGGAGGAGGAGACCTGGGCTCCTGGGCACCTGGGCACCCGGCCCCGTATCAGGGGCCTCGGACCTCAGCGCTCGGGGAGCGGGATCAGGGCCCGCACCACGAACCACCCGGACTCCGCGTGCACCGTGAGGGACCCGCCGTAGCCCTCGACGACCTGGCGCATGTTCCGCAGGCCGTACCCGTGGTTGAGCGCGTCGCCCTTGGTGGTGCGCGGGATCCCGTCGTCGAACTCCAGGTCGCCCACGTGGTAGTTCTCGAAGCGCACCAGGACGAGCGAGTTCTGGGTGTAGACCGCGACGCGGACGAGGCGGTTCTCCGGGTCCGGCAGGGTCGCGCTGCTCTCGATCGCGTTGTCGAGCGCGTTCCCGAACAGCGCGCTCAGTCCCATGGCGTCCATGAAGGACAGTGCCGCGCCGTCGACCACGCACGTCAGGGTGATCCCGAGCTCGGCGCACTGTGCCGTCTTGGACGTCAGGATCGTGTCGAGCACGGGGTTCCCCGTCTCGACCTGGGCCCCGTAGCCCTGGATGCTCTCCTCGAGCTGGTCGAGGTACGACGCCTTCGCGTCCGGGTCGTTCTCCGACCGGATCGCCGTGACGAAGTGCTTGAGGTCGTGGTACTTGCGGTGGACGATGTCGATGTTCCGCTTGGAGTGCAGGTAGTGCTCGTGCTGGGAGCGCAGCATCCGGTTCATCGCCTCGACCTCGACCGCGCGCTGGAGCTCGAGCCGCTGCCCCTGCTGCGCATAGAGAGCGACGTACCCCGCGAGGTCGACGAGCGTGCGGATGTAGAAGATCTCGGGACCGAACTGCGCGCTGAACGGCGTGTTCGAGCTCACGAAGCTCACGTTGCTCATGAGGAACGTGACGGCGGCGATCGAGGCTGCGCTCAGCAGGCCGCGCCGGTCGACCTCGAGTCGCTGGTCGGGCGGGAAGTGTCTCCGCTCGATGAGGTAGGCCGCGGTGAAGGCCGCGCCGTACACCAGGACCAGCAGCCCCACCTGGATGCCGACCCCCGTGAAGCCCTGGTCCACGGCATAGCTGTAGAGCTGCCAGTGGAGCGACGCGACCAGCTCGGCGAGCACGAACGCGCGCGCCGTGAAGTACCCGGCCTCGCGCGTCGAGACGTCGGCACACACCACGACCACGCCGAACATCGCGGCCACGGCCATCGCCATGCCGGCTGTCCACAGGGCGATCGGCAGCCCGTCCGCGAACGTCTGGACGGCCCACAGGAGGCCCAGGCCCAGGCCGAGGGACAGCGCCAGGACCGGCGGGGTGAACCGCTTGCGCAGGAGCAGGATGTAGACGAGGCACGCGGACCACTCGGCGAAGGCCGTGAAACCGCGGGGGATGTCGGTCGGGAGATCCCCGATCACGCGACGTGCCCTCCGACGTGGTCGGCGAGCGCATCGAGGAACGCGCGCTTGCGCGGGCGGCTGATCTGGAGCTCGTCCCCGCCGAGCATGACGCACGTGCTCTGCTTGACGGCCGTCACGTGGCGCATGTTCACCAGGTAGCAGCTGTTGCTCCGGAAGAACCCCTTCTCGCCGAGGTCGGCCTCGAACGCCTTGAGGGTGCCCGTGAACGAGTACGTCCGGTCGACCGCGTGCACGACCACCCGGTGCTTGATGCTCTCGACGTAGACGACGTCGAGCAGGTCGACGCGGGCCAGCTCGCCGTTCACGGTCAGCATGACCGAGTCGGTCCCGCTGCGCCGGACGCGCTCGATGCTGCGGCGCAGCTCCTGGGAGAACGCGAACCAGGGGACGGGCTTGACGAGATAGCTCAGGGCGTCGACCTCGTAGCCGTGGATCGCGTACTGGGCCATGTTGGTGACGAACACGATGACGACCCGCGTGTCGAGCGTGCGGATGTGCCGGGCGGTGTCCAGGCCGTCGAGGTCGTTCATCTGGACGTCGAGGAACAGGATGTCGAACTCGGGTCGATACCCCGTGACGAGCTCGCGTCCGTCGGTGAACGTGCGGACGTCGAACGTCACGTCGTTCTCCGCCTGGTAGCGATCGAGGTGATCGAGCACGATCTGCCTGCTCGCCGACTCGTCGTCGACCACGCCGATGCGGATCATTGGACTGCTCGACCTCCTCTGGGGTGACCCCCCAAGATACCAAGCATGGACGGGCTGGAATCCGTGCGAACAGGCGGATTCGGGCATCTCATGAGGTGATGCTCGGCGGTGGGGCGGCCGACGTCGCGCCGGGTGCGGCGCCTCCCGCCGAAGTGGCCGTCAGACCGTGTCGTCGGGCGGTGTGCGGGCACCGCCGAAGGGCCCGACAACCCCGGCAGGCCCGGCCGCTCCGGCGGTGCGCACCACGAGTCGCCCGGGCCCGGTCACGCGCGCTCGGGCACGAGCGACCTGGCCTCACGAGGCAGCGGCCTGACCTGACCGGCGAGCGCGAGGCTCAGCACCATGGCCGCGCAGATGGTCAGGAGTGCGTAGCGGCCCCCGATCTCGTCGGCGAGCAGGCCCAGCACCGGGGGAGCGGTGAGCTGGGCGAACGAGCTGAACGACGTCACGACGGACACGCGTGCGGGCGAGCGCAGCGGGTCGTCGGACGCCGCGGCGATCGCGATCGGGTTGGCCAGGGCTGCGCCGCAGCCCCACAGCACGATCCCGCACCATGCGAGCCAGATCTGCGGGGCCAGGCCGAACAGCAGGAGGCCCACGAGGGCCGAGACGCCCGAGGCACGCAGCACCGTGACGCGACCGAACCGGTCGATGAGGCCCGTCCCGGCGAAGCGGAAGACGGTCATGGCACCCACGAACGTCCCGTAGGCCATGGCGCCCACCGCCTCGCGCACCTCGAAACCGTCGACCATGGCGATCGAGAGCCAGTTGCCCGCCGACCCCTCGGACAGCGACGAAGCCAGCAGGACCAGGCCGATGAGGATGGTCCGCGGCTCGCGCCACGCGGACAGGGCCGAGCGCATGCCCGCGCCGCGCCGGGGCGGCTTCTGCGCCGTGGCCCGGACGTCCCGGGCGCCTCGGGCGGTGCTGCCACCGTCGGAGCCCCCGGTCGCACCGGCCGAGGCGGCTCCGGCGGCGGCTCGCGATGCCTCCGCGCCGGACGCGCCGTCCGCCGCGTCGACGACGGCCCCCGACACCGCGGGCTCGGTCGCACCGCCCGCGGGGGACTCGGCGAGGTCGTGCTCGAGGTCGGCCGGGCTCACGCCCGGCGTGGTCGTGGCACCGGCCCGACGCTCGGGAGCGAACACCGTCGCGGGTCCGATCGTCACGGCGCGCGCGACCGCGACCGCGACCGTGACGATCACGAGCTGCACCGAGATGTGGATGTGGGCTGCGGAGAACGCTGCACCCACGAGGGCGCCCGCGCCCGCACCGATCGAGAAGGCCGCGTGGAAGTGCGGCAGGATCGCGCGCCCCACCTGCTGCTCGACGAGCGCGCCGTTGAGGTTGATGGGCACGTTCATGAGCGCACCGCTCACGCCGTTGAGGAAGGCGCCGACCGCGAAGATGCCGACGCTGCCCGCCGCGGTGCCCCATGCGACGAGCAGCAGGGCCACGAGGTTGAGGGCCGTGGCCGCCACGAGGGTGCTGCGGCTGCCGAACCGGGACACGATCGCGCCCGTCGAGACCACCGCGAACAGGGCGCCGACCGCGCCCACGATGAGGATCAGCCCGAGCTGGGCCGAGGAGACCCCGAGCGCGTCGCGGATCGAGGGCAGCCGCGTCATCCAGCTCGTGCCCACGATGCCGAAGAGCGCGAAGAGCGCCATCAACGACCAGCGGGCGCGACCGACTGCAAGGTTTCCTGACATTGGATGAACTCTATGCCGCGTGGGATCGCGCTCTCTCACTGTTTCCCTGGGCGGGACGACGCCGGGCTCAGAGCAGCACGGTCCCCTCGATGCACGTCACGGCGTCGCCGCCGACCCACACCGTCTGCGAGTCGTCGCGCGTCACGTGGACGCGCCCGGCCCGCCCGAGCGCCGTCCCCTGGCTCGCGACGTACGCCTGCGGGAGCAGCCCGTCGGGCATGAGCCACTGCCCGACGACCGCGTTGAGGCTTCCCGTGACCGGGTCCTCGGGGATGCCCATGTCGAGCGCGTAGCCGCGCACCTCGACCGCCGCGCCGTCTGGTCCGTCGTAGCGCCCGTCGCCGAGCGCGGCGTACGGCCCGACGACGCCGATCGCCAGGTCGCCCAGCCCCGTGAAGTCGGGGTCGAGGGTGAGGACCTTCTCGGCCGAGCCGAGCAGGAGCACGCGCCACCCGGGCCCGTTGTCGAGGAACCGGTGGTCGACGACGTCGCGCGCCTCGAGACCGAGCGCGCGCGTGATCGCAGCGAGGGTCGAGAGGTCGACGGGCTCGTCCGTGAGGAGGCCGGGCGCCGCGAAGGCGAGCCGACCACCCGGGGCGGCTCCGCCGTCGGGCGGGGCGGACGACGCATCGCGGCGCAGCGGCACCAGGCCGATCCCGCACTCCTGGACCACGACCCCCGGCTCGCGCGGCGTCCCGCCCGCTGCGAGCCACGCGTGGCACGAGCCGAGCGTCGGGTGCCCCGCGAACGGGAGCTCGCCCGCGGGCGTGAAGATGCGCAGGCGGTAGTCGGCTCCCGCGGCCGCGCCCTCGGCGGACGGGGGGAGCAGGAACGTGGTCTCGGAGAGGTTGGTCCAGCGGGCGAACGCGGCCATCTGGTCGTCCTCCAGCCCGACGGCGTCACGCACCACCGCGACCGGGTTGCCCCGGTAGGGGGTCGTCGTGAAGACGTCGACCTGCGAGAACGGGCGGTTCCGGGGCGGAAGGGTCATGCGTCCGACGCTACCGCCCGGCCCGCGTCGGCGCGCCGGGTCGGCAACCGCCGACCCGGCGCGGGTGTCGTGTGCCTCAGCGCACGACGTCCTGACCGGCGTACGCGATCTCGGCGACGTCGACGACGCCCTCGCGGGCGTACGGGCCCACGACCCGACCGGTGAACGACTCGCAGAAGTCCGAGGAGAGGAACGCGCCGTCGACCCCGCCGACCTCGACCCACCCGCCGTCCTCCCAGACCTCGCCGCGCAGGCGGTCGCACGAGGCGCCCAGCACGGCCTTGCCGACGAGCGGCGGGTCCGCGACGATGCGCAGGCGCGCCGGCTCGTCGGGGCTGGTGCGCTCACGGCTCCAGGACTGGGCGAGGCCGCGGGCCGTCATCGTCAGGGTCACGACGTCGGTCGTCGCCTCGAGGTCGAGGTGCGAGCTCTCGTCGTAGCGCATCGACAGGCCGCCCGCGCCCTCGGAGACGTCGACGGTCGTGGTCACGGTGCAGGCCTCGGTGACCTGCCTGATCCCCAGGAAGGTCGGGTGGGTCGCCTCCATGCCCTCGCCCGTGCCGCGCAGCCGGGCCCACCCCGGGCGGGCCTCCAGGTCGGCGACGTCCCGGGGGAAGGCGCGCACGGCGACGACCTCGCCGTCGAACCCGTCGAGCGACGACGGCGCGTCGGACGGGAAGGTGACCGTGTGCTCGACCGGCTCGTGCCGTTCGTCGAGCACCACGGGCTCGGCGTGCGGCCACCCCTCGTCGTCCCAGGTCACGGGGGTGATGAAGGTCTCGCGGCCCATGGGGGCGAACGCTCGCGTCATGGAGCGCGGGCGCGTGCCCAGCAGCATCATGGCCCACGAACCGTCGGGAAGCTGGACCAGGTCGCCGTGGCCCGTGTTCTGCACGGGGCGGTCGGAACCGCGCGCCGTGACGAGCGGGTTGTGCGGGCACCCCTCGAACGGCCCCTCGGGCGACGGGCCGCGCGCGATCGTCACGGCGTGCCCGCGCTCGGTGCCGCCCTCGGCGATCATGAGGTACCAGTGGTCGCCCACCTGGTAGAGGTGCGGCGCCTCGGGGAACATGCCGCCCGTGCCCGACCACAGCGGGCGCGGCTCGCTCAGCGCGGCCCCTGTCTCGGTGTCGAGCCGGACCTGGGTGATGCCGAGGTGGACCGCCGTGCCGTCCTCCTCGAACCCGAGGCCCGACATGGTGATGTAGCACGTGCCCTCGTCGTCCCAGGCGATGTCGGGGTCGATGCCGAACACGTCCATGACGACCCCGTCGGACCACGGGCCGGCCGGGTCGTCGGCCGTGAAGAGGACGTTGCCCCGCCCCGTGCCCATCATGTCCGGCACGACCAGGTAGAACTTGCCGTCGTGGTGCCGGATCGTGGGGGCCCAGGTGCCTCCGCCGGTCGGCACGCCGGTCGTGCCGAGCTGACCGTCGCGCACCGCGACGTGGGTCAGGAGCTCGACGTGCTCGAGGTCGGTCGACCGGAAGATCGGGATGCCCGGGAGGTACTCGAACGTGGACGTCGCGATGAAGTACTCGTCGCCCACGCGGCACACGCTGGGGTCGGGGTGGAAGCCAGGGATCAGGGGATTGCGCACGGAGCGGTCCTTCGGTGGTGGGGAGCAGGCGCAGGCGTGAGCCCGACCGTCGTCGGCGACGTGCCACGGTCGACCTCGACCTGAATTCCTACCGAGTGGTTACTCGGTAGCGTACCCCGAAAGCCTACCGACCGGTAACGCTTGGTGTGCGGCTCCTCAGCGGTAGTCGTCCCACACGGGCGAGGGGAACAGGACCTGCTCGAACCGGGCCCACTGGTCCTCGAGCTCGACCGGCGGGTCGCGGAAGAGCCGGACCTGGACCCCGTCCATGGCCTCGATGCACATCTCGACCAGGCCGCGCTGGTCCTCCCAGGGCCCGACCTCGGGGGGCAGGCGCCAGGTGGTCTGCGAGTAGAGCCACCACACGCCGTCGGGGCGCTGCGAGAAGTACTCGTGGGCCGGGTGCTCGGGCGAGGCGGCCTCGGCGCCGAGCACCATGTAGAGGCGGATGAGCTCGGGGGTGCGCGCGTTGTTCCGCACCAGGTAGCGCAGGTACGCGGGGAGCGAGACGCCGTCGGGGTGGGTCGCGGCGGGGTCTCCCGTCGCGATGAAGTCGTCGGGGTCGAAGCGGCGGTCGTACCGCTGCTCGACGAGCAGCTGGAGCAGCCCCTCCTTGTTGCGCACGTAGTGCAGCAGGCCGGGCTGGGAGAGCCCGACGGCGTCGCACACGTCCTGGAGCGACAGACCGTAGAAGCCCTTCTCGGCGACGATCCGCGCGGCGGCCTCGAGGATCTGCGCACGCCTCTCGTCAGGGGTCAGGCGGACGCGGCGGCGAGGGGTCTCCTGCGTGGTGCTGGGCATTCCCTGACGCTAGCGCACCCGCAGGTCAGGGCCGAGGGCAGGGGGCCGCGGAGGTGGGCCCTGCGGCGCCCGGCCGTCTGTGGAGAGCCGGGTGACGGCGGGTGTCTCGCGATGTGGAGCCGGCCGTTCCGCGGGGCACCTCGGGGCGCTCGGGGAGTTGACAGCCTCGCCGGGGGAGTCCTACGTTCCCTTCTATCTAGTAGGTACTCGGTAAGGCTCTTCCGTACCGGGTATCGACGGCTCGGCGTGGAGTTGTCCGACCCCGCGCCAACGGCAGAACGAGCTGCCTCGACCAAAGAAGGTTGACATGGATGCACACCCCGTCGTCACGGTGGACGACCCCTCGGCGCAGAGCATGACCGAGGATCTTGCTCCCGACACCGGGCGCCCCCTGACGCGCGGCCGCGTCCTCCGGTTCGGCGCCGGCTTCCTGGCGTTCGGCCTCCTGTGGATCGTGGGCCTCCAGATCGTCGCGGCCGTCCTCCTGCCCCAGCGTCTGCGGGACATCGGCGTCGAGTCGCCCGAGACCCTCCTCGGGTCGATCAGCGCGATCACGGCGATCGTCTCGCTCGTGTCGAACCTCGTGTTCGGCAACCTCTCGGACCGCACGCGCAGCCGGTTCGGCCGCCGCGCCCCCTGGATCCTCGGCGGCGCCGTCCTGGGCGGCGTCTCGCTGACCCTGGTCGGCTTCCTGCCCAGCGCAGGGCTCATCACGCTGGCCTACTGCCTGAGCATGGTCGGCCTCAACATGATGCTCGCCCCCGCGGTCGCGGTGCTCGCAGACCGCGTGCCCAAGAGCCTGCGCGGCACCATGTCCGCGTTCTACGGCGGTGGCCTCGCGGCCGGTGCCCCGCTCGGCTCGCTCGTCGGCGCGCTGTTCATCACCAACGCCGTGCCCGGGTTCGTGCTCGGTGGCGCCTTCATGATCGGCGGCGCGGTCGTCGCGCTCGTCGTCTGGCCGCGCGAGCGCTCGGCACAGGACCTGCCCCCCGCGGCCGGCGGGCTCAAGGAGCTGCTGCTCTCGTTCCGTCCGCCGCGCAAGGCCCCGGACTTCTATCTCGCGTTCGCGGGGCGCCTGTTCATGCTGGTCAGCTACCAGATGATCATGGCCTACCAGCTCTACATCGTGCAGGACCACGTGGGTCAGACCGTCGCGGAGTCGGCCGTCACGATCGCCACGATGTCCGGCATCCTGCTCGTCGTCTCGCTGCTCGGCGCCGTGGTCGCAGGGCCGATCTCGGACCGGATCGGGCGCCGCAAGCTGCCCGTCGTGGTCTCGAGCGTGCTCTTCGCGGTGGGTATCGCGATGCCGTGGATCTGGCCCTCGCCCATGGGCATGTTCCTGTTCGCGGGCATCGCCGGGTTCGGCTACGGCGTCTACACCTCGGTGGACCAGGCCCTCAACGTCGACGTCCTCCCGAACGACGAGGAGGCCGGCAAGGACCTCGGCATCCTCAACCTCTCGACGACGGCCGGGCAGACCGTCGGCCCGCTCGTCACCTCGGCGCTCGTGGTCGCGACCGGTAGCTACTCGCTCGTCTTCCCGGTCTCGATCGTCGCGGCCCTGCTCGGCGCGTTCTTCATCACGCGCATCAAGAGCGTGCGCTGAGCCTGCCCGCTCCCGCCACGCCCTACCGCCACACCACTGCCGCACCACTGCCGCACCACTGCCGCACCACTGCTCTGCCCGCTCGGGCCCGCTGGGCCCGCCCCGCCCGATCCCTGAGGAGAACGACGTGACCACCTGGGTGACCTCGACCGACGACGCACGCTGGCAGGACGGAGGTGAGCCCACCCCCGGAGCGACGGCCGACCGCGGACTGACCCTGACGGGTGCGCGCGGCCGACCGATCCGCGGGTTCGGCGGCACGTTCAACGAGCTCGGGTACCGCGCGATCTCCTCGCTCTCGGAGGCGGACCAGGAGCAGGTCTACCGCGAGCTCTTCCACCCCGACGAGCTCAACCTGCGGGTCAACCGGTCGGCGATCGGGGCCAACGACTTCGCGTCGTCCTGGTACAGCTACGACGAGGTGCCCGGCGACCTCGCGCTCGAGCACTTCAGCGTCGAGCGCGACGAGGAGGCGGTCATCCCCTACATCCGCCAGGCGCAGCGCTACCAGGACGACATGGTGCTGCACTGCTCGCCGTGGAGCCCGCCCACGTGGATGAAGAACCCGCCCGCGTACAACTTCGGCACGCTCGTCATGACGCCCGAGAACCTCGACGCGTACGCACGCTACTTCGTGCGGTTCGTGGAGGAGTACGCGGCGCGGGGGATCCGCGTGGACCAGGTCCACATCCAGAACGAGGTCTTCGCGGACCAGAAGTTCCCGTCGTGCGTGTGGAGCTCGGAGCAGCTGCGCACGTTCGTGCGCGACCACCTGGGCCCGGTCGTCGAGGCGTCGGGGCTCGACGTCGACATCTACCTGGGCACGCTCAACGGCCCCGAGGACATGGCGTTCACGGCCGCCGGGCAGAAGCTCACGAACTACGCGCGCTTCGTCGACAACATCCTGTTCGACGACGAGGCCCGCCGTCATCTCGCGGGCGTCGGCTACCAGTGGGCCGGGCAGCACGCGATCGCCCGCACGCACGAGGCGTGGCCCGAGCTCGACATCATGCAGACCGAGTCCGAGTGCGGGTTCGGCGACAACGCGTGGCAGGACGCCGAGTACGTCTTCCACCTGGTGCGCCACTACCTGCAGCACGGCGCGACGGGATACACGTACTGGAACATGGCGCTCGAGCCCGGCGGGCTGAGCACGTGGGGCTGGCCGCAGAACTCGCTCGTGACGGTCGACCCGGCCGCGCGCACGTTCACCCGGAACCCGGAGTACTACGTGCTCAAGCACTACAGCGCGGGCGTGCGCCCCGGCGCCGTCCGGCTGGGCACCACGGGTCGGTTCGCGGCCCAGGGGTCGGCCTACGAGAACCCGGACGGCTCGGTGGCCGTGGTCGTGCAGAACGCGCTCGACCGCGCCGAGCAGTTCTCGTTCACCGACCCCGAGGACGGGTCGCGGTCGTTCACCGCGACGCTCGCGCCGCGCTCGCTCAACACGTTCGTCGTCCCGGCCTGACGGGCCACCCTCCGCCCTCCGTCCCCGCCGGGGCGGAGGGCGGAGCCGTGCCCGGCGCCGCGCGCCCCTGCGCAACGGTGCACCTGACCGTGCGTCGGGAACCCGCGGGGGGCCGGACATCCGCGGAAACCGGGCACGGCCGCGGAGCACGACGGCCGGTCGCCCCTCCCGCAGGAGGGGCGACCGGCCTTCGCCGTCGGGCGTCGTGCGCGGCGGGGTCAGCCCTCGAGGACCACCAGGTCCCACGGCCCGACGGCGAGCACGTCGCCCTCGGTGACCCGGGCGCCGTCGAGCACCGAGGTCGCGGTGACCGGGGACGGGACCTCGACCGTGCTCGCCGAGTAGTTGAGCAGGTACGTCAGCTCCCGGCCACGGCTGTTGGTGCCTCGACGGACCGTGACGCGACCCGCGAGGTCCTGGGGCCACGACCACAGGTCGGCGTCGCGCAGCAGGGCGCCGAGCACGTCGCGCAGGACCTCGGGCTCGGTCATGGTGCCGAGGTACGTCGCGGTGCCCCCACCGAAGCGGTGGCGCGTGATCGCGGCGTACTCGCCCCAGGCGGGGTGGTCGTAGGTCGCGAGGACCTCGGCCCCCTCGGGCCGCAGGAGCTCGAGCAGCGTCCGGGCCTCGGGCGTGCCGTCGACCGCGTCGGCGAGCCGGCCTGCGGGGGCGAGGCGGGCGCCGTCGGGCGTCGTGAACTGGTTGTAGGTCATGCCGAACACGTCCGTGAGCCCGTGGGGCGCGCGGTCGTGCCAGACCTTGACGTGCTCGTCGGCGACTGCGGTGCGGAACGTCGAGACCAGGTGGCCGCCCTGCTCGACGTACGCGCGCAGCGTCGCGAGGGTCGACTCGGGGGTCGTGTACAGGGCGGGTGTCACGACCATCGCGTACTGGGAGAGGTCCTCGACGTGCGGCGGGACGAAGTCCACCTCGACGTTCAGGTCGAACAGGGCGTCGTAGACCCAGCGCAGCACGTCGTTGTAGCCGATCGACGAGCCGAAGACCCCGTCGATGAACCCCGTCTCGAGCGTGAACCAGCGCAGCGCGGTGAGGGCCTCGTTGCTGACCATGATCGCGACACGGTTCGTCTTGCGCAGGTGCAGCAGCGACTGGCCGTGCTCGGCCCACTCGCGCCCGACGACCCCCGACTCCTCGTACGTGGGGTTGGGCTCGAGGTCGTGCGAGAGCAGGCCCTTCCAGTACGTCTCGAACGAGTTGTGGATCGAGTGCCAGTGCCAGTACATGACGCCGAACGCGCCGGACGCGAGGTGGCTGTAGGCCTGGAGGCGGAGCTGGCCCGGGTAGGGCAGCCAGCCCATCTGGCCCTGCGCCTGGGTCTCGAGGACGAGGTAGCTCGCACCGTCCTTGATCGAGCGGGTCATGTCGCCGCCGAACGCGATCTCCTTGCCCGTGAGGCGCGACTGCGTGGGGTGGTAGATGTCGACCCCGGCCACGTCGACCGTCCGCGCCGCGCTGAAGTGGTCGACCGCGGGCTGCAGGCCGTAGGACCAGCCGGGCGACCAGTCGAAGTCGAAGTTCTGCGTGAGGAACTGGTCGTCGCGCGCGTACTCGCGCACGATCTGGGCCTGCCAGCCCAGGTACTCGTCGACCAGCCCGCGGCGGTAGCGGTCGAACGCTGCGCCGAGCGAGCCGTTGACCGTGCCGCGCACGTCGGGGAAGTCCTCCCACGCGTCGACGCGGTTGGACCAGTAGTCGAGCCCGTACGCCTCGTTGAGCGCGCCGAGGTCGTCGTCGAACAGCGTGCGCAGGTGCTTGACGAACGAGCGCTGCACCGCGGGCGACGCGGTGTCGTAGAACTTGGTCTCGTTGTCGAGCTGGAAGCCGACGACCGCGGGGTGCTGCGCCGTGTGGTCCACGAGCGCACGGATGATGCGCTCGGCGTGCAGCCGGAACGCGGGGTGCGTGATGTCCATGATCTGGCGCGCGCCGTAGCGCCCGCGGCCCGTGCTCGTCTCGGCGAGCACCTCGGGGTAGGACGCGACGAGCCACGCGGGCACGGCGTAGGTCGGGGTGCCGACGATCACGTCGAGCCCGGCGCGGGCCGCGGCGTCGAGAGCGCGGTCGACGTGCGAGAAGTCCAGGACCCCGGGCTGGGGCTCGAGCGTGCTCCACGTCGACTCCGCGATGCGGATCACGGTGTGCCCGGCCTCGGTCATCATCGTCGTGTCCGTGGCGATGCGGTCGTACGGCAGGTACTCGTCGTAGTAGGCCGTGCCGTAGAAGATCTTGTCCATCTCTCACCCTTCGTCGCGTGGCCGGTGCCCCACGTCGTCGGGGGCCGTGGCACCACGACCGACACTACCGAGTATCTACTCGGTAGTGAAACCGTGGGGTGACCGCGGGCGAGAGCGTCCCACCGTGCGGCAGGTCAGGCGTGCGGCGGCTGGATGAGGTCCCACGCCGTGCCGTACAGGTCCTCGAAGATCGCGACCGTCCCGTAGGCCTCGTGGCGGGGCTCCTCGCGGAAGCGCACCCCGTGCGCGAGCATGCGCGCGTGCTGGGCCGCGAAGTCGTCGGTCTGGAGGAAGAAGGCGACCTCGTCGCCCGCCTGCCGCCCCACGCGGGCGCGCGCGTCGTCGGACGTCGCGAGGGCAAGGACCAGGCCCGTGCCCTCGCCGTCCGCGTCGGTCCCGGCACCCGGGCCGACGACGACGCGGCGCCACCCGCCCTCGAAGGTCTCGTCCTGGCGCAGCGTGAAGCCGAGCGCGTCCGTGAAGAAGGCGATGGCGTCGTCGAGGTCGTGGACGAGGTACGTGGCGTTCTCGAGGCGGAGCATGACGGGAGCCTAGCCGCGACAGGTGTCCCGGGTGTGGCGACCGCGGGGCGGTGCCGGACGCCCGGCACCGGCCCGCGAAACATGACCGCGCGCGGTCAGACCTCGCGCAGGACCTCGCGCGTGAACTTCACGGACCGCTCGCGCAGGCCCGCGATGCGTCGCTCGACGAGCCCGGCCGGGTCCTGCCCGGCCTCGACGATGGTCGGCTTGCGGCGCACGTTCCTGGAGCAGCCGAACTCCGTGCAGATCAGGGTGCCGATCGTGTCGCCGTTGCGACCGGCCGTGCCGGCGCGGCGCACGACGTACAGCGACACGTCGTCGGTCGCGATGACGTCCTCGCACCACGCGCACACCGCGCGGCGACGCGACGCCGTGCCCTCGGGGGCGCGCAGCGCGAGACCCACCAGGGCGTCGTCGACGGTCAGGACGACGTAGGCGCGCAGCGGCGCCTTGCGGTCGACCCATCCGAGGTAGTCGAGGCGGTCCCAGCGCAGGTCCGCCAGGTCGGAGGGGAGCGTGAGCTGGGACGCCTCACGGCGCGAGGCGTTCACGAAGGACGCGCGGATCTGCTTCTCGGTCAGGGGGTTCATGGTTCTACCACTCTCGTACGGAGGGGCCGTCGTGAGCGCGGCGCGCTGCTCGGCCGACGAGGGTCGGCAGGTGCGTGCGTCGAGCGACGGCAGGAGGGGGCCGGTCCGTCCGGCGACACGAAGTCACCGGGGGACGGGACGTCCGCCGAGGTACGCCGATCGGCCGACGTGACCGTGCGGTCCGTCGGGGGTGGCGCCGTGGGGCGTCAGGCGTGCTGGGCGGGCGTCCGGCCCGCGCCCGAGCAGGCCAGGACGGCCGCCCCGCTTCCTCGCTGCATCGTGATGCGCTCCAAGATCAGGTGGCCGTGGGCTCGTCCCACGGCACAGCTCTCCGTCGATGGTACGCCCGACGGCGGAGCAGCCCCAGGGGATATCGGTCACCCTCCGTCGTGGTCGCGCCGGGCGACCGCGGGCGGCGGGCGGGCGGGGGCACCCTCGGAGCGCTCGCCGGCCCGCCCCGACGTACGGTGGCGAGATGACGGACGCCCCGACGGGGAGCGCGAGCGCCCCGCAGCTCGTGCGCCACGCGCTGACCGACGTGTGGCGTACCGTCCGCCGGGCCGACCTCGCGATCGCCTACTGCTCCGTGGTCCTCGTGGTCGCGGCCGTGCTGTGGTTCCTCCCCGAGGGGACCCGCGACCAGGTCCTGGAGGACACGAGCACCAACCTTGCGAACCTCCGCGACCGCCCCTTCTCGGTGCTCCTCGCGAGCGCGTTCGTCATCTCGAGCGCGGGCGAGGTGCTCCTGGTGGTCCAGCTCCTCGTGGTGCTGGCCTACGCACAGCGCTTCGTCGGTCGGCTCGGGGCGCTCGCGGTCGGGTTCATGGGGCACGTCGGGGCGACGGTCTTCACGGCCATGGTCCTGACGACAGGGATCTTCCACGGGTTCGTCAACCCGGGCGTCGCGAGGGTCGACGACGTCGGGGTCAGCTACGTCATGGCGACCGTGATGGGGTTCCTCACCGTGGTGGTGCCGCGTCGGTGGCGCTGGTGGTGGATCGCGTTCGTCGTCGTGTACTGGGTCGGCCCCGGGTTCCTGGCGCGGAGCTTCACGGCGGTGGGGCACACGACCGCGCTGGTCATCGGGCTCACCGTCGCGTTCGTCGCGGGGCGGACGCGGCAGGCGGCCGGGTGGGCGGGCGACATCCCAGGACGGTGACCCTGCTCGGGGGATCTGGCGTCGGGTGGCCCGGCCGGGTGGGGTGGCCCGGCCGGGCGGGTGGCTGCGGGCCGCCCGCCCGCTCCCGGACCTGGTGGGCCGGGCGGGGGCCGCGGCCCGGGGCCACCGGGCATCTCTGCCGTGTGGACCCGGACCCCGGCGTCGAGCGGGCTCGGCCGTCGTGCGAGGCGCCCTGCGACCTTCGTCGCGGAGCCGGCGGCTAGCGGCCGATCGTTCCGTCGGACGCGGCGACGGGCACGCGGGGCCTCGACATCGCGACGGCCGTCACGACCGCTCCGACCAGGGCGAGGGCTCCCGCCCCGACGAACGCCGCGGAGTACCCCTGGGTCAGGTCGACCCGTGAGGGGTCGGTACCGGAGACGACGTGGACGACGGCCGTGAGCGCCGCGAGCCCGAGGGCGGAACCGATCTGATAGCTCGTGCTCACGAGGCCCGACGCGACGCCCGTCTCGGCCGCGGGTGCGGCGTTGATGGCGGTGCCGAGCGAGGGGACGAACGCGAGGGACATGCCGAGCGCTGCCAGGAGCGACGCGGGCAGGACGTCGACCACGTAGCTGCCGTCAGGACGGACGAACGAGAGCCACACGAGTCCGGCCGCCAGCAGGAGGAGGCCCGTCACGACGAGCGACCGCGCGCCGAACCTCTGCTGGAGCCGCGGAGCCCAGGCCAGCATGACCAGCACGACGAGACCGGTCATCGGGAGGAGCGCAGCGCCCGCCGCGAAGGAGCTCGCACCGAGGACCTGCTGCAGGTAGAGGTTCAGGAAGAACCACATCGAGACCCACGCGGCCCCCAGCAGGAGCTGCGCCCCGTTCGCCGCGCCGAGCTGGGGAGCGCGGAGCAGCCCGAGGCGGAGCAGCGGGTTGCGGCTTCGTGCCTGGATGACGAAGAAGATGCCGAGCAGGCCGATGCCTCCGGCCAGCACGCCGAGGGTGGGTGCGGTGAGCCAGCCGACCTCCGGGGCGTTGACCACGGCGTAGACGACAGCAGCGAGCCCGGCCGTCACGGTGAGCGCCCCGGCGACGTCGATCGAGCCCGAGGGCTTCCGGGGGGTGCGCGGGAGCGTCGTCGCGGTGAACGCGAGCACGAGGACCGCGATCGGCACGGTCACGTAGAAGACCCAGGGCCAGCTCGCGTACTCGGTGAGGACCCCTCCGAGGAAGACCCCGGCGCTGCCTCCGACCGGAGCCGCTGCGCCGTAGACCGCAAAGGCCTTGGGGAGGTCACGGCTCCCGCCGAAGAGCATCATCAGCAGGGTCAGTGCGGCGGGCGCGATCATCGCGGAACCGGCGCCCTGGATCGCGCGGCCCGTGATCTCGAGCCCGATGCTGCTCGCGGCTCCCGCCAGGATCGATCCGACGATCAGCACGACCCAGCCCAGCGCGAAGATCTTCCGGGCACCGAACACGTCGGCGAGGCGGCCGCCCAGCAGGAGCAGGCCGCCGAACGCGACCACGTAGGCGTTGAACACCCACGACAAGGACTCCGGCGTGAACCCGAGATCTCTCTGGATGTCCGGCAGCGCGACGCCGATGATCGACGTGTCCATGATGACGACGAACTGCGCCGTGGCGATCAACGCCAGGCCGAGCCACCGCTTCGTCGGCGACAGGGGTGGATGGGTAGACATGAGCTCTCCTCCTGAGGAACGGCCGGCGGGCCCGGCGTCGCAGAACCTATACCCATAGGGGGTATGGGTGTCAAGGATGGGCGAACACGCTGATGAGCGGCTTCCGGCTCGACCTGGAACTACCCCATAGGGGTATCTGACCGTCCAGTCCTCGCTGATCGCTCGAGGCGCTTCCCTGTCGCGAGCCCCGGGGGAGGGTCGTGCTTGCGCTATACCCCCAAGGGGTATACATTCACGGTCCAGAGGTACCCGGTGGGGGTATCGATTCACGAGAGGGAGGCTCCGCGATGGCCACGAACGAGTACCAGGTGTCGGGCATGACGTGCGGCCACTGCGAGCTGTCGATCCGCGAGGAGGTCGGACAGGTCGCCGGGGTCGAGGACATCCAGGTGAGCGCGCAGACGGGTCGGCTCGTCGTGACGGGACCCCAGCCCGTCGACGACGCGCAGGTCCTGGCCGCGGTCGAGGAGGCCGGCTACTCGGCCGTGCGATCGGCATGAGGACCGGTGTGCGACTGACCCTCTACGGGCTCGGGCTCGTCGTGGCCTTCGGCAGCGCGTTCGGCGTCGCCGGCGCCGTCGTGCCGGAGAGTGCCGTGGCCGGCTGGAACGGGGGGACCGAGACGGGCGGGCACGGCGACGTCTCGCACCCGCAGGGCCCCTGACCCAAAGGGCCCGACCCATTCCCACCAGTCGAGAGAAGGAGCTGCACATGAGCACAACAGCGCCCGCGGGCGTGACCACAGGGGTCGAGCTGGAGATCGGTGGGATGACCTGCGCGTCCTGCGCGATGCGGATCGAGAAGAAGCTGAACACGCTCGACGGGGTGGTCGCGACCGTGAACTACGCGACCGAGAAGGCCAGGGTCACGGTCCCGGACGGGTACGACCCGGCGGTGCTGATCGCCGAGGTCGAGAAGACCGGGTACACCGCCGCCCTGCCCGCGCCCCGAGGCGGGCGCAAGGACGGAGGACCCGCAGGAGGAGGTGAGGAGGACGACCCCGAGCTGACCTCGCTGCGCCACCGTCTGATCGGAGCGGTCGTGCTGACCGTGCCGGTCATCGCGATGGCCATGGTCCCGGCCTGGCAGTTCACGTACTGGCAGTGGGCGTCGCTCGCGCTCGCCTCGCCCGTGATCGTGTGGGCGGCCTGGCCGTTCCACAAGGCGGCGTGGGTGAACCTCAAGCACGGCGCCGCGACGATGGACACCCTGATCTCGATGGGCACCTCCGCGGCGTTCCTGTGGTCGCTGTACGCGCTGTTCTTCGGCACCGCGGGCACCCCGGGCATGACGCACCCGTTCGAGCTCTCGCTGGCACCGTCCGACGGTGCGGCGAACATCTACCTCGAGGTGGGGGCCGGGGTCACGATGTTCATCCTCGCCGGCCGGTACTTCGAGAAGCGCTCCAAGAAGCAGGCCGGCGCGGCTCTGCGCGCACTGCTCGAGCTCGGCGCGAAGGAGGTCTCGGTCCTGCGCGGAGAGGTCGAGACCAAGATCCCCGTCGAGGACCTGCAGGTCGGCGACGAGTTCGTCGTCCGCCCGGGCGAGAAGATCGCCACGGACGGCGTCGTGGTGACCGGCACGTCCGCCGTGGACGAGTCCATGCTCACCGGGGAGTCGGTACCGGTCGAGGTCTCCGCGGGAGACACCGTCACCGGCGCCACGACGAACGCGGGCGGTCGGCTCGTGGTCCGTGCGACCCGGATCGGGTCGGACACGCAGCTCGCGCAGATGGCCCGGCTCGTCGAGGACGCCCAGACCGGCAAGGCCGAGGTGCAGCGTCTGGCCGACAGGATCTCCGGCGTGTTCGTCCCGGTCGTGATCGTGGTCGCGGCCCTCACGCTGGGGGGCTGGCTGGGCGCCGGGTTCCCCGTGACCGCGGCGTTCACCGCGGCGGTCGCGGTCCTCGTGATCGCGTGCCCCTGCGCCCTGGGGCTCGCCACACCGACCGCTCTCCTGGTCGGCACCGGCCGCGGCGCGCAGATGGGCATCCTCATCAAGGGCCCGGAGGTGCTCGAGTCCACCCGCACGATCGACACCGTCGTACTGGACAAGACGGGCACGGTCACGACCGGCAGGATGACGCTCGTCGACGTGCTCGTCGAGCCCGGGGTCGATCGTGCCGAGCTGCTCCGGCTCGCCGGCGCGCTCGAGGACGCGTCCGAGCACCCGATCGCTCAGGCGGTCGCCAAGGGCGCCACGCAGGAGGTCGGTGCCCTGCCGACACCCGAGGACTTCGCGAACGTCGAGGGCAAGGGCGTGCAGGGCGTCGTCGACGGCCATGCCGTCCTGGTGGGCCGCGAGTCGCTGCTCGCCGAGTGGTCGCAGGAGCTGAGCCACGGTCTGGCCGCCACCAAGGCCCGCGCCGAGGGCGAGGGCAAGACGGTCGTCGCGGTGGGGTGGGACGGTCGGGCGCGAGGCATCCTCGTCGTGGCCGACACGGTCCGGCCGACGAGCGCCGAGGCGATCGCGCAGCTCAAGGGCATCGGGCTGACCCCCGTGCTGCTCACCGGCGACAACGAGGCCGTCGCCCGGCGGATCGCCGCGGAGGTAGGTATCGACGAGGTCATCGCCGAGGTCCTCCCGAAGGACAAGGTCGACGTGGTGACCCGCCTCCAGCGCGAGGGGAAGACCGTCGCGATGATCGGTGACGGCGTCAACGACGCCCCCGCCCTCGCCCAGGCCGACCTCGGGCTCGCCATGGGCACGGGTGCCGACGTCGCGATCGAGGCGTCCGACATCACGCTCGTGCGCGGCGACCTGCGGAGCGCGGTCGACGCGATCCGCCTGTCCCGCAAGACGCTCGGGACGATCAAGACCAACCTCTTCTGGGCCTTCGCCTACAACGTCGCGGCCATCCCCGTCGCGGCGCTCGGCATGCTCAACCCCATGCTCGCAGGGGCGGCGATGGCGTTGTCGAGCGTCTTCGTCGTCGGCAACAGCCTGCGCCTGCGCGGGTTCCGGAGCGTCGCCAGACCGTGACGCCCCGACCCTCACACCCACTGGAACCACGAAGGGAATCACCCACGATGACGAACGAACCCCCGGCGCCCACGAGCTGTTGCAGCACCGGCACGGCCGACCCGGACGTGGCGGGCACAGGCTCCGAGACCGTTCCCGGAGCGGCGAGCGACGACATGACGACCTGCCCGGTCATGGTCGGGAGCGCGGTCAGCAAGAAGGCTGCCGAAGCGGCGGGCCTGTATCGCGACCACGAGGGCGAGCGGTACTACTTCTGCTGCGCCGGGTGCGGGCCTGCGTTCGACGCGGACCCCGCCCGGTACGCCGCGGGCGTGGCGTAGCGGCGGACGCACGAAGGGCCCGCCTCCTCAGGACGAGGAAGCGGGCCCTTCGCTCTGCCACCGCGGCCGGACGGGGCGCGACGAGCGCGCGGTGACGGCCTGGGGGAGCGGGTCGGTCAGGCGGTACGACCGTTGCGCCCGCGCACCGCGCCGTAGATGCCCAGCACGATGACCGAGCCGACGATCGCGAGCAGCCACGTCTGGATCGAGAAGAACTCCTCGAGGGGCGCCGAGAACAGGACGCTCCCGAGCCAGCCGCCGAGCAGCGCACCGACGATGCCGAGGAGGATCGTCATGAGGATCGACCCGGTCTGCTTGCCCGGGAGGATGGCGCGAGCGATGAGTCCGGCGAGCAGTCCCAGAACGATGAATGCGATGAAGCCCATGTCATTCTCCTTTTGTCCCGAATGTGCCTTATTGGCCGGTAAGCACCTACCTTGACAGCGTTCCGCGCGGCTCGCACGTCGAATGGCGCAGATCGTCGGACACGTCACGTTCCGGGTGATTCGGGTTGCGACGAGCAGTCGGCGGTGGCACCGCGCGTCCCCGTGCGCGCGGACTGCACACCGGTGGGCGACCCGTCGGGCGCGCGCCGCGCCCCGGTCGTACCGTGGGGGAATGACCGAGGACCGAGGGATCCGGCAGTACATCGGCGACCTGGTGGCGGAGGAGCGGCGCCTGCGCGACGAGCTCGCCGGTGGGGAGATCACCGCGTCGGAGGAGCACGTGCGGCTCCGCGCGATCGAGACCGAGCTCGACCAGTGCTGGGACCTGCTGAGACAGCGCGACGCCGCGAGGGAGTTCGGGAGTGACCCGGATGCCGCGTCGATCCGGGATGCCGGTACGGTGGAGCACTACCTGGACTGACGGCCGGACGCCTCGCGTGCGTGACGTCGTCGGGCAGACGCCCCCCGCTCGCGCGGGGGAACCCCGCGAGACCCCACCGAACGACACGACCAGTACGGAGCGAAGAGCATGAGCAGCCAGACGACGCAGCGCAACGAGGCCACCGAGCGAGCCGGGGCCGTCGCCCGCTTCCTCGTGGCGTTCATCCTGTTCGTGGGCGGGATGGTCGCCTTCGGGTGGGCCTTCACGGTCGAGTCGGGCCACGCCTGGATCTTCTCCGCGGGCCTCGCGCTGGTCACGCTCGGCTGCTTCATCCCGATGGCCGGCCGGGACCGCTGACGCCGGACGGCACGCACGACGAGGGGCCCAGCACCGCACGGTGCTGGGCCCCTCGTCCGTCCCGGCGGCTTCCGTCCGCCGCGCGGCCGGGGCCGCGGGCGGTGTCGCTGTGGGGCGGTGTCCATGTGAGGCGGTGCCGATCTCAGGCAGTGCCTACCTTCGTGGCCACGCTCTCCTCGGGCAGGCTCGAGCCCGCGAAGACCTCCCCGGGTGTCCCGAGCGTCAGCCGAGCTGGGCGCGCACCGCGTTCGTCGCCGAGACGAGGTTCTCGAGGGAGGCCACGGTCTCCTCGTAGCGACGCGTCTTCAGACCGCAGTCGGGGTTGACCCACACGAGGCGCGAGTCGATCGACTTCACCGCGAGCTCGAGGAGGTCGGTGACCTCCTCGGTCGAGGGGACGCGCGGCGAGTGGATGTCGTAGACACCCGGGCCGATCCCGCGGGCGTAGCCGGCCTCGGCCAGCTCGGGCACGATCTCCATGCGCGAGCGCGCGGCCTCGACCGACGTCACGTCGGCGTCGAGCCCGTCGATCGCCCCGATGACCTCGCCGAACTCCGAGTAGCACAGGTGCGTGTGGATCTGCGTCTCGGCCTCGACGCCCGCGGTCGCGAGGCGGAACGAGCTCACCGACCAGTCGAGGTACGCGGCCTGGTCGTCCTTGCGCAGCGGGAGGAGCTCGCGCAGCGCGGGCTCGTCGACCTGGATGATGCCGATGCCGGCCGCCTCGAGGTCCGCGATCTCGTCGCGCAGCGCCAGGCCCACCTGGTTGGCCGTGTCGCCGAGCGGCTGGTCGTCGCGCACGAACGACCACGCGAGGATCGTGACCGGACCGGTCAGCATGCCCTTGACCGGCTTCTCGGTGAGCGAGGCCGTGAACGTCGACCAGTCGACCGTGATGGGGGCGGGACGCGTGACGTCGCCCCACAGGATCGGCGGGCGCACGCAGCGCGAGCCGTAGGACTGGACCCAGCCGTTCGCGGTGACGGCGAACCCGTCGAGGTTCTCCGCGAAGTACTGGACCATGTCGTTGCGCTCGGGCTCGCCGTGCACCAGGACGTCCAGGCCGATCTGCTCCTGGAGCTCGACCACGCGGCGGATCTCGTCCTGCATCGCGGTCGTGTAGTCGACGTCGGACAGCTCGCCCTTGACGTTGAGCGCGCGCGCCCGGCGGATCTCCGGGGTCTGCGGGAACGACCCGATGGTCGTGGTCGGCAGCAGCGGGAGGTTCAGCTTGGCCTGCTGGGCAGCCGCGCGCTCGGCGTAGTCGCCGCGCGAGAAGTCGCCCTCGGTCAGGGCTGCGGCGCGCTCGCGCACCGCAGGCACGACGACGCCGCTCGCCACCGCGCGCGAGGCCACCGCGGCGCGGGACGCCTCGATCTGCTCGGCGACCGCGTCACGCCCCTCGGTCAGTGCCCGGGCGAGGATCGCGATCTCGCCGACCTTCTGGTCGGCGAACGCGAGCCAGTCACGCAGGCGGGCGTCGATCGAGCCGTTCGTCCAGTCCTCGGCTTCGACGTCGTGCGGGACGTGCAGGAGGGAGGTCGAGCTGCCGACCGACACGGCGCCGGCACCCAGCCCGCGCACCGCGTCGAGGACGTCGAGCTTCGCGGTGAGGTCGGCGCGCCAGATGTTGTGGCCGTCGATCACGCCCGCGACGACGGTCTTGTCCGCGAGGCCCGCGACGGGGCCCGCCGGGACGGCGCCCTTGACGAGGTCGAGCGAGATCGCCTCGACGTCGGACGCGGCCAGGAGAGCGAGGCCGTCGAGGCCGTCCTGCCCGGAGCCGACGAGCCCGCCGAACGGTGCCCCCACGAGGATCGCGGGACGCTCGGTACCCACCGCGAGCTCGGTCGCGAGCACCCGGTACGCCTCGGTGATCGCGGCGTGGACCTCGGCGGCCGGCACGTCGATCGAGTCGGACACGAGCGCGGGCTCGTCGAGCTGCACCCACGGTGCACCGGCCGCGGCCAGGGCGCGCAGCAGCTCGACGTACACGGGCAGGACGTCCGCGAGGCGCGAGAGCGGGCTGAAGCCGGGCGCGCTGTCGTCGGCGGCCTTGGACAGCGCGAGGAACGTGACGGGCCCGACGACGACGGGACGGGTCACGACGCCCGCGGCCTTGGCCTCGACGAACTGGCGCACGATGCGGTCGTCCGCGAAGCGGAACGGCGTGGACTCGCTGATCTCGGGGACCAGGTAGTGGTAGTTCGTGTCGAACCACTTGGTCATCTCGAGCGGAGCGTCCTCGCCCGCGCCGCGCGCGACCGTGAAGTAGCCCGCGAGGTCCAGCGCGCCCTTCTCGTCGGTGAGCGACGCGAAGCGCGACGGGACCGCCCCGAGGAGAGCGACGACGTCGAGCACCTGGTCGTAGTAGGAGAACGAGCCGGGCACGGCGCCCGACGAGGCGTCGAGGCCCAGGTCGACGAGACGCTGGGCGGCCGCGACGCGCAGCGCCGAGGCCGTGGCCTCGAGCTCGTCGGCCGTGGTCCTGCCGGCCCAGAAGGACTCGACGGCCTTCTTGAGCTCGCGGCGCGGGCCGATGCGGGGGTAGCCGAGGACGGAACCGGAGGGGAACGTGGGTGCACTCATGGTGAATACCTCTGAACTGGTCAGACCGATGCGCTGCCCAGGGCAGGCTCGGAGGAGGGAAGGGGAGTGCCGGAGACCCACGGCCCGCTGGCCAGGTCGGGGGTGCGGGACGAGACGCCGCTGGCGTCCCCCGCTGCCCCACCGCCGAGGTCGACTCCCTCGAGCAGGTCTAGAGCGGCTTGGTGCTTGTTGAAGGTGTAGATGTGGAGGCCGGGCGCGCCGGCCGCGAGGACCTGGCGAGCGAGCTCGACCGAGTGCCGGATGCCCAGCGCGTGGCGCGCGGCCGGGTCCGGTTCCGCCTCGAGGGCCTCGACGACGCGACGCGGCGCGGGGACCCCCGTGAGCTCCTCGACGCGTGCGAGGCGGGCCGGGTCCGTCATGGGCAGGAGGCCCGCGAGGATCGGGATGGTCACGCCGGCGGCGCGCGCCTCGGCGACGAAGTCGATGTAGGACGACGCTTCGTAGAAGAGCTGCGTGATCGCGAAGTCCGCTCCGGCCTGCTGCTTCTGCCAGAGGCGGCGCACCTCCTGGGTGCGGCTCGTGCCCGCGGCGAGGTTGCCGTCGGGGAACGTCGCGACCGCGATGGTCAGGGGGCGGGCCGCGCCGCGCAGCGCGACGCTCGGGCTCGCGGCGCAGCGCGCGGCCTCGACCTCGCGCAGCAGGGCCACGAGCTCGGTGCTCGACCGCACGCCGTCCTCGGCGGGGCGCCAGTCGGGCTGGTCGCGCGGCGGGTCCCCGCGCAGGGCGAGGAAGCTGCGCACTCCCGCGTCGAGGAAGTCCGTGATGACGTCCTCGACGTCCTCGCGCGAGGCACCCACGCAGGTCAGGTGCGCGATGGGCAGCACGGGCGTGCCGTGCAGGAGCTGGCTGATGACGCGGCGCGAGGTCTCGCGGTCCGTGCCGGCCGCGCCGTAGGTGACCGACACGAAGTCGGGCGAGGTCGCGACGAGCCGGCGCGCGGTCTCCCAGAACTTGGGCGCGGCGTCGGGGCGGCGCGGGGGCATGAGCTCGAACGACACCGTGGGTCGCGGTGCCTCGTGCCCGAAGTGCCCCAGGTCGACGATGCTCATCGGGCGACCGCCGGGAGGGCGAGGGGCGCGCCGGCGGTGACCACGGTGGCCGTGCGCGGGGCGCGGTGGACGGTGCACAGGACCCCGCGGTGCGGGGTTGCGCGGAAAGATGCCTCGGTCATGAATCGCTCCATCGAACCTGGCTGTAGCACCCGTACCCGCGGGAGGCTTCCGTTGGGGGGTTGCTGCGGTGTCAACGAGCCAGGACTCTCGACCGCTCTGGATGGTGTTGACGATCGTAGGGGGAATCCATGATCTGAGCCAGTATCTGCTCGAAGAGTGAGACAGAAGGGTCTGGCGGTGCGGATTCGACCCGTTTCGCGGTTCTCGCGCACTCCCGCGCGGTGCTCCGTCGGTCCCGCGGGCGCTCTCCCAACGTACGCCCGTCGGTCGTCCCGGGGGAGGTCGGGGCGCCCGTCCGTGACCACTAGGCTCCGAGCGTGCCCCGCCGCCGCAGCCAGCAGACCGTCACGTTCGTGCTCGACGACTCTGCGGAGGGGAACGACCTCGACGCGCCGGGCGGGCCGGACCCGGCTGGAGGGCAGGGGGGACCGGCCCGCCCGGCGCGCCGTGGGCGCTCCCCGCAGACCCGACGTCGGCGCGCGGGCCTCGTGCTCGGCGTCGCCGCGGTCGGGGTCGCGCTCGCCGTGGTGCTCGTGGACAGAGCGTCGACGCAGGACGACACGCACGAGGCGATCGAGCGGACCGACGGCGGCGTGCTCGACCTGAGCCACGCGCCACGCGACCTGTGGAGCGTCACGACCGACGGCGGGACGCCCTTCGTCGTCGACGACCTGCTGGTGGTGCCGGGCCGCTCCGGTCTCGCGGGGTTCGACGTCGGGACGGGCACCGAGAGCTGGCGGCTCGACGAGCTCGCGGGGCAGGACTGCAGCGCGAGCACGGAGTCCACGGCCGGCTCGACCGAATCCGCTGTCGGGGACGGGACGGCGAGGTTCGTCGTGTGCCTCGAGACCGCTGCCGACGAGGTGACCGCCCGGCTCGTGAGCCTCGACGGCTCGGTGGTGGCCGACGGCGTGCTCGACCTGGCGGCGGGGACCCCGACCGTCGGGGTCGGTGGCGTGGTGCTCCAGGCGAGCAGGGACGCGGCAGGGGCCGTGGTGCGCGCCACCGACGTGCGGACGGGCGAGGTCGCGTGGGAGCAGCGGCTGACCGTGCGGGAGTCCGGCCTGGAGTGGACGTGCGAGGGATCGGTGGGGGGCGTCCTGCGGACCGAGGTCCGGTCAGGGGTGGTCACGGTGTTCGGCTGCGGGGTCTGGTCGTTCCTGACCGCCGACGGCCTGGTCGTCGACGAGCCCCTGGCTCTGACGACGGTTGCCGCGCTGGGTGACGGGACGTTCCTCCGGTCGTCGGGTACCGCTGTGGCGGGCCCGGCCGACGCCCTGGCGGCAGACGGTACGGTGCGGTGGACGAGCGAGGGACTGCTGCTCGAGGGCGGCGCGCACCACGGGACGACCCAGGACCTGATCCTGCTGGACCAGGGCGACGCGTTGCTCGCGCTGCACCCCGGCGGCGCGACGGCCTGGACCGCACAGGTCGCGGCGCGGCAGGTTCTCGTCCGGACCGCGGACGTCGTGATCGTGCAGACCATCGACCGGGAGACCGTCGCGCTCGACGCCGTGACGGGCGACGAGCGGTGGCGTCGCGTCGTCGGCCCGCTCTCGGACGCTCTGCCGCAGCGCGTCGGTGGCACCGGCGCCGACGGGGCCACGGCGATCCTGGTGGGGCCGGCCGCGTCGGGGGGATACACCGTGGTGGCGCTCGACCAAGCGACGGGCGATGTCCGGTGGACCCAGGAGCACGGCGGGGATCCTGAGGCGTTCCTGGCCGCGGACGGGCGGTTGCGGTTCGACCGGTCGGCGATCACCGGGCTGGGATGAGAGTGCCGGGCCGCCGGGCCCCGCGGTCGACCCGACGAGCTGCGCGACGCCGTCGTGCGGTGCCAGGACCCCCTGGCACCGCACGACGGTCGAGCTCCTCGGTCAGCTCCCCGAGATGACGAACTGCGAGCCGGGCTCCTTGTCGATGTCCCCCTCACCGGAGTTGGTGATGGTGACGCCCGACAGGATCGCGTTGCCGCGCGCCCCGCTCATCGCGAGGATCCCGGACCCGTTCTGCGACCCGTCGATGCGGACGTTCGAGATCCGGACGTCGGGCATGCTCCCGCCGCCGTTCTTGAACTGGATCCCGTCGTAGGTCGAGTCGTAGACGTCGGTGTCGCGGATGATCACGCCCGTGATGTCGTGCGTCTGCGGGAACAGCGTGATCGCACCGAACTCCTGGTCCTCGTTCCAGAACGCCCCGCCCGTGCGGTAGAGCCCGTTGTTGGCGATGAGCGTCGTCCCGGAGAACGGCAGCGGGGAGTGGTCGGTCGCCAGCATGATGCCGGGGTAGTTCGCGGTGTCGGAGATCAGGTTGTTCTCGATCGAGTTGTCGTAGCCGCCGTAGATCGCGATGCCGTTGGCGCGCCACGGCAGCTGGACCGTGTTGTTGCGGAACGCGTTGCTGTGGGCGACGTCGACGGTGCGGTCCTTGACGTAGGGGTTGGCCCAGACGGCGAGCGCGTCGTCGCCCGTGGTGCGGAACGTCGAGTTGACGACGAGCGAGTTGCGCGTCCCGTTGCTGAAGTTGATGCCGTCCGCGTAGGTGTTGCGGATGCGCATGCCGGTGAGCTGCAGCCCGTCGGCCGGCCCCCACAGCTCGGGGATGTTGTCGTAGTCGCGACCGACCCACACTCCGACGTTCGCGTGCTCGATCCACACGTTGCTGATCTTCGTGTTCTTGCCGAACCGGCCGTTGAGGCCGACGCCACCCTCCTCCTGGGCGTTGTTGCCGCGGATCCGGCCGGACCCGAAGATCGCGATGTCGGAGATCTGGACGTTGTCGTCGATGTCGAACCCGAAGTTGCCCTCGTGCGGGTGGTTGATGACGCCCGGGGCGAGGTGCGGCTCGAGGAGCGTGTAGAGCTGCGAGTGCCACATGCCGGCGCCGCGGATCGTCACGTCGCTGATGCCCACCTGGTTGTGCATGCCGCGGTTCAGCGGGTCGTCGGTCAGGATCTTCTTCTCCTGGCGCCACTGCCCCGCCGGGATCCACACGCACTCGATCTCGCCGTTCTGGTTCGCGGTGACCGCGGCCTGGATGGCGGCCGTGTCCTCGAGCCCGTCGTTCGGCACGGCGCCGTACTCGGTGATCGACGTGCACTGTGCGGGCTTGGCGGTCGGGGGAGCGACCTGCTCGAGCTCGACGAGGTCGATGATGTAGAACGCCGCGTCGTCCCCGGCGTCGCGCTGGAGCGTGAACACCGTGCCCGCCGGGAAGGACCGGCCGAGCAGCGCGTGGGACTCGTCGAAGAGACGACGCGCGTCACCGCTGGGCGTGTTGCTCAGCGACTCGGGCCCGTCGGAGGTGCCGTAGAGCCAGGAGTGCTTCGAGGACAGGGTCAGCTTCTGCACGAACTGGCCGTCCGCGTAGAGGCTGATGGTCTTCTCCTGGCCGCCGCCCCCGGGGGCGTCGGGGATCGAGCTGCGCACGACGATCGAGTTCGTCGCGCTGGTCGAGGTGAGCTGGACGTACTGGCCCGTGCTGGTGAGGCGCACGGACTCACGGCCCGACGACTCCGAGGCGAAGTTCGTGTGCCCGAACGTGCGCAGCGGGTCGGCCTGGAGCAGCGTGCCCGTGTACTGGCCCTCCTCCGCCTCGTACGTCGTGTACGGGACGGCCGCGCCGCGGCCCACGGTCACGGTGAGCGTGCCCGTGTTGTTGTTCTCGTTCGTCTCGGCGACGACGCCGGTCGCGTCGGCAGTGGCCGTCACGGTGGCCCCGCCGTTGGTCGCGGTCCACGAGCCGCTCGGGGAGACCGTGACGGTCGCGCCCGCGGCGATGGCCGGCGTCGTGCCGCTGAGCGTGGTCGAGCCGGCGACGACGCGCGTCACCGAACCGGCCGGGACGGGCTGGTCGCCGCGGTTGCGCACCTGCACCGAGAACGTCACGGCCGCACCGACGGCGGGGTTGGCCGGGGTGGACGAGACCGAGACGATCTCGAGGTCCGGCCCGGGCGCCTCGCCCACGACGAGCTTCGTCGGGGACGTGAAGGCGTTGTCGGTCTCGTCCTTCTCGACCACGGTGTTCGTCGGGTCCACGACCGCACCGATCGTGTACTGGCCCGCGGGACGGGCGCCGATCGCGACCGTGACCTGGGTCGACGCGCCGGGCTGGAGCGCACCGACCGCGGCCGAGCCGACCTTCTGGCCGTTGGCCGTGACGTCCAGCGTGGTCGCCGCCGATGCGCGGTCGCCCGTGTTCCTGACCGTCGCCGTGAGCGCGACGGGGGTCGTCGCGTCGGGCGCGGCCGGTGTCGCGCCGACCGCCGTGACGGTCAGGTTCGGGTTGGCGGCCGGGGTGCCGTAGACCTCGAGCTCGGCGACCTGGCCGTTGCCCGCGCCGGTGTTGGCCGTGAACTGGAGCCGCACGTCGGTGACGCTCCCTGCCACCGTGATGCTGCGGGTGTTCCCGGTCGAGGGCGCGAACGCGTAGGCCGCAGAGGCCTTGAGCTGCTGCCAGGACCCGGTCCCGGACCTGCCCCACACCGAGAAGGTCTGCGTGCGCGGACCCCAGGCGGCGTCAGGGTTCAGCCTGACGGTCACGGTGCTGACCTCGGTCGGGGAGGCGAGCTGCACGTCGAGCGTCGAGGGGTACTGCCCGCCCGCGCCCTCCCAGTAGGTGCTCGGCTGCCCGTCGACGGCGTTGCCCGCCGCGAACTGCCACTCGGTCGAGGAGGCGACGGCAGGCCGGCTCTTGGCATGGTTGGTCCCGGTCGGGTCCGTGGGGGTCTCGGTGGGCTCGGGCGTCGGCTCGCCCGACCCGTCGGACGTGCCCCAGACCTGGAGCTCGGCGACCTGCGCGTTCGCCGCCCCCGTGTTGCCCGTGAAGGCGAGGCGGACGTCCGCGACCTCGGCCGAGACCGGGATCGCGACGCTGTTGCCCGTCGCCGGGTCGAACGCGTAGGCCGCCGAGGCCTTGAGGGTCGTGAAGGTCGTCGCGCCCTCGGCGCGGCCGAGCAGCGAGAAGGTCTGGTTCCGTGAGGACCAGGCGGAGGGCGGCGGCAGCTTGACCACGACGCGGTCGAGGTCGGCGTCCTTGCCGAGGCTGACGGTCAGGTGCGAGGGGTACTGCCCGCCCGCGCCCTCCCAGTAGGTGCTGGTGCTGTCGTCGTTCGCGTTCGAGGCCGCATAGCTCTGCGTGACCGACGAGGCCGCGACGGGCTTGCCGACGGCCAGGTTGGTCGGTGCGGGGGGCGCGGCCTGTGCCACGGCCGCCGCGCCGAGCGGTACGACGAGCGCGATCGCGGTGCTCACCACGACCAGGTGCTTCAACGGTGTTCTCATGATCGTCCTTGATCTCCCGCCCAGGGCGGGTCGGTCTTCCGGGTGCGGGGTGGTCGGGGACGACCACCCCGGGGGCCCGACGACGGGCGGCCGGAGAGTGGCCGGCCGCCCGCCGTCGGGGATCGGCCGCTACGGGTTGCGGACGATCGTGAACGTCGACGTCGTGTTCTTGATGTCCTGGACGTTGTTGCTCATCTGCAGGTTGTTGAACGTGACCGAGCCGACCGCCGGACCCTGGCCGGCCTCGGCCGCCTCGTTGACCCAGATGCCGAAGCCGGACTTGGCGTCGAACTGGTCGCCGCTCTTGCGGGCACCGGTGATCGAGACGTTCGAGAGGACCGTGTCCTGGAACGGGTTCTGCGGGGTGGACCCCACGTAGTTCGTCTGGAACATGATCCCGGCGTAGGTCGGGTCGACGATGTCGAGGTCGTTGACCCGGATCGCGCTGAACTTCTTCGACGCCGAGAACAGCCAGACCGCCGGGAACGTCTGGGAGCCCCAGAAGTGCCCGCCCGACCGCACCACGGTGATGCCGTCGAACGTCGTCGGCAGGGGGCCGAACCCTTCCATCGGGTAGCCGAAGTCGAGCGAGCTGATCGTCACGCCCGAGTAGACGAGGGTGTCCGCGATGTAGAAGTTGCGGAACGTGTTGTCCTGCCCCCCGTAGACCGCGAGGCCGGCCGCACGCCAGGTGAGCGTCGACGTGAGGTTCTCGAACACGTTGCCCTGCTGTCCGCTGCCTCCCGAGTCGGTCGCCGCGAAGAGCGCGAACGAGTCGTCCCCGGTGCCTCGGGCCGAGCTGTTGTGCACGTGGTTGTTCGCGCTGCCGTTGGTCATGTTGAGCGCGTCCGCGAACGTGTTGCGGATGCGGGAGTTCTTGATCTCCGAGTCGTCCATGTTGGACGCCCAGAACATGCAGATCATGTGCTCGACCCAGATGTTGTCGATCGTCATGTCCTTGACGTTCGCGAAGTCGAAGACCTTGCCCGGCCCGTCGATGCGTGACGTGTAGTTCCCGAAGTAGGCGAAGTCGCGGAACGCCGAGCCGTTGGCCGTGCCCTCGGCCCGGAAGCCGATGTCGGTGTTCTCCTGGGACGCCGGGGCGAAGAAGCGCGTGAACCAGGGGCCCGCGCCCACGACGTCGACGGCCTTGCCGTAGACCTGGAACTTGCTCGCGGTCTGGTAGTCGCCGGCCGGGAGGTAGACGCCCTTGAGGGTGCCGGTCGTGTCCATGCGGACCTTGTCGAGGGCGTTCTGGACCGCCTGGTGCGTGAAGCCCGCGGGCTGGACGTACGCGACGGGGTTCGGGTTGGGCTGCGCCGTCGCGAGCTCGAGGTCGACGAAGTCGATCGCGTAGCGGGAGGTGTTGCTCGCGGACTTCTGGAGCCTGATCTTCGCGCCGGCCGGGACGGTGGTCCCGAGCAGGACGCTGGTCTCGTCGTAGATGTGACGGGGGCCGCCGGCCCCGGGCTGGTTGCCGGGGTTGGTCTCGTTGCCGTAGAGCCACGCGTACCGCGACGTGAGGTCGAGGGTCTTGAGGAGCTGCCCGTCGACGTAGACGTCGAGCGTCGCGTCGGTCCCGCCGCCGCCCGTCGAGTCGGGGATCGAGAACCGGGTCACGAGCGTGTTGGTCGGAGCCTTGGTGGTCCACTCGACGTAGGCGCCCGTCGTGTTCAGGGTGACCGCCCTGCGGCCCGACGCCTCGCCGGCGATGTCACCGACGGTCCGGTTGGGCCCGACGACCTGTGCGCCCCCGCCCACGACGCCGTCCTCCGCCTCGTAGGTGTCGTAGGGCATGTTCGCGCCACGCCCGACGAAGAGCGACCGCGTCGCGGTGTTGTTGGCCTGCTTGGCCGCGACCTCGTGGGCGTCCGCCGCGACGACCACGGTCGCGTCGTAGCTGCCGTCGCCCGCGACCCAGGTGCCCAGGTTCACGCCCGCGCTGGTCGCGCCGACCGCGACGGACCCGGAGACGCTCCCCGTGAGCGTCTTGACCGTGGCGCCCGTCGCCGTGTCCCTGAGCGTGACGGTCACGCCGTGGCTGCCGGCGGCCGAGGCGATGTTGCCCTGGTTGGCGAGCGTCGCCGTGAACGTGACGGTGCTGCCGGCCGCGGGGTTGCTGGGGTTCCAGGTCAGGGTGGGGATCAGGTCGGAGCTCGGCACGGCCGTGACGACCAGCCGGGTCGGGTGCGTGTAGGCGTTGTTGGACTCGTCCTGCTCGACCACGGTCTTCGCCGCGTCGGCGGCGGCCCCGATCGCGTAGGAGCCCGCCGTCCGGCTGCCGATGCTCGCGGTGACGACGGACTGCGCGCCGGCGGCAATCGCCCCGACGGGCTTGGTCGTCACGGTCTGCCCGTCGAGCGTGAAGGCCACGTCGGTCGCGGCCGACGCCTTGGTCCCGATGTTCTTGACCGTCGCCGTCAGGGTGATGGCGTCCGACTCGAGCGGGGACACCGGGGTCGCCGTGACCCCTGTGACGGTGAGGTCGGGGTTGGACGCCGGGGTGCCGTAGACCTGCAGCTCGGCGACCTGACCGTTGCCCGAACCGGTGTTGCCCGTGAAGCGCAGCCGGACGTCGGCCGCGGTGCCGCTCACGGGGACGGACACCGAGTTGCCGGTCGAGGGATCGAACCGGTAGGCGGCCGAGGCCTTGAGCGTGGTCCACGCCCCGCCGGTCTGGGCCCGGCCCTGGATCTCGAAGGTCTGGGTGCGGGCCGACCAGGCGGCCGCCGGAGGCACCTTCACGACGACGTCGCTGAGCGCCACGTCGGACCCCAGCCCCACGGTGAGGGTGCTCGGGTACTGCCCGCCCGCCCCCTCCCAGTAGGTCGCCGGGTTCCCGTCGGTGGCGTTCGACGCCACGAAGGTCCACTCGGTCGAGGAGCCCTCGACGGGCTTGCCCTGGGCGAGGTCGGTGCCGGTCGGCGGGGTGCCCGGGCCGCCGGGGTCGGTGCCCCCGCCGGTCCCGGCCGTCCCGCGGACCTCGAGCTCCGAGAGCTGCCCGGCCGGCCAGCCGGTGTTGGCCGAGACGCTCGCACGGACGTACCGCGCGGACGTGTCGGGCACGTCGACCGTCACGGTGTTCCCCGAGGTGGGGTCGAACGTGTACGCGGCGCTCGCCTTGAGGGTGCTGTACGACGAGCCGTCGGTGCTGGACTGGAGCGTGATGGTCTGGGTCCGTGCTCCCCAGCCGGCCGGGAGCTTGAGCACCAGGTCCTCGACGGAGGCCGCCGACCCGAGGTCGACCTGCGCCCACTGGGGGAACGCGCCGTTCGCGGACTCCCAGTAGGTGCCCTGGTTGCCGTCGGTGAGGTTGCCCGCCAGGTAGGGCGAGCTGTTGCTGCTCGCCGCGGCGGGCTTGCCCGCCGAGAGGACGACGGGAGCCGCGGCGGCCGACGTCGCCAGGGCGAACGGTAGGAGCAGGGTGGCGCTGGTGGCTGCTGCGAGCAGCCGGAGTGACGTGCGTGGACTTCTCATCGGTAGGTCCTCGATCTCCCGTCAACGGTGACGGTGGTAGGGCGAGCCCCGTGCCAGACCGGCCTCGCTCCATCGCTGAGGCCCTGAAGGCGCAGGCGTGGCCCGGGGATCCCGGGCTGCTCGACTGGCTGATCCTTCGAGAGTTGCAGCCATCTGCTCCACTTCGAGCAGACAACTGTTCAGTTCTTGCATCAACTCAGCAAGAACGCTACTGAGGGGTGGGTGAAACGTCAACAAGTGTCGGAAAACTGGCGCAGAGGGGGTTCATGTCCCAACATGTCCCCGCGCGCCAGGGCGGGCGGCCGCGCGGCCGCGCCCGCACTGGCCGAGAAGGGGGGAAGTCGGTGCGCTCAGGCGAGGGGGGCGAGGGCCTCGCGGACCGCGGCCTCGGCGTGCAGGCGCGTGGTCGGGAAGGTCGGGAGCGCGCTGTCCGCGGGCCCGACGAGCAGCTCGATCTCGGTGCACCCGAGGATCACACCCTCGGCCCCGCGCGAGGCGAGCTCGTCGATGATGCGACGGAAGGCGTCGCGCGACGCGTCGCGCACCTCGCCGAGCACGAGCTCCTGGTAGATCACGCGGTCGACCGTCGACCGGTCGTCGGCGCCGGGGACCAGGACCTGGAGGCCGTGGCCCGCGAGCCGGTCGCGGTAGAAGGCCTCCTCCATGGTGAAGCGCGTCCCGAGGAGGGCGACCGTCCTGAGCCCCGCAGCGAGCACGGCCTGAGCCGTCACGTCGGCGAGGTGGAGCAGCGGGATGCCGACCGCGCGCTCGATCGCGTCGGCGACCTTGTGCATGGTGTTGGTGCACAGGACGAGGAGCTCGGCACCTGCGCGCTCCAGCGCCACGGCCTCGGCGGCGAGCAGCGCGCCCGCGGCCTCCCAGTCGCCCGTCGACTGCATCTCCTCGACCTCGGCGAAGTCGACCGACCCCAGCACGCAGCGCGCCGAGTGCAGCCCGCCGAGGCGATCCTTCACGCCCTCGTTGATGACGGCGTAGTAGAGGGCAGAACTCTCCCAGCTCATGCCACCCAGCAGCCCGATCTTGCGCACCGACCGATGCTAGCGCGGCGCTCGCGGCCGGACGAGGCCCCGCGCTCCGCCACCCGGCCGCCCCGGCGGATGGGCGTTCGCCCCGCCCGGGCCATACCCTGGCGGACATGGACACCGAAGAACGTCTGGCCGTCTTCCTCGACTACGACAACCTCGCGCTGGGTGCGCGCGACCATCTGGGCGGGATGACCTTCGACTTCAAGCCGATCGCCGACGCGCTCGCCGCGCGCGGTCGGGTCGTGGTCCGCCGCGCCTATGCCGACTGGTCCTACTTCGACGAGGACCGACGCTCCCTGACCCGCCACCAGGTCGAGCTCATCGAGATGCCCCAGCGCATGGGGGCCTCGCGCAAGAACGCCGCCGACATCAAGATGGTCGTCGACGCGATCGAGATGGCGTTCGAGCGCGAGTACATCTCGACGTTCGTCATGTGCACAGGGGACAGCGACTTCTCGCCCCTCGTGCACAAGCTGCGCGAGCTCAACAAGCGCGTGATCGGGATCGGCGTCGAGAACTCGACGTCCAAGCTGCTGCCGCCTGCGTGCGACGAGTTCCTCTTCTACGACCGCCTCGAGGGGGTCGAGATCCCCGACGAGCCCGTCGAGCGCAAGCGGTCCTCGAACAGCTCGAACCGCAGCACGGCGCGCAAGTCCTCGGGAAGGTCGTCGGGTTCGTCGAGCTCCTCGAGCAAGGCCTCGGCCGCTCCCTCGGGCGGGTCCGCGACGCCGCCCGCATCGGCCACGGAGACGGCCACCGAGCCTGTACCTTCGCTGCCCGAGCCCACGCCCGTCCCGCTGGACGTCGAGGCCGAGCTCGAGTCCGCCGTCGGGCACGGCGCGTCGTCCGCGTCCGAGGACGAGGACCTCGCGGTCCTCGTCGCGCAGACCCTCGCGGACCTGTCGAGCTCGTCGAGCGGGGCCGTCGTGGCCTCGACGCTCAAGCGCACCCTGCTGCGCAAGGACCCCACGTTCAGCGAGGCCGACTACGGCTTCCGCAACTTCGGGGAGTTCCTGCGCTACCTCGAGGAGCGCGGAGTGGTGCAGCTCAGCGCGGGCCCCGCGACGGGAGACCCCGAGGTCTCGCTGCCCGAGCGCGGGCACGCGGGCGACGACTTCGCGCTGCTGCGCACGGTCGTGGGGGAGCAGGGCGACTCGGCGCCGCTGTCGGGCCTCAAGAACCAGCTCCGCAAGAAGCGGCCGGACTTCAGCGAGAAGGCGCTCGGCTACCGCAGCTTCCTCCAGTTCTGCAAGGCCGCGCAGACCGCGGGCGCGATCGAGCTGCGCTGGGACGACGACGCCGACGACTACCTGGTCACCGTCGCGTCGCGCTGAGCGGACCCGTCACGAGGGCACGCCCGGGAGCTAGGCTCCGGGCGTGCCCTTTCGACGCCGAGAGCAACCTCGCCCGATCACCTTCGAGGTGGTCGACGACCTGGACGACGGTGACGACCTCTTCGTGCCGCTGCCCGGGGGCTGGGACGCGCCCGGTGGCGTGCCAGGAGTCCACGGCACGCCCCTGCCCGACGGCGCCGCGCGCCCGGGCGCGGACGTCGCCGCGGGTTCGCCGGGCGAGGAAGGTGAGGCCGGTGCCGTGCCGGGCGCGTCGGGGTCCGACGGGGCCGCCCATGAGGACGGGCCGACCGACCTGAAGGCCCGGAAGCGCCGACGCGTGCTCCTCGGCGGGGTCGCGGCCGCGCTCGTCCTGGTGCTCGGCGGCCTGACCCTCGTGGACGTGGTGCGTGCCCGGCAGGCCGAGGCGCTGCTGCGGGCGGTGCCCGGTGGCGTCGTCGGGCTCGAGCGACCACCGCGCGAGCTGTGGACCGTCGACGTCGGTGAGGCCTGGCCGCTCGCGGCGGGCGAGCTCTTCGTCGTCGCCGCCGAGGGCGCGCTCGTCGCGTACGACCGCACGACGGGCGCAGAGGCGTGGCGGCGCGACGGCCTGGGGTCCGTGCAGTGCGGCGCCTCTGGTGGTCCGTCGGCCGACGCCCTCGACGCGCGGTCGGTCACGTGCCTGGGCTGGGCCGAGGCAGAGGAGGCCGCCCCGGCCTTCACGCTCCCCCCGAGCACGGTCACGGTCCTCGGGCTGGACGGGAGGACCATGGCCGAGCGTGCTCTGGACCCCGCCCGAGGAAACGCCGCGGTGCTCTCGACCGGTGACCTGGCGCGGGTGGTACGGGACGGACGTGACGTCGTCGTGCTCGTCGAGGACGCCCGCACGGGCGAGGTGCGCTGGACGCAGACCGTGCCCACGCGCACGTCCGACGAGGGCGACAGCTCGTGCATGGCCTACCAGGAGGGCAGCCCGTCGGCCGACGGCTGGGACGTGGTGCAGCTCTACGAGACGGGCGGAGTCCTCATGCTCCTCGGGTGCGACGTGAACGCCAGCCTGTCGACCGACGGGACGGTCCTCTCCACGGAGCTGACCCGCGTGCAGCAGATCCGTGACGGTCGACTCGTCCGGGCCGGGATGACCGACTCCGAGCTCCTGGACACCGACGGGACGGCGCTCTGGAGCGTCGAGGGCGAGCTCATGGAGTCCCTCGCGACGGACGGTACGGGACCGCCCTTGCTGTTCTCGAGGAGAGGACCCGGGTTCGTGGCGCTCGACGAGGCGGGTGACGAGCTGTGGACCTTCTCGGGCTACGCCACCCAGGTTCTCCTCGTCACTCGCGATCTGACCGTCATCTCGTCCTACCCGGGCGCGGTGGCCGTGGACACGGCCACGGGCGAGGAGGTGTGGGTGTGGAAGGACTCCGCGGTCGGAACGGCGAGCGGCCAGGTCACGGCGGCCTTCGCGAGCCGCGGCGGGCTGACGATCGCCTACAGCTCGGACAACGGCGCGCAGTCCCGCTGGGTGTCGATCGACGTGGTCGACGGGAGCACACGGTGGGAGGAGCAGGTGCCCGTCGACGCGTGGAGCCTCTTCGCGGTCGGTGGCGGCGTGTTCGGCACGAAGAACGGGACGGTCGTCGCGTTCGGTTGACGAGACCCTGAGCGGTCGCGGGGTGCGCGCCGAACCAGGCGCCGTGAACATCTGTGCAATCCCGGGCGTTCTCCCCGGTGGTCCGCCGCGCGGCCACCGCGCACCACGCCCGGGCGGGCGGTCGTCGTCGGGCACCCCTGCACGTCGGTGCACAATGTACGGATGACTTACCGGGTGCTGAAGCTGATCCTGTCGCTCCTGGCCTACGCGTTCCTGAGGCCACGCGTGACCGGTCTGAACAACATCCCCCGGCGCGGGCCCGTGATCCTCGCGAGCAACCACCTCTCGTTCGTGGACTCGCTGCTCATCCCGATCGTCGCTCCCCGGCACGTCACGTTCCTCGCCAAGGCCGAGTACTTCACGGGCACCGGGCTCAAGGGGCGCGTCTCGCGCTGGTTCTTCACGACCCTCGGCCACATCCCCGTGCAGCGCGACGACCCGCGTGCCGGGCAGCGCTCGCTCGAGGACGCGCTCGAGGTGCTCAACAACGGGGGTGCCTTCGGGATCTACCCCGAGGGCACGCGCTCGCGCGACGGCAAGCTCCACAAGGGGCACACCGGTGTCGCCTGGCTCGCGCTCGCGGGCCACGCGCCGATCGTCCCCGTCGCGATCAAGGGCACCGACAAGGTCCAGCCCGTCGGCGCGCGCCTCCCGCGCATCCACCGCGTGACGGTCGAGTTCGGCAAGCCCATCGAGCCCGCGCGCCAGATCACCTCGGGCAAGCCCGCGCAGGCGCGGCGCGAGCTCACCGACCAGGTCATGGAGTCGATCCACGCGATGAGCGGCCAGCAGCGCGCGAGCTGAGTCTCGCCACCTGTCTCGCCACCTGACGTACCGCGGTCTGCCACCGGGACACGCCCGTTCCTGAGAAGGACGTGCAGGTCGCGCCCGGTCATGATGTGCTCGGGGCAGGGCCACGTGCCCCAGGGATCGTGCCGAGCGGGTCCATCCGCCGCGGCCGCGACCCGGGGCGTCCGACTTGACCTCAACCCAGGTTGAGGTCCTAGCGTGGCCGACACCGAACGAGAGGACTCACCATGGCTGTCTACACCCTTCCCGAGCTGTCGTACGACTACGGCGCACTCGAGCCCCACATCTCCGGCCGCATCATGGAGCTGCACCACTCCAAGCACCA
>NZ_LMIL01000011.1:0-546142 GCF_001429135.1 Oerskovia sp. Root22 | reverse complement strand
GTCCGCCGCATAGATACCAGCAGGACCAGCGCCGACGATAGCGACGCGCAAAGGACGGGAGCTGCTCACAGGAAAGAACGCCTTCCGATCGAGGAGGGAGAGGAGCGGACCGCGCCGGGGTCGGCAGCCGCACTGTTCGACGGTACGTCCTCAACCAGGGTTGAGGTCAAGGTGCACGGTGGAGGCGGCGGGGAGGACCTGGGCCCTCAGGACTCGTACCCCTCGACGAAGCCCCGGATCTCTCGGCGCAGGGCGTCCTCGCTCAGCGGCTCGCGCGTCGAGGTCCCGATCGAGAACCCGTAGCCCTCGATCGGCCCGTTCTCCCAGTGGAAGTCGTAGCTCCCGGGCTCGTGGGGTCGGTCCTTGACCGTGAACACCTGCCCGTCGACCACCATGTGCCAGGTCTGTGGTGCCACGTGGGGGATCTGGAGCACCCGGCTCTGCAGCCGCTCGATCCGCGGTCTCAGGAGCGCGTCCATCGCCGCCGGGTCCTCCCAGGTGCCGACGCTCACGAGCAGCCGGTGCGGGCCGAGGTCCCGGTGCCACGCACCGCTCACGGGAACGAGCTCGACGTCGTAGACCACCGGGACGTCCGGGGCGCCGATCGGGTCCGGGACGTAGCCAGGGGGAAGATCGGCCTCCGAGAGGAGGAAGCTCGGTCGCACCATGTCTTCCTCCCACGCCCGTGCCTCGTCCACGACGGCGTCGACCACCATGGCCAGCCGCCCCGAGGCCGGACGGACGACACGGCCCGTGGGCGCTTCGGCCAGCTTCTCCCACCACCCGTGCCACTCGTCCGCGAGCGCCGCGGCCTCGTCGCGCGGCAAGGCCTCGACCGTGACGCGGGGAACGAGGTCCGGGACGTCGTCCGCGACAGGGAGCGCGAGACGGTCACGGACGAACAGCGCGACCGTGAAGCCGATACCGCGCGTCACGCTGATGTTCCGCAGGTCCTGTGTTTCGTGGGTCATCGCTCACCTCGTCGTCGGGCCGGGTTGTCTGCCCGTCCCGGTCCTGCTGCTCCCGCTGTTCCTGCCGGTCTTGCTGGTCCTGCTGTCCTTGCCTGCCCTGCCGGCCTACCGGTCCCGCTGTTCCTGCCGGTCTTGCCGGCCCTGCCGGCCCTGCGGGTCCTGCCAGTCCCGTCGGACCGCCCATGCTAGGTGGCCACAGCGCGCTCGGCGCGCTCTCCCACCGAGGCGCGGTGGCGTGCGGCATGTCGACGCCGTGCCGGTGGGGAGCAGGTTGGCTGCGGGAACAGGTACAGCTGCGGAGCAGGCTCGGCTGAGCGGGATCCACGTTCGCTGAGCGGGACCGGTTCCTGCTCAGCGAACACTCTCCGACAAGAGTTCCCGGTCCGGCCGCGACTCCCCGTCCGGCCGCGCGGGAGCGTCCTCGCGCAGCGCACGAGCCACGAGCCACGAGACCCGTCCTCGAACGGCTCGCAGATGGCCGCGCGGCATCCTCGATGACCTCGCGTCGAGGCGTCGATGAACGCCTCGGGAACGTTCGGGGAACGGAACCGCTGAGGCCACTTTTCGGTCACTTCCCCCTCCTAGGGTGACGGGCGTTCACCCGCTCGTGACTGGAGCCCCACCCCATGACCTCCGTGTCAGCCCCTGCGCGCCTCGCGCCACCGGACCGCCGTCCGTCGGTCCCCGGACGGCGCCGACCTTCCCGCCCGACCCCGCGGGCCGTCCGCACCTGGCTCGCGTTCCTGCTGCTCGCGGGGCCCAACGTGGCCCTGCTGCTCGTGTTCGTCTACCGCCCGCTCCTGCAGAGCTTCTACTACTCGACCCTGCAGTGGAACATGGGCTCCCCGACGGCTCGCTCGGTCGGCCTCGGCAACTACGTCGAGTGGTTCCAGGACCCGACCACGGCCGACGTCATGGTCACGACGGGCGTCTTCACGGTCGCGACCGTGGGCGGCTCGCTCGTCCTGGGCCTGGGCCTCGCCCTCCTGCTGAACCGGCGCCTCAAGGGTCGCGGGTTCGCCCGAACCGTGGCGTTCGCTCCCTACGTCCTGTCGGGCGTCGCGGTCGGCATGCTGTGGCTGTTCATCTTCGACCCGCGCTACGGCCTGCTGTCGGCCGGGCTGCGAGCGATCGGCCTCGAGTCCCCCGACTGGTACACGACCTCGCCGTGGGCCCTGGTCATGATCATCGTCGTCTACCTGTGGAAGAACGTCGGGTACGTCGCTCTCATCTACCTGGCCGGTCTCCAGGCCGTCCCGCTCGAGCTCAAGCAGGCCGCGGCCCTCGACGGCGCGTCCTCTGCCAGGACGTTCCGCTCGATCGTGCTGCCCCTCCTGGCTCCCACGACCTTCTTCCTCACGGTCACGACGCTGCTCAGCTCGCTGCAGTCGTTCGACATCATCCAGGCCATGACGAAGGGCGGGCCGCTCGGCTCGACCACGACCCTCATGTACCAGATCTACGAGGAGGGCTTCGTGACCGGCCGGGCCGGCTACGCGTCGGCCGTCGCGACGATCCTCTTCCTCCTGCTGCTGGTCGTCACGGTCGTCCAGCTGCGCTTCGTCGAGAAGAAGGTGCACTACGCATGAGCGTCCAGAACCCCGTGCGAGAGTTCCCGGCCCCCGCGCCCGACCAGCACCCGACCGCAGCCTCGGGCGCGTCCAGCGCGCAGCCCCCCGGGTCACCTGTCGACGCACCACCGGCCCCCGTCGGTGCCGGCCACCGCCCGGGCGGCGGCCGACCGCCGCAGCGCACGCGCCGTCGTCGGCCCCTGCACCTGGGCGCGTACGCGACCCTTCTGGTCGCGACCGTCGTCATGGCCCTGCCGCTCGTGTGGATGGTGCTCGCGAGCTTCAAGCGCCCTGATGAGCTGTACTCGATCCCGCTCCAGTGGCTCCCGCAGAACCTCGATCTCGCCAACTACGTCCAGACGACGCAGAGCATCCCCGTCGGGCAGCTCTTCCTCAACAGCGTGGGCCTGACGGTCGTGGGCTCGACCCTCAAGCTGCTGCTGGGCCTGTGCTGCGCGTACGCGCTCGTGTTCCTGGACTTCCCGTTCAAGCGCGCGGTGTTCGTCCTGGTCCTGTTCACGCTGCTCATCCCGCAGCAGATCACGATCATCCCCAACTACACGCTCGTCGCCCAGCTCGGGTGGCTCAACACCTACCAGGGCATCCTCGTGCCGGGCCTGGCGAGCGCGTTCGGGACCTTCCTGTTCCGTCAGCACTTCCTGTCGCTGCCCGTCTCGATCCTCGAGGCCGCCGAGCTGGACGGCGCGGGCCACTGGCGCAAGCTGTGGCGCTTCGTCGTGCCGCTGTCCTACCCCACGATCGCGGCCGTCGCGCTCGTGTCCGTGGTCGCGGAGTGGAACGACTACCTGTGGCCGTTCCTCGTGACCGACGACGCCGAGAAGATGACGCTCCCCGTGGGCCTCACGCTCCTGCAGAGCGTCGACGGCATGAACAACTGGGGCGTCCTCATGGCCGCGACCGTGCTCGTGACGCTCCCGATCCTCATCGTCTTCCTCTTCCTCCAGCGCCGGCTCGTCGCCGGGCTCACCGCCGGAGCAGTGACCGGCTGACGCGCCGGTCCACCCCGTCCCCCCGGCACCTGCCGGGTCGCTGTTCCCCACCCCAAGGAGCATCACCGTGAACCAGCCCCTGCCCGCCCTGTGGACCCCGTCGCGTCGCGACGTGCTGCGCCTCGGCGGCCTCGGAGCCCTCGCCCTCTCCCTCGCCGCGTGCGCGGGACCGACCGTCGGTAGCGGCTCGTCCGCACCGTCCGCCTCGGCGGGCACCGACTGGTCCAAGATCAAGCCCGCCTCGCAGATCACGTGGTGGAGCAACCACCCCGGCGCCTCCAAGGCGATCGAGGAGGAGCTCATCCGCCGCTTCAACGCCAAGCACCCCGACATCGCGGTCAAGCTCGTGACCGCGGGCGCCGGGTACGACGAGGTCGCGCAGCGCTTCCAGGCCGCGTCGTCGTCGAACAACCTGCCCGACCTCGTCATCGCGAGCGACGTCTGGTGGTTCCGCTACTACCTCAACGGCCAGGTCATGCCGCTCGACGACGTGTTCGCGCACCTCGACGTCGACGTCGCCGACTACAACCCGACGCTGTACGGCGACTACGAGTACGAGTCGTCGCACTGGGCCGTGCCCTACGCGCGCTCGACCCCGCTCTTCTACTACAACAAGGCCATGTGGGCCCAGGCCGGCCTGCCCGACCGCGGCCCCGAGACGTGGGCCGAGCTCGCCGAGTGGGCCCCCGCCCTGCGCGGCCAGGTCCCGGCCGACGGCGCCCCGCTGGGCCTCGCGACCGGCACGTCGTGGGCCGCGTGGTGGTTCGAGAACATGCTGTGGGGCCAGGGCGGCCAGTACAGCGACAAGTTCACCGTCGCGCTCGACACCCCGCAGGCACTGGCCGCAGGCGATTTCCTGCACGACCTGTTCCACGGCTCGAAGGTCGCGGGCGTCGGGACCGACGCCGGGGCCGACTTCGCCGCGGGCGTCTTCGCGTCGACGATCGGGTCCACGGGCAGCCTCACGGGCCTGCTCGAGGCCGCGCCGTTCGAGCTCGGCACGGCCTACCTGCCCGACGGCCCGAACGGCTCCGGGACGCCCACGGGCGGCACGGGCCTGGCCATCCCGGCCTCCCGCTCACCCGAGCAGCAGCTGGCCGCGGCGATGTTCCTGGCCTTCCTCACCGACCCCGAGAACACCGCATACTTCTCCCAGAACACCGGGTACATGCCGGTGCGCACGTCCGCGGTCGAGGGAGAGACCATGAGCAGCATCTACGCGGCCACGCCGCAGTTCCGCACGGCGGTCGACCAGCTCGCCGAGAAGTCGCGCTCGCAGGACTGGGTCCGGGTGTTCGTGCCCTCGGGCGACCAGATCCTCACGGACGGGATCGAGCAGATCGTGCTCAAGGGCACGCCCGCGGCCGAGGCGTTCGCGTCGATCACGCCGCGCCTCGAGAAGGCGTACCAGGAGAACGTGGAGCCCTACCTGTGACGGGCGCGTTCCAGGTCGTCGCGCACCGGGGGAACTCGTCGGTCGCCCCGCAGAACACGCTCGCGGCGTTCGAGGCCGCGTGGCGTGCGGGAGCCGACAGCATCGAGCTCGACGTGCAGCTCACCGCGGACGGCGAGGTCGTCGTGATCCACGACGACACGCTCGACGCCACGACCGACGGGAGCGGGCGCGTCGACGGGCTCCCTCTCGCGGACGTCCGGGCGGTCGACGCGGGGTCGTGGTTCGCCCCGGCGTACGCGGGGCAGCGGGTCCCGACCTTCGCGGAGGTCGTGGACCTCCTCGTGACGCACCCGGGCATCGACCTCCTCCTGGAGGTCAAGGGCGACTGGGGGCCCGACGACGTCCGCAAGGTCACCGAGCCCCTCCTGCGCGCCGGGCTCGCCGACCGCGTGATCGGGCAGAGCTTCTGGCCCTCGACCGTCGCCTCTCTGCAGAAGGTCGCCCCGGACCTGCGCCGGGGACTGCTGGTCGAGCGGTCCTCCGACGACCTGCTCGCGACGTGCGCCGAGCTGGGCGTCATGACCTGCAACCCCGCAGGCACGGTGCTGCTCGCGCAGCCCGGGCTCGTCGCCGCGCTGCACGACGCCGGGCTCGAGGTCATGGTCTGGACCCTGAACGAGCCCGAGCAGTGGGCGCTGGCCCTCGAGATCGGCGTCGACGCGGTCATCACCGACCGCCCCGACCGGCTGCGCGGGTGGCTCGCGGGGCGCTGACGAGCTCCCGCTCCGACGCGCTGCGCCGGGGCCCCGCCGAGAAGTGAGCAGATGCCCCTGGATCAGCTGATCTGGGGGCATCTGCTCACTTCTCGGCGGACTCGTTCTGGCTCGGGGTCAAACCGTCAGCTCCGAGCGTCGACCATCCGAGCCCCCGACACCACTCCCGAGAGCCCTCGCCGGTCGCGGGTGAACAGGACCGAGACGACCGCCACGAAGGCGACGAGACCTCCCAGGGGCGCTGCGACGTCGGGCACGAGGCCCCCACCCGGGACCTCCGCCAGGATCAGGCACGCTCCCCACAGCCCGCCCGACGTGAAGCCGCGCACCGCACGGCGGAGCGTCGTCCCGCGGCCCAGCCCGTCGGGCCCGACGGACCCCGCCGCCGCGTCGGCCGTCCAGCGCGGCTCGAGCCACAGGGCGCGCTGCCCCCACGACGCCCCGCTACCGAGGAACGGCGGCACGAACAGGACCAGCATCACGGGCACCACGGTGCCGAGCGCGACGTCGACGCCGTCCGAGCCGAGCGGGATGTCCTGGCCCGTGGCGACCAGGACCACCCGGTAGGACAGCACCAGCACCGTCCCGACGACCGAGACCAGCAACGCGTCGAGCACCATGCCCAACCACCGCCGCCACACCGTGACCGGGCGCGGGACACCGCGCTGCGCCGCGAGGTCCGTCGCGCGCGGCATCCACCGCAGCACCACCGGTGCGATCAGCGCACCGATCAACCCGCCGAGCGTGTTGGTCAGCAGGTCGTCGACGTCGGCCAGGCGGTACGAGCACGGGATGAGGCCATAGATCCCCGTGCCCTGCGTCGTCTCGATGAGCAGCGAGGCCGCGAACGCCGACAGCACCGTGAGCGGCAGCCGCCACCCGAAGAACCGGCGCACCAGCACGCCCCACGGGACGAACAGCACCACGTTGAACACCGTCTGCAGCACGGCCGGGCTGCGCAACCGCGCTGCCGTGCTCATGCCAGCGGTGTCCCGGCGGATGTCCTCGACGAACTGGAACGGGTTCAGCTGAGGACCCGAGAACCCGTGCTGCGCGCACCACTGCGCCAGGTCGCCCGAGGGCAGCGGCAGGAGCGTGTACGCGACGAGCGCGACACCGTAGACAGCGACCGCGGCCGACCCCAGCAGGCGCAGCCCGCTGAGCCGCCCGTACCGTCGGTACTGCCACACCACGACGGGCAGCAGGATCGTCAGGAAGACGACGAGGCCGCCGATCACGCCCACGTACGCGGGCCAGGTCCACATGCTCACGTCGAGACCCTAGCCAGGCGCGCACGGCGCGGCGCGGTGGACCGGGGTCGTGTGCATCACGCCCGTGGCCGCTCAGGCGTCGCCGTCGTGCCCGCCGTCGCCGTGCGACTCGCCACGGCCCAGGTCGCGACCGTGGTCGCGGGTCCGGTCGCGGTCAGCGTCGCGATCAGGGGCACCGCGGTCGCGATCGACCGCCGCATCGCCCGCGCCGCCCTCGTCCCCCTCTCGCCCGCGCCCCTCGTGCGCGTGGTCCTCCTGCGCGCGCTCCTCGTGCTCGTCCCGCTCGTCCTCGACCCTGTTCCGCTCGGCCGTCTCCTCACGCTCGTCGATCACGTCCTGGCCGGGGCCGGCGAACGCCTTGGAGCGCTCGACCCCCTCGGCCGTCCCGCTGAAGAACGCCGACTCGGACGCGCCCCCGGGCTGGTCCTCGGGGCCCACGTCCGCCGTCCCGTCCGGCACCGCCGCGAGCGCCGCCTCGACGGGCGACATGACGCGCGTCTCGACGACGTCCTGCGGCGCGCTGACCCGCCCGACGACCCGGGCCTGGTCGCGCACCGAGACGCGTCGGGTCGCGGGCCGGGTCGAGAGCGGGGGCTGCCCGGGGATGCCAGGACCCACGGGGATCGCGGGAGGAAGACTCCCCTCGTGCTTCTGCTTCTCGCGGGCAGGGATCGTGGGCTGCGCCGTGACAGCCGCGCCGCCGGGCGCGACGTCCGGGTCCTCGCTGATCCGCCCCTCCTCGACCCCCTCGAAGCGCGTGCGGGGCAGCGAGTCGGCGCTCGACCGCTGGAGCCACTCGACGAGCCCCTCGCGCACGAAGCACCGCAGGTCGAACAGGGTCGGGGCGTCGCGCGCGCTCACGAGCGCGCGCACCCGGACGACGCCGTTGATCGCGTCGGTCACCTGGAGGATGCCCACGCGCTGGTCCCACAGGTCGGTGTGCGCGAGGAGCCGCTTGAGCTCGGCGCGCATGGCGCCGAACGGCACCCGGAAGTCGAGGTCGAGCTCGACCGTGCCGAGCAGGTCCGCGGCCCGGCGCGTCCAGTTCTGGAACGGCGTCGTCGTGAAGTAGGTGCACGGCATGATGAGGCGCCGGTCGTCCCACAGGTGCACCACGACGTACGTCATGGTGATCTCCTCGATCCGGCCCCACTCGCCCTCGAGGACCACGACGTCGTCGACCCGGATCCCGTCAGTGAACGCGATCTGCATGCCCGCGAACACGTTCGCGAGCGACGTCTGCGCCGCGAGGCCCGCGACGATCGAGATGACGCCCGCCGACGCCAGGATGCTCGCCCCGGCGGCCCGCGCCGCGGGGAAGGTCAGGAGGACCGCGGCGATCGCGCAGATGACGATGATCGCGACCGTGAGCCGCCGGACCACGATGATCTGGGTGCGGATGCGGCGCGCGTGCCGGTTGTCGACCACGTCGACCCGGAACCGCTTGAGCGCGCTGTCCTCGAGCACGAACGCGAGCGCGCCCACCCACCAGGCTCCCGCCGCGATGAGCAGGACCAGCAGCAGGTGCTCGACCGCCGCCCGCCACTCGACGGTCGGGGGCGTCGTGACCCGCACCGCGATCCACACGGCCACGACCATCAGGACGGCCCGGTCCGGTCGGCGCAGCCTGCGCGAGATGTCACGGGCGAGCTCGCTGCGCCGCCCGATCCGGTTCACGATCGCCGAGATGATGGTGCCCAGCACGAACGCGGCCACGAGCGCTCCCGCGACGGCGGCCAGGGTCAGAGCGACGTCGGTCGCGTTCTCGATCTCCTCGTCCATCCGTCCACGCTAGGCGCGCGGGCTGCGAGGCGCCTGGACAGGCGCTGTGCGCGCACGTGTCCAGGGCGCGCGGACGCGCCTCAGCGCGCCAGCCACGGTGCCAGACGCCGGGTCACCCACGGCAGCACCGCGTACGTCATGATCGGGGTCAGCACGAGCGTCGTGACGAGCACCCTGGGGAGCACGGGCAGCTCGCCGAACTGCGGGACCACCCAGGACATGAGGAGCGTGAAGGCGAGGTTCACGGGGAAGAACCCGAGCCAGATGCTCACCGACTGCTTCCACCGTGCCGGTGCGCGCTCGGCGCTGATCTGCGGCTCCTCGACGCGGGCCGGTGCGTCGAACCACCCCTCGATGCCCGTGCGGCGTTCGACGCGCTGCTCCTCGACGAGGCCCTGCCCCTCCTGGAGCCAGGCGACGCGCTCGGGCGAGGAGTCCCAGGCGTCGAGCGTCGACTCGTCGGCGAAGCGGTAGAGCATGTGCCAGTCGTGCGAGTCCTTCGCGGCGCGCACCCAGCCGGACCCGAGGAAGCCCGGGTACGTGTTGGCCATGTTGACGCCGGCCTGGACCCAGCGCGTCGCGTCCGGGACCAGGTCGGGGTGGATGCGGCGGTGGATGGAGACGGTGACGGGTCGGTCCGGGGATCGCCCGGCCGTGCCCGCGGAAGGAGCGGTCATGAGGGCGAGTACACGACGCCCGAGCTTTCCGAGGTGTGAACTCGGGTCGTCCTGGGACGGCAGGTCCCGACAGGTGGACGCTCGCACCCGACGGGCGCCCCGCAGGAGCGGCGCTCCCCGATCCCCGATCCCCGCTCCTCGGCTACGCCGAGGCGCCGTGCTGGTCGAGCAGGTGCCGCGAGACCGTCTCGATCACGCCGTACGGCACGGGCTCCTTGAGCATGAACTTGAGCGTCCCCTTGGACGCCCGGTACGGGGCGACGAGACGCTCGAAGTCCTCGTCGCCGTCGGGCACCGGGTACAGGCTCACGTGGTGCTTCCAGCCTGCGAAGTACACGATGACGCGCCCCTTCGCCGTCACGGCGGGGATCTGGTAGCTGATCTTCTCGCCCGCGTCGGGCACGACCCGGTGGATCGTGCGACGCATCTCCTGCAGGATCTCCTGGGTCTCGGGCGGGAACGAGCCGATGTAGTCGTCGACGGTCGCGAACGTCGCGGTCATGCCTGCCTCCCCAGAGTGCGCCCCGCCCGGACGCGGGGGCTCACCTCCTACTGTCCCGCGCGAGCGCGCGACCGGCCTGCGGGAGGTCACCACCGACGGGCTGGGGAACGCCCTCGGCGGGTCGTCCGATCCGCTCGGCGAGCACGTGCGACACCGTCAGCGCGCCGGTGCCCGCCGCCGCGACCATACTGGCCAGATGATCTCCTGGGACCTGGCGCTGGCCCTCCGCGAGGCGGGGGTCCGCTGGCACCCTGCCTCGGGGGACCGCTTCCGGCTCCTCGGCGCCGGGCCCGAGGGCGACGTCTTCACCGTGAGCGACATGACGATCGAGCCCCACGAGTTCGACACCGGGGTCGTCCTCGGGTTCAACGGCACCACCGAGTGGGCGCTCGACTCCGTGGCCCTCGAGGACGCCCTGTGGCACCCCCTCGAGTCCCAGCTCCGCGCGCTGCTCGGCGGGACCTTCCGCTGGCTCCAACGCTTCGTCGAGGACGACGACCACCCGGCCTATCTCGTCGAGATCGAGCTCGCGGGGCGCAAGGTCGCCTTCCGCGGGCACGACCCGGCCGACGCCTACGGCGAGGCACTCCTGCACCTCGTGATGGCGTCGTCGGGCCCTGAGAGCGGGCGCGAGGTGGCGACCTGACCGCCGGGACGTCGCGACCCGCGGAGACGGCCGACGACGCGTCGTCGGCCGAAGCCCCGCCGCCCGCAGAAGAGACGGCCACGGCCGCCCCCGCGCCTGCCGCCACCCCTCCCGCCGAGCCGGACCACGCGACGCCCGTGCCACCCCACCGGAGACCGCCCCGGTTCGCCGGCCTGCGTCGGGCCCCCGCGACGTTTCGCCGGGTGCTCCAGGCCCTCGGCAACCAGAGCCCGCCCGAGGAGCAGCCGGACGTCCCCGAGATCTCTCCCGACCTCATCCCGCTGCTGCGCGAGCTCGGACGGGCCATGCTGGACTCGGGCCAGTCGGTCAACGACGCCCAGGACGTCCTGGAGCAGGTCGCCGACCTGCACGGCGCACGCACGGTGCAGACCCTGGTGCTGCCGACGTGCGTCTTCATCCGCGCGCAGACCGCGACGGGCGTCGTCACCGACTTCACCGACGCCGCGGGGAGCGGCCTGAACCTCGACCAGATCGGCGCTCTCTACGGCGTGATCCGCGGGCTGCGGACCCAGACGATGGAGCTCGCCGACGCTCGCGCCGAGCTGCGCGCGATCCGGCGACGGCCTCCCCGTTTCGGCGCCGTGCTCACGATCGTCGGGCACGCGATCCTGACGCTCGGGTTCGGGCTGATCCTCAACCCGACCCTCGACCTGCTGCCCGTCTTCCTGGTGCTGGGGCTCGGCGTCGGGGTCCTGAGGTGGCTCGCCGCGCGCTGGCCCACGCTCAGCACGGCTCTGCCCGTCGTCGCGGCGTTCCTCGTGACGGTCGTCGCGATCCAGGTGGTTCATCCGTGGCTCGGCGACAGCCCCCTGCAGGTCCTCGTGCCGCCGCTCATCAGCTTCCTGCCCGGCTCGGTGCTCACGGTCGCCGCGATCGAGCTGACCAGCAACCAGATCGTCTCGGGAGCGAGCAGGCTCCTGTACGGGATCGCCCAGCTCCTCCTGCTGGTCTTCGGCGTCGTCGCCGGAGCGGCGGTCGCGGGCGACCTGATCGCCGGGCACAGCGGCGACCGCCTGGGCTGGTGGGCCCCGTGGGTGGGGATCGTCATGGTGGGCCTGGGACAGATGCTCTTCTCCTCGACCCCGCGTCGGAGCCTGCCCTGGGTGCTCGTGGTGCTGTTCGCCGCCTATGCAGCCCAGCTCGGTGGGTCCTTCGTCGCCCCGGAGATCTCCGGGTTCTTCGGCGCGCTCGTGATCGTGCCGCTCGCGACGCTCGTCGAGCGGACCAGCACGGGCCCGCCCGCGATCATCACGACCCTCCCCGCGTTCTGGCTCCTCGTCCCCGGTGCGCTGAGCTTCCTGGGGCTGTCCGAGCTCGTGGCGGGCAACACCGGGTCGGTGTCGGACATCGCCAACGCGGTCGTCGCCGTCTTCGCGATCGCGCTGGGCATGCTCGTGGGAACTGCCCTGACTCGCGACGCGAGACGCGTCGGTCGTACCTTCTTCACCGAATAGGCCCAGACCAGGCACGCCATCACCCGCGGATCCTTGCTCATCGACGCCAGGCCGCTCACAAACGTAGTTGAAGATGGAACGAGTTGGCAGGCACCGAGGACCGTCCTCGCATCCCGTCTGCCGACGCACTGCGGCTCCCACGTCATCCGGACGCGCCGCGACCCAGGCCGCTGAGGCCCCAGCACGATCCCCGTCACCGCGACGGCACGGTACGGCGTCGAGCCCACGCTCGACAGCCGCAGTGCACACGCGGTCCGGCCTCGGCCCGACGAACGGAACACCGGAACATCGTGACAACTGCATCGCTCAGCTCTGCCGCGCCCGTCGGGCGCCTCTCGACCCGTAGCACCGACCACCGCACCACGAACCTCCTCGGCGTCGCCGACCTCCCGGTCGTCGGCGTGGGAGGTGACCGCTGATGGGTCGGCACTCCCAGCGGCACTTCGCCGCCTCCCTGCCCGGTCGCTCGCTCAGGCGGCGCTCGCCCTTCGCCGTGGCCGCTGCCCTCGCGGCGGTCGCCATCAGCACGACCGCAGGCGCTGCCAGCCTGGTCACCTCGCCGGGCACCGCCCCCGAGGCTGCCTCGACCGCGAGCGTCTCCGCCCCGGCCGTCGCGAGCGTCGCGGGCGCGAGCGCAACGACCCCGGAGGAGCAGACCGCGCTCGACGCCGCGAGCACCGAGCTCGTCCGTGCCGAGTTCCTCGCCGGCGAGGGCGCATCGCGCCTCACGCCCGACCAGCTCACGCAGATCACCGCGACCCGCGACCAGCTCCGCCAGCTCGTGAGCGCCGCGACCACCACCGACGCCGCCCAGACGTCGGGGGCACCGACCGACAGCACCACGGACGCGGCCACGAGCACCACGCTCGACGCGGCCGGTGCTGACGACACCCTCGACGGTCGCGACACGTTCCGCGCGAGCCGTGCGGGATCCGAGGGCCGCGAGGCGCTCACGACCGACGGCCCTGCGGACGCAGCCACCGACGAGACCCAGTCAGAGGCCGCTCTCGCAGACGCGGCAGCTGCCGGCGAGACGGCAGCCGCGCCGGTCGGCGACGAGACCGCGGCACCGGCTGAGACGCCCGCCGAAGCACCTGCCCCCGAAGCACCTGCCGCGGAGACGCCGACGACCGCGGAGGTCGTTCCCTCGGTCGCCGAGATCGACGCTGCCACGACTGCTCTGCGCGGGCTGCTCGACGCGACCGCGGTCGCCGTGGCGGTCGAGCCGGCTCCCCCGACGGCCGAGGAGATCGCGGCCCAGCAGGCCGCCGAGCGCGCGGCCCTCGAGCAGCAGCAGGCTGCCGAGCGCGCGGCCATGGCGCAGCAGCTCGCCGCCTGGGCCGCCAGCACCGCCGGGTACGCCAACGGCACCATCCCGGCGAGCCTCCTGTGCGCCCCGAGCTTCGCTCCCGGTGAGCTCGTGCGCTGCGACGCCGCGTACCAGCTCGAGCAGCTCAACGCGGCCTACGTGGCGGCGTTCGGCACGAACATCACCGTGACGTCGTCGTACCGCTCGTACGCCTCGCAGGTCGCCGTGAAGGCCCAGAAGGGCTTCCTGGCGGCGGCCCCCGGGACGTCGAACCACGGCATGGCTCAGGCGCTCGACCTGGGTGGCGGCATCAGCAGCTTCGGCAGCGCGCAGTACAACTGGATGCGTGCGAACGCCCCGGCCTACGGCTGGGAGAACCCCGAGTGGGCTCGCCAGGGCGGTTCCAAGCCCGAGCCCTGGCACTGGGAGTACGGCGTCACGTACTGACCCGTGCGTCGTGCCGGGAACGGCCTGCGCCGACCCGCGCACAGCAGCTCATGACACCGCCGAGGGCGGGGCACCGGAACCCGGTGCCCCGCCCTCGGCGGTGCTGTCTCCCCTGGTCGGGCGGCACACGCCAGCGCATGCCGCCCCGCGCACGCCGGCATCGTGGCCCGGCGCACGCCGGCATCCGAGCCACCCCCCGGCTCACGTCCAGGTGATCCCGATGAGCAGCATGGTCACGAGGAACCCGGTCACGAGATTGAGCCACAGGAAGCGTCGCCAGCCCGCGTTGGCCCGCTCGCAGTCCTCGTCACGCACCGACCAGAACGACGCGACGTTCACGAGGTACGGCAGCGGGAGCAGGGCGGCGAGCCACCCGGGCCACGGGAGGAACGCCAGCAGCAGCGCGGCCACCAGGTAGGCGGCCGAGGCGACCACCACGGTCCGGTGCGCCCCGATCACGGTCGCGACCGATCCGATCCCGCCGGCCCGGTCCGCCTGCACGTCCTGCACCGCGCCGAACGCGTGCGACGCGGCTCCCCACAGCACGAACGCCGCCAGCACGGGCCACACGGACCGCGCGCCCAGGTCCGCACCGACCAGCACGAGCGCGTAGAGCAGCGGCCCCACGAAGTGCATGGCGGAGGTGAACGAGTCGAGGAAGGGCCGCTCCTTGAAGCGCAGCACAGGTGCGGAGTAGGCCACGACGAGGAAGACCACGACGGCGAGCGTCAGGTTCGCGCCCGCGTCGCCCTGGAGCAGCATCCACGCGAGGAACGGGACGTTCGTCACGACGCACGCCCACAGGATCCGTCGGTGCGTGCGTCGCGCGGTCGTGGGGTCGGCAAGCGCCCCCTCGATGCCGCCCTTGCGCGGGTTCCGCAGGTCCGACGCGTAGTCGAACACGTCGTTGACGCCGTACATGAGCAGGTTGTAAGGGACCAGGAAGTACAGCGTCCCGACGACGAGCGCGGCGTCGATCCGTCCTCCCGTTGCCACGAGGTACCCCGCGGCGAAGGGGTACGCCGTGTTGATCCAGGAGAACGGCCGCGAGGCCGCCGCGATCTCGCGCAGGGCGACCAGCGCTCCCGGCGACGCCTCGGGCTCCATGGCGACCCGCGTCACGACTGGCTTCCCGCGTGCCGCCGACGGCGACCGTCCCCCACCCAGGTCCACACCGCGGGCAGGAGGAGCACCGCGGCGATCGGGTAGGCGAAGTCCTCGAGCGGCGCACCGGCCAGGTAGACGCCCAGGATCTTGTCCGGCGCGTACACGTAGAGCCCCACCGCGATCATGATCGTGTCGAACACGAGTGTCAGGACCACCATCACCGCGGCCGTCCACAGGAGCGGACCGGCCCGGTGCCGTCGCAGCGCCTGCCAGGTCACCGCGACGACGAGCAGGACCACCACGAGGTTGAGGACGATGTTGGTCATGCGCCGGCCCCTGTCGTCGGTCCGTCCGCGGCCTTGCCTGCCTGGGGCGTCCCTGCCGGCTCTGCCGGCCCGGCCGTGCCAGCCGTGCCAGCCGTGCCGGCCGTGCCAGCCGTGCCAGCCGTGCCAGCCGTGCCAGCCGTGCCAGCCGTGCCAGCCGTGCCGGCCGTCCCGGTCGCCGCACGAGCTGCCTCTCGACGGCCCCTCCCCCGCAGCCGCAGGTCCAGGAACCGCCAGACCAGCAGCGTGTTGTAGCAGAGCAGCGTCAGGAAGACCGCCTCCTCGACGGGTAGCTCGGGCGCGAGCTGGAGCCCCGTCATGTGGGGCGAGTCGCCGCGCGCGAAGATCCCCAGGGCGAGGCCGGCGACGTCCCACGCGAGGAAGAACAGCACGCCGACCAGGAGCGTGATCGCAGTCCTGGCGGGGTCGGACCAGAACGCGAGGCGGAACCGGCGGTCGAGCACCGCGAGACCGCCGAGCGAGACCGCGAGCGCACCGAGGTAGACGAACCCGGTCACGAGGCACCGCCCCGCAGCCGGTCGGGGCGCCGGCTCGCCGCGAGGAAGCCCCGTCGCAGAGGCGTCGGCAGCGGCCGGGACGAGGTCTCGCCGAGGAGCCGCTTGGCGACGAGCTCGGCGCTGATGAGGCACATGGGCAGCCCGACGCCGGGCGCCGTCCCGGCACCCGCGAAGTACAGGTTGGGGACCGCGCGCGAGCGGCCGGGCGGCCGGAACATCGCGCTCTGCGCGAGCGTGTGCTCCATGCCCAGGGCGGTACCGCGCCAGGACGAGAACTCGGTCGCGAAGTGCGCGGGCCCCAGCACCCTGCGCGTCACCACCCGGCCGCGCAGGTCGTCGATCCCGGCCCAGGCGCCGACCTGGTCGAGGTACCCGTCGGCGAGGTCCTCGAGCGCCGCCTGCGACGCCGCGTCCCCGCCGAGGGCCGGGTCGGCGGGGAACGGCACCAGGACGAAGAGGTTCTCGTGGCCGGGTGGCGCCGCGGGGTGGTCGAGGCTCGCGTCGTCGGTCGCCGAGGTCCGCGAGACGTAGAGCGAGGCCGGGGTGGGCACGCGCAACGTGTCCACGTCGCTCGAGGCCCCCTTCCCCAGGACGTCCTCGAAGTTGCCGTGCCAGTCCTCGGTGAAGAACAGCGAGTGGTGCGCGAGCTCGGGCAGCTCGCCTCGCACGCCCGCGAGCACGAGCAGCGCCGAGATGCCCGGCCCGCGGTCCTCCCAGGACGCGGCGGGCAGGTCGGCGTAGGCGCTCGGCAGCAGCGCGGTCTGCGTGTGGTGCAGGTCCGCGCCCGACACCACGACGTCCGCGGGGACCACCTCGCCGTCCCGCAGCCGCACCCCGGTCGCGACGCCTCGCGCGCGCCGCCGGGAGCGGACGGTCCTCGCCCGGGGCGAGGCTCCGCCGTCGGGCCCGGGGACGGCCGGAGCGACCTCGATCCCGACGACGTCGCTCCCCGTGCGGATCGTCACGCCCTCGGAACGGGCCAGCTTCTCCATGGCCTCGACGATCGTGTACATGCCGCCACGCGGGAACCGGACGCCCTCGACGAGGTCGAGATGGCTCATGAGCGAGTACAGCGCGGGTACGCGGTACGGCGACGAGCCGAGGAAGACCGCGTGGTAGCCCAGGAGCTGGCGCAGGCGCGGGTCCTCCACGCGTCGCTCGACTCGGTCGGCGAGCGAGCGTCCCAGGAGGGCCGCGAGGCGCGGGAGGCGCCGAAGCGCCGAGCCGTCGATCGCGCGGTCGGGCCGCTCGAAGGTCGTGTAGAGGAAGTGGTCGAGCGCCAGCCGATAGGCCTCGCTCGACTCCGCGGCGTACGCGCGCACGCGTTCTCCGTCGCCCGGCGAGAGCGCGTCGAAGCGTGCCCAGTTGGCGTCCGCGTCGCGCGTGACGTCGAGGACGGTCCGGGCGCGGGTGGCGTCAGCCTGCTCGGAGGACGGGGACCCTTCGAAGAAGACCCGGTACGACGGGTCGAGCGGGACCAGGTCCAGGTGGTCCTCGACGCGCTCGCCCAGGAGCGCGAACCAGTGCTCGAACACCTCGGGCATGAAGTACCAGGAGGGACCCGTGTCGAACCGGAACCCGTCGAGCTCGAGCGTCCCGGCGCGCCCGCCCACGTGGTCGTGCCGCTCGAGCAGTGTCACGCGGGCGCCGCCGCGCGCGAGGAGCGTGGCCGTGGCCAGGCCGCCGATCCCCCCGCCCACGACCACGACGTGCGGCATCTCGGGCGGTGCGTGGGTCACGGGGCTCCTCGGGTCGTCGAACGTGCGGTCTGAACGGTGGGTCGGACGTCGCGTCGCAGGGACTCGCGCGCGACCGCGCGGGACGCGACCACGAGCTTGACCGGGTCGGGGACACGGACCCGGGCACGCAGCAGGTCCTCGGGGCGCGTCGACGCGAGGCGGCCGAGCAGGGTGTCGTAGAGCGCGAGGGTCGCCGCGACGGCCATCCGGGCGCGGCGCGGCAGCGACGGGAGCGCGGCGCGGGCGGCGTCGAGGTCGCTCTCGATCTCCGCGAGGATCGCGTCGACGTCCTCCTGCGTGAGGTCCGCGGGCGTGATCCCGGGGAAGTAGCTGCGGCCCAGGTCCTCGTGGTCCGCACGCAGGTCGCGCAGGAAGTTGATCTTCTGGAACGCGGCGCCCAGGCCGCGCGCGCCGTGCACGACGGCGTCGCTCGCCCGCACGACCGGCTCGCCCGGGCGTCGCCCGGCGTTGAGGAAGACCGCGAGGCACATGAGCCCGACGACCTCGGCCGAGCCGTAGACGTACTGCTCGTAGCTGGCCTTGTCGTGGACCTGGACCGTGAGGTCCATGCGCATCGAGGCGAAGAACGGGTCGATCTCGGGGTGCCCGATCCCCGTGCGTCGTGCCGTGCGCGCGAACGAGTGGACCACGAGGTTGGTCGAGTACCCGCTCACGAGGGCGCGCGCGGTCTCCTCCTCGAGCCCCGTGAGGAGCTCGTCGGCGCCCTCACCGCGACGCGTGTCGACGACCTCGTCGGCCACACGCACGAGGCCGTAGACCGCGTCGATGTCGCGGCGTGCGGCGCTCCCGAGCAGCCGGGACCCCAGCCCGAACGACGTCGAGTACCCCGTGAGGACCGCCCGGCTCGCGCGGGCGGCGGTGCGGTCGTACAGCATCTGCGACACGTTGGCCTCCCCGACGATCGTGACGGCCTTCCCGCTCCCTCGCACCTCAGGCCGCCCTGTCGGCGAACGAGTCGGCCAGGTCGAGCAGGTACGACCCCAGGGGGGCGGGCAGCTCTGCGGCCGCGGCGCGGGCCTCGTCCAGGTGGCGCGTCACGGTCGCCCGCACGGCCTCGGGGGCAGCAGTGCGCCGCATGACCGCCCGCACGACGGCGGCTCCCGCCTCGGTGAGGTCGGCCCGCCCCACGTGCTGGTCGAGCAGGGCGACGTCCGCCGGTTCGGCCCCCCGGTAGGCGCAGGCCAGGAGCAACGTGCGCTTGCCCTCGCGCAGGTCGGAGACGGTCGACTTCCCGGTGACCCGAGGGTCGCCGAAGACCCCGAGCAGGTCGTCGACCAGCTGGAACGCGACGCCCAGGGCCCGCCCGTAGGTCTCGAGGAGGGCGCAGGTCGCAGCGTCCGCGCCCGCGAGTATCGCCCCGCTCCTCAGCGGGACGACGCACGTGTAGGTCGCGGTCTTGAGCTCGGCGACGAGCTCGGGGTCCACGTCGCTCGGAGCGAGCAGCGGGCCCGAGACGTCCAGGACCTCGCCCGCGACGGCGACCTGCACCGCGCGCACGAGCTGACCTGCGACCGCGAGCTTCTCGCCCGGACCTGCCGTGGATCCCAGGACGAGCTCGAAAGCGCCGGCGATCGCCAGGTCACCTCCGAGCAGCGCCGCTGCCTGGACGTGGACGTCGGCGCGGGAGTCGTCGATCCCTGCCTCGGCGAACCGAGAACGCGTCGCTCCCGCGAGGTTCGAGCGCCCGCGCCGGGTCTCGTCGTGGTCGAGCAGGTCGTCGTGCACGAGCATCGCGGTGTGCAGCAGCTCCTGGGCAGCGGCGACGGGAGCCACCTCCCCGAGGTCTCGTCCGCCGAGCCCGAGGTAGGCCGCGAGCGTGAGCCGAGGGCGCACGAGCTTTCCGCCTACCTGGTCTGCGAGGTCCGTCCAGAGATCGGCGACCGGTCGGCCTCCGGCCGAGGCGCGTGCCGCGCCCCGCGTGAGGTGCTCGTTCAGTGCTGCCTGCGTCGCGGCGATCGCCTCGTCGAGCCGGGCGGCGAACCCTTCGTGGGTCGCCGGCCCGTGATCGCGGGCGGACTCTCGCGGTGCCGCGACGGCGGCCCTGGGCCCGTGCGGGGACGTCCCGGACGCCGACCGCTCGGCGACGTCGTCGATGGTCGTGCTGTTTCCGGACATGACCTACCCCTCGATTCCTCAGCGTACTGAGTATTTTGCTCAGCATACTGAGGATTCGAGTCCGTGTCAGCGCCGTACGCCGAAGGGCCCCCTCGCGTGGTGCGAGAGGGCCCCTCCGGGGAGCGCGCGAGGTGGCTCAGACGTCGATGCGGCGCGGCCCTGCCTGCCAGGCCTCCCAGGCCGACGCGATGATCGGCTCGAGCCCCTGGGTGCCGGTCCAGCCGAGCACCTTGTTGATGCGCTCGGGCGACGCGACGAGCTGGGGCGGGTCGCCCGCGCGGCGCGGGAGGATCTCCGGGGACACGTCCAGGCCCGAGACCTTGCCGATCTCGTCGATGACCTCGCGGACCGAGGACCCCGTGCCGGTGCCGACGTTGAAGACGTCGTACGCGCGCTCGTCCTCGTCCAGGTAGCCCAGCGCCGCGAGGTGCGCCTCGGCGAGGTCCAGGACGTGGATGTAGTCGCGGATGCACGTGCCGTCCGGCGTCGGGTAGTCGTCGCCGAAGATCTTGGGCTGCTCGCCCCGCTCGAGGCGGTCGAGGACCATGGGGACGAGGTTGAGGACCGCGGGGTCGCCCAGGTCCGGCCAGCCGGCGCCCGCGACGTTGAAGTAGCGCAGCGCGACGAACCGCAGACCCCACGAGCGGCTCGCGGCCCGGCCGAGCCACTCCCCGATGAGCTTGGTCTCGCCGTAAGGGTTGATGGGCTCGGCGTGCAGCTTCTCCTCGACCATCGAGACCGACGGCATGCCGTAGGTCGCCGCGGAGGAGGAGAACACCAGGCGGTCCACGCCGGCGGCCTCCATCGCGGTCACGAGGTTCGTGAAGCCGCCGACGTTCTGCTGGTAGTACCAGGCGGGCTTCTCGACGGACTCACCGACCTGCTTGCGGGCCGCGAAGTGCACCACGGCGGTGACCTCGTGCTCGGTCAGCGTCCGGGTCAGGACCTCGACGGCCTCCGGGCTGGACACGTCCAGGCGCACGAGCAGCGCCCCTCCGATGCGGCCCTCCTGCCCCGTGCTCAGGTCGTCGACGACGACGACCTTCTCCCCCCGCTGCTGCAGCAGGCGCACCACGTGCGCACCGATGTATCCCGCTCCGCCGGTCACCAGAATCGTCATGGGGGCAGCCTAGTTGCTCGGCCTCGCCCCCCGGAGCGTGCAGCCTCCGGCGAGACGCACAGGGCTCACAGGTGGACCGACGACTCGGTCTCCTGCATCTCGGGGGGCTCGATCTGGAACGTGCAGTGGTCGACGTCGAAGTGCCCGCCCAGGCACTCCTTGAGCCTTCGCAGCACCACGGTCCCCTCCCCCCGCTCGAGCATCTCGGCCTCGACCACCACGTGGGCCGACATGACGGGCACGCCCGACGTGATGGTCCAGGCGTGCAGGTCGTGGACGCCGACGACCCCGGGGATGCCCTCCATGTGCGTCCGGACCTTCTCGAGGTCGACCCCTGCGGGCGTCGACTCGAGGAGCACCGCGGCGACCTCGCGCAGGAGCGTCAGCGCGCGGGGCAGGATCATGATGCCGATCGCGACCGAGGCCAGGCCGTCGGCCCATGCGAAGCCGAGGGCGACGAACACCCCGGCGACGATCACCGCGATCGAGCCCAGGAGGTCGCCGAGCACCTCGAGGTAGGCCCCCCGGACGTTGAGGCTCTCGCCCTGGCCCGCAGACAGGAGGCGGAGCCCGACCACGTTCGCGACGAGCCCGACGACCGCCACCCCGATCATGAGGCCGGCCTCGACGTGCGGGTCGGGGGCGCGGACCCGCGAGACCCCCTCGACGATCGCGAGCACCGCGACGACCCCGAGGATCAGCGCGTTGGTCATGGCCGCGAGGATCTCCGCACGCTGCCACCCGAAGGTCCGGGTCGCCGAGGCCGGACGCGTCGCGAGCCAGCTCGCGAACAGGGCGATCCCGATCCCGGTCGCGTCGGTCAGCATGTGCCCCGCATCGGCAAGGAGCGCGAGCGAGCCCGAGACCAGTGCACCGACGACCTCGAGGACCATCACGCCGAGCGTGATGCCCAGGACGATCACGAGCCGACGGCGGTGCGCGCCCGTGGCGGTCGCCGCGCCGTGCGAGTGGGAGTGGGAGTGGCCGCTCATCGCGAGCCGCCTCCCGTCGCCTCGACGACGCGCTCGGCGTCGGTCAGGATGTGCGCGACCTCGGGCCGCGCGAGCCGGTACCAGGAGGACCGTCCCTCGCGGCGCACGTCGACCAGGCCCGCGTCGCGGAGCGTCGCGAGGTGGACCGACACGGTCGACTGCGCGAGCCCGAGCTCGCTCGTCAGGTCGACGACGCGGTGCTCGGAGCGCGCCAGGAGGTGCACCATCGAGAGGCGGTGAGGCTCGGCGAGCGCGTGCAGGAGGCGCGCGACGGCCGCGTGGTCGTGCCCGGGGGCCGACGGCGGGGCCGGCTCGACCGCCACGGCGACCGGCGCACCGTCCACGTCGACCTGCTCCACCCCCGCAGCGGTCGCTGCGGCGCTCCTCGATCGGAGGTGCGTCCGCGGGGTCGTCTCACGTCTCATCGCCATGCGTCGATATTATCGTCAATCGACGATGAACAAAACCCCCGCGCGCCGCCCGTGGACGGACCGGCCCCTCAGGCCCAGCCCAGCTCGTGCAGCCGTTCGTCGTCGATGCCGAAGTGGTGGGCGATCTCGTGCACGACCGTGACGACGACCTCCTCGACCACCTCTTCGCGGGTCTCGCAGATCGCGAGCGTGGGGCGGCGGTAGATCGTGATCCGGTCCGGGAGCGCACCCGCAGCCCACATGAGGTCCCGCTCGGTGAGGGGCACACCCTCGTAGAGCCCCAGGAGCTCGGGGTCGTCGTCGGGGGCGTCGTCCTCGACGAGCACCACGACGTTGTCCATCTGCTCGGCCAGCTCCTCCGGGATCTCGTCGAGCGCATCGCGCACCGCGTCCTCGAAGTCCTCGCGCGTCATCTCCACCACGAGCACCATCCTCCCCTGTCGCCGGGAGGAGGGGTCGCCCGACCGGTGCAGCAGCGCCGGCCGGGGAGGCCGCAGCCCCGGGATCGTGCCGTTTTGCACCGCGCCCCCAGTTCCCCGTATGCTGACGGAGGTCTCTCGGCGACTCGTGCCCCGTAGGCGGTACGGGTTGTCCAGGAAACTAGGCCCCCATCGTTTAGCGGCCTAGGACGCCGCCCTTTCACGGCGGTAGCACGGGTTCGAATCCCGTTGGGGGTACTCGGAAAGATCCGATTAACGGATCGGCCCGGAAGTGAGATACGATTCTCGAGGTTCGAACGGCAAAGGCCGGGAGAAACTCACGCAAGGCCCTGTAGCGCAGTTGGTTAGCGCGCCGCCCTGTCACGGCGGAGGTCGCGGGTTCAAGTCCCGTCAGGGTCGCTCGACAGCGACTGCCCGGTCATCACGACCGGGCTTTCGTGTCAAGGCTCTGTAGCTCAGTTGGTAGAGCGTTCGACTGAAAATCGAAAGGTCACCGGATCGACGCCGGTCGGAGCCACTTCCACGAAAGCCCCATCTCGTTCACTCGAGGTGGGGCTTCGTCGTTCCCGTACACGCGACGCTCCGCCGGTCGACCGCCGACCCGCACCGCGCCGCTCGACCACCACCCACGACGCCGTCTCGACACCGGCCACCCGTGCGTCCCTGGCGCATCGCACACCAGACTCCCGCTCGCACCCTCGGCGCGCGGAATTGCCCTGGACGCCGTTGACCGGTTGAGTGGGACATGAAGAACGACTCTTCGAGCCGCAGGCATCCCCTGCGTGCACAGGCGCTCCATCCGGACGTGCCAGGAAGGTGACCACCATGAGCGACTGGGACGACGGGCAGACGCCTCCCCCGAACCCGAAGCCCTCGATCGGCAAGCTCGTCGAGCAGATGTCGGAGCAGGCCACGCGCCTGGTCCGCACGGAGATCGCGCTCGCCAAGAAGGAGCTGACGACCAAGGCCGCCCGATCAGGCATCGGGATCGGGATGTTCGTCGTCGCCGGCGTCCTGTCCCTGTACGCGCTCGGCTTCCTCCTGCACTCGGCCATGGTCGGCCTCGCGCACGCCGTCCCGCTGTGGCTCGCCGCCCTGATCGTCGGCGTCGCCCTGCTCCTCGTCGCCGGCCTCCTGGCGCTCGTGGGCAAGAAGCAGCTGACCAAGGGCATGCCGCCGACCCCCGAGGCGACCATTGCCAACCTCAAGGAAGACGTCGCCACCGTCAAGGAAGGACTGCGCCCGTGAGCACCGAACCGACCCAGGCCGAGCTGGAAGCCGAGATCGTACGGACCCGGGCCGAGCTCGCGAGCACGATCGACGAGCTGACCACGCGGCTCGACCCGCGCACCCAGGCGGCGAACGTGGCGCACCAGACCAAGCAGGCTGCCGCCGACACCGGGAGCTTCTTCACCGGTGGCGGGCTGCCCGAGCACGACCCGACGCGCGCGCGCAACGTGAAGATCCTCGTCACCGGGACCGTCGCGACCATCGCCCTGGTCGTCGCCGCGATCCTCCGCAAGAGGTCCTGACCGGCCCTGAACACGACCGAGCCCGGCGCCACCGGCGCCGGGCTGTCGGCTGGTCGAAGTGGAAGAGGCTGCGGACGCGACGGGGAGCACCGGGAAACTGGTCCCGGAGCTCCTCAACGGACCGACAGCGTGGGCTGGGCGCAGGAGTGTCCACCGCGCCGTCGGTCAGCCCTTGTCGACGCCCTCGGCGTTCTCGCTCGCGGCACCCAGGAGTGCGCGGACCTCGGACTCGCGGTAGCGACGATGCCCCCCGAGGGTCCGGATCGACGACAGCTTGCCGGCCTTGGCCCAGCGAGTGACGGTCTTGGGATCGACGCGGAACAGGCTCGCGACCTCGGCCGGTGTGAGCAGAACTTCGGACTCTCCATGGACGGACATCACTGCACCTCCTCCTAGCGACTGGCTGGTCCGACGGTGACGTCGGAACGCGACGACAGCACTGCGCTAGCCCCTCTATTGTCGCAGCATGACGATTTTGGGCGACTTGGCAGACAGGGTGAATTAGACGGGGTATGGCCGGTACAGGTGATTCGGCCTCGCGGGGAGCCCTCTCGGCGGAGGCTCCGTGCGGAGCCGGACAGCCTCCGCACCACCCCCGGCGCGGCCCGCTCGCCCGGGCCCACGAGACCCACGAGGCGCTCCCCCGGTCACGTCGTTGTGTGGAGACAGTGTGACAAGGCACCCGTTCGGACCATCCGAGTGGCTGGAATGTATCCCGAGCATGTACCGTTGGACTCTGAACAGACGAAACAACACCCCGGGGCCGCACGTCTGAGTACGTTGCCGCCCCGCTTCTACGTTGAGGGGGTCGGAGCCATGGGCCGCGGCCGTCAGAAGGCTAAGCAGACCAAGGTCGCTCGTGCGCTGAAGTACTACAGCCCCGAGACGAACTACCAAGCTCTCGAACAAGAGCTCACCGGTCATAGCCACACGGATCTCGCGACAGATCCTCGCTACGGAGCGAGGTCTTCCGAGGACAACAACGGAGACTACGACCAGCCGTTCGCCGGCTGGTCCGACGACCGCTGACACGATCTCGTCCCCCTGCGACCAGCAGGCCCCAGGGGACCGCAGGTCCGTATGATCGCGAGTTCGTCAGTCGACCGACCGACCCGCGAGGCGTTCCCCGTACGACGAAGGCGCGTCCTTCTCCCCCAGGCTCCAGGGCCCGAGGAAGAAGGACGCGCCTTCGTCGTCACCGCACTCAGTTGCGGTAGTCGCCCGTCAGACGCACCGCGCCGGCGTGCACGCCCTTGGTGCCCACGACGAGGTCCTCACCGAGCGAGGAGACCGTGGTCGACTCGTCGAGAGCGCTGACCGTCCCCAGGACCCAGGCGGGCAGACCCAGCTCCGCGCACCGCGCGAGCGCCGCGTCGGCGCCGTCCGCACCCACGATCGCGACCATGCCGACGCCCAGGTTGAGCGTGTTCTCGAGGTCGCGACGAGGCACGTTGCCCAGGTCCCGCACCACGGTGAAGACCGGAGGGACGTCCCACGAGCCGCGGTCCACGGTGCCGACCAGACCGGCCGGGAGGACGCGGGCGAGGTTCGCCGCGAGCCCACCACCCGTGACGTGCGTGAACGCGTGGACCTGCGCGGCGTCGTCGTGCGCCAGGGCGAGGCAGTCGCTCGCGTAGACGCGCGTGGGCTCGAGGAGCTCCTCGCCGAGCGTGCGGCCGAACTCCTCGACCTCGCGGTCCAGCTCCCAGCCCGCGTGCTTGACGACCGCGCGCACGAGCGAGTAGCCGTTCGAGTGCAGACCCGACGAGCCCAGCGCGATCAGGACGTCACCCTCACGGACACGCTCGGGGCCGAGCAGACGGTCCGCCTCGACGACCCCGGTCGCGGCACCCGCGACGTCGTACTCGTCCTCGCCCAGGAGGCCCGGGTGCTCGGCCGTCTCACCGCCGACGAGGGCCGTACCGGCGACCTCGCACGCGGCCGCGATGCCGCGGACGATGCCCGCGATGCGCTCCGGGACCACCTTGCCGCACGCGATGTAGTCGGTCATGAAGAGCGGCTTGGCGCCCACCACGACGATGTCGTCGACGACCATGCCGACCAGGTCGAAGCCGATCGTGTCGTGGATGTCCAGGGCCTGCGCGATCGCGACCTTGGTACCCACGCCGTCAGTTGACGTCGCGAGCAGCGGCTTGGTGTAGGTCGCGACCTCGCTGAAGTCGTAGAGCCCGGCAAAGCCGCCCACTCCTCCGAGGACCTGGGGGCCGTGCGTGCGGCGCACGGCGTCCTTCATCAGCTCGACGGCCTTGTCGCCCGCCTCGGTGTCGACACCGGCTGCGGCGTACGTGAGACCTTCAGACACGAATGAACTCCTGGTGGTTGCGGCGCGCCCGGCGTCCGGGCGGTGCGTCGTACGGGGTCAGGGGTGGTCGAGGGCGGTCCCGCCGCCCACTCCCACGGAGAGCGAGCGCAGCCCGTCCTCGGGGGCACCGAGCGGGAGCTCGGCCTGCTCGAGGAGGTGCTTGCCCAGCTGGTCGTCCGGCGGCAGCTCGATGGGGTACTTCCCGGTGAAGCAGGCGGTGCACAGCTGCGACGCCGACTGCTCGGTCGCCGCGATCATGCCCTCCTCCGAGATGTAGCCGAGTGTGTCCGCGCCCAGGGAGGCGCCGACCTCGTCCGGGGACAGGCCGTTCGCGATGAGCTCGGCACGGGACGCGAAGTCGATCCCGTAGAAGCAGGGCCACTTGACGGGCGGGGAGCTGATCCGGACGTGGACCTCGGCCGCTCCGGCCTCGCGGAGCATGCGGATCAGTGCGCGCTGCGTGTTGCCGCGGACGATCGAGTCGTCCACGACGACGAGGCGCTTGCCCCGGATCACGTCCCGCAGAGGGTTCAGCTTGAGCCGGATCCCGAGCTGGCGCAGGGTGTCCGAGGGCTGGATGAAGGTGCGTCCCACATAGGCGTTCTTGGTCAGCCCCTGCCCGAACGGGATACCCGACTCCTGCGCGTACCCGACCGCCGCGGGGGTCCCGGACTCCGGGACCGGAATCACGAGGTCCGCCTCGATGCCGTGCTCACGGGCGAGCTGGCGTCCCATCTCGACACGGGCCGCGTGGACCGAACGACCGTTGATCGAGGTGTCCGGGCGCGCGAGGTAGACGTACTCGAAGACGCAGCCGGCACGCTCGACCGGCGCGAAGCGCTGCGAGCGCAGGCCGTCGCCGTCGATCGCGATGAGCTCGCCGGGCTCGACCTCACGGACGAACGAGGCGCCCACGATGTCGAGGGCCGGGGTCTCGCTCGCGACGACCCAGCCGCGCTCGAGGCGTCCCAGCACGAGCGGACGCACACCCTGCGGGTCGCGCGCCGCGTAGAGCGTCTTCTCGTCCATGAAGACGAGGCTGAAGGCGCCGCGGAGACGAGGGAGGACCTCCATCGCGGTGTCCTCGAGAGAGTGGTCGTCGTCGCCCGCGAAGAGCGCGGTGATGAGCGCCGTGTCGGTCGTGTTGCCACGGGCCAGCTCGCCCCGGCGCTGCGCGCCGTAGCGCTCGGCGACGAGGTTCACGAGCTCTGCCGAGTTGGTCAGGTTGCCGTTGTGGCCCAGGGCCACCGTCCCGGCGGACGTCGCGCCGAGCGTCGGCTGCGCGTTCTCCCAGGTCACCCCACCCGTGGTGGAGTACCGGCAGTGCCCGACGGCGATGTGCCCGGTCAGGGCGTTCAGCGCACGCTCGTCGAAGACCTGGGAGACGAGTCCCATGTCCTTGTAGACGAGGATCTGCTCACCATTGCTGGTCGCGATCCCGGCTGATTCCTGACCGCGGTGCTGCAACGAGTACAGACCGAAGTAGGCAAGCTTGGCGACCTCTTCGCCGGGCGCCCAGACACCGAAGACGCCGCAAGCGTCCTGGGGGCCTTTCTCGCCGGGCATGAGGTCGTGGTTAAGAAGTCCATCTCCGCGGGGGGCCACGGCTCCAGTCTCCCATACGGTCGCCGTTCGCCAGAAGCCGCGATCAGGGGATGGACCTCTCGCCCCGACGCGGGCCCGCCCCTGTACGTGCCCCACCGCGGTCGCTACCCTCACGCAGTGACCGACTCCTCCGAAGACTCCCCGGGCCGCACGATCTCGGTGCTGGGTCGCCCGGTCCCGACGAGCACGCTCCGGCTCGCCGAGCCCGCACCGAGCGGCCCGCAGGTCCTCGCCGACGGCCTGCTGACGATCTCCAGGACCGTCCTGACCTCGGCCGGTCTCGGCTTCCTGGTCCTCCTCGGCGCCTGGCTCACGGTCGAGGAGGGATTCCCGGACGTGTGGCGCGACCTGCACCTCGACCCCGTCAGCAGGGCCTCGATCGCCTACGTGTGCGCGGTCCTCGGCGCGGGCGGCATCCTGTACGCACTGTCGAGCGCCTCGTCGCGCACGCTCCTCGGGCGCAGGCTCGACTCGCTCGCGGGCACGGCTCCCGAGCGCGTGCCGGTGCGCAACGTACGGGCTCGAGCCCTCGTCGACGGCATCACTCCCACGGCGCCCCTCGTGGGTCTGTGCGTCGCCCTCCTGATCGCCGTCGGGGTCGCCGCCCTCCTGGTGGCCCCCATCATGATCTTCGAGAGCGACATGGTGGCGGTCGGGCTGGCGGTGCTCGCCGGTGCACTCCTCCTCGCCGGGCTCGTCGGGTCGGCGCTCTCCGCGCTGAGGAGCCGGGGACGACGGGCGTGGACGCTCCTGACAGACCGGCCCCGACAGGCCTGGAACGACGGGGTCGTGCGGAACGCCGAGCGCACCGAGAAGCGCCTCCGCCCCTCCGACGAGCGGACGATCGACCTCGGCAGGGTGCACCGCCTGACGGCCAGGGCGCAGAGGCCGCTGACCGTCGTCGGCGGCGTCCTGCTCGGTGCGGGACCGGTCGTGGGGTTCATGGCGGTCTTCCTCCGACAACCGGGACGGAACGCGGACACCCTGTACTACGACGAGAAGGGTGAGGCGGCGATCGACGTGATCATCACGTCGGGGGCCGTGCTCGCGCTGGCGGGATCGGCGGTCCTCCTGCTCGCCCTCGTGGCGACCACCGTGGTCAGGGCCCTCGAGCGCCGCGCGCTGCGCAGGCACGCGCTGGCCGACGACGCAGGCTCGTGGCGGCCCGACGACGCGTTCCTCCGGCAGGCTCTCGACGGGCCACCTCTGCTCTGGGCGGGAGGCGTCCTGCTCCTCGGGCTCGCGACCGTCGTCGTCCCGGCCGTCCTGGCGCTGCTCCAGGTCACGGGCGATCCCGCGCACCCTCTGACGACCTACCGCAGCACGATCGAGGCCACGGCCGCGGTGTCTGTCACCGTCGCGCTCCTCGGGGCCGTCGCGGTCACCGTCGGCATGCCGGTGGGGGTCCGGTTCCGTCAGCTGCTCCGCGAGGCGTGGCACCCGGGGGACGATCCCGCGCCGGCGGCGGTCACCGGCTCCTGACGCGGGCGGTCTTCCCGCCGGCACGGCTCTCCGGCGGCACGCGCTTCCGGCCGGCCGATGTCACCGCTCGACGGCGAAGGGCATGCGGGCCGGCGCGCGGACTCGACGAGCCGCACACCGCGCGATGCCGAAGGCGTCAGCGGCGCAGGCTGCGCTTGTCGGCCCAGATCGCCAGGGCGCCCGCGACGAGCGTCGTGAGCGTCGTCGCACCGAGGACGATCACGCTGAGATAGACGCCCGGCTTGAGGACGCCGCTCGCAGCGGGAGACACGAGCCAGGAGACGCCGACGGCCAGGCCCAGCACGATCCCTGCCAGCGCACCGGTCAGGAAGAACGCCTTGTAGCGCGGAGCGCGGCGGACCGTGGTCGGGTCGACGACCGACTCGATCTCGACCTCGTCACCACGAAGGCCCTGGTTCGCGTCGTCGCTCGGTGCGCCGACCGTCGTCGGGTCGGTGCCGCCGGCGGTGCTGGTGCTGCCGGTCGAGCCGGCCTCCGGCGTCGAAGCGGCGTCGAGGCCGGTCGGGGTCTCGTTCACGTCGGGGTCGGGGGTGCTCGTGCTCACGCGCCGACAGTACCCCGTCCCACTGGGAATCCCCTGTGCCCTCCACCCGACCGGTGGCAGGCACGCGCTCGCCGTGCGCGGTCTCCCTGGCGCGGCCCGCGCGGGTGCGCCCCCGCACCCGGGGGCGGGACGCCGTCGGGCCTGCTGCCCTGGCGACCAGGAGAGCAGGCCCGACGACGTTCAGACGATCACACGCGCTGCGTCAGCCGCACGTGACCGCCGGGTAGGCCAGGTCGTAGGTCTCGTAGAAGCCCTGACCGTCCTGCCACTTGTACGCCGCGACGCGCACCGTGCCCGCGGGCACCGACGTCGCACGGCTGTTGAACGACTGCGCCGCGATCTTGCCCGGCTGCAGCTTGGTGAACTTCTTCTCGCCGAACGCGGTCGTGTAGCGCACGTCGATCGGGAGCGACTCGCCGTTCGTGCCCTTGACCGAGAGGTGCACGCGACCCGCCACGCACTGGGTCGTGGCCGTCAGGCCGTCCATGACGACGTCGGGCAGGTCTGCACCCTCGACCGTCAGGGCCAGCCGCGTGACCGTCCCGCTCGGGGCGGCGACGACGTACACGCCGTACTCGCCCCCCGCGGTCTCTGCCGGGACAGGCACCTCGAGGCTCGCAGCCCCGTTCGTGACCGTGCCCGTGGCCACGGGCGTGCCCGGGTTGGCCGCGTCGAACGCCGTGCCCGCAGGCACGAGGTACGCCGAGACGCCCGTGTTGAGCGGGCTGCCGAGCGACGTGAGGTTCAGGCGCGAGACCTGGGCCGTCACGGACTCGCCCGCGGTGACCGTCCCCAGACCGTCCGCGACCACGCTGCGACGAGCGAAGTCGGGGCTGAGGTTCGGGTGGGTCTGCAGGTAGGAGATCCACGCGTCGCGGTCGATCAGACCCGAGTCGCGCGCGTCCGTGCCCTGCGCGAAGACCCGGAAGTTGTCACCACCCGTGGCGAGGAACGAGAACGTCGCGACCCGGTACGTCTTGGCCGGGTCGAGCGGCTCGCCGTTGACCAGGACCGAGGTGACGTTGTCGCCGGGGGTGGCGTTCACGTCGGTCGTCTTGACCGTGTACTTGACGTTGTCCGACAGGCCCAGCGCCAGGAACGGGCGCGACGGGCGCGTGCCGTCGGGGTTGGTCTGCCACTGCTGCTCGAGCATCGTCTCGACCTGCGCGCCCGTGAGGGACACGGTCCACAGGTTGTTGACGAACGGCAGGACCGCGTTGGCCTCGGCGTAGGTGATCACGCCGTCGTCGCCGTAGAACAGCTCGTTGCGCAGGCCGCCCGCGTTGACGACACCGAAGTCGGCGCCGCCTCGGGCCGGGTCGGCCAGCGTGTCGAGCAGCGAGGTCGCCACGAGGTTGCCCAGGGTCGACTCCGAGGCACGGTCGTCACGACCCGTGGAGGGCAGCGGGCCCGAGCCCTTGTACTTGCCGTCGACGTACGAGCCGCCCAGGAAGGCGGTCGTGATGTCCGCGGTGACCGAGCCGACCGGCTGAGCGCCGATGACCTCGGCCTGCGCGAGCGCCGCGTCGACGATCGTCTTGACCTCGGCCACGCGCGGGTACGCCGCGACGAGCTCCGGAGCAGGCGTCGTGGTGCGCTTGACGTTCGCGACCGAGTAGTCGGTGACCTCGTCCGTCGCGGTGTCGAACGTCAGGCTCACGTGCCCGATGTTCTCGCCGTAGCTGCCCGTCTGCAGGACGGGACGGGTCTTGTCGGTGCCGGGGATCGGCGCCTCCCACGCGTACTGCTTGTGGGTGTGGCCCGTGAAGATCGCCGCGACACGGGCGTCCGTGTCGTTGACGATCTGCTCGAACGCGCCCTGGTGGGCGAGCTCCTGCTCGAGCGAGGAGCCGTCCGGCGTGCCGGCGCTCGCACCCTCGTGGTAGAGCGCGACCAGCAGGTCGGCCTCACCGTTCGCCGGGTCGCCGTCACGCAGCTGCGCGGCCACGCGGTTCACGGCCTCGACGGGGTCGCCGAACGAGAGGTCCGCGATCCCGGACGGGGTCACGAGCGTCGGGGTCTCCTCGGTGACGGCGCCGATGACGCCGACCTTGACGCCGTCGACGTCGATCACCGCATACTCCGGCAGGACCGGGTTGGTGGTGTCCTTGGCGTAGACGTTCGCGCCCAGGTAGGACCAGTCGGCCGCGTCGGTCACGCGCCCCGCCAGGTCGCTGAAGCCCTTGTCGAACTCGTGGTTGCCCACCGCGGAGGCGGACAGGTCCAGGGCGTTGAGCACGTCGATGGTCGGCTGGTCGTCCTGCAGCGCCGACGCGAAGAGCGACGCGCCGATGTTGTCGCCGACCGAGAGGAACGCGGTGCCCGCCGGGTTGGCGGCGCGCAGCTGCTCGACGGTCCCGGCGAAGTTGACCGTGTTCGCGTCGATACGACCGTGGAAGTCGTTGATCGCGAGCAGGTCGAGCTCCTTGACCCCGCCCGGCTCCTCGCCGCCCAGCTCGAGGCCGACGACGATCGGGTCGTGGTCGGACGAGCGGAACGCCGTGGTGTCGTACAGGTTCGAGACGTTGTAGTTGTAGCGGCTGTACTCGTTCGCGATGGGCTCGACCGAGTTGATGTTCCAGATGTCGGTGTCCGTCACGGCAGCGGCGGCACCGGGCGAGGCGAGCACGTGGTCGAGCGAGCCGACGAGGCCGTCGAACAGGTACGTCTCCTTGCCCGTGGTGGGGCCGAGGTCCACGTAGCCCGCGTCCGTCAGGACCTTGATCGGGTCCTCCTGGGCGTAGGCGTTGAAGTCGCCCGCGAGCAGCACCTTGTCGGTGCCGGCGGCCGTGGAGACCTGGTCGGCGAACGTGACGAGCGCCGTGGCCTGCTTGACGCGCGAGGCGTTCGAGGCGCCCTGCCCGTCGCCCTGGTCGGCGTCGGCACCCGAGCCCGAGCCCTTGGACTTGAAGTGGTTGGCGATGACGACGAAGTCCGAGGAGGCCTCTCCCCCGGCGACCCGGAAGGTCTGGGCGAGCGGCTCACGCGCGTTGTCGAAGGCCGCGACGTCGTGGATGACCGAGGCCCCCACGGGCTCGACGGCCGCCGGACGGTAGATGAAGGCCGTGCGGATGACGTCCTCCGAGGCGGGCAGCGTGGCCGGGGAGGGCACGAACGCCCAGGTCCCCGCGCCGGCCGCGGCGTTGAGCTTCGAGGTGAGCGTCGAGAGCGCCGAGTCGCGGTCCTTGCCGAACGCCTTCGAGTTCTCGATCTCCTCGAGCGAGACCACGTCCGCGTCGAGCGCGTTGATCGCCGCGACGATCTTGGTCTCCTGACGCTGCAGGTTGGTCGCGTTCGCCGCGCCGCGGGCGTCGCAGCCCGTACGCACGGTGATGGGGTTCCCCTCGCGGTCCGTGTAGAACTGGCACCCGCTGAGCTGGTCGCCCGTCGTGGTGAAGTAGTTCAGGACGTTGAACGTCGCCACGGTCGCGTCGCCGCCCACGTCCTCCGGGGAGTCCGTGCGCGTGTTCGCGAACGTCGCGGGCTGCACCGCGGCGGCGTTGGCCGGGGTCAGCTCCGTGACGGGCTGGAAGTTCCAGCCGTCGAACCGGTAGTCGAGGACCACGGGCGACGTGAACGTCGCGAGCGCTCCGACGCGCACGGGTGCGCCACCGGTCAGGTACGGCAGGGGCTTGGCCTTGTTGGCCGCGTTGTTGAAGTTGGTCGTCGCGCCGTCGTCGAGGTTGACCCGGCGGGCGTTCGCGTCGGCGACCGCGGCTGCGGCCTCCGCGCTGCCCGGCCGACCGACCGACGTGGGCTGACGGAGCGGCTCGGTGCCGCTGGCCAGGACGACCGAACCGTAGTAGTTCGTGTCGTAGTTGTCGGCGACGGTGTAGTCACCGGCGGGCTGGACCAGCATGCCCTCGAGCTTCTCGCGGTCCGCGTCGGTCGCGGGGTACGCGACGTTCGCGGGCTTCACGACCTCGGCGGGGTCCGTCAGGACCGTCCAGCCGCCCGCGGCAGGCGTGACCTGCGTCAGGCCGAAGTACTCCGAGACGACGCCCGTGACCTCGACGTGCTGACCGACCTGCAGCGCCGTCGCCGCAGCCTTCGAGTACACGAAGAGGCCGTCCGACGCGGTGTGCGTCGCGAGGTCCAGGTCGCCGCCCGAGCCAGCCGTCTGGATGTAGAGGCCGTCGAAACCGCCCGAGGGGTAGGTCGCGGTCACGACGCCGCGCGTCGTGACGGTCTGTCCCACGAGGGGGCTCGCGGCGCCCGTGCCCTGGATCTCGGCGATGGTCCTGGCCGTGCCGGGCTCAGGGTCCGGGCCGGGGCCGGAGCCGCCACCGCTGTTCTGCGGGGTGACGGTGCTGCTGACCGCGAAGTCCACGGAGTTGTCGTCCGTGTCTGCGCCGGCCGCACGGTTGAGCGAGCTGGGCACGTTGTTCGCGGTGCCCGCAGGAGCGGCCGCGGTCTCGAACGTGTTGGACGAGCCGTAGCCCAGGAGGTCGACGACCTGCGGGTTGCCCACGAGCGAGCCCGGCGTCAGCGTGATCGCCGAGGGTGACTTGACCAGCGCGAGCGTGCCGTTCTGACCCTGCGGAGCGATGGTGCCCGTCGCGTCCGGCGTGGGGAGAGCGGCGCCGTTGGCGCCGTTCGAGGCGCCCTGGACCAGGTAGTAGCCACCGGCCCTGATCTTGCCCGACAGCGGGACGACGCCGTTCGAGGCCCCCGTGCCCGTCGCGGACCGGTACTGGACGGACCAGCCCGTGAGGTCGATGTCCGCGGCCGTCGGGTTGTAGAGCTCGACGAACTTGTTGAGGTACGGGGCGTTCGCGCTGCCACCGTTGAGGTATGCCTCGTTGATGACGACGGACGACCCGTCGACCGCAGCAGAGGCAGCCCCCGCGGCTACCGTGCTGAACGCCGCCGTGGCGACGAGCGACGCGGACAGGGTGGCCGCGACCACACCTCTCCTGCGTCGGGACTGATCATGACTACCGATCACGCTGACTCCTTCGTGTCGTGGCCGGGTTCCCGGCGCGCCCACCTCGGCGCGGGTGGCGCAGGTGCGGGCTCTGGAATCCAACAGCAGGCTGATGAACGCGCGGTGTCCGGCCGGTCACTTCCGGTCGAACGCCCGCTTCCCCCTACGAACGGCACTGTCCTGCCGGGGTGCGCGACGTCGTCGTGCGTAGACCGGTCGACGGGCGCCGTCGCCCGTTCGCCTGGCACGCTATCTCACGATGCAGACACTGGGAACTTCGGAGGTGCGGGTCGCGGGGCGAAGTTCACCCGCCGGTCGGGAGGTGTCCGCGTGCCCGACGGCGGCGCGCAGGTCCGAGCGCTCGGCTCGCCCTAGCGGTCGCGGCGGCGGGCGGCCTGCAACGGCAGCAGTGCCGAGATGTCCGAGCGTTCGCCCGACGCGCTGATCCGTCCGTCGGTGACGGCGTCGGCCCAGGCCACGGTGCCCGTGACCAGGCCGAGCCAGGTCTCGGGGTCCGTCTCGACCACGTTGGGCGGGGTCCCGCGCGTGTGCCGCGGTCCCTCGACGGCCTGGACCGCCCCGTACGGAGGGACCCGGACCTCGACCGCGTGCCCCGGCGAGACCTCGGCGAGCTCCTCGAGCGTGAAGCGGACGGCGGTCGTGACCTCAGGACGGCCTGCGGCACCGTCCTGCCAGGCGGCCAGGGCGGTACGGCCGACGGCCGGGTCGGTGCGGCGACGAGGAGGCATGGGTCCATCCTCCCCTCTCCCCTGCCGAGTGCATGATTCCGCTGCGACTCGCCGGGCATTTCGCGGCGGAATCATGCACTCGACCGGACGGGGGCCTCAGACCAGGTCGAACCCGACCCGTCGCAGCTCGATCGACGCCTCGCGCAGCCGCACCCGGACCGGGTCGCCGAGCGGCAGGCCGACGCCCTGGACGCTCGCACGGACCGCGGGCTCGGCGATCACGACCTGACCGCGCACCAGGTCGTGGCCGGCCGTCGCCGGTGCTGCCGCTCCGGCAGAGGGACCGCTGGCCGCGGAGGTGGCCGCCCCGTCGCGGGCCGACGCCTTCGCAGCCCGTTCGGCATCCTTGGTCGCACGGCGTCGGCGCTCGTCGTCGTTCTCGACGTCGACCACCACCGCGTCGAACTCCTCGCCCACGCGGCCCGCGAGCAGCGCGGCCTCGACGACGTCGACGCTCGACCGCTCGTACGATCCGGCCCTCTGCCCCGTGCGGGCCATGGTCCGCGGCAGCCCCGGAAGCGCCTCGCGTACCCAGATCGGGACCTGCGCCCCCGCGCTGAGGGCCAGGCAGATCTCGGTGCCGTAGCGGTCGACCAGGCGGCGCAGCGGTGCGGTCACGTGCGCGTACTCGGCCGCGATGGCGGCGTGCGCGACGTCGTCGGGCACCCCCGGAGATTGCCCCACCCCACCGAACGGCGCGTACGAGGCCCCCCGGAACAGCGACGTCGCCTCGTTGAGGAACGCGGCGTGCCGCGAGGTCCCCGAGTCGAGCGTCGACAGCAGGTCGCCGTACGTGACGTCCTCGGGCCAGTCGATGCCCAGCGCCCGGGCCGTGCGCCGCAGGCGCGCGAGGTCACGCGGGTCCGCCGCGGGCAGGGTGCGGAAGATCCCGACACCGCCCGCGCGCATGAGCCGTGCCGCCGCGATCCCGGTGAGCAGGGAGATCTGGGCGTTCCACCCCTCGACCGGCAGCGTCGAGCGGAACGCGAGCCCGAACGTCCCGTCCGGGTGCGCCACGACGTCCTGCTCGGGCACGTTGAGCGACACGCCGCCACGCTCCCGCTCGCGCGCCTCGCGCAGCAGCCCGATCTCGCGGAGCAGGTCGAGCATCTCGCCCGCGTCGCCGGCGTCGAGCCGGGCCTGGGCCTCCTCGTAGGTGAGTCGCGCGGTGCTGCGCACGAGGGCACGCTCGACCCGCGCGGAGACGATCTCTCCGCGCTCGTCGAGCTCGACGTGCCAGACGGCGGCCGGACGGTCCGCGTCCGGCAGGAGGCTCGCCGCCGACTCCGACAGCACCTCCGGGTGCAGCGGGGTCCGCTCGTCGGGGCCGTAGAGCGTCATCCCGCGCTCGTTCACCTCGGCGTCCAGCGCACCGCCCGGGGTCACGAACACCCCGAGGTCGGCGATCGCGTACCGCACGTGAAATCCCCCGGGAGACCGCTCGAGGTGGACGGCCTGGTCGAGGTCCATGGACCCGGGCGGGTCGATCGTCACGAAGCCGACGGCACGCAGGTCCGCACGCCCCGACGAGACGTCGGTCGCGGCCGCGGCCGCTGCGTCGTCGAGCACGTCCTGCGGGAAGCCCGCGGGGATCTCCATCTCGGCACGCAGCGATGCGAGCGCCGCGAGGACCGGGTCGGCCGCGGGCCGGACGGGGGCGGTGGTGGGCGCGATGCGCAGGTTCCTGGTGGGCACGTCCCGACTCTAGGCCGTCGCTCCGGCGTCGGACGGTGACGCGACGGGATCGCCGACCAGAAGAGCCGGGCGAGCCGCCGGTGGGGCCGCGTGCCGGCGAGGCCGCCGCACTGGCGACGAGGAACGGCCCCGGGCATCTGCCCGGGGCCGTTCCTCGTCCTGCCGGTCGCCTGCTCGCCACCGGCACCGCTCCGGCGGCCGACCTCAGAGGTCGGCTGTGCCGAAGCGGTCGCGCGCCGCACCGGCATCCCCCGAGGTTGCCGATGCCGACGCGAGCTCTCTGCGCACCTCCTCGCGAAGCCGCCCATGGTTCTCCGGGTTGGGCGCCGCCCCCAGGAGGAGCTTCGTGTAGTCGTGCTGCGGGTTGAGGATGACCTCGTCCGACGGCCCACGTTCCACGATCTTCCCGCGGAACATCACGATGATCTCGTCGCTGAAGTGACGAGCGGTCGCGAGGTCGTGCGTGATGTACAGGACGCCCAGGCTCTCCTCGCGCTGCAGCCGGGCCAGAAGGTTCAGCACGGACAACCGGATCGAGACGTCCAGCATCGAGACCGGCTCGTCCGCCACCAGGAAGCGGGCTCCCGGGGCGAGCGCACGGGCGATCGCGACACGCTGTCGCTGCCCACCGGAGAGCTCGTGCGGCCGTCTCGCCGCCACGATCGGTGCGGGCGTGAGGTTCACCCGCTCGAGGAGCTGGTGGACCTGTGCGTCGATCTCCGTGCGCCCCTTCGCCTTGCCGTGCAGCCGGAGGGGACGCTCGATGTGGTGCGCGATCGTGTGGAACGGGTTCAGCGAGGCGAACGGGTCCTGGAAGACCATCTGCACGTTGCGGCGGTACTCCGCCAGCGCGCGCCCGCGGGTCGCGCTCTTCCTGCCGTCGATGAGGATCTCGCCCGACGTCGGCGTCTCGAGCTTGGAGATCATCCGGGCGACGGTCGACTTGCCCGAGCCCGACTCTCCGACCAGGGCGATGGTCCGGCCGGGCTCGAGCGTGAACGAGACGTCGTCCACGGCACGGAACTTCTTGCCCGCCCCGCTGCCGCGCACGCGGAAGTCCTTGGTGAGGTTCTTGACCTCGAGCGTGCTCACAGTGCGTTCCCTTCCGTGCTCTCACCGCTGCGCACGAACGAGCCACGGTCCCCGGTGAGACTGGGGAAGGAAGCGAGAAGCTTGCGCGTGTACTCGTGCTGCGGCTTCGCGAAGATGTTCGCGGAGGTGTTGAGCTCGACGATCTCGCCGTGCCGCATCACCGCGATCCGGTCGCTGATCTCGAGCAGCAGCGGCAGGTCGTGCGTGATGAAGACGACCGCGAAGTTGAACTGCTCGCGCAGGCGCATGATCTCTCGGAGGATCCCCCGCTGCACGACGACGTCGAGAGCGGTCGTCGGCTCGTCCATGATCATGACCTGCGGGTTGAGCGCGAGCGCCATGGCGATCATGACGCGCTGGCGCATGCCGCCCGAGAGCTCGTGGGCGAAGCTGTCGAGACGGTTCGGGTCCACACCGACGAGCTGCAGCAGCTCCCGGCTGCGCTCGAGCTTCTCGGCGTTCGACATGCCGGGACGGTGCGTGGTGAAGACGTCGAACAGCTGGGACCGCACGCTGATGACCGGGTTCAAGGAGTTCATGGCTCCCTGGAAGACCATCGAGATCTTGTCCCACCGGAACGCCCGCAGCGCGTCCCCCTCGAGCGCGGCGACGTCGATGTCCGTCCCGTCCTGGTCGTGGAAGACGATCTCCCCTGCGGTACGCAGGGCGGGTGGCTTCAGGAGCTGGTTGATCCCGTAGGCCAGGGTCGTCTTGCCGCATCCCGACTCTCCGGCGAGGCCGAGGATCTCGCCACGGTGCAGGGTCAGGGACACGTCCTTGACAGCCTTGACCGGGGGCGTGACCTCGTACTCGATCGAGACGTTGCGCGCTGTGAGGACCGGCGCGAGGCCGGCGATCGACTCCGCGTGGTCGGGCGTCGTCAGCGGCCCGGTCGTGAGCGCCGTCATGCGTTCACCCTCTCCTTCTCCTTGGCGTTGCCGCCGGTGTCGTCGCCGTCGACGGGGGCGTCGGCCTCGGGGTCCGGGCGCGTGTCCTCGTCCCGTACCTGCGCCTTGCGCGCCTTGCGGACGCTCTTGACCGCCGCCGGCGCCGTGCGCAGCTTCGGGTTGATGATCTCGTCGATGCTGAAGTTGATGAGCGAGAGACCACAGCCGAACAACGCGATCATGAGGCCCGGCGGCACGAACCACCACCACGCGCCGATCGTGAAGGCGTTGTGCTGGCTGGCCTGGTTGAGCATGGTTCCCCAGGTGATCGCCCCTGACGGGCCGAGCCCGAGATAGGACAGGCCGGCCTCGGCGAGGATCGCGAGCACGACGGCGAAGAGGAACTGTGCGGCGAGCAGCGGCAGGAGGTTCGGCAGGATCTCGACCGTGATGATGCGCATCGGCTTCTCGCCCGCGACGCGGGACGCCGCCACGTAGTCGCGGCTCCGCAGCGACTTGGCCTGCGAACGAAGCACGATCGCCGAGCCCGCCCAGCTCGTCAGGCCGAGGACGACCGCGATGATCCACATGCTGCGGCTCTCCATGTAGCTCGCGATCACGATGACCAGCGGGAGCCCCGGGATGACGAGCATGACGTTGGTGACGAGCGAGAGGCCCTCGTCCGTCCAGCCGCCGACGTAGCCGGCGACGATCCCGAAGAACAGCGACAGGACGACGGCGATGGCCCCCGCGACGAGGCCTACGGTCAACGACCCGGCCGCGCCTTCTGCGAGCTGCGCGAAGAGGTCCGCACCGAGGTTGTTGGTGCCCAGGAGGTGTGCCGCGCTCGGCGGCTCGAACACCGGGTTGTCGTAGTTCCAGGGATCCTGCGTGACGAACGGCGCGATGATCGCGAACAGGCCGATACCGATCGTGAGCACCAGACCGACGATCAGCTTGCCCGACCTGCGAGGCAGCATCTCGCGGAACCCGCGCCGGGGCGGGGCGACGACCGGTGCGTCGGCCGTCAGTCCTGCCGTCGAGACGTCCCTCGGGGTCGGGACGTCGGGCACGAGCCCCTCGGTACGGTCCCTCGGAGCGATCCCGTCGGCCACTGTCTCGGCGACCGGGGACGAGCTGGTGGCGGGAGTCACGAACTCCTGCGTGCGGATGTCGTCGTCAGCCATTGTGTCGAGCCCTCGGGTCGATGAAGCCGTACAGAAGGTCCATGAGGAAGTTCGCCGCGAGCACCGTGACGGTGATGACGAGGAACACCCCCTGCATGAGCGCGAAGTCCTTGTCCTGGACCGCGTTGATCATCAGCTTCCCGACACCGGGGTAGGTGAAGACCTGCTCCATGACGATCGACCCGGCGACCACGAAGCCGAGCGAGACGCTGAACCCGGCGAGCGACGGCAGGGCCGCGTTGCGCGTGGCGTAGGTCGTGAGGATCCGGAAGGGTCGCAGCCCCTTGGCCTCGGCCGTGGTGATGTAGTCCTCGGACAGGGTCGAGACCATCATGTTGCGCATCCCGAGGAGCCAGCCGCCCACCGAGGACAGGACGATCGTCAGCGCGGGCAGGAACCCGTGGTAGACGGCGCTCGAGAAGAACTCCCAGGTGGGCACAGGGCCGTCCGGGAACATGAACGTGTCGTAGCCGCCGATGATCGGGAACCAGGCCAGGTTCACGGAGAACACCGCGATGAGGATCAGTGCGAGCCAGAAGTACGGCACGGACTGCAGGAGGGTGGATGCCGGGATGACCCCGTCCACCCAGGTTCCCCGCCGCCAGCCGACCCACGCGCCCAGGGAGATCCCGATGACGAAGGACAGGACGGTCGCCAGGCCGACGAGCACGATGGTCCAGGGCAGAGCCTGACCGATCAGCTCGGACACCGGGGCGGGGAACTTGGTGATGGAGGTCCCGAGGTCGCCGTGCAGGAGGTTGTTCCAGTACCGCAGGTACTGGTCCCACAAGGACGACTGGTCGTCGGAGCCGAAGAGGAGCTGGATGCTCTTCTCCATCGCGGGGGTGAGCTCTCCCTTGCGGGCCATCTTTGCCCGGAAGATGTCCTCCGCGTTCCCCGGCATCAGCCGAGGGATGAAGAAGTTGAGGGATATGGCGGCCCACAGGGTGATCACGTAGAACGTGAGCCGCCGAGCGTAGTACTTCACCGTTCTGTACGTCCCATCATCATCGAAGCTCCTCCTCGGCCCGACATCACTCGGCGGGCTTGATGGTGCTCAGCACCACGCCGGCAGACACCGAACCCCACGACGGCGGGAAGGCGTAAAGGTTGTCCTCCGTGGGCCACCCGGTGAAGTCCTTCTGGTCGAAGAAGGTCTGCGTCGCGTTGATGACCAGCGGGATGTACGGGAGGTCACGCGTGATCTCGGTCTGGATCGTGGCGTAGGCGTCCTTCTTCGCCGCCTCGTCGTTCGTCGCGGCTGCGGCGTTGACGGCTGCGTCGACCGTGGGGTTCGAGTACCGGGAGAAGTTCCACTCGCCGGACTCGAGCTGAGTCCCGACGGGCTGCGTGTACTCGCCGCTGAACCAGTCGCGGTAGATCTGGAACGGGTCGGCGACCGAGGTGCCGACGACGCCTCCCATGATCAGCTCGAAGCTGCCGGTCTGGCGCGAGTCCGAGAACTCGTCCCACGTGACGGTGCTGGCCGTGACCCCGATGCCGGCGGCCTTGGCCTGCGCGGCGATGAGCTCGGCAGCGGCGTTGTAGTCGCTCCAGCCCTCGACGGACGTGAGGGTCAGCTCGACCTTCTTGCCGTCCTTCTCGTAGATGCCGTCTCCGCCCTTGGTGTAGCCGGCGGCCTCGAGGATCTTGCCGGCCTCGGCAGCGTTCGCCTCCTGCGGGCTGACCTTCTCGACGTCAGGGGAGATCCACTTGTCGTCGCGACCGAGCAGGGCGAACGTCGGGGAGATCTCGCCGGCGAGGCCGACGAAGGCCTTCTCGTTGATGACGCCGCGGTCGATCGCGACGTTGAGCGCCTGGCGGACCGCGACGTCCGTCTGTGCGCCGGCGCACCCTGCCTCGACGTTGGCGCAGGTGTACAGGACCGTCGGGTCCTGCGGCGTGTTGATGTAGCCGAGACGGCCGTCGGCGGTCAGCCCGTCGGGGTCTGCCACGAACATGCCGGCCCAGTCGACCTTGCCGGTCTTCAGGAGGCTCTCGGCCGAGGTGTTCGCGTCGATCCCGAGGTACTGGACCTTCTCGACGGCCGGTGCCCCGCCCCAGTAGTCGGCGTTGGCGGCCATCGTGTAGGACGCGTCGGACGTGCTCGCGACCGTGTAGGGACCGGTGCCCACCGGCGCCTCGTTGGCGAACGTCACGGGGTCGGGGACGTCCTTCCAGACGTGCTGGGGAACCATCCAGGAAGCGCCGAGGAGGGCGAACTCGTTGGTGAACTGCGGGCCCGTGAAGGTGAGCTTGACGGTCGTGGGGTCGACGACCTCGGCGGACGCGAGGTACTCCGGCTTGGAGGTCTCGTTCGAGAAGGACCAGACGACGTCCTCGGCAGTGAACGGCTTGCCGTCGTTCCACGTGACGCCCTCGCGGATCTTCACCGTCAGCTCGGTGCCGTCCTCGTTGAACTCGAAGGACTCCCCGAGCATCGGGGTAGGAGCCTCTGCGCTGGCCTTGTTGTAGTAGAAGAGGGTCTCGTACACGCCACCGAGCGCAGCGTGGAGGACGGTCGGCGCGTACGGGTTGAAGTTCGCAACGATCGGCGTCTGGCTGCCTGCCCACACCGTGAGCACGCCGTCGCCCTTGCTCGCTGTGCCCTGGTCGCCGTCGTCACCCGACGAGCCGCAGCCCGTGGCGAGCAGCGTGAGGCCGGAGGCGAGCGCCACCGCGGTGAGAAGGCGCTTGCGCCCCTTGCTTCGGATCATCATCGGTCCTTTCGAGTCGTCGACGCCTCATCACGTCGATCAGCCCCGCTCGGCGGGTATGTGCAGGAACACTAACGAATCAATCGGGCCCCACGGGAGCAATACAACAGGAAAGTTACCTAAATGAAACACGTGAAGGGTCGAACGCGGCAGGATCCGCAGGAATCCGGGGATCTCGCGCGTCGCCGACCGCGCTCGGTGGGCCGGGGGACGCGACCAGGACCCCGGACGCGCCCGCCGCGACGGTCAAGAGCCTCCCATCGAGGGTGACGGACGCCCTGCCCGGCGCACACCGCAGGGCCACACTGCCCCGCACCCGACCGGTCGGTCAGGTACGAGGCAGCGCGGATCTCAGGGCGTCAGGATCCGACGCCCCCTGTTCAGGAGCCCAGCGCCACGTCGAGCGCAGCGCGGGCCTCACGTGCCGCTCCCAGGTCCGTGACCTCGTAGCCGGACCCGCCCCCGCCGCCGGGGCCGCCGTCGTCGGGCCGGATGCCCTTGGCCGAGAGGTGGACCGCGTCCACGCCCGCCGCCACGAGGTCCCCCATGTCCTGGGCTCGCACTCCCCCACCCGCCTGGATCTGCACGCGCCCTGCGGAGTGCCGAGCCATGGCACCCAGCCGGTCGACCCCGTCGATGCTGCGAGCCGCACCACCCGACGTGAGCACGCGCGTGACCCCCAGTCCCGCGAGGAGGTCGAGGGCCGCGGTGACGTCCTCGACGACGTCGATCGCCCGGTGGAAGGTCACCTCGCGCCCGTCTGCGGCCGCGACCAGGGCGCGGACCGCGGCCTCGTCGACGAGCCCGTCGGACGTGAGCGCCCCGATCACGACGCCGGCGGCGCCTGCTGCGACGGCCGCGCGGACGTCGCGCACCTGCACGTCGAGCTCGGCCGTGCTGAAGACGAACCCTCCCGGGCGCGGCCGGACCAGCGGGTGGACCTCGACCGGCACTCCCCCGCCCGCGGCCTCTGCGGCCACCGCGACGGCCGCCGCGAGCAGCCCGACGCTCGGCGTCAGCCCACCCGTCGCCCCCAGCGCCGAGCACAGCTCGACCCGGCTGGCGCCGACCTCGGTGGCGATCCGTACGCCGTCGGTGTCCTGGACGGCGATCTCGAGCGCGACCTCGCGTGCCATGTGCTGGTGCTCCTTGCCTCGGGGGCCGGCGCGCGACGGCGCACCGGCGGGTCAGCGGCCAGCGTAGACCCGCGCAGGACCGCGGCCCGACGGCGTCCCGTACGTGACGTCGTCGGGTCGCCCGCCCGCGAGCGCGGCCCGCGAGCCCACCTCACGCCCCGCCGGGGACGACGAGAGCGGCGCGCCCCGCGCGTGCTCGAGGCACACGGGGACGCACCGCTCCTGGTCGTGCGGGGCAGTGCCCGGGCCGGCTCAGCGGCCCGTCAGGACGACCGTCAGATGACGCCCTGGGCGATCATCGCGTCGGCCACCTTGGTGAAGCCTGCGATGTTCGCACCGAGCACGTAGTTGCCCGGCTCGCCGTACTCGTCGGCCGTCTCCTCGCAGCGCGAGTGGATGCCCTCCATGATGTGCGCGAGGCGCTCCTCGGTGTACTCGAACGTCCACGCGTCGCGCGAAGCGTTCTGCTGCATCTCGAGGGCCGAGGTCGCGACGCCGCCCGCGTTCGCGGCCTTGCCGGGCGCGAAGAGCACCCCGGCCTCCTGGAGCAGGGCCACGGCCCCCGGCGTGGTGGGCATGTTGGCGCCCTCCGCGACCGCGAGGACACCGTTGGCGACGAGCTGCTTGGCGTCCTGCTCGGTCAGCTCGTTCTGCGTGGCGCAGGGCAGGGCGACGGTCGCGGGGACGTCCCAGATGCTGCCGCCCGTGACGAGGCGCGCACCGGGGCGACGCTCGACGTAGTCGGCCACGCGTCCGCGCTCGACCTCCTTGATCTGGCGGAGGAGCTCGACGTCCACGCCTGCCTCGTCGACCACGTAACCCGACGAGTCGGAGAACGACACGACGTTCGCGCCGAGCTGCTGGGCCTTCTGGATCGCGTAGGTCGCGACGTTCCCGGAGCCCGAGACGACGACGCGCTGGCCGTCGAAGCTCTGACCCTTGGTGCGCAGCATGTGGTCGGCGAAGAAGACCGTGCCGTAGCCCGTGGCCTCGGTCCGCACGAGCGACCCGCCCCAGCTGATGCCCTTGCCCGTGAGGACGCCGGACTCGTAGCGGTTCGTGATGCGCTTGTACTGGCCGAACAGGTAGCCGATCTCGCGGCCACCCACGCCGATGTCGCCGGCCGGGACGTCGGTGTACTCACCGATGTGGCGGTAGAGCTCGGTCATGAACGACTGGCAGAAGCGCATGACCTCGCCGTCGGACCTGCCGCGCGGGTCGAAGTCCGACCCGCCCTTGCCGCCGCCGATGGGCATGCCGGTGAGCGAGTTCTTGAAGATCTGCTCGAACCCGAGGAACTTGACGATGCCCAGGTAGACCGACGGGTGGAACCGCAGGCCACCCTTGTACGGGCCGAGAGCCGAGTTGAACTCGACGCGGAACCCGCGGTTGATCTGCACGCGGTTCTTGTCGTCGACCCACGGCACGCGGAAGATGATCTGGCGCTCGGGCTCGCAGATGCGCTCGAGCACGGCGGCGTCGACGTACTGGGGGTTCTTCTGGAGCACCGGGCCGAGCGAGTCGAAGACCTCGCGCACCGCCTGGTGGAACTCGGCCTCACCAGGGTTTCGGGCGAGGACCTCGTCGTAGACGGAGTGCAGACGACTATCCATGAAGTGCTCCTCGGCAGGGCTGGCTCTTAACTGCACCAGGTTACGTACGTGTAAACACGGCCGTACTCCTGTCCCACTCTGAAAGACGGCAGGCTCACGACCTGGGACATCGCCGTTGCCCGGGGCCACTTCCCGTGGCGCGCCCCGGACCGGGCTCACCCCGGCAGGGACCGGGCCGCGGCCGGTGCGACGGCCTCCCGCCCGGCCCCCGACCGCGCCCCACCCCGGCCCCGTCGCGAAACAACCGTCCACGCCGTGAGAAATCTCGACCGGATCGGTACAGATTCGCGCCGACCGGGCTATACCCCTACCCAACGGTCACGAGCACCAGCGCCAAGCCCCGGCTCGCTGGTCAGCAACCCCTCCCACGACGGGGTGCTCCGGGAGATGACCTGGTCGCGCCGGCACCGGCGCGGCAAGCGTGCAGCACGACGACAGCGAGGACACCATGACGCAGCACCAGGCACCGCCCACCGACCCAGCCGGAGCCGACAGCGGCCTCGGCTACCGACCCGGCCCTGCCGACGGCTCACCTCTTCCGCCCCGCCCCACCGTGGTCACCCTGGTCGGCAACCCGCGCCCGGGGTCACGGACCCTGGGCGCGGCACAGGCCGTCGCGGCCCGGGTCGCCGACCACCTGGGCCTCGCGGCACGTCCGGCAGAGGCGGGTTCGACCGACCCCGCGAGCTCCCCGATCTCCCCGACCACGGCGACCATCGACCTCGCCGAGATCGCGGCCGAGATCCTGACCCCCGTGCACCCGCGCGCGGACGCCGCGCGCGAGGTCGTCGCGGGCGCGACCGTGGTGGTCGTCGCGACGCCCGTCTACAAGGGCTCGTACACCGGGCTGCTCAAGGCGTTCCTCGACCTCTACGGTCCGGACGGCCTGGCCGGGGTCGTCGTGGTGCCGGTCGTGGTGTCGGGCAACCCGGCGCACGCCCTGGCCGGCGAGGTGCACCTGCGCCCGCTCCTCGTCGAGCTCGGCGCCACGGTCCCCACGCGCACGCTCGCCCTGCTGGACTCCCAGCTGGGCGAGGCCGAGCTCGCGAGCACCGTCGACGCCTGGCTCGACCGTGCGGGAGGCCCGTTGCTCCGGGCGGCGAGCGCCGCCGTCGGGCAGGACGTCCCCACCCACCAGACCGCCCCCGAGCTCGCCGAGGTGACCCGATGACCGCCGAACCCACCACCCGCTCCGACGTCGCGGGCCTCGCCGGGCTCGAGGCCCTGCTCCACGAGCAGGACGAGCCCCAGCTCAGCCCCGACGCCTACAAGGCCGTGTTCCGGCAGCACCCCGCGGGCGTCGCGGTCGTCGCGCTGCACCACGAGGGGCGGCCCGTAGGCTTCACCGCGACGTCGGTCATCTCGGTCTCGGCCGCGCCGCCGCTGCTCGCGTTCTCGCTCGCGTCGACGTCGTCGTCGTGGCCCGCGATCTCCGCGGCCCGCACGGTCACGGTCAACTTCCTCAGCGCCGACCAGGACGACGTGTCGGCGCGCTTCGCGACGAGCGGGATCGACCGCTTCGCAGCCGGCGGATGGTCACCGCTCGACTCCGGGGAGCCCGTGATCGACGGTGCGCTGTCCTGGGTGCGCGGGCGCATCATCCAGCGCACGCCCGTGGGCGACAGCTACCTGGTCTCGCTGCGCGCGCTCGCGTCGGGGACGCGCAGCGACGCGACGCCGCTCGTCTACCACGACCGGTCCTACCACCGGATCGGGGACCMCTCGCCCTTGCCGTGTGCCGGTTACCAGGTCCAGCCGCGCGCGCTGAGCTCGAGCTCCTCGCGCAGCCGCTCGTCCTCGTCGCTGCGCAGGCCCGCGGCGAGCGGGTCCGCGTCGACCTCGAGACCGCTGAGCCGGCACGCCTCGCGCAGCAGCGCGTCGTACGCGCCCTGCGCGGCGAGGTAGTGGTGCGCCCGGGCGTAGACGCCCGGGTCGTCCTGGACGTCGCGCAGCTCGTGCGCGAGCTGGCCCAGGCGGATCTGGAGGCCCAGCGCCACGAGGGGGTCGGGTGCCCGACGGCGCCGCTCGCGCCAGGTGGTCCGGTGCGCCCGGAGGGGAGGGAGGACGTCCACGGGGGGTCGGTCGTGGCGCACCGTGAGCCACGCGATGACGGCGACCGTCGCCGCGCCCACCACGCCGGAGATCACGAGAAGCCACATCGTCGGAGCCTTCTTCCGTGCCCCTGCGCGCAGCGCACGTGCCCGCAGGACAGTTCCAGCCTAGGACGTGTGGGAGCGCTCCGCCAGGGTCGGGGACGGCCACGTGGCCCTGCGCGGGAGACGGGAGGCGCCCGCCGAGACCGGGGTCCGGGCGGGCACCTCTTGCGTCTCGTAGGGCATCGCCTGGCGACGCCCCGTGCTAGCCCGCCGTGAACCCCTTGGCCCGGCGGGCGTCGGCCGGGCCCCACAGGTCGGTCTTGACCTCGGCCCTGACGAGCGGCACGACCTCCTCCGCGAACCGGCGCAGCACGTCGTCCTGCCGCGCCGGCTCCAGGAGGTGGTTGATCGAGACCGACTGCAGGTCGTGCCCGTAGCTCTGGTGGTAGTCGAGGATCTTCTCGGCGACGCGCTCGGGCGAGCCCACGAGGGCCGGGCCGCGCTCGACGGCCTCCTCGATGGTCCGGAAGCTCGTGACCTTGCCGACCGCGGCCGGGTCGTGCTTGCGCAGGTCTGCGCGCGCGACGGCTCCCTCGTAGATGGGGCGGAACTCCTCGATCGCCTGCTCGGTCGTGTCCGCGAGGAACAGCCCGCCCGAGCCGGAGCCGACGAACCCGTACGCCGGGTCGTGGCCCGCGGCCGCGTACTGCTCGCGGTAGTGGTCGATCAGCACCTGGTAGTTCTCGCGGGGCTGGAACGCGTTGGCGCTCACGATCGGGTCGCCCCACCTCGCGGCGAGCTCGACCGCGAAGCGCGAGGTCGCGGACCCGTGCCAGATCCGGAACGCGCCGTCGTACGGGCGGGGCAGGGTCGTGGCGCCCTGCAGGTCGGGGCGGTGGCGGCCCTCCCAGTCGACCTCCTCACCGCTCAGGAGCAGGCGGAGCAGCTCGTAGTTCTCCTCGAGGTACTCGTACTGCCGGTCGATGTCGAGGCCCAGCAGCGGGTACTGGAGCGCCTCGTTGCCCTTGCCGATGACCATCTCGAACCGGCCCCGGCTGAGCTGGTCGATCGTCGCGTAGTCCTCCGCGACGCGGATGGGGTCCAGCAGGGACAGCACCGTCACGCCCGTGCTCAGCAGGATGCGCGACGTGCGCGCGGCGATCGCCCCGAGGATCACGGTGGGCGACGACGACAGCACGTCCCCCGCGTGCCGCTCGCCGACCGCGAACGCGTCGAGGCCGAGCTCCTCGGCCAGGACCGCGGTCTCGACGACGCGTTCGAGTCGTTCGGCCGCGGGAACGGCCTCGCCCGTGACGGGGTGGGGCGGGTTGAAGACGATGTCGAGGACCTGGAAACGCACGGATGCTCCTTGGTGGGGGTGGGGTGGGGTGTGCCGCGATAGACGGCGGGCGTCGAGGTAGAGGGCGGGCGTCGAGGTAGAGGGCTCGGGCCCTCTACCTCGACGCGAGCCCTCTACCTCGCGGGGAAGGAGGCTCAGGCCGCCTGTGCCGACGCCGCCTCGGCGTCCCGCTTGGCGACCTCCTCGCGCACGATCGGGATGACGTAGCGGCCGAAGTCGGTCGCGTCGTCGAGCAGGTCGTAGCCGCGCGCCGAGATGATACGGACGCCCAGGTCGTAGTAGGCGAGCAGCGCCTGCGCGACGGTCTCGGGCGTCCCGACGAGAGCGTTCGAGTTGCCGGCGCCCCCGGTGGCCTTGGCCGTCGCGGTCCACAGGGCCGTGTCGAACCGGTCGCCCTGGGCCGCGATCTCCAGGAGGCGCTGCGAGCCCGCGTTCTCGGGCTTGTCGATCGGGTGGCGACGGCTCAGCACGCCGCCCGCCGCGGCCTTGCGCTCCTCGATCCGGTCGAGCACGCGGTGGGCCTTCTCCCAGGCCAGCTCCTCGGTCGCGCCGAGGATCGGGCGGAACGCGGCGTGGATGCGCGGGGGCGTGGAGCGCCCGGCAGCCGCGGCCTCGGTGCGGACGCGCTGGATCTGCTCGGCCGTGCGGTCGAGCGGCTCGCCCCACACCGCGTAGATGTCAGCCTCGGCCGCACCGACCTTGAACGCCGCGTCCGAGGACCCGCCGAACGAGATGGTCGGCGTGCGCCCCTCGAAGGGCTTGGTGTCGAGCACGAAGTCGTCGAGGTCGTAGAAGCTCCCGTGGTGGTCGAACGGCTCGGCGCTCGACCAGGCCTTCTTGACGATCTGGATGTACTCCTGGGTGCGGGCGTAGCGCTCGTCCTTGGTCAGGGTGTCTCCCTCGCGCCGCTGCTCGTGGTCGTTGCCGCCCGTGATGAAGTGGACGGACAGGCGACCCTCGGAGAGCTGGTCGAGGGTCGCGAAGGACTTGGCCGCGAACGTCGGGTAGGAGACGTTGGGGCGGTGCGCGAGCAGCAGCTCGACCGTGTCGAGGCGGGCCGCGGTCCAGGCCGCGAGCGCCGACGGCTCGGGTCCGCTCGACCCGTAGGCGAACAGGACACGGGTCCAGCCGTTGTCCTCGTGGGCGCGCACGATGCGCTCCAGGTACTGCTTGTCGAACGGTGCGGTCGTGCGGGACGTGGTCTCGGAGGCGTCGCTCGTGGTGGCGATGCCGAGGAACTCGACGGGCATGGTCTTCTCCGGTTCAGGTGGGGTGGGGTCTTCGGCGGGTACGGGTGGTGGTGCTCGTGCGAGTGGCGGTCGGCCGAGGTAGAACCTGCTGCGCGAGGTAGAACGCGTCGAGCACTACCTCGCGCAGCACGCACTACCTCGGCGGGACGGTGGGTGGATGCGGGCCGGGGCCCTCGACGGGCGGGAGGTCCAGGCCGTACGCGTGCAGCCGCCCGCCGCCCTCTCCCTCGATCACGCGGGTCTCGCGCTCGGGCAGCCGCCTGAACCCGAGCGCCTCGTAGAGCCGGTGCGCCCGGGTCATCTGCGGACCCGAGTTCATGACGACCCGCTGCGCCCCCTGGGCACGAGCCACGTCGAGGACGTGCCGCGTGAGCGTCGTCCCGATCCCCCGTCCCCGAGCGGCGGGAGCGACGCCGAGGAGGCGGAAGTCCAGCTCGCCGTCGAGCGCCAGGGGTGAGATGTGCCGACCAGGCGGCGGGGTCGCGACGGTCCCGAGCAGCGCTCCGGTCTCGTCGTCGACCGCGACCCACACGTCGTGCTCGGCCGCGCGGCTCGCGACGTCTCGCAGCACGTCCCGGTACGACTCCGAGATCGTGTACTCGAACCCGTACGCCGCTTCGAGCAGGTCGGCGACGGCCTGGTGCTCGGCGGGCGTCACGCGCCGGACGGTCACCCCGGCGCCGTCCCCGGGCGACCCTGCTCCTCCGTGACGGCTCCCGTCCGGGCGAGCGGCGCCGTCGGGCCCCCTGCCCCCGTGACCGTCGCGGCGCGCCGACTCGACGAGGCGGGCGACGCCGTCGGCCACCTCGCGCACCCGCCGGGCCCGGCGGGAGGACTCTCCTGGATCAGCAGCGCCGGCGGGCGGGTTCCCGACGCCCGCGCGCGACGTGGTGGGCGCGCTCATGCGCGCTGCCGGACGGGCTCGTGCGGGCCCGACGACGCCGGCTCGCCCGCCGCGTCCTGCGCACCCGCGCCCGGCTCGGCCGGGAGGCCCGCGTCGCGCCAGGCGGGGAAGCCGCCCTCGACGTGCGAGACGTTCGTGTAGCCGCGAGCGGCGAGGGCCTCGGCGACGGGGCCCGAACCGCGCTCGGAGCCGCAGACCACGACGATCGGGGTGTCGAGCGAGACCGCGGGCGCCGCGACCGAGCCGAAGATCGCGTCGAGGTCCTCGCGGTCCGTGACCGTGGCACCCGGGATGGCGCCCGCGCTCGCACGGCCTCCCGCGCTGCGGACGTCGACGAGGAAGGCTCCGGCGGCGACGCGGTCGCCCGCGTCGGTGGCCGGGGTGAGCAGGGGCTGGTGCTGGGTCATGTCGTCTCCTGGTTCGGGTGGTGCAGGTGGTGCTGCTGCCGAGGTAGAGGCCTCCCGTCGAGGTAGAGGTCTGGAGCCCTCTACCTCGACGGGTTCCCTCTACCTCGCGAGGGCTGGTTCGCGGTCGGCCGCGACCTCGGGCCCGGCCGCGTCCGCCGCCGGCAGGCCCCAGCGAGCCGCGAGCAGCTCGAACGACCGGGCCCGGTCGGCGGGGTCGTGCGCGACCGTCGTCACGACGATCTCGTCGGCCACGGTCACGCGCGCGAGGGTCTCGAGGCGTTCGACGACCGTCTCGGACGACCCGACGAACCGCGTGTCGACGCGGTCCTGGACGGCCGCACGGTCGGCGTCGGACAGGTCGTCCCACGCGGGCGTCGTGCCGGGCGCGGGGTAGGCGATCGCACCGTCGGCCCCTCGGCGGATCGACAGGACCCAGGCCGTGAAGGGGTCCGCGATCCGGCGGGCCTCGGCGTCGGTGTCCGCGACCAGGACGTCGGCCGAGACCACGACGTACGGCCGGTCGAGCACGCCCGGCCGGAACGCCGCACGGTAGGCCGCGATCGTGTCGAGCGTCGCGGACGGACCCACGTGGTAGTTCGCGGCGAGCGGCAGGCCCAGCTCGCCCGCGACGCGCGCGCTCACGCCGCCGCTCGACGCGAGCACGAACAGGTCGAACGCCGCGCCCTCGACGGGCGGGCTCGTGTACGCGGTGCCCGCGCTGTTGGTGAAGGTCCCCGCACGCAGGCCCAGGACCAGCTCGAGCTCGTCGCGGAACTCCGCGGGCGTCCGGCTCGCACCGACCACCTCCTTCTGGGCGAGCAGCCGCTGGCGCAGCGCGGTGTCGGTGAAGGCGACGCCGGGTGCGGCGGGGATCAGGAGACCGTCGACCACGCGCGTCCCGGCGGGCTGCGCGGGGGCGGGCGCGGGCTCGGGCTCGCCCGCCGCCGTCGCCTGCGTGCCCGACGACGGAGCCTCGGCTCCCGTGCTCGCCTCGCTCTTCGCGGGGGGCGGGGTGAAGGCCCGGCCCAGTCCCAGGTCGACCCGGCCCGGGTGCAGGGCCGCGATGGTCCCGAACTGCTCGGCTGCGAGGAGCGGGCTCGTGGTGCTCAGCAGCACGGCGCCCGACCCCACGCGGATGCGCGCCGTGCGCTCGGCGACGAGGGCCGCGAGGACCGCGGGGGACGCCGAGGCGACGCCCGGGGACAGGTGGTGCTCGGCGAACCAGATGCGGCGGTAGCCCAGCTCGTCGGCACGGACCGCGGTGTCGAGGGTGTCGCGCAGGGCCTGGGCTCCGGTCGAGCCCTCGCTCACGACCGCGAGGTCGAGGATCGACAGCGGGACCCGGGTCGGGTGCGGGGTCTGCGGGGTGGTCGGCTGGTCGGAGACGGTCATCGGGGTTCCTCGGTGGTCGTGGGGGTGTCCTGGTCGAGCAGGGGGTCGGGCGGGCGGTCCGCCGGTCAGCGCGAGGGCAGCCCGCGCGCTGCGAGCGCCGAGTGCAGGTGCGCGTGGCCGCGCTCGGGTCCGGGGACCGCGAGCCGGTCGACCACGCGGCGGCGCCAGCTCTGCGCGAGCCCCTCCTCGCGGTAGAAGGGCGCGATGAGGTCCTCGTACGCGTCGACGTACGGCGCCTGGACGGCCAGGTCGTAGGTCTCGTGGTGCAGCACCGCGGCCTGGGGAAGCCGTGGCTTGACCCGTTCGCCGCCTGCGGGGTCGGGATGCCCGACGACGAGGCCGACGACCGCGACCGTGCCCTCGGGCAGGCCCAGCTCGGCCGCGACCTGCTCGGGGTGGTGGCGCAGCGCGCCGATGTAGACGGTCCCGAGCCCCAGCGACTCGGCGGCCACGACCGCGTTCTGCGCGGCGAGCGCCGCGTCGACGAACGCGACGACCGTCGAGTCGAGGTAGTCGGCGCCCGCCAGGTGCGTGCCGTCGGCCGCCCCGATCGCCCGGGCGCGGGCCAGGTCCGCGACCCACACGAGCAGCAGCGGAGCCTGGCGGACGTGCGCCTGCCCTCCGGCGAGCGCCGCGAGCCGGTCCTTGCGGGCCGGGTCGGTCACCGCGACGACGCTCCAGAACTGCATGTTGGACGAGGTCGGCGCGGACTGCGCGGCGGCGACCAGGGTCGGCAGGACCGTGTCGTCGAGCGGGTCGGTGAGGTAGGCCCGGACCGTACGGTGCCGCAGGATGCCGGCGATCGCGTCGGTGAGCGGGGCGACGTCGTCGGGCTGGTGGGCGCCATAGCGCTCGGTCAGGGGCGAGGCCGTGGTGATGGTCGACATGCTGGCCTTTCGGTCGTGCGGGCGGGGGCGCGGGTGCGGGTGCGGGTGCGGGTGCGGGTGCGGGGCCGGGCAGAAGGATGCGGACCGGCCGCGTCAGCCCGCCGGCACCCCCGCGAACCGGGCCAGCGAGAACAACCGGTCCGCGGCGACGGGCTGGGCGGCCGGCTCCTCGCGAGCCAGCTCCGCCAGGACCCGGCCGATCGACGGCGCGAACTTGAAGCCGTGGCCCGAGAACCCGGCGGCGATCACGACACGGCCCACGCGGTCGAGCACGAAGTCGTGGTCCGGTGTCGTGGTGTACGTGCAGGAGATCGGCACGAGCCGGTCGGCGTCGGCCCCCGGGACCCACGCCCTGACGTAGTCCTGGAGCTGTGCGAGCTGCCCGGGCTCGGGACGGTAGGTCCGCCGGTCGGGATCGGTGCGCGGCCCGACCCCGTGGAAGCCGACCTTGATCCCCTCTCCCGGGGTCGCGAGCCCGTAGACCCCGCTGGGCCACGGGTGCGGCTCGGCAGGGGCGTGCGTGAAGCTGGGCCAGGTGTCCTCCGCCGGTGCTCCCGGGGCGAGCGCGAAGTGCGCGGGCTGCTCCTGGGTGACGACGAGGGGCGGGACGGGCGCGCCACCGTCGGGCACCGTGAAGGCCGCACCCAGCAGGCCCGCGCTCCACGCGCCCACCGCGACCACGACCGTGTCCGCGACCAGGTCGTACCGGTCGGTGACGACCCGGACCGAGCCCGCACCCGGGTGGACGTGGCGCACGTGCACGCCGTGGCGCACGTCGGCGCCGTGCGAGCGCGCCGCAGCCTGGAAGGCGGCGACCGCGCGGTCGGCGTGGACACGCCCCGCCGTCGCGGTCTCGTGGAGCACGTCGCCCTCGAAGCGCAGGCCGGGCCAGCGCTCGGCAGCCTCCTCGGGGCGCAGCCACTCGTGCGGGACGCCCCGCGCGACGAACGCGTCACCGATCTCGGTGCGGCGCGGGAAGCCGTGGCTCACGCCGCCCGTCAGGGTGAGGACCGCGTCGGCGGGGAGCCCTGCGTCGCGCTCGAGCTCGCGCCACAGGCCGAACGCCTCCTGCGCGAGATCGAGGTACGCGGGCTGGGTGTACGTGGTCCGGTAGATGCGCGACGCCCCGTGCGAGGCACCGTGCGCGTGGCCTGGCTCGAAGCGCTCGAGCAGGACGACGTCGTGCCCCGCGCGCGCGAGCTGCCACGCCGCGGCCGAGCCCATGACGCCTCCACCGACGACGACGTGCGACACGTGCTCGGTCATCTGGCTGCCTCTCGATCAGTAGGTCTGGTGCCGCCGGCCCGCGGGTCCCAGGAGGATTACGCGGGCCGGTCGGCCGTCCGGGTCAGGGCTTGGGCAGCCCGGGAGGGTTGGTCTCGGAGGCGGGGATCGCCTCGTCCTCGAGACCCCAGTGCTCGAGGAGCTCGGTGTAGCTGCCGTCCTCGATCGCGTGGTTGATCGCCGCGGTCACGGCCGGGGCGAGCTCGCTGCCCTTGAGCGTCGCGACGGCGATCTGCGCGGTCGCGGGCCAGCCGCCGTTCAGCGTGCCGACCACCTTGTACTGGTCGGGCGCGGTCGCGGCGCTGTAGGCGAGGCTCGCGTTGGGGCCGACGTAGAGGTCGAGCCTGCCCGACGCGACCGCGAGCAGCGCGTCCTTGTAGTCCTCGTAGTACTCGGGCTCGCCACCCTTGATGGGCTCGAGCCCCGCGTCGATGTTCTCCTGGTTCCAGGCGAGGAGGATCTTCTCCTGGTTGGTCCCCGAACCGACGCCCACGGTGAGGCCCGCGATGTCCTTGGCCTCCTTGATCGCAGGCACCTTGTCGTTGGACGCACCCGCGAGCCAGCCGAGCTGGTCGTTGCGGTAGGACGAGAAGTCGTAGAGCTCCTTGCGCTCCTCGGTCACCGTGACGTTCGAGATCACGGCGTCGACGTCCCCGGACTGCAGCGCGAGCGGCCAGTCAGCCCACGCCTTGACCTCGAGCTCGAGCTCGAGGCCGAGCGCGTCCGCGACGAGGACCGCGATGTTGGGTTCGTTGCCGATGGGCGTCTTGTCGTCGTCCGCGAGGAAGCCGAGCGGAGGCAGTCCGCCCGCGGTCGTCGAGACCTTGAGGACCCCCGCGGCCTTGACGTCCTCGGGCAGGAGGGCGATGGCCTCGGGCGACTCGGTCGTGTGGATCCACTCCTGGTCGGGCGAGGTGTCGATGACGAGGCCGGCGGCCTCCGCGGCCTTCTCGTTGTCGGCCGTGCCGGGCTCGGCGTCGGCGCTCGTGGCGCACGCCGCGAGCAGCGCGAGGAGCGGGAGGGTCGCGACGGCGGCGACCGTCCGGCGGGAGGGGCGGCGGGAGGCGCGGGGCGCGCCGGAGGTACGGAGGGACATCATGTTCTCTTTCGGTGTGGGTGGACGTGCAGTGGGGTGACGCGGCCCGGGCGATCGGTGTGCCGGGCTCCGGGCGTCACAGGACCTTGTCGAGGAAGGCCTTGGTCCGGTCGTGGCGGGGGGCGTCGAGGACCTGCGCGGGCGGGCCCTGCTCGACGATGCGGCCGGCGTCCATGAAGACGACCGTGTCCGCGACCTCGCGGGCGAAGCCGATCTCGTGCGTGACGACGACCAGGGTCGTGCCGCCGTGCGCGAGGCCCTTGATGACGTCGAGCACCTCGCCGACGAGCTCGGGGTCGAGCGCAGAGGTCGGCTCGTCGAAGAGCAGGACGCGGGGACGCATGGCGAGCGCGCGGGCGATCGCGACGCGCTGCTGCTGCCCGCCCGAGAGCTGCCGGGGACGGGCGTCGGCCTTGTCGGCGAGACCCACGCGGGCCAGGAGCTCGCGCCCCTCGGCCTCGACCTCGGACCGGTCCCTGCCCTGGGCGGAGACCGGTGCCTCGACGACGTTCTCGAGGGCCGTGAGGTGCGGGAAGAGGTTGAAGCTCTGGAACACGAACCCGATCCGGGTCCGCTGGACCAGGATCTCCTTCTCCTTGAGCTCGCGCAGGGTGTCGCCCTTGCGGGAGTAGCCGATGAGGTCGCCGTCGACCGCGATGAAGCCGCGGTCCACCTTCTCGAGGTGGTTGATGACGCGCAGGAGCGTCGACTTGCCCGAGCCCGACGGGCCCAGGATCACGGTGACCTCGCCCGGGCGGACCTCGAGGTCGATGCCCGCGAGCACCTCGAGCGTGCCGTAGGACTTGTGGACCCCGCGGACCTCGACGAGGCCCGTGGCCGGGGAGGCGGTCGTGGAGCCGGCCGCGGTCGAGGCGGCCGCGGTCGAGGCGGCCGCAGCGGTGGTCGTGGCGGTCATGCGGCACCTCCGGTGGTGCGGTCGCTCGTCCCCGTGCGCAGCAGGTGGCTGCGGCCGACCGCGGCGCGCGCGGCGTAGGCAGGGGGCAGGTGGGCGGGTGCGGGGCGCCCGGTGACGCGCGACCACGCGACCTGGAGCGTCCAGCGGACCCGCTGGACCGGCGTCGGGGGCAGGGTGCGCACCGCGCCCTTGGCGTAGTGCCGCTCGACGTAGTACTGCGCGATCGTCAGCACGGTCGTGATGACGAGGTACCAGATCGCCGCGACCATGAGCAGCGGGACGACGCGCTGGTTGCGGCCGTAGATCACGCCGATCGTGTAGAACAGCTCGCCGTACGCGAGGACGTACACGACCGAGGTGCCCTTGACGAGGCCGATGATCTCGTTGACCGACGTCGGCACGATGGTCCGCATGGCCTGCGGGAGCACGATGCGCAGCGTCTGGCGCGAGCGCGGGATCCCGAGCGAGGCCGCGGCCTCGTGCTGGCCCTGGTCGACCGAGAGGATCCCGGCCCGGACGATCTCCGAGGAGTAGGCGGCCTGCGAGAGACCCAGGCCCAGGATCGCGGCACCGAACTTGTCGATCACGTCGAGGGTCCCGAACTCGAGGAAGCCGGGGCCGAACGGGATGCCCAGCGAGAGCGTCGGGTAGAGATAGGCCAGGTTGTACCAGAGCAGGAGCTGCAGGATCAGCGGCACCGAGCGGAACACCCACGTGTACGCGGACGACACGGCCTGGAGCAGGGGCGACCTCGACAGGCGCATGAGCGCGAGGATCGTGCCGAGGCCGAACCCGACCACGGCGGCGACCGCGGTGAGCCGGATGGTGCCCCACAGGCCGTTGAGGACCGAGGGCCACGTCAGGTACTGCGCGACGATCGACCACTCCCACTTGGGGTTGGTCACGAGCGAGCTCACGACCATCGCGAGGAGGACCGCGACGCCCGCGGTGGCGATCCACCGGCCCGGGTGCCGCGCGGGGACGACCTTGAGGTCCTCCCAGCGCGTGGGCGACACGTCGGTCGTGCTGGTCGTGCTGGTCGTCGTCGGGGTGGCGGGCGCGAGCGTGGTCGCGCCCGGCGGGTCGGGCAGTGCTCCGGGGGGTGGGACGAGCTGGCGTGACTCGTCCTGTGGCAGGGACAGGGTGCTCATGGGGACCTCGGGCGGGTGAGAAGGGGTCGGGCGAGGGCGCCGCGGCGGGAGCCGGGGCCAGGTCGTGCCGTGTCAGAGCGAGCGGGACGTCGAGGTCACGCCGGTGCTGACACGTGCGGACAGAGCCACTTCTCGAACGCCAGGGGCCCGACGTCCTCGGGGTCCCGGCTCACGTCGAACAGCGGGGTGTAGCCCGCGCTCAGGTAGAGCCCGGCGGCCTCGGGCTGGCGAGGGCCGGTCGTCAGGTAGATCCGCGCGTAGCCGCGCTCGGCAGCGCGGTCCTCGAGCTCGACGAGGACCTGGCGCGCGAGCCCGCGGCGCCGGTGGGCCGAGTGGGTCCAGATGCGCTTGAGCTCGGCCGTCGCGACGAGGGGCGTGCCGTCCTCGCTGTGCGTCTCGTGAGCGTCCGGGCGGGGGTCGTCACGCAGGGCGGACCGCCCGTCCCCGGGCCGGGTCCGGCGCGCGGGCTCTCCGAGCTCTGGCTCTGCCCGACGCCGGAACGCACCTCCCGCGACCGGCTCGCCGTCCGCGAGGAGCAGGACGAGCTCGCCGTCGGGCGCCGCGAAGTCGGCTGCCGGGTAGTGCTCCATCTCGGCCCGCAGCTCGTCCGCGTCGAGGATGCTGCGGTAGCGCGTGGCGTACTCGTGGGCGAGCTCGTCGAGGAGCGGGCGCACGAGCGGGTCGTGCAGGGTCACCGACCGGACCTCGACGGACGGGAGGACCGACGGCGCGACGACCGGCCCGGTCGTGGCGGCCCGTGTCGTGGCGGCCCGTGTCGTGGTGGGCGCGCTCATCGGGGGACCTTCTCCCCCGCCTCGACCGAGAACGGCAGGACGTTGCCCGCGACGGGCTGCGGGCACGTGCCGAAGTCGCTGAAGGCGTAGGGCAGGTTGAGCGTGCGGTTCAGGTCGAGGCGCAGCGTCGGGCCGGGCTGCCCGTCGCTGCGGACGCCTTCTCCTGCCTCGTCCTCGTCGGCTCCTCCGCCCGCCGCGTCACGGTCGACGAACAGGATCCGCCAGTCCGCGACGCCGGGGGCCGGGTCGGTGAACAGCAGCGTGGCACCGCCGCCGGGCTTGCCCGTGAGCCGGAGCGTCGTCGTGACGCCGTCGCGGACCACGTCGACCTCGCCCACGACCTGGACGTGGTGCTCGAGCCCCGGCTGCGCGCCGCCCACGACCTCGGCGACGGGCTCGTCGTACCAGCGGACGGGCGCGTCGAGGACCCAGGCCGGGTCGTAGGAGAACGTCGGCACGCCCTCGAACGCGACCCGGGCGCGGGCCCTCGGGTCGCGCACGCGCAGCCCGTAGCGCCCGGTGCGCCGCACGAGCTCGACCGCGACCGCGGAGGCCGGGTCGGCGCCGTCGGGCACGAAGGTCGCGACGATGCGCGACGCGCCCTCCGCGACGTCCTGGACGTGGGTGCCGCGCAGCGCGTCCTGGCTGCCGGCCGGGACGATCGCGTCGGCCGCGGCCGCACGCAGGTGCACGCCCTCGGCGTCCGACCACCACTGACCGGGCAGGCCCGCGAACGTCGCCGGGGACTCCGGGACCCAGTGCAGCGCGGTGAGCGTGAGCCAGCCGTGCGGCTCGCGCAGCGACCGCTCGCGCTCGGCGTGCCAGGCGGCCCACGCGGCCGCGCCGTCCGGGTTGCCGGTCGACGTGCCCGTCGGGGCGGACGCCGCGGCGTGGCGCCCGCGCGTGGCGACGTCGGTCGGGGTGGTGGTGCTCGTCGTCATGATGCTCCTTCAGGACTGGTGGTCGGACGGTCGGGTGCTGCGGGGGTCAGCTCAGGCGGGTCGAGCTGCTCGCCCCGGCCGCGACCGTGTCGCCTACGGGGGCAGGGCCGGCTCCGACCTCGGGGCGCGAGAGGCCGAGGTGGTCGCGCAGCGTGGTGCCCGTGTACTCGGTGCGGAACGAGCCGCGCTCCTGGAGCAGCGGCACGACCTGGTCGAACACGTCGTCGAGCCCCGCCGGGGTCAGGTGCGGCACGAGGATGAAGCCGTCCGACGCGTCCTCCTGGACGTGCCGGTCGATGTCGTCCGCGACCTGCTGGGCCGTGCCGACGAACCCACCCCGGCTCGTCACGTCGATCACGAGGTCGCGGATGGACCAGCCGTTGGCCGCGGCCTTCTCGCGCCAGGCGCGGACCACGGGACCTGGATCCTTGACGTGCCGGACCCGGCCCCGCGTGATGCTGAGGTGCTCGAGGTCGGGCTCGACGTCGGGCAGCGGACCCTCGGGGTCGTAGGCCGTGAGGTCGCGCCCCCAGACCTGCTCGAGGAACGCGATCGCGGTCCTGCCCGGCACCTGCTGGAGGCGGATCTCGCGCGCACGCTCGGCGGCCTCGTCGGCCGTGTCCCCCAGGACGACGACCGTCGCCGGGAGGATCTTGAGCGAGTCGCGGTCGCGGCCGTGCGCCGCGAGGCGCGACTTCACGTCGGCGTAGAACGCCTGGCCGTCCTCGAACGCCGAGTGCGCCGAGAAGACGACGTCGGCCGTCGCGGCCGCGAAGTCGCGGCCGTCGGCCGAGTCGCCCGCCTGGAACAGGACCGGGTGCCCCTGGGGCCCACGCGGGGTCTCGAACCGGCCCGACACGTCGAAGTGCTTGCCGCGGTGCGCGAACGGTCGCACTCCACCGGGCCTCACGAGGCCCCCGGGGGCGAGGACGTCGACCGCGCCGTCGTCCTGGCCGTCGACGAGATCGATCACCGCGTCGTCGTCCCACGAGTCCCAGAGCTGCCGGGCCAGGGCCACGAGCTCGCCCGCGCGCTCGTACCGCTCCTCGTAGGGCAGGAACCCGCCGCGGCGGAAGTTCGCGCCCGTGAACGCGTCGGGGCTCGTGACGAGGTTCCAGGCCGCGCGGCCTCCCGACAGGATATCGAGGCTCGCGAACTGGCGCGCCAGCTCGTAGGGCTCGTTGAAGGTCGTGTTGACCGTGCCCGCGAGGCCCAGGCGGTCGGTGACCGCGGCGAGGGCCGCGAGCACGGGGAGCGTGTCGGGGCGGCCCACGACGTCGAGGTCGTGGATCTGGCCCTTGTGCTCGCGCAGGCGCAGGCCCTCGGCGAGGAAGAAGAAGTCGAGCTTGGCCTCCTCCGCCCGGCGGGCGAGGTGCTCGAACGAGCTGAACTCGATCTGGCTGCGGGAGGCGGGGTCGCTCCACACGGTCGTGTTGTTGACGCCCGGGAAGTGGGCGCCCAGGTGGATCTGCTTGCGGGGACGACCGTCGCGCGAGCGGGCCGTCGAGGCAGGGGTGGGGTGCGTCATGGTGGCGGGTCCTCAGGCGATCGCGGCGGCGTAGCGGTTGGCGGGGCGGGCGAGCCCCAGGGTGTCCCGCAGGGTCGAGCCCGGGTAGGTCGAGCGGAAGACGCCGGCCTCCTGGAGGAGCGGGACGACGTCGTCGACCAGGGCGTCGAGGTCGGTGCGGAGCGACGAGGGGCGGATCGTGAACCCGTCGGCCGCCCCGGCCTCGACCCACTCCTCGACGACCTCGGCGAGGTCGCGGGCCGTGCCCACGTGCGTGAGCGACCCGGTGTCCCACGTGATCCCCTCGAGCCCCTCGAGGAGGTCGAGGCGTGCCTGGGCGCTGGCCCGGTCCTGGCCGATCACGGCGTAGACGTCGACGAGCACGCGCAGGTCGTCGGGGTTGCGGCCTGCCTCGGCGGCCGCAGCACGCACCTGGTCGCGCAGCGCCCGGGCGCCGTCGAGCGTCGTGGCCCGCACCCGCACGACGTCGGCGCGACGACCTGCGAGGGCCAGCGCCTCCGCGGAGTCCCCGCGCACGACGACCGGGGGCTGCGCCTGGGGCGAGCGGGGCGTGATCGACGGGCCCTTCACGGCGAACCGGACGCCGTCGTAGTCGACGTAGTGGAGCTTGTCGCGGTCGACGAAGCGGCCCGAGGCGACGTCACGGATCTCGGCGTCGTCCTCCCAGCTGTCCCACAGCCGGCTGACGACCTCGATGGCCTCCTCGGCCTCGGCGACCGCGTCGGCGGTGTCCTGGGCGCCCTTGCGCCCGAACAGCGCGGCGCCGGACTCGGTCGTCGACCAGCCCACCTGCCAGGCGGCGCGGCCTGCGCTCACGTGGTCGACGGTCGCGATCGCCTTGGACACGTGGAACGGCTCGGTGTGCGTGGTGTCGACCGTCGCGACGAGCCCGATCCCCGCCGAGCGCGGTGCGAGGCGCGAGGCCACGAGGGCCGCGTCGAGGCGTCCGCGCAGCGTCGTGTTGCGCGTCGGCTGGAGCGAGAACGTGTCGTCGAACAGCGCGAAGTCGAGCACGCCGCGCTGGGCCGTGGCGACGAGCTCCTGGAGGCGCTGGCCGTCGAACAGGCGGGGCGACTCGGACCCGACCGCGCGCCACGCACCCGCTCGTGCTCCGGCGTCGGACAGGTCGACACCCAGGTGGGCCGAGCGGCGGGGCGGCCCGTCGAGCAGGTCGTCGAGCGCGTCGAGCGACGGGTCGGTCGCGCGGTCGTCCTGCTGCTCGGCGGACGAGGAGGCGGGGGTGAACAGCGGGGTCAGGTTCGAGTCAGGCATGGGTCGTTCCACTCCGGGAGGTCGGGTGCGGGGTCGCTCGGCCGCTGTCGCAGGGATCGGCGGAAGGCCGCGGCGGGTCGCGAGCACTGCGGGGTGCAGGTGGGGGTGCAGCGGGGTGGACCGCCGGGCCGGGCGACGGGTGACCGGGGCCGGCCGGTGTTCCGGCAGGCCGCGGCGACCGCGTCACGGGCGGGGCGGTTCAGGGGCGAGCCGGCTCGGCTCGGGAGGCGTCAGGAGGAGCGCAGGCTCAACAACAGACGCGGCCCGGGACGACGGGACGCCCGGGGGAACAACACATTCGACGGGTGGGAGCCACGGCTCCCCGTGCCGACGCGACAGGCGTGAGGACGAGCGTGTCGCGGATGTCCACGGGTCCTCCTCGGGTCGGCGGTGCTTCGGGTGCTGAGGCGCTTCGGTGCGGCGGACGGTGGCGTCTGCCGATGGCCCGGAATGTATGCCCGGGTCCGGGGAGTGTCAACGACTTCGGCGAACAGTCCGCATTCTGGACCGAATCAGTAGAGATTGCGCCCCGAACCCTGCCGAAACGGACATCGGAGGTGAGGGGCGTCGTCGGGCGCGCGCTCGACCGGGAGGTTCCCGGTGTCGAGGTAGAACCGTCTGCGCGAGGTAGGACGCGGCGGGCACTACCTCGCGCAGACGGTTCTACCTCGCGGGCCGGCACCCCGGCGGGTCAGCGCGGCGCCATCCGGATGCCGCCGTCGAGGCGGATCACCTCACCGTTGAGCATGGGGTTCTCGACGATCGCGCGGACCAGGCGCGCGAACTCCTCCGGGCGCCCGAGCCGCCGCGGGTGCGGCACCTGGGCCGCGAGAGACTCCTGGGCCTCCGCGGGCAACGACGCCATCATGGGCGTGCTGAAGATGCCCGGCGCGATCGTCATGACACGGATGCGCAGGTCCGCGAGGTCGCGCGCGAGCGGCAGCGTCATGGCCGCGACCCCGCCCTTCGAGGCCGCGTACGCGGCCTGGCCCACCTGACCGTCGAACGCCGCGACCGACGCGGTGTTCACGATCACGCCGCGCTCCTCGGGGACCCCGATGTCCCCCGGGGCACCGGCCGCCGCACCGTCTGCGCCGTCCGCGCCCACCGCCCCGTCCAGCGCGACCATGCGCTCGGCCGCGAGCCGCGAGACGTTGAACGTCCCGACGAGGTTCACGCTCACGACCTTCGCGAACGACGCCAGGTCGTGCACCCCGTTCCTGCCGAGCACGCGCCGCGCGAGCACGATCCCCGCGCAGCTCACCGCGACGTGCAGCCCGCCCAGGTCCGCAGCCGCGTCGAGGGCCCGGGACACGTCGTCCTCGCTCGTGACGTCGGTCGGCACGAACCGCACCGCGTCGCCCAGGGAGTCCGCGAGCGCCTGACCGGGCGAGCCCGGCAGGTCCGCGACCACGACCCGCGCCCCGGCGCCGGCCAGCTCCTCGACGGTCGCCCGGCCCAGGCCCGAGGCCCCTCCGGTCACCAGCGCGACCTTGCCCGCGATCTCCACGTCCCACTCCTTCGTCGACGGTCGTCCGCCAGCGTAGCCAGGTGGTCGCGCCGTCGCCCGGCGCAGACTCCCACCGCGGGTTTGTCGCAGCACCCCGCGCGGGGCCGCGGGAGCGGCGGGAGGATGAGACATGCTGCTCGCCGAGGTCGCCGCCACGTCCGACGCCGTCGCCGCGACCCGCTCGCGCCTCGCCAAGCGCGCAGCGATCGCCGACCTGCTGCGCCGTGCCGCCCGGGACGCAGCGGTGGCCGAGGGGCCGGGCGCACCCGAGGGCAGCGCAGGGGAGGACGTCGAGATCGTCGTGTCCTACCTCGCGGGCGAGCTGCGCCAGCGTCGCACGGGGCTCGGCTGGGCCTCGTTGCGTGCGCTCCCTCCACCCGCCGCGACGCCGACGCTGACCGTCCAGGCCGTCGACGCGGCCTTCGAGCACATGGCCGGACTCGCGGGGCCGGGTTCCGACACGGCCCGGTCCGCGGCGGCCTCGGCGGTGTTCGCCGCCGCCACCGAGCGTGAGCAGTCGTTCCTGCGCGGGCTGGTCGCGGGCGACCTGCGGCAAGGAGCGCTCGACGCGCTGGTCGTCGACGCGGTCGCCGAGGCCGCAGGGATCCCGCTCGACGCGGTGCGCCGCGCGGCCATGCTGCGCGGGGCGTCGGGCCCGGTCGCGCGGGCGGCGCTCGAGGCAGCCGGCCCGACGGCGGCGCTCACCGCGCTGGCAGGGTTCGGCCTCGAGGTGGGGCGCCCCGTGCGACCGATGCTCGCGCAGTCGGCCCCCGACGTCGCGGCGGCGTTCGACAAGCTCGGTGTCTCGGCCGAGTCCGACGACCGGGCGCACCAGGTGTCGGTCGACGTCAAGCTCGACGGCATCCGCATCCAGGTCCATCGCGACGGCGACCAGGTGCGGGTATTCACGCGCTCGCTCGACGACATCACCTCACGCGTCCCCGAGATCGTCTCGGACGCCCGCTCCCTGGCCTCGGAGCGGTTCGTGCTGGACGGCGAGGCCCTCGTCGTCGGGCCGGACGGGGTGGCCAGGCCCTTCCAGGAGACGGCCGCCCGCTCGGCCACGCGCGACGCCCCCGGTGCTCCGGACGGCGAGGCCGAGGCTGCCACGCTGGCCGGGGCGCTCGCGCTGCGCCCGTACTTCTTCGACGTGCTCCACGCGGACGGTCGCGACCTGATCGACGCCCCACTGCGTGAGCGGCTCGTCGTGCTGGACCGCGTCGCAGACTCCTTCAGGGTCCGGCGTCTGACGACCTCCTCCCCCGGCGCGGCGACCCAGTACTTCCTCGAGACGGTGCGCGAGGGCGACGAGGGCGTCGTCGTGAAGTCGCTCGACGCTCCCTACGCGGCCGGACGGCGCGGCGCCGGGTGGATCAAGATCAAGCCGCGGCACACGCTCGACCTCGTGGTGCTCGCGGTCGAACGCGGGTCGGGGCGCCGGACGGGCCTGCTGTCCAACATCCACCTGGGCGCGCGCGATCCCGAGACGGGCGGGTTCGTGATGCTCGGCTAGACGTTCAAGGGCATGACCGACGAGATGCTCGCGTGGCAGACCGAGCGCTTCCGCGAGCTCGAGGTCGCCGACGACGGCTGGACCGTGACCCTGCGGCCCGAGCAGGTCGTCGAGATCGCGTTCGACGGGCTCCAGCGCTCCACGCGCTACCCGGGCGGGCTCGCGCTGCGGTTCGCGCGCGTGCTGCGCTACCGCGACGACAAGACCGCGGCCGAGGTCGACACGATCGAGGGGGTCAGGTCGCTCGCGTGAGCCGCGGCCGATCGCCCGCACGACCCGAGATACTCCCCGTCCCTGACCCGTCCTGCCGCGGCGCGGGCCGCCGTCGGGCATGGTTTACCGGGAGAAACCGGGCGAAACATCGTCTCGGAGACCGGATGGGGGCTTGTGTCCTGCCCGCGCGGACCGACAGGATCACCGCCATGCGCTTCGACGTCAGGGCCCACGAGCACCCCGGGACACCGGTGCGCCTCGTGGTGCGCCGCGCCGTCGACCTGCGTCTCGTCGCGGGCAGTCTCTGTCGATAGCCCCGCCCCGGCCCGGCCGCAGCTCGCGCTGACGACCGGTTGATCCGCGCACCTCGCACCTTCACCATCCCGCTCACGCCGTGCCGCTGCAGGCCTCTCGCCCCCGCACGCGGCCTCACGCACCGAGCGTCTCGCTTCCCTCCCTGCCGCCGGCGTACCCACGACCGGTCGGCTCCCGTACCCGAATCCCTGGAGCTCCCATGCCCCGCACCCTCAGACCCCATGCCCGTCGGCTCGCTCGCACCACCCTGCGGGCCGCCGTGACCGTCGGCCTCGCGACGGCGCTCGTGGCCTGCTCGGCTGCGAGCGCCGAGGAGGCCGTCGTCGGCGAGTCGGGCCGGACCGTCCTGCGCTACGACGGCTCGGTCGGCCAGGTGACGTTCCCCGAGCTCGCGGCGGACCTCGGCTACTACGAGAAGGTCGAGCTCGAGTGGGTCGGCGACTCGACGGGTGGCCCGCAGAGCATCCAGGCCGCCGCGACGGGCTCGACCGACTTCGGTGGTGCGTTCAACGGGGCGATCGTCAAGCTCAAGGCCTCGGGCTCGCCCATCACGTCGGTCATCTCCTACTACGGCTCGGACGAGCTCTCGTACGGCGGCTTCTACACGCTCGAGGGGAGCCCGCTGACCGAGCCCAAGGACCTGATCGGCAAGTCGATCGGCGTCAACACGCTGGGAGCGCAGAGCGAGTTCGTCATCCGCGAGTGGCTCACGCGGGGCGGGCTGACCGCGGACGAGATCGACCAGGTCGAGCTCATCGTGGTCCCGCCCGTCAACGCCGAGCAGGTGCTGCGTGAGGGGCAGGTCGACGTCGTCGCACTGTCCCGCGTCTTCCAGGACAAGGCGCTCGAACGCGGCGGGATCACGCCGCTGTTCAGCGAGCTCTCGCTGTTCGGCGACTTCAGCTACGGCACGTACATCTTCCGCGACGAGTACATCGCGCAGAACCCCGAGGTGGTCGAGGACTTCGTCCAGGGCACTGCGCGGGCCATCCGGTGGTCGCAGGTCACCCCGGTCGAGGAGGTCCGTGCCCGGTTCACGTCCATCATCGAGGGGCGCGGGCGCGGTGAGACCACCGACCTGGTCCCTTACTGGAAGTCCGCGAGCATCACGGCCCCGGGCGGTGTGATCGTCGAGGAGGAGATCTCGACCTGGATCGACTGGCTCGTCCGCGAGGGCGAGCTCGAGGAGGGCCAGTTCTCTCCTGAGGACATCTACACCAACGACGACAACCCGTACGCGAACGGGACCTACCCGCAGGACGCCGGCCCCGACGGCGAGCCCGTCGAGGTGTCACCGTGAACGGCGCGGTGGCGGTCACGACCGCCCGGCCTCGCGCGACGGACTCCACGGCCGCGACGGACTTCCCGGGCTCGACGCCCAAGCTCCGCCTCGAGCACGTGCGCAAGGAGTTCATCGTGCGCGACGCGGCCGGTGGCCGCGGCGCCCGCAAGCGCTTCACGGCCGTCGAGGACTTCACGCTCGACGTCCGGGCGGGCGAGTTCCTGACGGTCGTCGGCCCCTCGGGCTGCGGCAAGTCGACGCTCCTGGACCTGCTGGGCGGGCTCACCGAGCCGACGTCGGGCCGGATCCTCCTCGACGGCTCCCCCGTGACCGGCCCCGGGCTGGACCGTGGCGTGGTCTTCCAGCAGTACGCGCTGCTGCCCTGGCGGTCGGCCCGCGCGAACGTCGAGTTCGGGCTCGAGGCCAAGGGCGTCGGGCGGGCCGCACGCGCCCGCGTCGCCGACGAGTACCTGGACCTCGTGGGCCTCACGGCCTTCGCGGACCGGTACCCGCACGAGCTCTCGGGCGGCATGAAGCAGCGCGTCGCGATCGCTCGCAGCCTCGCGTTCGACCCCGAGGTGCTCCTCATGGACGAGCCGTTCGCGGCCCTCGACGCGCAGACGCGCGAGTCGCTCCAGGACGAGCTGCTGCGCATCTGGCGCACCACGGGCAAGACGATCGTCTTCATCACGCACGGCATCGAGGAGTCGGTGTACCTGGGCCAGCGCGTCGCGGTCATGACACCCCGCCCCGGTCGCCTGCAGACCGTGATCGACGTGGACCTCGCGGGGGCCGGCGACGCGGGTCCGTCCGGGGACGCCAGCCGGACGGACCGCGGTCCGGCGGACCGCTCCGCCGACGACACCGGAGGGGACGTCCGTTCCTCGGCCCTGTTCGGCCGGTACCGGCACGAGGTGTGGAGCGCGCTCCACGGCTCGCCCACCCAGGCGCAGGACGCCGCCGCAGGAACCCAGGAGGACGCCCATGTCTAGCACCGCGACCACACCGGCCCGCGTGGCCCCGGTGCCCCCGGCCGAGGACACCGTCGCGTTCGCGGACCCGCCCACGCTGGGACGCCGCCAGGCGCTCACGGCCGACCAGGACCCGACGCCCTCGCTCGCGGCCCGCCTGCGCGGCGTCGGGGCACGGGTCCTGCGGGCCTCGGCCGCGATCGTGATCTTCCTGGCGATCTGGGAGGTCGCGCCGCGCGTCGGGCTCGTCGACCGGGTCTTCCTGCCGCCGCTCAGCGCGGTCCTCGAGTCCTTCTGGGGGCTGCTCACGAGCGGCGAGCTCGGCAAGCACGTCGGGACGAGCCTGACCCGGGCCGGCATCGGCTTCTCGATCGCGGTGCTGCTCGCGATCCCGCTGGGGATCGCGATCGGCTGGTGGGCGAGCGTCGCGCAGTTCCTCGGCCCGTTCCTCGAGCTGTTCCGCAACACCGCCGCCCTGGCCCTGCTCCCTGTGTTCATCCTCGTCCTGGGGATCGGCGAGACCTCCAAGATCACGCTCGTCGTCTACGCGTGCTTCTTCCCCATCCTGCTCAACACGATCGCGGGGGTCCGCACCGTCGACCCCCTGCTGGTGAAGTCCGCCCGGTCGCTCGGGCTGCCGCCCGTCCGGCTGTTCCAGAAGGTCGTGCTGCCCGCCGCGGTCCCCACGATCTTCACGGGGATCCGCATGGCCGGGACGAGCTCGATCCTCGTGCTCATCGCGGCCGAGATGGTCGGCGCCAAGGCCGGCCTCGGCTACCTCATCACCTACGCCCAGTTCAACTTCCAGATCACGAACATGTACGCCGGGATCATCGCGATCTCGCTCGTCGGCGTCTCGATCAACGCGGTGCTCGTGAGCCTCGAGCGGCACTTCTCGCGCTGGCGCACCACGTGAGCCGGGGCCGCCCGTCCTGAACGGCCCCCGCACGCACGACCTCCCGACCCGTCACCCACACCCACACCCACGACCAGAGGACGCACCATGACCCGCCCACCCCGTCAGCTCAGCCTGAACCTCTTCATCCACCCGGCCGGCCACCACGAGGCGGCCTGGCGCCACCCGGACACCCAGCCCGAGCGCATCTTCACGGCCGACTTCTACACCGAGCTCGCCCGCACGGCCGAGGCCGCGACGTTCGACGCGGTCTTCTTCGCCGACGGTCCCGTCCTGCACGACGGCGTCGAGTTCAACAGCGTCGGCCGCCTCGAGCCGCTCCTGACGCTCGCGTCGATCGCGGCCGCGACCGAGCGGATCGGCCTCGTCGCGACGGCCTCGACCACGTTCTACGACCCGTACAACCTGGCGCGCCTCTTCTCGACGCTCGACCACCTGAGCAACGGGCGGGCCGGGTGGAACATCGTGACCACGGCCTCCGAGGACGCGGCCCGCAACTTCGGCCTCGACTCCCACCCGGACCACGTCGAGCGGTACGCGCGGGCGGCCGAGTTCGTCGAGGTCGTCACCCGGCTCTGGGACAGCTGGGAGGACGACGCGGTCCTGATCGACCGCGCGTCGGGCCGCTACGCCGACCCCGCGAAGATCCACGACGTGGCCTTCCGCGGCAAGCACCTGCGCGTCGAGGGCGCGTTCAACGCGGCCCGCTCGCCTCAGGGCCACCCGGTCCTGGTCCAGGCGGGCGCCTCGAACGAGGGGCGCGCGTTCGCGAGCCGCTACGCCGAGGCGATCTTCACGGCCCACCAGCGTCTGGCCGACGCCCAGGCGTTCTACGCCGACATCAAGGCGGGAGCCGAGGCCCTGGGCCGGTCGCGCGACGCGGTCAAGATCCTCCCGGGCATCAGCCCGTTCATCGCCTCGACCGAGGACGAGGCGCGGGCGCTCGAGCGCGAGTTCAACGAGCTCACGGTCCCCGAGTACGGGCTGCGCCAGCTCGAGAAGCTCACGGGCGTCCGCCTCGACCACGCGCAGCTCGACGGTCCCGTCCCGGCCGAGCTGTTCGCGGACGCGGGCGACGTGACCGACAACTCGCGCAGCCGTCTCCAGGTCGTCGCGGGCATCGTCGAGCGCGAGCAGCCCACGGTCCGCGGCCTGCTCCACCGCCTCGCCGGGGCGCGCGGCCACCGCGTCGTCGCGGGCACGCCCGGGCAGGTCGCCGACACGATCGAGGAGTGGTTCACGCAGGGCGCCGCCGACGGCTTCAACGTCATGCCGCCGTACCTGCCGGGCGGCCTGGACGACTTCGCCGACCACGTCGTGCCGATCCTGCGCGAGCGCGGCCTGTTCCGTACGGAGTACGAGGGCACGACGCTGCGCGACCACCTCGGGCTCGAGCGCCCCGCGAGCCAGTACGCCTCGCCTGCTGCGGACCCGGCCCCCGCCCTCCGCGACGCGAGCGGCACGGACGCGGCGAGCGACGCCGTCGGGCAGGAGGAGGCCCGGACCGCGGAGCCGGTCCTGGCGTGAGCACGGGCACGAGCGCCCCGCCTGTCCGGCTGGCCTGGACGGTCCACGTCCCCGCGGGGGTCTGGGGCGTGGCCCAGGGCGCGGCGGCACCGGTCGTCGCGCTCGCGGCGCGCGAGCACGGCGCGTCGCTCGGCGCCGCAGGACTGGTCGTGGCGCTCGCCGGGCTGGGCCAGCTGATCGGCGACCTGCCCGCGGGGCGGCTCGTCTCCCGGTTCGGGGAGCGACGCTCGATCATCGGGGCGGGCGTCGTGGCCGTGGTCGGCGTGGTGCTGTGCCTGGTCTCGTGGTCGGTGGCCTCGCTCGCGGTGGGGGTGTTCCTCGCGGGGCTGTCCCAGGCCGTGTGGGGCCTCGCGCGCCAGACGTACCTGGCCGAGGCCGTCCCGTTCGCGCGCCGCGCGCGCGTCATGTCGACGGTCGCGGCCATGATGCGCGTCGGGTTCTTCGTGGGGCCGATCCTCGGCGCGGCGGCGATCCTGGCCGTCGGGACGCGCGGCGGGTTCGCGGTCCAGCTCGTGGCCGTGTGCGTCACGGCGGTCCTCATGGGCCGCGTGCCCGACGTCGGACGCTCACCCCGGACGTCCGGCTCGCCCGGCGACGCGGGCACGCGGGAGGCGGGGCTGTGGCGCGTGGTGGTCGAGCACCGCCGGCTGCTGCGCACGCTCGGCCTGGGGGCCGCGCTCATGGGGCTCTCGCGCACGGCCCGCACCGTGGTCCTTCCCCTGTGGGCCGACGTCCTGGGCGTCGACGCCGCGACCACGAGCCTGGTCTTCGGGGCCAGCGCGGCGCTCGACGTCGCGGTCTCGATCCCGGCGGGCTACCTCATGGACCGGTTCGGCCGACGCGCGCTCGCGGTCCCGTCGCTGCTGGTCCTGGCCGCGGGCTATCTCGCGCTGCCCTGGGCGGGCGGCGTCGCGTCGTTGACCGTCGTCGCCCTGGTCCTGGGGCTCGGGAACGGGCTGAGCAACGGCGTCATCATGACGCTCGGGGCCGACGTCGCGCCGCCCGCCCAGCGCGCCGAGTTCTTCGGGGCGTGGCGGCTCATGCACGACGCGGGGGCCTTCGCAGGTCCCCTCGTGGTCGCGGGCACGGCGCTCGTGGCCCCGCTCGGGGCCGCCGCGCTCGTGGTCGGGGCGGCGTCGGCCGCGGGTGGCGCGGTGCTCTGGCGGTACGTGCCGGTGTGGGCGCCGTGGCCCCGGTCGACGGTGCTGCTGGTCGCGCCTACCCCGCTGGCGGACGAGGCCGTCCCTCGGTGATCCTGGAGGCGCGCCGCGCCCGCGGACGGACCGAGAGAGGACCGAGCCCATGACCGAGGACCGTGCTGCCGTCCCGCCCAGCGACCTCACGCCACGCATCGGCAAGGTCGCGACGCGTGAGCTCGCCCACCACGGGTACACCCGCTACGAGGACCTCACACGCGCGACGGCCAAGGAGCTGCTCGCGATCCACGGGGTCGGGCCCCGGGCGATCCGCATCCTGGGCGAGGAGCTCGCCGAGCGGGGGTCGGGGTTCCGGGAGGGCTGAGCCGGTCGTCAGGCGCTCGGTCCGGACGAGCGGACGAACCGCTCCGGCGGGGTGGGCTGTCTGCCGAGCAGGTTCGGCTGGGCCGAACGTGCGTTCGCTGAGCAGGACCAGGTCCCGCCCAGCCGAACCTTCCCGGCACGCTCACTCCCACGGCGTGCCCGACGTCCGACGCGAGGACCTCAGCGCCCCTGGCCCTCCCGAGAACGCGCCAGCTCACCGAGCGCCGCGGCCTGGGACCCGGTGAACGGCAGGTCGAACACGAGGAGCGCGTGCGCCGCACGGCCGACGAGGAGCGCGACGCGCTCGTCCTGGTCCGTGACCGCGCTCTCGGCGTCCGAGAGCGCGATGTCGAGCTCGGTCGCGGACCTGTCGATCCCGATGTTCAGGACGCCGGCGCGCACCTCGTCCCCGTCCTCGGCCTCGCCGTCCCACTCGGCCTGCGACAGCACGACGACCGCGACGAGCCCCAGCACGTCAGGTCGTTCGAGAGGGCTCCCGAGGGCCGCGTAGAGCCGCTTGCTCGCCTCGATGCCGGCTCCGGTCCACCCGTCGCGAGCCTCGACCGGCGCTCCCTGCTCCGCGGCGATCGACGACGCGTCGACGTCGATCCACCCGTACTCGGGGTCGAGGTGGAACATCTGGGCGGCGGAGTCGTCCGCGACGCTCGGCCATGCCTTCTGGCGCCGCGTGCTCAGGCTCACGAGCACGTCCTTCCAGACCATGCGGTGGAGCGGGTCCTTCCACCTCTCGACGTCCCACCGGTCGCTCAGGTACCCCTCGGGGTCAGGGGTCTCGTAGGGCGCGACGGCGGGCGAGGAGTCGTACGAGCGCAGGTACGAGGGGTCCGCCGCGACGCGCGCGACGGTCTCCGGGCCGGCGACGATCACGGCGTCGACCGTCCTCAGGAAGCGACGGCGCGCGAACGGACGGTCCGGTCCGGTGAACGGGATCTCCCCTGCGAAGCGCGCCACGGCCTCGGTGTCGAGCAGGTCGTAGGCCCGCTCGAGCTGGTCCTTGGCTTTCGCGAGCACCTTGGGGTCCATGGTCGCCGCGGCCCGGAGCCACGTCTCGGTGCTCGACGGCGTCACGCGCCCCCCGTACGGAGCCAGCACCGTCCACAGCTCGTCCCACGAGGACGGGTCGGACTTCTTCTTGCGGAACAGCGAACCGAACAGCGCCATCTAAGGGATCCTCACGTGAGCCGGGGTCGGCGAGAAGCGTAGCCGGACCGCGACGGCGAGCGACGCCGTCGGGCACGGGACGGGATCGACGGCACGCTCGACCGGCCAGTCGTGCCTCCGGCCCGCCGGAGTCGCTCGAGCGCTCAGGCGCTGACGACCTGGATGACCTCGGTGTCGTCGTGCCGGCGCGCGAGCGCCGAGACCACGGGGGGCTTGGGCACCGGGGGCTGCGCCTTGACGCCCGTGCTCTTGCTGCGGCGCGGGCGCGTCGGCACGGCGACGCCGAGCGACTTGAAGACCTTGCGCAGCTCGGCCTCGGTCCAGCCTGCGGCGAGCGCCTCGGAGAAGGTCGCGGCGTAGGCGCGCTCGGCGTCGTCGAGCTGGGCGCGGGCAGCGGCGACCTGCTCGGCCCGCTCGGCGAGCGCTCGACCTGCGTCCATGCGCTGGGCGAGGAGGTCGCGCAGCTGCGACTCGTACGTGGTGGCGGTCTCGTCGGCGCTCATGGCACCAACCTACGGCCTGACCTGCACGGTCGCCAGGATCGCGAGGTGATCCGTGCCGGGGATCTCTACCGTGCCCACGTCGTCGACCCGCATGCCCCGGTCGACGACCACGTGGTCCAGGTCGGCGAGCGGCGGGTAGCGCCGACCGGCGGGCCACGACAGGCTCACGCCCTGCCCCGCGAGGCGGGTCGCGTCGGCGAAGCGTCCGCCCAGGAGGTCGCGGAACGCCGAGTGGTCGTAGGTCGCGTTGAAGTCTCCGAGCAGGATCTGCGGCATGGGGTCGCCGTGCGCCGCGTCGCGCAGCAGCGCGAGGTCGTCCGTCCACAGGTCGACGTCCCCGGGTGTGGGCGGGTGCGGGTGGACGGCCGTGACGCGCACCGAGGTCCCGTCCAGCCCGACGACGGCGCTCGGCTGGTGGAAGCGGCTCGCCACACCCTCGCGCTCGTCGGTCAGCGGGATCGCGCTCCACAGCCCGCTGCCCGCGGCCCCCTCGGTCGGGTGGATCGCGGTCCACGAGTACGGCAGCACGTCCTCGATCCCGGCGGCCACCAGGTCGGCCTCGAACTCCTCACTGAGCTCGACCACGCTCAGCAGCTCGACCTGCTGCTCCCGGACGGCCTCGACCACCGCCCGCGCGTCGGCACGCCCGTAGAGGACGTTGGTCGCCATGACGCGCAGGGTCCCGTCCGCCCCGGGCGCGATGCCCGGGCCCGGCACGAAGAACGGCACGAGCCACACCGCGTGCGCGACGACGAGAACCCCCGCGATCGCGCTGAGCACCCACCGCCGCCGGCTCAACGAGAGCAGCAGCACCACGAGCGCCGCGAGGGCGACCCACGGCGTGAAGGACACGAGCTGCGTGAGGGGAGTGACGTCGTCGACCCCCAGGGCGCGCGCGAGCGTGAGCGCGCCCACCCCCGCGACGCACAGCGACAGCACGACCGTCCACACCACGCCGCCGACTCGCCGTGCCCGGGACGGCGGACGGCGCGTGCTGAGAGCGGGGGCGCTCACGGGGCGACCTGCACCGTGACCGCGAGCGCGCGGTGGTCGGAGCCGGGGACCGCGAGCGACGTGAGGTCGTCGACCCGCATGCCCTCGTCGACCACGACGTGGTCGAGGTCGAGGAACGTCGGGATCCGCTCCCCCACGGGCCACGACAGGTTCAGGCCGCGCCCGGCCGTGCGCGTCGCGTCGTGGAACCGGTCGCCCAGGACCGCACGGAACGACGCGTGGTCGTACGTCGAGTTGAAGTCGCCCAGCAGCACCTGCGGCAGGGGCTCGTCGTGGGCCCGGCGGGCGAGGTCGGCCATCTCCTGGTGCCACACGCCCGTGATCTCGGGGAGCGGCGGGACGGGATGGACGGCGGTCACGCGCACGGGCGTGCCGTCCACGTCGACGGTGGCTGCGGGCATGGCGAACGTGCTCCACTCTGTCGTGTCGGGGTCGGTCAGCGCTGTCCTGCTCCACAGGCCGCTCCCGGGCGAACCGGTGCCCACCTTGGCGTCGAGGTGGTGCGGCATGACCGCCTCGATCCCTGCGGCTTCGAGGCGGTCGTGGAAGTCGGCCGTGAGCTCGACGACCGCGAGCACGTCGGCGTCCTGGTCGTGGACCAACCGCACGACCGCGGCGGCATCCGCCTGCCCGAAGTACGCGTTGACCGTCAGGACCCGCAGCGTGCCCTGGGCGTCTGCCTCGATGCCCTGCCCGGGTACGAAGAACGGCGCGACCCACGCGGCCTGCGCCGCGAGCGCGACCGCGCACAGGATCGCGAGCAGCCGGCGGCGCACGGCCAGGGCCGTCGCGGCGACCAGCAGCGCGAGCGGGACGACCCACGGCGTGACGCCGACGATCTGCGCGAGCGGCGTGACGCCGTCGTACGGGACGGCGCGCACGAGCGTCATGGCCAGGACCAGCCCGCCCACGACCCACAGCACCAGCCCGACGGCGCGCCCACCGGGGCGACGTCGGGTCACAGTCGCGGGGCTGGCGTCGGGCGGGGTGGTCAATGAGGACGGTGACTCGGCCGTCGAGGCGGCGATCTCCCCCGTGGTGCGGCTGTCCCCTGTCATGGAGCGACCCTATCGACCGGTTCGGATGGTTCTGGGCCGGTCGGCCGCTCTCGATGCGGGAGCCCGGTGCAGCCCGCGGATGGATCCTGTGAACGGGCACTCACGGCGAGGGGTTCGATGCGGGTGGCGCGTCGGGCCGGCCGCGAGGGTTAGCGCCGCGAGATGCGGCCAACGGGGGTCGGAAACCGTCCAAGACCCCCGTTGGCCGCATCTCGCGAGACCTGCCGAGACCCAGCGCACGTCGCCCCGGGGACCAGCGGGAGGCAGCGCAGAGGAACGGGTCCGCGCCGCCGTGGCGGGCCCGGCAGGAACGCACGAAGGACGAGTGCGCGGACAGAAGACCGCGCACCCGTCCCTCGGGTCGGACGACTAGCCGAAGATCCCCGGCAGCGTCGCGCGGAAGACCTGGTCGGCCTCGCTCAGCGGGATCGTGAAGATGCCCTCGACCTCGAGCGACTCTCCGGTCTCGGCGACCTCGGCCGGCTCGGTGCCGGTCACGCCGATCTTGAGGACGGGCACGCCGCGGGCGACGCACGCGTCGACAAGCTTGGTCTCCTCGCTGCGCGGCACGGCGACGAGCGCGCGAGCCGTGGACTCGGAGAACAGCGCCTCGAACGGCGTGACGCCGTCGCGGGTCGCGAGGGCGTCGATGGACACCTTGGCGCCGGTCCCGAAGCGCAGCGACGCCTCGAGCAGGCCCTGGACCAGGCCACCCTCGGAGAGGTCGTGCGCGGCGGAGACCAGGTGGTCGCGGCTCGCGTTGACGAGGACCTCGGCCAGGGCGCGCTCGGCCGCGAGGTCGAGCTGCGGGGGAAGGCCGCCGAGGTGCTGGTGGACGACGTCGGCCCACGCGGAGCCGTCGAGCTCGGCGCGGGTCGTGCCGAGGAGGTAGATGGCCTCCCCCGCCTCGCGCCAGCCGGACCCGGTGGCGTGCGCGACGTCGTCGAGCACGCCGAGGACGCCGACGACGGGCGTCGGGTGGATCGACGAGTCGATCTGCCCGGGCTCACCCGTGCCGTTGTAGAGCGAGACGTTGCCGCCCGTGACGGGGACGCCGAGCGTCTGGCACGCGTCGGCCAGGCCCTCGATGGCCTCGACGAGCTGCCACATGGAGTCGGGGTCCTCGGGCGAGCCGAAGTTGAGGCAGTCGGTGATGGCGAGCGGGCGCGCGCCGGTCGTGGCGACGTTGCGGTACGCCTCGGCGAGCGCGAGCTGGGCGCCCGTGCGCGGGTCGAGCTTGGCGTAGCGGCCGTTGGCGTCGGTCGCGAGCGCGACCCCGAGGCCCGTGGTCTCGTCGACGCGGATCACGCCGCCGTCGTCGGGCTGGGCGAGGGCCGTGTTGCCCTGGACGAAGCGGTCGTACTGGTTGGTGACCCACTCCTTGGACGCGAGGTTGGGCGAGCCGAGCAGGCGCAGCGCGGTCGCACGGAGCTCGTCGGCCGTCTCGGGGCGGGAGTACGCCGCCGCGCCGGGGCCCGTCGAGATGCTGTCGGCGTTGAGGCCGTCCATCCACGTGGGGCGCGCGTAGGGGCGGTGGTAGGTGGGGCCCTCGTGCGCCACGGACTTGGGGTCCACGTCCACGATGCGCTCGCCCTGGTGGTCGATCGTGAGGCGACCGGTGCCGGTGACCTCGCCGATGACCGAGGTCTCGACGTCCCACTTGCCCGTGATGGCGAGGAACTCGTCGAGCTTGTCGGGAGCGACGACGGCCATCATGCGCTCCTGCGACTCCGACATGAGGATCTCGCCCGCGTTGAGCGACGGGTCGCGCAGCAGGACCGAGTCGAGCTCGACGTGCATGCCGCCGTCACCGTTGGAGGCGAGCTCCGACGTGGCGCACGAGATGCCGGCCGCGCCGAGGTCCTGGATGCCCTCGACGACGCGCGCCGCGTAGAGCTCGAGGCAGCACTCGATGAGGACCTTCTCCATGAAGGGGTCGCCGACCTGGACCGAGGGGCGCTTCGCGGGCACGCCGTCCTCGAACGTCTCGGACGCGAGGATCGAGGCGCCACCGATGCCGTCGCCGCCGGTGCGCGCACCGAACAGGACGACCTTGTTGCCCACGCCCGAGGCGTTGGCGAGGTGGATGTCCTCGTGGCGCAGCACGCCGATGCACAGTGCGTTGACGAGGGGGTTGCCCTGGTACGAGGAGTCGAAGACGAGCTCGCCGCCGATGTTCGGCAGGCCGAGCGAGTTGCCGTAGCCGCCGACGCCCGACACGACGCCGTGCACGACGCGCGCCGTGTCCGGGTGGTCGACCGCGCCGAAGCGCAGCTGGTCCATGACGGCCACGGGGCGCGCGCCCATCGAGATGATGTCGCGGACGATCCCGCCGACGCCCGTCGCGGCGCCCTGGTAGGGCTCGACGAAGCTCGGGTGGTTGTGGGACTCGACCTTGAACGTCACGGCCCAGCCGTCACCGATGTCGACGACGCCCGCGTTCTCGCCGATACCGACGAGAAGGTGCTTCTTCATCTCGTCGGTCGTCTTCTTGCCGAACGTGCTCAGGTGCACCTTGGACGACTTGTAGGAGCAGTGCTCCGACCACATGACGGAGTACATCGCGAGCTCGGCAGCCGTGGGGCGTCGCCCGAGGATGTCGCGGATGCGCTGGTACTCGTCCGGCTTGAGGCCGAGCTCCGCGAAGGGCTGCGCCTCGTCGGGGGTGGCGGCTGCGCGCTCGACCGTGTCGAGGTGCGGCCGGTGCTCGGAGGTCGCTGCGGCGGCGGGCGTCGGGGCGTTGCTGGGGGCGGTCATCGAATCCCTCGGGGTGGCGTGCCAGCCGGCGCGTTTCGACGAGCGAGTCATCGGGGAGGCGACCGGCACGGGGCTGCACAGGTGCGGCCAGTTTACCGGGGGTTGGCCGCGGTGCGGTCGGGCGTCCACGAACGCGTCCGTGGGGGCACGGGCAGGCCCGTGGGCTGGGCGGATGCGATCCCCTCGGGCCAGGAGGGCCTGGTGCGCGCGCGGGGCCCGGTCCGCCGGCGGGGATAGCCTCGCACGGTGACCTCGATCGTTCGCCGCCCCCGTCCGCGCCTCGCCCTCGTCGGGGCCGCGCTGGTGGCCTGCCTGCTGGTCGGTTGCAGCGGGCCCGACGGCGCCGCTCCCGTCCCCGGGTCACCCGCGCCGTCCGCGGGGGTCCCCTCTGACGGGCCGCCGGACGACTCGGATCTCGCGTCCGCTGCGCCGGCCATGACCACGCGCACGCTCACGGCCGACGGGATCGAGCTGCTGCTGTCGGTGCCGGTCGGGGCTGCGCCGGGCGGGGCTGCCGGGGCCGACGGGGATGCCGGTGAGCCGGCTGCGGCGGGCGACGCTGCCGATCCGGCAGGGGCCGACCCGGCGACGTCCGCACCCGTCGCGCCGGTCACCGTGACGCCCGACGAGGACGGGTCGAGCCGGGTCTCGTTCGGGCTCGCGGTCCCGGGGGCCGGAACCGGGGCCGCCTCCGACAGCGGCGCCGGCGGCGCCACGACCGGCACGACGGACAGCACGGCCGACCACTCAGCCGCAACCGCGACGCTCGACCTCGTCTCCCCCGCCGACGGGTCCCTGCTCCGCAACGGCGACGGCAGCATCAGCGTGCTCGACGCGGCGGGCACGCCGCTCGGCGGCCTGTCGGCGCCGGAGGCGACGGAACCGTCCGGATCCGCTGTCCGCGCAGGAGTGCTGGTCGTGGCGCCGACCCGCGCGGAGGTGCGCGTGAAGGCGGTGGGCGCGACGCCGTCGGGCACGGCAGGAACCACCGCGAGCGCCCCGCCCGACGACGTGACCGTGACGACCTGGCTCGGCGCGCAGGGCGTGCGCAGCGCGACCTGGGGCAACCGCGAGGGCGGGCGCTCGCTCGCGGTGGACCCGACGCCGTGGGCGCGGCAGTCGGGCCTGGTGGGCGAGGAGACCGCGTGGGCGCAGCTCGTCGCGAGCGAGCCCGAGGCCGACTCGTCGACCATGCGCGACCAGTTCGACTGCCACGCCCTGGGTGCGACCGACAAGAAGACGTGGAACCTCGAGCCGTGGCGGCCCGACGTCGGGTTCCTCGCGACGGCCGCGGCGCGCTGCAACCCGACGTCGTAGCCCTGGGTGCCGAGCACGAGGTTGCGGTCGTTGTCCGGCGGATTCCGACCGCAACCTCGTGCTCGACCGACCGCAACCTCGTGCTCGGCGTCGAGGGCGCCCTAGCATCGGCGGATGCCCTCAGACCTCCCGCCGTCCTCCGTCCTGCTCGACGCCGCCACGACCTGGTCGACCTCGGTCGGGCACGGCGGGGCCGTCGAGCTCGTCGAGGAGTGGCTCTGGCCCCACGGCCAGTCCCGCGTAGCGCGCGTGCGGACCGGGGCGGGCGACGTCGTCGTGAAGTGGGAGCGCTCGGCGCGCAACGTGGAGCGCGAGGTCGAGGCCCTGCGGCGGTACGTCCCCGTGCTGGGGGACGACGCCGGTCAGCTGCTCGCCGCCGACGTCGACGCGCACGTGCTGGTGATGACGCACGTGCCCGGGACGCTCGCCGCCGGTGCGGCCGCCCTCGACCCGGACGTCCACCGGCAGGCCGGGGCACTGCTCGCGCGGCTGCACGCGAGCGCCCCGGCCGTACCAGACGAGGGGTACGGGGAGCGCCTCCTCGCCGAGCTCGACGAGAAGATCTCCGCGCACGCCGGGCTCGTCGACGCGGCGGACCTGGTGCGGCTGCGCACGGTCGCGGCGCCCGTGGCCCACGTGCGGTCCGTGCGGCTCGTGCCCGCGCACCGCGACTACGGTCCGCGCAACTGGCTGGTCGATGCGGTGGGGCACGCGCGCGTGATCGACTTCGCGCACTGCGAGCCGTCGCCGTGGGCCGTGGACCTGCAGAAGCTCACGATGCGCGAGTGGCGGGGCCGCCCCGACCTGGAGGCGGCGTTCCTCGAGGGATACGGACGCGTGCCCGACGACGAGGATCGCCTCGTGCTGCGCGCGTACGTCGCGCTCTCGACGCTCGCGATCATCACGTGGTCGGTCGCGCACGACGACCCGGCGTTCGAGGCCGAGGCCAGGTCGGTGCTCGCGGGGCTCGTGACCGGCTGAGGGGCCTGGCCGGCGGACGGGGCCGTCGCTGGGTGCCGAGCACGAGGTTGCGGTCGATATCCGGCGGATTCCGACCGCAACCTCGTGCTCGGTCGACCGGAACCTCGTGGTCGACCGCTCAGCCGAGCCCGAGCATCTCCCGCACCGGCCCGACACCGTGCAGCGTCACCTCGGGTCGCAACGCCTCGCCGCGGGCCTCCCAGTCCGCCCGGTCGAGGCGGTACCGGACGTCGACCGCAGGCTTGCCCTCGCGAGCGAGCGTCGCCGTGCCGTTGGGCCGGTAGCCGATCTTGCGCGTGACACCGTTCGACGGGCCGTTGTCCTCCCAGGCCGACGTCGTGGCCGTCTGCGCACCGAACCCTGTGAAGAGGAGCTCGAGGATCATGAGCCGCGCGAGCGTGCCGACGCCGGCCCCCTGGTGCCGCCGCCCCAGCCACGAGCCGGACTCCGCCGTGCGCGTCACGGCGAAGTCCGACGCCGTGATGGCCTGGACACCCAGCACCTCGCCGTCGCGGACCACGGCCAGCTCGATCGCCCAGGACGCGGGCGCGATCCGCGACGCCGCGCCCCACTGGTAGGCCAGGATGCTGCGGCCGACCTCGACCGCCGACCCCCGCGACCACGGGAACGCGAAGGGCATGAAGCCCTCGTCGTGGATGCCCTCGCCACCGATCGCCGCGAGCTGGAAGAGCAGGTCCTCGTCGAGGTGACGCAGCTCCAGGTCCCCCGAGACGACGCGCAGCCCGGACGGGGGCCAGAGCTCGGTGCGCGACGGGGGCTCGGTGCGGCGCACGGTCTGGGCGGGGGCGTCGGTCGCGGGATCGGCTGCTGGGTCATGTGCCATCGGTGCAGCCTGGCCGAGTGCACGGGGCGCGTCAACAGGATTCGTCGCCGGTCGCGGTGCCTTCGACGACGCACGAAGGGACCCGCGGGCCCGGTGCGACGGCTGGTGGTCGTCACGCCGGACCCACGGGTCCCTGGCTCCCTCGGCGGCGGTACCGCTCCGCCGGGCCCCGAGGTCGTTCGTGCGGTGGTGCTGCCGTGCTGGTCGAGCACGAGGTTGCGTGCGTTCGAGCACGAGGTTGCGGCCACTATCGACCGGACAACGACCGCAACCTCGTGCTCGGCACGGACAGCCAGCCCCGCGTGCCGTCAGCGCCTCGCGATCTTCGACCCGCCTCGTGCCGCCGCCTTGGCCGCCGCCTTCTCGCGCGCCTTGATCGACTTCTCGCTCACGGGCTCGTCGCCGCTGGCCCGCAGCTGCCGGTAGTACTCGCGGGCCTCGTCCTGACGCACCTGCTCGGCCCCCGACGCGATCTTGGCGCGCAGGTGCTCGGGGCCGTAGCCCCAGGCATCGACCAGGTCCTGGGCGTGGGGGCGCAGGCGTGCGACGAGGCGGTCGATGTAGCCCGTCACGATGCGCGCACGCTGCGCGGACAGGCGCCCGTTGATCAGGTACCAGGCGAGGTTGCGCTCGATGACCGTGAGCCCGAACAGGTCGCGGACCCATGTGAGGACCTGGCGGGTGCCCGCGTCCTCGATGGTCTCGAGGGCCTGCGTGAACGCCTCCCAGTGCAGCAGGTCGGCGTGCGCCTTCGCCATCTCGATGAGCTCGTACTGGTGCTCGTTGAAGAGCTCGGCGGCCTTCTCCGGGGTGGCCTTCTGCGCGGGGCGCAGGGCCGCGGCGACGTCGGCGACCATGGTCTCGACGCGGTCCGTCAGCAGCTCGCGCTGGTTCCCGACGTCCTTGAGGTGCCCGGCCGCACGGCGCGGGTCGCCCACGTCCGCGATGGTCTGCGCGGCGCGCTTGAGCGGTGTGCGGTGCAGCGCGGCGTCGGCGGCCTGCTCGACCACGAACCGGGCCATCTGCCCGGGCGAGATGTCCTTGAACTCCTTGCCGTAGTCGGCCAGGAGCCGCTTGGCGACGAGCTGGAGCAGCACGGTGTTGTCGCCCTCGAACGTCACGTACACGTCCATGTCTGCGCGCAGGCTCGTGATCCGGTTCTCGGTGAGGAACCCCGCGCCGCCGCAGGCCTCGCGCGCCTCCTGGAGGGTGTCGAGCGCGAACCACGTGCTCATCGGCTTGAGCGAGGCCGCCATGGTCTCGAGGTCCTCGCGCGACTCGGGCGTGTCGTTCTCGCCCGAGAACACCAGGTCGAACAGGTCGAGCAGGCGGTCGTGCGCGAAGTGCATCGCGTACGTCTGCGCGATGCGCGGGATCAGGCGACGCTGGTGCGTGCCGTAGTCGAGGATCACGACCTCGTCGACGGGCGAGGCCGCGTTGAACTGACGGCGCTGGTTGCCGTAGGTCACCGCGGTCGCGAGGCCCAGCTTCGACGCGGTGATCGCGGCGCCGTCGAGCGAGACGCGGCCCTGGACGAGCGAGCCGAGCATCGTGAAGAAGCGACGCCCGGGGCTGTCGATCGGCGAGGTGTACGTGCCGTCCTCGGCGACCTGGCCGTAGCGGGCCAGGAGGTTCTCGCGCGGGACCCGGACGTGCGTGAAGTGCAGGCGACCGTTGTCGATCCCGTTGAGCCCGCCCTTGAGCCCGTCGTCCTCCCCGCCGACGCCGGGCAGAAAGGCCCCCGCGCCGCCGTCGGGCGTGGTCTCACGGATGGGCGCGTAGAACGCGTGGACGCCGTGGTTGACGCCGTTCGTCACGAGCTGCGCGAAGATGACCGCCGCCGTGCCGTTGACCGCCGCGTTGCCGAGGTAGTCCTTCCAGGCCCCGCGGAACGGGGTGTGGACGACGAACTCCTGCGTCGCCGGGTCGAACGTCGCGGTCGTCGCGATCGAGGCGACGTCCGAGCCGTGCCCCGTCTCGGTCATGGCGAACGCGCCGGGCACCGAGGCGTCCATCGCGGCCGGGAGCAGGCGGTCCTGCTGCTCGGGCGTGCCGAGGTGCAGGATCGCCGCGGCGAACAGGCCCCACTGGACGCCCGCCTTGATCTGGAGCGAGGGGTCCGCCGCGACGAGCTCCTCGAACCCGGCGAGGTTGCCGCCGGCGTCGTCCTGCCCGCCGAGGCGCGTCGGGAACCCGCGGTGCACCTGCCCGATCTCGACGAGCTGCTTGACCTGGTCCATGACGCGCTCGCGGTGCTCGGTGAGCGAGAGCCCCTCGATGCGCTGGAAGCGCTCCTCGCCCGCGGTCGCGCGCGCCTTGGCGCGCAGGTCGGCCCAGCGGCCCAGGAGCTGGTGCGAGAGGTCGGCCACGTCGATGCGGACCTCGCCCTCGGGCATCGGGGGTGTGACGCCTGCGGCGGGGATGGACGTGGAGGTCGCTGCGCCGTCGCCCCGCTGGGTGTCGCGGGCGGCGGTGCGGTCAGAGGTGGTGGTCATCGGGACTCCTGTGTGCCGGTGGTAGCCATGAGAAGGATCAGAGGTCGTCGGTGGAGGGGGCGGCCGCGCCGTCCGGGGCGGCCGCGCCGTCCGGGGCGTCGCCACGAGCGGCGGGTGCAGCGTCGCCCGCGGCGGTCGCGCCCCGACCACGGGCCATGACGCCCACGGGGCCGCCCCACAGCCAGGCTGCGACCCGCTCGGTGAGCTCGTCGCGGTCCGGGGTGTCGGGGTCGTCGTGGTGGCCGAGCCACCACTCGCCCGCGCCGCGCACGAACCCGACGGCGCCCGCGGCCCAGGCCGCGGCGTCGGCGGGCGTGACGTCGGCCGCGCGCGTGAAGGGCTGGGCGACCAGCTCGGTCACCGAGTCGAGGAACGCCGCGAGGGGCGCGGAGGCCGTGCGCGCGGTGCCGTCGGTGCCGGCGATCGCGCCCGTACGGGTCACGAAGTAGTAGACGTTGGGCGAGCTCGCGATCATCTCGAGGTAGACGCCGACCATGGCGCGCAGCGCCCGGCGCGGCGTCTCGGCGGACTCCGCGGCCTGCGTCAGGGCGTCGTGCATCTGCCCGACGACCGAGGCCCCGATCGCGATCTGCAGGCCGGTCTTGTCCTCGAAGTAGCGGTAGATGATCGACTTGGACGTGCCCGAGGCCGCCGCGATCTCGTCCATGGACACCCCGGGGCCGCCCTTGTGGACGGCCTTGCGCGCCGCGTGCACGAGCTCGGCGCGGCGGATCGCCCGGTGGTCGTCCCACCGGGTCGAGCGTCCGTCCACGACGGGAGCGGGAGCAGGTGCGGGGGTGCGGCCAGGGGCACGGTGGAGCACGGCGGTCCGCGGTCGCCCGGTCCTGCCGTTCGTGTCGCCGTTGATCACACAGTCCTCCAGAGGTGCCCGACGTCGGTGTCGTCCCTGGTCGTCCGTCCGTCGGTCCGCGAGTGGTCCTCACGACGGCGTCCTACCCTGGCGGGAACGCCGGGCACAGGGAGTGAAGGGTGTGACCCGCCTCACGATACCGAGAGTATCAGGTACTGTGGGTCTTGGACACCGCGTGGATCGCGCCCGCGGTCCGAGACCCTCAGCAACGAAGCGAGAGAGAGCAGCCGAAGTGGCCATCCGGAAGACGCAGCAGCCCACCCCCACACCCAGCTCCGCCCAGCAGCCCCCGGCCCTCCGCGACGCCTACGTCCTGGGCGGCAACCGCATCCCGTTCGCGCGTGCCGGCGGGAAGTACACGGGAGCCAGCAACCAGGACATGTTCACGGCCGCCCTCGAGGGGCTCGTGGCCCGCTACGGCCTCCAGGGCGAGCGCCTGGGCGAGGTCGTCGGCGGTGCGGTGCTCAAGCACTCGCGCGACTTCAACCTGGTCCGCGAGTCGGTCCTGGGCTCGTCGCTCTCGCCGCAGACCCCCGCGTTCGACCTCCAGCAGGCGTGCGCCACGGGCCTCGAGGCCGTCGTGACGGTGTCCAACAAGATCCGCCTCGGGCAGATCGAGTCGGGCATCGCGGGCGGCTCCGACACGGTGTCCGACGCCCCCATCGCCGTCAGCGAGGGGCTGCGCAAGGCGCTGCTCAAGGCCAGCCACGCCAAGACCCTGGGTGCGCGCCTCAAGGCGTTCGCCTCGGTGCGCCCCGGCGACCTGGCGCCGTCGACCCCCAGCACGGGCGAGCCCCGCACGGGCCTGTCGATGGGCGAGCACCAGGCGATCACGACCGCCGCGTGGGGGATCACGCGCGAGGCCCAGGACGAGGTCGCGCTGAACAGCCACCTGCACCTCGCCGCCGCGTGGCAGGCCGGGTTCTTCGACGATCTCGTGACCCCGTTCCGCGGCCTCACGCAGGACCAGAACATGCGCGCCGACTCGTCGGCCGAGAAGCTCGCGTCCCTCAAGCCCGTGTTCGGCAAGCACCTCACGCCGAGCGCGCCCACGCACGGGGCGGCGGCGGGCGGAGACGCCGGACCCGCTCAGCAGGTGGGCCCCACGATGACCGCAGGCAACTCGACCCCTCTGACCGACGGCGCCTCGGTCGTCCTGCTCGGCTCGCGCGAGTGGGCCGCCGAGCACGACCTGCCCGTCCTGGCCCGCGTGGTCGACGCCGAGTCCGCGGCCGTCGACTACGTGCACGGCCACGAGGGCCTGCTCATGGCCCCTGCCCACGCGGTCCCCCGCCTGCTCGCCCGCAACGGCCTCACGCTCGAGGACTTCGACGTCTACGAGATCCACGAGGCCTTCGCCTCGACGGTCCTGACCACGCTCGCCGCATGGGAGGACGACAACTACTGCCGCACCGAGCTCGGCCTCGACGGCGCCCTGGGCTCGATCGACCGCTCGCGGCTCAACGTGAACGGCTCGTCGCTCGCCGCAGGGCACCCGTTCGCCGCGACAGGCGGGCGCATCGTCGCCACGGCCGCGAAGCTCGTCGCGCAGAAGGCCGCGGAGACGGGCCGCCCGGCACGGGCGCTCATCTCGATCTGCGCGGCCGGAGGCCTGGGCCTCGCCGCGATCCTCGAGAGCGCCGACGACCTGTCCGCCACGCCCGCGCAGAGCACCGAGAGCTGAGGGACCCCGCCATGACCGACAAGTACCTGTCCGCGGTGAACTCCGGCTTCACCAAGACGCTCGCCACGAAGCTCGGCCTGCCCCGGCCCGCGGTCCTGCGCCGCTACCGCGCGGGCGACCCGCTCGTCCCGGGCCCCGTGCTCGTGATCGGCGAGCCCGGCTCGGCCGCCGACACGACCGCGGTCGCCCAGGCCCTGCTCGGCTGGGACCTCGACGTGCGGCAGAACGCGAACGGCGCCGAGACCCGCTGGGGCGCGATCGTCGTCGTCCTGACGGGCGCGACGAGCCCCGCCGACTTCTCGGCCCCCGTCCTCGAGCTGGGCGCGAACCTGCGTCAGCTCGCGCCCGGAGGCCGCGTCGTGACCGTCTCGCGCGCACCGTCCGACGACGACACGCCCCTGCTCGCGGCGACCCGCCAGGGCGTCGACGGGTTCCTGCGCTCGCTCGCCAAGGAGCTGCGCGCAGGCGCCACGGCGAACGGCATCCAGCTCACCGAGGACGCCGCCCCCGACAGCACGTCGGCCCTGGCCACGCTGCGCTTCTTCCTCTCGGCGAGGTCGGCGTTCGTCGACGGCCAGCTGCTGCACGTGGGTCCGGCCCCGACCGAGGCGAGGCCCGACTGGGACCGACCCCTCGCGGGCCGGGTCGCGGTCGTGACGGGCGCGGCCCGCGGGATCGGGGCCGCGATCGCCCGGACCCTGGCCCGCGACGGCGCGACGGTCGTCGTGGTCGACGTCCCCGCGGCCGGCGAGTCGCTCGCCAAGGTCGCCAACGAGATCAAGGGCACGGCCCTCCAGCTCGACGTCACGGCCGAGGACGCGGGCGCCCGCATCCTCGAGCACGCACGGACCCGCCACGGCGGCCTGCACGTCCTGGTCCACAACGCCGGGATCCTGCGCGACAAGCTCCTCGCCAACATGTCCCCCGACAAGTGGGACGCCGTGATCGCGGTCAACCTGCTCTCGCAGCTGCGGATCAACGAGTACCTGCTGGGCGCGAACGGCTTCTCCGAGGCCCCGCACATCGTCTCGCTCGCCTCGACGAGCGGCATCGCGGGCAACCGCGGGCAGACGAACTACGGCGCCTCCAAGGCCGGGGTCATCGGGCACACGCGCGCGACGGCCCGCCTCCTGGCACCCCTCGGCGGCTCGGCCAACGCGGTCGCGCCCGGATTCATCGAGACCGACATGACGGCCTCGATCCCGCTCGTCCAGCGCGAGATGGCGCGGCGCGTGTCGTCGCTCCAGCAGGGTGGCCTGCCCGTCGACGTCGCGGAGGCCATCGCCTTCCTCGCGTCCCCCGCTGCGGGCGGCGTCAACGGCCAGGTGCTGCGCGTGTGCGGCCAGAGCCTGGTGGGCGCGTGACGGCCGCCGCTCAGGAGGCCCCGGAGCGCCGCAACCCGCGTCTCGTCACGCTGCCCTCTCTGCCGGCGCTCGGCGGTCTGTACGCGAAGGGCGTGGCGTCGTCGGGCCGGATCGCCGTGACGCGCTCCCCCGTGGGGCGCGTCCTGCCCGGGCCGCGCGACGTCGTCCTGCCCGACGTCGTCTACCGCGTCGCCGACGTCCCGACCGCGGGCGTGACCGAGCACCTGACCGACTACCAGCGCCTCCTCGGCGAGCGCGTGAGCGACACCCTGCCCGCGGGGTACCTGCACGTGCTCGCGTTCCCGCTCGCGACCGCGCTCATGGTGCGCGGCGACTTCCCGCTGCCGCTGCTGGGGCTCGTGCACGTGTCGAACGCGGTCTCGGTGCACCGGCCCGTGCGCGTCGGCGACGTGCTCGAGGTCCGCGCGACGGCCGAGGACCTGCGCGCGCACCGGCGCGGGGTCCAGGTGGACCTCGTGACCGAGGTCAGCACGGGCGGCGAGCTCGCGTACCGCGGCGTCTCGACGTACCTGGCCAAGGGGTTCGGCCTGCCGTCGGAGGAGGAGGCGCCCCCTCAGCGGACCGAGGAGGCGTCGCGCGAGGAGTTCGTGCCGCCGGTCCCGACGGCACGCTGGGAGCTCGGCAGCGGGATCGGGCGCGCGTACGGCGCGATCTCGGGCGACCGCAACCCCATCCACACCTCGGTCCTGGGCGCCAAGGCGTTCGGGTTCCCGCGGACCATCGCGCACGGCATGTACACGGCTGCACGCGCGCTGGCCGAGGTCGGCGCGGCACGCGGTGACGCCTACGACTGGACGGTCGAGTTCGCCGCGCCCGTCCTGGTCCCGGGCACGGTCCAGGTCGCCATCACGCGCGTGCCCGACGACGGCGCTCACCCGGGCGGGTTCACGTACGTGGGCTGGAACGGGAAGAGCGGCAGGCGGCACCTCAGCGGGACGGTCACGCCGCGCTGAGCGCTGCTCCCGCCGCTCGCCGAGAAGTGAGCAGATGCCCCTGATCGGGTCAGATCAGGGGCATCTGCTCACTTCTCGGCAGGAGCGTTCACCCCGCGGTCCGCCGGATGCTGCGCCGCCACCGACGTTCGAACACCACGTCCTCGCCGTCGCGCGCCACGACCACGTCGTCGGTGTGGAAGAACTCGGCGTCGCACGAGATCTCCGAGCGCGTCACGACGCTCGCGTCCCACGCGAGGTCGGACGGCGTGGCACCGGGCCGACGCAGCCGCACGCTCCAGTCGGAGCGCGTGCGTGCGCTCAGCGGGTCGCGCCCGATCCAGTAGCGCTCGAGCGCGTCCTCGGTGAACTCGAGGCCGTCGGGGTAGATGCGCGTCCCGCCGTACCTCGGGTCCACCTCCAGGAGCCACTCGTCGGCCGCGACGTCACGCACGACGCGCCGCTCGGGCCGCTGGTCCGCGTCCTCCGGGTAGACGACGCCGAGCGGGGGCGCCTGCTCGGGCTCCTCGAAGGTGACGACCGGGTGCCCGCCGGGAGCTGCGCCGTCGTGCAGCGGGAGCTCGAGCGAGCTGCCCGCGGGCGCGACCGCGAGCGCAGCTCCGCCCGGCTGCGGCCACACCCACGGCCAGTACGCCGAGGAGAGCGCGAGCCGGAGCCGGTGCCCGGGAGCGAGCGCGTACCCCACGCCGCTGAGCTCGAACGTCACGTCGTGCGTCGCGCCGGGCTCCCAGGGGACGACGCGGTCGCGCCCCTCGCGGGCCGACAGGTTGAGCACGCCACGGGTCACGAGCGTCGAGGAGCCGTCGGGGCCCACGTCGCACAGCCGTGCCACGACCTGCCCCTTGTCGCCCGCGCACGACAGGCGCAGGCGGACCCGTGCACGGCCCAGGATCTCGAGCCGCTGGGTGAGCGGCGGCGAGTCGAAGCACACGGACCGCCCGTCCTCCTCGCGCTGATCGGGCGGCAGGTCCGCGTCGTTCCCGAACGGGAAGAAGCGCCCCGCGTCGATCCCGGTGTGCTGGGGAGAGGCCACGAGGCACGACGGCGGCACGTCCGCCGGGGCGGCCGGCCCACCGCTCGCAGGGCCCGGGCGGGCGGGAAGGTGCGTGACGAGCGGGGCGGTCGTGCGCAGCACGGTGGCGACCGCTGCGTCGTCGACGTCGTCGGTGCCGCCAGGCGCTCCCGCGAACGGGAGGACCGTCGGCCGGACGTGCGGGGACGGCCACCGCTCCTCCCCGACCCAGCGCCCGGGCAGCTCGTCGTAGACCGTGGCGGGAGGCACTGACTCGGTGACCCATGCGCGCAGCGCCGGCTCGTCGAGGGCGCCCGTGTCCTCGTCCTTGAGGAACTGGTCCCACCAGCGCAGGGTCTCCTGGAGGAAGCCGATCGAGGGGCCCGGTGGCAGGCCGCGGTCGGGGTACTGGTGCGACCAGGGACCGACGATGCCGCGGACCGGGCCCCCCAGGGCGCGGTCGCCGTCGGCTGTCGCGTCACCCGCGGCCACGAGCCGCAGGACCGTGTCGCGGTAGGGGTCGTTCCACCCGCCGACCGCGAGCACCGCGGCCTTGATCGCCGAGTAGTCCTCGATGACGCTGCCGTGGCGCCAGTAGTCGTCGCGCGTCTGGTGGTCGAGCCAGGTGTGGACGAACGGCTCGGTGTGCTCGAGGCGGTCGAGCCACTGCTCCTTCCACCGGTCGCCCACGACGGCCGGGTCCGGGGGCCGGGAGCCGAACGCGAGCATGGTCGCGGCCCACGCGTGCATGTCGACCGCGAGGACCGATCCGCCCGTGTAGTGCACGTCGTTGTCGTACCGGTCGTCGGTCGAGCACACCGTGACGATCGCCGCGAGCGCCTCGGGCGCGAGGGCCGCGACCTGCAGGGCGTTGAACCCACCCCACGAGATGCCGAACATCCCGACCTTGCCGCTGCACCACTCCTGCGCGGCGAGCCACTCGACGACCGCGACGCCGTCGGCGAGCTCGGTCGGGGAGTACTCGTCGTCCTGGTGGCCGTCCGAGTTCCCGCTGCCGCGGATGTCGACGCGCACCGACGCGTACCCGTGGCCCGCGTAGTACGGGTGGCGCTGCGCGTCGCGCGGGGCGGTCCAGTCGGACAGCCGGTAGGGCAGGTACTCCAGGATCGCGGGGACGGGCGTGGGGTCGACCGGTCGCCAGACGCGCGCGGCGAGGCGCGTCCCGTCGGCGAGGGGTATCCAGTGGTCCTCGACCGTGGTCTCGAACGGGAGCTCGGTCACGTACCGCATGGTCATTCCTCCGGTGCTGGGTGGTGCGGGTGGTGCAGGTGGTGCAGTCGTTCGGGTGCTGCCGGTGGCGCGCACCGGTCAGTGGACAGGGTGCATGGTTCGTCTCATCCAGGGCGAGAGGACCAGGACGACGACCGCGACGAGCACCGCGACCGCGCCGTTGAGCGTGAAGTAGAGGCCGTCGGGGATCTCGCCGTAGAAACGGACGGTCTGCGCCTGGATGCCGTTCGCGAGCGCGATCGACAGGAACCACACGGCCATCGACTGGCTCGAGAACGCCGCGGGGGCGAGCTTGGTCGTCGCGGACAGGCCCGTCGTCTGGAGCAGCACGTCACCGAGCCCCAGCAGCAGGAGCGAGGCCAGGAGCCACCACACGGCGATCTTCCAGTCGCCGCTCTGCCCCGTCACGGCGGGCACGAGGACCAGGTAGGACAGGCCGCCGAGCAGCGCGCCGATCGCGATCTTCTTGGACGCGTGCGGCTGCCGGGGCCCGAGCCAGGTCCACAGCGCCGCGACCACGGGCGCGACGAGCACCTCGACGCCGCCCAGGAACGAGCTGAACCAGGCCGCGGGGGCCTGCCACCCGAAGATCGTGCGCTCGACGTGCTGGTCGGCCAGCAGGATCAGGACGCTGTACGCCTGGAACAGCACGAAGTTGAACGCGACCGACGCGAACCACAGCACGAGGAACGGCCGGAGCCGCCCGCGTTCCTCGCCCGTCACGCGGGGGCTGCGGAACATGACGGTGAAGTAGACGATCGGGGCAGCCATGGCGACCACGGTCAGCGCGTCGACGACGCCCGCGATGCTGAGGCGCCCCACGAGCGCGAGCCCGACGGCGAGGATCACCACCCCGGCCGCGACCCCTCCCAGGATCCACAGGGTCCGGCGCATCACGGCCGGCGGCAGGGGCGCCTCGGGGCCGCGCCCGTGACCCGGGATGTGCCTGCGTCCCACGACGTACTGGATCACTCCCGCGGTCATGCCGATCGCGGCGGCCGAGAACCCCCAGTGCCAGCCGACGTCGGCGCCGAGCCAGCCCGTGACGAGAGGACCGAAGAACGCCCCGACGTTGATGCCCATGTAGTAGAGCGCGAACCCCGCGTCCCGGCGCTCGTCCGTGGTCGAGTAGAGCTTGCCCACGAGGGTCGACACGTTGGGCTTGAGAAGTCCCGTGCCCAGGCTGATGAGGACCAGGCCGAGCCACGTCGAGAGCTCGGCGGGGATCGCCATGGTGTAGTGCCCGCACGCGATGAGGATCCCGCCCCACAGGACCGCGCGGTACGAGCCCAGGACCCGGTCCGCGATCCACCCGCCCCCGACCGAGACCAGGTAGACCATGGTCCCGTAGCCGGCCGCGATCGAGGCGGCCTGCCCGGCCTCCATCCCGAGCCCGTCGTCCGCGACGGTCGCGGTGAAGAACAGCACGAGGATGGCCTGCATCCCGAGGAACGAGAACCGCTCCCAGACCTCGAGGCCGAACAGGGTCGACAGACCTCGCGGGTGCCCGAAGAAGGCTCTGTCGTCCGGGTCGACCGCGGGTCCTGCCGGTCGTGCGTCCTCGGTCGTCAACAGCCCTCCAGCGGTCGGTGCGCCCACCGCAGGCTCGCGGAGGCATCCTTCCAACCTAGGCAGGTTCGTCGCCCGAGGCCACAGGGACGCCCCGGTGGCGCCGTCAGACGACCCGATCGAGGCCCTCCAGGCGCGCGAGCCGGTCGAGCAGGCCGTCCCGGACGGCCGGCCACTCGTCGGCGAGGACCGAGAAGTAGGCCGTGTCGCCGCGCGACCCGTCGGGCGCGACACGGTGGCTGCGCAGCACCCCCTCGGGTACGGCCCCGAGGCGCTGGATCGCCGCGATCGAGCGGGAGTTGCGCGCGTCGGCCCGCAGAGCGACGCGTTCGACGTCGAGCACCTCGAACGCGTGCCGCAGCAGCAGGTACTTGCACGCCGGGTTGGTCACGCCGCCCCACCAGGGACGGTCGTAGAAGGTCGAGCCGAGCTCGACGCGGCCCTGCGAGGGCGACCACTCGTAGAGCGAGGTGCTGCCGCGGACGGACGTGGCGTCGTCGGGCCCCTCGCCGGGGACACGCGGCCCGACGACGGCCCACGCCAGGCGCCCCGGCGCCGCCACCGCGTCGCGCACGTAGGCGGACATGGCGGGCGTCCCGCGCGGCGTGGGCGACGACATCCCTGCCCACAGGGCATCGTCGACGAACGCCCCCAGCTCGGGCGCGTGCTGCTCGCCGAGCGGCTCGAGGCGCAGCCCGAACCCTTCCAGGACCGTGACGTTCTCCATGCGGTCATCCTGCCGGACAGGACGTGAGGATCTTGTGAACCGCCCGTCCCCCGAGATGCGAGTCGCCCGGGGGCCTGCCTACGGTCGATGCGAACCAACCACCACCGAGGGAGGAACCCCATGGGACTGGGAGACAAGATCAAGCACGGTGCCGAAGAGGCCAAGGGCAAGGTCAAGGAAGGCGCCGGCAAGGCGACCGGCAACGAGAAGCTCGAGGCCGAGGGCCACGCCGACCAGGCGAAGGCCAACGTCAAGCAGGCCGGTGACGACGTCAAGGACGCCTTCACGAAGGACTGACCGCAGACGAAGGACGCCCCGGGACCCGTACGGGTCCCGGGGCGTCGCTGTGGACGGGGGAAGTTCTCAGAGGGCGACGGCGGGCGGCAGGGCCGTGACCGAGCCGACGGCCTGACCGGCCGCCTCGGCGACGTGGTCCGCGACCGGCGGGACGACCGACAGGAGCGGCGTGGTCACGGGCTCGCCGGCGGTGGACATCTCGACGGGGCCGAGCACCGGGACGATCCGCGGGCTCGTGATCCGCGCGAGCAGGCCGAGCTCGACGCCCGCCCACTCGTGCGCGAGGATCGAGAAGCACACCGAGTCGGCACGCGTGCCATCGGGGGCCGTGCGATGACCTCGCATGACGCCCTCCTCGTACGCGCCGAGGCGACGCATCGCGGCGAGCGAGCGCGCGTTGCGCGCGTCCACCCGGAAGCCCACGCGGTGCACGTCCCACGACTCGAACGCATGTCGGAGCAGCAACCATTTCGAGACCGGGTTCACGAGGCTCCCCCACGTGGAACGGGCGTAGAAGGTCCGCCCGATCTCCACGCGCCTGTCGTCGAGCGACAGGTCACGGAAAGCGGTGCTCCCCACCACGAGACCCGAGCCCGCGTCGACGACGGCGAAGGCCGTCAGCGCCCGGGTAGCCCGAGTGTCCTCGATGAAGTTCACCATCCCGACCTCCCCCGCAGGGAGGGTCGTACTCATACCCGCCCACATCGTCGGATCGACGATCTGAGCCAGCGCACCGGCGTGCGCGACAGCCAGGGGTTCGAGGCGGAACCCGTGGCCTTCCAGGACGACATCGTGCTGCACAGCGCATATCAGAACACACGCGGGCGTCGCCGCCAAGACCACAGAGCGGTCGTTCGTGGGCGACGAGGTGACGCACGGGTGAACGTTGCGCTCCGAGGAGTGTCTCCGCAGGTCAGAGGGCTCGTCAGGCCGGGGCCGGACCGCACCCCACGGCGGCCGTGATGTTGCCGACCGCGGCGGTCGCGAACAGCCCGGAGAGCCCTGCGACCTGGAGCAGCGGACGAGGGTCGTCGCTCACGACCCAGCAGCCGTCGACGACCTCGTACCGGGCCTTGACCCCCTCGCCGACGTAGGCGCGCAGCGCCGCGATCAGGCGCTCGATCTCCTCGCCCGTGGTGCCCACGCCGATCGACGCCCGGATGGCACCGGCCGGGAAGCCCAGGCGGGCCAGGAGCGGGTGCGCGCAGAACCGGCCGTCACGCACGCCGATGCCGTGCTCGGCCGAAAGGTAGGACGCGACGAGGCCCGCGTCGTGGCCGTCGACCGAGAAGGTCACGACGCCCACAGGGTCCACGGCGTCGGCCCAGGCGCGGACGACGCGCACGCCGTCGATCTCCTCGAGCCCGTCGACGAGACGGGCACGCAGCTCGGTCTCGTGCGCGACCAGCACGCCCGGCTCGAGCGCCGCGAGCGCGTCGCACGCCGAGGCGAGCGCGACCGCGCCGATCACGTTGGGCGACCCGGCCTCGTGCCGCGCCGGGGCGCTCTGCCACGTGGTGCCGTCGAGCGTCACGTTGCGCACCGCGCCGCCCCCGGCGAGGTAGGGCGTGCCGGCGTCGAGCCAGTCACGGCGCCCCACGAGCGCGCCCGCACCGAACGGCGCGTAGGTCTTGTGGCCCGAGAACGCGACGTAGTCCACGTCGCTCGCGGCGAGCGAGACGCCCCGGTGCGGGACGAGCTGGGCGCCGTCGAGCAGGACCCGCGCTCCGGCGTCGTGCGCCGCGGCGACGACCTCGGCGAGCGGCAGCGACTCGCCCGTGACGTTCGAGGCCCCCGTGATCGCGACGAGCGCGTACGGGAAGCGCGACAGCTCTGCGCGCAGCCCGGACAGGGTCTCGGCGACCGTCGCACCGCCGACCAGGACCGTGGCCCCGCCCGTGCGCTGCCACGGCAGGAGGTTCGCGTGGTGCTCGACGTCCAGCACGAGCACACGGCCCGGCGAACCGTCGGCCTGGGCCGGGACGCAGCCCGCGAGCAGGTTGAGCGAGTCCGTGGTGTTGCGCGTGACGATCGTGACGTCGTCCTCGCGGGCGCCGACGAACGCGCCGATGGTCTGGCGCGCGGCCTCGTAGAGCGCGGTCGACACCTGAGACAGGTAGCCCGCGCCGCGGTGCACGCTCGCGTAGAGCGGCAGGACCTCGTTGACGCGGTCGGCCACGACCTGCAGCGCCGGGGCCGACGCCGCGACGTCGAGGTTGGCGTACGGGACGCTGCGCCCGTCGACGAGGGGGACCAGGGTGTCGCTGCCCACGACGGGCAGCACGGCACACGAGGTAGGGGCTTCGATGACTGCGTGTGCGCTCATGGCACGTCCTCCGGTGGTCGTCGGAGTTCGCCCTGCGGCCCCTCCGCGCTTGCCCCCCTCCTTGTAGAGAGGGACCTGGTCGTCACCCGGGGCACCCCGCCGCGGAGGAGGGTTGCCGGCCAGCAAACCGGGGTTTTGCGCTGGCACTCATGACCTGGTGTCAAGGATGGGCGAGGCCCGCAGAGCGTGTCAACCGGTGGGCACGGCGTCTCGGATGGTGGGCAGAGGGTGCCTGTCAGGCGGTCGAGCCCGCTCAGCGAGGCGACGCGTCCGCGAGCGCCTGAATGTGTCGCGCGTCGGCCCGGTACATGGCCGCGTGCTCCCGGAAGTCGTCCCGCCCGGTCGCTGACGCCCGCTCGTCGGTGAAGGCCGCGAGCTCGTCGAGCCGCGCGACCACGACGGTCAGGACCTCGCGACGCGAGAAGGGCAGCCCGTAGGCCGCGACTAGCGCGTCGAGGCGCGCGAGAGGATCCAGGCGCCCGACGACGTCGGCTCCCTCCCCGTCCCCGGCGTCCGCCACGAGGGGCACGAGCCGGTAGCCGAGGTAAGCCAGGTCCCAGATCCGGGGGCCGGGGCTCGCGGTATCGAAGTCGATGAGCCCGACGACGACCCCGTCGCGAAAGACCAGGTTGTACGGGGCGAAGTCGTTGTGGCACACGACCTCGACCGGCTCGCGCGCCGGGAGCTGCCAGGTCGGGGCGGCGGCGGGTGCGGGGACGGCGGCAGCGCCGTCGACGACGGAGCCCCCGGGGAGCCCGCTGTCGGCCGTGGCGGCGAGGAACCCGATGCTCGCGTCGTGCACGCGCCGCAGCAGCGCGCCCGCGTCACGGAGCACCGACTCGTCCCAGACCCACAGGGGAAGGGGATAGTTCGCGACGTCGCCCGGGAGATAGGACAGGACCTCGCGCCCCTGCTCGTCGGTCCCCAGCGGCTCGGGCACCTCGGTGATGCCGTGCGCGCGCAGGTGGCGCAGGAGCGCGTGGACGGTCGGCGTCCAGGGCCCGGCGGTCCGGCGGACCGTGTCGCCGCTCCGCACGACGGTCGAGGAGTTGCCCCCGGTCAGGACCTCCTCGGGCGGGCTCTGGTCACGACCGCCTGCCGTGAGGTAGAGGGCTTGCGTCGAGGTAGAGGCCCCGAGCCCGCTGTCTCGACGGGAATCCTCTACCTCGTGGCGGCGCGCAGGGTGCTCCATGCGCAGCAACCTATCCCCTGCCCACCCTGCGAGACACCCGTTTCACTCCGTGGGCACGGTGACGTACGATCCGACGCAACCATCCAGAGCGGCTGAGTGACTTGGCACGATGACGCCGCAGCAACCCCCCGGTGACGGGCGAGGGTGCTACCGCCACGACCGATGGAGGATCACCATGAGTGCCCCCGACCGCGCGACCGCTGCACCGGTCCCCGACGCCCGGCCCGCCGACGGCTACGCCGGCGACATCACTCCCCAGCAGGCATGGGGCCTGCTCCAGAGCGCCCCGGGCGCCGTCCTCGTCGACGTCCGCACCGACGCCGAGTGGCGCTTCGTCGGCGTCCCCGACCTGTCCTCGACGGGCCGCGAGCCGGTCCTGACCCAGTGGGTCACGGTCGAGGGCCGGCCCAACCCGTCGTTCGTCACGGACCTCGCCGCGGCCGGCGTGACACCCGAGACCCCCGTCGTGTTCCTGTGCCGCTCGGGAGCCCGTTCGATCGGCGCGGCCAAGGCCGCGACCGCCGCCGGCCTGGGCCCCGCGTACAACGTCCTCGAGGGCTTCGAGGGAGCGCTCGACGGCGCCGGTCACCGTGGTTCCGACGGCTGGCGCGCAGCGGGCCTCCCCTGGAAGCAGTCGTGAGCGCCGCGACCGGGGACGGCGTCCTGCGCATTCCCGCCGGGGTCCCGGGCGGCTCGGGCCGCGGCCCGCTGCCCCGCTCGGTGCGGCCCGACACCCTCGCGGTGCGCGGCGGCCACGCCCGCTCGAACTTCGAGGAGACGAGCGAGGCGCTCTTCCTCACGCAGGGCTACGTCTACGGGAGCGCCGCCGAGGCAGAGGCCGCCTTCGCGGGCGAGGTCGACCGCTTCATCTACTCGCGCTACGGCAACCCGACCGTGCACACGTTCGAGGAGCGGTTGCGACTCATCGAGGGCGCCGAGGCCTGCTACGCCACGGCGTCGGGCATGTCCGCGGTCTTCACGTCGCTCGCGGCCCTGGTCGGTTCCGGGTCGCGCATCGTCGCGGCCCGCGCCCTGTTCGGCTCGTCGCTCGTGATCTTCGACGAGATCTTCGCCAAGTGGGGCGTGCGCACCGACTACGTCGACGGTCACGTGCTGTCGCAGTGGGAGGAAGCGCTGTCGACCCCTGCGGACGTCGTCTTCTTCGAGACCCCGTCCAACCCCATGCAGGACGTGATCGACGTGCGCCGCGTGAGCGACCTCGCGCACGCGGCGGGGGCCGTCGTCGTGCTCGACAACGTGTTCGCGACCCCCGTGCTGCAGAAGCCGCTCGAGCTCGGTGCGGACGTCGTCGTGTACTCGGCGACCAAGCACATCGACGGGCAGGGGCGCGTGCTCGGCGGCGCGATCCTGGGCTCCGAGGAGTACGTCAAGGGCCCGGTCCAGACCTTCATCCGCAACACCGGGCCCTCGCTCAGCGCGTTCAACGCGTGGGTCCTGGTCAAGGGCCTCGAGACCCTGTCGGTGCGCGTCAAGGCCCAGAACGCCGCAGCGCTCCAGGTCGCGACCGCGCTCGAGGAGCTGCCCGGCATCACGGCCGTGCGCTACCCGTTCCTCGCCTCGCACCCCCAGGTCGAGCTCGCCAAGGCCCAGCAGAGCGGCGGCGGGACGGTCGTGACGTTCAACCTCGACGTGCCCGGCGCCGACGACCCGGGCACGGACGCCGAGCTCCTCAAGAAGCGCACGTTCCAGTTCCTCGACGCCCTGCAGATCGTGGACATCTCCAACAACCTGGGCGACGCCAAGTCCCTCATCACGCACCCCGCGACCACGACGCACCGCAAGCTGGGCGCGGAGGGCCGTGCCGCCGTCGGGATCGCGGAGACGACCGTGCGCCTGTCGATCGGCCTCGAGGACCCGCTCGACCTGATCGAGGACGTCGAGCAGGCGCTCGCCGCGCGCTGAGCCGCCCGCCGCACCGCTGCGTGCGGAGTACTCGTCGTGAGACCGGCCGGACGGCGACGAGTACTCCGCACCCGGTAGCAGCGGGCAGGAATACCCTGACCGCCTCCCGGGGTTGGACCTGGCGATGACTATCTCGCCGCGCCTCTCCGTCCTCGACCTCGTCCCCGTCCGTTCGGGACAGTCCAGCTCCCAGGCCATCGCCGCGTCCCTGGACCTCGTGCGCCTCGCCGACCGCCTCGGCTTCACGCGCTACTGGTTCGCCGAGCACCACAACATGCCCGCGGTCGCCGCGTCCGCCCCGCCCGTCATGATCGCGGCGGCCGCCGCGGTGACCGAGCGGATCCGCGTCGGCTCGGGCGGCGTCATGCTCCCCAACCACGCGCCGCTCGTCGTGGCCGAGCAGTTCGCGGTCCTCGAGGCCCTGGCCCCGGGACGCGTCGACCTGGGGATCGGCCGGGCGCCCGGCAGCGACCCCGTCGTCACGGCCCTGCTCCGCAGCAGCGGCCCCACGTCCGACGTCGACCGCTTCCCCCAGCACGTCCAGGACATCCGCTCGCTCATGAGCGCCGAGGGCGCCTCTGTCCGCCTCACGAGCGGCCAGGTCTACGACGTGCACGCGACCCCGGCCGCCGAGTCCGTGCCGACCGTCTGGCTGCTCGGGTCGAGCGACTACTCGGCACGCCTGGCCGCCGAGCTCGGCCTGCCGTACGTGTTCGCCAACCACTTCTCGGGCGCCGGCATGGACGAGATCCTCGCGCTGTACCGCGACGGCTACCGCCCGTCGCCCGAGCACCCGGCGCCGGAGACGTTCCTGACGGTCAACGTGTCGGTCGCCCCGACGCTCGCCGAGGCCCGTGCGCGCGCGCTGCCCCAGGCCCGCATGATGGCCCGCCTGCGCTCGGGCAAGCCGCTGGGCGCCCAGGAGACGGTCGAGGACGCGGCGTCGACGCCGCTCGACGGGCTCACGTCCCAGATGGCCGACGAGATGCTCGACCGCTGGATCGTCGACGAGCCCCAGGCTGCCGCGCGTCGCGTGCGCGAGCTGGCCGCCCGGCACGGCGTCGACGAGGTCATGGTCGTGCCCGTCGCGGCGTCCCGCGCCGACGAGTCGCTCGACGCGACGCCCGGCCGCACGCAGACGCTCGAGCTGCTCGCGGACGCGCTCGCCTGACGACCGTCCCGTGAACCCGACGCGGCCAGAGCGCACCCGACCGCCCACCGACGCGGCGCCGTCGGGCGTGCCCGTGCGCGTCACGGACCACGCCTCGGTGCTGCTCGCCCCGAACCCCGGACCCATGACGCTCGACGGGACAAGGTCCTACGTCCTGGCCGCGCCCGGCGCGCGCACGCGCGTGGTCGTCGACCCGGGGCCCGACGACGTCGCTCACCTCTCGGCCCTGGCCGACGGGCCGCGCGTCGAGCTGGTCCTCGTCACGCACCGGCACGCGGACCACACCGCAGGGGCGGCGCGCTTCGCCGAGCTCACCGGGGCGCCCGTCCGGGCGGCCGACCCCGTCCACTGCCACCCCGCGGGGGGCGGGCCGCTCGGCGGGTCAGCGCACGGGGGAACGGCCGAACCGCTGCACGGGGGCGAGGTCCTCCGTGCGGCCGGGCTGCGGATCGAGGTCGTCGCGACCCCGGGCCACACCGCCGACTCCCTGAGCTTCCGCCTGCCGGACGACGGACCGCGCGGCTCGGTGCTGACGGGCGACACGATCCTCGGGCGCGGCACCACGGTGATCTCCGCGCCGGACGGCTCGCTGAGCGACTACCTCACGAGCCTCGACGCGCTCGAGGCGTTCGGGGCCGCGACCGTCCTGCCCGCGCACGGCCCGCACCTGGACGACCTGTCCGCCGTCGTGCGGGCGTACCGCGAGCACCGGCTGGGGCGGCTCGCCGAGGTGCGCGCCGCCCTCGCCGCGGCGAGGCTCGCGGGAGACCCCGTGACCGACCGGCTCGTCGAGCAGGTCACGGCGGTCGTCTACGGCGCCGTCGCACCCGGGGTGCTCCCGGCCGCCCGGCAGAGCGTCCGCGCCCAGCTCCGGTACCTCGCCGAGCGCGCGTAGCGCGACGGGCACGGCGAGCGCACAGCGCACGGTGCAGCAGATCCGCACGCTGGAGCCGGAGCGACCGAGACGCCGATCCGGCGCGACGGGCCGTGGGGCCGGTGGTTGACTGACCGCGTGACCCCCTCGATCCCGGACCTCCCGACGTCCCCCGCCCGCCGCGACGCCCTGGGCGCAGGTCCTGCCGTGCGCCTCGGCGCCGGTGTCGCCCTGGGGGTCCTCGCGGGGATCTGGTTCGGCACGCAGGGATACCCCCGGTTCGCGGTCCTCGCCGGATGGAGCGTCGCCGCGCTCGTCTTCACGACCTGGACCTGGGTCGTCGTGACCCCCATGGACGCGCGGCTGACCGCGAGCCACGCGACCCGCGAGGAGCCGTCCCGGCGCGTGACCCACCTGTTCATCCTCGCGGCCTCGCTCGCGAGCCTCGTGGGGGTCGCGCTCCTCCTGCTGGCCTCACCCGAGAAGAAGAGCGCCCAGGCCGTGAGCGCGGTGTTCGCCGTGGCCTGCATCGCGGTCTCGTGGGCCGCGGTCCACACCCTGTTCGGGCTGGCCTACGCCCGTCAGTACTACACGGGCGAGGACGGCGGGATCGACTTCAACCAGGTCGAGCCGCCGCGCTACCTCGACTTCCTGTACGTGGCGTTCACGGTCGGGATGAGCTTCGCGATCTCCGACACCAACGTCACGTCGGGAGAGATCCGGCGGACCGCGCTGGGCCACTCGTTGCTGTCCTACTTGTTCGGGACCGTGATCATCGGTGCGGTCGTGAACCTCGTCGCAGGGCTCTGAGGCTCTGCGTCACCGGGCCCGGCGCGTCAGGACGCTCGACACGAGCGCCGCGACCGCGGCGACCGCCATGACCAGGAACAGGGCGACGGCGACCCGTAGCGGGGTGTACGCGATGCGCTCGGCCATCTCTCCGGCGGGGCCGGTCCAGCCCCACCCGGTGATCACTGCCTCGGCGCGCGTGGCGATGGCCCCGACCCGTCCAGGAGCCGCGCCCAGCGCCCCGGCGACCCACGCGAGGCAGTCGATCATGAAGGCGCCGAACGTGGAGGAACCGGACAAGAAGGTGGGCACGGGACCAAGGGTAGCGGGTTGCGCTCTCACCGCGCGGCAGCGCTCGGGGTGATATGCCGACGGCGGGACTCACCTCCTGGGTGAGCCCCGCCGTCGGGCAGTGCTGGTGCTGCGGTCAGGCCTGGACGAGCGTGCTCAGCACCGAGGTGAAGAAGCCCAGCCCGTCGGTGCCCGCGCGGGGCCCGGACTCGTTCGCGGGGCCGAACCCGGCCTCGACCGCGTGCTCGGGGTGCGGCATGAGACCCACGACGTTGCCCGCCGCGTTCGAGATGCCCGCGATGTTGCGGCGCGACCCGTTCGGGTTCCAGCCCTCGTAGCGGAAGACCACGCGGCCCTCGGCCTCGAGCTCGTCGAGCGTGCGCTCGTCGGCGACGAACTGGCCGTCCTGGTTCTTGAGCGGCACCGTGATGCGCTGGCCCGTGGCGTAGTCGCGCGTCCAGGCCGTGTCCGCGTTCTCCACGACCATGGTCTGCTCGCGGCAGATGAACGCGAGGTGGTCGTTCTTGATCATCGAGCCGGGCAGCAGGTGCGCCTCGGTGAGGATCTGGAAGCCGTTGCAGATGCCCAGGACGGGCAGGCCGCCCTTGGCCGCGTCGACGAGCGAGTCCATGACGGGCGCGAAGCGGCTGATCGCCCCGGCACGCAGGTAGTCGCCGTACGAGAAGCCGCCCGGGAGCACGACCGCGTCGACCCCGTGCAGGTCCGCGTCCGCGTGCCACAGGGACACGGGCTCGCCGCCGGCCAGGCGCACGGCACGGGCCGCGTCCCGGTCGTCGAGCGTGCCGGGGAACGTGATGACACCGATCCGGGCCGTGGCCAGGCCGGTCGCTGCGGGGGCGCTCATCAGGCGCTCTCCCCGCCCAGCTCGGCCGTCAGCTCGGCGACGAGGACGACGTCCTCGATGACCGGGTTCGACAGGACCTTCTCGCCGGCCTCGCGGGCCGCGGCGAGCACCTCGGGGGTGACGTCACCCTCGACCTCGAGCTCGAACCGCTTGCCCTGGCGCACGCTGGTGAACTGGGTGAAGCCCAGGCGCGGGAGCGCCCCGACGACGGCCTTGCCCTGCGGGTCCAGGATCTCAGGCTTGGGCATGACCTCGACGACTACGCGTCCCACGGGAGCTCCTCGGGAAGTTGGTCCGGCCGCTCGGCTCGGACAGGTCCGCACGAGGCTCGGGGCGCGCCGCGAGGGCGGCGACCGGGTCGCACGGATCTCGGTGGGTGGGGATTCCGGGGCCAGTTTACCCGGGCCACGCACGGGGCAGGGTCGCGTCTCAGGCGGCGGGCGCGGGTGCGGGCTGGGCGGGGTGCGGGGCGAGGCCGGCCGATGGTCGAGCGTGGTGCCGAGCACGAGGTTGCGGTCGTTCTGCGCGTCAGAACGAACACAACCTCGTGCTCGACGGCAGGGATCTCCCGGCCCGACGGCGGAGCTCGCCTCAGGAGGTCGGCTCGGATCCTCCGGCGGCACGCGGGGCAAACCTGGGAGCCGGGCGCTCGACGCCGGGGGGCAGCGGGACCGATGCTCGCGGCGGCAGGGGCATGTTGCCCTCCATGACGTGACGGCGCCAAGCACGTCGGACACGGTCCTTGCGGAAGGCCGTACCACCCACGAGGATCGTCAGCGCCATGAAGGCCCACCAGTACCAGGTAGCCAGGTAGAGCGGGATGTACGGCACCTGACCACTCAGGAAGGTGACGATGGTCGGGAGTGTCGCGAACGCGGTGACCATCCCCACCGTCCCGGCCTGAGCCCTGAACGCAAAAGCAGCCCCGTGGATGTCGTCCGCGACCCACCACCAGTGCTTCGCAGGAAGTCGCACGTCGAAGAACCGGTACAGCACCCACCGCCACAGCGGCGGTCGTTCACGCCACCGCAGTCCCCACCCCGCGCGCAGCAGGCCACGGACCTCGCCGACGCTCAGCCGGTCGGGCACGGGCGCACCGGTCGCCTCCGCAGCCGCTTGGGCCACGTCCTGCTGGACCGCGAGCAGCTCGTCGCCGTGGATCTCGCGCCAGCGGCGCGGGTAGGCGCGCGCCCAGAAGCGCGCGGACCGTTCGAAGCGCTCGTGGGGCGTCAGGTCGCGGCGGCGCATCAGGCCAGCCCTCCCGCGAGCCGGCCCGACGTCGGGCGTGCTGCCGTGCCCCGCCGGTCGAGGGCCTTCTGCGCCCTGGCGGCGAGCTCGCGGAGCCGGGCCGTCTCCTGCTCGGCCGCGCGACGGCCGTGGTCGGTGATCCGGTAGTAGCGGCGAAGACGACCGTCGACCACCTCCTCGCCCGAGGGCTCGATGAGCCCCGCACCCGAGAGCCGGTCGAGGTTGCCGTACAGGGTGCCGGCCCCCAGCGCCGTGGCGCCGTCCGACAGCTCGGCGACCGCCTGGATGACGGCATAGCCGTGGAGCGGCTCGGGCGTGAGCGAGAGCAGGATCAGGTAGGCCTGCTCGGTCATGCGGAACGGCTTGGCGCCCGGCGGGCCACTCGCAGCGGAAGTCATGGTCGATATATATCGCGCAACGACTCATGCAGCAACGGGACGCACCGGCCGCACTGCTCGACGGTTCCGCGTGTCGTTGTCGGACCCGGACGCTACGATCGAACACATGTTCGAATCGCTGCTCGAAGCCCGCCCTGGGCCTGGGGTCCAGGTGATCGCTGCCGTCCTCTCGCGCGACCGCACGTGCACGTTCCCGGGGTGCGCCGTGCCCGCGTTCCGCTGCGACCTCGACCACGTCAGGCGCCCGTCGCCGCCGGGACCGGGCGTGACGCAGGAGACCACGGACGTGGGCCCCGACGAGCTCATCTCGTTGTGTCGGCACCACCACGTGGTCCGGGCGCGGCACGGCTGGCGCCCCGAGCTCGCGATCGACGGCACGGTCCGCTGGACGTCACCGACGGGGCACCGCTACGTCCGCGAGCGCCCCGGGACCGCGGTTCAGACCAGCACCGCCGCTCAGAACAGGGAGTCGCCCGTGATCCGTTCGTAGGCCTCGAGGTAGCGGTCGCGCGTGCGCTCGACGACGTCGGCAGGCAGCGACGGCGGCGTGGCGTCGGACGCGCGGTCCCAGCCCGAGGCGTCGGAGGCGAGCCAGTCGCGGACGTACTGCTTGTCGAAGCTCGGCTGCGACTGCCCCGGCTGCCACTGGTCGGCAGGCCAGAAGCGCGACGAGTCGGGGGTCAGCACCTCGTCGCCCAGGACGGTCGCGCCCGTGACCGGGTCCACGCCGAACTCGAACTTGGTGTCGGCGAGGATCACGCCGCGCTCGCGCGCGATCTCCTCGGCGCGCGAGTAGACCGCGAGCGTCAGGTCGCGCAGCCGGGTCGCGGCCTCGAGCCCGATGGTCTGGGCGACGACCTCGAACGACACGTTCTCGTCGTGCTCGCCGACCTCGGCTTTGGCCGCGGGCGTGAAGATCGCCTCCGGAAGACGCGAGCCGTCGACGAGCCCCTCGGGCAGAGGAACTCCGCACACCGTACGGTCCACGCGGTACTCGACCAGGCCGGATCCGGTGAGGTAGCCACGGGCCACGCACTCGACCGGGAACATCTCGAGGCGGCGGCAGATCATGGCGCGACCGGCGACGACGTCCGGCACCAGGCCGTCGCCCGGCATGGCGCTGGCCTCGGTGCTCACCACGTGGTTGGGGACGAGGTCGGCGAGCTTGTCGAACCACCACAGGCTGAGCTGGGTCAGGACGACCCCCTTGTCGGGGATGCCCGGCGACAGGACGTGGTCGAACGCGCTCACGCGGTCGCTCGCGACGACCAGGACGACGTCACCGAGCGGGTGCGCCCCGCCGAGCTGCGCGAGGTCGGGCTCGTAGAGGTCGCGGACCTTCCCCGAGTAGACGTGCCGCCACCCCGGCAGGTCGAGGTGGGCCGTGTCGAGGGCGTCGCGCGAGTCAGTCACGGCGCCTAGTCTCTCATCCGGCGCACGCACGGTTCGGGGCGTCCGGATGGCGAGGCTCCGGCCTGCCGGACACCGCGACGTTCACCCAGGCCACCCTGGTCCGGGGCGTTCCGGGCCCACGGGGCCCACGGGCCGTGAACGTCCCGCCACCTGTGCCCTTCGGGCTCCCCGTCCGAGCCTCGTGCTGACATACCTCGTGCTGACATGCCTCGGTCCGCCGCCATGCGCACGGACCGACGCCACTGCTCGCCGCACGGCCGGGTCTCGGTGAGTGGCCCGTGTAGGGTCCTGGCAACGGTTTCGGGGCAGATGTCACCCACGACCCAGAGCGATGGAGCCCCGGCCTCGACGAGGAGGTCGTGCTGGGGCAGAAGGGCGGTTCAGGTCGGATGAGGCAGAGCATCTTGCTCAGCACAGCACTCGTCGGCACGCTCGGGCTCACGTCGGGGTGCGCCGGCATGGGCATACCCCGTCTCGATCCACTTCCCACCCCGACCGGACCGGTGCCGTTCGCGTACTGGCTCCCGTCAGAGCCGGGAGGAGACGCGGCGCAGCTCGAGGGCACGCTCGTGGAAGAGGACGGCTGTCTGTACGTCGACGCTGATTCGACGAGGTACCTTCCGGTCTTTCCCGCGGGTGCGGTCGCCTGGGACGGTTCGACCCTGACGACCACCAACCCGAGAGACCCCGCGACGAGGGACGACGTCGTCCCGGGCGAAGAGATCTCCCTGGGCGGCGGGGGCGGCGAAGGGATGCCAGGGCCCACCACCCTGGTCCCTGACGCCTGCGACCTGGCGGACGGGTACTTCGTGGTCGCCGCACCCTAGGCGCTGGGGGAGCCGGGTCACACGGGCCGCGAGCGATCGGGCAGGAACACCCCCCGGAGAGCGGCCTCCCGACGCTCGTCGGACCGGTCCGTCATGACCCCGACCATGCGCGTCGGGCAGCCAGCGCCGTCGCTCACGGTCACTGCACGGCAGGCCACGCGCAGGTAGCGGCCGTCGGCGGCTCGTAGGCGGTGCTCAAGGTCGAGCGACCCGCCGGCCCCGCCGAGCTGGGCCGCGAGCGCGACCTGGACGGCCTGCAGGTCCTCGGGGTGGACGCGGTCGATCCACTCGTCGGGGTCGGCGGCCCGCACGTCGTCGGCCGGCAGGCCGAGCATCGACCGCCAGGACGGCGAGAAGTAGACCGTGCCGGTCGCGACGTCCCAGTCCCACGTCGCGTCGTACGCCGCGACCGAGGCGAGGGCGTAGCGCTCCTCGCTCGCGCTGATCTCCTCGGCCAGGCGTCGCTCCCGGCGGGCGGCCTCTTCGAGCTCGGTCCGCTGGGCGCGCAGCGCGGCCAGGTGGTGCTCCTGGTCGAGCGCGACCGCGAGCATGGCCGCCCAGTGGTTGTACTTCTCGCGCGCGCTCGTCGCCCGGGTGTCGACGGGGCCGCCGATCACGAGGTACCCCCAGTCGCTCGCGTCGAACGCGACGGGGATGACGAACGAGAGTGCGTTGGCGCTCAGCAGAGCCCTGGGCGGGAACTCCGCCGCGGGGTACCGGTGGCCGACGAGCCGTTGACCGGCGGTGCTGCCCCGGACCCCCGCGACCTCGAGCACGCCGCCCGCGGGGCCCCCGCCCGGGGGGACCCACAGCGCGATCGCTGCCGGGCCGGCCTGCCCTCGGGGCAGCCACTCGAGGTGCCGCAGGGACGCGCTGTCGGCGTGCATGAGCTCGAGGTCGAGCTCGTACTGGTCGACCATGGCCCGTTCGAGGTGGCCCGAGCGGACGAGGAGCCCGTGCGTGCACCCCTTCGAGAGCGCGACGAGGATCTCGGTCGTCACGTCACCGAGCGCCCGGGCACGACCCTGCGGTCGTGCGCGGGCCGCGCCACCCAGCGGTCCCGTCGTCCCCCGGCGCTTGATGCCCCCCAGGAGCTCCGCCTCGAGCGCGCGCACCACGGGCACGAGCTGCTCGAGCGCCTCGGGGACGGGACGCAGGACCGCGGTCCGGTCGGCGAGCGCACGGTACGAGTGCGACGTGGGCACGGTCGCGTCCGCAGCGGCGTCGGTCATCATCCCGACGACGGCCCGTACCCACCCTCCGACGGCGCTCTCCCCCGCTCCGGACGCCCCCGCGCTCCCTGGACGCGGCTTCGCACGCAGGACCACGGCGTCGTCGAGCACGGCACGCGCCACGGCGGCGAGGCGCGCTGCCGCGGAACCGTCGTCGGCGGTGCCCGCGCTGCGCGGCACCCCGTCGACGAGCAGGTCGGTCCGCGTGCCGTCGACGCAGCCGCAGGACTCGCGGCAGACGAGGGTCGCGTCCGCGAGGTGCTCACCCGGCCCGACCCGCTCGCCGTGCAGGCGCGCGAGCAGGAGCTCGGCGGCGAGCTCTCCGACGCGGTCGTGGTGCGGGTCGACCGACGAGAGCCGAGGGCGTGCCCGCGCGCCGCCGTCGGAGTGGTCGAACCCGATGAGCGCCTGGTCGCGCGGCAGCACGAGCCCCGAGTCGGTCAGTGCGCGCAGGAAGCCGACCGCGTTGCGGTCGGTGCCCGCGATGGTCGCGGTCGTGTCGAGCCCCTCGTCGAGGGCGACCCGGGCGGCCGCCGCGCCGGCGGCCTCCTGGTTGTCGCGCGTCCGGTAGACCCACTCGGGGCGGGGTTCGATCCCGTGGGCGCGCAGCGCTGCCTCGTACGCGGCGTGCCGCTCCGCCAGGTCGTGCTGGCGCGGGTTCCCGAGGAACCCGATCCGTTGGTGCCCGTGCTGGAGGAGGTGCTCGACGGCGGCGCGCACCCCGCCCGCGTTGTCGGGCGTGACCACGGGAGCCCGCAGGTCGTCGACGGTCTCGCTGATGACGACCAGGGGCTTGCCCGACCGGTCGAGGGCGCGCAGCACGTCGTGCTCGACGGCCGACGTGACCACGATGACCCCGTCCATCGCGTCGAGCCCGGCGATCGGCCGGTGCGGCGGCTGGTCGGGGAACTCGTCCCGGTCGAGGTCGGCCGGGTACGTCTGGACCGCGACCACGCGATGCCCGCCCGCGCGCAGGCCGCGTGCGATCCCTGCGAGGACCTTCCCGAAGTAGAAGCCGCCCACGACCGGCGAGAGGACACCGATCGTGAGGTTTCGTCGGTGGGTCGTGACATCGACCATGGCGCTCACCCCGTCGTGTACCTGTTCCCCCCTGACGGCTCGCCGTCGAGCCGGCCCGATCGTGCAGCACGCCCCGGCTGGGGGCATGCTGTGTGACCGTGGCCACATTCTTACGTCCGGAACGCCCGATTGCTACTGGTAGGCGCACGACCATCACCGACGTCGCCCGTGCGGCGGGGGTGTCGATCGCGGTCGTCTCGTACGCCCTCAACGGACGACCGGGGGTCTCGGACCGTACCCGGCGGCGGGTCCTCCAGGTCGCCGAGGAGCTCGGGTGGCGGCCGAGCGTGGCGGCCAGGACCCTGCGCGGCGCGGCCGGGTCGGTCGCGCTCGTCTTGGTGCGGGACGCGGTCGGCGCCGCGGCGACGGCCACGGACCTGGAGCTCTCGGACGGGCTCCGGGACGTCCTCGACGGGAGGCTCTCGCTGGCCGTGCACCTCCTGGGCTCCCCGGCCGCGGCGGCGCTCGCCATCGCGGACTGGTGGGCCGAGCAGCGGTACGACGCCGTGGTCCTCACAGGGATCCGCCGCGAGGACCCCCGGCTCGCGGCGCTCGAACGCCTGGGGGCCGCGGCGGTGCTGGTCGACCACGTCGCCCTGCCGGGCGACGCATCGGGCGACGCATCGGGCGGCGTGCCGAGCAACCCGCCGCCGCCGGCGGCCCCGCGTCCGCCCACCCCCACATCCACATCCACGCAGACCGTCGCCCTCGACCCGTCGGCCGACACCAAAGTCGGTCGCTACCTCTCCGACCTCGGGCACCGCCGCGTCGCGGTGCTGGCGTCCGCGCCCGACCTCCGGTCGGGGCGCGGTGCCGCGGAGGCCCTGAGCGCCGAGGTCGCGCGCCGGGGCGGGGTCGCGGTCGTCGAGTCGTGCACGACGCTCGAGGACGTCGCGTCGACCGCACGCCGGCTGCTCGCGTCCCCCGAGCGCCCGACGGCGGTCGTCACCTCGGACGACCAGGGCGCCCTGGTCGTCCTCGACGTCGCGCGCCGGGCGGGGCTCGTCGTCCCCTGGGACCTGTCGGTCGTCGCGGGCCGCGACGCACCGGTGCTGCGGCTGTCGACCCCGCCCGTGACGGCGGTCGCGCGCCCCGACCGGGCGCTCGGCCAGGAGGCCGGGCGCCGGGTGCTCCGGGGTCTCGGTCGGGACGCGGCTCTCGCCCCCGCCCCCGGCACCGCCCCTGCCCCTGCCTCTGCTTCTGCCTCTGCCTCTGCCTCTGCCTCTGCCCCCAGCACAACCCCCGGCCCCGGCACCTCACCGGGGGGCTCGACCCCGCGCGTCGAGCCGCTGCCCGCGGTCCCGGGCGGACGGCTCGTCGTGCGCGGCACCACCTCTCCCCCGCGCTGACCGCGCACCGCCCGCCCCCTCGTGCGGGTGAACCGAGTTGTCCACCTAAACGTTTCACGACGTGCCGACCTCACCCGGTCCGTGACACGTTGCGCTCGACGCCGCACCCCGCGGCACGGGCCGGCCGGTGTCGTCCGGCCCCAGGACGAACCTCAGGAGGACCTCGTGTCACCAACCCACCATCGGCTGCGCAAGGGCGCGACAGCCATGGCCGCTGCGGCGCTCGTCGCCGCTCCGCTCGCGCTCGCACAGGTTCCGGCCGCCGCGGCCGAGGCCCGCGTCGCGAACCCGTACGCCGGGGCGACGCAGTACGTGAACCCGTACTGGTCGGACTCGGTCGAGGCCGCCGCCACGCGTGCCGACGGTGACCTGGCCGCGAAGATGCAGGCGATCTCGGGCGAGCCCACGGCCGTCTGGATGGACCGCATCAGCGCGATCGAGGGCAACGCCGACGGCCCGGGCCTGCGCTTCCACCTCGACGAGGCGCTCGCCCAGAAGGACGCGGGCGTGCCGATCGTGTTCAACCTGGTCATCTACGACCTGCCCGGCCGTGACTGCTACGCGCTCGCGTCGAACGGCGAGCTGCCCGCCACGGACGCCGGGCTCGTGCGCTACAAGAACGAGTACATCGACCCGATCGTCGACATCCTCGACGACCCCAAGTACGACTCGCTGCGCATCGCGGCGACGATCGAGCCCGACTCGCTCCCCAACCTCATCACCAACATCAGCACGCCCGACTGCCAGCAGTCCGCCCCGTACTACCGCGCGGGCGTGAAGTACGCGCTCGACGAGCTCTACACGGTCGGCAACGTCTACTCCTACATCGACGCCGCGCACGCGGGCTGGCTGGGCTGGCCGAGCAACTCGGGCCCCGCCGCCAAGCTCTTCGCCGACGTCGTGAGGTCGACGAACGCGGGCTTCGCGTCGGTCACGGGCTTCGTGACCAACACCGCGAACTCGACGCCGCTGGTCGAGCCGTTCCTCGAGGACATCCAGATCGGTGGCACGCCCATCCGGTCGTCGAGCTTCTACGAGTGGAACGCCGACTTCGACGAGGCCGACTGGACCGCGCACCTCTACGACCTCCTGGTCGCCGAGGGCTTCCCGGCCTCGATCGGCATGCTCATCGACACGTCCCGCAACGGGTGGGGCGGCGACGCCCGACCGACCGCGGTCAGCACGTCGACGAACTACAACACCTACGTCAACGAGTCCCGCGTGGACAAGCGCATCCACCGCGGCGCGTGGTGCAACCCGGCGGGCGCCGGCATCGGTGAGCGCCCGCAGGCCACGCCGTCGGGCTACCCGGAGTCCCACCTGCACGCGTTCGTGTGGGTCAAGCCTCCGGGCGAGTCCGACGGCGCCTCGACGGACATCCCGAACGACCAGGGCAAGCGGTTCGACCGCATGTGCGACCCGACGTTCGTCTCGCCCAAGCTCTCCAACCAGCTGACGGGCGCGCTGGGCGGGGCCCCGCTCGCGGGCCAGTGGTTCGACGCGCAGTTCGAGATGCTCGTCGAGAACGCCTACCCGGTCATCGAGGGCGGTGGCACGACGCCCGGCGACGTGACGGCTCCCACAGCCCCGACGGGCCTCACCGCGGGCACGGCCACGGCCACCTCGGTCCCGCTCTCGTGGACGGCCTCGACCGACGCGGTCGGCGTGACGGGCTACACGATCTACCGCAACGGCGTGCAGGTCGGCACCTCGACCTCGACGAGCTTCACGGCGACGGGCCTGAGCCCGTCGACCACGTACTCGTTCACGGTCACGGCTCGCGACGCGGCCGGCAACGTCTCGACGCCGTCTGCCGCCCGGTCGGTCACGACCGCGGCGGGCCAGACGGACCTGCCGCCCTCGACGCCCACGGGTCTGACCGCGGGGACGACCACGGCGAGCAGCGTCCCGCTCTCCTGGAACGCGTCGACCGACGACGTCGGCGTGGCCGGCTACGTGGTCCTGCGCAACGGAACCCAGGTCGGCACCCCGACCGGGACGTCCTTCACCGACACGGGTCTGACGGCGGGCACCACGTACTCGTACACGGTCCGGGCCAAGGACACCGCGGGCAACCTCTCGGCGGCCTCGGCCGCGGTGAGCGCGACGACCACGACGGTCGTCGTCCCGCCCCCCGGCTCGTGCACGGTCGCCTACTCGGCGAACGGCTGGGGCTCGGGCTTCACGGGCACCGTGAAGGTCACGAACACCTCGACCAGCACGGTCAACGGCTGGAGCCTGGCCTTCACGTTCCCGTCGGGCCAGACGATCACCAACTCGTGGTCGGGCCAGTTCACGCAGACCGGAGCGAACGTCACGGTGACCGGGCTGTCCTGGAACGCGAACCTCGCCCCGGGCGGGTCCGCCGAGGTCGGCTTCAACGCGAGCCACAGCGGCACGAACGGCGTGCCGGCCGTCTTCACCCTCAACGGCCAGGCCTGCACCGTCGCCTGACCTGACCGACAGCACCCGACCGGGCTGTCCGGGCCCGCACCTCGCGGCCCCGGGCAGCCCGGTCCTTCTTCCAGGAGCTTTCCATGAGTGCTCTGCAGGATCCGATCTCCCGACCCCGGCGCCGGGCCGCGTACGCCGCGATCGCGGCGGGCGCGGTCCTGGTCGCGGGCGCGCTGCCGTCCGCGGCAGCCCTCGCCGGCCCGACGGCGCCGCTCACCTCGTCCTCGACGCCCACCTCGGCGTCCCTCACCCCGTCCGCGGCCGCGGACGTGCCCCTCGCTGCCGTCCCGGCCGACGACTGGCTGCACACCGACGGCTCGACCATCGTCGACGCCGCGGGCGACGAGGTCTGGCTGACCGGCGCGAACTGGTTCGGCTTCAACGCGAGCGAGCGCGTGTTCCATGGTCTGTGGTCCGGCAACCTCGAGGCGATCACGCGCTCGATGGCCGAGCGTGGCATCAACATCGTGCGCGTCCCGGTCTCGACCGAGCTGCTGCTCGAGTGGAGGGACGGGGAGACCGTCGCGTCGCCCAACGTCAACACGTTCGTGAACCCCGAGCTCGTGGGCATGGACAACAAGGAGATCTTCGACCACTGGCTCTCGCTGTGCGAGAAGTACGGGCTCAAGGTCATGATCGACCTCCACAGCGCCACGGCCGACAACTCGGGCCACGTCTACCCCCTGTGGACCCACGGCGGGTTCACGGTCGAGGACTTCTACGCGGGCTGGGAGTGGTTCGCCCAGGAGTACGCCGACGACGACACGATCGTCGCGGCCGACCTCAAGAACGAGCCGCACGGCTCGCAGTCCGAGGCCCTGCGCGCCAAGTGGGACGGGTCCAGCGACCCTGACAACTGGCGCTACGTCGCCGAGCAGGCCGCCGCACGGATCCTCGCGATCAACCCGCACCTGCTGATCCTCGTCGAGGGGGTCCAGGTCTATCCGAAGGCCGGCAAGACCTGGGCCGACCGCGGCCTCGACGACTTCCACAACACGTGGTGGGGCGGCAACCTGCGCGGCGCGGCCGACCACCCGGTCGACCTGGGTGCGCACCAGGACCAGCTCGTCTACTCGCCGCACGACTACGGGCCGCTCGTCTCGCCGCAGCCGTGGTTCGAGGGCGACGACTGGGACCGGGCCTCGCTCGAGGCCGAGGTGTGGGACCCGAGCTGGCTGTACCTGTGGAAGGAGGGCACGGCTCCGCTGCTCGTGGGCGAGTGGGGCGGGCTGCTCGACGGCGGCAAGAACGAGAAGTGGATGCGCGCGCTGCGCGACATGATGGTCGACTACCGGATCAGCCACACGTTCTGGTGCATCAACCCGAACTCGGGCGACACGGGCGGTCTGCTGAACCACGACTGGACCACGTGGGACGAGGCCAAGTACGACCTGCTCGAACCCTCGCTGTGGAAGGAGGGCGGGAAGTTCGTCTCGCTCGACCATCAGGTGCCCCTCGGCGGGGCCGGTTCGACGACCGGGCAGTCGCTCGGCGACCTGTACGGCGACGGCGGCACCACGCCCGTACCGGACACCCAGGCACCGACCGCGCCGGGGACCCCGAGCGCGACGGACGTGACGTCGTCGGGCGTGACGCTCACCTGGGGCGCCTCGACCGACGACCGGGCCGTGACCGCCTACGACGTCTACCGGAACGACGCCTCGGGGGCCACCAAGGTCGCCACGACGAGCACGCCGAGCGCCACCCTGACGGGGCTCTCACCCGCGACCACCTACTCGTTCACGGTGCGGGCGCGCGACGCGGCGGGCAACGTCTCGCCCGCGTCGGGCGCACGGACCGTGACCACGTCGGCCGGGCCCGTGACCCCCACGGGCCAGTGCGCCGTGACGTCCTCCACGAACGGCTGGAGCACGGGATACACCGGGACCGTGAAGGTCACCAGCACGAGGTCCACGCCCCGCAACGGGTGGACGCTGACCTTCTCGCTCCCCGCGGGGCAGCAGGTCACGAACGGCTGGTCGGGCACGTTCAGCCAGTCGGGCACGACCGTCACGGTCGTCAACGCGCCGTGGAACGGGGCCCTGGCCCCTGGTGCGAGCGTCGAGGTCGGCTTCACCGCGAACGGCACGGGGGCGGGCCCGTCGGGCTTCGCGCTCGACGGCCAGGCCTGCACGACCTCCTGACCGGGTGCGCCCGCGGCCGTCGGCCGAGGCGCCCCCCCCTGGACCTGGCCTCGTCGGACGGGCCGGGACGGCGAGGGCCCGCGAGCATCAGCTCGCGGGCCCTCGTCGAGCACGTGCTCAGCGCTGCTCGCGCGCGGCCTTCTCGGCGATGTCGGTGCGGTGGTGCGAACCGGGCAGGACGATCTTGTCGACGCCTGCGTAGACACGGCGGCGGGCCTCCTGGAGGTCCTCGCCCCGCGCGACGACCGACAGCACGCGCCCACCGGCGCTGCGCAGCACGTCCTCGTCGTCGAGCGCGGTGCCCGCGTGCAGGACGTGCACGCCCTCGAGGGCCTCGGCCTCGGAGACCCCCGTGATGGCGTCCCCGCTGCGGACCGCTGCCGGGTAGCCGTTCGCGGCGACGACCACGGTCACGGCCGCGTCGTCCGACCAGCGCAGCCGCGGGAAGTCCGCGAGCTCGCCGCGGGCCGCTGCGCGCAGCACCGCGGACAGCGGCGTGACGAGCCGCGAGAGGACGACCTGGGTCTCCGGGTCACCGAAGCGGGCGTTGAACTCGACCACGCGCGTGCCGCGGCTCGTGAGCGCGAGGCCCACGTAGAGGACTCCGGCGAACGGCGTGCCGCGGCGGGCCATCTCGTCGATCGTGGGCTGCGCGACCCGGGTCACGACCTCCTCGGTCAGGCCAGCGGGCGCCCAGGGCAGCGGGCTGTAGGCACCCATGCCGCCCGTGTTGGGGCCCGCGTCGCCGTCGAACGCGCGCTTGAAGTCCTGCGCGGGGGCGAGGGGGACGACGCTCGTGCCGTCCGACAGGCAGAAGAGCGAGACCTCGGGCCCGTCGAGGTACTCCTCGATCACGACCACGGGGTCGCCCGCGCCGGGGCGTGGCGTCGCAAAGCACGCCTGCGCGTGCTCGAGCGCCTCCTGGCGGTCGTCGGTCACGACGACGCCCTTGCCCGCGGCGAGCCCGTCGTCCTTGACCACGTAGGGCGCACCGAACGCGTCGAGCGCGTCGGCGACCTGGTCGATGTCGGTGCACACGTGCGCGAGCGCGGTGGGGACCGACGCTGCGGCCATGACGTCCTTGGCGAACGCCTTGGACCCCTCGAGCGCGGCGGCCTCGGCGCTGGGGCCGAAGCAGTCGATGCCGGCCGCCCGCACGGCGTCCGCGACACCGGCGACGAGCGGCGCCTCCGGGCCGATCACGACCAGGTCTGCTCCCAGCTCGACCGCGAGCGCCGCGACGGCCTCGCCGTCGACCGCGCTGACCGCGTGGAGCGTCGCGAGCTCTCCGATCCCCGGGTTCCCCGGGGCGGCGTGCAGCTCGTGCGCCTCCGCGCCCGTGGCGACGGACTCCTGGGCGAAGGAGTGGACGATGGCGTGCTCGCGGGCACCCGAACCGATGACGAGGATCTTCACGGGAACGCAGTCTACCGATCGGTGCGCGGTGGGCCCGGGGCGTCCACGTCGTCGGGCACCGGTCCCGCTGCGGGACCGTCCGGCATCGGCTCGTCGTCGGGTTCCTGACGCTTCTTCGAGGAGGGCATGAGCGCGAACCCGACGAGCGCGCACGCCGCGACGACGACCGGGATGCCGACCGCGGGCCGACGCAGGGTCTCGATGGCGTCGCGGGCCCCCGGTATCCGGACGAGCGGCACCAGGGCGTCGTCGACGACGTACTGCTCGGGGTCGTCGACGGGGTTGTTGTCCCCACGGAGCGTGAGGGTCCGCTCGTCGCCAGGTCCGCCCTCGATCGCGACGACACGGTGCGTCACCAGGACGCCGTCACGGGTGAAGACGCTCACGACGTCACCGACCTCGAGGCTCGACGCCGGGACGCGGCGCGCGACGATCGCGTCACCCACCTCGTAGGTCGGCACCATCGATCCGGAGATGACGACCATGGTCTGCAGCCGTCCCGTCTGGATGCCGAGGAACAGCAGCAGACCGAGCACCCCGGCGACGGCGGCGACCGTCAGGAACGCGTCGCCGATCCGCTTGAGCCACCTCACGAGGCCCATCCCGACCAGGTCGGGCTCATCATGACCGGGCGGTACGACTGGACCGTGCTGCCCGTCCCGAGCTGCCCCGAGGAGTTGAGGCCCCAGCAGTAGAGCATGCCGTCCGTCGCGGCCCCGCAGCCGTGCGTCGCGTCGACGTCGACCGTCCGGAACCGCGCGCCGTCGGTGACGGTGTTCATGTTGCCGCGGTCGACCTCGGTCGGCCGGTTGACGATGGCGTTCCAGGTGACGTTCGTCCCGGTCTGGCCCTCGGAGTTGTTCCCCCAGCAGTACGCGATGCCGGACGCCGTCAGCGCGCACGTCGTCCCGTCCCCCAGGTCGAGCGAGACGACGGGCGTCCCGGCGAGCTCTCCGCCTTGGGCGATCGCCACGGGGACGGGCGAGCTGCCGCCCGTCGAACCGATGCCGAGCTGCCCCCAGGAGTTGTCCCCCCAGCAGTACGGCGACTGGCTCTCCGGGCCCGTCGTCTTCCGGCCGATCACGCAAGCGCTCTTCCCGCCGACCGAGATGTCGAGGATCTCCGCTCCCTGGAGCACGCCGTTCGTCACGACCGCCACGGGGGTCGGGCTGGGGGTGGTCGTGCCGTCGCCCAGCTGCCCGACGTCGTTCGAGCCCCAGCAGTACGGCGCACCGTCGGCCAGGAGGCACCCGAGGCCGGCACCGATCGCGATGTCGGTCACGGTCGCCCCGGCCGGCATGGCCCCACCGGAGATCTCGACCGGGGTCGAGGAGGTCCCTGCAGGCCCCAGCGTGTCGCCCCAGCAGTACCCCTTGCCGCCCGCGACCGCGCACGAGCCGGTTGCTCCGAGCTCGAGCTCGGTCACCGGACCGACGGCGTTCCCGGGCGGGATCGCCACCGGCTCGGTGTAGAAGGCCGCACCGCCGACGCCGATCTGCCCGCTCGAGTTGTCGCCCCAGCAGTACACCGAGCCCTCGGCGAACGCGCACGTGTGCTTGTCGCCGGCGTCGAGGAAGGTGACCTCCTTGCCCGAGAGCAGCCCTCCGACCGGTCCCACGAGGACGTCCGAGGACGCCGTGGTGCCCGTCCCCAGCTGGCCGCGATCGTTGGCCCCCGTGCACCAGACCTCGCCGCCCTCGACGAGCGCGCACGAGTGGTAGTCGCCCGCGACCACGTCGACAGCGGCGGAGATCGACGCCGTGGTCACCCTCCCGTCGGCGAAGACCGTGTCCGCCCACGCCGCCGAGGTCGGACGCGACTGCTCTGCGCTCCACAGGGCGACTCCGACCAGGAGCAGGAGCGCCAGCACGGCGGCCACCCGTGCCGCGGCACGGCCTGGGGCGAGCCGCCGGACGCCGGGCCGCGGGGACGGTCGATCGATCACGGGTGACTCCTCTCCTGGTCGTCGTGCGAGCACGAACCGCCGCACTGCGTGTCGAAGCACCTGCCGCGCAGGTGGCGCGGAGGTCGTGAGCCGTGGAGTGCGCCTGTCTCTCCGCTGCGCCTCACGGCCCGACCGGCTGCCCGGTCGTCGCGCCGGGTTCAGGATGTCTCCTGCGGCGCAGGAGCGCTGCCCCGACGCCGATCGCGGCACCTGCGAGCGCCGCGACCGACCACACGGCGGCGCCCGTCGCCGCGAGCGGTCCACCAGGCCCTCCGGGACCGGAGGGGTCGGTGGTGCCCCCGCCCTCGGCGGTGCTGTCTCCCTGCAGCGCGAGGTCGTACGTGACGGTGCCCGTGGCGCCACCGGGTGCGTCGTCGTCGAGCGTCACGAGGACGCGGAGCGACGTGGTCGCTCCGGCGGGAAGGACGACGTCCTGCGCGGCAGGCCCGGACTGCGGCCCCCGCCAGCCGTCGACGAGCCGGACGGCGCCGCTCGGGCACTCGTCGCCCTGCCAGGGACTCGTGCACGCGTCGATCGAGGTGCTGATCGAGTCGCCCAGCTCGCCGGTCGACGTGACGCGGACGTCGACGACCACCCCGTCCGACGCGTGGGTCGAGACGAGGTCGACGACGGTCGAGCGGGTCTGCCCCGGTGACATGCCGTCGAGGGAGAACGACAGGGGCTGGGGGCTCACCTCCCCGGCCGCCGCCTCGGAGGGTGCCTCGACGGCGACGGCAGCACCGGTCCCCGGGAGGAGTCCGGCGCTGCCGAGCGCGCAGAGGGCCGCCACCCCCACGACGGCGCGAGCCGTGCGTGAGGTCCGGGTCATGTCAGGGAGTCACGACCTCGGTGCCCGTGACCTGGATCGTGAAGTCGGCCGTCTGGCCCTGGAGCGCGGCGTTGTCGGCGGCGCTCGAACCGGTGGGGATCGTGAGCGTGTAGGTCACGTCGATCGCGACCTGGGCGTCGGGCGCGAGGCTCGCCGCTGCACCGGCGTCCGCGTACGCGGCCGTGACGGTGAGCGCGCTCTTGAGCTCGGCGCTGTCGCTCGTGACCTCGACGACCGGGGCCGCAAGGTTGGCGGGGTTCGTCGAGTCGGTGTCGTTCTTGACGTAGACCGTCTTGGTGACGGGCGTTCCCGGGGAGAGGTTCTCGACCGTCGGGATGGTCAGCTCGATGTTCGTCCCGTCGTCGGACTCGACCCAGGTCGTCCCGTCGAGCGAGCCCTCGAGGTTGAACGTCGAGGAGGTCACGTCGCCCTTGAACCAGACGTTGTCGCTCCAGAGCGCGCTGGTCGCGGCGACGCCCACGCCGAGGACGACGAGTCCGGCGAGCCCGACCTTGATCTTGCGGCTACGAGATTCCTGCATGTCACACACCCGTTTCTGTCGGTCAGGGTGCGAACGGCCAGAACGCCGACGCTCACCCTGAAGATCCCTTGCGGTCCCCCCAAGAAGCGCCGTTGCCTGGACTTTCTTGGTACGCCCATACCATACCGACGATCCTTGACGGAATCGAGGATGAAACCTGACCATTTCACGCAGGTTGTCGGAATCTTCCGGCATGTTCGACGCACATCACAGCACCAGAACATAAAAACGGACGCAACGGACGCTCGATGCGAGATCGAGAATCCGCTACGTCCGTTTCTACCGCCAGACGTTCGTCAACGCACCTGGAACCTTCCGTCCGGTCGGGAACAGGTGCGGTACCGGCGTCTCAGTGCAGCAGGTCGTGCAGCGGGATGATCGCGTCGCGCGACGGCCCCACGCCGATCGCCGAGACGCGCGCACCCGAGAGCTCCTCGAGCGAACGCACGTACGCCTGGGCGTTGGCCGGCAGGTCCTCGAAGGTCCGGCAGCCGGAGATGTCCTCGGTCCAGCCGTCGAACTCGGTGTAGATCGGCTTGGCGTGGTGGAACGCCGTCTGGTCGGTGGGCATCTCGTCGTACCGGACACCGTCGACGTCGTAGGCGACGCACACGGGGATCTTGGGGATGCCCGTGAGGATGTCGAGCTTGGTCACGACCAGGTCCGTGATCCCGTTGATGCGGCTCGAGTAGCGCGCGATCACCGAGTCGTACCAGCCGCAGCGGCGTGCGCGGCCCGTGGTCACGCCGAACTCGCCACCCGTCTTGAGCAGGTACTCGCCCATCTCGTCGAAGAGCTCGGTGGGGAACGGGCCCTCGCCCACACGGGTCGTGTAAGCCTTGATGACGCCGATCACCGACGAGATCTTGGTGGGTCCGACGCCCGAGCCGGTCACCGCACCACCAGCCGTCGCGTTCGACGACGTCACGAACGGGTAGGTGCCGTGGTCGACGTCGAGCATCGTGGCCTGCCCGCCCTCGAAGAGGACGTTCTTGCCCGCGTCGAGCGCCTGGTTGAGGATCAGCGAGGTGTCCGCGACCATCGGCTTGACGCGCTCCGCGTACGCGAGGAGCTCCTCGACGGTCTCGTCGACCGTGATGGCGCGGCGGTTGTAGACCTTGACCAGCAGGTGGTTCTTCTGGTCGAGCGACCCCTCGATCTTCTCGGCCAGGATCTTCTCGTCGAACAGGTCCCACATGCGGATCCCGACACGGTTGATCTTGTCGGCGTACGCCGGCCCGATCCCGCGCCCGGTCGTCCCGATGCGGCGCTTGCCGAGGAACCGCTCGCTCACCTTGTCCATGGTGCGGTGGTACCCGGTGATGACGTGCGCGCTCCCGGACACCAGGAGGCGCGAGACGTCCACACCGCGCGAGATCAGGTCGTCGAGCTCCTGGAAGAGCACCTCGATGTCGACGACCACGCCGTTCGCGATGACGGGGGTCACGCCCGGCGACAGGATGCCGGAGGGCAGCAGGTGCAGGGCGTACTTCTCGTCCCCGATGACGACCGTGTGCCCGGCGTTGTTGCCGCCGTTGAACTTGACCACGTAGTCGACCCGCGAACCGAGGAGGTCGGTCGCCTTGCCCTTGCCTTCGTCGCCCCACTGGGCACCGATGAGCACCACGCCTGGCATGGATTCCCCACTTTCAGACTGCCTGTTCCTCGGACCGGGTCACGGACCAGCACCGACCGGCACGTACAGAGGACGGGCCGGCCGGCGAACGGCGGCACGCACTGACGACGGGGGTCGATGCGTGTCGTGTCTCACCGGCGGGTCCTCTGCGGGCCCGAGGCACGTCCGGGCGGCAGTCACCCGGAAGCCGGGACGAGTTTACCCGTCCTTGCCCTGGACGGCTCCCCTGGTCCACCAGGTGCGCTCCAGGTGTCCGACGGCGCCGCTCCCGCCCCGGGCTCGGGTGCGGGTGCGGGTCGCGGGTCGAGCGCCCCGAGCGTGCCGGGCGTCGAGCGGCGCCGTCGACGTGCTGCGTGCTGCGCGCGTCAGGCGACGAGCGCGGCGACCTCGTCGACCGAGGTACCCGAGTCGACCAGGAACTGGGCGCAGCGGTCGGCCTCGTCGGTCTCACCGATGAGCGCGGCGGCGCGGTGCAGCGCGAGCAGCGCCCGCAGGAACCCCTGGTTGGGCTCGTGGTCGGCCGGGATCGGCCCCTGGCCGCGCCACCCTGCCCGCCTCAGCGCGTCGAGGCCCCGGTGGTACCCGGTGCGCGCGAACGCGTACGCGGTCACCGGGGCGTGCTCTCCCCCGTCGCGCAGCGTGGCTTCGGCGAGGAGCGCCCAGAGCAGCGAGGACGAGGGGTGGGCGGCCGCGAGCCCGAACGGCTCGTCGCCGCGCGCGAGGCCGGCGACGACGTCCGGCTCGGCGGGCAGACGCACCGGAGCCGGTCCGTCGAGGAGGTTGGGGCGCACTGGTGTGGTCGACATCCGTCGATTCTCGCAGGCCCCTGACGAGCGCATGTGCAACGAACGGCGCACCCGCCTAGAGTCAGGACCATGATCGAGATCTCGACCTCCCCCGCGACGACCACTCTCGTCATCGCCGGGGACCTCGATCTCGCCGAACGGGACCAGTTCCCCGAGATCGCGGCCCGCGTCGTCGGGCTGCGACGCCAGCTCCTGGTGATCGATATGTGCCGGGTGACGTTCATGGACTCCACGGGCGCAGCGTTCCTCATCTCGCTCGCCGACTCGGGACGCAAGCGCGGCGGTGCGACGGTCCTGCGCGGGTGCGACGACCGGGACCTGTTCGTCCTCGAGGTGTGCGGCGCGCTCGACCTCTTCCGGATCGACGTCGACCACCGCTGCGACCCGCCCGCCGGGGCTGGCGCGTCCTGACCGAGCCGGTCGACCGACCCGCCTGACCGCCCCTCGGTCTGCGGCGCTCCCGCCTGACCGCCCCTCAGTCCCGGGCGCTCGCCGACCTGTCCTGCCGCTCCCCGAGCGGGCGCAGCCGCGCCCACACGAGCTTGCCCGAGCCCGCCGGACGCCAGCCCCAGTCCGCGAGGCGCTCGACGATCTGCATCCCGAACCCGCCCATCCGGTGCGCGTGCCCGTCGGTCGAGACGGGCGGCGCAGGGTTGGAGTCCTCGACCTCGACGCGCAGGCCGTCGCCCGTGTCGAACAGCCGCAGCGCGAGGTGACCCCAGCCGTGCAGGACCCCGTTGGCGACGAGCTCGGAGACCACGAGCTCGGCGTTGGCGCTGTCACCCAGGTCCCAGGCCTGGCACGTGCGCAGCACAGCATGACGGGCGCGCCCGATCGACGCGGGCTCGCTCGGGAGGAGCCAGCGACGGCTCCGCGGGCTCAGGGCCGAGGTGACGGGGTCCGAGACCGGGTCCGGGATCCGCACGACCACGAGGGCCACGTCGTCCTCGGGGGCGTCCGCGAGGCGGGAGAGGAGCTCCTCGCCGATGCCGGCCGAGTCGATGGCCGTGATCGACCGGGTCGCCTCCACGAGGGCGTCGAGCCCGACGCGCAGCGCGCGGTCGCGCCGCTCGATCAGCCCGTCCGTGTAGAAGAGCAGGACGTCGCCGGGTTCGAGCTCGACGCGCCCCGTCGCCCGGGTGCCGGTACCGAACCCGACGAGCGAGCCGCCCGCCTCGTTGAGCTGCGTCACCGCACCACCCCGGAGCAGCAGGGGCGGGAGGTGCCCCGCCCGCGAGTACTCGATCGCCCAGGTCTTCGCGTCGTCGCCCGCGTCGGCTGCGCCGTCCGTCGCGTCGGCCTCCAGGACCGTCGTGCTCTCCTCGAACGCCTCGGGGTCGAGCTCGGGCGAACGCGCGTCAGGCCGAGCCGGAGGACGGTGCGTGAGCGCCGCGTACACGAGGCTCGCGGACCGCGGGATGCGCATCCCCACGACGAGCTGGTCGACGCGCTCGAGCACGGGCCCCGGGGTCGTGAGCTCGTACGCGTACGAACGGACCACCGACCGCAGCTGCCCCATCGCGGCCGCGGCCTCGACGTCGTGGCCCACGACGTCCCCGATCACCAGGCCGACGACGTCGGGGGAGATCTGCAGGACGTCGTACCAGTCGCCGCCGACCTGCGCGTGCTCGGAGTTGGGCGCGTAGTAGGTCCACACGTCGAGCCCCGTGACGTCCGCCTGCTCGGGCAGCATGGCCCGCTGGAGCGTCTCGGCCAGGCGGTGCTCGCGGGCGTACAGGCGCACGTTGTCGATCGCGAGACCTGCCCGCCGGGCGAGCGCGCGCAGGACCGCCCCGGTGCCCGACGCGTTGGGGGCCGTCGTCACCGAGGCGGGCAGCCCGCTCGTGGCGAGCAGCCCCAGGACGCGGCGGCGGCCGGCGATCGCGTGGAGCAGGACGGCGCTGGGCGCATCAGCGTTCGACGAGGTGCGCTGCCGCACGTCCCGGCTCAGCCAGCTCGACGCGGACCACTGCGGGTAGTCGGCCGTCAGGTCCAGGCGGACCGGGCCGTCGATCCGGCCGTCGAGCAGGTCCTGCACCGTGTCCTGCAGGTCGATCACGGTGCCGGGCACGAGGCCCGCGGGACCCGTGGCGTCCCCGAGAGCGTCCGTGAGCCCCATGGCCCCCTCGACGACGCCTGCCCCGTCCGCGATGTAGCGGCCGTGACGTTGCCCACGGCCGCTCGGCGGGGTCGTCGTGTCGATGCCCTCGGCGTAGCGCAGCCCGTCGTCGTTCATGTAGAAACCTGCCCACCCGACGAGCGCCCCCTCGAGGACGTCGCAGATCTCGCGCAGCGCGAGCGGGTAGTCGAGGTCGTTGAGCAGGTCCGAGGTCTCGGTGATGATCGCGAGGCTGACGCGCTCCCGGCGCTCGAGCTCGAGCGACGCGAGCTGGGCCGCAGACCGGTCGATGTGCTCGGAGACGTCGATCATCATGCCGATCCAGTGGGCGACCTCGCCGTCGGCCTCGTCGACCGGGGACAGGGAGACCTGCGTCCACAACGACGCGCCGTCGTGCCGGTCGCTGCGGACCGTGCGCGCGACGTCGCGCCCCTCCTCGACCGCGGCGCGGAACAGGTCCGCCTCGGCGGGGTCTGCGAGGAGCTCGGCGAGGAAGCGCGGGCTGCGGCTCAGGACCTCGTCGGCCGTGAACCCCGTGAGCCGGCAGAAGGCGTCGTTGACCCAGATCATCGGCATGCCCTGGGACCGGCTGCCCAGCAGGAAGGACGCGACCCCGGAGCGTTGCGCGGCGCGCGCGAAGAGCTCCGGTCCGCCTGCCGGCAGGGAGGCCCCGGCCGCGCGCGGACCATGGGCCCAGGAGCCCAGCCCGAGGCTCGACGAGCCGACCATTCCCACCTCCGACCGAGATTGCCGTGAGCGCGTTACTGTCCCGAGTGGACATTCAACCGTAGATTGGTGATCTCCGAGACCTGTGCGGGTCCGGTCCACGCTGGGAGGAGCAACGTGCGCGACGGTAACACCACGGTTGGTAGCGAGCCTGACGACCCCGCGACCGGGTCGAGCAACGTCGTGACGGAGCGGTCCGACCCTGCGAGCGTTCACGTCATCGTCGGGGCGACACGCGCCCGCATCGTGCTGTCGGGCGAGATCGACGCCGATCTGGGCCCAGACCTGCTGGACGCGACCGCGGACGCCGAGGCCACGGGCCTCCCCGTCGAGATCGACGCGCACCACGTGACCTTCATGGACTCCTCGGGCGTGGCGTTCCTCGCGCGGCTCGCTACGCGCGGGCCGCACCGTGTCCGGGTGCTGCGCGCTCCCCCGACCGTCCGCTTCCTGCTCGAGGTCACGCGCATCGGGGACATGCTCGACATCGTCGACGAGGACCCCGGCTTCGACCTGCCCGACGGCGTCACTCACCTCAACGGGAGCCGTCGCCTCCCGCGCAGCGACCGCTGAGGCCGGCCGCCCGACGGACGCTCCGCCGTCGGGCAGCCCGAGCCGCCCCACGATACGCAGCAGGCCCCGGTCCTGACGGACCGGGGCCTGCTGGCACTCCTGGTGGCGGGACGCTCCCGCCGGGCTCACCGCCCTCGCGGGCGGCTCAGCGAGCCGTTCAGCGGATCTTCTGGCCCGCGGAACGCAGCTGCTGCGACGCCTCGACGATGCGCTGAGCCATGCCGGCCTCGGCGAGCTTGCCCCAGGCGCGCGGGTCGTAGGCCTTCTTGTTGCCCACCTCGCCGTCGACCTTCAGGACGCCGTCGTAGTTGCGGAAGATGTGGTCGACGACCGGACGCGTGAACGCGTACTGCGTGTCCGTGTCGATGTTCATCTTGATGACGCCGTTGTCCACGGCCTCGGTGATCTCCTCGGCCGTGGAGCCCGAACCGCCGTGGAAGACGAGGTCGAACGGGTTCTCCTTGCCGATGGCCTCGCCGACGGCCTTCTGGATGTCCGCGAGGATCGACGGACGCAGCTTGACCGCACCCGGCTTGTAGACGCCGTGCACGTTGCCGAACGTGAGGGCCGTCAGGTAGCGGCCCTTCTCGCCCGCACCGAGGGCCTTGACGGTCGCGAGACCGTCCTCGACCGTCGTGTAGAGCTTGTCGTTGATCTCGGCCGTGTGGCCGTCCTCCTCGCCACCGACGACGCCGACCTCGATCTCGAGGATGGTGCGCGCGGCGACGGAGAGCTCGAGGAGCTCCTCGGCGATGATCAGGTTCTCGTCGAGCGGCACGGACGAGCCGTCCCACATGTGCGACTGGAACGTGGGGAGCTTGCCGGCCTTGACCTGCTCGATCTCCAGCGCGAGCAGCGGACGGACCCAGGAGTCCAGGTTCTGCTTGGCGCAGTGGTCCGTGTGCAGCGCGATGGTGACGTCGTAGTTCTTGGCGACCTCGGTCGCGTACGCCGCGAGGGCGAGCGAACCGGTGACGCGGTCCTTGATGGTCGAGCCCGCCGCGTACTCGGCGCCGCCGACGGAGACCTGGATGATGCCGTCGGACTCGGCCTCGGCGAAGCCCTGAATGGCGGCGGTGATGGTCTGCGACGACGTGATGTTGACGGCGGGGTAGGCGAACTTGCCTGCCTTCGCGCGGTCGATCATCTCGGCGTAGACCTCGGGGGTTGCGATAGCCATCTGCAGAACTCCAATGACGGAAGGAGGTGGGTGCCGACGACACTGCCGCGCGCCCTGTTATCCCCATGATTTTGCCATGGATCCCTACCGGCGGTGTGGCCCGTCCCACTGGTGGACGTCCGTCACCACTGGTTGGGACGTCCCGGGGGTCGGGACGGCCTGCTACCGGTAGGCGTGCTGCACGGCCCACGCGTGCATCGCGATCGCCGCCGCGGCCCCCGCGTTGATCGACCGCGTCGACCCGAGCTGCGTGATGTGCAGGATCTCCCGGCTCGCCGCACGCGCCTCGGCCGAGAGCCCGCTGCTCTCCTGGCCGAACAGCAGGACGCACTCCGGCGGGAACGCGAAGCCCTCGATCGGGATCGAGCCCGGGACGTTGTCGATCCCGATCACCGGGATGCCCGCGCCGTCGTGCTGCGCCGCGGCCCACGCGAGCAGGTCCTCGACCTGCGGCTGATGGCTCACGTGCTGGTAGCGGTCGGTGACCATGGCACCGCGACGGTTCCAGCGCCGCCGACCCACGATGTGCACGCCCGCCGCGTTGAACGCGTTGGCAGTGCGCACGACCGACCCGATGTTCAGGTCGTGGCCCCAGTTCTCGATCGCGACGTGCAGGCGCCGGTCCGCAGGGCGGCGCGCGTCCATGTCCGCGACGATCGCCTCGACCGTCCAGTAGCGGTAGGCGTCCACGACGTTGCGCCGGTCTCCCTGCTCGAGCAGGTCGACGTCGTAGCGCGCGTCGGTCGGCCAGGCCTCCCGTCCGCCCGGCCAGGGGCCCACGCCCACCTCGACCTGGTCCTCGCCGCGGGCGAGCGGCGGCTCGGGCGAGGGCTCGCTCGGCCGTCCGGTGGGCGCCTCGGTCCGGGAGCGCGCTGCGGGCAGGTCGTCGCGCGCTGGGCGCCCGGGGGAGTTCGTCACGGCTCCATTGTCCCCGGCGCACCATCAGGGCCCGATCCCCGCAGGATGTTCACGAGTGCTCGACAGCCGCTCGACACGGCCCGGGTCCGGGTAGCGGGACGCCCACTACGCTGGTGGCGTGCTCACCGACCTGCTCCTGACCTCAGCGCTGCCCCACGCCGCCGCGGCGCTCTCTGCCGTCGACGGGGGCCAGGTCGTCGCGCTCGGTCCGGACTGGCTCGACGCGCGGACCATGATCAGCGGCTTCATCGAGCGCTTCGGCGTGTACGCGGTGTTCGGCATCGTCGCCGTGGTCTTCATCGAGACCGGGCTGCTCTTCCCGTTCCTGCCCGGTGACTCGCTGCTCTTCACCGCGGGCCTCCTGGTGGCCCAGGACGAGCTGAACCTGTCGATCTGGGTCGTGTGCGCCATGATCTTCGCCGCCGCGTTCCTCGGGGACCAGCTCGCCTACCTGATCGGCAACAAGATCGGCCCCCGCCTCTTCACACCTGACGCACGCGTCCTCAAGACCAAGTACATCGACCAGGCCCACGACTACTTCGAGCGCTTCGGCGGACGCACGGTCATCCTGGCGCGGTTCGTCCCCTTCCTGCGGACGTTCGCCCCGGTCGCCGCGGGCATGAGCGGCATGCGCTACCGGACGTTCGTCGCCTACAACCTGGTCGGCGCGTTCGTGTGGGGCGTCGGTGTGACGCTGCTCGGCTACTGGCTCGGCAACGTCCAGTTCGTCAACGACCACATCGAGACGATCCTCGTCCTCATCGTCGCCGTCTCGGTCGTCCCCGTGGTGATCGAGGTGCTGCGGGCCCGCCGCGAGGCGAGGAGCGCCAAGGCGCAGCTCGCCGCGGTCGGGACGGCCGCTGCTGCTGCGGCTGACGCGACCTCGACCGCTGCCACACCCGCCGTCCCGACCGCTGCCACACCCGCCGTCCCGACCGCAGGTGCGAGCGACACCCCCCTGACGACGGCCGAGGCGACCACCACCCCGCCGACCGGGTCCGAGAAGACGACGGACGCCGTCGAGCACACCCCTGGAGAGGACCACTGATGACGCGCGTGATCGAGAGCTGGCTCACCGACATGGACGGCGTGCTCGTCCACGAGGGCCACGCCATCCCCGGAGCGGCCGAGTTCGTGCGCGCGCTGCGCGACAAGGAACGCCCGTTCCTCATCCTGACGAACAACTCGATCTTCACGGCCCGCGACCTGCGTGCGCGCCTCGCGACCTCGGGCATCGAGGTGCCCGAGGAGTCGATCTGGACGTCCGCCCTGGCCACCGCGCAGTTCCTGAGCGACCAGGTCCCCGGCGGCAGCGCCTACGCGATCGGCGAGGCGGGCCTGACCACGGCCCTCTACGAGGCCGGCTACACGCTCACCGAGTCCGACCCCGACTACGTGGTGCTCGGCGAGACCCGCACGTACTCGTTCGAGGCGATCACCAAGGCCGTCCGCCTGATCCTGGGCGGCTCGCGCTTCATCTGCACCAACCCGGACACGACCGGTCCCTCGCAGCAGGGACCGCTGCCCGCGACCGGTGCGGTCGCCGCGATGATCACGGCCGCCACCGGACGCGAGCCGTACTTCGTGGGCAAGCCCAACCCCATGATGTTCCGGTCCGCGCTCAACCGCATCGACGCGCACTCCGAGACGACCGCGATGATCGGCGACCGCATGGACACCGACGTCGTCGCGGGCATCGAGGCCGGGCTCTACACCTACCTCGTCATGACGGGCTCGACCAAGATCCACGAGGTCGACACGTTCCCGTTCCGTCCCAGCAAGGTCGTCGACTCGATCGCGAACCTCGTCGACCTCGTCTGACCCACGCTCCCGGACAGCACGCTGCCCCGGCCCCCGACCAGCTCGGGGTACCGGGGCAGCGTGCTGCGGGGCCTCGCGGGCCTGCGATCGGCCGTGCCGAGGAGAACCCCCACCACGGCTCCGCGGGGCGCCTGGAGCACCGCTGGCGGCCCGCGTCCGAGGTCGCTGCGACCGGCTGAGGCGAGGACGACGAACGGCGGGCGGGTCGGGACCTGGAGTGGTCCCGGCCCGCCCGCCGTTCGTGGTGCGGTCCTGCGGTGGTGCGTCAGACGGTCGCGCGTGCCCGACGGCGCCTGCTCACCGCGAGCAGGCCCGCGCCGCTGAGGAGCAGCATCACCGCGAGGGCCGTGACGTTGCCCGCCTCGGTGCCGGTGGCGGCGAGTCCCGAGAACGCGTCGCACTCGACGTCGCCACCGATCGGGAAGCTGAACGTGGCCGGGGCCAGTGCGGTCCCTGCCTCGTAGAAGCCCGCGAACGCCTTGGCGCCTGCGGCCGTCAGCGTGGCCGGCGCACCGGTCCACGTGATCGTGGTGCCCGAGGTCGACTTCTTGCCCGAGAGGTCGAGGCTCGCGAACGCGACGCCCTTGCTCGTGGACTTGTTGCCCTCCATGTCGCTGCTCACGACGTCGACGACGAGCGTGCCGCTGCCGCCGTTGACCTGGACCCGCGGGTTGGAGATCTGCAGGTCGAGGATGCCGCCGTGGCCGGTGAAGGCCACCGAGCCTGCGAAGGCGGCGCGGCCCTTGCCGAGCTCGGTGTTGAACGATCCCTTGCCACCGCTCCACGTGGTCGTGGAGCCGTTGTCCTTGGCACCGCTGGCCGAGACCGAGCCCTTGGCGATGGGCCCCGCGATGTACGCGCGGAACTTGTCGCTCACGCCCCAGGTCAGCGTGGCGCCGTTGACACCCTGCGCGTAGCACTGCTGAGCAGCGGAACCGCTGCCCGAGGTGCTCGACCCCGTGACCGTGATGGCCGCGGACGCGGTGTGGTTCGCGCCGATGAGGAGCAGCGTGTGCTCGCCCGCCGGAAGATCCTTGGGGATCGTGACGGTCGACGTGGCCGCGCCACCGGCGTTGGCCGTGATGCCCGTGGCGAGCACCCGCGGGGTGGAGTGGACCTCGACGCGCAGGCCCGACTCGTTCGCCCCGAACCCGAAGCCGCTGATCGTGACCTGGTCGCCGGGGGCGACCTGCGAGACGGAGAGGTCGGCCACGGCCGGGTCCTTCGGCGTACCCGAACCGTCGGTGTTGCCCGACCCTTCGCCCGGCGTCGTGCCCGGGTTGTCGACCGCAGCGCCGACCGTGAAGGTCACGGGGTCGAGCGCGTCGCCGGCCGTGTAGAACGAGCCGAACGCCGGGACGCCGGCTGCCGTGAGGACAGCAGGGACGTCCGCGTAGGTCGTCGAACCGTTCGCGGTCGTGACCTTCGCTGCGGACAGGTCGAGCGTCGCGATCGTGACGCCGGCCTGCACGAACGAACCGCCGTCGATGTCCTTCGAGTCGACGTCTGCGACCAGGGTCGCCTGGCCACCCGTCGCGACGATGCGGGGGTTCGTGAGTCGGACGTCGAGCACCCCACCGTGCCCGGTGAAGCGGACGGTACCGGCGAAGTCGACCGAGCCCTTGCGGGAGGCCGTGTCGAACGAGCTCTTCGCGGACTGCGGGAACGAGTACAGACCGGTCGCGGCGCCCGTTGCTCCACCGGACGTCTGGATGCCACCCTTCGCGATGTTCCCCGTGATGTAGCTGCGGAAGGACTCCTTGACGCCCCACTGCAGGCTCCCGGCGACGCCGGAGGTCGGCGGGGTGACGGGCTTGGCGACCACGGTGACGGTCGCCGTCCCCGTGGCACCGAGCGCGCTCGTCACGGCGACAGTGAGCTCACCGGGCGCCTGGTCCGCCGGCACCGTCACGACGACCGCCCCGTCGTTCACGACGAAGGTTGCCGCTGCACCACCCAGACGGACGGACGAGACCTTGTCGCCGGTCGCAAGACCCGCGACGGTGAGCGGCAGCTTGGCTCCCGCCGTGACCGACGGCGCCGAGGGGGTGACCGTGAGCGGTGCAGGCGCCGGGTCGTTGGTGAAGTTGACCGGGACCGAGAGCTCCTGAGCAGCGTTCTTCACGCCACCGGCCGCGTACGTGTAGACCCCGAACGACCCACCCTCGATCGCCTCGAGCTCAGCGAGCGTCCACGTCGCCGTGAACGAACCGTCCTCCGCGATGTCGACCCACTGCTTGCGGATCGTCCCCTGGAAAGCCGGCGGGACCTGGTCCAGCACCGACTCCGCCACCACTCGTCCGCGAACGACCCGAACACCACATACGTGCCCTGCGGCAGGTTCGCCGGGATCGGCACCCCACGCCCACCGACGTTCGCGGCCGGATCGAAACCAGAACCCTTCACCACGACCGCGTCACCAGGACGCACCACGGTGCTCTTCAACGGCGTCACACCATCAGCAGCGAACACCTCGACCACCGGCTCGAACACCGGCGCCGGGGCGTTGGTGAAGTTGACCGGGACCGAGAGCTCCTGGTCGGCGTTCTTCACGCCGCCCGCACCGTAGGTGTAGACGCCGTAGCGGCCACCCTCGAGAGACGCGGGGGCCTTCAGCGTGAGCTTGGCCGTGAACGTGCCGTCAGCGGCGATGTCGGCCCACTGGCCACGGATGATCGACTGGTTCGCGGGGCTGAGCTGGTTCAGCACGGTCTCCGACAGCGCCCATGCCTGCGAGCCGACCTTGCGAGCCGAGCTCGCCACGCCCTCCGACGGGCGCCACGCCTCGGCAAAGCTGCCGAACACGACGTAGTTGCCCTGCGGCAGGGTGTTGGGGATCGGGTTGCCGTATCCACCGACGTTCGACGCCGGGTCGAAACCGGAACCCTTCACCACGATCGCGTCACCCGGACGCACCACCGTGTCACCCAGCGGCGTCACACCATCAGCAGCGAAGACCTCGATCGCAGGCTCGAACACCGGGGCCGGGTCGTTGGTGAAGCTCACGGGGTACGCGAGCTCCTGAGCGGCGTTCTTCACGCCACCGGCCGCGTAGGTGTAGACCCCGAACGACCCACCCTCGATCGCCTCGAGCTCAGCGAGCGTCAGCGTCGCCGTGAACGAACCGTCCTCCGCGATGTCGACCCACTGCTTGCGGATCGTCCCCTGGAAAGCCGGCGGGACCTGGTCCAGCACCGACTCCGCCACCTTGCGAGCCGTGGTCGGCGCACCGGTCGACGGCTGCCACTCGTCCGCGAACGAGCCGAACACCACGTACGTACCCTGCGGCAGGTTCGCCGGGATCGGCGCCCCACGACCACCGACGTTCGCCGCCGGATCGAAACCGGAACCCTTCACCACGATCGCGTCACCCGGACGGACCAGCGTGTCGCCCAGCGGCGTCACACCATCAGCAGCGAAGACGTCGATCGCAGGCTCGAACACCGGAGCCGTGGGCTCCTCGCCCTTGAACGTGACGGGCGTGAACGTGTCGAGCGTGCGGTCCGTGACCGAGAGGGCGTGCGCGGCCGACGTCGCGACCACGTACTCCTTCGTGGCGTCGAACGAGCCCGCCGGGACCGTGATCGTGGTCGTGAACGCGCCGTCGGCGATCGAGCGGACGTAGACCTGCTGCAGCCAGCCCTCGGCCAGGAGCGGGCCCTCGCCCTTCCAGATCGACGACTCGCCCAGCAGCACGTAGGCGCCGTTCTTCGCGCCTGCACCCACGAACCCCGTCCCCGAGATCGTGAACGTGTTCTCGACCGACGGGTCGACATCCGCGCTCGGCGTGACCGTCACCTTGGGGTCAGCCACCGGAGCAGGCGGGTCGACGGTCTTGGCCGTCACGGTGTGCGCGGTGGACGCGGACGTCGAGGCGACGAACGCGGCGGCGTCGGCCGGGGTGAAGCGTGCCGAGTAGGCGTGCTCCCCCACTGCCGGAGCCGCGACGTCGAGGCGAGCGGCGCCGTCGGACACCGTGGCCGTGCCCAGGGACGTGGCTCCGTCGAGGAACTCGACGCTGCCCGCTGCGGCCGGGGCGACCGTCGCGCTCAGCGCGACCGCGGTCCCCTCGACCGAGGTGCCCGCCGGGGCGACCGCGAGCGTCGTGGTCGTCGGGGCGGCCGGCGCCACCGGGAGCGGCGCGTCGAGCGTGGCGGTGAGGGTCGACATCGGCTGGCCGACGTAGTCGGAGAAGTTGCCGTCGAGCGCACCGAACGCGCTGGACAGGATCCCGTTCGCCGTGACGGTGAGCGTGTCGCCCGCGCGGGCCGTGCTCACGGCCACGTCGGCGACCTTGACGTCGTCTGCCAACCCGGCGGCCGTGGTGACGTCCGCGGTGAGGACGCCGGTCGTCGGCGAGCTGATCGCGAGACGCAGGTCGGCAACCGTGATGTCGAGGACGCCGCCGTGCGCCTTGTAGTTGGTCGATCCACCGAAGCGCAGCGCGCCGACGCCCGTCACGGGGTCGATGCTGCCGCTCGCGGGCGAGTACACGGACTTGCCGTTGGTCAGCGCGGGCGTGATGGTCCCCGCACCGCCGACGTAGCCGGTCCAGCTGTCCTTGAGGTTCCAGGTGGCGCTGCCGCCCGACACCGTGACGGTGTCCGCGGCGCTGGCGGGAGTGACCCCGACGACTGCGAGACCGGCGACGAGCGCTCCGGTCAGGAGTGAGGCGAGAGCGCGACGGCGCCCTCCTCGTTGCGTGATGAGCACTCGGTCTCCCGTGATGGTTCGTGGGCCGCCCGCGATGGCGGCGTCAGGGCGGCAGGTCTCTCGACCATCGCCCTGTGGACCATATAAGGCGTGCCTCACCAAAGCAAGGATTACCTTATCTCCTGTGGTCGGAGTCACACCCTCGTCTCAGACGCCCGTCGGACCGGGACGCGCCGAGGGGCGGCGCGCCCCTGGCGCACCGCCCCTCGTCCGTCCGTGCCGCACGTCGCGGCCGGTCCTCGACCTCAGCGGTCGAGGATCGGGCCGTTGCCGTTGAAGTCCAGGCGCGGCGCGTTGCGCACCGCCGGGTTGTCGACCTCGAAGTACTCGGCCCGCTGGAAGCCGAACATCTTCGCGATGACGTTCGGCGGGAACGTCTCGACCTTGGTGTTCAGCGTGCGGACGTTCGCGTTGTAGAACCGACGACCGGCCGCGATGCGGTCCTCGGTGTTCGTCAGCTCGGCCTGGAGCTGACCGAAGTTCTCGCTGGCACGGAGCTGCGGGTAGGCCTCGGCGACCGCGAACAGCCGCCCGAGCGCCTGCGTCAGCTGGTTCTCCTTGGCTGCCTGGTCCGCCGGACCGGAGACCGGTCCCGCCGCTGCCGAACGCGCCGCGGCGACCTGCTCGAAGACGCCCCGCTCGTGCGCGGCGTACCCCTTCACGGTCTCCATCAGGTTCGGGATGAGGTCATGGCGCCGGTGCAGCTCGACGTCGATCTGACGCCACGACTCCTGCACCAGGTTCCGCAGCCGGACGAAGCCGTTGTACTGCGCGACCGCCCAGAAGAGGACGATCAGGACGATGACGCCGATGACGATCAAGGCGATGATGCCGCCTGACATGCTGCCCCCTTGGGCTGAGGTGTCGGACCGCCCGGCCCGGACGCCCGCGCGCCCGGGCCCGACAGGCCGAGGTGCGTGACGTCGTCGGGCGACGCGGAAGGTACGTGCATCGTAGCGGGGAGCACGGCACCCCGGACCGAGGCGTCAGGGAGCCGGCGTCCCCCACGTCGGCGCGGAGCGGGGCGGGTCTCCCTGCCGACGCGGTGGCGACGCCCCGTGGTCGAGCCAGACGTGGTCCGGGATCGCGTCGGCCACGGCCGCGAGCCGCGACAGGAGGGGGAACACGTTGTCCAGGACCGTCCTGCCACCCGTCCACCCGAGGATCGCGTCCCCCTCGATCCGCACGTTGCGTCGCGCGAAGTCCGGCTCGAGGAGACGGTGCATGAGGCGAGGGTGAAGGACCTGGTGCGCGAACCGGAGGTCGCTCGTCTCGACGCGCCAGGCCCTGTTGAAGTCCTCCGACTCGAGCTGCACGTCCTGCCCGCCGAACGTCTTGGCGAGCCTGGCCCCGAAGCCCTCGGGCGTCAGCTCGAGCGCGGGCAGCACCGCCGGCAGGAACAGGGCGACCACGTGCGCCGTGTGCGTCGTCTCGCTCTTGCCGCCCCCGACCGTCCAGACGTACGTGAACGACAGCGCCGGGCGGCCTGCGTACTCGCCTGCGAGGACCTCGGTCGCCTTGCGGTCGTGCCCCGCCCCGAACGGGGTCCCCCGCCAGCGCTTGGCGAGCTCGCGGTCGAGGGCCTCGTAGCGCCACCCGTGGCGCGCGGCCCACGCCTCGGACATGCGCAGCCGCGCCTTGCCGGCCCGCCAGAACACGTACATCAGACCGATCACGACGACGTCCACGACGACGAAGACGACCCACGCCACCCAGGTCACGACGTGCCCCCTCCCGCTGCCGGCCCGCTCACGGGTCGCTCAAGACCTGCTCAGGCCTGCTCAGGCAAGGTCGAAGTCCGTCAGACCGAAGATCGAGAAGTAGGGCACGCCCAGCGCCTCGATCTTCTCGCGTGCGCCCGTGTCGCGGTCCATGATCGTCGCGACGCCCACGACCTCGGCGCCCGCTGCCCGCGCCGCCTCGATCGCCGTGATGGGCGAGCCACCCGTCGTCGTCGTGTCCTCGACGACGACGACGCGGCGCCCCGCGATCTCCGGCCCCTCGATCTGACGCTGCATCCCGTGGGCCTTGGCGGCCTTGCGCACCACGAACGCGTCGAGGTCCTGGCCCCGCGAGGCCGCGGCGTGCAGCAGCGCGGTCGCGATGGGGTCAGCACCCAGCGTCAGACCGCCCACGGCGTCGACCTCCGCGGTCCCCAGCCCGGCCTCCTCGAGCTGGTCCAGCAGGACGTGCCCGACGAGCGGCGCCGCGCGGTGGTGCAGCGTGATGCGGCGCAGGTCCACGTAGTAGTCGGCTTCCTTGCCCGAGGAGAGCGTGACCTTCCCGTGCACGATCGCCAGCTCGGCGATCAGGTCGCGGAGCTGCTCGCGGGGCGTCGGGGACAGGTGCGTGGAGGTGTCGGTCATGGGGTCAAGGCTAGCGTTCCTGCGGGTCCGTCCTCCGCGCCCGACCGCGACCCGAGACCGGTCAGCGCGCCTCGAACGCCCGCACGGCGGCACGCGGTGCGACCTTGAGCAGCCCCGACGCCAGCCGGTACCGCAGCGAGGGCGTCGAGATCACGACGCCGCGGCGCACGTCCGCGAGGGCCGCCGCGACGACCCGGTCCGCGTTGAGCCACGCGACCTCGGGAAGCTGCGTGTAGTCGATCCCGGCCCGCTCGTGGAACTCGGTGTGCGTGAGCCCCGGGCACAGGGCCGTGGCCGTCACGCCCGTCCCGCGCAGCTCGACCGCGAGCCCCTCGGTGAACGTCCGCACCCACGCCTTGGCGGCCGAGTAGGTCCCGCTCGCCGTGAGCGCCGCGACCGACGCGACGTTGAGGATCGCGCCGCGCCCGCGCTCGGTCATCTGGCCCGCTGCGGCGTGCGAGAGCACCAGGACCGCGCGCACCATGACGTCCAGCGCCTTGACCTCGGCGTCGACGTCCCCGCCCACGAAGCGCTGGTGCACCGCGTAGCCGGCGTTGTTGACGAGCAGGCCCACGGGTCGCTGCCCTGCCTCGTCCTCGTCGACCACGGCGAGACGTGCTGCGACGCGCGCGACGTCGTCGGGCACCGAGAGGTCCGCCGGGAGCACCTGGACCCGCACGCCCGCAGCCGCGCGGATCTGCGCCGCGACGCGCTCGAGGCGCTCGGCGTCGCGCGCGACGAGGACCAGGTCGTGACGGGCCGTGGCCAGCTGCCACGCGAACTCGAGGCCCAGGCCGGCGCTCGCGCCGGTGATCAGTGCAGTCGCCATGGGCCCAGCCTAGGGGGCGCGCGGCGGTCGGGGGACCCCCGTGCCCGACGGCGCCACGCACCTCTGGCCGCCGGCTCGCCGTCCACCCGCACCGGGCGTGGGTCGCCCCGGCTAGCCTGGGCGCCATGCGACTCGCCACCTGGAACATCAACTCGATCCGAGCCCGCGCCGAGCGGGCCGTGGCCTTCCTGGAACGCTCGGGCACCGACGTGCTCGCGCTGCAGGAGACCAAGTGCAAGGACGCCCAGTTCCCGCACGAGGTCTTCGAGGCCGCGGGGTACGAGGTCGCGCACTTCGGGCTGAGCCAGTGGAACGGGGTCGCGATCGTGTCCCGCGTGGGGATCGAGGACGTCGAGACGGGCTTCGCGACGCAACCGCACTTCGGGGCCGAGCCGCACCTGGAGGCCCGGGCGATCGGCGCGACGTGCGGCGGCGTGCGCGTGTGGAGCCTGTACGTACCGCACGGGCGCGGGCTCGACGACCCGCACTACCCGTACAAGCTCGAGTGGCTCGGCAACCTGCGCGAGCAGGCCGCGGGCTGGCTCGCGGCCGATCCTGCGGCGCAGGTGGCGCTGGTCGGCGACTGGAACGTCGCGCCGCTCGACACCGACGTGTGGGACCCGGCCGTGTTCGCGGGGCACACGCACACCTCCCCGCCCGAGAGGGAGGCGTTCTCAGCGTTCGCGGCGGCCGGGTACACCGAGGTCACGCGCGAGTTCTTCCCCGAGGAGCACAAGTACACGTACTGGGACTATCAGCAGCTGCGCTTCCCCAAGAACCAGGGCATGCGGATCGACTTCGCCTACCTGTCCCCCGCGCTGCGGGCCCGCGCGACGGGCGTGGAGATCGACCGCGACGAGCGCAAGGGCAAGGGCGCCTCGGACCACGTTCCCGTGATCGTGGACTTCTCGGACTGACCACCGGGTCCCGCAGACGCTGAGTGCGGAGCAGTTGTCGTCGGACGAGCCGTTCGACGACAGCTGCTCCGCACTCAGCGGCTGGCGGTCAGCCCAGCGTCACCACGACCTTGACCTCCGAGCCCTCCGGCTGGGCCGGGATCGGCTGCGTCGGGTCGAGCTCGACGCCGTCGAGCGTCACCGACGTCACGCCCTTCGAGACGTGGTCGGGGTTGCGGACCTCGATCTCGTAGACCGCTCCGCGCCACTCGCGACGCACCTCGAAGCCGTCCCAGTCCTTGGGGATCGACGGGTCGACGACCAGACCGTCGAGAGCCAGGCGCACACCGAGGATGTACTTGGTCGCGGCCGTGTACATCCAGCCTGCGGTGCCCGTGAGCCACGGGTTCTGCGCCTTCCCGAACCACTCGTGGTCACGGCCGTACAGGAACTGCACGTAGGCGTACGGCTCGGCCCCGCGGACCTCGATGTTGTCGTTCTGGTTGTACGGCAGGATCGCGTCGTAGAACTGCACGGCCTCGTCACCGCGGCCCAGCATGGCCTCGGCGATGATGGGCCACGCGTTCGGGTGCGAGAAGATCGCCGCGTTCTCCTTGATGCCCGGGTACACGCGCGTCACGAACCCGACCGTGTCGTCGACCTTGGTGAACGCCGGCCAGTTCAGGTGGTTGCCGTACTCCGAGCCCAGGAGCTCGCGCACCGAGTCCATCGACGCCTCGCCGCGCTCCTGGGTCGTGATGCCCGCGATGACGGGCCACGCCTGGTGCTCGAGGAAGATCTTGCCCTCGTCGTTGTCGTTCGAGCCGATCTTCACGCCGTCGCGCGTGTAGCCGCGGATCCACCAGGCGCCGTCCCAGAGCTGGGTGTCCGCGACCTTCGCGATGCGCTCGAGCTCGGCCTCGTACTTGGCGACGTCCGCTGCCGCGGCCTCGTCCCCGGCAGCGGCACGGTGCCGTGCGAGCTCCAGGAACGCCTGGATGGCCCACGCGTGCAGGAACGTGACCAGCGAGGTCTCGCCGCCGCCCAGGTTGAGGCAGTCGTTCCAGTCCGCACGCAGGCCCAGGGCCACACCGTTCTGACCGACCTGCTGGCTCGAGAAGTCGAGCGCGCGCGTGAGGTGCTCGTACACCGTGGCGGGCGTGCCCTCCGCGAACGGGATCTCCTCGTCGAGGAACTCGAGGCGGCCCGTCTCCTTGACGTACTCCACGACCGACGGCACGAGCCACAGGTGGTCGTCCGAGCACGTGTCCTCGAGCCCGTGGATGAGGTCCTTGGGGTCCGGCGTCGGGACGATCGTGGGCGACGGGACGTCGGGGAGCTTGGGCGCGTCCGGGTCGAACGCCTTGGGCTCGAACAGGTGCAGGCCGTAGCCCGCCTCCGTCTGGGCCCGCAGGAGCTCGACGATGCGCTGGTGCGTCTTGGTCGGGTTGGTGTGGATGACGCTCATGACGTCCTGGGCCGTGTCGCGGAAGCCCAGGCCGCTGCGTCCGCCGACCTCGACGAACGACGCGAAGCGCGACCACACGACACAGGTCTCCGCCTGGAGCAGCGTCCACGAGTTGATCATCGTGTTCATGCCCTCGTGGGGCGTGCGGATGCGCAGCTTGTCCTGCTTGGCCTTCCAGTAGGCGGCCAGGCGGGCACGCTCGGCGTCGACCGTCGCGACGTCCGCGTACTTGGCCTGCATCGCACGACCGGCCTCGGCGCGCGAGCCGTAGCCGAGCATGTAGACGAGGCGCTTGGTCTCTCCCGGCTGGAGCGTGATCTTGTGCTGGAGCGCACCGCAGTGGTTCTGCGTCGTCGCGCTCTCGTTCGAGCCGTACCCGCGCTCGATCGCGATCGGGTTGGCCTCGGAGCGGTAGGGGCCGATGAAGTTGTCACGCAGCGAGTCGTACGACGACGGCGTCTCGCTCGACGCGAAGTAGTGGAACGTCCACGGCTCGTAGTAGGCGTCGTACTCGATGATGCCGTCCTCGTAGGACGACCCCGTCGAGTAGAGCGACATCTGCAGGTTCTGGTTGTCGATCGTGATCGTGTGGAAGGAGAACTCCACGTACGACCCGACCGTCAGCTCACGGACCTCGTCGGTCGTGTTGGTCAGGCGCACGTCCCAGATCTCGACGTCGTCGTCCAGCGGGATGAAGATCGTCTGCTGGGCGTCGATGCCCTTGTACCGGGCCTCGAACGTCGAGTAGCTCAGGCCGTGGCGCGTGGTCCAGCGGCCCGCCCCGCCCGAGGGGTCCAGAGGCGCACCGTCCTCCGCCAGCGGCTTGCCCACCGGCTGCCACGACACCGACCAGAAGTCGCCGTCGGCCTCGTCGCGCAGGTACACGTAGTGCCCCGGGCGGTCGAGCGGGACGCCGTTCTGGCGGAACCGCGAGATGCGGCCGGTCTGCGCCGACTTGTAGTACGAGTAGCCGCCGCCGTTGTGCGAGAGCACGGTGCAGAAGTCCTTGGTGCCCAGGTAGTTCGTCCACGAGACGGGGACGTCTGGGCGCTCGATGACGTACTCGTCGCGAGCGGTGTCGAAGTGGCCGTAGCGCATCGTCGGGTCGGTTCCTGTCGGTGAGGTGGGGTGGGGAGGTGATGAGGTGGGCCGGGCCGCGGCGCGTCGTGGCGCCGCGGGCCCGTGTCCGAGCCTCCGAGGTCGCAGGACCCCGGGGGAAGGAAGCTCAGACGCCCGCCGTGACGAAGCCCTTGAGCCAGTCGAGGAGCTCGGTGGCCTTCTCGGGGGAGTCGGCCTCGACGAACATGCGCAGCACGGGCTCGGTCCCGGAGAACCGCAGGAGCGCCCAGTTGTCGTTCTCGAGGACGATCTTTGTGCCGTCGAGGTGGGAGATGCTCACGACCGGGTAGGGCCCGATGTGCGTGAGCGGGTCCGCCTCGAGGCGGCGCGGTACGGCGACGCGCATCTCCGGCGTCGAGTCGACGCCGGCCTCGAGCGTGTAGAGACGACCCGTGATCTCGTAGATCATCTCGCGCAGCTCGGAGATCTTCTTGCCCGTGCGGGCGAGCATCTCGACGACCAGGGCGCACGCGAAGATGCCGTCCTTGCCGAGGATCCAGCCGCGGACCGTGAGGCCGCCCGAGGACTCGCCGCCGAGCACCGCGCCGATCTCCTCCATGCCGGCCGTGACGTGCTTGAAGCCGACCTTGACCTCGCGCGACTCCTCGCCGAAGTGCGCGGCCAGCCGGTCGAGCAGGTGCGTCGTCGCGAGGTTGCGCACGACGCCGCCCTTCTCGCCGCGGAACTCGTGCAGGTACCAGTAGAGGAGGAGCAGGAGGTCGTTGGTCGAGATGTACTCGCCGGTCTCGTCGACGATGCCGATGCGGTCGGAGTCTCCGTCCGTCGCCATGCCCAGGTCGTAGCGGCCGTCGCCCTGCTTGATCATCGAGATCAGGGTCGACAGGCGCTGCAGGTCCGGTGCGGGCGCGATCCCGCCGAACAGCGGGTTGTGCGAGGCGTGGATGAACTCGGAGCGCACGCGCATGTCGTTGAGGATGGTGCCGAGCGTGAGCTGGCTCGTGCCGTACATGGGGTCGACGATCACGCGCAGGTCCGAGCCGCGGACGGCGTCGACGTCGACGATCTTCTCGATCGCGTCGACGTAGGGCTCGGTGAGGACCTTGTCCACGACCAGCCCGGCCTTGCGGGCGACCGCGAGGTCGAGCGTGATGACGTCGTCGACGCTCAGCGCGTTGGCCTCGTCCTGGTAGCGGTCGGTCTCGTCGTCGAGTGGCAGGGAGCCGTCCTGGCGGAAGACCTTCATGCCGTTCCACTCGGGCGGGTTGTGGCTCGAGGTGACGATGATGCCGTAGGCCGCGCCGAGGTACGGGGCCGCGAACGTCACGAGGGGCGTGGGGACGTCGTCGGGCAGGAGGGTGACCGGGATGTTGTTGCCCGCGAAGACCTCTGCCGCCGCGACGGCGGACTCGCGCGAGAGGAAGCGGCGGTCGCCGCCGATCACGACGCCGAGCCCGTCGATGCCCTTGCGGACCGTCTCGTTCGCGATCGCCTGGCACAGGCGACGCACGTTCGCGAGCGTGTAGCCCTCGCCGATGATGGCGCGCCACCCGCCGGTGCCGAACACGATCTTGGTGTCGGTGTTCTTCTTGGGCATGAAGAGCCGCTTGAGGAGGATGTCCGCGGCCTCCTGGAGCTCCTCGGGGGTGTTGATGCCCCGGACCTCGTCGGTGTCGTAGATCCGGTACGAGGAGATGCTCTTGTGCTTGGCGATGACGCGGCGGGCGAGCTCGGTGAGCCGGTGCTCGCCGCCGGCGAGCATGGCCTCGAGCTCGGCGAACAGCAGGCCGGGGGACGCGACGTAGGCACCCACGTTGACCTCGGCGGGGGCCCCGCCGGTCCCGGCGTCGGCCGGGCGGTCCTCCTCCTCGAGGATCGCGGTGATCTCGCCGTCCTCGCGGACGATGCGCCCGTAGGTGGGCAGGTCCTCCGTCACGACGGCAGCGAGCAGCGAGAGGTCCGCGCCCTTGAGCGTGTGACGGGTCAGGAGGCCGAGCAGCGACTCGGAGCGCAGGAGCGGCGTGTCGGCGTAGGCGACGAGGACCTCGCGCGCGGGGGTCGCGAAGGCCTCGATCGTGGCTCGGGCCGCGAGCACCGCTCCGCCCGTCCCGGGCAGGTCCTGCTGCTCGACGTACGTGAGGTCGTCGCCCAGCAGTCCGCGGACCGTGGTGTCGCCCGGGGCGACGACCACCACGATGCGGTCGTCGGCGACGATCTTGCGGACGTTGGCGACGGCGAGCTCGACCACGGTCGCTTCGCCGAGCGGGCGCGTGATGAGCTCGCGCGACGCGTCGTCGTGACCGGCAGCGAGAACCACCGCCGCTCGATCGTTCGTGGTGGCGGGAGCCTGTGCGGCCTGTGGCAGGGTCATGACGTCCTCACTGCTCGGTGATGCGTCGCGCGCGACCTGTGCCGGCCGCGCTCGGTAGGGCACCGGAGAGCCGAGCGAGAAAAGCACGACTCCTTCCAAATCCCTCGTACGAGAGACCGCGGATGCCCGGTACCACCACGATCATAGACGCGCGGAGCCGTGCGAACGAGGGCCAGGGGTGGTTTGGGGTGGAATCCTCACAAAATATGCGCGAGCATCCGCCCGCGTCCGCGAAGGGCCTCCGCAGGGTGAGTCCTGTGGGGAGTTCCACCGAGGTCCGCGCCACGTCGCTACGGTTCTCCCATGACCTCCTACCCGCCGCAGGGCCCCGGCGCACCGGACCAGGATCCGACGCCTCCGCCCAACCCCTACCTCTCCCCCGGCGGACCGACGCGTCAGCCTCCGCTCGTCCCGTACCAGCCGCCCGCGGCCGGCATCGAGGACGCGCCCGTCGAACCGGACCCGTACTTCCCTCCCGCCGGGCCGTCCGGTGCAGGGTTCCCGACGGCGCCTCCGCCGTCGGGCGGCCCGGCCCACCCTCCGTACGGCGCACCGGGGACGCCCGTCCACGGGAACCCGTACGGCTCTCCCTACCCGCCTGCGCCCGGTGCGTACCCCCAGGGACAGTGGCCCCCCGGGCCGAGCACGCCGTATCCCGGTGCCCCGCAGGGGATGCCGCCGGCCTGGCAGCAGGGGCCCCAGGGGCCAGCCTGGACGGCGTCGTTCGCTCCCCCTCCGCGGCAGAGCGGACTGGCTCTCGCGTCCATGATCACGTCGCTCGCCGGGCTCGCCCTGTGCTTCTTCCCCGGGATCGTCGGCCTGGTCCTGGGGATCGTGGCCCTCCAGCAGATCTCGCGCGACGGGACGACAGGACGCGGGTACGCGATCACAGGGATCGCGGTGGGCGCGGTCATGACGGCGCTCCTCGCGCTCTGGTTCATCGGCATCGCAGCGGGCTCCGTATGAGCACCCCGCCTCCCCCGTCCGGGTACGACCAGGACGTCTACTACGCGCCGGGCTGGCAACCCGCCGCTGCCCGGACCGAGCCCCTGGCCTTTGCGGCGATCCCGACGGGCCTGCTGCTCGGGCCGGTCGGTGTAGGCGTCGGGGCCGCGGCGCTCGCGCGGATCCGACGGAACGGCACACGAGGCGTCGGGCTCGCCTGGGCGGGGATCGCGCTGGGTCTGGCCACGACGCTGACGGCGATCGCCGTCAGCGTCGCCCTGCTGCTGGGCGGCGCCGCGACGCGCGCGCTGCCCGCCGACGTGAGCGCACCGCAGGACGCGCACGCGCGGCAGCTCGTCCTGGGGAACTGCCTCGCCGACCTGCCCGACGACGGCCCCGTCACCACGGTGCGCGTCGTCCCGTGCGCGGAACCTCACGAGGCCCAGGTCGTGGCCCGCACCGACTTCTCGGCGGACTCGCTCTGGCCCGGGCAGGGCGACGTCGAGTCGAGGGTCTCGCGCGTCTGCGTGCCGGCGGTCCTGGCGGACGACGTCGACCCCGCGGGGATCGAGCTGTCGGTCTGGACCCCCTCGGAGGAGTCGTGGACCGAGGGTGACCGGACGGGCCTCTGCCTGGCCGCGACGCCCGTGCTGACCGAAGGATCGCTCATCGACTGACGCCCGCCGCGACACACCTACCACTCGGTAGGTTTCTCGGATAGTCTCGGAGGAACAAGCAGAGCGGCTTGGCCGCGAACCCTCGAGGAAGTGCACCGTGAGCAACGAGAACACCGCCATCCCCACCACTGCACGCGCCGCCGGACCGCTCGACGTCGAGCGGCTCGTCCAGGAGCTCAGGCTCGAGGAGAAGGCGTCGCTGACGTCGGGGCTGGACTTCTGGCACACGCAGCCCGTCGAGCGAGCGGGTGCCGAGGTTCCTGCGGTCATGGTCACCGACGGCCCGCACGGCCTGCGCAAGCAGAGCGGGGCCTCGGACCACCTGGGCCTCGCGAACTCGGTCCCCGCGACGTGCTTCCCCACGGCCGCCGCTCTCGGTTCCACGTGGAACGTCGACCTCCTCGACCGCATCGGGAAGGCGCTCGGTCGCGAGACCCGCGCCAACGACGTCGCCGTGCTCCTCGGCCCTGGCATCAACATCAAGCGCTCCCCGCTCTGCGGCCGCAACTTCGAGTACTTCTCCGAGGACCCCGTGGTCTCGGGCGACCTGGGCGCCGCGCTGATCCGGGGCATCCAGAGCCAGGGCGTGGGCACCTCGCTCAAGCACTTCGCGGCCAACAACCAGGAGACCGACCGCATGCGCGTCTCCGCCGACGTCGACGAGCGCACGCTGCGCGAGATCTACCTGACGGGCTTCGAGCGGGCGGTGAAGAAGGCCTCGCCGTGGACCGTCATGTGCTCGTACAACAAGATCAACGGGACGTACGCGTCGCAGGACCACTGGCTGCTCACCGAGGTCCTGCGTGACGAGTGGGGCTACGACGGTGTCGTGGTCTCCGACTGGGGAGCGGTCTCCGACCGCGTCGCCGCGCTCGCCGCCGGTCTCGACCTCGAGATGCCCGCCACGGGCGGCCGCACCGACGCGCAGGTCGTCGCCGCGGTCCGCGCCGGCGAGCTCGACGAGGCGATCCTCGACCAGGCGGTCCGCCGCCATCTCACGCTCCTGAACCGCGCCCTGCCCGCGCTCGCCGAGCCCGGCGCGTTCGACGTGGCCGAGCACCACGCCCTCGCCCGCGAGGCCGCCGCCGAGGGCGCGGTCCTCCTGCGCAACGAGCCCGTCGACGGCACGCCAGTCCTCCCCCTCGACCCGGCCGCCGCGGCGTCGCTCGCCGTCGTCGGCGAGTTCGCACGCACCCCGCGCTACCAGGGCGCCGGGTCGAGCCAGGTCCAGCCCACGCGCCTCGACGACGCCCTGACGGAGATCCGCGCGATCGCCGGCACCGAGGTCCCGTTCGCGGCGGGCTTCGGCATCACGGCCGAGACGTCGGCGGCCGACGACGCCCTCCGCACCGAGGCCGTCGAGCTGGCACGGGGCGCCGAGACCGTCGTCCTCTTCCTGGGCCTGCCCGCGAGCCACGAGTCCGAGGGCTTCGACCGCGACGACATGGACCTGCCCGCGAACCAGGTTGCGCTCCTCGAGGCCGTGGCGGCCGTGTGCTCGCGCGTCGTCGTGGTTCTCGCGAACGGGTCGGCCGTCACGATCACCCCCTGGCAGCACCACACCGCGGCGATCCTCGAGGGCTGGCTCGGCGGCCAGGCGGGCGGCGGCGCGGTCGCGGACCTGCTGTTCGGCGTCCGCAACCCGTCGGGCAAGCTGACCGAGACCGTCCCGCTCCGGCTCGAGGACAACGCGTCGTACGGAAACTTCCCGGGCGAGTTCGGCCACGTCCGCTACGGCGAGGGCGTCCTGGTCGGGTACCGCTACTACGACGCCAAGCGGATGGACGTCGCCTTCCCGTTCGGCCACGGCCTGTCGTACACGACCTTCGCGTACGAGGACCTGTCGGTCACGGTCTCGGGCGAAGGCCCGACGGCGTCGCTCACCGTGGACGTGACCGTCACCAACACGGGGGCCGTCGCGGGAGCCGAGGTCGTCCAGGTCTACGTGGGCGACCCGCAGGCCGCGGTCGAGCGCCCCGAGCGCGAGCTCAAGGCGTTCGGGAAGGTCGCGCTCGCTCCGGGCGGGACGCGCACCCTCTCGTTCGAGCTCGACGCACGCGACCTGTCGTACTGGCACCCCGTGCTGCGGCGCTGGGTCGTCGAGGGCGGCGAGTTCGTGGTGTCCGTGGGCGCCTCGTCCCGTGACCTGCGCGGGTCCGCCACCGTCACCGTGGTCGGCGAGGACATCACCCCGCCGCTGACCCCGTCGTCGACGCTGAGCGAGGCCCTCGCCCACCCGGTCGCGGGCGAGATCATCCGGACCGCCATGGCGCAGACCGACGACACCTCCGCGATGCCCCTGGACGAGGGGATGCTGGCGCTCGCCGGTGACATGCCGCTGCGGGTCATCGCGGCCTTCGACGGCATGCTGTTCGACGAGGCCCAGCTCGACCAGCTCCTCGCTGCGTCCGGCAAGGCCTGACCGGACGTCCGACGGGCGCCCCTGGATCGACGGATCCGGGGGCGCCCGTTCGGGTGTCCGGCCGACAGCGACCCGGCCGTCAGCGGTCGGAGGTCAGCCGCCGCCGCCGGCGAGCTGCGTCAGCGGCCAGCCGTCGGCCGCCACCAGCCACCAGCTCCTCAAGCGCCAGGCGTCATGCCTGCGACCTCAGTCGGAGGTCTCGGCCTCTGCCGGTGCCGCGTCCGGCAGGATCAGCGAGAGGTAGGCACGGAGGCCGGCCGCCATGTCGACGGGCGGGCGCGGCCCGTTGCGCTCGAGCAGGAACTGGACCTGGAGCCCGTCCATGAGGGCGACGATCGCTCGCGCGGTGGCCGGGATGTCGACGTCGGGCCGCAGCCGGCCCTGGGCCGCGCGGTCCGTGAGCTCACGCCGGCTCCGGGCGAGCACGTCGTCGTATCGGCGCTGGAAGTACTCGTGCGCGGGGTGGTCGGGGGCCGTGGCCTCGGCCGACAGGATGCAGTAGAGCTCGACGATCCCGGGGCGGGCCGCGTTGCGCTCGACGACGTTGACCAGGGCGTCGAAGTACGCGACACCCTGCGCCAGGTCGTCCGCGAGCAGCGCGAAGTCCACCTCGTCACGGTGCTCGAGGACCGCCTGGAGGAGCAGCTCCTTGGTCGGGAAGTGGTGCAGCAGACCGGGGTGGGAGATGCCGACGCGCGAGGAGATCTCGCGGAGCGACGCCGAGTGGTAGCCGACCTCGCCGAAGAGCCCGGTCGCCGCCTCGAGGATCTCGTCGCGCTTGGCGCGGCCCTTCGCGTAGCCACGGGGTGCAGCGCCGGAGCCTCGCCCAGGGGCCTCGCGCGTCGCCGACGTGTCGGGCGCGCGCTCAGGTACCCCGCGGGCACCCTCGCGTGGTTGCGTGGTCTCTGACGTCCTGCTGGGCATGCGCCCTCCCCCATGAGTGTTTGCGTGAACGGTCCTGCGGTGCGTACCGCGATGTTCCGATTCCGTGACCCTACCGCCGCAGCGGTTCCTGCGGCTGGATCGTCCCGCAGGGCCGCCGCCACGGCCCGGCGTACGCGAGGTAGAACGTCCTGCGCCGAGGTAGGACGTGGCGCGCTCTACCTCGCGCAGCACGTTCTACCTCGGCGCTACGCGGGCGGGTGGCATCCAGCCGACGCCACTTCCGCCGGAAGTCGCAACCCTCCTTCCCCCCTCCGCCAGAAGCGCCCGCCACAGCCCAGAAGCCAGGCTGGAGGCACGGCGCGCGGCACCCCGGCTGCGCACCGGAGGAGAAGGGATCCCCGATGCCAGCCATCGAGATCGTGGGCCTGCGCAAGTCCTACGGGACGTTCGACGCCGTCCGCGACGTGAGCTTCGTCGTCGAGCCCGGGAGGGTCGTGGGGCTGCTCGGCCCCAACGGCGCGGGCAAGACGACCACGCTCAACGTCCTGCTGGGGCTCGCGTCCGCGAGCGCCGGGACCGCGGCGATCCAGGGCAGCCCGTACGCGGCGCTGGAGAAGCCCGGCCAGGTCGTCGGCGCGCTGCTCGACGCGGGCGGCCTGCACCCGGGGCGCAGCGGACGAGACCACCTGCGGGTCCTCGCGACCGCGGCCGGGATCGGGGGCCGACGGGTCGAGGAGGTGCTCGCGCTCGTCGGGATGGACCGTGCCGCCGACCGGCGCGTCAGGACCTACTCGCTCGGCATGCGCCAGCGCATCGGGTTGGCTGCGGCGCTCCTGGGCGACCCGCAGGTGCTGGTGCTCGACGAGCCCGCCAACGGCCTGGACCCCGCGGGCATGCGGTGGATGCGCGAGGTGCTGCGCTCGTTCGCGGACGGCGGCGGGGCGGTGCTGCTCGCGAGCCACGTCCTGGCCGAGGTCACGCAGGTGGCCGACGACCTGGTCGTGATCGGCCAGGGCCAGGTCATCGCCGACGGCCCGCTCACGGACCTCGTCCGGGGCGAGTCCCTGGAGGACTTCTACCTGAACCTGACCGCCGAGACCGAAGGAGTGCGCTGATGTTCCGCGCCGAGCTGCTCAAGCTACGCACGACCCGCACGCCCTGGATCCTGGGGATCGTCGCCCTCGCGGGCATGGTCCTCGTCCAGGCCCTGACGATCGCCCTGCCGCGCGTCCTGTCGGGCCTCGAGGGCCTGGGTGGCGGTGCCACCGTGGGCCTCCAGGCCTCGCCCGAGCTGACCGCGGACCTCGCCCCCGACCTCACCGGACTGACCGACCTGGGCGCGGCACCCGTGCAGCGCGCGATGCTGGACCTGCTGGGCAACGGCCCCGCGGGCTCGGGCTCGGCGGGCGTGTCGGTCATCTGCATGCTGCTGCTGGGCGTCCTCGCGGTCACGACCGACTTCCGCACGGGCGGCATCGTCCCTACGGCCCTCGTGGTCCCGTCGCGGCTGCGCATCCTCGGGGGCAAGGCGGGCGCGACCGCGGTCGTCGCGCTCGTGACCGGCGCCGCGCTCGCGGTCCTCACGGCCCTGGGCCTGTTCGTGGCCGTCGCGTCGACACCGGGCGCTCAGCTCATGGTCGGCGCGGGCGACGTCCTGGGCGTGTGGGGGCGTGGGCTCGTGGTCCTCGTGCTGTTCGCGTGGCTCGGGCTGGGCATCGGGACGCTGATCCGCGGGCAGGTCGCGGCGATCCTCGTCGTCGTGGGGCTCGTGGTGGTCGAGCCGTTGGTCCAGGCCGCGGTCCTGCTGCTCTCGGGGGGCACGTCGAACGCCGCGGCGTGGCTGCCGCTCGGGCTGGGGTCGCTCGCGTCGACCGGCCAGAGCGCGACGTCGGTCCTGGGCGGCCTCGCCCCTCTGGGCGTCGGGGCCGCGGTGCTGGGCCTGGCCGCGTGGGTCGCGGTCGCGCTCGGGTCGGGCGCGGTGACCTTCCGTCGCCGCGACCTCGTCTGACGTCTTGCCCCCGAGGGGCGGCTCGTCGGGCGCCACGGCCACGTACCGTGGTGCCCGACGGCGCCGCTCCCCCCGGTGGGCGGGTCGCCTGGGTGCGGGGCACCTGAGCCGGGGCCTCCCCGCACCGGTGACCCCGCACGCCGCTCTGCCCGACCACCGGCCACCGACCGCCCGACCGCCCGACCCGAGAGGACACCCCGTGCTCGACACACTGCACCGCCGTCTCGCCGCGGTCGGCATCCGTACCTCGACGGGTCGCGACGCCCTGCTGGGCGTGGTCGTCGCGGTCCTCACGGTCGGCTTCCTGCTGGCCGTCGAGCGGGTCGCCCTGACCGACCTCGGCATCGTGGTCGAGGGCGGGCCCGACTCCCTGCGGTTCTCGACCGGCGGGCGGGTCGCCGCGATCGTGCTCGTCGTCGCCCAGGCCATGGCGCTCACGCTGCGCCGTCGGGCCCCTCTGCTCGCGCTCGCGCTGACCGTGGTGGGCCAGGTCGCTCTCGTGCCCGTGCTTCCCGCCTTCGTCTCGTTCCAGGCGCCCGCGACGCTCGTCGCGGCCTACTCGGTCGGTGCGTACGCTCCGCGCCGCACGGCCCTGTGGGCGGCCGCGGCCGCAGCGGGCGTGCAGGTCCTGCTGAGCTTCGTGCTCGGCGGGCCCGTGCCGATCACCTCGACGGGTCCCGCGCCGGTCGCGGTCCAGGTCTGGGGCGGCCTCGCGTCAGCGCTCCTGACCTACGTGGCCTCGGCGCTCGTGGGTGCGTACGTCGGCACGCGCCGCGAGCTGTTCGCCCAGCTCCAGGGGCGCGTGGCCCAGGCAGAGCGCGAGCGCGACATGCTCGCGGCGCAAGCCGTCCTGGAGGAGCGCGGCCGCATGGCCCGCGAGCTGCACGACGTCGCCGCGCACCACCTGTCGGGGATCGTCGTCCAGGCGGCCGCGGCCGAGCGCCTGGTCGACCGCGACCCCGAGCGCGCCAAGGAGTCGATGCGCTGGATCCGCACCCAGGGGCGCGAGACGCTCGACAACCTGCGCCTGGTCGTCGGCATCCTGCGCAGCTCGTCGCAGGCCGGTCCCGGCGAACCGGGCGAGGACGCCCCGGCCGCACCGCAGCCCACGCTCGACGACGCGGGCGAGCTGCTCGACCTCGCACGCAGCGCTGGCGCCGAGGTGCGTGACGTCCGTCGAGGCTCGCCGTTCGGGCTCTCCCCCGCCGTCCAGCTCACGGTGTACCGCGTGCTCCAGGAGGCGCTGAGCAACGCGCGCCGCCACGCCCCGGGGCGCGCGATCGAGGTCGTGACCGACTACCAGCAGGCCGCGCTCGTCCTCACGGTGACCAACAGGTTGCCGGTCGCGGCGATCTCGGGCGGCCGGACCGGTCGGAGCGCGGGCCGTGACCTCGATCCGCGCGAGGGGCACGGTGCCCCGGCGGCCGCTGCGGTGTCCGACAGGTCGACCAGCGCGACGGCCGTCGCCCAGGCCGCGCCCGGGCACGGCCTCATCGGCATGACCGAGCGCGCGACCCTCGTCGGCGGGACGCTCAGCGCGGGCACGGTCCCGGGCGACGGCTGGCGCGTCCGGCTCACGGTCCCCCGGCCCGCAGCGGCCGAAGCGGCCGCTCCCACCCCCACCATCCCCGAGCGCTCGGCGACGTCCACGGACGAGCCGGGCTCCGCCGTCGGGCAGGAGGCCCCATGACCCGAGTGGTGCTGGTCGACGACCAGGCCGTCGTCCGCGCAGGCTTCACCGTGATCCTCGAGAGCGAGGGCTTCGAGGTCGTGGGCGAGGCGGCGAACGGCTCGGACGCCGTGCGCGTCGCGCGCCGCGAGCGCCCCGACGTCGTGTGCATGGACGTGCGCATGCCCGGTGGGGACGGCATCACGGCGACGCGCGCGCTCGCGGGGCCCGGCGTCGTCGACCCGGTCCCGGTGCTCGTGGTGAGCACGTTCGACCTGGACGACTACGTGTTCGGCGCCCTGGAGGCCGGGGCGAGCGGGTTCCTGCTCAAGGACGCCGAGCCCGACGTGCTGGTCGACGCGGTGCGGCGCGTGGCGTCGGGCGAGGGTCTCGTCGACCAGACGCTCACGCGGCGCGTGATCGACGAGTTCGCCCGACGGCGGTCCCCCGCCGCGCCCGACGAGGTCGCCTCGGGCCTGCTCACCTCGCGCGAGCACGACATCCTGGCGCTGCTGTGCCGGGGGCAGTCGAACGCCGAGATCGCGGCGACGCTCTACCTCGAGGCGAGCACCGTGAAGTCGCACCTGAGCCGCATCATGACCAAGACGGGCATGCGCGACCGCGTCCAGCTCGTGGTGTGGGCGTACGAGCACGGGATCGCGGCGCCCGGCACGAGCTGACCCCGCCCGACCCCGCTGAGTGCGGAGTACTCGTCGCCGATCGGCTCGTTCGACGACGAGTACTCCGCACTCAGCGGTCGGGCAGGTGGCCGAGGCAGCGGCTCAGCTGCCCGCGACCGGCAGGTAGACCCGGCCGCCCGCGTCCGTGAACTCGCTCGACTTCTCCGCCATGCCGGCCTCGATCGCCTCGACCGACGTCAGGCCGTTCTTCTCGGCGTACTCGCGCACGTCCGCGGAGATCCGCATCGAGCAGAACTTGGGCCCGCACATCGAGCAGAAGTGCGCGGTCTTGGCGGGCTCGGCCGGCAGCGTCTCGTCGTGGAAGGCGCGGGCGGTGTCGGGGTCGAGGGAGAGCGCGAACTGGTCGTGCCAGCGGAACTCGAACCGGGCACGGGACAGCGCGTCGTCCCGCAGCTGCGCACGCGGGTGCCCCTTGGCGAGGTCGGCGGAGTGCGCCGCGATCTTGTACGTGATGACCCCCGTCTTGACGTCGTCACGGTCGGGCAGCCCCAGGTGCTCCTTGGGCGTGACGTAGCAGAGCATCGCGGTCCCGGCCTGGGCGATGATCGCGGCCCCGATCGCGGACGTGATGTGGTCGTAGGCGGGCGCGATGTCGGTCGCGAGCGGTCCGAGCGTGTAGAACGGCGCCTCCTCGCACAGCTCCTCCTCGAGGCGCACGTTCTCGACGATCTTGTGCATGGGGACGTGCCCCGGGCCCTCGATCATGACCTGCACGCCGTAGGACTTCGCGACCTTGGTCAGCTCGCCCAGCGTGCGCAGCTCAGCGAACTGGGCCGCGTCGTTGGCGTCCGCGATGGACCCCGGTCGCAGGCCGTCACCCAGGGAGAACGTCACGTCGTAGTCGCGCAGGATCTCGCACAGCTCCGCGAAGTGCGTGTACAGGAACGACTCCTGGTGGTGCGCGAGGCACCACGCGGCCATGATCGAGCCGCCGCGGGACACGATGCCCGTGACACGGCGCGCGGTCAGCGGGACGTAGCGCAGCAGGACGCCCGCGTGCACGGTCATGTAGTCGACGCCCTGCTCGGCCTGCTCGATCACGGTGTCGCGGTAGATCTCCCACGTGAGCTTCGCGGGGTCCCCCTTGACCTTCTCGAGCGCCTGGTAGAGCGGCACCGTCCCCACGGGGATCGGGGAGTTGCGCAGCACCCACTCGCGGGTCTCGTGGATGTCCTTGCCCGTCGAGAGGTCCATGAGGGTGTCGGCGCCCCAGCGCGCGGCCCACACCATCTTCTCGACCTCCTCCTCGATCGAGGACGTCACGGCCGAGTTCCCGATGTTCGCGTTGATCTTCACGCCGAACGCCTTGCCGATGATCATGGGCTCGATCTCGGGGTGCCGACGGTTGGCCGGGATCACCGCCCGGCCACGCGCGACCTCGTCGCGCACGAGCTCGACGTCGACGCCCTCGCGGGCAGCGACGAAGCGCATCTCGTCGGTCACGACCCCGGCGCGCGCCCAGGCGAGCTGCGTCCGGGCGCCGCCCGTACCGCGCTCGGTGGGGACGACGTCGGGCCGGAGCCAGGACGCCCGCAGGGCGGGCAGGCCGCCCGCGAGGTCGAACGCCGCGGGGTCGTCCGACTCGGTGTAGGGGCCCGAGGTGTCGTACAGGTCCAGGTGCTCGCCGTTGCTCAGGAGCACGCGGCGCTCGGGGACGCGCAGGTGCTCCTCGCCCGGGACCGGGTGGTGGACCTTGGCGGACCCCGCGATGGGTCCGGTCGTGATGGTGTGCGCGGACGACCCGGTGGTCGCGGCGGGCACGGTGGGTGCAGCTGGTGCAGCGGCGGCGGGCCCGGTGGTTGTGGGCACAGCGGTCTCAGAGCTCATTGCTCTCTCCCTACGTCGGCATGATCCGAACAGGTTCGAACGGTCGGCGGCGCTGAGCCGCCCTCTCAGCTCGCTGCTGCGAGCTCCCGTGGGTGTGTGTGGAGTTGTGGGTCGTGCTGGTGGTGCGGTGGTGCTGGGTGGTGCGGTCGTCACCGTAGCGCACGGCGCCGGGCGTCGGCGCACCTGTCCCGCGTTCGGCGCTCACGGCCTCACTGCTCGAGCAGCGACCTCGGTGATCTGTCCGTCCTCGGCGATCGTCCTCACCAAGTCGACGTCCGTCGCCTGCCCGAGCGCGAGGACATCCGGTACCCACTGACCCTCGTTGGCAACAGGCGCCGCCGAACAGCCAACCACCAGCACACTCAGCAGGCCAGTGGCGACGCCAGCCAGGCCGACCTGCATCGCAAGGTCGGCCTGGCCAGAACAGATCGGGTTCGCTCAGTGAACCACGTCGAGGTAGCGGTAGGTGATCAACGAGGTCGTGATCGTGCCGGTCTGAGAAATGCTCCTTGCAGATGCCCACCCGCCATAGACCGTTGCACCGCTGCCGGTCGCGGGGTTCTTCCATGACATTCCTGCTCGCGCGCTCGAGCAAGTGTCGTTCCTCACCTTGGAACGCGTGGGCGACTCTACGGCTGTTCCTCACACCCGAGCCCACCGTCCCGGCCCCTCACGAATCTTGCAGCTCTCTGTACTCACCTCTCCTTGAAGTACTTGAAGAGGTGCTTCTCGCGGGTCGTGAGCGCCCCGGCCACGGCCCCGACGAGCACCGCTCCTGCTCCGGCGAGGACGGTCCGCATGCCGATGATCCAGGTGCTCACCTGGTCGGTGGCGAGCCCGTCACCTCCGGCTCCCGCGAGCCACCACAGCGCGGGGACGGTCACGACGATCCCGGCACCGGTCCAGGCGGCGGTCTCGAGGAGCATCTGCCAGGTCAGGGCGGCACGCGGGACCCGGGCGTGCAGGGCCGCGGCGAGCTCGAGGCGGCGCAGCCGTATCGCGACGTATCCCAGGGCCAGGCCCAGGGCGGCCGTGGCGATCGGGGTGGGCTCGGTCAGGCGGCCGGAGAACTCGGCGCTCGCGTCGTAGGTCGCACCGAGCCGGCCGTTGAGCTGCTTCTGGGTGGGTTGCACCTCGGAGGACGGGTCGGCGACGACAGTCGTGCGCAGGAGCGTCGCGGTCTCGGGGTCGACGGGCCAGATCTCGACCCAGCACGAGTCGAACAGCCCCGTGGCGGGTACGGGAGCGACGGCTGCGTAGCCCAGGGCGCGGTCGCGTCCGTCGTCGGGGTACGGGTAGACCGCGCCGAGCCGCGCGGGCCCGGTGGTCGTCGCGATCGAGTCACCGGGGACCGCGCCGAGCGCCTCGGCCAGGTCCGCGGACAGCCACAGGCCCGCCCCGGCGACCCGTCCGCGGTCGAGCGCGCCGAGCAGCCCAGGGGTTGCTTCGAGGCCGGTGAGCTCGCTCGAGGGGAGGTTGAGCGCCCGCAGCGGTTCCCCGGTCCGCAGGGCGCCGGCCGCGTTGACGCCGTCGACCCTGGCGAGGGCCTCGCAGCGTGCCCCGTCGACCTGCCCGGTAGCCTCGAGGATCTGCACGCTCGCGCCCGCGTCGCGGTACTCGCGGGCTCCCTCGATAACGCCGACGATCGCCCGCACGTCGACCGCGGCCAGCGCGCCGACGACCACCACGAGCACCGCCGCGAACAGGGTCGCGCGGGTCGTGCCGGTCGCGACACTGCGCCACGCCTCGGACACCACGGACGCGGCCCGCATCGTGCGAGTCCGTCCGGCCCGTGCAGGTTCCCCGCCGTGCCCGACGGCGCCGCTCACCTCCGCGCGGGGGTGCGCTCCGTCGTCGGGCAGGGTGGGGGCGTCGAAGCCGAGGCTGGCGGGCAGGCTCGACGTGTCCGGGGGCGCACCGACGTTGAGGGCAGCGCCGTCGTCAGGCGAAGTGGACGCTCCTGCGGGCGGGTCCTGACGACCGGGTCCTGCGGGGCGGTGAGCGTCGCCTGGGGCAGTCGCGAGACCGGGCCGCGCGCCGTCGTCGGGCGTGATCATGCCGCGTCCTGCGCGTGCTGGAAGTCGGCGAGGTCGATCACGCGCGTGCAGGCGTCGCGCGTGTGCGGGTCGTGCGTGGCGACCACGACGATCGAGTCGTCCTGGGCGATGCCGGCCAGGACCTCGTTGACGGTCGCGGCCGTGCGCAGGTCGAGCTGCGCGGTGGGCTCGTCGACGAGCAGCAGGTCCGGCGCCAGGGCCACCGCGCGCGCGAGCATGAGCCGCTGGGCCTCGCCACCGGACAACGCCCGGAATGGGCGGTCCGCGACGGGCGCCAGGTTGAAGCGCGCCATGATCTCGAGAGCACGGGCCTCCGCGTCGGGACGGCGCAGACCGCGCGCAAGGAGCGGGAGCACCACGTGGTCCAGGGCCGCCCGGCGCGCGACACCGTGCGGGTTCTGGAAGACCCACCCGGTCGTGGCGACGCCCAGACGCTCGACCTGCCCTTGCGTGGGGCGCTCCCAGCCCGCGACGATGCTCAGCAACGTCGACTTGCCGCTGCCCGAGGGGCCCACGAGCGCGACGACCTCTCCCGGTACGACCTCCAGGTCCAGCCCGGTGAACAGCAGGCCCGTGCCGGGAAAAGCGTGCCCCAGATCGGTCCCGACCAGCCGCTTGCCCCCTACCGGCACGTCTGCCCCTCGGCCTGCGAGGTCAGCTCGACCTCGGTCGGCGCCGTGGCGGCGTCGAGGCCGTCGAACGTCACGAGGGTCTGCCCCAGGCTCGACGCGACGACCGTCACGGGGTACGCCGTGCCGTCCGCTGACACGCACCCCGCGGCGCCGCTCAGCGCGAACAGCGCCCCGGGCGGCACGACCGAGACGTCCAGCGGCGCGGCGAGCACGTACTCGAGCGTCAACGGCTCGGAACCCTCGGAGCGCTGCCAGCCGGCGAACTCCATGCTGCCGCGCACGGCCTCGAGGAACGCCGGATCGGTGACCACACCGCCCTCCCCGACGAACGCACTCAGCTCACCCAGACGCAGCACCCGGTCACCGGGCGTGACGTTCGAGAGCGTGTCCGACAGGCCCAGCGAGACCAGCGTCCCGGCCGTCGTCGCGAACGCCTCCTCGGACGTCGCGGCTCCCACGGGCACCTCGCACGTCTTCACCGTGACCGACGTCGCCGGGAGCCACAGCACCGAGGCGACCGGCAGGTCGCCGGTCGGCTTGGCCACGCCCGCGGCCTTGAACAGCTTGGTCACGGCGGCCTTGGTCGCGTCACCGTACGTCCCGTCCGCACTCACCTTGTGCCCGAGGCGAGCGAGCTCGACCTGCAGGGCCTTGACGTCGTCACCCTTGGCCGTGGGAGCCAGGTCCCGCCACAACGGGATCGACGTCGCGAGCGCCACGACCGGACGGTCGTCGACCGTGACCGGGCTCGATCCCGACTCGATCACCGCCCCCGGGGCGCACACCGAACGCGTGACCTTACCCGTGTCCGCCACCTGGAGCGTTCCCTCCTCCGCGACGACCGGGGTGACCTTGACCCTGCGCGCATCGTCGAACACCTGACGCGAGACCGGGACCGCCGCAGGCGGCGTCGAACTCCGCACACTCTGCGGCTCCGACTGCGGCGCCAACGCCATCCCCGCCGTGACACCTCCCGCGAGCAGCACGACCGCCGCGAGCGCGAGCACGCCTGCACGGGCTGCTCCTGAGCCGGCCGCCTTGGGCCGGGCGGGGCGTCGATCTCTGGTCACTGCTGCTCCTCGAGCTACTGCTGATGGCGTTCTTGGTGCGGGTGGACTTGGGCTGCCGGGATGTCTCTCCCTGTCATCGAGCAGCCCCGATCATCTGTCGGCCATCGCGCCCAAGGGGTCGTCCTCACACCGCAGCAGGTCCGGTGCGCCGGGATCGGTTCCCGGCCTCTTCTGCGCCAAGAGGTCCTCCTTGTACTGCTCACCCGTGTACGACTCGTCGACGACTTTGAACTCGCGGAGGCACTGCGCGATCAGCTCGTTGAAGTCCACCCTGTTCGGGTTTGTCACGATCTGCCGGTACAGATTCTCGACGGGATCCAACCCAGTGCTCTCGCCGCACGTCGTGAACGCCGACTCGAGTTCGTCGGTCCACTCGCCCGCAGTCTGATAAGACTCGAGCCCGTTTTCATCCACCCAGGTGGAGGCCGCGAAACCCAGGTCGCCGAGGCAGGCCAGGTAGGTGTCCTGCACCTCCCGATACTCCAGCTCCTCGATGACGCCGTCCTGAGCGACGTCCTGCACGAGCGCGACGGGCGACAACGACGCGAGAGCGCGAACATCCGACTCCCAGGGCGACTCCGACTGCTCGTCCTCACCAGCGGTACATCCGCTCAGGAGCACGCCCAGGGCGAATGCGGCTCCCAGACAACCCACTCTCCGCACAATCACACATCCTCTCCAGAGGCCCGAGCGGCCGACCCCGCAGAAGGTCGGCCGCTTTGGCAACACCCACCATCGGAAACGTCAGGGAATCACCCCGATGTGTCGGTTGGTCACCCACGACGGCGTAACCGACCCGGTCGACCTGGCCTGGCCCGCGAGCGCGTACGTGGACCATGTCGTCACCTTCGCGCCTGTCGCGGGGTTCTGATACGTCATCCCGGCTCGGGCCGCTGAACAGGTGTAGTTCGTCACCATCGCGTACCCCGGCGTGCTCGCGCTCGCGTGCAAAGCCCCCCCTTGAGGAGGCCCTGCACAGCTAGACTGGCAACACCCGACCCCATCCCGCAAAGGGATTCGTCAGGACTTCTCACTATGTAAACGGCACGTACGGTCCGTGACAACGAAACCACCTTCAACGCACCTCCCTCCCCACGGACTGCTGGCCAATCTCATCATGTGGAACCCTCGCGGTCGGGCGAGGTTTCACGGCGTATCCATGTCGAGCCCCGGCTGAAGCACCTCAGAATCGTCACCATCGAGCGTGACGATGACAGGATCCGTCCCCAGGAGACCGCGTTCCTCGAGCATCCGGGTGGTCGCGGCCAGGGCATCGGCTGCAGTCGGTTCATGCAGGCAGGTCGCGTCGATGTCCTCCACGTAGACGACCCCCCACCCCTCCGACGCCACGCCTGCGTTGTCGGTCGCGCAGGAGAAGACGTGTCGTGAGATCGCCCAGACGGGACGGTCGAGCTCCAGACTCCAGGTCTCCGTGAACTTCCATCCGGCTGATTCAAGGAGCTCGTCCACTTTCTCCATGCCTCGCGCCATGACTCCAGGAGACGAATGGAATCCTGGCGGCACGACATGGGTGTTCACCGCCGCGTCCTCGAGCAACGCCGCCACCTCGTCGGCCGAGAGAGGCTCTCCTCGATCGCTCTGGAGGTTCACCCGTGGAGACGAGCACGCGGCGAGGACCAGAGCGAAGACCAGAGCGAGCAGCACGCCGCCAGCCCCTCGGGTAAGTTCACCGTGACGGCAGCTCACCCGAGGGGCTGACGGGTCAGAACGACGTGTCGTCAAGGCAAGCGATGACGGTTTCACGAAGTTCCTCGGAAGGTCCGTTCGAATCGGCATTTGACAGCGAATAGCTCTCGAGATCCTCAGCCCGTGCGGACTCGGGCGCGACACCGTGCCGAATGAGGCAATCAACCGCGTTCTGCCGGTAGTCACCACCTTCCGGATTCGATCTCACCGCCGCGTAGAGCGGTTCGATCACCGACGTCGATCCGACCTCGCACTCAAACGCCTTCTCGGAAGCAGCTTCGGTCTCAGCCGCGTTTGACGCATCGACACCCGGGTACTCGATACGCATCCCGTGCTCACCGAATGTCACGAGATACCCCAGGTCCTCGACACATCGCTCGAACCTCTGCCTGGCCTCGTCCAGCTCCGCCTCAGCGATCTCGTCGTCCTCAAGGACTTCCCGCTCGAAATCGGTCGTGGCTTGGTTGCGCGCCTGAGCAAACTCGGCCGCGAACCGACCCTCGGACTCTGACGGCGCCGTCGAGCACCCGCCCAGCACAACCAGTGCGGCGACCACCACCCAAGACGGCCCTCTACTCACTCTCAGGTCGAGACCTTCCACGCGGACGTCGCACCACGGAAGATCGCCTGCCCGTAGTTCTGGGTGCGCATCCAGCTCGGATAGGTGCTGGTCACCGAGTACCCGTTCGACCAGTAGGCCACGTCATCGACGGGTGCGCCGGTCGCCGTCTTCCCGGTGAATCGCGCACGCGACATCCCACAGGTCCCGGTGAACGTTTCGGTGAATGTCGGATAGCCGTTGTTCTGGAAGATGCAACCGTACGGTCCGGTTGCCGCCTGCGCCGGAGCCCCCGCGACGACGACTCCGCCGAACGCCACCACCGTGGCCGTCAGGACTGCCATGATCTTTCGCTTCATTGCGTTCCCCTTCTGCAGACCTCCCCCCCTTGGGAAGCCCCTGCACCGCCAACCCTGGCAGCATCCGACGCAGCCTCGCAAGGGATACGTCAGGACTTCTCACTATCTGAACTGGACGTACGACCCAGTAGCGCCCAGGCCGCCTTCAGTGCCGCCCAGCACGATCACCGCACCGGGGGAGCCAAGCCCAGTCTCACCAGATGAGCGCCCGGACACCCTCTCCTCAGCTACCAGCCGCGGATCACCCGTCCGCTGGCGCACCCTCCGCGATGTCGTCGGACGTGTCGGGCTGGTAGACGCACACCCACAGCGCGCCGGCGCGCACGCTGACCTCGAGCTTCTTCGACGGCTCAATCACGTCGCCGTCGAGCTGGCGCGGCTGCGGCCGGTCGGAGATCACGGAGATCCGTGACCCGCGCAGCACCTCCATGTTGGGGACGCGCTTGCGCCCTCGCAGCACTCCGACGAGGAGCTGGACCCAGTGGCCCAGGTTGCGGGGCGCGAGGATCGCGACGTCCATCTGCCCGTTGTCGGGCACCGCGTCGGGCAGCAGGTTGACGCCCGCCTGGAGCTTGCCGACGTTCCCGACGAGCACGCTGCGTGCCCGACGGCGCAGCACCGGCCGGTCGTCGACGCGCACCTCGACCTTCATCTCGTCGTCGGCGAGGTGCTTGAACGCGGAGACGACGTACGCGAGCGCACCAGCCTTGGCCTTGAGCGCCGTCGGCGCGTCCTCCATCATCGCGGCGTCGAGCCCCATGCCTGCCATGACGGCGAACGCCTGCCCGTCGACCTCGCCGATGTCGACGGCGCGGCGCCCGCGGTCGAGCGCGAGGCGGATGCCGTCCTCCGGGCTGGGCGGGATACCGAGGTTGGTCGCGAGGAGGTTGCCCGTGCCGCCGGGCAGGACCGCGAGCGCCGCCTCGGTCCCCACGAGCCCTTCGATGCAGGCGCGCACGGTGCCGTCGCCGCCGCTCACGAACACGACCTCGGCGCCGCCCTCGACGGCCTGCCGGGCCTGGCCGGTGCCGGGGTCCTCGGCGGTCGTCTCGAGCCAGGCGGGGGCGGGCCAGCCCGCGTCGGCGAGCTGGGCCTCGATGGTCCGGCGGAGCTCGTCGAGCCCCTCGACCCGGTTCGGGTTGACGATGACCGCGGAACGGAGCGGTGCGTGGTCGAGACGTTGCTGGGCGGCGGGCTCGGGCGTTGCTTCGTGGGACGGGTTCACACCTGAGTATGTCGCGGCGCGCGCCGGCTCGCCCGGCAAGCGGACACCTCGGACCTTCCGGGCGTCCTCAGTACCCGAAGACCTGCACCCAGGTGTTGCCCACGCGCCCGATCCCCATCGCGGTGAAGTCGCAGTTGAGGATGTTCGCACGGTGCCCCTCGGACGCCATCCACGCGTCGACCACGGCCTGGGCGGTCTGCTGGCCCGCGGCGATGTTCTCACCGCCGGGTCGCGCGTACCCCTGAGCGGTCACGCGGTCGCCGAACGTCCGCCCGTCGAGGCTCGTGTGGCTGAAGTACCCCTGGTCGACCATGTCCTGCGCGTGCAGGGTCGCGGCGCGGGCGAGCTGGTCGTCGGCCCGCAGGGCCGGGCAGCTCGCGGCCGTGCGCTGCGCGTTGACGAGGCTCAGCACCGCGGCCATGTCCCCGGTGCCCGACGACGGCGCTCCCCCGGTCGAGCCGGCTCCGCCCGTCGAGGTGGTGGGGTCGGCGAGCAGCGCGGCCCGGGTCGCCGCACCGGCCACGCCGTCGGGCTCGAGGCCTTGTGCCGCCTGGAACGTGCGCAGAGCATGGTCGGTCCCCGCACCGAACTCGCCGTCGGCCAGGACCGTGGCCCCGTGCACCTGCAGCCGCTCCTGGATCGCCTGGACCTCGGGTCCGGTCGCGCCGAGCTGCGGCGGGCCGGTCGGGGCGGGCGCCTCGGGCGCGGCCTCGGTGGTCGGCGCGGGGTCGGGGGCGGGGGTCGTCTCCGGCGGAGCCCCGGATCCCTGCCCACCCGGTCGCTCGACCGTCGGCGCCACAGGCGCCTGCGCAGCGGGGTCCGCCTCGGCGAGGACCGCTCCGCGGGGGCCGTCGCTCCGGCTGGCGCGGTCGGCGTCCCGCCCGAGCGCGGCGTCCCAGCGTGCTCCGATCGGTTCGAGGCCCGGCCCCTCGCCGTCGAGCTCCTGGACGGCCGGGACCGCGAGCAGACCGCCCACGAGGCCGAGCGTGACCACCATGACCTGAGGCAGCGCGCTCGCGCGACGCACCTCGGCGCCGGGGCGTGCGTGCCGGACGGCCTCGGCACGGCGCCGACGCCTGGCCGCGCGCGACGGCGAGGACGCGATCTCCTCGGCACGGCGGCGGGCGGCGCGGGTCTGCGGAAGGTGGTCGGGCACGGGAGAGTCCGGCAGCACGAATGACCTTCCGTCGAGGGAACGTGGGCTGATCGTCCAGTATGCCCGTTCCGTGGGAGCGAGACCAGGCTGTGCACGCACGAAGGCCCGGCCCCCTCAGGGGACCGGGCCTTCCACGCACGAGGCGAGCGACGCCGTCGGGCAGGAGGATCCCCCTGCCCGACGGCACGCACCTCACCGGGGCGTCACTGCTGGACGCGGAGCTCGAGCCCTTCGCCCTCGACCTGCGAGCGGTCGACCACGATCGTGTCGCCGTCCGCGATCTCGCCCGCGAGCAGCTTGCGCGCGAGGCGGTCGCCGATCTCGCGCTGCACCAGGCGGCGCAGCGGGCGTGCTCCATATGCGGGGTCGAAGCCCTCGAGCGCGAGCCACTCGCGTGCCCCGGCCGTGACCTCGAGCGTCAGACGACGGTCCGCGAGCCGCTCGCCGAGCCGGTCGACCGCGATGTCCACGATCCGTCCCAGCTCGTCGAGGTTGAGCGGGTCGAAGATCACGACGTCGTCGAGCCGGTTGATGAACTCGGGCTTGAAGCTCGCCCGCACTGCCGACATGACGCCCTCACGCTTGGCCGCGTCGTCGAGCAGCGGGTCCACGAGGAACTGCGAGCCCAGGTTCGACGTCAGCACCAGGATGACGTTGCGGAAGTCGACCGTGCGGCCCTGGCCGTCGGTCAGGCGACCGTCGTCGAGCACCTGGAGCAGGATGTCGAACACCTCGGGGTGCGCCTTCTCGACCTCGTCGAGCAGCACGACCGAGTACGGCCTGCGCCGCACGGCCTCGGTGAGCTGGCCGCCCTCCTCGTAGCCGACGTACCCCGGAGGGGCACCGACCAGGCGCGAGACGCTGTGCTTCTCGCTGTACTCCGACATGTCGATGCGCACCATGGCGCGCTCGTCGTCGAACAGGAAGTCCGCGAGCGCCTTCGCGAGCTCGGTCTTGCCGACGCCCGTGGGGCCGAGGAACAGGAACGAGCCCGTGGGGCGGTCGGGGTCGGCGACGCCTGCGCGGGAACGTCGTACGGCGTCCGACACCGCGGCGACCGCAGCCTTCTGCCCGATCAGGCGCTTGCCGATCACGTCCTCCATGTGGAGGAGCTTCTCGGACTCGCCCTGGAGCATGCGGCCCGCGGGGATGCCGGTCCACGCGGACACGACCTCGGCGATCTCGTCCGCACCGACCTTGTCGGCGATCATCGGCGCCTGGGGCGGCGCCGTGGCGGACTCGTCGCTGTCGATCGACGCCTCCTCCTGCTCGGCCGCCTGGAGCTGCTCCTGGAGCTGCGGGATCTCGCCGTACTGGATGCGCCCTGCGGTCTCGAGGTCGCCCTCGCGGATGGCCCGCTCGACCTGGACGCGCAGCTCGTCGAGCTTGGCGCGCAGGTCGCCGACGCGGTTGTGGCCCGCCTTCTCGGCGTCCCAGCGCGCGGTCAGCGCAGACAGCTCCTCGCGGCGGTCGGCCAGGTCGGCACGCAGCTTCTCGAGGCGCTCGCGCGAGGCGGGGTCGTCGGACTCGGAGAGCACGACCTCCTCCATCTCGAGGCGCGTGACGGCGCGCTGGAGCACGTCGATCTCGATGGGCGACGAGTCGAGCTCCATGCGCAGGCGCGACGCGGCCTCGTCGACCAGGTCGATCGCCTTGTCGGGGAGCTTGCGGCCCGTGATGTAGCGGTCCGAGAGCGCGGCGGCAGCCACGAGCGCCGAGTCGGCGATGGTCACCTTGTGGTGCGCCTCGTAGCGCTCCTTGAGCCCGCGCAGGATCGCGACGGTGTCCTCGACCGAGGGCTCGCCCACGAAGACCTGCTGGAAGCGGCGCTCGAGGGCCGGGTCCTTCTCGATGTGCTCGCGGTACTCGTCGAGGGTCGTCGCACCGACCAGGCGCAGCTCGCCGCGGGCGAGCATGGGCTTGAGCATGTTGCCCGCATCCATGGCGCCCTCTCCGCCCGCGCCCGCACCGACCACGGTGTGGAGCTCGTCGATGAAGGTCACGACCTCGCCGTCGGAGGACTTGATCTCCTCCAGGACGGCCTTGAGCCGCTCCTCGAACTCACCGCGGTACTTGGCGCCCGCGACCATGGCCGCGAGGTCGAGCGAGATGAGCTTCTTGCCCTTGAGCGAGTCGGGGACGTCGCCCGCGACGATGCGCTGGGCCAGCCCCTCGACCACGGCCGTCTTGCCGACGCCGGGGTCACCGATCAGGACAGGGTTGTTCTTGGTGCGCCGGGACAGGACCTGCACGACGCGCCGGATCTCCGAGTCGCGCCCGATCACGGGGTCGAGCTTGCCCTCGGCCGCGGCCGCGGTGAGGTCCTGGCCGTACTGCTCGAGGGCCTTGTAGGTGCCCTCGGGGTTGGGGCTCGTGACGCGGCCCGAGCCGCGGACCGCGGGCAGGGCCGAGCGCAGCGCGTCGGCGCTCGCCCCGGCGTCCGTGAGGATCTGCGCGGCGGGCGAGGAACCTGCGGCGATGCCGATGAGCAGGTGCTCTGTCGAGACGTACTCGTCCCCCATGCCCTGGGCCTCCTTCGAGGCCAGGTCGAGGGCGGTCGACGTCGCGCGCGACGCCGTCGGCTGCGCGACGGCCGATCCGCTCGCGGTGGGCAGCGAGACGAGCGCCGCGCGCACCTTCTGGCCGATGGCCTGGGCGTTCGCGCCCACGGCGTCGAGGAGCCCGACGGCGACGCCGCCCTCCTGCGTGAGCAGTGCGGCAAGGAGGTGGACGGGTTCGAGCTGGGGGTTGCCGGCGGCCGAGGCGGTCTGGATGGCCTCGCCGATGGCCTGCTGGGACATGGTGGTGAACTTGGTGTCCATGGGGTCTCCGGTACTTCTGGGGTCTGGGTCTACCTGGATCAACGCGACCAAACTTGAGCGTATTCCACTCAAGTCTGTCCGTCATGTCGGCAACTGTGTCTGACGGCTGCCGTACCAGCCGGTGGTTCCCCTTTTCTCGTCCCGTGATCCACGGGATGCTGGGGGCGTGACTACACGACGGCTCGAACCTTCCGCCACCCTCGCACCGGACCGCGGCGACCGCACGACGGCACCGGCCCACCCGGGAGACCAGCTCTCCTCCGACCTCGCCACCGGGGGTGCCCTGTGAACCTCGCACTCGTCGCGATCGTGGTGATCGTGCTCCTCGGGCTCGTCGTCATCGGGCTCGTCACCTGGCTGCTCCTGCGCCCCCGCAAGGCACCCGTCGCCCAGCCGTACGGGCACGGCGCCCCCGTCGAGGGGTACCCGGCACAGCCTCCGTACCCCGGGCAGCCGTCGTACCCGGCGCAGCCTCCGCACGCGGTCGAGGCCGGGGCCCAGGCCGTCCCGGTCGACCAGTACGCACCGCAGGAGACCCCGCCGGCCCCGCCCGGACCGCCTGCGCCGGCAGCCGGGCAGCAGTTCGCACCGCCGCGCGCGCCGGCCCCGCAGGTTCCCGACGCGCCCGCCTCCGCGGTCCCGCCGGCCGCACCGGTCGCACCGGTCGCACAGCCGGAGGCGCCGGCGCAGTACGCACCGCCGGCTGCCCACCCGCAGCCCGCGCAGACCTGGACGGCCGAGGTCACCGAGCCCTGGACCGAGCAGGCCGACGACTCCGAGCTCGACGAGACCACACGCCTGCGCGAGGACCTCCGCCCGGCACCGCCCGCGGCGCCTGCTGCTCCTCCGGCTCCGCCCGCGAGCCCCGCACCACCCGCCTGATCCGCGGCTCCCGTCCGGCGAGCAGGGCGGGAAGCTCCCGCTCGCGAGGCGGGAGCGACCGCGCGAACCCGGTCGTACCGACCGAGGGCAGCCCTCTCGGAAGGGGCTTCAGGACGAGCGAGGCACGCCTCCTCGCTCGTCCTGACAGGGCACCCCGCAAGGGGCACAATGGCGGCACCGCGATACCGCCCGAGTACGCGGGCGAAGGGCTGCACCATGACGAACGGCTGGCACCAGGACGTCCTCGGCCCCGAGTGGGTCGCCCGCACGCTCGACCTCCCCGACGGCGACACCGCGACGCTCGTCCGCAAGGCGACGCCTCCCGCGGGAGGCGAGCGCCGCCGTCGGGCCGTGCTGTACGTCCACGGGTTCGTCGACTACTTCTTCCAGGCCCACCTCGGGGATGCTTTCGAGGACCACGGCTACGCGTTCTACGCGATCGACCTGCGGGGCTACGGCCGCTCGCTCGCGCAGTGGACCGAGGCGGGCAAGGACCCCAACATGGTCGACGACCTGAGCGTCTACGCCCAGGACCTCGACGCCGCGGCCGCCACGATCCGTGCCGAGGGCCACGACGAGCTCGTCGTCGTGGGGCACTCGACGGGCGGTCTCGTCACCAGCCTGTGGGCCAACGCGCGACCGGGCAGGATCGCCGCGCTCGTCCTCAACAGCCCGTGGTTCGACCTCAACTCGAGCTGGTTCGACCGCGTGGTCTCCACCCGGGTGATCGACGTCGTCGGGCGCTTCGCCCCTCGCCTGAAGGTCGGGTCGCTCGACGACGCCTACGGGCAGGCGCTGCACGCCGGCACCGGAGGCGAGTGGGACTACGAGCTGGGCTGGAAGCCCCACGAGGGCTTCCCCGTCCGGGCCGGCTGGCTGCGCGAGATCCGCCGCGGGCACGCGCAGATCGCGCGCGGGCTGCACATCGGGTGCCCCGTGCTCGTCCTGACCTCGACACGGTCCGGCCCGAACAAGGGCTGGCACCCCGAGGTCATCACCACGGACAGCGTCCTGGACGTCCAGCACATCAAGGACCGCGCCCCCGGGCTCGGCGACGACGTGACGCTCGTGGAGATCGAGGGCGGCGCGCACGACCTGGTCCTGTCCCCCGAGCCGGCGCGCAGCGCGTTCCTCGACGAGGTGTTCGGCTGGCTCGACACGCGGCTGCCCGGCTGATGCGCGGCCGCCCGGATGCGCGCTCCTCGTGCCGGCTGATGTCGCGCCTCGTCCCCGGTCGGTCGATGGTGAGCAGGTCGATGGTGAGCAGGGGGACTCGATGAGTGGGATGAGTGGGCGGACACGAGCGGCGCGCAGCGGGTTCCGCAGCGGGTTCCTCGTCCTGACGTTCACGGCGACCTTGACCGCCTGCGCGCCTGCGGGCGACCTGGGCTTCTACAACTCGAGCGCAGGGGACGTGACGGTCTCGACCGGGGACGAGGAGTTCGAGGTCGCCTCCAGCGAGGGAGCGGTCCTGCTCGACTACGGCTGCACGCCGGGCGACATCACGATCGAGCTCTCCTCGGGGCAGGTCGTGGTGGTCTCCGGGCCTGTGTGCCCAGAACAGCAGGTCGTCATCCGCGACGACGAGGTAGACCTGGAACCCGCACCGGGCCGGACCTAGCCGAGGATCAGGCGAGGTCGCGCCGGCCCGGCTCGTCCGACGGCACGAGCGACCGCTCGCTCGCCGGGGACACCGAGATCACGGCCCCCGCGATCACGGGCGCAGCGGTCGCCCGACGCTCGAGCGCGTCGATGCGCTCGGCGACCACGTGCTCGTCGTCGTCCCCCACGAGGTCGACGCTCGCGACCAGGTAGAGCGAGCGCGGACCCACGTACTCGAGACGCAGGTAGGTCACCCGGTCGACCTCGGGGTCGGCCAGCAGCTCGCGCAGCGCGGCGTCGCGCGTCGCGGCCCCCGCGGGCTCGCCCACGAGGAAGCGCCGGTTGCGGTCGATGAGGATCCACGAGATGACCCCGAGGATCAGGCCGACGACGATCGAGCCGATCGCGTCCGGGACGGGCGACCCCGTGACCTGGTGGAGGAAGATGCCCACGAACGCGACCACGAGCCCCATGAGCGCCGCGGCGTCCTCCGCGAACACGGCCCGCAGCGTCGGGTCGGACGTGACCAGGACGTGCTGGAGCAGGTCTCGCTCGGCCGCCTTCGCCCCCTTGCGCGCCTGCCGGTTCGCCTGCAGGAACGAGACCCCCTCGAGCACGAACGCGACGCCGAGCACCGCGTACGCGATCCCGAAGTCGTCGGCCGGCTCAGGGTGCACGAGCTCCTGGATGCCGTGCGTGATCGAGACCCCCGCGCCCACCGCGAACAGCCCGAGCGCCGCGAACATGGACCACACGTACGCCTCGCGCCCGAACCCCAGCGGGTGGTCGTGGTCCGCGGGCTTGCGCGACCGCTTGTTCGCGAGCAGGAGGAACACCTCGTTGCCCGTGTCGGCCCACGAGTGCACGGCCTCCGCGACCATCGAGGCCGAGCCCGTGATCACCGCGGCGCCCGACTTGGCCACCGCGATGAGCAGGTTCGCGCCGAACGCGACGATCACCGTGAGCGCGCTCTCGGCGTGCTCCTCGGTCTTGACGACCCGGGGGCTGTCGGCGACGGGGGTGGTCGAGGGCGGCTGGGACGACGAGGTCATGTAGCGGGTCTATCACCGGACCCGGCGGGGCGCGCGGGGACAGGTCACCCTCGGCGGGTGTCCCCGTCCCCCTCGACGGGCCGGCCGTCCCCCTCGGCGTCGGTCGCGGCCTGCGCCGCGTCGCGGTCGGCCTCGACCTTCTCCCGGTCTGCGGCCTCCTGGTCGGCCGTGAGGTCGTCGAGCACCAGCAGGTCCGGACGCACCTTCCCGGTCCGGTAGCCCGCGCGCCCGACCATGTGCGCCGCGACGGGCGACGTCATGAGCTGGAAGATCACGACGAGCACGAGCATGCCCACGGCGGACCAGCTGCGGATCCGCAGCGCGAGCGCGATGAGCACGAGGATCAGGCCCAGCACCTGGGGCTTGGTCGCGGCGTGCATGCGTGCGAGCAGGTCCGGGAACCGCACGACGCCCACGCCCGCGGCGAACGCGAGGAACGCCCCGCACAGCAGGAAGATCGCGGCCAGGACGTCGGCCACCACGGTCCAGCTCATGAGCGTGCCTCCTCGGGTCCGGTCGTGCCGTCGACCTCGGGGGCGGCGGCGGGCTCCGCCTCCGCGAGGTCGTCGGGCTCGTGCTCCGCGCCGTGCTCGGGGTCGGCAGCCATGTCGCGTTCGTCGTCCTCGGCCGCGAGCCGCTCGGCCTCCTCGGCCGCGATCTCCTCGCGGGTCTTGATGCGTCGTTCGCCCTCGGGCTCGACCGACGCGAAGCGCGCGATGGTCACGGACCCGACGAAGCCCACGAGCGAGAGCACGACGAGGATCGGGATGGTCTCGGTGCGCCGCGACCAGGCGGCTTCGAGCGCGATGGTGCCGACGAGCGTGGTCGTGAAGACGTCGAGCGCGATGGTGCGGTCGAGCATCGACGGCCCCTTCTCGGCACGCACGACGGCGAGCGTCGCGGCCGATGCGAGGAGCACGGCGCAGATCAGGACGACGACGATCATCGCTTCCCCTCCCGTCGGTCGGTACGTCGATCGGTCCGGCGTGCAGCGTCGTCGGCAGCGTCGCCCGCCCCGCGCGTGCCCGACGGCGCCGCTCCCGCGGGCACGGACGGCTCACCCGGGTGGTGGTACAGCCCGGCGGCCTTGAGCTCCTCGTTGGACGCGAACGCGCGCAGCACCCGCGCCTCGAGGTCGAGCGTGTCCTGGCGGACCTTGTCGGCGCCGCCCGCGGCGTCGAGGTCGAGCACGTGCAGGTAGAGCATGCCCGTGAGCCGGTGCGCCTCGATGACGAGCGATCCGGGCACGAGCGAGCTGAGCTCGGCCGTGATGGTCATGTAGATGTCCGAGGGGTTGCGGAGCCTGACACCGACCACGGCCCCGTGCGGGGTGTGGTGGAAGCGGAAGGCCTGCATGCTCACCTGGAACGAGGCGACCACGAGGTCGGCGACGAACCGGGAGACCAGCACGAGCAGGGGCCAAGGACGGACCGTCCCGCTCGTCGCGATCGACGGCAGCGGCATGAAGGTGATGAGCAGGCTCGCGATGATCACGCCCGCGATGAGGTTGCCCCACGAGAGGTCGCCCCAGAGCATGACCCACACGACCGTCAGCCAGGCAACGGTCCGCCACTGCGCGGTGAGCCGGCCGAACCAGCCGCCCGCGAGCGGTCCTCTCCGACGGTGCAGGCTCATGAGTCCTCACCTCCCTGCTGCTCTTCCTCGACGAGGTCGCTCGACACTCCCTGCCCACGCCCCGAGTCGTCGGGGAACACCGCGTCGACGTACGTCGAGGGCTGCATGAGATTCCCTGCAGCGCGCTCGGCGTACGAGTAGAGGGGGCCCGCGGCGAACGTGAGGGCCAGACCGAACGCGACGAGCGCCGTCGTGGGCCCGACCATGCCGCGCGGGGTGCCCGTCGACGGAAGCTCGACTGGTGCCGTCTGCCAGAACGCCTTGTTCCATGCCTTGACGATCGCGTAGAGCGTCAGGAGCGAGGTCACGACGCTGCCCACGACGAGCGCCCACGTGAGCGGCGTGCCCTGGGCGACGCCCTCCTGGAGGAGGCCGACCTTGCCGAGGAATCCGGACAGCGGCGGGATGCCCGCGAGGTTCATCGCGGGGACGAAGAACAGGATCGCGAGCCCCGGCGCGATCTTCGCGAGGCCGCCCAGCTTGTCGAGCGACGTGGATCCGCCCCGCCGCTCGATGAGCCCGACCACGAGGAACAACGTCGTCTGCACGGTGATGTGGTGCACGACGTAGAAGATCGACGCCGCCATCCCGGCCTCGGACGCCATCGCGATGCCGAAGATCATGTAGCCGATGTGGCTGACCAGGGTGAACGACAGCAGACGTTTGATGTCGTTCTGCGCCACGGCGCCCAGGATCCCGATCACCATGGTCAGCAGCGCGAGCCACATGAGCACGGTGTCGAGGCGGTTGTCGGGGAACAGGAGCGTCTGGGTGCGGATGATCGCGTAGACGCCGACCTTGGTGAGCAGCCCCGCGAACACTGCCGTGACCGGGGCGGGCGCCGTCGGGTACGAGTCGGGGAGCCAGGCCGAGAGCGGGAAGATCGCCGCCTTGATCCCGAACGCGAGCAGCAGCAGGAGCTGCAGCGTCATGCGGACCCCGGGGTCCACGTCCGGGAGCCTCTCGGCGAGCTGGGCCAGGTTGACCGTGCCCGTCGCGGCATAGGTCAGCGCGATCGCGACGAGGAAGATGACCGACGAGAGGAGCGCGACGACCACGTAGATGGACCCGGCGCGGATGCGCTCGCCCGTCCCGCCGAGCGTCAGCAGGACGTAGGACGCGGCGAGCAGGATCTCGAAGCCCACGTACAGGTTGAACAGGTCGCCCGAGAGGAACGCGTTGGCGACGCCCGCGGCCAGGACCAGGTAGGTCGGGTGGTAGATCGAGACGGGGGCCTTGTCGTGCCCGTCGGCCACGCCCTGCCCCAGCGAGTAGAGCAGGACGCACAGCAGCACGAAGCTCGAGACCGTGAGCATGAGCGCCGAGAGCCGGTCCGCGACCAGGTCGATGCCGACGGGCGCGGCCCACTCCCCGACGTCGACCACGATCGGGCCGCTGTCGGCGCCGATGAGCAGCCCGATCGAGGCGGCCAGGACCAGCGTCAGCGCGGCGACCGAGATGATGTGCTGGGCGCGCGGGTGACGCCACAGCGCAAGGGCGAGGCCCGCCGCGAAGAGCGGCAGGACGACGGGCAGCGGGACGAGGGTCGCGAAGCTGTAGGGGAAGGTCATCGGCCCTCACCTCCTCCGGTGCCCGGTCTGCCCTGTCTGCGTGCCGCCTTGTCCGGCCCAGGACGGTTCCCGTCGCGCGCGTCGGTCTCCCCGTCCCCGTCGCCGTCGGTCTCGTCGTAGACCTCGGCGGCCTCGTCGTCCAGGGTGGCTCCGCTCTCCTCGGTGTCGCTGTCCTCGAACGCCGGGGCGTTGCGCGCGGCGTGGCGCGCGACGCGGCGGTCCTCGAGGTCGTCCTGCACCTCGTCGTGGCCGTGCAGCTGCCACGACCGGTAGGCCATGGCGAGCACGAAGGCCGTGAGGCCCAGGGTGATGACGATCGCGGTCAGGACCATGGCCTGGACGAGCGGGTCGCTCATCTGGGCCGGCTCGGTCTTCCCGATGATCGGTGCGCCCCCGGCCCGCCCTCCGGCGACGAGGAACATGAGGTTCGCGCCGTTGCCGATGAGGATGAAGCCGATGAGCACGCGCGTCAGGCTGCGCTCGAGGAGCAGGTAGACACCCGTGGCGAACAGGACGCCGATCGCCAGGACCAGGACGAGGCTCGGGGTCATGTCGATGCTGTCGGTGGTCCGCGCGACCTCTGCGGGGTCGATGTCGGCTGCCGGCAGCAGGAGCGGCGCGAGCAGGTGGTTCGTCGGGTTCATCGTCGCCCCCCTCCGATCTGGTCCGGTTCCATCGCTTCCATGGGGCCCGCGTCCTCCCGGGCCGCGGCCTCACCGTGCCGGTCGATCTCGGCACCGAGCGTGCGCAGGATGTCGAGGACCAGGCCGACGACCACGAGGAACACCCCGATGTCGAAGAACAGCGACGTGACCAGGTGGATCGTCCCGACGAGCGGGAGGGTCAGGTCGATCGCGACGCTCTGCAGCACGCTCCCGCCCATGATCAGGCCGATCAACCCGACCCCGACGGACAGGAACAGCCCCGTGCCCAGCAGCAGACCGGGGTGGACCGGAGCGGCCTCGCCGAGCTCGTAGCGTCCGCCCGCGAGGTAGCGAACGATCAGCGCGATCCCGACCACGAGCCCGGCCGCGAAGCCGCCACCGGGGGCGTTGTGCCCCGAGAAGAGCAGGAAGATCGCGAACACGATCATCGAGTGGAAGAGCACGCGCGTGACGACCTCGAAGATGACCGAGCGTCGCTGCGGGGCGAGCGTGCGCCCCGCGCTCAGCCACACGAGCATGCGAGGCTGCTTGCCCTCCGCGGTCGCCTCGTCGACGCCTCGGCGGCGCAGCGCGGCGCCCGGGTCCTCCTCGTTGGCCCAGATCCCGGGGGTCGCGGCGCCCGACGACGTCGCGTTGCGCTCGCGCAGGATCTCGCCGCTGCGGGTCCGCAGGAAGACCAGGGACGCGACACCGGTCGCCGCGACGAGCAGCACCGAGATCTCGCCCATGGTGTCCCAGGCGCGGATGTCCACGAGGGTCACGTTGACGATGTTCTTGCCGTACCCGTGGATGAACGCCTCGGCCGGGAAGTCGAGCGAGATGGGGCTGGCCACGCGGGCGAGCGGGACCGTGAGGGCGAAGCCCATCATGACCACGCCCACCGCGACGCCCAGGACGAGCCGCACCCAGCGCGACGTCGCGAGCGGCCGGTTGGAGAAGTACGGAGGGAGCCTGCGGAGCACCAGGACCATGACCACGAGGGTGATGGTCTCGACGAGGACCTGCGTGAGCGCGAGGTCCGGGGCGCCGTGCAGCAGGAACAGCATGGCGTTGCCGTAGCCCGCGATGCCCACGAGGATCACGGCCTTGAGGCGACGGCGCGAGCGGGCCGCGAGGACGGACGCGACGCAGATGGCCGCGACCGCGGCGATCTGCGCCGGGCGGTCCCACGCCTTGACCTGCTCGGGCCACTGCCCGCCGATGAACATCAGGAGGCCGGGCCCGACGACGAGCACGACGAGGATCGCGCCGAGGTAGAACGGCAGCGAACCACGCTGCGTGACCGCGGTGACGTCGGCAGCGACGTCGTCGAGGCGGCGCATGATCCGGCGGTAGGTGCGGTCGGCCTCCGGGCCGGTCCAGAGCGAGGCCTGGAACCGCTCGACGGCCTTGCGCTGCCAGAACAGCAGCGCGCCGACGGCGAGGATCAGGACCGTGAGCCCCAGGGCCGGCGTGAACCCGGCCCAGAGCGTCAGGTGCCCGGGCTCGCCGGTCGGGTAGGTGTCGGCGTAGGGCGCGAGCAGGTTCTCGCCGAAGTGCGGGACGAGCGCGGCCGCGAGGCCGAGCAGCGCCAGGACGAGCGCAGGCCACACGAGGAGGACGGGCTGGCGGTGGATGCGGGCCGGGTCGATCGGGGCCTCGTCGGGCAGCGGCAGCCCCGCGCCGCGCTGGGCGACGAGCTGCTTGCCGGTCGCGTTGAGGCGGACGTGCTCGTTGGCCCGGGCCACGGCCGCCGCGACGTGCTTCTTGGTCGCGAACGCGCCCCAGAAGAAGCGGGCACCGTAGGCGACCGTGAACATCGAGCCCACGACGACGCCGATCAGCACCACGGCGTCGACCCAGGTGGGTCCCTCGCCGTGCAGGAGCGCCTCGAGCGCGGCCTCCTTGGCGACGTAGCCCGCGAGCGGGGGCAGGCCGATCATGGACGCGGTCGCGAGGCCGCCCGCGAGCGCGGTCAGCGGCAGCGCGCGCCCGACGCCCGTCAGCCGGCGCAGGTCACGGGTGCCCGTCGCGGCGTCGACCACGCCGACCACGAGGAAGAGCGAGGCCTTGAACATGGCGTGCGCGCCGATCATCGCCAGGCCCGCGAGGGCGGCGGACCGCGTCCCGAGCCCGACGAGCAGGACGATCAGGCCGAGCTGGCTCACGGTCCCGAACGCCAGGACGAGCTTGAGGTCGTGCTGGCGCAGCGCGCGGTAGCCGCCCACGAGCAGCGTGCCCACGCCCAGGACGATGACGATCGTGCGCCAGACCGTGGTGTCGGAGTAGGCGGGGGCGAACCGCGCCACGAGGTAGACGCCGGCCTTGACCATGGCCGCGGCGTGCAGGTAGGCGCTGACCGGGGTGGGCGCGGCCATGGCCGCGGGGAGCCAGAAGTGCAGCGGGATGAGGGCGGCCTTGCTGGCGGCCCCGGCCAGCAGGCACACGGTCGCGGCCGTCACGGCCCCGCCCGTCGGAGGGTCGGCGATGATCTCCGAGAGACGGAAGGTGCCGCCCTGGACCCCCAGGATCACGACGCCCACGAGCATCGCCAGACCGCCTGCGGTCGTGACGATGATGGCCTGCATCGCGGCTCGCCGGCTCGCCTTGCGATCGGCGTAGTGGCCGATCAGCAGGTAGGAGAAGACGGTCGTGAGCTCCCAGAAGATGAACAGGAGCAGCATGTCGTCGGCCGTGACCAGGCCGACCATGGCCCCCGCGAACGCCGTGAGCACGGCACCGAAGCGCCCGAGGCCGGACGCGGTGGGAGAGAAGTAGGCCGAGCAGTAGACGAGGACCAGGGCCCCCACGCCGCCGACGAGCAGCAGCATGAGCCAGGACAGGGTGTCCATGCGGAAGGCGAGCTCGAGCCCCAGCCCGGGCACCCACTGGGTGACCTCGGTGGGGTGCACGCCGTCCATGACGCGTGTGGTCCAGCTGAGGGCGTAGACAGCGGCGGAGGCGGGCGCGAGGGCCATCACCAAGAACGCCTTGCGGCCCAGCACCGACACGAGTGCGGGCGCGCCGAGTGCCATTGCCAGATGCGCAACGAGCAGATAGAGCACGTCCGCTCCGTCCTGGTCGGGGGCGGGTGGGCGAGAACGTGGACCAGGGGCTGCCGTCAGGACCGACCAGGACGACGCGACAGCGCGCATGCAGAGGACGGCCCGGAGACACACCGGGTCCGGTAGGTATTTTACCGTTCAACGAGGCCCTGGTGACCACTCGGCGCCCCGAGGATCGGTGGGTGATGTCACAGGTTCAGCGGGAACACACGAGCGGGCCACGACGTGGCGAGGCGTCGGTGCCCGCGGAGGGCGTCAGCGGACGGCCGACCGCCACGCCTCGATCCCCCCGAGGGTCCCGTCGACGATGCGTCGCGCCAGCACGTCGGTGTACGCGAGCTCGGCGCGCAGGATCGCGAGCTCGTACCGCGAGCCCGCGACCGCGAGCTCGGACGTCTCGCCCCGCGCCCCGTCGGCGGCGTCGTCGTCGTCCAGGTCCTCCAGGTCGTCCTCGATCCTGCGGACCTTGACCCGCAGAGCGACGAGGCGGGTGCGCAGGAGGTCCGCGACGTCGTCGGGCTCCAGCAGCGGGAGGAAGCTGAGCGCCGCCATGAACTGCGGGTACTCCTTGACGGGCGCGCCCAGCAGGGCGCGCATCCAGTCGTCGAGCTCGGTGCGCCCCGCGGAAGTCAGCCGGTAGACGGTGCGCTGCGGGCGGTTCCCGTCCTGCTCGGTGCCCGCAGGCTCGATGAACCCGTCGCGCACGAGCGCCGTGATGACCGAGTAGAGCGAGCCGTAGTTGAGCCGCACGGACTCGACCTTGCGGCGGTCCTTGAGCGTGCGGGCGATCTCGTACGGGTGCATGGGCCGCTCCGCGAGCTGCGCGAGGACCGCGAGCGCCAGGGCGTTCGCGCGGCGCCGCACTGTGGCCGCGTCGCCGGACGCTGCGTCGTCAACCATGTCCGCCTCGCCCGTTCTCGCCCGTCTTCGACTACTCGGCACAGAGTATTTCGCGGGCCCCTGGGAGCGCAACCACGCCCCCGGGCCCCCGGCGGGTGCGGACCGCGGGCCGGCCCGCACCCGTCGTTCAGATGTCCTGCGGGTCGACGAGGAAGTCGGCCTCGTCGGCGATCTCGCCACCGACCGCGGCGTAGAGCGCCCGCGTGACGGTCGCGATGAGCTCGGCCGCACGCTTGCGCGCGATCTTCAGCTCGAACGACGGCGACTCCATCTGTGCCTCGACCAGGTCGCGCGGCTCCCAGCGCAACCGGTAGGCGACAGCGCCCTGCGAGGCCCACGGGAGGTTGCGCAGCAGGAGCGGGAGCTGCTCCTCGCCGCCGATCTCCACGGCCACCAGGCCGTCGACCCCCATGTCGAGGATCAGGCCGTAGCCGTCGAGCACCTTGCCGCTCGTCAGTGCGGCGATGTCGATGTCGTCGGCCTGGGCGTGCAGGGCGCGCCTCAGCTCGGGGTCCATCTTCTCGCCCCGGTACAGCGGCAGCTCACCGATGCCCTGGGGCGGCCCTCCGTACGAGCGCCCCTCGGTCGCGAGCACCACGCGCGGGTGGACGTTCGAGACGACCGACAGCGCGGCCTCCGGGTCGAGCCACACGTCCGAGAACACCGACATGTCGACCGCGACGCCCGGGTCCGGGGTGAGCACGACCGCAGGTGCGGCCGGGTTGCCCGCGTCCACCCGGATCGAGCCGCCCAGGCGGCGCGCGACCTCGACGAGCCACGCGATGACGCGCTCCTCCTCGCGCGTGGGCAGGCCCGCGGGGAAAGCTCGCCCGACGCCGTCGCGGTCCCCACCACCGGGGAACGGGACGTCGCCTCGCTCGCGCGGGCACACGACGTCGTACACCTGCTCCGTGCCGGGCGGCAGGCCCGGGTTGGTGCCGTCCGCCGACCACGGCGAGTACGGCCCCGTGAGCGTCGAGTGGCGCGAGGTGCGCAGGACCCCGGGCTCGCCCGGCTTGGCCGTGCGGGGCGCCGGGGTCAGGGGGTCCGTGCCCGACGGCGCCACGTCCCACCGCGCCCCGGCGAACCTGGACACGGCGAGGGTCTCGACCTCGTCGATCTCGACGTCCCCCGGCAGCGCGAGCAGGTGCCGCGCCTGGTGGCCCTGCGCCGACGACGCGGGGAACGGTTGGAGGGTCGAGCTGGGCGCCTGGGACACGGTGGTGTCAGCCTCTCTGCGGTGAGAACGTCCGATCTGGCGGGCTCGGGTGAGCCGGCTGGGGATCACACGTCGGTGCGGTGGAAGTTCTGCCAGGAGCGCGAGGCCGTCGGGCCCCGCTGACCCTGGTAGCGAGAACCATAGATCGACGAGCCGTACGGGTGCTCCGACGCCGACGACAGCCGGAAGAAGCACAGCTGGCCGATCTTCATCCCGGGCCACAGCGTGATGGGGAGCGTCGCGACGTTGCTCAGCTCGAGCGTCACGTGGCCGCTGAACCCGGGGTCGATGAAGCCGGCGGTCGAGTGGGTGAGGAGCCCGAGGCGCCCCAGGGAGGACTTGCCCTCGAGGCGGGCCGCGACGTCGTCGGGCAGCGAGACCTGCTCGTAGGTGGCGCCCAGGACGAACTCGCCCGGGTGCAGGATGAACGGGTCGCCCGGCTCGACCTCGACGAGGCGCGTCAGGTCCGGCTGGTCCGTCGACGGGTCGATGAACGGGTACTTGTGGTTGTCGAACAGCCGGAAGAACTTGTCCAGGCGCACGTCGATGCTCGACGGCTGGAGCATCGCGGGGTCGTAGGGGTCGAGGCGGACCCGCTGGGCGTCGATCTCGGCAGTGATGTCGCGGTCGGAGAGGAGCACGGGGCAACGGTACTCCGCGCCGGGTCGCCGCCGGGAGGCGGTCCGGGGCGGCCTGCGGGAGCACTGCCTCCGCGGCGGTTGCCCCCGCGAGCCGGGCGTGAGCCGGTGTCCCGAGGCGCCGGTCCCGAGGCAGGTCAGGCAGGTGGGCTCGGACGCCTGACCGGCCTCGGGTCCGACTCTCGCGGAGCCGGTTGCGTCAGCTGCGCAGCGGGCGACCCGTCGAGTCGACCGCGTACTGCCCCGTCTTGGACGTCAGGTAGAGGATGCCCTCGACGAGCCCCCAGATGGCGACGGCCCAGCTGAGCATCCCCAGCGACAGCACCGAGATGAGCAGCATGGTCACGCCGACCCCGGTGTACCCCAGGTAGAACCGGTGGATCCCCAGGCTGCCCAGGAAGATGCCGAGCAGACCTGCCGCGAGCCGCGACTTGGCGTTCGGGTCCTCGTAGTAGCCGGTCTGCTGGGCTCCGTACGCGCCGTAGGGCTGCTGGTAGCCGGGCTGGCCCTGCTGGCCGTACGGGTCCGCGGGGGCACCGTAGCCGTAGCCGGGCTGCTGGCCGTACGGGTCCGCGGGGGCGCCGTAGCCGGGCTGGGCCTGCTGGGCGTAGGGGTCCGCCGGGGCGGCGTACCCATAGCCGGCCTGCTCGCCGTAGCCGCCCTGCTGGCCCGCAGTCGGGTCGACGGGCGGGTAGCCCTGAACCCCCGGGGCCGCGGGCGAACCGGCAGGCGTGCCGTAGCCGGGCTGGGCCGGCTGGCCGTACGCGGGCTGCTGCGCCGCGTACGGGTCCGCTCCAGCCGCAGGATCAGTGGGCTGCTGCTGGTACGGGTTCTCGGACAAGGCGCCTCCTCAGGCGTAGTGCAGGCTCGGATGCTGGCATCATGGCCCGTGTTGGGTATGATCGTGGACGCACGCCGGTTCCTGACCGGTTCGCACCGGCCGGAGACGGCCTGCGAGCTGCAGGGTTCCACGTCATGCGGATGTAGTTCAATGGTAGAACTTCAGCTTCCCAAGCTGATAGCGCGGGTTCGATTCCCGTCATCCGCTCCGCTCGAGAGGCCCCGCACCGACACGGTGCGGGGCCTCTCGCGTCCCTGAGGCCTGAGGGTTCGTCAGACGTCGCGCCGAGCACGCACCACGTAGCTCGCGACCCCGGCGACGACCGCGACCACGCCCAGCACGACCCAGAGCATCGGCGACCCGGGTTCGTCACCTCCGGCGATCGCCGTGACGACTCCTCCGACGGCCCAGATCGCACCGATCACGACCAGGGCCAGCGAGCTCCAGTACCGACTCACGACAAGCACCCCTCCCGGTTCCCCGGCGCGCGCCCCGCACGCCTCTCGGAGCATGCCACGCACGACCCGCAGAATCAGGCATATCACCGCCAACCCGTTCGTATCGTGACATCGTGTCGCAACGTTTCCGCATCTGCGGCACTATGCTCACTCTCATGCCGCACTATCGGATTCGCGAAGCTGCCGACCTGCTCGGTGTCAGCGACGACACCGTCCGCCGCTGGGTCGACGCCGGAGACCTCGACGTCACCCTCGACGACTCCGGGCGCAAGGTCGTCGACGGTGCGCAGCTCGCGCGCTTCGCGACCCGGAACGCCCAGTCCCCCACGAGCGACCCCTCGGGCGTGGCCCGCTCGGCCCGGAACCGGTTCGTCGGGATCGTGACCCACGTCGTGAGCGACACCGTCATGTCCCAGGTCGAGATGCTGTGCGGCGGGCAGCGCGTCGTGTCGCTCATGAGCACCGAGGCCGTGCGCGAGCTCGGGCTCGAGCCCGGCAGCCTCGCGGTCGCCGTCGTCAAGGCCACCACCGTGATCGTCGAGACGCCAGGAGGCATCGCGTGAACCGCACCACCCCCGCTCCCCGGACCGCACGGTCGTCCACCGCTCCCCGCCGGCGAGCCACGCGGCGCGCGCTCGCCATTGCGACCACCGCCCTGCTGACGGCTGCCCTCGCAGCGTGCGGGACGTCGTCGGGCAGCGAGGCCCCCGCCGCCGGCGCCACCTCATCACCCGACGCGGCCGTCGAGGAGCAGACCCTCACGGTGCTCGCCGCCGCGTCGCTGCGCGACGTGTTCGCCGAGCTCGCCGAGGGCTTCGAGACCGAGCACGACGGTGTGACCGTCGCCCTGTCGTTCGCCGGGTCGGCCGACCTCGCCGACCAGCTCCTCGCCGGCAGCCCCGGCGACGTGTTCGCGTCGGCCGACACCAAGAACATGGACCGCGTCGTCGAGGGCGGCGACGCGGCCGACCCCGTGGTGTTCGCGACCAACACGCTCACGGTCGTCGTCCCCGCCGGGAACCCCGGCGGCGTCACGTCGTTCGCCGACCTGTCGCGCGAGGACCTCAAGGTCGTCGTGTGCGCGGCCGAGGTGCCCTGCGGGTCCGCGACCGCCAAGGTCGAGGCCGCTGCCGGCACCGCCGTCCACCGCGTGAGCGAGGAGGCGAGCGTGACCGACGTCCTCGCCAAGGTCACCGCCGGGGAGGCCGACGCCGGGATCGTCTACGTGACCGACGCGACCCTCGCGGGCGACGACGTCGAGGTGATCGACGTGCCCGAGACCAGGACCGTCGTCAACACCTACCCGATCGCCGTGACGTCGGGCGCCGCGGACGCCGCGCTGGCACAGGAGTGGCTCGACCTCGTGACCGGCCCCGTCGGCCAGGCCGCGCTCGCGAAGGCGGGCTTCGGGGCACCGTGAGGCCAGGACGCGGGGGCGGGACCGGTCTCGGCTCGATCCTCGGGCGCGCCCGGGGCCGGGGCCTCGGGCGGCAGCGGGAGGCCGACTGATGCGCGGCCTGCCGCGCTGGGTGCTCGCGCCCGCGCTGCTCGGCGCCCTGTTCGTCGTCGTGCCCGTGGTCGCGATGGTCGCGCGCCTCGACGTGTCCGGGGGGCTCGGCGGGATCTGGGACCTGCTCACCTCGCCCACCGCGACCGACGCCCTGTGGCTCTCGGTACGGACCTCGCTCGTCGCGACCGCGTGCTGCGTGCTGCTCGGCGCACCCATGGCCCTGGTCCTCGCACGGACCACGTTCCCCGGGCAGCGCGTGGCCCGTGCGCTCGTGCTGCTCCCCCTCGTCCTGCCGCCCGTCGTGGGCGGGATCGCGCTGCTCTACACGTTCGGGCGGCGCGGGCTGATCGGCCAGCACCTGTCCGTCCTGGGGATCGAGGTCGCGTTCACGACCACCGCGGTGGTCATGGCGCAGACCTTCGTCGCGCTGCCGTTCCTCGTGCTGAGCCTCGAGGGGTCGCTGCGGACCCACGACGCGCGCTACGAGGAGGTCGCCGCGACGCTCGGTGCCTCCCCCACGACCGTGCTGCGCCGCGTGACCCTGCCGCTCGTCCTTCCCGGGTTCGTGTCCGGGGCGGTGCTCGCGTTCGCGCGCGCCCTCGGGGAGTTCGGCGCGACCATCACGTTCGCCGGGGCGCTCCAGGGCGTCACGCAGACCCTGCCGCTCGAGATCTACCTGCAGCGCAGCGCCGACCCCGACGCAGCGGTAGCGCTCTCGCTCCTGCTCGTGGTCGTGGCCGTGGTCGTCACGGCGGCCGTGCACGGCGGGCCGTTCGGGAGCACGGAGCCTCGCGTCCGAGAGGCGGGGCCGTCCGCCGAGGACGACCGGGGTCTCGACCCCGACCGGGGCACCGGGCGTGACCGGGGGCTCACCGGGGCCGACGAGCGTCCTGGCGACGACGACCGGCCCGGTCACCCCCGGCAGCCGGGCACGAGCCCCATAGCGGGCGAGCCCGTCACCCTCGGCGTGCGCGTGCGCCTCGCCGAACGCGGCGTCGACCTCGACCTCACGGTCGAGCCCGGCCAGGTCGTCGCGATCCTCGGGCCCAACGGCGCCGGGAAGTCGACCGTCCTCCAGGCCGTCACGGGCCTGCTCCCCCACCGCGCGCACCACCCGCGTCGCGCGGGATCCCGCCGCGCGCGGCGCTCCCTGCCCGACGGCGCCGCTCCCGGCTCGCGGACGAACGCACCCGCGCCGGGGTCCCCGCCCGACGAGCTCCGCGTCACGGTCGACGGCGAGGTCCTGACCGACACCTCGCGCGGCCTCTCGGTCCCGCCGCGCCGCCGCGGGGTCGGCTGGCTGACCCAGCGGCCGCTGCTGTTCGGGCACCTCGACGCGGCGGACAACGTCGCGTTCGGCCTACGGGCTCGGGGTGTGCCCCGCCGTGCCGCACGGGTCGACGCCCGTGAGCGCCTCGACGGGCTCGGTGCCGGACCGCTCGCGGCACGTCGCCCCGGCGCGCTCTCGGGTGGCCAGGCCCAGCGGGTCTCGATCACGCGGGCGCTCGCGACCGACCCGCGCGTCCTGCTGCTCGACGAGCCGCTGGCCTCGCTCGACGTCGGGGTCGCGCAGCAGGTGCGCCGGGTCCTGCACGACGCGCAGCGCGCCGCTCCGCGCACGACGCTGCTCGTGACGCACGACCTGCTCGACGTCCTCCTGCTCGCCGACCGGGCGGTCGTGCTCGAGGAGGGCCGGGTCGTGGAGGACGGCCCGGCACGCGAGGTCCTGACCCGTCCCCGGTCCCGCTTCGCGGCGCGCCTCGCGGGCATCAACCTCCTCGCGGGCGTCGCGACCGACGACGGCGGGCTGCTGCTCACGACCAGCGACGGACCCGTCGGCGGTCCGACCGTCACCACGAGCCCGGTCCAGGACACCGCGCCCCGCGGCGGCACCGGCACCGGCCACCTGGGCCACGGACCGGCGCTCACGGTCGCGGGCGTCGTCGCCGACGCGGCCGACCTGGTCCCCGGCGATCCTGCCGTCGCGGTGTTCGAGCCCCGCGCGGTCGCCATCCACCGTGAGGCGCCGTCGGGCAGCCCGCGGAACGCCTTCGCGGTGACCATCACCTCGATCGAGCCGCACGGGCAGCTCTTCCGGGCCTGGGGCGAGGTGCCGGGCCCGCGCGAGGTGCGTGACGCCGTCGGGCACCTGGCCGCCGACCTGACCCCCCGCTCGGTCGCCGACCTGCGCCTCGCCCCGGGCGAGCGCGTGTGGTTCGCCGTCAAGGCCGCCGAGGTGCAGATCTACGGCACGCGCTGAGTGCGGAGCCCGTGCGCGACGCGCCCGGCGTGCCGCGCACGGGCTCCGCAGCCGGCTGGGGGCCGGCAGGAGGCTCAGCGCGAGACGGCAGCCTTGACCGACTCCGCGAGGCTCCCCGTCACGGGCACGTCGGCCAGGAGCAGGGTCTGCCCCGCGTGGTAGATGTCGGGCTTGCCGTCCCACACGACGCCCGACGGGCGGTTGTGGACGTCGAGCTCGTGGTGCCACGAGCCGTGCTCGACGTCGACCAGGTGAGCCTGCGCGTACGCCCACCACTCCTGGGCGAGCCGCGCGTACCGCTCCTCCCCCGTGGCCTTGGCGAGCACCTCGGCGGCACCGATCGCCTCGGCCGCGACCCAGTGGAAGCGACGCCGCTCGATGGGGCGGCCGTGCCAGTTGACGGTGTAGACGAACCCGCCCTCGTCCGGGTCCCAGCCGTCGGCGAGCGCCCGGTCGAACAGGTGGCGGGCCGCCTCGAGGTGCGGTCCCGGGATGCCCGCGGACGCGCCCGCACCCGCGGAGTCGCTCGCGGCGTCGAGCTGCACCAGCAGCCGCGCCCACTCGAAGCCGTGCCCCGGGGTCGAGCCGTAGGGCTTGAACTGGTCGTTGGGGCGCTCGGCGTTGAGCTCGGGCTCGGGGTTCCAGGACTCGTCGAAGTGCTCGACGACGCGCCACTCCCACTCGGCGGCCACCGCGACGACCCGGTCGGCGACGGCCGTCGCGTGAGCGAGCCAGAGCGGGTCACCGGTCGCCGAGTGCGCCGCGAGCATCGCCTCGACCCCGTGCATGTTCGCGTTCGCACCACGATAAGGAGCGCAGGTCGTCCAGGCGCGGTCCCACTCGTCGCACAGCATCTGCTCCGCCTCCCAGAACTCCTGCTCCAGGATCCGGAGGGCGATGTCGAGCAGCTCGCGTGCGCCCGGCCGCTCGGCCACGGTCCCGCTCGCGGCCGCGAGGACCACGAACGCGTGCGCGTAGGCGCTCTTGGTGTCGTCCACCGCGTCCCCCGGCCCTCGCGAGGCGAACCAGCCGCCGTCCACGGGGTCGGCGAGGTAGGTCCGCAGGCCCTCGAGCGCCAGGTCGGCGTGCTCGTCCGCCCTAGGGACGCCCAGCAGGGAGCCGAGCGAGTACATGTGCGCCATGCGCGCCGTGATCCACGTGTGCACGGGCTCGCGGGGGTCCGGCGCGCCCTTGTCGTCGAGCCAGCGAGCCCCGCCGTCCGCTCCCAGCGACGCCTCCGCGAAGGTGAGCAGCCCGTCGAGCTGGCTCCGGCGCCACGTGGCAGCGTCCGGTGCTCCGGCTGCGTCGTCCCTGGTGGTCATGGTTCCCCGTTCCTCGTACCTGTCAATGATGTTCCCCCGGGTGGGTGCCCCGCCGCCGGACGTCCGGCGGCGGGGCACCCGCTCAGGTACTTCTGCGGCTAGCCGCAGGTGGCCGCACCGTAGGCGACCTCGCTGGTGACGACGACCTCCTCACCGTCGACCGTCGCCGTGGCGGTCACCGTCGCGGTGCCCGCCTCGATCGAGCCCGCACGCGTCGCGAACGACTGGTGCGCGCTCTTGCCCGACCCGACGTTCGTGAACGTCTTGGTGCCGAACGGGGTGACGACCTTGATCGTCACGGGGAAGGACTCCCCGTTGACCGCGGTGACGGACAGCGTGACCTTCTTGGCCGTGCACTGCGTCTTGACGGTCGTCGCGACGTCGAGCGTCGGAGCGGCCTCGGTGACCGTGACGGTCACCGGGGTGCTCTTGCTCGCGTACCCGTCGTCGACGGTCACGTACGCGGTGTAGGTCCCGGGCTGCGCGTAGGTGTGCGCACCCGTGACCGTGCCGGCGACGTCACCCGGGACGACCGTCCCGGGGGTCACGTCGCTGCCGTCGCCCCACGTGATCGCCGCCCGCAGCGGCGAACCGGCCGTCGCGCGTCCACCGGTCACGGTGGCGAGCGTCGCCTCGAGCGAGGCACCTGCCGCGACGCTCACGCCCGCTGCCGCCTCGACGACCAGCGGAGCGTGCTCCACCGGGGTGCCGTCGGAGGCGACCGTGAAGACGTGGATGCGTCCGTCGCTCGAGAGCGACCCCGGCTGGTCCGGGAGCGTGAGGCTCACGGGCCGCTTGCCCTCGGGGAGCGTGACCGGCGCCGTCGCGAAGATCGCGGCGGGGGTGCCGGTCTGCGGGCTGCCACCGCGCAGGCGGTGGTCGGTCACCGCGACGGGGATGTTGCCGTACACCGGGTTGCGGGCAGCGCCCGACCAGTCGCCGAAGCTCAGGTCGATGGGCTGCGACGAGCCGTCGTCGAACGTCAGCGTCCCGGAGGCCACCTGGTTCTTCTCCGTGCCCGTACCGATCACCGAGAGCTGCTCGGCGTCCGCGGGGACGTCGATCTCGATGGTCTGGCCGTCGCCCGTCGCGTTGTCGGGCTGCGCCACCGGGACCGCCGGGACGTCGAACGCGAGGTCCGTGCCCGGCACCGTGCCGCGCTGGCCCTGCACGAAGCCCTTCGCCGCGAGCTGGGCCCGGTCGAAGAACACGCCCTGGCCGTCGCAGCTGCCGAACGTGGTCCCGACGTCGCCGATGCACACGTTGTCGTAGGCCGCGAGGAGCGAGCCCTCCCGGACCAGCTCGACGGACACGTCGAGCGAGGCCGTGACGGTCTTGTCGCCGCGCGTGACCGTGACCGTGACCGGGTAGACGCCCGGTGCGGCGAAGGTGTGCGGTGCGGTGACGGTGTACCCGCCGAGCTGGACCTTGGTGAGGATCCCGGTGGCGGGCTCGCTGCCGTCCCCGAAGGTCACGGTCGTGGAGACGTCGCCTGCGGCGATCTCCTCGGGCGTGACCCCGACGAGCGTCGCGAGCGACGCCTTGACCTCGGTGCCGGTGGTGGTCGCCACGTCCTGGCCGGCCGTGAGCGTGAGCTCGGCGCCGGTCGAGGCCTTGGGGTCGGCGAGCAGCTCGAGCTCGGCGAGCGCGAGCGCCCCCTCGCCCGAGGTCGCCGTGATCGCCACGCGGTACTGCGAGTACGCGGCGGGCTCGGCGAGCGTGAACGGCCGCGTCTGGACTGCCCAGCGGAACTGCTGGTCGGTGCGCTCGTCGAGCGTCGTCCAGGTCTGGCCGTCGTTCGAGCCCTCGACCTTCCAGGCCTTGGGTGCGGCCGTGCCGGTCGCGCCCGAGGTCAGGGTGTAGGACGTGACCGTCGGCTGGAGGCCTGCGGCCTTCCAGGTGACGACGGGCGTGCCCGTCGTGAAGGTCGTGCGGGTCTGCGACGTGTTGTCGGTGAGCGACGCGAGCTGGGCGGCCGGCGTGCCGTCGGAGACGGTCACCGTCCCCAGGCCCGACGTCGTCACGTCCGTGTCGGACTCGGGCGCCTCGTCACCGGTGGTCAAGGACGGCGGTGCGTCGTCCTCGCCCGTGCCCCACGCGGATGGCTCGGGGCCCATCTCGAAGTCGAGCGTGGTGCCGCCGACCAGGTCGGAGTGCTTGATCGACGTCGAGGTGTGTGCCTCGCCGTCGACCGTGAGCGACTGGACGTAGACGTTGTCGACGCTGTTCTGCGGGGCGTTGACGACCAGGTCGCCGCTCTCGAGGTGCACGGTCGCCTTGGTGAACTGCGGCGAGCCGATCGCGTACTCCTCCGAGCCGACCTGCAAGGGGTAGATGCCGAGCGAGGACAGGATCCACCACGACGACATCTCGCCGTTGTCCTCGTCGCCGGGGTAGCCCTGGCCGATGTCGCTGCCCACGAACAGGCGGCGCAGCGACTCGCGGACCTTCTCCTGCGCCTTGGACGGGGCGCCGGCCGCGTCGTAGAGGTAGGGGATGTGGTGCGAGACCTGGTTGCTCATGCCCCACTGGCCCATGCGGACGTCACGTGCCTCGAGACGCTCGTGGATGCCGCCGTTGGGGGCCTTCTCCGGGGTGCTGAAGAACAGGTCGAGCTTGGCCTCGAGGCCGTCCTGACCGCCGTAGAGGTTGGCGAGGCCCTGACCGTCCTGGGGGGCGTGGAACGCGAAGTTCCAGCCGCTGGTCTCGGTGAAGGGACCGCCCCAGTCCTCGGGGTTGAACGTCTCGGGCGACTTCTCGAACGTCCCGTCGGCGTTGCGGCCCTGGAAGAAGCCCGTGGCCGGGTCGAACAGGTTGACGTAGTGCGTCGCACGCTCGAGGAAGTACTCGGACTCCTCGCGCAGCTGCTCGCGGCGCTCGTCGGGCGTGGCGGGGTCCTCGGCGAGGGCCGCGGCCATGTTGCCGATGCCGAAGTCGTTGATGAGTCCCTCGAGGCCCCACGACACGGACTCGTGCGTGGACGCCTGGGTGTAGCCGAGGAACTGCGACGTGTCGAGGCCCTTGCGGCCCACGGCGTTGTTCGGCGGCAGGACGGTCGCGTTCTTGAGCGCGGCGTCGTACGTCGCGAGCGGGTCCGCGAGCGGCACGCCCTTGAGGTACGCGTCGGCGAAGGCCACGTCCGAGCTGGTGCCGGTCATGAGGTCCGCGTAGCCCGGGGAGGACCAGCGGGCGACCCAGCCGCCGTCACGGTACTGCTGGACGAACCCGTCGACGAGCTCGGCCGCCAGCTCCGGGTACAGGAGCGAGTAGGCGGGCCAGGCCGTGCGGTAGGTGTCCCAGAAACCGTTGTTGACGTAGATCTTGCCGTCGACGATCTTGGCGTTCGTCGTGGTGTCGCTCGCGCTGCCCGTCTTGGCGGCGACGGGGCTCGCGTACTGGAACTTCGGCGCCTCGGCCGTGCCCGTGTTCTCGAACTGCGAGTTGGGGTAGAGGTTGAGGCGGTAGAGGTTGGAGTAGAGCGTCGTGAGCTTGTCCTCGTTGGCACCCTCGACCTCGACGACCTTCAGTCGGTCGTTCCAGGCGGACTGCGCCGCGGAGCGCACGTCCTCGAAGGACCTGCCCGTGACCTCGAGGTCGAGGTTCTTGCGGGCCTGCGCCTGGCTGATGAAGGACGTGGCCACGCGGAGCTCGACGGTCTTGTCCGACGAGGTGTCGAACGTCGCGAACCGGGCGTTGGCGCGGTTGCCCGCGGCCGTCCCGACCGCGCTGGGCAGGCGGTCGAACGTCCCGGAGATGAACATGCGCGAGCGTCCGGCGGAGAGTCCGCTGCCGCCGTCGACCCAGCCGGAGAGCGTGCCGCTCGCGGCGTCGTAGGCGAGCTTGGCGTCGCCGCTCACGCTGTCGACGAGGACCTGGCCCTGGTCGGTCGCGTAGGAGAAGCGGAGCACCGCGCCGTGGTCGGTCGGGGTCACCTCGGCCTGGATGCCGTTGGTGAACCTCACGCCGTAGTAGTCGGGCTGCGCGGTCTCGTCGTCGTGCGTGAACTCGAGCGCGCGCGTGCCGAGCGTGGCGTTGGGCGTGCCGCCGCCGGCCGCGGGCAGGAACGCGAGCTGGTTGCGGTCACCCATCCAGGGGCTGGGCTCGTGCGAGACCCCGATGCCCTGGAGCTGGGGCTTGTTGTTCGCGTTGTTCTGCTGCTGGTAAGCGTAGAGCCAGCTCTGGGACGCCGCGTCGGTCATGGGCGTCCAGAAGTTGAAGCCGTTGGGCACCGCGGACGCGGGGATGTTGTTGCCGCGCGAGAACCCGCCGGTCGCGAACGTGCCGCGGCGCGTGTCGACGTAGTTGGTCAGGCTCGACCCGTCGATCCGCTCGGGGCTCGCGGTGAACGCGATGTCGTCGACCCAGCCCTGGAAGCGCGTGCCGGCCTTGCCCGTGGGGTTGTCGTAGCCGAGCAGGACCTCGTCGACCGTCTTGCCGGTCGCGATGCCGCCCAGGTCCACCTGGATGGAGTTCCACTGGTTGGCGTAGAGGATCTTGCCCGTGCCCTGGCCCTCGGGCGAGAACGGGGTGTCGTGCTGGTCGCGCGCGCCGAGCTCGGACAGGTACGTCCCGTCGGTGAACCGCACGTCGACCGACGCGTACGTCGAGGGGTAGGCGAGGTCGTTGAGGAGCTCGGGGAAGATCGTGTAGCTCAGGCGCGTGTCCTCGCCCACGGCGACGTCGACGTCGTCGTACAGGATGTTGGTCGCGCTCGACGGCCCGTCGGCGAGCTGGCTGCCCGCGTAGCGCAGGGCCTTGGTGCCCGTGAAGCCGACGTTGGTCTTGATGGTCGGGCCGCTCGACGGGCCGGCACCGACCTTGGTGACCATGGGCGTCTGCGCGGGCGCAGCGTTCAGGTCGGTCGAGAGGTTCCAGTCCGCGAGCTGGAGGAGCGGCTCGCCCGAGTTCGCGGTGACGTTGAGGCGGTAGTGCTGGTAGGTGCCGGGCGTCGCGACCTCGAAGACCCGGGCCTGCTTGCGCTGGGGGAAGTCCTCGTTGGTCCGCTGGTCGAGCGGGACCCACGTGGTGCCGTCCGTGGACCCCTCCAGGGTCCAGCTCTTGGGGTCGCGCCCCTCGGCGTCGTCGCCCGACGTCATCGAGTAGCCCGTGATCCGCACGGGCTCGGTGAACGCGTAGGCGACCCAGCCGGTCGTGGTCCGGGTGAGCCACTTGGTGCCGGAGTTGTCGTCGGCGAGCTTGGCCGCGCCCTCGTTGGGGAGGTTCTCGCCGCTCGCGGTCACGCCCGCGAGCTTGCCGAGCGCGCTGCCGGGCAGCGTGCTGACGGGTCCGGTGACGTTGGACTGCCAGGGGGCGCCGTCGCGCTGGGCGACGGTCGTGTCGAGCGCGGCGGCGTCACCGGTCTCGAACGACGTCGAGAAGTCTCCGGGCTCGGGTGCGGCCGAGGCCGTCCCGACGCCGAGCGGGAGCATGGGCAGGGCGAGGCCGGCCGCGAGGACGCCCGCGATGCGGCGCCGGCCCTTGCCCGCGGGTGTGCCGGGAGAGGTGGGCTTGCTGCCCGACGGCGCATCCGCCGTCGGGCGTTCGTGCGTGGGTGGGTACCAGCTCATGTCGTGCGATCTCCTTCGATCGTTCCGGCCACAGTTGGTGCAGCGGGGTCTTCTTCCGTGCGGTGCGGGCCACCGGGTGGTGGTCCGCGGGTCTCGGCCTCCCGTCCCCCCGGGAAGCCGACAGCGCTGTCAAGTTGGTGCAAGCAACTCCCTCGTCGACCCTTCTCAGAGGGTCGACGAGGGAGCGCCGTTCCCCGGTGCACAGCGTCGGACACCGGAAGTCTGGGGCTCGGCGCGGCTGCCGGTCCGCCCCGGGGGTTCCCCGGGACGGACCGGCAGCCAGGCGTCAGCCCTTCACGGAGCCGGACATGAGGCCGCCCATGAAGTACTTGCCGAGCAGGATGTAGACGATGAGCGTCGGGAGCGAGGCGAACAGGGCCCCCGCCATCGAGACGCCGTAGTTCTGGAGCAGGGCACCGTTCGCGAGGTTGTTGAGCGCGAGCGTGACCGGGCCGTTCTGGCTCGAGGAGAAGAACACCGCGAAGAGGAAGTCGTTCCACGCCGAGGTGAACTGCCAGATGAGCACGACCACGAAGCTCGGGATCGAGATCGGCAGGACGATCGACCAGTACGTGCGCAGCATGCCCGCGCCGTCGACGCGGGCGGCCTCGATGAGCTCGTTCGGGACGGTCTGGTAGTAGTTGCGGAAGATCAGGGTCGTGATCGGCAGGCCGTAGATCACGTGCAGCAGGATCAGCGTGGGGATGCCGCTCGGCAGGTTGAGGTCCTGGACCAGCTGGTTGAGCGGGATGATCACCGCCTGGTACGGGATGAACATGCCGAACAGGATGAGCGTGAAGACGAGGTTCGCCCCGCGGAAGGTCCAGCGCGAGAGCACGAACCCGTTGAGCGACCCGAGGAACGCCGCGATGATCGCCGAGGGGATCACCATCTGCAGCGTGCGCAGGATCGCCGGCGACAACGCGGTCCAGGCCGCCTGCCAGTTCTCCGTGGTCCACACCTGGGGAAGGTTCCACGCGCGGCTCGGGGCCGCGTCGCCCGCCCCCTTGAAGCTCGTCACGAACAGGACGTAGACGGGCACGAGGACGATCAGCACGAACAGGATGAGGATCGCGTAGCGGAGCGTGCGCCCCACGGAGAAGCGCTGGACGGGCTTCTTCTGCCGGCGCGAGCCTGCCGCTCCGGAGCCCGATCCCGAGCCGGGGGTCTGCGCCTCGACGGGCGTGGCGACGGCGGTCATCGGATCTTCTCCTTGCGGTTCAGGGAGATCAGGTAGGGCACGATCACGAAGGCCACGATGACCAGCAGGATCGCACCGACGGCCGCAGCGTTCGCGTAGTCGAAGCTGGACTTGAAGACGTACATGTCGACGGCCGGAACCTTGGTCTGGTAGTTCGAGGGCTTGGAGATCGACATGATGAGGTCGAACGCCTTGAGGGACATGTGGCCCACGATGATGAGGGCCGAGAGGGCGATCGGCGTGAGCTGCGGGAACAGCACGTGGCGGTACAGCTTCCACTCGTTGGCGCCGTCCATGCGGGCCGCCTCGCGCAGCTCCTCGGGGATCCCGCGGAAGCCGGCGAGGAACAGTGCCATGACGTAGCCCGAGAGCTGCCAGATCGCGGGGATCGCGATGGCCGCGATGCCGAACGTGACGTTGTTCCACCAGTTGTTCTGGAGGGCGTCCAGACCGATCATCTGGAACAGCCGGTTGAGGCCGCTCGCGTTCTCGCCCTGGTTGGAGTTGAGGAGCCAGCGCCACACGACACCCGAGGCGACGAACGAGACCGCCATGGGGAAGAGGTAGACGGCGCGGAAGAAGCCCTCGCCCTTGATGGGCTTGTCGAGGAGCCAGGCCCAGACGAAGCCGACGACCATGGTGCCGACCAGGAAGACCACGGTGTAGATCAGGAGGTTCATCAGCGAGTGCTGGAACTCCGGGCTCGCGAGCAGGTCGAGGTAGTTCTGGAAGCCGACCCGCGAGACGGGGGCCTGCCCCGTGGACTGCGCGGCCTTGTGCATGTCCGTGGTCGAGGTGGAGAAGTTGATCCCGATGAGGCCGTAGACGAAGACCCCCACCAAGATCAGTGACGGGGCGACGAGGAGCAGTGGCGGGCCCCATCGTCGAGCGGACTGGATCACCGGTGATCCTCCCAAGGTGTGGGCACCTCCCGACGGCTCTCACGGCGCACGGAGGTGCGACGGGGCCCTGCCGGGACGGTGCGGTGGAAACGAGCTGCGGGTACGGCGGGGTGGGGCGGACCGTCCGGGGCCCGTCGCGGAGCTGCGCGAGCAGCTCCGCGACGGACGACCCCGGTCGGCCGGGTCAGGCGTCCTTACTCGGCTGCAGCGGCGGCCAGGTCGGCCTGGTACTGCGCGAGGTCGGAGGCGCCGGAGGTGAACTTGCTCGTCGCGTCCGAGATGCCGTTCAGGACGGCGATCGAGGCAGCCGCACCGTGAGCGAGCGACGGGACGATCGTGTCGTCCGCGAAGGACGTGATGGCGGTCTGCTGGTACTCGGAGAAGTCAGCAGGGTTCGCGTCGGTACGGGCCGGGATGGAGCCCTTGGCCTTGTTGAACGCGGTCTGGCCCTCGAGGCTGGACACGGTCTCGATCCAGGCCTTGGCGCCGTCGGCGTTCTTGGCCCCCACGGGGAGCGTGAACGAGTCGGCGAGGAAGCCGAACATGCCGTCCGTCCCGGGGACCGGGAAGTACGTGAAGTCGGTGCCGGCGGTCTTGCCGGCCTCTTCGAACGCCGCCACGGCCCAGTCGCCCATGACGTTGAACGCTGCCTGGCCGTCCATGACGAGCTGCGTCGCCTCGGGCCAGTCCAGACCGTCACGGTCGGTGTTGGTGTAGCTCATGAGCTTCTCGAAGTCCTCGAGAGCAGCCGTGACCTCGGGGCTCTCCCAGTCGGTCGAACCGTCCCACAGGCCGTTGTATGCCTCGGCGCCCAGGTCGGCCATGAGGACCGTCTCGAGCAGGTTGACCTGGGTCCACGTCGTGGCGACCGAGAGCGGGGTCTTGCCCGTGGCCTTGACGGCGTCGAGGGCGACGAACCAGTCGTCCATGGTCTCGTACGTGGCGGCCGGGTCGAGGCCCGCCTCCGTCAGCACGGCAGGGTTGGCCCAGACCATGTTGGAGCGGTGGATGTTGGAGGGCATCGAGTAGATCTTGCCGTCCACCGTGAGGAGGTCGATCAGGTCCGCGGGGAAGACGTCCTTGACGCCGTACTCGTCGTACAGGTCCGAGATGTCCTCGAGCTGTGCGGCGTCGATGTAGTCCGTGAGCTCCTTGCCGGCGTGCGCCTGGAACGTGTCCGGCGGGTCGTTGGCCTGGAGGCGGGTCTGGAGGAGGTCCTTCGCGGCCGAACCGGCACCGCCGGCGACCGCGCCGTTCTCGAAGGTGAAGTCGGGGTGCTGCTCGTCGAAGACGGTGACGAGGGCGTCGAGCCCTGCCTTCTCCGAACCGGCTGCCCACCAGGTGAAGACCTCGACGTTGCCGCCCGAGGCGGCGTCCGTGCCACCTTCGGTCGAGTCGTTGCCGGTGTCTCCGCTGCAAGCTGCGAGGGCCAGGAGGGCAGCGGTGCCCACCAGTGCCCCAGCGACACGCAATCCGTTACGCATGGGATCCTACTTTCGTGTTGACAGCGCTGTCAGGAACAGGACGAACGTACGGCGGCCCGACGGCACTTGTCAAAGAGCTGCGCCGAATCGTTACCTGGGGGAGACCTCAGGGCGGCCCGAAGAGGACGTCGGCGACAAAGCGGCCTCCCCCACGAACCCCGACATCCCGCGGTTCCTCACCGCCCGAGGGGCGGCAGGGCAGGCTCCGTGGATCACCCGGTGGCGCCCCTGACTCCCGACAGCACGGGTTGCGCTGATCGAATCCACGTTGCGCTGGGCGGGACCCAGTCCCGCTCAGCCGACGCCGCCGCGCACGACCTCCACCAGGCACCAGGGCGTGAATGCGCCGCGGGAGCAGGCACTGGCGGGCACCGGCGGGCACGGGCGGGCACGGGAGCGGGCAGCGGTGCCGGGGGGCGGCGCCGCAGGGCACCGCGCGGACGCGGCGCCCTGCGGGAGCACGGGTCGCACGGGCGCCCGAGGATCGAGACGCCACCGCCGACGGGTGCGCCTCAGCCGACTGCCGGCACGCCCTCCAGGGGCGCCGCCAGGGCGATCTCGCCCGACCCGCGCGGGATGAGGACCGTGGGCACGACGCGCAGGTGCGCGGGCTCCCCGGGCGACTCGATGCGCGCCACGGCGAGCCGCGCGGCCTCCTGGCCCATCGCGGAGACCTCGTAGCCGACGACGCTGACCTCGAGGATGTCCGCGAGCTCGAAGTCGTCGAACCCGACGAGCGCGACGTCGCGCCGCGCCCCACGAGCCGCGGGGTGCAGCGCCCGGAGCGCTCCCTGGGTGATCTTGTTGTTGGCCGTCAGGATCGCGGTGGGCGGCTCGTCGAGCGCCAGCAGCTCCTCGACCGCGACGCGTGCCGTCTCGGCGTCGTGCAGCCCGTCGCGCACGTAGCGCTCGGGGTCGTCGATGCCCGCGTCCCGCAGGGCGTTGACGAAGCCTTCACGACGCTCGCGGAACGTCCAGAGCCGCGGGAGGTCCCCCGCGAGCGCGATCCTGCGGTGCCCCTGGTCGACGAGGTGGCGCGCGGCGGCCGCGGCCCCGGCCCGGTTGTCGAGCACCACGGTGTCAGCGTCGATCCCGCCCGGCGGGCGGTCGAGGAAGACGATCGGCACGCCGTCGGCGAGCTCGGAGCGCAGGTACGAGTGGTCGTCGGCCGTCGGGGCGATGAAGAGAGCCGCGACCCGGCGCTCGATGAGCGCGTCGATCAGCTCGCGCTCACGGTCCACGTCCTCGTCGGAGCTCGCCGTGATGAGCTGGAGCCCGTGCTTGCGCAGCTCGCGCTCGATCCCGCTCGCGAGGTCCGAGTAGAACGGGTTGGCGATGTCACCGGTGACGAAGCCGACGAGCCGCGAGACGCCTCCGCGCGCGAGGTCGGCCGCCACGGCGTTGCGACGGAAGCCGAGCGCGTCGGCCGCTGCGCGGACCTTGAGCCGGGTCGACTCGGAGACGCTGGGTTCGTTGTTGAGCACGCGGGAGGCGGTCTTGAGACTCACTCCTGCGGCCTCGGCCACCGCGGCGAGGGTCGGTCGACCTCCACCGCGTGCAGCTCGGCCGTCCTTGGCCACCACATCCACCCCCGCACGATTGACTGGCGGGGATTCTTCCACACCCCAGCGCGCCCCGGCCCGGAGTGCCACCTGACCGACTCGTCGCAACGAGGGGCTGGTCAGGACGACCCCGGTGTGTATAGGGTGAGTACACCCGACCATGACAGCGCTGTCAAGTCGAGACGAGCACACAGACAGGACAGCGGACCAGCCCGCCGCCCAACCCGCGGCGACAGACCCGACACCCGCCCGACCCTCGCACCACCTGCCTCACCCCCGAACCTGCCCGACGGCGCCGCGCACCCCACGCGCGACGCCGCTCCCGGGCGCGCCCCGGGGTGGGCAGCACCCCCGAGAGGACACGTCCCTTGCCCGTCCCAGCCTCCCCCTCCCGCACCCGCGGCCGTCTGCCCGCGCTGGTCGCGGCGGCGGCCCTCGTCACGGGCCTCGGCCTCACGGCCCCGAGCGCCGCCACGGCCCAGCCCGCCGCCGGCGCCGACCTCGTGAACCTCGACCCCTTCGCTGCCGTCGATCCCTGGATCGGTACCGCCGAGGACTTCTCCCAGAACAAGGGGAACGCGGCGTACGGCAACACCTGGCCGGGCGCGACGGTGCCCTTCGGCATGGTGCAGTCGAGCCCCACGACCTTCCGCAGCCGCGACGGCGACATGCGTGGCGGCTACGAGTACAGCGCCGACAAGATCCGCGGGTTCGGCATGAACCGCCTGTCCGGGACGGGATGCGTCAACCGCAACGGCGCGTTCGACTTTCCCGTCCTGCCCTACGCGGGCCCCCTCACCTCCCAGGGTGCTCTCCCGTCCTCCCCCGGCACCGACGTCAAGCCCTACTACCTCGCGTTCGACCACGCGGACGAGGTCGGCGAGCCCGGGTACTACTCGGTCGACCTCGCGAACGGCGTGTCCACCGAGCTCACCGCGACGACCCGCACCGCGATCAGCCGCTTCGACTTCCCCGCGGACGCCGACTCGTCGACCCTGATCTTCAACACCACGGGTTCGAACAACAGCGTCTTCGGCAGCGGGGTGACCATCGAGGGCAGCACGATCTCCGGCTGGGTCGAGACCGCGCCGGTCTGCGAGGGCGGCGGGCGCTACAAGGCGTACTACTCGGCGACGTTCGACCAGCCGATCGTCTCGTCCGGCACCTGGACCGGCGGGGACGTCACGGTCGGCTCGACCAGCGCGTCCGCACAGAAGCGGCACGGCGCGGGCGTCTTCGTGACCTTCCCCGACGGGGCCGAGGTCACGGTCAAGGCGGGCCTGTCCTACGTGAGCATCGAGAACGCCGCGGAGAACGCCACCACGGAGGCGGGCCACGTGACGTTCGACGAGGCGCGCACCTCGGCGGAGACCACCTGGCGCGACGCCCTGAGCACGATCGACGTCGCGGGGGGCACCGAGGCCGAGCAGGTGACCCTCTACACGGCGCTCTACCACTCGCTGCTGCACCCGAACACCTACGACGACGTCAACGGCGAGTACTTCGGCTACGACGGCACGGTCCGCCAGGTGGAACCCGGGCGCCACCACTACGCGACGTACTCCGGCTGGGACATGTACCGCGGCCAGGCACAGCTCGTCGCGATGCTCTTCCCCGACGTCGCGTCCGACATCAACCAGTCGATCGTCGACCTGGTGGACCAGTCGGGCTACTGGCCCAACTGGCCGCACCTCGGCGTGGCGCAGCAGAAGATGAGCGGAGACTCCCTGCCGACCGTCCTCTCGGTCATCGACGCGTTCGGCAGCACCGACTACGACCGCGAGGCGGCGCTCGCGCACCTCGTCTCCTCGCAGGCCCTTCCTCTCGACCCCGCGCGGAACAAGCGCGACAACGGGTACCAGTTCGCGGGCCTCGGGTTCGTCGAGAACGCGAAGAACGCCGTCTCGACCTCGACGACGCTCGAGTACGCGACCAACGACTTCTCGATCGCCCAGCTCGCCCAGCGTCTGGGCGACGACGCGGCGTACGACCGGTTCATGCAGCGCGCACAGAACTGGCAGAACGTGTTCGACCCCGTCACCCGCGAGATCCGTCCCCGCGGTCGCAACGGCTTCGACCGCGCGTTCAACCTCGGTGAGCGGGGCAACCAGTTCGACCAGGCGACCGGCTACCAGTACGGCTGGGCCGTCCCGCAGAACATGAGCACTCTCATCGCCAAGCGTGGCGGGGTGGAGAAGGTCACGGCCGATCTCGACAAGCACCTCACGCGGCTCGACGCAGGCGTCTACAACACCCCGTACGCCTACATGAGCAACCAGCCCAGCACCTCGACGCCCTGGGTCTACCACTGGCTCCAGCAGCCCGCGAAGACGACGGACGCCCTGGACCGGGCTCGGTCCGAGCTCTTCACGACCGCTCCCACGGGCGTTCCCGGCAACGACGACCTGGGCTCGCTCTCGTCCTGGTTCGTCTGGTCCAACCTCGGCCTCTACCCGGCGATCTTCGGTCGCGCCGAGCTGCTCGTGTCCTCGCCCGCGTTCGACCAGGTCACCATCACGAGCCGGGTCGCCGACGGTGCGCCCCGGGTCATCTCGCTCACGGCGCCCGGCGCGTCGAGCGGATCGCGCTACGTGGACTCGCTCCGGGTCGACGGTGTCACGTCCTCGGCCTCGTGGCTCCCGGAGTCCTTCACCCAGCAGGGCGGCACGCTCGACCTCACCATGCGCTCGACCCCGGGCACCTGGGGCACCGGGAAGGCCGACGTCCCGCCGTCGTTCACCGACGGGAGCGACGTCTTCAACAACATCGGCACGACGACGGACGGCAAGGGCGCGACGGGTTCGATCGACGCGTCCGACAACACCCTGTCCCGCGCCGACCTTGCCGCGGCCGGCGCGACTCCCGGCGCTCGCCTCCCCCTGGGCACGACGGGAGTCACCTACACCTGGCCGGATGCCGCGCCGGGTGCGCCCGACAACTGGATCCCCCACGGCCAGAGCGTCCCGATGGGCGTCCGGGTCGAGAAGATCTCGTTCCTCGGCCTGGCCACCAACGGGCCGGCCAAGGGCACGGCGACGGTCGTCTACACCGACGGCACCCGGCAGGACGTCCAGGTCGAGCTGACGGACTGGACCCCGGGGACCACCTACCAGTTCGGCAACGTCCCGGTCGTGACCACGACGGGTCGCAACAAGGCCAACGGCACCAAGGACACGACCCAGGCCAAGGTCTTCGGGACGGTGCCGGTGTCGGTCGACCCGACCCGCACGATCGAGTCGGTGATCCTGCCGCAGGGGACCGACAAGGGCGTGATGCACCTGTTCGCGGTCGGCACCTCCGAGCCGATCGTCGACCGGGGGGTCGAGGTCGTCGCGAGCGCCAGGGCGCAGTGCACGGGCCGGACCGGGGCCGTCGTGGTCCGCATGGTCAACGACGACTCGGTCCCCCTCGACGTCGTCGTGGCGACGGCGTGGGGCACCAAGACCTTCTCGCAGGTCGCCCCCGGCAGGTCCGCCGCGCAGACCTTCTCGACCCGGTCCGCGGACGTCGAGGCCGGGAGCGTCACCGTGACCGCGCGGCCGAGCGACGCGCAGGACGTGCGCGAGACCGTCACCGACGTCGAGCACGCGGCGGTGACCTGCGGACAGTGAGCACGACCCTGGGGGCGGGACCGCCCTCCCGCCCCCGGGGCTCCACCCCTCCGATGCGTCGACGACGACGCAGGAAGCAGCCGACCATGCACCGCACGCCCCTCCGTCCCCGGGCGGACCGCGCTCCCGAGCCACGGCCCTCGCGCCGACCCGGTCGACGCGCGCTCCGGACCGCCGTCGTCGCCCTGACCTCGGGCTCGCTCCTCCTCGCGGGCCTCACGACCACGGCATCCGCGACCGGGGTGCCCGCGACCGCCGGCGCGAGCACCGCATCCACGGCCCCGGCCTACGGCGCCCCCGACGAGACGGCCGCCAAGTACTACGAGGCGCTGCTGCGCCACACCCGCTGGGTCGAGTCGGTCTACGACCCTGCCGCAGGCGTCTACCAGCTCAAGGACATGAACTTCGCCGTCGTGCTCGGCAACGCCGTGCTCGTGACCCAGGGCGAGTACGACGCCGAGCTCGCCGGCATCTCGCGCGAGGACCTCAAGGCGCACACGCTCTCGACGATCACGCACTACGCGGCGTCGAACCGCCTCGTGAACCCCCAGGGCACCTGGGGGCGCAAGCTGTTCTGGGAGTCGACCTTCCAGTCGTACTTCCTCGCCGCGGGCCGCCTCCTGTGGGACGACCTCGACGCGACGACGCGTGCGAACCTCACGACGATCGCGACCGAGCAGTCGCGCTACGCGGCCGACCTGAACTTCGCCCAGGACCCGCTGTCGGGTGGCTGGAACGCCCACTGGCCCACGGGCGGGTACAAGGGCGACACCGCGCAGGAGGAGGTCGGCGTCTACACGCAGGCCCTCGCACCGGGCCTCGCCTGGGCGCCCGACGACCCCGACGCCGGCCGCTGGGCCGACCAGCTCGCGACCTGGGGGCGCAACGCCGCGGGCCAGCCGACGGCCGACAAGAACAACCCCGCGGTCGTGGCGGGCGCTCCTGTCTCGGACAACACGATGCAGAACATCTACGACACCTACATCGTGGAGAACCACGGGTCGTTCGGGCCGCACTACCAGTCGGACGTGTGGCGCTCGGGGGCGCGCAACGCGATCCACTTCCTCCTGGCCGGCGAGCCGATCCCGGAGATCCTGCTCGAGCAGCCCAACTCCGCGGAGCTGTGGCGGTCCATCCAGCTCGTCATGTCGGAGCAGGGCGAGCCGTTCATGCCCATGGTCAACGACCGCGAGTTCCTCTACGGCCGCGACGTGCTGCCCGTGGCGTTCCTCGGTCAGGTCCTGCGTGACCCTGACGCGGCACGCGCCGAGGCGAGCCTCGCGGACGCTCTCGCGGACTACCAGATGTACGCGCCGGTCTACCGCCTGACGAAGTTCTCGGGCGAGGCCAAGTACGAGCCCGAGGCGCGCGCCGAGATCGCGATCTCCTACCTCCTGCACGTCGCGAGCGCCGAGTCCCCCGAGGGTCCGGTCGTCCCGACCCCTTCCGACGAGCTCTTCGAGCGCCTCGCGGGAGTCCGCGACTTCGGCGCGGGCCCAGGCCTCGTCGTCCAGCAGTCCGCGAACGCCTGGGCCGGCGCGGTCAGCCGCCAGGGCTTCGTCAAGTTCCCCTGGGTCCCCGAGCAGGACTCGTGGCTCTTCCACCTCTCGGGCAGCTCGCCCTTCCTCTACCCGAACGCATCGGCCCAGGTGAGCGCCCGGTCGGTCGACGTCTCGACCGCTGCCAGGGACGGGTTCGACGGGACCGCCTCGGTCTTCCGGATCGGGGACGGGTACGCGGGCCAGGTGACGCTCCCGACGGGGTCGGCGATCTACGCCTCGACGGGCGCGGGTCCCACCGACGGGACCGTGACGGTCCGCAACCTCGACATGGGCGGGTACGACGGGCTCGACGGGTCGCGCACCTACACGACGTCCGACGGAGAGGTCACCGCGGCCAACCCCGTCGTCCCGGCCACGGACCCGGCCGACGCCAACGCGGCGCGCGTCGACGACCTGCCGTTCGACCAGGTCCAGGCCCGCTACGTGCGGATGAAGGGCATCCGTGGCAACGCGACCTACGGGTACTCGATGTACGCGTTCCACGCCTACGGCCCGGACGGGGCGGCCGACCTGGCCGCGAAGAAGCCCGCGACCGCGTCGAGCCAGGACGCCGAGGGTGGCCGCACGGCCGCACGCGTCACGGACGGCAGCCCCACGACGCGGTGGGCGGTCTCCAAGGCCGACCGCACCCGCCCCGACTCCTGGGTCCAGGTGGACCTGGGCGAGGAGCGGACCCTGGCCTCGGTGCGCCTCGCGTGGGAGGCCTCGGCCGGCGCCGAGTACACCGTGGAGACCTCGCTCGACGGCACGACCTGGACCGTCGCGACCCGCTACGGGAAGTCGGCCCAGGACGCCAACGTCGCGCGCCTCGACACCGTGGAGCTCACGGCAGCGGACGGGTCCTCCCCCGCCCCCGCGCGCTTCGTCCGGATGCAGGGCGTCCGCGGCAACGCCGACTACGGGTACTCGCTCTACCACCTGCGCGCGTTCGGCCCGCAGGGGTCGACGAACCTCGCGGCGGGCAGGCCCGCCACCGCGTCGAGCGCCGACGACGGCAAGCCCGCGACCGCGGTCACCGACGGCAAGGCCGACACCCGCTGGGCCGTCTCGCGCACGGACCGCACCCGGCCCGACTCCTGGGTGCAGATCGATCTCGGCACCGTCCAGGACGTGTCCCGGGTCGAGCTGGGCTGGGAGGCGTCGGCCGGAGACGTGTACGTGATCCAGACCTCGACCGACGGCACGACCTGGCACGACGCGGGGCGGCACGAGGAGAAGGGCAACGAGGTCCTGCGCTCGCAGGGCGGCTGGATCAACATCGAGGGCAAGGGCGGGTTCGTGGTCCGCGGCACGGACGCCCCGGTCACCGTCTCGCGCTCGGGCGACGCCAAGCACGTCGTGCGCCTGGCCGACGGCGCGACGGGCCCCCGGCTCGTCGAGGCCGTGGTCGGCGACGCGGCGGCGACCGCGCAGCAGGCCGCGCGCGCCGTCCCGACGAGCAGCGCGCCCGGGACGCTCGTGAGCAGCCTGGACGGCTACCTGTCGGTCTTCAACCTCACCGGCGCGCCGGTCACCACGACGGTCGCGGTGGCTCATGACGGCTCGACGGCGGCCCTGTACCCGGGCACGCAGCGCGTGACCGCCGCCGGGTCCCTGGTCGAGGTGAGCGTCCCGGCCGGCAGCGCGGTCGTCCTGGCACCCCGTGCGACGCTCGACGTCTCGCAGGTCACCGCGTCGTTCGAGGCCGACGTCACCGACGCACGCACCGTGGTCCTCACCTCGGCGGCCCCCGTCTCGCTCGTCGTCCGCAACGCCGAGACGGGCGACGCCCGCGAGGTCGCGGTCCCGGGCACGGCGACGCCCACCACGCTCCGATTCCGGGGAGCGACCCCGTTCCCCGTGGCGGACCACGCCCTGAGCACCCTCACGTTCCCGGCCTCGGTGCTCCCGTCGGGCATGACGTCGCCGTCGCTCGCGGTCGACGGCGACCCGTCGACCGCCTGGTCGCCGGGTTCCGCCACGGGACGCATGGTCACCGACCTCGGCGCCGCGCAGGAGGTCGGCCGGGTCGTCACGCGCTGGGACGGGGACGCCCCGGCGGCGACGGTCTCGGTCAGCGACGACGGTCTGACGTTCACGGACGTCGGCCGGATCGAGGGTGGATCCGTCCGCGGCTCGCTCGACGTCGGAGCCACCACGCGCTACGTCGCCCTGACCGTCGACGGGTGGGCTGCCGGCGGGCCGGGGCTCTCGAGCCTCCAGGCCCTCGCGCCGGGCGCCGCGGACCCCGGGCTCGCGACCGACCTGTCGATCGGCACGACGGTCACCACGAAGTGCACGGCCGGGGTCCAGTACCTGTCCGTCCGCGTCGTGAACGGCGAGCAGGTACCGCTCGACGTGGTCGTCCGGACTCCCGCGGGCACCAAGACGTTCGTCGGGGTCGCGCCGGGACGGTCCGCGTCGCAGACCTTCCGGGTCCGCGAGGCCGGTGACGCCACCGGGATCGTCGAGACCACCGCCACGGGGTCAGGCGGCGGCACCACCGTCGTCGAGTCCCCCTTCCAGCCGGCCGCCTGCGGGTAGCCCATCGCCGCCGCCGCGTCGCCCGTCCCCCCGGGCGGCGCGGCGGCCCCACCCCGAGGAGAAGTCCATGTCGCGCTACGCCTACGTCCCCGACCCGGAGAACGACGCGGTCCAGTCCGTCATCGACGAGCTCACGAGCCCGTTGACCCGCGCGGTGCTGCGGCAGCTCACGACCCACGGCGGTCTCATGAGCGGTCAGCTCGCCCTCGCGACGGGGGCCCACCAGCAGTCCGTCCTGCACGTCCTGGGTCGGCTCGAACGGCACGGCCTGGTCCGCGCCGACCAACCGCGCGAGGCCCGCCAGGGACGGCGCGTGCGGTACTCCGCCGACGTCGAGAAGGTCGACCGGATGCTCGCCACGCTCCGCCGGTACCTGCTGGCACCGGAGCCGGTGGCCTCGCCGCGCGGCCCCGTCCAGGTGTCGGCCACGGCCTGAGCATCGGCGCCCGCGCGACCGGGGCGAGACGACCGCCCGGGCGCGCTCCGCCGTCGGGCCGGACGGATTCGTCGCCGTGCTCCACCCTCGGTTAATCTTCGATCGCCCTGCCGGTCCAGGACGCCGCCGGAGGGTTGCTCGCAGGCGGCCAGAGCAGCAGGAGGCCTGATGGGTCGCACCGCTCCCGGGTGGTACCCGGATCCTTCGGCCGCCGGCACCGAGCGGTGGTTCGACGGCGACCGCTGGTCCCAGCACACGCGCCCCACGGCCCTGCCCGCGAGCACGCAGCGCCTGCCTCTCGGAGTGGGCGCCGCGCTCCCCCGCGAGGACCAGCCCGCGACCCCGTTCGCCGAGGTCAGGCCATCGGTCGAGGAGCAGCCCGCGACGTACGCGCCGGCGTCCTCGGTGCGTGCGCTGCCCCCCGTGCCGCCTCCGCCGGCGGCGGGGACCGTGAGGTCGGCGCACGCCGCAGGCCCGCACCCGTCCGGCCCGACGGCGCAGCGCACCCGAGCGCGTCGGCCCGCCCCCCAGCGGGGGCTTCTCTCCAGGCCCGCGCTCTGGGTCGGGGCCGCCGTGCTGGTCGTCGCGGTCGCCGGCAGCGCAGCTGCCCTCGCAGGACAGGGTGAAGACCCGGCACCGCCAGCCGTGGTCGCCAAGCCGTCGAGCGCCCCGACGCCCGTCGAGGAGCCGCCCGAGGACAGCACCCCGGACTACATCGAGGTCGCGAACTCGGCCGTCCTCGAGCTCGCGGCCCTCGACGTCGCGAAGGTGACGGCAGCGGCACCGTCGCAGAGCGCTCTCGCGACGGTCGCGCTCCTCGAGGTCGAGGAGCCGAACCCTGTCGCGGGGTACTCGTCCGACGCGTTCGGCACACGCTTCGCGGACACCGACGGCAACGGCTGCGACACGCGCAACGACGCGCTCGCGCGGTCCTTGTCCGGGGTCTCTTTCAAGCCCGGGACGCGAGACTGCGTGGTCATGACCGGGCTCCTGACCGACCCGTACAGCGGCAAGGACATCGCGTTCGAGCGCGGGCCGCTGTCGTCGGGCGCGGTCCAGGTGGACCACGTCGTACCCCTGACCGACGCCTGGCGTCACGGCGCACAGTCCTGGGACGTACCGCGCCGCGAGGCGTTCGCCAACGACCCGCTCAACCTCCTGGTCGTCGACGGCACGCTCAACCAGCAGAAGGGCGACGGGAGCGCGTCGGCCTGGCTCCCGCCGGCCGAGCCCTACCGGTGCGCCTACGTCGCCCGCCAGGTCGCGGTCAAGTACACGTACGGCCTGCGGGTCTCGGCCGCCGAGCAGGCGGCCATGGTCGCGGTCCTCTCGACGTGCCCCGGCGAGCCGCTCCCCACCGGGTCGACGCTGCCCCCGCCCCGCGACCCCGTCGTCCCCGCACCGGTCAAGCCCAAGCCCACGCCGAGCCCGACGCCGACCCCGACGCAGGAGGCGCCGCCCGTCGCGGCCGAGCCCGCGCCTCCCGAGACGCCTGCACCGACGCCCGCTCCGACTCCGGCTCCGACGACCAAGCCGATCCCCAAGGACTGCAAGGTCAAGGGTCTCTTCCTGCGCACGACCGACGGCGCCACGAACGTCTACTACGTGCGGGGTGAGGAGTGGAACTTCAAGGAGGTCGTCGCCGACGTGTGCTTCGACAACCGCAAGGAGGCCGAGGCCGCAGGCTTCAAGCGGGCCTGGTGGTGAACGCACCGCCCCGTCCCTCGACGTCGGTCGAGGGACGGGGCGGTGCGGGTGTGCTCCGTTCGAGAGGTGACGGCTCAGCGGTCGGACCAGGCCTCCGGGTAGCCGGGCAGGTCCTCGCCACCGAACTTGGCGTAGTGCAGCGACGGCATGTCCTTGTTGGCCTCGAGGTACTTGTCGAGGTCCTTCTCGGTGATGGGTGACTGCGGGAGGACCCACTCGACCGGGACCTGCTCGCCGTTCCAGATCTTCTGGGCCGCGAGCACGGGCGTACGCCACTGGAACGTCGAGTAGACCGTGCCGAGCGCGGTCATGTCCGTCTCCTGCCACTTGCGCAGGAAGCTCAGCTCGTCCTCGCCCATGAACACGGGGTAGGGCTTGCCGGCGTCCTCGAACGCCTCGACCGCCGCGACGGCGCCGTCGCCGGCGTCCATCCAGGTCACGATGTCCTTGATCTTGGCGCCGTCACCACCGGTGAACTCCTGGCCCACGACCTCGATCTCGCTCTCGGAGAAGATCTTGTCCGCGGCGGCCCAGCGGTTCTCGAGCACGTCGACGCCCGGCAGCACGCGCAGCGCCAGGACCTTGGAGCCGGGCTCGAGGTTGTCCACGAGGAACTCGGCGCCGTCGGCGCCGTAGGCGTAGCCACCGATCGGGTGGATGTAGGTGACCATGCAGTCGGTGTTGACGCCGCGGTCGAACACGATCACGGGCTTGCCGCTCTCGCACGCCGCCTCGACCGCCGGGGTCAGGGTCGCGGTGGTCGAGGGCGAGATGATGATCGCGTCGCAGTCACCGGCCTCGACGAACGCCTGGATGTCGGTGATCTGCTTGTTGTCGTCGTCGGCCGCGTCCGAGACGCGGAACTCCGAGATCTCGCCCGAGGCCTTGAGGACCTCGACCTGCTGCTGCATCGTGATGAAGGCGGTCACACGCCAGGGGTTGGACAGCGAGGCGTTGGAGAAGCAGAGCTTCTTGCCCCCCTCCTTCGCGTACTGCGCGGTGTCCACGTACTCGGGGTCGATCGCCTGCAGCCACGGCTGGTCGGCCGGGCCCTCGGGGACCGCCGAGCGCTGCGCGAGCTGGCGCTCGTAGTCGGCCTGCACGAACCCGGCTGGTCGGCCGGGCCCTCGGGGACCGCCGAGCGCTGCGCGAGCTGGCGCTCGTAGTCGGCCTGCACGAACCACTGGCTGTTCGCACCGGACTCGTCGGCCCCGGCCTCCTCCGAGGCCGTGCCCCCCGCCTCGGGGACCGCGTCGGTGGGGGCGTCGGTGGTGCACGCAGCGGTGAACAGCAGTGCCGCGGTCGCGACCCCTGCCATGAGAACTCGAGAAGAACGCATTTCCTGCTCCTGATGATCGAGACGTCGTCGTCTGATGGATGCGCTGAACGGTGGTGCTGAACGGGGTGATGACGGCAGCGGCGAGCCGCCCGGCAGGAAACGGGTACGCCGCGTCGAACGGGGTGTTCGAGGGTGCTCCCGGGCCACGGGCTCGACACCGAGCCCGGCCGGGAGAAGGTGCAGGTCCTGTTCTCAGGGCCTGCGGGGGGACGCTAAGCCTTCGGGGCCTTCCCGGGACGCCCCGGGACGGGCGTGCCGAGGAGCGACAGGAGCTGGGCCCTGATCCGGAGCTCGCTCTCCGGCGCACAGGACTGCGGCCGGAACAACGAGATCTGCTTGATGCCCTCCATCGCGGAGAACATCACGCTGACCGCGCTGTCCACGTCGTCGCACTCGAGCTCTCCGGCACCGACCGCGCGATGGGCCAGTCCCAGGAAGTACCGCTCGGCCTCGTCCAGGAAGCCCGCCCAGCTCACGCGGACGTCCTGGTCGTAGAGCGCCTGCGCGACGATCTCCATCGTGAAGACACGGTTCGCATCGTCCAGCAGGCAGCTGCGCACCGAGTACTCCACGGCGGCCTCGACCTTCGCGAACGCGCCGGTCGACTGCTCCGTCGCGGCGGTGATCGCCTCTCGCCACTGGCGGTAGTAGACCCCGCACGCTGCGAGCACGACCTCCTTCTTCGAGGAGTAGTGCCAGTACAGGCTGCCCTTGGTCACCCCGGCGCCCGCCGCGATCGCGTCCATGTTGACCCCGGCGATGCCTCGCGTCGAGAACAGCGTGAACGCTGCGAGCGCGAGCTCGTCGGGCTTGGCAACAGTGGGCGAGGACGTCGGCATGACGCCACCCTACCTCCTTCCATACTCGTCGGTACTGAACGGGACGGTCCCCGTCGCGCACCTGCCGACGCGCGACCGGGGGAGCTCAGGCGAACGCGGGCACGCGCTCGGTGAACCCGGCCGCCGCGATCTCCTTGCGGAGCCACGACAACGAGTCCGCGAGCATCGGCCCGCCCTGCCCTTCGCACTCGATGCTCAGGACGCCGTCGAACCCGTTGTCGCTGAGCTTCGCGAGGATCTGCCGGATGTTCTCGGCGTTCACGCCGTCCCCTGCTGCCACGTGGCTGATCGCGATGCCCGTCGCGCCCCCACGGACGGCGTCGGCGAGCGACTGCGAGACGTCCTTGATGTGCACGTGGTCGATCTTGTCGAGGAACCGGTCGGCGAACTGGACCGGGTCGTTGCCGGCGATGAAGGTGTTCCCGGTGTCCAGGTTCAGGCGCAGCCACGGCGAGTCCCCGCAGAACGCGAGCATCTCCGCGAGCCAGTCGGCCCTGGTCGTGAAGTACCCGTGGACCTCGATCGTCACGACGACCTCGTGCGCCTCGGCGACCCGGATGATCTCGCCGTAGCTGCGCTTCATGAGGTCGAGGGCCTCGCGGTCCTCGAGCCCCTCGGGCTTGTGGAGCCCGTCGGTCGTCGCGACGCGGGGAGAGCCCGCGAGGGCGGCCCAGGCGATGGCCTTCTGGACGTACGGGACGCCGACCGTGAGCCCGTCCCGGCCGGACAGCGGGTAGGCCGCGTCGATCTGGGAGAACTCGACGCCGTACCGCTCCATCTTCTTGCGGAGCAGCGCCGGGTCCTCGAGGAGCGAGATGTGCGGGAAGTAGCCGAGCCCGTGGATCCAGCAGGCGCCCTCGATCACGCCCGGCTCGATGTAGTGGACGTCGTTCTCCTGCGCCCAGGCCAACGCCTGCTCGAACGACTTGTGGCTGGAGTTGAAGGCGTCGGTGTGGAAACCGATTCCGATCTGTGGCATGGGACCCCTCCATCGGGATAGGAACGTACTGGTCGGTGCGGGTCTGAGATCCGGTTCTGCGGGCCTCATCGTTGAGATTCCCTCGGGCCATGCAGCCTTGCACGTCTTCACCATACTGACCAGTATTGCAATGTGGTGCCGCTGACACTAGCATCACGATCACGTTCTGACGACCATCGATCAAAAGTTGCCAGATCGCCGTATGAACAGATCGCAGGGGCCCGACGCAACGGAGCGGACATGAGGGAGCACAGATGAGAACGCGCAGAGGGGCAGCCATCGCGGCCTGCCTGGCACTGTCGACAGGACTGGCCGGGGTGCTGACCGCACCGGCCGTCGCCCACGAGGGGCACGAGCACCCGGAGAACCCGGAGTTCAAGGCGCTGATCTTCTCGGAGACGGCCGGGTTCGTGCACGACTCGGTCCCCGAGGCCAAGGCCATGTGGGACGAGCTCGGGGCGGCGGGCGGATTCGAGGTCGTCCAGGCGACCGACTCGACGCTGTTCACCGACGAGGGCCTCGCGGACTTCGACGTGATCGTGCTGGCTCAGGCGTCCGGGGACGTCTGGAACCCGGCCGAGGAGAAGGCCTTCGAGAAGTACGTGCGCGGGGGCGGCGGCGTCGTCGCCATGCACAACCCGCTCGACATGGAGCCGGGCTTCCCGTTCTACCGTGCGCTCATCGGCACCGAGTTCACCGCGCACTCCGCGGCCGGGACGCCGGGCGAGATGACCGTCGTCGACCGCGAGCACCCGTCGACCGCCGACCTGCCCGAGCGCTGGGAGCGCAACGAGGAGTGGTACGGCTTCACCAAGTCGGTCCGCGGGGACAAGCACGTCCTGGCCCAGCTCGACCCGACGAGCGTCCCCACCTCGACCCCCGGACGCATGCTCGACCACCCCGTGACGTGGTGCTCGGACTACGAGGGCGGCCGGACCTGGGTCACCTCGGTCGGCCACGCCAAGTCGTCGTACAGCGAGGAGAACGTGCGCAAGCACGCCCTCGGCGGCATCCGCTACGCGGCGGGCGTCGAGCCCGGTGCGTGCGGCGGCACGGTGTGGGACAACTTCGACAAGGTGCCGCTCGACACCAACACCTCGGCCCCCTGGGGCATCGCGGTCGCGGGTGACGGCCGGGTCTTCTTCACCGAGCTCGTCCGCGGCCAGGTCCGGATCTACGACCCGGAGCTCAAGAGCACCGTGACGGCCGCGACGATCCCCGTGTACGGGGGCGGCGAGGACGGCATGCTCGGCCTGGCGCTCGACCCGCAGTTCGAGCAGAACGACTGGGTCTACCTCTACTACTCCCCCCAGGACGGCGGCTCGGTCAACCGGCTCTCCCGCTTCACCATGGAGGGCAACACCATGAAGCTCGACTCCGAGGTCGTGATGCTGGAGATCCCCGCCGGCCGTGACGACAAGGAGATCGGGCACACGGGCGGCACGCTGCGCTTCGACGGCCAGGGCAACCTGTGGCTGTCGGTCGGCGACGACGTGGTGCCGTTCGAGTCCTCGGGCTACACCCCGATCGACGAGCGTCCGGGCCGCGCGCACTTCGACGCCCAGGGCACGTCGGCCAACAGCAACGACCTGCGCGGCAAGCTCCTGCGCATCACGCCCGAGCCGGACGGCACCTACTCGGTCCCCGAGGGCAACCTCTTCCCCGAGGCCGAGGACACCGCGGACAAGACCCGTCCCGAGATCTACGCGATGGGCTTCCGCAACCCGTTCCGCTTCACGGTCGACGTCGACGGCACGGTCTACCTCGCCGACTACGGGCCCGACGCCGGCAGCGCCAACCCGAACCGTGGCCCCGCGGGCTACGTCGAGTGGCAGTCCATCAAGGCCCCGGGGAACTACGGCTGGCCGTACTGCCACGCGAACAACATCGCGTACAACGACTTCGACTTCGTGACGAGCACGTCGGGTGCGAAGTTCGACTGCGCCAACCCGGTCAACACCTCCCCGAACAACACCGGCCTGACCGAGCTCCCGCCGTCGGTCCCCGCCGAGGTCTACTACTCGTACGGCGCCTCGGCCGAGTTCCCGCAGCTCGGCAGCGGCGCGGGCGCGCCCATGGCCGGGCCGGTCTACCACTTCGACGAGGCGCTCGACTCGGACCGCAAGTGGCCCGAGTACTTCAGCGGCACGCCCTTGTTCTTCGAGTGGGGGCGCAACTTCATCAAGGAGTTCCCGCTGGCCGCGGACGGTTCGCTGCTCGCGATCAACCCGGTGCTCTCGAGCCAGCAGTTCCTCTCGCCGCTCGACCTGCAGTTCGGGCCCGACGGCGCGCTGTACCTCCTCGAGTGGGGCGGCGGCTTCGGCCGCGACAACCCCAACTCGGGCCTGTACCGCGTCGACTACGCGGCTGACGGCAGGGCCCCCACGGCCCAGGCCACGGCCGACGTCACGACCGGTCTCGCCCCGCTGTCCGTGACGTTCTCGAGCGAGGGGACCGTCGACCGCGACGGCGACGAGCTCGAGTTCGCCTGGGACTTCGGCGACGGCAGCACCTCGACCGAGCAGAACCCGACCCACGTCTACACGACCAACGGCAACTTCGAGGCGCGCCTGACGGTCACGGAGAAGACGGAGTCCGCCAAGACGGGTACCGCCACGGTCCCGATCGTGGTGGGCAACACGAGCCCGGTCGTGACGATCACGGCTCCGCCGAACGGCAGCTTCTTCCGCTGGAACGACGTCCTGCCGTGGAAGGTCGAGGTGAGCGACGCCGAGGACGGCCAGATCGACTGCAAGGACGTCACGGTCCAGCCGGCCCTGGGCCACGACGAGCACGCGCACCCCACGCTGCCCGTCAACGCGTGCGAGGGCGAGGCCTCGACGATCCTCGACGAGGGACACCTCGAGGCGGACGCGTTCTGGGTCATCGACGCGCGCTACACCGACAAGGGCGGGGCCGCGGGCGTCCAGCCGATCACGACGAGCGCGACCAACGTCTACCGCCCCACGCGCTTCCAGGCGCACTACTGGGACGAGGTCAAGGGGGTCGCGGTCGAGAACAACGCGGCGGCCGAGCTCGGTCAGTACGTGGGCGACATCCAGGACGACGACTGGCTGCGCTACGAGGACATGAACTTCCAGGGGATCGACGCCGTGCGCTACCGCGTGTCGGCCGGTCCCGAGGGAGGCGGGCGGATCGAGATGCGTCTGGGCTCGCCGACCGGTCAGCTCGTGGCCACGACGCCCGTGAACAGCACGGGCGGATGGTTCACGTTCAAGGAGACGGACCCGACGCCGATCACCGCCCCCGCCGGGACGCACGACGTCTACCTGGTCTTCCGCTCGAACCCCGGGGTCAACTGGTCGATGACGCTCGACGTGTTCGAGGCCGTCGGGTCCGGCGTCGGCGTCCCGCCCGAGGGCGCACCTCGTCAGGACACCTCGACCCAGGGTGACTGGATCGGGAAGTACGGCACGGCGGGCTACGCGATCCCTCAGATCGGGACGCAGCTGCCCCAGGGCGTCACGGTGGCTCCGGTCACGGGGACGCAGGCCTGGACGTGGGAGCAGAGCACCAGCAAGCGCTCGGCGCTCCAGGTCCCGCCCGACGGCGCCGCGCGTCGCGCATCGACCTGGTTCGGCGCCGGGGCGGCGGTCGACGTCACGGTCCCCGAGGGCTCGGTCTACGACCTGTCGGTCTACGTCAACAGCCACGACACGGCGAGGACGCAGGACGTCCAGGTCCTGCGGGCCGACGGCTCGGTCCTCTACCCGGCGTTCTCGGTCGCGGACAACGCGGCGGGCGTGTGGCTCACCTACCGCATCGAGTCCTCGGTCCGGGTCAAGGCCGACAAGGCCACGGGCCCGAACGCCGTGATCGGCGGCATCTTCCTCGACGTGCCCGACGTCGAGCAGCCCGAGCTCGCCGTCACGGCGACGGTCACCGCCAAGTGCGTCGCGGGGCGTACGACGCTCACGGTTCGGGCGGTCAACGGTGAGGACGTCCCCGTGGACGTCGTCGTCGAGACCCCCCACGGCCGCAAGACCTTCGCGGGCGTGGCTCCCGAGAAGTCGGCCCAGCAGTCCTTCGCGACCCGTGCCGCGAGCATCCCGGCCGGCGAGGTCACCGTGACCGCGACGGGCGACACAGGATCCGGTCCGATCACCACGCAGATCGTGACCGGCTACGAGGCGGTCGACTGCGGTTGACGCTTCACGAGGCCGCGCGCGTCTTCCACTCCTGAGGCGCGCGAGGCCCCACCCGAGGTCGAGGTCGGCGTCGTTCTTCTGTCGGACAGCGACGCCGACCTCGTCCTCAGCCCCGCCCCCGACTCCCCGGGGGCGGGGCGCTCTGCCGTGCCCTCGGCAGGGCTCGATGCACTTTCATGCTTGTTTGAACTGGTAATCCGTCAGATATTGACATACTGGTCGGGATGGCTGAGGCTCGAAGAGTTCCCGACCGCTCAATGAGGAGTGCCCGTGAGAATCCCGCACCGTGGTCGCGGCGTCGCAGCCGTCGCCGTGACCCTTGCCCTGATCTGTCCTGCCGTGGCGACGACCGCCTGGTCGTCCGCCGCCTCCGAGGACGAGGCACCCCTCGCGCTCGTCCCGAGGCCCGTGAGCCTCGAGCGAGGGCCCGGGTCCGGGTTCCGGCTCGGCCCGACGAGCGTGATCGTCGCTCCCGACGACGCCGCGCCGGTCGGCGAGTACCTCGCCGACCTGCTCCGACCGTCCACGGGGTTCTCGTTGCCGGTCTCCGACGCGTCGGCCGCGACCGGCGCCATCACGCTCACCCTGACCGACGCCGCCTCGACGGACCCCGAGGGCTACGACCTCACCGTCTCCGAGGGGTCCGTCGCGATCGACGCACCTACGGCGGCCGGGCTCTTCCACGGTGTGCAGTCGCTCCGTCAGCTCCTCCCCGCAGCGGTCGAGGCGACCCAGGTGCAGGACGCGGACTGGGTCGTCCCCGCGGTCGTCATCGAGGACGAGCCCCGGTTCGAGTACCGCAGCGCGATGCTCGACGTCGCCCGCCGCTTCTACCCCGTCGCCGCGGTCAAGCGCTACATCGACCAGATCGCGCTCTACAAGCTCAACACCCTGCACCTGCACCTCACGGACGACCAGGGCTGGCGCATCGCGATCGACGGGCTCCCCGCCCTGACGGAGATCGGCGCCTCGACGCAGAGCGGCTGGGCCCCGGGCAGCAACACGGGTGATCCGTGGTTCTACACCCCTGCGGACTACGCGGAGATCGTCGAGTACGCGGCCTCGCGCTACATCGAGGTCGTCCCCGAGATCGACGGCCCGGGACACACCCTCGCGGCACAGGCGTCCGTCCCGGGCCTCACGTGCGACGGGGTGCCGACCGCGCCGTACTACGGGTTCGACGTGAACCTGCCGATGGTCTGCGCGACCGAGGCCAACTCGGCGAACATCCGCGACTACCTCGAGAAGGTCATCTCCTCGGTCGCCGCGCAGAACCCCGGCCAGTACATCCACCTCGGCGGCGACGAGGTCCCCAACCCGCCGGCGGGCTGGTACGAGGCGTACACGGCCATGGCCAACGAGATCGCGACCGAGCACGGCAAGACGATCGTCGGATGGCACCAGTGGGCACAGGGGGCGACCCTGCCCGCAGGCAGCCTGGTCCAGTACTGGGCCGAGGGGCGCGTCAACCGTCCCAAGATCGGCGTGGGCGCCGAGAGCGCGGACATCCGTGAGGTCCGCGCGGCCCTGGCGGCCGGGGCGCGTGTCGTCGTGTCGCCGGCCGACCGGTCCTACACCGACATGAAGTACAGCTCCTCGACGGCCTACGGCCTCTCGTGGGCCGGCCTCGTCAACCTGCGACGCGCCTACGACTGGGACCCCGTGACGGAGCTCTCGAGCACCGACGGCACGGTCAAGGTCGTGACCGAGGAGCAGGTCGCGGGGGTCGAGGCCTCGCTGTGGGCCGACCGGGCCTACCGCGGGAGCACGAGCCTGCCCACGAGCCACTCCCAGTTCATCCCGGTCGAGCAGTACACCGACCACATGATCTTCCCGCGCATGCCCGCGATCGCCGAGATCGCCTGGTCACCGGCGCAGGACAAGGACTACACCGAGTTCCTCTCCCGCCTCACGCAGCACGACGACCGCTGGGACGCCCTGGGGTACGAGTGGTTCCGCGCGCCCGACGTCGAGTGGGAGCCCGTCGTCCCCGTGGAGCCCGAGCTGGTCCACCACTGGGCCTTCGACGAGACGAGCGGACAGTCGGCCCTGGACGTCGTGACCGGCGTGCGGGCCGCGGTGGACGGCGGCACCTGGACCCCCGGCCAGCTGGGCGGTGCGGTCAGCCTCGACGGCGTGGACGACGGGGTGGCACTCAGCGCCGCTCCCGTGAGCGGACCGTGGACGGTCGCGTCCTGGGTCCGTCGCACGGGCGCCAGGAGCAGCTCCGCCCTGCTCTCGGACACCTCGTCCGGGGTGCGCACCGCGATCAAGCTCGAGCAGTACAAGGCCACGGCCAAGGTCGGGTTCACGCAGCTCGGCGTCGCCGACCATCGGTCCGAGTACGCCACCCCGCTCGACGAGTGGGTGCACCTGACGCTGGTCTCGGACGGCGCGACCATCACGGTCTACGCGGACGGTGCGCAGGTCTCGACCGTCCCGGGTACGGCGACGCTCGGGCTGGCCCAGCTCGGACGGCTCATGAACGCCCCGGGGTGGCCGGGTGCGAGCGACGCGGCGGCCGTCGACGTCGACGACCTGAGGGTCTACACCGGTGCCCTCGACCGGGCCGCGGTCGGTGCGCTCTGGGACGAGGTCTCCCCGGCCCCCGCGACGGTCGAGGTCGACGCGACCACGCGCTGCGTCGCCGGCAGGGTGGTGATCAGCGTCCGTGCGGTCAACGTCGGTGACGTGGCGGTCGACCTCCAGGTCGTGACCGCGGCCGGCAAGAAGTCGTTCAGCGCGGTCGCCCCCGGGGCCGGCGCGCACCAGTCCTTCGCGACCCGTGCCTCGACGATCGAGGCCGGGACCGTGACGGTCACGACGGGCGGGGCGGGGGGCACCGAGAGCGAGGTCACGGCCGACCACCCGGCGCTGGACTGCGGCTGACCGAGAGACCAGCGAAAAGCACGAAGGCCAGGAACCTTGTGGTTCCTGGCCTTCGTGTTCTGTGCGCCCGGAGGGATTCGAACCCCCAACCTTCTGATCCGTAGTCAGATGCTCTATCCGTTGAGCTACGGGCGCCCGGCTGTTCGTGATTTCTCTTGAGCAGCCGTCGAGAAGACTACAACGGTTTTCGCTGGATACTCAAACCGATACGCCCTGACCAGCCCCTTCGTGACGCACGACACCTTCCGACGAGGCGCTCGGGCACGCGATCACCGCCCTCGAGTCCCCTCGCGATACGGACGCCCCGTCAGCACATCGGACGTCATACCTCCTGTAGTCTCACGCTCAGCCGGCACGACCGCGCCGACACCGCAGACGGAGGAAACCACCGTGAGACTCGCTCGGATCGCCACCCCTACCGGCCCGCGTCCCGTCGTCCAGGACGGCGACGTCTGGGCCGTGGTCGTCGACCACCACGCCCCCGACCTCGAGCGCACGGGCGAGACCCACCCCGTCGACGGCGCTCGCCTCCTTGCCCCGTGCGAACCGCGCGTCGTGCTCGGCATGGCCCACAACAGCGGTCCCGCAGACCGCCTCGTCCCACCGCAGGCGTTCACCAAGTCGGCGCGCACCGTGGTCGGCCCGGGCGAGCCAGTCCGCCTGGATCCCGCCGCGGGCAAGGTCGTGGTCGAGGGCGAGCTCGCGCTCGTCATCGCCCGCACGGCCCGCCACCTCACGCCCGAGCAGGTCCCCGGCGTGATCCTCGGCTGGACCGTCGGCAACGACGTCACGGCGTACGAGCAGAGCGCGATCGACGACAAGTTCACGCAGTCCAAGAACGGCGACGGCTTCACGCCGCTCGGCCCCTGGATCGAGACCGACCTCGCGGTAGCAGGCGTCGCGGACCTCGCGATCGACGTCCAGGTCGACGGCGCCACGCAGGCCGAGGCGTCGACGTCGGGTCTCGCGTGGGACGTCGTCGAGCAGCTCGTCTACCTGACCTCGCACCTGACGCTCGGTCCGGGCGACGTGGTCCTCACGGGGTCGCCCGGCACGTCGGCGCACGTCGTCCCGGGCCAGACCTCCGCGATCACGATCGAGGGCATCGGGACCCTGACCAACCCGATCGTCTGAGCCGCGAGCCGCGTGGCGGCCCCCGACGGGGGCCGCCACGCGGTGCCACCACGGTGGGCGCCCGCCAGGCCGCCCCCGGCTGCGCCCGCTGCCGACCTCAGCCCCGGGCGCTGAACCACCGTGGCCGCCGGCCGTTCGTGACCCAGCGCAGCCCCCACTCGAGGGGCCCGTAGGCGTGCCGTCCGAGCCACCACCGGCTCGCCACGAGCTGGGCCGCGAAGATCACCGCCACGATCCCGACGACCGCGACGGTCGCCACCCGGTCGACGAGCCCCAACCCGTAGCCCGTGAAGACGAGGGCGAGCACGAGCGACTGACCCAGGTAGTTCGTGAGCGCCATGCGCCCGGCCGGGGCGAGCGCGTCACGGACGCTCGCCGCGCGCCGGAACAGCGCCAGGCACCCGACGACGTACGTGGCGGTCAGGAGCGGGGCGGTCAGCTGCCCGACACCGAACGCGAGCGTCTCGAGCCCTCCGCCCGGCGCGTACGTCGCGGCCCAGGCGTAGAAGACCCCGCCCGCGAGCCCTGCCGTGAGCCCGAGCCCCAGCACCCAGCGGACTGCCCTGCGCGGAAGCTCGCGAGCGAACAGCTCGCGCCGCCCGGCGGCGAGCCCGAACAGGAACATCGCGAGCGCGCTCGGCCCCTGGAGCAGGACGAGCGACACGAGGATCTCCGTACGGTGTCCCGCGGTGAACGCGAACGTCGCCCCTGCCTCCCCGCCGAACGCCGCCAGCTTCGCGAGTGCCTCGCCCGCCCCTGCACCGGCGGGAGCCGACGGGTAGCCGGACGCGAGCTGGAGGGCTCCGAGCCCGACCCACAGGATCCCCACGGCCGCGAGCAGCGCGCTCCCGAGGATCACGGCCCGTCGCGGGGCCAGGTTGCGCGCCACGAGCAGCACGAGGGCGAGCCCCGCGTACACCACCAGGATCTCGCCGTAGTAGAGCGCGACGCCGTGGACCGCCCCCAGCACCGCGAGCCCCAGGATCCTCCGCAGCATCCGACCCACGAAGGACGCGCCGTCGCGCTCGGCCGAGGCCATCTGGAGCGTGAACGAGTAGCCGAAGAGGAACGAGAACAGCAGGTAGAACTTGGTCTCGAACAGCGCGGCCACCACGAACCGCACGGCGTGATCGAGCGGACCGGAGAACGCGGGGTTGCTGCTCGCCGTCGCGTAGTACGGGTCGACGAAGGCCCAGACGTTGACCGCGAGGATCCCCAGCAGCGCGAACGCCCGCAGCGCGTCGACGTCGGTGAGCCGTCTCCCCCGAGCCGCACGACCGGCCGGGCTCTCGGCCACCGGGCCCGCCGACCGGCCCTCGATCGTGCCCCGCGGCCCTCGCTCCGGGCTCACGACTCGTCCGCGAGCAGCGCGGTCGCCACGCGCCGCAACGTGGAGCGCTGCGCCAGGGCGTCGAACCCCGGGTCCGCGGCGACGCGCGCGAAGACCCCGTCGACCAGCGCCGCGAGCCACGTCGCCCCCTCCTCGACCGACAGCCTCGTGGCCACCTGCCCGGTCCGGACCCCCGCCGCCAGGAGCTCGGCGAGCGCGTCCCGGAAGGCGCGGTCCCCGGCCTGGAGCCGGTGCTGCACGTCCTCGTCGCGATGGGCCAGCGCGGAGAGCTCGAGCGCGAGACCCGCCGCGGCGGGGTCGGAGGCGAGCCGGCAGACCTCGTCGAGGAGCGCGAGCAACGCGTCCCACGGGTCGTCGGCATGCGCCAGCTCGCCCACCTCGGTCGCGGTGCGCTCGGCGTCCCGGTCGACGACGGCGAGCAGCACGTCGTGCTTGGACGGGAAGTAGTGGAAGAGGTTGCCCGCACTCATGCCCGCCGCTGCGCAGATGTCCGCCGTGCGGGTCGCGTCGTATCCGCGCTCGGCGAAGCAGACCTCCGCGGCGTCCAGCAGCGCAGTCCGCCGAGCGGCGCGCTGCTCCTCGTCGACCGTCCTCATACGTCCCGCCCTTTTTTTGATTGAGTACTCACTCAACAATAACCGGACGCCGAGGAGTCCGGCAACCCCGTACGCCGCGAGAACGGCGACCGGTCCCCCCAGGGCATGACACGCCGTCGGGCAGGTCCCCACCGTGGCCGGACGCGGCGCGCCCCGTCCCCGCCGAAGGATGGGAGCATGACGAACCTCGGCCCTGCCCCCTCGACCGGCTCGCCCCTCGTCGCCTCCGGGCTGACGAAGGTCTACGGCACCGACCACACCGCCACGCACGCCCTCGCGGGCGTCTCCCTCACGGTCTCGCCCGGCGAGTCCGTGGCCATCATGGGCCCCTCGGGCTCGGGCAAGACGACCCTGCTGCACTGCCTCGCGGGCATCATCAAGCCCACGTCGGGCACGGTGTCCTGGCGGGGCGAGGACCTCACGACGCTCAGCGAGGGCCGCCGCACGGCCCTGCGACGCCAGGACTTCGGCTTCGTCTTCCAGTCGGGCCAGCTCCTTCCAGAGCTCCCCGCGGTCGAGAACGCGGCCCTGCCCCTCATGCTCGCCGGCACGCCGCGGGCCGAGGCCACGCAGGTCGCCGCGCGCTGGCTCGCGCACCTGGGTCTGGCCGGCATGGAGCAGCGCCGCCCGGGCGAGCTCTCGGGCGGGCAGGCGCAGCGCGTCGCGATCGCGCGCGCCCTTGTCGGGTCGCCCGGCGTCGTCTTCGCCGACGAGCCGACCGGTGCGCTGGACCAGGCCACGGGCGCCGAGGTGCTCTCGGTCCTCACAGGGGCGGTCCAGGCGTCCGGCGCTGCCCTCGTGGTCGTGACCCACGACGCGGGCGTGGCCCGCTACTGCTCGCGCACGGTCACCATGCGCGACGGGCTCGTGTCGGGCGAGTTCTTCGCGGGAGCCCCCGCGCAGCAGGCGTCTCCGCAGACGCCCGTGCCCGACGCCGCCACGCAGGCAGCCATGGCCGCTCACCCCGCGAACGGGGCCCCGTCCGCAGCGCAGCCCGGACAGAGCCACGGGGCGACGCGATGAGGGCCACGCTCGACCTGTGGTGGCTCCTGCGCCGCCGCAGCTCCGACAGCCGCGACCCCCAGGGCCTGACCAACGTCCTGGCGATCATCGCGTTCGCGACGACGACCGCGATCCTGCTCGTCGTCGTCGGGGGCGTGGGCGCCTTCCTGGGGCGCGCGGGCGGCCTCGACGGCATGACCCGGGGGGTCGAGGCCGACGTGACGTCCTACGACACCCAGTACCCGCTCTTCGCGGCCATCGCCGCGCTCCTGCTCCTCATCCCGCTCGTCACGCTGGGAGGCGCCGCCGCCCGCCTCGCGGTCGCCCGCCGCGACGCGCGCCTCGCGTCGCTGCGCCTCGCGGGAGCGACCACGGGGCAGGTCGCGACCCTCACGGTCCTCGACGCGGCCGCACAGGCCCTCGTGGGGGCCCTCGCGGGCCTGGTCGGCTACGCAGCCCTGCTGCCCCTCGTGGCCCAGCTCCGCTTCCAGGGCCGCACGTTCGCGCTGTCCGAGCTCTGGGTGGGGGTCCCGGCGATGCTGATCGCGGTCGTCGGGGTCGTGCTCGTCGCGCTGGTCTCGGCGGCCGTGTCGCTGCGCCGCGTCGCCATCACGCCGCTCGGCGTCGCCGCTCGCGTGACCCCTCCGGGCCTCAAGGCCGTGCGCCTGGTCAGCACGGGCGTCGCGTTCCTCGCCATGATCGTCGTGACCAACGTGTCGCTCGGGAGCGCGGCCGTGGCGATCACGGTCCTGGTGCTCGTGCTCGTCGCGGGGTTCGCGACGCTCAACGTCGTCGGACCGTTCGTCATCTGGGTCGTCGGTCGGATCACCGCGCACCGCGCTCGGACCGTCCCCACGCTCCTCGCGGGCCGCCGCATCGTCGACTCGCCCAAGACCGCGTGGCGCTCGGTCGGCGGCGTCGCCCTCGCGACGTTCATCGCCGGCATGACGAGCATCTTCGCGCTGTTCGACCCCGGCATGGGAGCCGACCCGGGCGAGGTCCAGTTCCTCACCGACCTCACGACGGGCGGCTTCCTGACGCTCGCGATCGCGGGCGTGCTCGCCGCGGTCTCGACCGGTGTCATGCAGGCGGGCCGCGTGATCGACCAGCGTGGCGAGTACCGCACGCTGACCCTCGCGGGCACGGACCTCAAGACCCTCGACAAGGCGCGGCTGCGCGAGACGGTCATCCCGCTCGTCGCGAGCGTGGGCGTGGCCACGACGGGCGCCCTGATGTTCATGGCGCCGATCGTGGGCCTCAACGCGTTCGCGAACGTGGACGTCGTGCTGCAGTTCCTGCTGTGCGTCGCCGGGGCGTCGGCACTTGTCCTGGCCGGCGCGGCCGCGTCGCGGTTCGTGGTCCGCTCGGCGATGGCGGCCTGAGGCGGGCTGCACCTGAGGGTGCCCGACGGCGGGGCGTACGCTCCGTCGTCGGGCGTTCCGCACGAGCGGGGTGGGGTGGGCGCGCGGGCCGCGCCGGTGGGCCCCTGCGCGCTGGGCGCCCGGTCGCGTCACGGGCGACAGAAAAGGCCCCGGGCCTGACGCAGCCGGGACCTTCCTGAGCGGAGACGGAGGGATTCGAACCCTCGAACGGGTTGCCCCGTTACCACCTTAGCAGGGTGGCGCACTAGACCTGGCTATGCGACGTCTCCTTGCTCGGATGCTAGGCACCGAGCGTCGCAAGGCTACCTTCTCCCGGCACCGTGGAGCAAAACGCGGTCGCCGAGACCCCGCCCGGCGCGTCCTGGCCGCCCGGCCGGGACAGCTCTGACCGAGGCTCGGGAACGAACGGAGCCGCCCTCCTCGTCGCGAGGAGAGCGGCTCCGGTGCCCTGGTCGCGAGGCGTCAGCCCCGCGCGGGTACCTCGTCCTTCTCGACGTCACCGTCCCGCTCGGTGCCCTCGGCGGGGTCGACAGCGCCCTCGGCCGGGTCCTCCGCCGCGGGGTGCGCGTGCGGGTGGCGCCGCTCGAGCGAGGCCCCCTCGACGTCGACGTCGGGCAGGATCTTGTCGAGCCAGCGCGGCAGCCACCACGCCTTGTCGCCCGCGAGGTGCATGAGCGCGGGCACGAGCATCATCCGCACGACGAACGCGTCCACGAGCACGCCGAACGCGAGCGCGAACCCGATCGGCCGGATCATCGCGCTGTGCGAGAAGATGAACCCGCCGAACACCGCGATCATGATGATCGCCGCCGCGGTCACGACCGAGCGCCCTGCCCGGACGCCCTGCACGACCGCGATCCGCGCGGGCGCACCGTGGGCGTACGCCTCACGCATGCCCGAGCCGAGGAAGAGCATGTAGTCCATCGCGAGCCCGAACAGGATCCCGACCAGGATGGTCGGCAGGAAGTTCAGGATCGGGCCCGGGCTCTCGACGCCGAACACACCGCTCAGCCAGCCCCACTGGTAGATCGCGACGACCCCACCGAGCGCCGCGAAGTACGACAGGATGAAGCCGAGCGTCGCGATGACCGGCACGAAGATCGACCGGAACACCAGGACCAGGATGATGAGCGAGAGGCCGACGACCACCGCGAGGTAGACCGGCAGCGCGGACTCGAGCTTCTCCGAGATGTCGACGTTGCCGCTCGCCGAGCCGGCCACCCCGATCTCGTACGTCCCGTCGATGGGCGACATGTCGCGCAGCGTGTGCACGAGCTCCTCGGTCGACTCGCTCGTGGGGCCCTCGCGGGGCACCACCTGGAACGCGGCGACCGTGCCGTCCTCGGACGTGCCGATCGGCGCGACCGCCACGACGTCCTCCTGGTCGAACAGCACCTGGGCGATCTCCACCTGGGCCGTCATCGAGTCGACCGCAGCCTCGGCCTCAGACCCTGCCTCGACGGCCGGCAGGTCGGCCACCACGAGCAGCGTCCCGTTCTGGCCCTCGCCGAACTTCTCGGCCAGGGTCGCGTACGCCTGGTACTGCGACGAGTCGTGCGGCTCGGTCGAGCCGTCGGGCAGGTTCACCCGGAGGTCGAGCGCCGGCAGCGCGACGAGCAGGAGCCCTGCGACGCCGACGACGACGCGCACGACGGCCCACCCGGTCGACATGGGACGGACGGGGGTCGCAGAGGCTGCGGCAGGGGCTGCGACGGCCGCTCCCCCGGTCCCCGTGCTCGACTCGAGCTGTGCGCGCTCCTTCGTGCTGAGGATCCGCAGACCCACGAGGCCCAGCAGGGCGGGCGTGAGCGTGACTGCGATGAGGACCGCGATCGCGATGCACAGCGCGCCGACCGTGCCCATGAGCCCCAGGAACGGGATGCCGGTGACGTTGAGGGCCAGCAGCGCGACGAGCACCGTGGTCCCCGCGAACACCACGGCGTTGCCCGAGGTCCCGTTCGCGAGCGCGATCGACTCGTGCAGCTCGTCGCCCGCCTTGAGCTGGCGGCGGTGCCGGTTGACGATGAAGAGCGAGTAGTCGATGCCGACGGCCAGGCCCAGCATGAGCCCGAGCACGGGGGTCACGGACGCCATCTCGACGACGCCGGACAGGGACAGCGCCCCCAGCGCACCGATGCCCACGCCGATGAGGGCCGTGAGGATCGGCAGGCCCGCACCGATGAGCGTGCCCAGCATGATGACCAGGACGACCGCGGCGACCAGGAGGCCCACGATCTCGCCGGCGCCGATGATGCTCGGCGCGCCCATGGTCATGTCGGACGAGAGGTCGATCTGCAGCCCCTCGGGAGCGTCCGCGAAGACGTCGACGAGCGCGTCCTTGGTCTCCTGCGGGATCTCCATCTGCGGGTCGGTGAACGAGACCATGACGATCGCCGCGCTGCCGTCCTCCGAGACCATGCGGATCTCCGAGGCCATGTCGAGGAGCGTGGCCCCCTGCTCGAGCTGGGCCTCCTGCTCCTCGAGCGTTGCGCGGCCGTCGTCGAGCGTCGTCTGCTGCGTGTCGAGCGCCGCGAGCCCCTCGTCGAGAGCGGACTGCTGGGCGTCGAGCTGCGGCTGGACCTGCGCGAGCATGCCCGCAGCCTCGGCCTGGGCGCGCGCGGCGTCGAGCTGGGCCTGGCCCGCCTCGAGCTGCTCACGCCCCGCGTCGAGCTGCGCCTGCCCGGCGTCGAGCTGCGCTCGGCCGTCCTCGATCTGGGTGCGGCCCGACTCGACCTGCTGCGCCTGAGCCGCGCGGTCCGCCTCGGTCTGGAAGGGGTCCATGACCGTGGTGACGCCGTCGACCGCAGCGGCCTCGGCCACCAGTCCGGCGACGGCCTCTTCCTGCTCGGCCGTGAAGGGCTCGCCGTCCTCGGTCTGGACGACGACGGTGCCCGTGCCGCCCGAGGCGTCGGGGAAGTCGCTCTGGAGCCGGTCGGTGACCTCGGCCGTCGGGGTGCCGGGGATCGAGAACGTGGTCGCGAGCGTGCCCGCGCCGAGCGCGAACGCGACGCCCGCCGCGACGAGGACCGCGAGCCACGCGACGAGGACCGTCCGTGCTCGGCGCGCCGACCAGCGGCCGACGCGATAGAGGAATTCAGCCATGGGAGTCCTTCGGTTGCGCGCGAGTACGCGGTGAACAGGAGTCAGCGGGTGCGGCGCGACGACGCGACCGAGGCGTGCCCGGTCCGTGTCGCGTCGAGGAGCCGTTCGAGAAGGGCCGACCAGGTCTCGCGGGAGTCGACGTCGTCGACCGCCCCCGTGACCTCGACCCAGTGGAGATAGATCACGATGAGCCCGCTCATGACCGAGCCGACGAGCAGCTCGACGTCGAACGGGTCGGCCTCGGGATGGCTCGAGGCCAGTCCCGTCGTGAGGCGCGTGCTGACCTCGGCGAACACCTTGATGAGGGTCAACGCGCGGCGGGGAGAGGGGCCGCCCTCGTCCCCGAGCACCCGCGTCAGGTAGGTCAGCGGGGTCACGAAGTCGGTCGCCCGCAGGGCGTCGGCGACCTCGTCGAGCAGCGCCGCGTCCGCGTGGGCGGGGTCCGCGCTCGTCGAGAGCGCGTCGAGGCGGCCGAGCGCCGCACCGACGACCTCGCTGCAGACCTCGGTCACGACGTCGTCGAGCGAGGCGAAGTGGTTGAACACCGTGCGTCGCGAGACGTCCGCCCGTGCCGCGAGCTCGTCGACCGAGAAGGCCGTGCCGCCCGACTCGCCGATCAGGGCCGCCGCTGCGTCCACGATCGCGCGCCGGTGGCGCGCCTTGAGAGCAGCACGACGATCTCCGGTGGCGATGGACATGCTCCTACGCTAAGTGCATCGATGCACTCGGTGCAACGAGCCCGGTGAGGGACCTGTGAAGCAATCGGGCCGACTCGGGCCCCTACCGCTCGAACGTCCAGTTCTTGTCGGTGAGCATGCGCGCGACCGCGAGCCCGATCGACAGCGCGATGATGACGAGCCCGGCCTCCACGGTCGAGGCCAGCGCGTCGACCGTGGCCCCGCTGTTGAACTGGTACACCGCCCGGTAGGCCGTGACACCAGGCACCATGATCACCACGGCGGGCACGGACAGCGTGATGCGGGGAACGTTCATCGCCGGGGCGATGTAGGCCGCGAGGACGCCGACGACGAGCGCGGTCGCCGCAGCGGCGGCCTGCGACGCGAAGCCCGCGTCGATCATCAGGAGACGACCCACGTTGGCGACCATGCCGATCGACGCCGCGCCCACTGCCATCTTCCAGGGGCTGTTGAACATCAGCGCGAAGCCGAGGACGCCCGCGAAGCTGGCCAGGAGACGGAGCGCGAGGAACAGGGTGTCGTCGAGCGCGGGCGGCGGCAGCCGGTCCGGTTGGAGGCCCGCGATCGCGGACACCGCCCATACCGCGAGTGCCGCCGACGCCAGGATCATCAGCGCGTAGGTCATGCGCGCGATCCCGGCCGAGAAGTCCAGCTTGGCCAGGTCAAGAGCCGCCGTCACGAGCGCGAACCCGGGCACCAGGAACAGGACCGCGGACACGTAGCCGGCCTCGTGCCCGCCGGAGAGCCCCAGCACGTTCTCGAAGGCCAGGACGACCAGCAGGTACGCGGACGCCGCCACGGTCGCCGCGAGCATCGTCGTGCCGAACTGGTTGATCCCCTTGTGCAGCATGGCCCGGCGCACCATCTGCCCCAGGAACGCGCCGACGAACACCGCGCCGCACTCGATCACGCCGCCGTTGTTGAGGAACGCGAACGCCGCACACGCGATCGCCGCCCACAGGGCGTTGAGGAACGCGCCGTAGAGCAGGGGCTTGGCGGCGATCCGTTGGAGCTCCGCGTCGACCTCGGCGGCCGTGACGTGCTCGGGCAGGTCTCCGACGTACGACTCGAGCTCCGACAGGCGGTCCGAGTTGATGCCGACCGCACGGACCTCGGAGACCTCGGTGCGGAAGTTCCGGTCGCGGTAGGACGTGGCGGTGATCTCGGTCAGCGTCACGTGGGCAGCGGTACGGTCCAGTCCCAGGGCCCGCCCCACCCGCGTCATGTGGGACTTCACGCGGTAGCTGCCGGTCCCCGCGGAGAGCGCGAGGCGCCCGACCCGCAGAACCGTGCCGGACTGTCGGACGAGCTCGCTCGGTCCCAGGCCCGGCTCGTCGGTCGCTTCTGCTGTCACCCCGTCATGATGTCCCGTCCGTCCCCCCGGTGCACCCACGGGCGACCCGGTGAGACGGACCGGTCCACGCGTCCGGCGCGCCACCGAGCCCCTGCGACGAGGAGAGGCCCCGGTCCGCACGTGCGGTCCGGGGCCTCTCGTCGGTGGCGGAGGGCGAGGGATTCGAACCCCCGGTTGCTTGCGCAACAACGGTTTTCAAGACCGTCACATTAGGCCGCTCTGTCAGCCCTCCTGGCATGCTCCGACGCACATTCTGGCACGTCCGGGCACCTGCCGGCGCCGCCCGGCACCGACCGGGCGCTGGTGCGAGCGCCGACGGGCACGGTCGCGATGACCTCGAGAGTCTCGACCCGGCACGACGACGGCGGGTCACCCTGGGAAGGGGACCCGCCGCCGTACTGCGATCGTCGGGCCGTCCGGCCCGCGCGAGGAACGCGTCAGGCCGCGCCCGAGCGCAGCTGGCGCATCGCGAGCTGGACGAGCGAGATCAGCGTCTGCTTGGTCGCCGCACGCGAACGAGCGTCGGTGTAGAGCATGGGCACGTGCGCGGGGATCTGCAGCGCCTCGCGGACGTCCTCGAGCTTGTGCTTGGCGACGCCGTCGAAGCAGTTGACACCCACGACGAACGGGATGCCACGCGACTCGAAGTAGTCGATCGCCGGGAAGCACTGCTCCAGGCGGTCCGTGTCCACGAGCACCACGGCACCGATCGCGCCGCGCACCAGGTCGTCCCACATGAAGAGGAAGCGGTCCTGGCCCGGCGTGCCGAACAGGTAGAGCCACAGCGAGCCCGGGAGCTCGATGCGACCGAAGTCCATCGCGACCGTGGTCGTCATCTTGCGGTCGCTCACGCCACCCGCGTCGTCGACCCCCACCGAGTGCTCCGTCATCGCGGCCTCGGTGTTGAGCGGCTCGATGTCCGAGATGGAGCCGATGAACGTCGTCTTGCCCACGGCGAAGCCGCCCGCGACGACGATCTTGACGACCGTCGGCGCGGTCCGCGTCGCCTGAGGGGCGGCCGCAGGAGCTGCCGCGGGAGCGGCGGGAGCGGCGACGGGCTGAGCAGCCACCGGCTGCTGGGCCGCCGGGGCGGGCGCCTGCTGCACTGGCGGGGTCTGGTGGACCGTCGGCGCCTGCTGCGCGGCGACCGGGGCAGGGCTCTGCGGCGAGGGCGCCGGAGCCGCTGCCGCCTGCGGGCTCAGCACGCTCTGGCGGACCGGGGCCGCCGACTGCGCAGCGGGAGCCTGCACGCTGGGCGCACCGCCCCCGGGCGCGACCGGAGCCCATGACGGGCTCGCGACGGCAGGGCCGGCGCCGGGCTGCGGCTGACCGGCCGAGGCAGCGTCAGAGGGTGGAAATGCCATTGAGAACACTCTCCAAGATGCTCAGGGACAGTCCCGAGTTGCTGCCGCCGTGGCCGGTGTGGACGTTCAGCGGTGTCGACGTGTGAACCGTCAGGTAGTTGTCCTCGGCGAGGTCGGCGACGAGGATGCGGGTGACGCCGAGGGGCATCCGCAGAAGCGCTGAGAGCTCGGCGATCGACACATAGTTGTGAGCAGCGTGCTGGAGGATCGCGCGCTTCTCAGGAGGAAGGCCGTAGCTGTTCACAGCACCCGGCATCACCTCGACGAGGGCCTCGAGCGGGAGGTCCGAGGTCGCCGAACGGACACGTCCGCCGGTCACCGCGTACGGACGGACCGTCGCGGCCTCGTACGAGTCCGAGCTGTGCGCTCCCAAGCTGCCAAAAGGTGCGTTCGTCATCGACCTAACCTCATCCCACCGGGGCTCGTGTTGCTCCGTCAACAGGCAGGCTACCGCGCATCTCCGAGATCAACTGAGGCGTCAGGGTGGCCTCGGTCCGGGAGACGAGAAGCGCCATCTCGTAGCCGATCAGTCCGATGTCGCACGTGGACTCGGCGACGACGCCGAGGACCGATCCGTTCGACACGTTCATGAGGAAGAGGAAGCCGTTGTCCATCTCGACGATCGACTGACGGACGTTGCCCCCGTTGAGCTGACGTGCGGCCCCTCGGGTCAGGCTGGACATGCCGGACACGATCGCGGCGAGCTGGTCACCGCTCGTGCGGTCCAGCTGGTCGGACATCGCCATGAGCAGGCCGTCCGCAGACACCACCAGGGTGTGCCGACTTCCCGGGACGGTCCGCACGAAGTTGTCGAGCAACCACCCGAAATTGGTTGCTTCGGTGCTGAGCGCGTTCACACTTCCTCCTTGTCAGTTGCCACAGACGGCGAGCTGTTCGTTACCGCGACTGCGGCGCTGAGTCAGGGACATCATTCCCGTGCGAGGACGGGTCCGTCGACCCCGTCTCGTCGTCGGCCTCGACCCGTCCGCGGGCCGTCGCCGACTGGAAGGCCGCGAGCCGGGCTCGCAGCTGCTCAGGATCGCGATCGATCTTCGCGGTGAACCGGTCGACGTACTCCTCGCGGTTCACCGTCCGCGCGCGCCGCGTCAGCCCGGACGCCGTGACGTCGGACTGGGCCTGAGGGCTGTACGTGCCGGCAGACTCCGCGAACGCCTTGCCCTGGACCTCAGGCCCGTTGCGCAGCAGCGTCGACATCTCCTCGTAGAGCACGGCCGAGGCGATCCAGTCGGACCGTGCCTCGACGGAGTCCGACACGTAGGTCGGGTCGAGGGGCTCGATCTGCTCCTGGGCCGGCCTGCGGACCAACGGCGCCGGAGCCGCCTGCGGCGGTGCCGCGGCGGGCGGCGGCGCGAACGCGGTCGGCGCGGCCGGAGCCGCGAAGGCGACGGGCTGCGAAGCGGCCTGCGGCTGCTGGTAGGCGGCGGGCGCGGCCTGCGGCTGCTGGTAGGCAACCGGTGCAGCCTGCGGCTGCTGGTAGGCGGCGGGTGCGGCCTGCTGCACGGCGGGGGCCTGCGGCTGCTGGTACGCGGCGGCGGACGCCGACTCGTCCGCGCCCGCGGGCTGCGAGGCGAGCGCAGCAGCCGAGGGACGGATGACGGGCAGGGTACCGGTGCGGGGACGGCGGTTGAAGATCCCTCGCTTGCGCGCCTGGCTCTCGCGCAGCGACCGGCGCGTCGGCAGGTCGGCCATGAGGTCCTCGAACTTCGGCAGCGCCTCGAACGAGAGCTCCTCGGGGATCTCTTCCTGGTGCGCGGGCGCGACGGGCGCAGCCTGCCCTGCCGGAGCCTCGTGGGCCACGACCGGCGGAGCGGACTGCACGACCGGGGGCTCGAAGCTCGCCGCGGGGGGCGCGGCCGGAGCCTCGAACGCCGCGACCGGCGGAGCGGCCTGTGCGACCGGCGGAGCGAACTGCTGGACCGGCGCCTCGGCCACCGCCGGCGCGGTGCGCTGCGGAAGGTCGAGCACCGGGGCCGACGGCTCCTCGCCCCGGACCGGCAGAACGACCGGCGCCTCGACGACGGGAACCTCCGCGACCGGCGCCTCGACGACGGGAACCTCCGCCACCGGCGCGACGGGCACCTCGGCAACCGGTGCCTCGCCCTCGGACGCGCCCAGCGGCTCGATCGCGAACTGCGGGGCCCAGGTGCCGTCATCGGGCACGAAGTCCGGGACGGAGATGTCGGTCGCCGAGACGTCCGGGGCCGCGTCGAGCTCGACGGCCTGCTGCTCGGCGGTGCTCGGGTCGGTCGTGCCCAGGGCACGGAAGCTCGTGAACATCGCGGACCGCGTGCTCACGTCCAGGACGGGGATCTCGGCCGACACCGGCTGGACGGGCGGCATGACGCCGGTCGTCTCTGCGGGGCTCGTGGCACGAGCGCGGCTCGGCAGCGAGTTGCCCGTGGCTGCGACGCCCTCCGGCGGGGACCACGCGTCGGGTGCCGCGGGCAGGTCCAGGGGGAGGGACGGCGTGGCCAGCGGCGGCAGGACGATCGAGCCGGTCTGCGGACCGGGGACGAACGAGGCGCTGGGGGCAGACCCTGCAGGGTCCATGCCACGCGAACGACGACGGGGCATGCCCGTGGACGTGGCGCCGTCGGTCAGTGCAGCGAGGTCGACGGCCACGGCGACCGGGGCCTCGTGGTCGATCTGCGGGGTCGAGGTCGTGGCCGGCCCCGAGTACACGGGGGCGGCCGGCTGCGGCGCGGGCGCCGAGATCTGGTCCGCCGCGACCTGCGTGCGGTTGTCCAGCGGGTCCGTCGGCATCGGCAGCGGGACGTTGGAGTCGGGCACGAAGAGGACGTTCGGGAAGCTCACCGTGACGAGGGTCCCCGCGCCCTCGGGGGCACGCTCGAACGTGACGCGCGCGCCGAGGCGGTCGGAGATGCGTCCGACCACGTACAGGCCGAGGCGCTGCGACCCGACGACGTCCGACGCGGCGTGCGCGTTGACCTTGCGGTTCGCCTCGCCGATCTCCTCGGGGGTCATGCCGAGCCCGTGGTCGCGGATGATGATCTTGACGAAGCGCTCGTCGCGTCCCGTGCTGACCTCGACCGGGGTGTGCGGCTCCGAGAACATGGTCGCGTTCTCGAGGAGCTCGGCGATGAGGTGCGCGGCGTTGAGGGCGTTGTGCCCCAGCATGAGCGGGTCGACGACCAGGTTCAGGCGGACACGGTCGTAGAGCTCGATCTCGGACGATGCCGTACGGATGACGTCGGAGGCCGGCATGGGCTGGCGGACGCGACGACCCGAGTCGATGCCCGCGAGGACCAGGAGCGACTCCGCGTTACGACGCATCCGGGTCGCGAGGTGGTCGAGGCGGAACAGGTTCGACAGCGTGTTCGCGTCTTCCTCGGACCGCTCGAGGTCGTCGAGGAACGCGAGCTGACGGTTGAGGAGCACCTGGTCCCGGCGCGCGACGTTGACGAACATCTCGGCGATCGAGCCACGGAGAGCGGCCTGCTCCCGGGCGACCTGGATGGTCGTGGTGTTCACATCGTTGAACGCGTTGGCGAGCTGTCCGACCTCGTCGGTCGACTCGATCTCGATCGGCTGGATGCTGATCCCAGGGCCCTGCCCGGGGATCGACACCTGCTCGACGAGGCGGGGCAGCTGGTCACGCACGTCCTGGGCGGCGTCGGTCAGGCGACGCAGCGGGTTCACGATCTGGCGGGCGATGGCACCGGCCACCACGATGGTCGCGCCGAACGCCAGGAGGGTCACGAGGATCGTGATGACGGCTCGCGTCACGGCGGCGGTCGCGATGTCCGAGGCCATCTCGCCCGTCTCCGCGAGGACCTTGTCACGGACCGGGGTGATGTTCTTGAGGTCGTTGGACGAGGCTGACGCCCAGTCCTGCTGGGCGGTGGTTCCCGCTGCGCCGTTCGCGGCGAGGCCCGAACGCAGACCGACGTAGGTGCCGATCGGCGACGGGATGACCTGGTCGATCCGGAGCTCTCGGACGGCCTTGCGCGCCTGCACAGCCCTGGTGTCGCCCTCGCTGATGAGACGCGCGACGCGGAGCGACTCGTTGTCGAGGTTCCGCGGGGCACCGGGGTTCTCGCGGTTGGCCTGGATGCCGTCGAAGAGGAACTGGACCACCGGGAGCTCGAGCGAGACCTGGCTCATGAGCACGTTGGTGTCGACGTACGCGTCGAGGAACTGGGCGAGAGTTCGGTCGTCGGACGTGTCGGCGAGGACACGCGGGACGTCGAGCGCGTCGTCGATCAGGGTGTTGTACTTCGAGGTGAACCCGAGCTCCTGGATCGAGTTCGTGTCGATCTGCTTGCGGATGTCCGCGAGCTCGGCGCGGTCCTTGACCGTCGCGTCGACAGCGTCACGCACACGCTCGTCGAGCATCGACATGTTGAGGCCGGCGTACACGGCGTCGCGTCGGTCGAGGGCCTTGTCCGCCGCGAGGCGGGCCTCCTCGACCAGGGCGTCACCGTTCTCGACCCCGCGGACCCGCTGGATCTCGGCGGCTCGCTCGGCCGCGACGGCCTTTCCTGCGACGTCCTGGGTCGCGAACGCCTTGACGAGCGCCTGCGTCTGCTCGGCGACCCGCGCCTCGTTGATCGCCTGGACCGAGAAGATCGTCGCGGCCAGGAACAGGACGAGGACAGGCAGCGCGAGTGCCGCAAGGATCTTCCCGCGAACGCTCAACCTGCGGAGCATACGAACCTCTCTCCAAACCCTGTAACCAGCGGAAGTTCGTGGGTCCCGGTCGCCTCCGACCGTCCCCCACGCGCCAGACGTGCGTACTAACTATCGGTGCACTTGCCCCGCAGACCTAATCCGGTCATCCAGGGCAAGGCGGTACGTCGAGCCGCGGCTCTCCGCTGACGGACACGAGTCCTCACCGACGAGGACGTAGTGTCTTTTGTGTGCGAGCCGTCACGATAGCGGCCCCGGGCGGGCCAGAGAAACTCACCATGTCCACACTCCCCGACCCCGAACCGGGCCCCGGGGAGGTCGTGATCGACGTCGTCTCGAGTGGCGTGAACCCTGCTGACCTGCTACAACGTGCCGGCCACTACCCTCCGCCACCTGGCGCACCGGTATGGCCGGGTCTCGAGGTGTCTGGGGTGATTTCTGCCGTTGGTCCGCGTCTCACAGGGTGGGACGTGGGTGACGAGGTGGTCGCCCTCCTCGACGGCGGGGGCTACGCGGAGAAGGTCTGCGTCCGCGCCTCTCAGGTCCTGCCCCTGCCCGACGGCGTCACCCTCGTCGACGGGGCCGCCCTGCCCGAGGCGGTGTGCACGGCGTGGAGCAACCTGGTCGACGTCGGGCGCCTCGCCCGGGGCGAGGTCCTGCTCGTGCACGGCGGCTCCGGAGGAGTCGGCTCGGTCGCGACGCAGATCGGGGCCGCGCTCGGTGCCCGGGTGATCACGACCGCGGGGGGCCCCGAGCGCACGGCGCGCTGCCTCACGCTCGGCGCGGAGACCGCCGTCGACCACCGGACCCAGGACTTCGTCGCCGCGGTGCGCGACGCGTCGGGCGGCGCGGGCGCAGACGTGGTGCTCGACGTCGTCGGGGCCGCCTATCTCCCCGACAACCTCCGGGTGCTCGCGACGGGCGGACGGCTCGTCGTGATCGGGATGCAGAAGGGGCGCCGTGGTGAGCTCGACCTGGGGATGCTGCTCGCCAAGCGCGCCCAGGTGAGCGGCACGACCCTGCGCGCGCGGCCCGCCGAGGAGAAGGCCAGGCTCGTCCGCGACGTGCTCGAGCACGTCTGGCCCCTCGTCGCCGACGGGCGCGTCCGGCCCGTCGTCCACGCGAGGCTCCCGTTGGAGCGCGCCGCGGACGCGCACCGGCTCCTGGAGTCGGGCGAGGTGTTCGGCAAGGTCCTGCTGCTCCCCTGACGTGGGGTGCGCCCCGACCGTCGCGCGGAGCGCCGGTTCGGGTCAGACTGGGTCGATGAGCGACGAGCCGCGCACCGACCAGAACCCCGACCCGACCGAGACCGGGCAGCAGACCCCTCCGGAGAGCACGCAGGAGGGCCGCGAGGAAGCCCCGGCGGACGAGGACGAGGCCCAGCGCGTCACGATCGTCGGTCCCGACGGGACGGGGGTCTCGGTCGTCGCGAGCGACGACTCGACCGACGAGGACCGCAACCCGAGCGCGGTCATCGAGGAGCCTGCCAAGGTCATGCGGATCGGCGGCATGATCAAGCGCCTGCTCGAGGAGGTCCGCGACGCGCCTCTCGACGAGGCCGCGCGCAGCCGCCTCGCGGAGATCCACGAGAGGTCGCTCAAGGAGCTCGAGGAGGGGCTCTCGCCCGACCTGGTCGCCGAGCTCCACCGCATCTCGTTGCCGTTCACCGACGACGCGGTGCCGTCCGACGCCGAGCTGCGCGTGGCGCAGGCCCAGCTCGTGGGCTGGCTAGAGGGGCTCTTCCACGGCATCCAGACGGCCCTCGTGGCCCAGCAGATGGCGGCGCAGGCCCAGCTCTCGCAGATCCGCCGCGCGCTGCCGCCGGGCACGCTCCCCGTCCCGGGCATGCCCGGTCACCCCCGGCAGCACGCGCGGCCGGGCGCCCCACGCGAGGGCGACGACGGCCGGCCCTCACCGGGCCAGTACCTCTGAGACCTGCTGCACCTCGGCTCCCGCCCGCGCAGCTCGCCCCCGTGCGCCCTACGCGGGCGGCGGGTCCGTGCGCTGAGCGGTCATCGCGATGGCCCCCGAGACCAGGAGCAGGCCGACGAGCTCGAGCCACGACGGGAACTGCTGGAGCACGACAGCGCCGATCACCACCGCGGTCGCGGGCAGCATCGCGAGGAGCACGGAGAACGTCGCGGCGCTGACCCTGCGCAGGATGAGCTGCTCGAGCACGTACGGGACGACCGACGAGCACACCGCGATCCCCACGACCGCGAGGAGCAGCTGCCAGTCCTCGAGCACGGCCCCGGACGACGGCGCCAGGAACGGCGCGAAGACCAGGGCCCCCGCGGCCATCGCGACCGAGAGCGACGTGACCCCTGACCCGGCCAGGGCCACGCGGCGGCCCAGCAGGATGTACGCGGCCCAGCACGCCGCCGCGAGACCGATCGCGACGAGCCCGATCACGACGTCCTCGTGCGGCAGGTCGGACGTGAGCGTGACGCCCGCGAGGAGCACGACGCCCACCGCCGCGACCGCGATGCCACCGCGCTCGCGCCAGCCCCGCCCGGTGATCGCCGCGACCGCCACGGGACCGATGAACTCGATCGCGACCGCCGACCCGAGAGGAAGATGGTCGATCGCGACGTAGAACGTCACGTTCATGGCAGCCAGGGCCACGCCGAACACCGCGGCCCACGCGAGGGTGCGCCAGGTCCAGCGCTGGCGCCACGGGCGGCGCCACGCGAGGAGCAGCAGAGCCGCGACGACGATGCGCAGCCAGGCGACCTCGGGCGCGCCGACGACCGCGAACAGCCCCACCGCGATCGCGGCGCCGAGGTACTGGGTCAGCCCGGAGACGACGAAGAGGGCGGGCGGAGGGACCCGCCCTGCGGCGGAAGCCAGCGCACGGCTGGGGCCAGAGAGCACCCGACGACCCTACGTCGGGCCCTGCCGACCACGAGACCAGGCAGCACCTGACGACGTGTGACGCGCGACGCCGTCGGGCAGCAGGGCCTTCCCGCAACCACAGGTCACGAGTCCCCGGTGAGCCCACCACGACGCAAGGGATCACGCCCGCAGAGACGTCGGGCGGGGTCGTTCGCGCGGCCGTGGCCGGGCCTGCCGGATGGCAGGCCGCGCGAGCAACCCCGCCCGACGGCGGAGCAACGAGACTCACCCCTTGACGGAACCCGCCAGGAGACCTCGGACGAAGTACCGCTGGAGCGCCAGGAAGACGATGACCGGGACGACCATCGAGATGAACGCTCCGGCCGGCAGCAGGTGCCAGTTGGCGCCTCGCGACCCGGAGAGCTCGGCGATGCGGACCGTGAGGGGCGCGACGTCGAGCGCCGAGCCGAAGGTCAGCGCGACCAGCAGGTCGTTCCAGACCCACAGGAACTGGAAGATCCCGAACGCCGCGATGGCCGGGACCAGGAGCGGCATCAGGACCGTGAAGAAGATCCGCACGTGCCCTGCGCCGTCGACGCGAGCGGCCTCGACGAGCTCGCGCGGGATGTCCTTCATGAAGTTGTGGAACAGGAAGATCGCGAGCGGCAGCGCGAAGATCGTGTGCGAGAGCCAGACGGGCCAGAACGAGCCGTCGATGCCCCAGCTCACGTACTGCGAGAGCAGCGGCACGAGCGTGACCTGGATGGGGATGATCTGGAGCGCGAAGACCGCGACGAACAGCAGGTTGCGGCCTCGGAAGTCGATCCACGCGAACGCGTACGCCGCGAGGAGCGCCAAGGTGATGGGGATGATGACGGCCGGCAGGGTGATGACGACCGAGTTCACGAAGTAGCTCGCGAAGTTGGTCGAGCTGCCGAAGAGCGCGTCCTGGTAGTTCTCGAGCGTGAACTCGGGGTTGCTGAACGCGGTCCACCAGCCGGTGCGACGGATGTCCGCGGCGGGGCGGAACGACGTGACGAGCAACCCGAACGTCGGGATGGTCCACAGGACCGCGAGGATGATCGCGATGGCCGACGCGCTCTTGGAGCTCGCGCGACGACGGACGGCGCCCGCCCGGCGGTCGAGGCTGTCGAGCTTGCCGACGCCCTTGCCCTGCTCGGGGGTCTCGTCGACGATCGTGGTGTCGGGGATCGGGATGCTCATCGGATCTCCTCCGACGCCCGCAGCTGGCGCACGTTGTAGATGATGATCGGGATCACGAGGATGAACAGGATCACGGCGAGCGCGGCGCCGAGGCCCTTCTCGCCCTGTCGCAGGGCCTGCGTGTAGAACTCGTTCGCGACGACCGAGGTGTCGAACCGCCCGCCCGTCATGGTCCGGACGATGTCGAAGACCTTGAGGGTGCCTATCGCGATCGTCGTGAGGACCACGATGAGCGCGGGGCGGATGCTCGGGACGGTGATGTAGCGGAACATGCGCATGCCCGAGACCCCGTCGAGGCGGGCGGCCTCGACGATGTCGTCGGGGATGGCGCGGATGGCCGCGGCGAGGATCGTCATGGCGAACCCGGCCTGGATCCAGATCATGACCATGATGAGGAAGAACGTGTTCCAGGGGGCGTCGAGCAGGAACTTCTGGGGTTCGAGCCCCACCCAGACGAGGATCTGGTTCAGGAGGCCGATCTGCTGGATGTTCCCGATGTCCGCCTTGTACTCGTACATGAACTTCCAGATGATGCCCGCGCCGACCATCGAGATGGCCATGGGGAGGAAGATCAGGGTCTTGGCGAACTTCTCGAAGCGCGACCGGTCGATCACGACCGCGTAGATCAGGCCCAGCAGCGTCGAGACGAGCGGGACCACGATGACCCAGATCGCGGTGTTGCGCAGGACCACCTGGAACTCGTCGCGGGTCAGCGCGGTGATGTAGTTGTCGAGCCCGACGAACTCCGTGCTGGTGCGGTTGAAGAACGAGTCACGGACCGTCTTGATGCCCGGGTAGAGCAGCCCGAACCCGATGAGCAGGAGCGCCGGGCCGGCGAAGACCGCGGCGATCACCCAGTTGGGGACCCGCTTGGGTAGGTCCGCGAGGAAGAGGATCACGCCCATCACGACGACGAACAGGAGGATCGCGAACAGCATGACCGCGAACTTCCCTGCCGGACCGTCAGGCGTCAGTAGCCAGTCCATGGAGCACTCCTTCGTGCGATGGGGGCCCGCCATGGTGGCGGGCCCCCATCTGTGGATCGTAGGTCAGGCGTCAGCGGACGGTCAGGACGTCGGCCACGAAGCCTCGATCGCGTCGAGCACCGCGGTGTCCGACTTGTCGCTCGCGATCCACTCGGTCATCTCGGTCCAGAACGACCCTGCTCCCACGGCGGCGGGCATCATGTCCGAGCCGTCGAAGCGGAACACGTAGCTGTCGTCGGTCAGCAGACCGTACGAGAGCTGGTCGATCGGGGACTGCAGGAGGCTCTTGTCGAGCTCCTTGTTGGCGCTGATCCAGCCCTGCGGGGTCGCGGTCGCCTTGGCGTTCGACCACTCGGGGCTCGTGAGGAACGCCTGGAAGGCCTGGACCTCGGGACGGTCCGCGAACGAGACGACGAACTCGCCGCCGCCCAGGACCGGCTTGGCCTCGGTGTCGTTGCCCGGGAAGTAGAACGCGAAGACGTCGCCGTCCTCGGCCACCGTGGTGCCCTCGGGCCAGTTGGCCTGGTAGAACGACGCCTGGCGGTGCATGTAGCAGAGGCCGTCGAGGATGGGCAGGCCGCCCTCGGTGAACTCGGTCGTCGCGATCGACGAGACGTCGCCGATGCCGCCGTTGACGTAGTCGTCGTTCTTGAGCACCGTGCCGACCGTGGCGAGGGCCTCGGCGATCTGCGGGTCGTTGAACGGGATCTCGTGGTTGACCCACTGGTCGTAGACCTCGGGTCCGGCCGTGCGGAGGACGACGTCCTCCATCCAGTCGGTCGCGGGCCAGCCCGTGGCCTCGCCCGAGCCGATGCCGGCGCACCAGGGCTTGATCTCGCCGTCCGGGTTGTCCTCGACGATCTGGTCGGAGAGCGCGATGAGCTCGTCCCAGGTGGTGGGGATCTCGTAGCCGGCGTCCTCGAACATGGCCGGGGAGTACCAGACGAAGGACTTCACGTTGGCGCCGAGCGGGGTCGCGTAGAGCGTCCCGTCGACCGTCCCGTAGTCGCGCCACGACTCGGTGTAGAACTCGTCGACGTTGGCCGACGCGGCGTCCCCGACGGGGAGGATCGCGTCCGGGTAGTCCTGGACGAGGCTCTTGAGGAAGCCCGGCTGGGGGATGTAGGCGATGTCCGGCGCGCTGCCGGACTGGATGCGGATGGGCAGCTGCGCCTCGAACTCCTTGGAGCCCTCGTACTTGATGGTGGCGCCCGTGCAGTCCTCGAACGGCTTGTAGGACTCCTGCTGCTGCTCGGCCTCGGTGTCGACGATCGTCGTGTAGACCGAGACCGTCTTGCCCGAGAGGTCGCCGTACTCCTCGTAGGCGGAACAGTCCGCGGTCGCGGCCTCGGTGTCTCCGGCGTCGCCTCCGTCGCCGCTGCCGCTGCACGCGGTGAGCACGATGGCGAGGCTCGCGCCGCCAGCGACGGCCGCGAGCGCGCGGCGCTTGATGGACAGGGTGCTTCTTGCCATGACTTTTCCTCCACAACGTTGTGGTGCTGACATCGCGGTCGGCCCGCAGGTGTCGCAGTCACGTCGGCCACGACGCGACTGCCCCACTGCTCATGCAAGCGTTTACATCTCGGTTGCGCAAGCACAAGCAGGGGTCACTTCAGTAACGATTCCGTTACTCATGACGCCTCGCAACCGCCCAACGTGGTCACGCTCCCACATCTGTGACCTGCGAAAGCCCCGGAACGCCGCGGAACCGGCGTCAACGAGGACGTGCGGTCGAGGTCCGCCGGACGAGGCGCGTCGGGTACGTCAGGCTCTCGGGGACGGGCGCGCCGTTGATCATCTCCATGAGCAGCATCGAGGCGTCCGCGCCCTGCTGGTAGGCGTCCTGCCCGATCGTCGTGAGCCCGACCAGCTCGCCCAGGTCGTGCCCGTCGACCCCGATGACCGACAGGTCCCCGGGCACGTCCAGCCCCAGGTCACGGGCCGCGAGGATCGCTCCCATCGCCATCTCGTCCGAGGCCGCGAAGATCGCCGTGACGTCGGGCCTGCGGCGCAGCAGCTCCCTGGTCGACGACCGTCCGCCCTCGACGTCGAACCCCCCGTTGGCCACGAGCCCGGCCGAGACCTCCAGGCCCGCGGCGACCAGCGCGCGCTCGTAGCCCGTCGAGCGCTCGACGGGCGGCGACCACGACGAGACCAGGTCAGGCATGCCCGTGACGTGCCCGATCACGCGGTGCCCCAGGTCGATCAGGTGCCACGTCGCGAGGGAGCCCGTGCGGACGTCGTCGAGCCGGACCGTGACCTGGTCCGCGGGGCCCGAGCCCACGAACGCGAGCGGGGTGCCCAGCTCGACGAGCGAGCGGACCTCGTCGTCGTCGAGCGGGAGCCCCACCACCAGGGTCCCGTCGACGCGCCGCCGCAGCACCGTGGGGTCGACCTTGCGCCGCGGCCGGTCCTCCCCCACCTCGAACGTGTAGAGCAGCACGTCGTAGCCCACCGAGCGCAGCGCCCGCTCGGCGCCCTCGATCACGTTGGCGAAGAACCAGCGGCTGACCCACGGGGTGATCACGCCGATCGTGCGGGTCCTGCCCGTCGCGAGCGAGGCCGCAGACGGCGACGGGACGTACCCCAGCTCCTCGGCCACGGCCCGGACCCGTGCGCGCGTCGCCGCCGAGACGTTCGGGAGTCCGCGCAGGGCTCGCGAGACCGTCGCCGTCGAGACCCCGGCCGCCTGCGCTACCTCGTCGATTCCTGCCACGAGGAGCGATTCTCCCCCTCACGGGAGTCAGAAGCGATTCGCGCCCGGCATGCGCGCACCGGGCGCGCGTCGTCCGCCGGCACCGGACCGAGGCGCACCCCACCCCACGACCACCCCGCGACAGCAGGCCGTCGCCACCCGGGAGTTGCACCCCGCCTGCCCTCCCGTGACACCCTGGGAGCAGGTCGGAGAGCCCTGCGGAACCCCGCGGTGGACCCGGCACACCCGAGCACGCACCGAGAGGAACACCATGATCGAGCTGAGGACCCCCCGCGAGATCGAGCAGATGCGCCCGGCCGGCCGCTTCGTCGCGGACGTCCTCACGCAGGTCAGCGCCGCCGCGAAGGTCGGCATCAACCTGCTCGAGCTCGACGCCCTGGCCCACCGGATGATCAAGGAGCGGGGCGCCGAGTCCTGCTACATCGACTACCACCCCTCGTTCGGGGCGAGCCCGTTCGGCAAGGTCATCTGCACCTCGGTCAACGACGCCGTCCTGCACGGCCTGCCGTTCGACTACCGCCTTCAGGACGGCGACCTGCTGAGCCTCGACTTCGCGGCCTCGGTCGACGGCTGGGTCTCCGACAGCGCGGTGTCGTTCGTCGTCGGGAACCCGCGCGCGGGCGACCGCGGCGTCGCCGACCAGAAGCTCATCGAGGCGACCCAGGACGCGCTCGCCGCGGGCATCGCGGCCGCGCAGCCGGGCAACAAGATCGGTGACATCTCGGCGGCGATCGCGGCCGTCGGGCACGGGGCCGGCTACCGCATCAACACCGACTTCGGCGGGCACGGCGTGGGCCGCACCATGCACGGCGACCCCCACGTGCCCAACGACGGCCGCAAGGGCCGCGGCTTCCCGCTCAAGCCGGGCCTCGTGATCGCGATCGAGCCGTGGTTCCTCGAGACGACCGACGAGATCTTCACCGACCCCGACGGCTGGACGCTGCGCAGCGCCGACGGCTCGCGCGGCGCGCACTCGGAGCACACGGTCGCGATCACCGAGGACGGGCCGCTCGTCCTGACGGCGCGCGACTGACGCTCGGTCGCTCGCTCGCGAGGTAGAGGGCGGTCCCCCTCTACCTCGCGGCCGAGGGAGATCGCCTCACGCCACGGGCGCCGACGCCTCGAGCAGCTTCATGAACTCACGCATCCACGCCGGGTGGTCGGGCCAGGCTCGCCCCGTGACGAGGTTGCCGTCGACGACACCTGCCCCGTCCTCGAAGATCCCTCCGCCCGCCTCGACGTCGAGCCGCAGCTCCGGGTAGGCCGACGACGTCCTCCCCTCGAGCACGCCCGCCGCCGCGAGCAGCATGGGTCCGTGACAGATCGCCGCGACCGGTGCCCCCGCAGCGAAGAAGTGCTGCACGATCCGCTGCGCGTCGGGGTCGTTCCTGATGTACTCCGGCGCACGGCCGCCCGGCACCACGAGCGCCACGTAGTCCGAGGGGTCGACGTCGGCGAACGCGACGTCGGCCGCGAGCGTGTGGCCGAGCTTCTCGGTGTACGTGTCGAACCCGTCGACGAAGTCGTGCACGACGAGCTGGACCTTGCGCTTCGAGGGCGCCGCGACGTCGACCTCGTAGCCCGCCTCCAGCAGCCGCTGGTAGGGGTAGAAGACCTCGAGGGTCTCGCCGCCGTCACCGGTCAGGAGGATCACCTTGGGAGCCATGCCGCACCTCCGTGCATGTCGTCGCGCTGCGCCGCGCGAGAGCGTCCGGGCGGCGCCGGTGCCGCCGGTCCACTCAGCGTGCGCCGCGGCGACGACGCGGGCAAGGGCGGTTCACACCAGGTGAGAAACACACGCCCGACGGCGTCGCGCACCACCCGACGAGGCGTCGCTACGCTCGCCCCATGACCGCAACGTCGCGGCGAGCCGGTCCTGCGAGGCCCACGCCGCGAGGTAGAACGTCCTGCGCGAGGTAGTACGCAGCGCGTTCTACCTCGCGCAATGCGTTCTACCTCGCCGTGCGAGCGGTGACGGGCCTCTTGTAGAACGTCGCCGAGTCCTCGTACCCCAGCCTCGCGAACAGCCCGCGAGCCCTCAGACCAGGCTCTGCAGCACCGCGACCGCGCCGGCCTCGTCGATGCTGCCCGTGACCTCGTCAGCCGCGTCCTTGACCTCGGGCTCGGCGTGGCCCATGGCCACCCCGCGACCGGCCCAGCGCAGCATGTCGATGTCGTTGCTGCCGTCGCCCACGGCCACGGTCGCCCCCGGCGCCACGCCCAGCAGGCCACGCACGCGCTCGAGCGCGCTCGCCTTGGTCACGCCCAGCGGCGCGATGTCCATCCACGCCGTCCAGCCGACCGCGTACGTCACGTCGCTCAGCCCGAGCGAGCGTGCGAGCTCGCTGAAGGCCTCGCTCGTGGACCCGGGGCTGCGCACGACGACACGCGTGACCTCGCCCGACCACAGCTCCTCGAAGTCGACCACGTCGTGCACGCCGTCGAGCTCGCCGTGCGGGAAGAGGTCGTTCATGCGGAAGCCGACGCCCACGTCCTCGACCGCGAACAGCGCGTCGGGAAGCTGGTCTCGCAGCAGCCGCAGCGCGTTCTCCGGGTTGAACGTGATCATCTCGTCGACCACGTAGCCCGTGGGCGAGGCGTCGTCGAAACGAGCCGTCACGGCACCGTTCGAGCACACCATGTACCCCTCGGCCAGTCCGAGGCGCTCGGCGATGGGCAGCACCGCGATGAGCGAGCGGCCCGACGACAGCATCACGTGGTGCCCCGCCGCGCGCACGGCCGCGACGGCCTCCACGACACCGTCGCTCAGGACGTCGTCGTGGCTCAGGATCGTCCCGTCGATGTCGAGCGCGACGAGCAGCGGGCCCTCCCCCGGGCGGGCCGGGTGCGCGGGAGACGCGGCAGCGGCCTCCCCGGCAGCAGGATCCGTGCCCGACGGCGCCACCTCGCCCGGGGACGGCGACGCACCTGAGGGCGCGGCGTCGTCGGGCCGGGTGGTGGTCCTGACGTCCGGCGAAGGCCCCGTCACTTCGTGGCCTTCGACGAGCCCTTCGGCGATCCGGCCGACGGCGCGACCGGCTCGAGGACCTCGAGCCCGCCCAGGTAGGGCCGCAGGCCCTCCGGGACACGGACCGAGCCGTCGGGCTGCTGGTGGTTCTCGAGGATCGCGACGATCCAGCGCGTCGTGCCCAGCGTGCCGTTGAGCGTGGCGACCGTGCGGGTCTCCGCCTTGCCGTCGATCTCGACGCGCTCGCGCACGCCCAGGCGGCGGGCCTGGAACGTGGTGCAGTTCGAGGTCGAGGTGAGCTCGAGGTAGCGCTCCTGCGTGGGCAGCCAGGCCTCGCAGTCGAACTTGCGGGCCGCGCTCGACCCCAGGTCGCCCGCGGCCGTGTCGATCACGCGGTACGGGAGCTCGCACTTGCTCAGCATGGCCTCCTCCCAGCCCAGGAGGCGCTGGTGCTCGGCCTCGGCGTCGGCCGGGTCGATGTAGCTGAACATCTCGACCTTGTGGAACTGGTGCACGCGGATGATGCCGCGCGTGTCCTTGCCGTACGAGCCGGCCTCGCGGCGGTAGCACGCGCTCCAGCCCGCGTAGCGCTTGGGGCCCTCCGACAGGTCGAGGATCTCGCCCGAGTGGTAGCCCGCGAGCGCGACCTCGCTCGTGCCGACCAGGTACAGGTCGTCGGCCTCGAGGCGGTAGATCTCGTCCGCGTGGGCGCCCAGGAAGCCCGTGCCCTGCATGATCTCGGGGCGCACGAGCGTGGGCGTGATGACGGGCGTGAAGCCCTCCTGGATCGCCTGGTCCATCGCGGCGTTGAGCAGCGCGAGCTCGAGGCGCGCCCCGATGCCCGTGAGGTAGTAGAACCGCGCCCCTGACACCTTGGCGCCGCGCTCGGTGTCGATCGCGCGCAGGCCCTCGCCCAGCTCGAGGTGGTCGCGGGGAGTGAAGCCCTCGGCCGCGAAGTCGCGGATGGTGCCCTCCTCGCGGAGCACGACGTAGTCGTCCTCGCCGCCCGGAGGGGCGCCCTCGATCACGTTCGAGATCTTGTAGAGGACGTCCTTGAGCTGCGCCTCGGCGTCGTCGGCGTCCTTCTGCCGGGCCTTGACGCCCTCGGCGAGCTGCTTGGTGTGCGCGAGCAGGGCGGACTTCTCCTCGCCCTGCGCCTGGGCGACCTTCTTGCCCAGGGACTTCTGCTCGGCACGCATCTGCTCGAAGTCCGTCAGCGCGCTGCGACGGCGGGAGTCGGCGTCGAGCGCCTGGTCCACGAGGGCGGGGTCGTCGCCGCGAGCCACCTGGCTGGCGCGGACGACGTCGGGGTTGTCGCGCAGAAGTCGAAGATCGATCACCACTAGAGGGTATCCAACGTGCGGGAGGGCGCGGCACGGGGCCCGCCGAGGGGGACCCGAGCGGACGCCGCGGGTGACGCGCACCGGTCACCCCCGGCGGGCGAGCCCGTCACCCCCGGCGACCCAGCGGGATCACCAGCGGCGTGCCCGTGACCGGGTCGTCGATGATCGTGCACCGCAGCCCGAACACCTCCTCGACCAGCTCGGCCGTGACGATCTCCCCCGGCGCCCCCTGCGCGACCACGGCCCCGTCCTTCATCGCGACCAGGTGCGTCGCGTAGCGGCACGCGTGGTTGAGGTCGTGCAGCACCGCGACGAGCGTGCGCCCCTCGCGGTTGAGGTCGCCGAACAGCTCGAGCAGCTCGATCTGGTGCGCGATGTCGAGGAACGTCGTGGGCTCGTCGAGCAGCAGCAGCTCGGTCTCCTGCGCGAGCACCATGGACACCCACACGCGCTGGCGCTGCCCGCCCGACAGCTCGTCGACGGGCCGCGCCGACAGCGGCGTGACCTGCGTGGCCGCGAGCGCCCGCACCACGGCGTCCTCGTCGTCGCGCGACCACTGCCGCAGGAGCTTCTGGTGCGGGTAGCGGCCGCGCGCGACGAGGTCCGCGACCGTGATGCCGTCGGGCGCGATCGACGTCTGGGGCAGGAGCCCGAGCCGGCGCGCGACCTCCTTGGCCTTGTAGGACGTGATGGCCTTGCCGTCGAGCACGACCTGCCCGGCGCTCGGGGTGAGCAGCCGCGACAGCGCGCGCAGCAGGGTCGACTTGCCGCACGCGTTGGGTCCCACGATCACGGTGAACGACCGGTCGGGGATCGCGACGTCGAGCCCCTGGGACACGATGCGCTCGTGGTACCCGATGCTGAGGCCTTCGGCGCGCAGCCGGGGCTCGCCGGGGGTCAGGAGGGTGGCCTGGGGAGGAGCGACCTGCCCGACGGCGGGGCTCGCCGCGGGTGCGTCGGCCTCGGCCGAGGTCGTGGTCACCGGGTGCGTCGTGGCGGTCATCGCCGTCTCCTCGGGAGGGGTGGGGCTGGTCGGGGGTGCGTCGGGGGTGCGTCGGCGGCCGGCACGGACAGCGTGGCCGGGGCCGTGCGGGTCGCGGGCCGGCGGGTCGCGGGTCGGGTCCAGGTGCTCACTGCCGCCTCGCCTCCCGGGCGAGCAGCCACACGAGGTAGCAGCCGCCGATGCTCACGGTCACGACGCCCACCGGCAGCTGGGTGGGCGCGAACGCCCGCTGTGCGACCAGGTCGCTCGCGGCGAGCAGCGCGGCCCCCATGGCGGCCGAGGACGCGAGCCCGACGGTCGCGCCGCGCGTGAGGCGGCGGGCGAGCTGGGGGGCCGCGAGCGAGATGAACGCGATGGGTCCGGCCGCGGCCGTGACGAGCGCGGTCAGGGCGACGCCCACGACGACGAGCGAGAGCCGCGTGCGCTCGGAGCGGACCCCGAGGGCCTGCGCGGCGTCGTCGCCCATCTCGAGGACGTTCATGCGTCGCCCCAGGAGGAACAGCGGCGGCACGAGGACCGCGAGGATGAGCACGACCGGCAGGACCTGGGTCCACGACAGCCCGTTGAGGCTGCCCGCTCCCCAGGTCGCGGCGGCCATGGCACGCGAGAGCTCGGCCTTGAGGATGAGCCACGTGTTGACCGACGCGAGCATCGCGCTGATCGCGATGCCCACGATGATGAGCCGGAAGCCCTGGACGCCGTTCTTGTACGCGAGCAGGTAGACGATGCCCGCGGTCGCGAGCCCGCCGATCATGGCCCCGGCCGCGACCGCGCCGTACGAGCCCCCCAGGACCAGGATCACGACGAGCGCGCCGGTGTAGGCGCCCGTGTTGAACCCGATGATGTCGGGGCTGCCGAGGGGGTTGCGGGTCAGCGACTGGAAGATCGCGCCGCTCATCCCCAGCGCCCCGCCCAGCAGGATCGCGAGCAGGACGCGCGGCAGGCGCCACTCGACCACGACCATGCGGACCACGTCGGAGGCCTCGCCCGTCAGGGCGCGCAGGACGTCGGGCACGGGCACCGCGTAGTCGCCCACGCCGAGCGCGACGACGCCCACGGCCGCGGCGAGCAGCACGAGCACGAGGGTCACGACGGCGGCTCGCACGTCGAGGCGCGCGGAGAACCCTCCGCGTCGCGAGCGCAGGACGCGTGTGGGCCGGCCGAAGTCGAGGCGCGCACCGGCCGACGGGGCGCCCGCGGGTGCCGGGGAGGTGCCCGAGACGTCGGGCCCCCCGGGGAGCGGGGTCTGCACGGGAGCCGTCACAGCCCGCTCACCTGCCTGCGTCGCACGAGCCAGATGAGGACGGGGGCGCCGATGAACGCCGTGACGATGCCGACCTGCAGCTCGGCGGGCCGCAGGACCAGGCGCGCTGCGACGTCGGACACCAGGAGCAGGACGGGCGACAGGACGAGCGTGTAGGACAGGATCCACCGCTGGTCCGGGCCCACGATCCAGCGCGCGACGTGCGGGACCATGAGCCCCACGAACCCGATGGGGCCCGCGGCGGCCGTCGCGGCCCCGCACAGGAGCGTCACGGCGATCACGACGATCGTGCGGGTCCGGTTGATGTGGGCGCCGAGGGACCGGGCCAGGTCGTCACCCAGCGCGACCGCGTTGAGCGGGCGCGCCGCGACGACCGCGAGCACGACCCCCACGAGGATGAACGGCGTGACCGTCCCGACCATCTCCCACGAGCGGTTGCTGAGCGTGCCCGCTCCCCAGTAGCGCATCTTGTCGAAGACCTGCGGGTTGAGCAGCGTGATCCCCGACGAGATCCCGCCCAGCACCGCGCCGATCGAGATCCCGGCGAGCGTGAGCCGGACGGGCGTCGCGCCCCCGCGTCCGAGCGAGCCGATGAGGTACACGACGACCGTCGTGACGATCGCCCCGAGGAACGCGAACCAGATGTACTGCTGGATGTTGACGACGCCGAACGTCGCGACCCCAAGTACCACGGCGAAGCCCGCGCCCGCGTTGACGCCCAGGATGCCGGGGTCGGCGAGCGGGTTGCGCGTCAGGGCCTGGATCAGCGCACCCGAGAGCCCGAGCGCGACGCCGACCAGCAGGCCGAGGGCCGTGCGGGGCAGGCGCAGGTCGCGCAGGATGACCACGTCGTTCGGGTCCGCGCCGGGCGCTCCGACCAGCGCGGACCACACCGAGGGCAGCGGGATCGTCTTGGAGCCCACCGCGAGGCTCACGAAGAGCATCAGGACCAGGACCCCGACGGCGACGAGCAGCCACGCGGTCCGCGACGCGTTGGTCGCGGCGAGGCCGGGCGCCCTGTCGGCGGCCGGGGCGGGGGCTGCCGACGAGGCCGGCGGGGCGCCGGCCCCTGCGGGGGCCCGTTCGGTCGTCGTCATCTCACAGCCCCAACGACTCGAGCTTGTCGAAGTACGCGTCGGTGATCTCTTCCTCGTCACGCTCCTCGTCGGCCCACAGGGAGTCGATCCACGCCTTGACGCTCGGGTCGAGGTTCTCCCAGCGCTCCTCCCACTCCTCGGCCCCCGCGGTCCAGTACCCGATGGTCTTGTAGGCCGTGACGGGCAGCCCGCGCTCGTGGCGCAGGTACTTGCGGACGGCGCGCAGCACCTTGGTCTCGCCCGCGAACCAGACGTACCCGACGCCGTCGGGCAGGTCGATGCTCCGCAGGATCTCCTCGAGCCGGCACGGGCCGTGGCCGTTGCCGCCGTAGACCCACGCGATGTCGACGTCGGGGTTCACGGGGAAGGACTGGCGGTGGCCCGCGTCGGGGACCTCGACGACGACGCGCGTGCGCACGCCCGCCGGGGCCTGCTCGATCAGTCGGCCGACCGCGGGCAGGCCCGTCGCGTCCGCGAGGAGGATCTGCCACGCGAGGTCCGCGGGCGGGTCGTACAGCCCGCGGGGGGAGTTCAGCCCGACGACGTCGCCCGGCTTCGCCTGCTGGGCCCAGGTCGCGGCGACTCCCCCGTCGTGCACGACGAAGTCGATCACGACCAGGCCCGGCGCGGGCACCGCGCGGACCGTGTAGGTCCGCATGGGTGACGCCTGGACGCCCTCGGGGTAGTCCCACGAGTCCTCGGTCGCGAACGGCAGGACGGGTTCGGCCTCGCCCGGCGTGGGCAGGAAGACGCGCAGGTACTCGTCGCCCACGCCCGTCGACTCGAAGTCCGCGAGCCCCTCGCCGCCCAGCGTGACCCGGATCATGCCCGGGGTCAGGCGCTCGACCGCCACGACCTCGGCCCGGTGGATGCGCATCACGGCAGCAGCGCCTTCTCGACGACCTCGAGGAACGCGTACTGGCCGCTGGGCGACCCGTAGACCATCTCGAGGTCGTGGACCGCGACGTTCTGGTTCGTGACGAACGGCAGCGCGGCCCACAGGCCGTTGCCCGCGAGCTCGGCGAACGGGTCGTCGAGCTCGCCCGTCTTCTCGTCCGGCGCGGTCGAGGTGAAGGCCCAGTCGATGCCCGCGAGCTGCTCGAGCTGCTCGGTGCCGAGCGTCGTGCCCTCCTCGGGCTCGACGAGCGGCGAGATCTTCAGGCCCAGGTCCTTGAAGACCAGGCAGGGCGTGCCGTAGCAGGACACGATGATCTCCCCGTCGCCGTAGCCCACGGGGGCGACGACCGGGTCGATGCCGGCCTCGGCGAGGCGGGCCTTCACGTCGTCGACCTTGGCCTGGTACCTCGCGGTCCAGGCGTCGTGCTCCTCGACCCTGTCGAACGCCTCCGCGACCTCGGCGAAGCTCTCGCGCCAGTCGCGGCCGTCGAACCCGTTGAAGCTGTAGGTCGGGGCGATGTCGGGGAGCTTGGTCACGAGCTCGTCGTCGTAGCCCAGACCGTTGAGGATCACGTCCGGCTGGGCCGCGAGGATCTCCTCGTAGTTGTACTCGGGGAAGTTCTCGAACGACTTGATGCCCGCGAGCGCGTCCTGGTCGAAGAACGACGGGAAGGTCGTGTACCCCTGCGAGCGGATGGGCTGCGACCCCGCGAGCGGGATGCCCAGGGTGATGAGCATGTCGAGGTCGGTCGTGTACACCCCGAGCGCGGCCTGCGGGTCGGCCGGGATCGTGGTCTCGCCGAACGCGCTCTGGACCGTGCGGGTCCCGGCATCGTTCGTGTCGGCGCCGCTCGTGCCGCCGCTGTCCCCGGCGTCGGTCCCCGACGCGCACGCGCCCAGGAGCAGGGCGAGCGTGGCGGCCGAGGCGGTCGCGAGCAGGGTGGACCGGCGGGTGGTGCGTGTGGTCATGGGACTTCCTGGTTCGGGTGGCCGCGGGGTCGCGGCGAGGACGGAGCTGTCGTGGGAGCCCGCGGTCGCGGGCGTGGAGGGCCGTGGGCGCCGGGCGCCCTCGGCGCCGAGGTCAGAGCAGGCGCGCGGCCTCGCGCAGGTCCTCGGCGAAGACCTGGGCCGTCAGGGCGAGCCCGAAGTTGCGGTCGTAGCGGAGCTCGGCCACGCGGCCCGCCTGGACGGCGGGCACGGCGAGCCACGCGGGGTTGGACGCCGCCGGGTCGTCGGGGTTCTGGAGGACGACCAGGTCGGCGTCGTGGAAGAGGTCGAGGTTCTCGAACGAGAACCGCTGGACAGAGCCGTTGCTCTGCCCGGCGGCCGGGAGCACGAGGTCCATGCCGACGTCGCGGGCGATGCCCGAGCAGAAGCTGTCGGGCTCCTGGATCCAGAAGCCCTCCTCGTCGGCACCCGCGATGACGACCTTGCGGCCGGTCACGAGCGGGGCGATCTCGGCCGAGACGTCGGCGACCGTGGCGTCGTAGGCGTCGATCGCCTCGATCGCCTGCTGCTCGCGCCCGAACGCGGCGAGCTGGCGGCGCAGCGACGCCTTCCAGTCGGGGTCGTCGTCACCGACGACGAGGACGGGCGCGATGCCCTCGGCCAGCAGCTCGTTCTCCTGGTAGTAGTTCCACCACCCCGCGCCGACCACGAGCATGTCGGGCGAGTGGGACAGGATCGACTCGGCGTTGGGCTCGATGTTGGACCCACCCAGGCGCTCGACCCCCGCGGGCAGGTGCGCCATGAGGTGGCTCTCGTCGGACCACTCGGTGGCCACGATCGGCAGCCCGGCGAGGAGCGCGAACTCGAGGCCCGCCCGGGCCTCCAGGACCACGACCCGCTCGGGGTGCAGGGGCAGGTCCGTGCGGTAGCCGTCGTGCTCGAACGGCATGGTCTCGCCGCCCGCGGCAGGTGTGCCCGCCGCCTGGCCCGACCCGTCGCCGCACGCCGCGAGGAGCCCCGCGACCGTGAGCGCCCCGGCGCCGATGAGGAAGTCACGGCGCGTGATCGCGGCGACGACCCGTTGCCACTGGTCGTCACCGACCGGGGTGGACGTCGCGTCCACAGGGGTGTCGGGGCGGGCGGTCAGGACGAGGGTCACGAGGTCTCCCGGGCAGACGACGGCGACGCGACGGTCCCCGTCAGAGGCAGTTAGGTATCCCTACCCTAACCACGTCGGGAGCGCGGCAGATGGCCGATCGTCGCTGCCAGAGGCCAGGGGATGTTCCGCATCGGCCTTGACCGACGCGACGTACCAGCCCGGGGTGTGGCCGAGGACCCTGCGGAAGGACTGCACGAACGCGCTCGGCGTCCGGTAGCCCACCCGGCGGCTCACGGTCCCGACGGGCATGCCGCCCGCGAGCAGCCCGATCGCGACCCGGACCCGCGCGTGGATGCGCCACTGCGCGAACGTCATGCCCGTCTCGCGATGGAACAGGCGCGAGAAGTTGCGCACGCTCACCGACACCTCGCGCGCCCACGCCTCGAGGGAACGCGTGTCAGCCGGGTCGTCGAGCAGACGTCGGGCGACCGACTCGAGGCGCGCGTCCGAGGGCATGGGCAGCACCATGGGCGTGACGTCCACGGGAGACAGGAGGTCGACCACGACACGCTCGCTGCGCCGTCGGGCCGCGGGGTCCATGTCGTTCCTGAACAGGTGGACCATGAGCTCGCGCGCCGCCGGAGGGACCGCGACCGCGGTCGTGCGGTGCGCGCGGTCGAGGACCGCGACGAACGTGCCCTCCGCGGGGGCAGCGGGGACGGGCGCCCCTGGCCGCGCTGGCCGCGCCGGCCGCGCGGGCCGCTCGGCGTGCCGCTCGGCCGCCCTCTCGGTCGACGGCACCGACAGGTCCGCGTCGACGTAGGTGCAGTAGAACCCCGTGCCGCCCGCGGTCTGGACCGCGTGCGCGACGCCCGCCGGGATCCACAGCCCGATCGTCGGCGGGACCGCGAAGAAGCCGTGCTCGGTCTCGACCGTGAGCACGCCCTGCGTGCCCCACAGGAGCTCGTGGAACGCGTGCACGTGCACGGGCCACAGACCCGGCGTGCTGGGCGGGAAGTGGGACGTCGAGACCGACCGGACCTCGCGGGCCGCGGCCACGATCGCGGCGTCCTCGGCCTGCTGGGCAGCCGCGGGGCAGGCATCGTCGGGCATGGCGATCGGGACGAACGGGACGGAGGGAGGCGCCTGGCCGATGAGCGACATGATCCGGCAGGCTATCCCACATCGGCACAGGAAGGTAAGCATTACCTTAGCAAGCATGCCTCCCCGTCTCCGCCGTCCTGCACGCCCGGACCGGCGACCACGCCCCGCCCGCGGGAACGGCGTCGCCGTGCCGACGACCGTCGGCGGGATCTTCCGCCTCGTGCTCGCCGGCAACCGGCGCTGGCTCCTGCTGACCGTGGGCGCGGGCGGCTTCATGCTCCACCAGGTCACCGAGGCGCTCGTGCCCGTGCTGATCGGCGTGGTCGTGGACCGCGCGATCGTGCCGCGCGACGGCGCCGCGCTCGGCCTGTGGCTCGCCGTGCTCGCCGCCGTCTTCGTCGTCCTGACCATGGCGTGGCGGATCGGCATGCGCTCGACCGTGCGCGCCTTCTCGTTCGCGGCGCACGACCTGCGCCAGCTCACGGTCGCGCGCGTGCTGGACCCGCTCGGCATGGCCCGGCGGCGCGCCGCGGGCGAGACCCTGACCATCGCGTCCTCCGACACCAACCGCGTCGCGGGGATCTCGTGGCTCGTCACGGGTCAGCTCGGCGCGCTCGCCGCGATCGGCACGACCGCCGTGAGCCTCCTGCTCGTCTCGGTGCCGCTCGGGATCGCGGTCCTCGTTGCGACCCCCGTGATGCTGCTCGTGATGCACCGGCTCTCGGTGCCGCTCGAGGCCCGCAGCGAGACCGAGCAGGAGGCCGCGGCGCGCGCCGGCGGCCTCGCGACCGACCTCGTCACTGGCCTGCGCGTCCTCAAGGGCCTGGGCGCCGAGGAGGCCGCGGCCGACCGCTACCGGCGCGCGAGCCGCGACTCGCTCGGTGCCGCGCTGCGCGCCGTGCGTTCCCGGGCCGCGTACCAGGCCGTGAGCACCGTGCTCTCGGTCGTCTTCCTCGCGGCGGTCGCGCTCTTCGCCGGCCGCATGGCGCTCGCCGGGCAGATCACCGTGGGCGAGCTCGTGGCCGTCGTCGGCCTCGCGCAGTTCGTCCAGGAACCCATGTCCCGGACGGGCTTCCTGGGCGTCGAGCTCGCGCAGAAGCGCGCCTCCGCGCGCCGTCTGCTGCTCCTGCTCGGCGAGCCGACCGTCCACAGCCCTGTGGACGGGGCCGTCGCACGCGCCGCGGCGCGCACCGAGGGGGCCGCGACCGTGACGATCGCGGGCGCCTTCGGCGGCTCCGTCGTGCCTCGCGTCACGGCCCGGGCGGGCCAGGTCGTGGGCATCGTGGTGCCCGACGGCGGCGACGCCGGCCGGCTCGTCGACGTCCTCGGGTGCCGCGCACCCGCCCCACCCGGAGCCGTCGTCGTGAACGGGACCGACCTCGCCACGCTCGACCCGTCGACCGGGCGTGCGCTCGTGTTCGCGGCCCGGCACGAGGCCTCGCTGTTCAGCACGACCGTGCGCGAGAACCTCGCGCCCGACGGACGCCTCGACGAGCGCGCGCTCGACGCCTCGGGGACCGGAGAGGTGCTCGGGCACCTCGCCGAGGGCCTCGACACCCCGCTGGTCGGCCGCGGCCAGCACCTGTCCGGCGGGCAGCGCCAACGGCTCGTCCTGGGCCGAGCGCTGCACCGGCCCGAGCCCGTGCTCGTGCTGCACGACCCCACGACCGCGGTCGACAGCGTGACCGAGGCCCGGATCGCCGCCGCGCTGCGAGGCTTCCCCGAGCGCGCCCTCGTGCTGGTGACCTCGAGCCCGACGCTCCTGGCCGTGTGCAACGAGGTCGTCACGGCGGTCGCCGCCGTCCCGGCCGGGTCCGACCGTGAGCTGGTGGCCTCGTGAGCGGCGACGTCGTGACCGCCGACCCGGCGGGGCCGGCCACGCCGGCTGCTCCCGCACTCCCGGGCGCCCCAGGCGCTCCGGATGCCCCCGCCGTCCCCGCGCGGGCCATCCTGCCCGTCGCCACGACGGCTGCGACCAACGCCGCGCTGTGGCGCATGCTCACGAGACGCCGCTGGCTCTTCGCCGCGACCGTCGCGGTGCTGCTGGCGGGCTCGGTCGCGGGACTCGCGACCCCGGCGCTGCTCGGGGTCATGGTCAACGTCGTCGTCGAGGGCGGCCAGACCTCCGAGCTCGTGCGCTTCGGCCTGCTGCTCCTCGGGGCCGGCGTGCTGAGCGCGATCCTCGGCTACCTGGGACAGACCCTGCTCGCCCGGATCTGCGAGGGCGCGCTCGCGGACCTGCGCGAGGACGTCCTCGCGAGCGCGCTCGACCTGCCGCTCGAACAGGTCGAGCAGGCGGGCGTCGGCGACGTCGTCGCGCGCGTCTCGGGGGACGTCGACGCCGTGAGCGAGGCGATCTCGGGCGTCCTGCCCGCCGTCACGTCGGCCGTGTTCACGATCGCCCTGACGCTCGTGGGGCTCGGGGCCCTCGACTGGCGCTTCGCGCTCGCCGCGGTCGCGGCGGCTCCCCTGCAGGTCGTGTCGCTGCGCTGGTTCCTGCGCCGCTCGGGTCCCGTCTACCGCGAGGTGCGGGTCGCCGAGGCCCAGCGCACCGAGCAGGTCATCGAGACCGTCGCGGGGGCCACGACCGTCACGACGCTCGGGCACGGCGAGCGGCACGAGGCCCTCGTGGCGCAGTCCTCGATCCGGGCCATCGACCTGTCGCTGACGGGGATCGCGCTGCTGACCCGGTTCTACAACCGGCTCAACATCGCCGAGCTCATCGGGCTCGGGGCCGTCCTCGCGGTCGGGTTCTGGCTCGTCTCGGGCGACGCCGTGACGGTGGGCGCCGCGACGGCCGCGGCACTGTACTTCCACCGGCTGTTCGGGCCGATCGGGATGGTCCTGGGCGAGTTCGACGAGATCCAGAAGGCCGGGGCCGGTCTCGCGCGGCTCGTGGGCGTGACGACGGCGACCGCACGGCCCGCCGAAGGGGACGGGGTTTCCGCCGAAGGTGACCGGGCTCCCGCCGAGGGCGACCGTCCCGCGAGCGACGCCGAGGTCCGGGAGCCGCGCTCCGCCGTCGTGCTCCGGGACGTGAGCTTCGCCTACTCCCCCGGGCGCGAGGTCCTCACGGGCGTGGACCTCGAGGTCGCCGAGGGCGAGCACGTCGCGCTCGTCGGGGCGTCCGGGGCCGGCAAGACGTCGGTCGCGAAGCTCGCGATGGGCATCCACCGCCCGACGCGCGGCGCCGTGCAGGTCCTGGGCGCGGCACCGGGGCGACGCCGTCGGGCCTCCGCCGACGGGCCGCCCGCGCCTCGGCCCGACGCGGCCATGGTGAGCCAGGAGGTCCACGTCTTCAGCGGGACCCTCGCCGAGGACCTGCGGCTCGCCGCGCCCCGCGCGAGCGACGCCGAGCTCCACGCGGCCCTCGACGCGGTCGAGGCGGGCTGGGTCGCCGACCTGCCCGAGGGCCTCGCGACCGCCGTGGGTGCGGGCGGCCTCGACCTGTCGCCGGACCGTGCCCAGCAGCTCGCGCTCGCACGGATCCTGCTCCTGGACCCCGCGGTCGTGGTGCTCGACGAGGCCACGGCCGAGGTCGGGACCGACGGCGCCGCGACGCTCGACCGGGCGGCCCGGGCCGCGTTGTCGGGGCGGACCGCGGTCGTGATCGCGCACCGGCTGAGCCAGGCCGCGGCGGCCGACCGGGTCGTGGTCATGGACGCCGGACGGGTCGTGGAGTCGGGGACGCACGACGAGCTGCGGGCGACCGGCGGCCCGTACGCGCGGCTGTGGGCAGCGTGGGAGCGGGGATCGGTCGGCCGCTGAGCACGACCGGGACCCGCCGTCGGGTTGGTCACCTTCGGCGGGCACGACCGTCTCCCTCGGCACCCCGAGCGCTACCGTGTCCGACATGGGTTGGGAAATGTGGTTGGGAGTCGCGGCGGTCGCCATCTCCGCCGTCGCGCTCACGGTCGCGATGACCGTCTGGTCCCAGCAACGACGCCGACGACGCCTCGACCCGCCCGTGGTCGCCGCCGAGCCGCCCGACGACGCGGGCCAGCTCATCGCGTTCGTCGCCAACCCGTCCAAGCCCGCTGCCGCGAACCTCGAGCGCACGGTCCGCCTGGTGTGCGCCGAGGCCGACCTCCCCGAGCCCCTGTGGTTCGAGACGACGATCGAGGACCCGGGCGTCGGGCAGACCCGCGAGGCCCTCGCGCGCGGCGCCGACATCGTGGTCGCGGTCGGCGGCGACGGGACCGTCCGGGCCGTCGCCGAGGCCATGGTCGGTACGGGCACGCCCATGGGTCTCATCCCCATCGGCACGGGCAACCTGCTCGCCCGCAACCTCGACCTGCCCATCACGGATCCCGAGGAGGCGCTGCGCATCGTCGTCGCGGGCGCGGACCGCGTCATCGACGTCGGCTGGGCGCGCGTCCTGGAGTACGCGGAGCCCGACGACGGCGCGCGCAGCCCCGCGCGGACCGGCGCCACGGGCGCGGACGCCTCAGGCGACGGGGACGGCGGCCCGGCCGCCGGCTCCGACCCCTCGGCCGCCTCGGACGAGCAGCCCGAGGGCACGCTCGCGGGCCGGGACACCGAGACCGCGCACATCTTCCTCGTCATCGCGGGGCTCGGTTTCGACGCCGCGATGGTCGCCGACGCCGACGCGACCCTCAAGGCCAAGGTGGGCTGGGTCGCGTACTTCGTCGCGGGGATCCGGCACCTGCACGGCCGCCGCCTGCGCGCCCAGATCCAGCTCGACGACGCACCGCCCGTCCAGGCCAAGCTGCGGACCCTCATGGTCGGCAACTGCGGCAAGCTGCCCGGCGGCATCACGCTGCTGCCCGACGCGGTGCTCGACGACGGCATCCTCGACATCGCCGCGATCGACACCCGGGGCGGGGTCGTGGGCTGGGCCCAGCTCTTCGGCGACGTCGTCATGCAGGGCTTCGGCGTGACCAACGACCTGCCCGCGAAGATCGGCCGGATCGACCACGCGCGGGCCAAGCGCGTCCGCGTCCGGGTCGAGGGCGGCGAGCAGGCGCAGGTCGACGGCGACCTCCTGGGGCGGGCCGTCGAGCTCGAGGCCTGGGTCGAGCCGGGCGGGCTGGTCGTGCGCACGGCCTGACCTGCGGGCATCATTCGACCTGACGCACCGACCTTCACCACCGAGGAGCACCCCTTAGATGACCGCACCGCAGGACGTCGCTCCGCACCGTGGCCTGGCGCCGTCGACCCGGACCCTGATCAGCCTGGCCGCCGGGGTGGTCGTGCTCGCCGGGGTGTACTTCGCGCGCGGTCTGTTCGGCCCGCTCGCTCTCGCGGCGGTCGTCGTGATCATCGTGCAGCCCGTCCGCGGGCCGCTCGAGCGGCGCGGCTGGCCGCGGTGGGCCGCGACGACCGGGATGATCGTGGTCGCCTACCTGATCCTCGGCGCGCTCGCGGCGCTGCTCGCGTTCGCCGGTGTGCAGTTCGCGAACCTCGTGGGCCAGTACCTCGACGACCTCGCCAAGACCGTCAACCAGATCACGTCGTGGCTCGAGTCGTTCGGCGTCGAGGGGCAGGTCGCGGACGCGGTGTCGTCGTGGCTCGACCCGAGCACGATCGCGGGCCTCGCAGCCACGGTCGGCGGGACGGCCATGACCGTGCTCACGGCCTTCTTCTTCGTGCTCGCGTACGTGATCTTCATGGCTGCCGACTCCGGTCGCTACCAGGACGCCCACGCCCGCTTCGGGGCGACGCGCCCCGCGACGCTCGCCCGGATCACGTCCTACAACTCGGGCGTCCGCCGCTACTTCGTCGTCAACGCCACGTTCGGTGCGGTCGTGGCCGTGGTCGACGGCCTGGCCCTGTGGTGGATGGGGGTCCCGGCGCCCGCCGTCTGGGCGATCCTCGCGTTCGTCACCAACTTCATCCCGAACATCGGGTTCGTGCTCGGCGTGGTCCCCCCGACCGTCATGGCGCTCGTCGTGGGCGGCTGGCCGCTCGCGCTCGGGGTGGTCGCGGTCTACTGCGTGGTCAACGTGGTCCTGCAGGTGCTCGTGCAGCCCAAGTTCGTGGCCGACGCGGTCAACCTGAGCCTCACGCTGAGCTTCTTCTCGGTCGTGTTCTGGACGCTCGTGATCGGCCCGCTGGGCGCGATCCTCGCGATCCCGCTCACGCTGCTCACGAGGGCGCTCGTCATCGAGGGCGACCCGGACGCGGGGTGGCTGCGCTACCTGTCGGGCGACACGTCGGGGGCGCCGCTGGCGGAGCCGGCACCGGCGAAGGCCGACGCTCCGGACGAGGCACTGGTGACCCCCACGAGGACGGTGTCGCTCGAGGCGAGCACCGGTGCGGCCTCGGACGGGCCCGACGGCGACGAGCCGGACCGCCCGACCACCTGAGCAACTTCCGCCCGCCCTGCGCCGACCTCGTGGAGGATCTGTGGCCGCGCAGCCTCGCCGACGGGCCGCCGACGTGACCCCCCGTAGGCTGGACCGGTGACGAATCCGGCCCCCGCACAGACCCCTCGTCGCACCAGTCGTCGGGGGTTCGCCGCGCTGCTCCTCGCGATCGGCGCGCTCGTCGCCCCGGCACTGCCCGCCGCGGCCGCTACCGCGACCTCGTCGCCGGCCTCCACCGAGGCCCCTACCGATTCCTCGCCCGAGGGCCCGACCGTCCTGGTCGGCGTCGCCGGGCTGCGCTGGACGGACGTCAACCCGACGACGGTCCCGCACCTGTGGAGCATGATCGGGTCGAGCTCGGTCGGGTCGATCAACGTCCGCACGGGCGCCGGCCCGGTCACGTGCCCGCTCGACGCGTGGCTCACGCTGTCCGCGGGCCAGCGAGAGTCGAGCGCTCCCCCGGCCGTCGAGCCGGTCCCCTCGGAGGACCCGGCTGACCCCGCGGAGATCTCGCCCACGATCGACTGCGAGCCCCTGCCCACGCTCGACGCGGGGACGGGCGTGGGCTCGTCGTCGGTGCCGGGGTGGGCCACGCTCACGACCGGGCCCGAGGACCTGGTCGAGGAGCCGACCGACACCACGGTCGACCCCGAGACGGGCGCGGTGGTGCCCCGCGGGCCGGGCGCGCTCGGCACCGAGCTCGCGGCGGCGGGCGTGTGCAGCACCGCGGTCGGGCCGGGGGGAGCGATCACGCTCGCGGACTCGACGGGCGCGGTCTCCCGCTACGTCCCGACGCTCGACGCCCTCTCGCAGGACGAGCTCGCGGCGTGCGACACGGTCGTGATCGACCAGGGCGAGCTGCCCGAGTCCTCGCCCGAGCGGACCGAGGCGCTGCGCGAGCTCGACCAGGTCCTGGAGCGCCTGACCTCGGACCTGCCGCGCGACTCGCGCGTCCTCGTGGCGGGGATCGCCGACACCCCGGGCGCCAAGCCCGGTCTGCAGGTCGTCGTGGACTGGACGGCCTCAGGCTCGGAGCACGGCTGGCTCCAGTCCGAGTCGACGCGCTTCAAGGGACTCGTCCAGCTCACGGACCTCACCGCGACGCTCGCGGCCGACGCCGGGATCAGCACCGCCGCGTTCGAGGGCGGCGCCCCGCTCGAGTCGGGTGACGACCGTCGCATGAGCATCTCGCGGACGGTCGAGAACCGTCGCTACCTCGGTGTCCTGTCGGACACCGCCCCGAACCTCATGCCGGCGTTCGTGGGGCTGCTCATCGGTTCGCTCGTGATCGCGGTCGGGGCCACGCTGTGGTCGCGTCGGGCGGCCGAGCGGCGCGCGGCCGGATCTCCCTCCGGCCCGACGACGCCGCTCCCCCCGAGCCCCCGAGGCCGCCGGGTCCTGTCGGCCGTCCTGCTCCTGGTCGCCTCCGCGCCGGCCGCGTCGTCGCTCAGCACGCTCGCCCGGTGGTGGGTCTCCCCCGCGCCGACGTTCGCGCTCATCCTCTCGGTGAGCGTGGCGACCGTCGTGGTCGCCCTCGTCGCGTGGTTCGTGAGCCGGGTCCTGCCGCGCAGCCCGTGGCGCCTCGCGGCGGCGGTCTCGGGAGTCACGTGGCTCGTCCTGACGGTCGACGGACTGACGGGGACGACGCTCCAGCAGGGGTCGCTCCTGGGCCCGGCCCCCGTGCTCGGGGCGCGCTTCTACGGCTTCAACAACATGACGTTCGCGGTCTACGGCGCCGCCGCGCTCCTGCTCGCCGGGAGCATCGCGTCCCAGCTCGCGGCGCACGGGAGGCGACGGGCGGGCGTCGCGGTGGTCGTCGGTGTCGGGATCGTGACGACGGTCGTCGACGGCTGGCCCGCGTTCGGCGCTGACTTCGGCGGGATCCTCGCCCTGATCCCCGCATTCGCGATCCTCGCCCTGCTGGTCGCCCAGGTGCGCATCACCGTGCGGCGGATCCTCGCGGTCGCGGCCGCGACGATCGGCGTGGTGGTGGTCGTGTCGGTCGTCGACTGGGCGATCCCGGGGACCAGCTCCCACCTGGGCGGGTTCGTCCAGCGGTTCCTCGACGGGGACGCGCTGAGCATGATCGCGACCAAGGCCTCAGGCGCCTGGGCGACGGTCGCGAGCGTGCCCGGAGTCCTCGCGACCGTGGCCGTCGTGGCCACGGCCTTCGCGGCCCTTCGCCCCGACGTCTGCCGCCTGCCCGAGGTCGCTGCCGCGTACCGCGCCTGGCCCCAGCTCCGGTCCCTCGTGGTCTCGCTCGTGGTTGCCGCCGGGATCGGGTCGGTCCTCAACGACTCGGGCGTCATCATCGCGGTCATGTTCGTCGTCGTGGCGATCGCGACCGTCGTGGCCTCGTTCCTCTCGGAGTCGTCGATCGCAGCCGTCGCCACGGCGGTCCCCACCGCGGTCCCCGTCGCAGCATCCGCGGCGGCCTCCCCGAGGACGCGCGCGCCGCGCATCGCGGGGCTCTCGACCGACTCGGGCACGGTCCGCCGCATGCCCACCACGATCCTCGCGGTGGGCGGCGGCCTGCTCCTCTCGCTCCTGCTCGCCGCGGCCGTCGTGCCGACGAGCGGCGCCGCCGTCGCGGGCGACGAGGTCCGTCGCGGCACGGGTGCACCCGTCGCGCCCGAGGGCGAGAGCCTCGTCGTGATCGGCACGTCCGGACTGCGCTGGCCCGACGTCTCGTCCGGGACGGCCCCCGAGCTCCGCACGCTCCTCACCGAGGGGGCGGGCGCCGCGGGCGACTCGCTCCCCACGGGGGCCGCGAGCCGGTGCCCTGCGTCGGGGTGGCTCGCGCTCTCGTCAGGGCAGTACGTGCGCCACGACCCGCTCCTGCTCGACGACGGCACGACGTCGTGCGCCCCTGTCACCACGGTCGCGGCCGACGGGACGACGACCTCGACGGACGAGCCCGTCGACACGGTCGCGTCGTCGCGCGTGGCGACCCCCGCGACCTCGGTCCAGGTCGAGGGATGGCAGGACATGGTGGACGCGCAGTCCCGGACCGTCGAGCTCGGCACCCTGGGCCAGGCGATCTCGGACGCGGGCGTCTGCGCGACGGCCGTCGGGCCGCGCGCGGCGCTCGCCCTCGCGGACCGCGACGGGACGGTCGCGCGCTACCAGGACCTGCCCGCCGCCCTGGCCCCGGTCAACGACACGTTCGGCTGCGCGCTGACCGTGATCGACGCGGGAGACGCGACCCCGGCAGCGCTGGAGACGATCCCGGGCGAGACGCCGGCCGAGCGCTCGGCCCGGTATCGCGCCGAGCGGCCCGGGCTCATCGCCGGCGTCGACGCGACGGTCGGCCGGGTCCTGGACGCCGTGCCGGACTCGGCGACGGTCCTCGTGGTCGACGTCGTCAACAACCCGGGCGCCCGCCCTGCGCTGGGCGTCACCATGGTCCGGTCCTCGGCCTCGATCGAGTCCGACCAGCCCCGGTTCCTCACGAGCTCGGCGACCCGCTCCGACGGGATCGTCCGTCTGCTCGACGTGCCCCCGACGATCCTGGGCGCCCTGGGCGTCGAGGTCCCGGCAGGGATCGACACGTCGATCATGACCTACGGCTCGCCCCGACCCGTCGACGCTGCGTCGGCGGCCGACGCCCTGGCAGACCTGACATCACGTGACCAGGTCCGGCGGCAGATCTACCCGTACTTCGTCGACTACGCGGGGTACGCGGGCCTGGTCCTCGCGGCCGGCTGCCTGCTGCTGGCGCCCGTCGCCCGCCGCAAGGACTCGCGGGGCTGGCGGATCGGGCGGCGGGTCGCCGAGGGAGCGGCGCTGGTCCTCGCGTCCTTGCCCGCCGCGGCGTTCGTGTCGTCGATGACGTCGTGGTGGCGGTTCGAGAACCCGATGCTCGCGGCCGTCGCCGTGTCGATCGGCTCGACCGTCGTGGTCGCCGGGCTCGGGGCGCTCGCTCCTCGACGCCCCGTCTGGGCGGGCCCCGCCCTGGTCGCGGGCATCACGTTCGCGGTGCTGACGCTCGACGCACTGCTGGGCACCCCGTTCAACCGAGCGAGCCCGCTCGGCTCGGCGCCGACGTTCGGGGCGCGCTTCTACGGGTTCGGCAACCCGACGTTCTCGGTGTACGCGGTCGCGGGGGTCCTCGCCGCGGCCGGGGTCGCACAGTGGCTCGTGCTCCGTGGGCGACGGCGCACGGCGACGCTCGTGGTCGGGGTCGTCGGCGTGGTCGCGATGGCAGTCGACGTCTGGCCCACGCTCGGGGCCGACCTCGGCGGCGGGCTGGTCCTCGTCCCGACCTTCGCGATCCTGCTGCTCGCGACCTCGGGCGCGCGCCTGACGTTCCGGCGGTTCTTCACGATCGGCCTGGCCGGCGTGGGGGTCGTCGCGGCGATCGGCGTGCTCGACTGGCTTCGACCGCCTGCCGCGCGCTCGCACCTGGGGCGCTTCGTGGGTCAGGTGGTCGACGGCGACGCGTGGGAGATGCTCTGGCGCAAGGCCGGGTACGCGGCCCGCTCGGTGCTGGGCGGGGTCCCGGTGTGGATCACGCTCGTGGTGCTGGTCTGGTTCGCGCTCGTGCTGTTCGCGCCGCGCCGCTTCACGCCGGCCTGGTTCGCACGGTCCGAGGCCGGGTGGCCCCTCTTCCGGCCCGCGATCCTCGCGATCTGGGTCATGTGCGTGAGCGGCTCGCTCGTCAACGACTTCGGGGTCCGGATCGCGATGATCGCCCTGGTCGCGGCCGTGCCGCTCGTGGTGCTCACCGCGCTGCGCGCGACGCCGGGAAGCCCGGGCGAGGTCCCCGACGCGGCCGGCGGGACGGTCTCCGGGACGGGAGCGGCGCCGTCGGGCACCGTGTCCTCCGGGACGGGCGCGCGGCCGTCCGGCGTGCTGCCCTCCCTGCCCGACGGCGGGGGCTCGCCCGACGACGCGGCGGAACCTGCGGCGTCGGGCAGGTAGACGACGAGGCGCCCGGGCGGAGTCCGCCCGGGCGCCTCGTGCGGCGTGCTACTTCCCGGAGTGCTTGTGCCCGCCGAGCGCGTCGAGCGCGCTGCGGACGCGACGCGCCCCGACCGCGAGCTGCACGTCGCGGTACTGGTTGGCGCGGTGGATCTGCCCCTTGAGGTCGGACCCGGACGGGCGGTGGCGCAGGTCGCACGGGACCTCGACCGCGACGTAGCCCTTGCGGAGCAGGTCGATCGTCAGACCCGTCTCGACTCCCCAGCCACGGGCCAGCGGCGTCGCGGCCTCGAAGGCCTCGCGCGTCAGGCAGCGCATGCCGGACAACGGCTGCGTGGGCGTCCAGCCCGTCATGGACTGGATGGCACGACGCGCGGCACCCACGACGATCCCGCGACCGCCCGCGCCGGGCTGCGGCGGGAGCAGGGCGATGGACATGTCCGCCAGGCCGTCGAGCACCGGGGGCACGAGCGGGGCCGTGTTGACCGCGGTCTCGCCCAGGTCGCCGTCGATGAAGAGCAGGAGGCGCGGGGGGCGGTCCGCGACGTCACGCATCGCGACGACGGCTGCGCCCGTCTCCATGGCTGCCGCCTTGCCGCGGTTGTGGGAGTGGCGCACGACCACGGCCCCCGCCTCGCGGGCGACGTGCTGCGTGGTGTCCTCGCTGCCGTCGTCCACGACGAGCACCAGGTCGACGTGGGGGATGGCCTTGGCCGCCCGGACCGTGGCCGCGATGCGACGCGCCTCGTCCTTGGCGGGGATGATCACCGCCACGCGCTGCTTCTGCCGTGAACCGCCGTGCAGCGGGGCCGGGCGCGGGGTCTTCGCCACCGGGAGCGCGTGCGTCCCGTTGGCGGGGACGCCCGACACGTCCCCGGTGGTTCCGGTGTTCAGTCCTGACTCGGTCGACCGATGGTCCGCGTTCACGCAATCCAGCCTAGTAGTGCAAAGAGTTTCCCGCAGTTTGCCACACTCCAGGTGGCAAAGTCACGGGGATGTCCCAGAGAACGGTGTTCTCGGGTTCTTGCCGAGGTATCTCTCGGTCAGCCTGGCGTCTGTGGTTCCGGGTCGCCGGACGTGACCTGCCCGAGGCCGACGGGCGGGGGCGACGATGCCGCCGCCCGTCGGTCTCGGGGTGGTGCCGTGGTGCTGCTGCTGCGGTGCCGGCGCGCTGCCCGTGGTGAGGGGCTCGTCAGCGGAGCGTGACCTGGCGGGACACGATGCCCGCTCGCGCACGACGCTCGTTGGCGTCGAGCGGCTCGGTGACCGCGAGCGCCGCGTCGATCTTCGCCTTGAGCTCCTTGGCGGGCTCCTCGAGGTCTGCGGCCTCGGTGCCGCGCGGCAGCTCCCAGACGGGGACCAGCAGGCCCGACGACCGGAACGCGCCGACGAACTTGCCGCCGCCCAGCCCCGACTCGCGCTTGGCGTGCAGGCGCGAGATCGCGTCGATCAGCGCCTCCTCGCCCACGGGCCAGGCCCAGCGCAGGAACTCGCGGCTCATGGAGCACCAGTAGGCCGACTCGACCGACTCGAGCTTGACCGTGGGCACGATCGACTCCGACGCCTGGTCGAGCGACGCCTTGAGGTCCGGCGTGACGTCCGTGGTGGGGTCGAGCCAGAACGAGAAGTCGTCGTGGACCGTGACCTCGAACGGCACCGACAGGTCCAGGACGTCCTGCAGGCGCGGACCCGGGCCCGGCAGCTCGCCGAGCTCGATCGACGTGCCCGGCTCGGCCTCGATGGCCTCGAGCAGGACCGACGCGAGGTCGCGGCTCGTGTCGCCCGAGCCCGCGAGGGTCTGGAGCGCCAGGAGGATGGTGCCGTCCTGACGGTGCAGAGCGGCCCAGCCGGCCGGGAGGATCGTCACGACGAGCACGTCGCGAGCACCGTACTCCTCCGTTGTGCGAGCAGGTGCCGAGGCCGAGGGGACGACCTCCCGCAGGGCGACCCAGTCGGTCTCGCCGGGGAGACCCTCGAAGGGGCGCAGCACGAAGTCGGGCGTCGAGTTCTTGGCCATGGGGAAAGTGTAGTGGGAGCGGGCTGCGGGGCCGGCGGGCTCCTACCGCTCGACCGGGAACCCTCGCTGCGACCACGCGACCATGCCGCCGTCGAGGTTCGTCGCGTCGAAGTCGCCCTGGTTGAGCCACGCCGCGGCGCGCGCCGAGCGTCCGCCCGAGTGGCAGATCACGAGGATCGGGACCTCGGGGTCCAGCTCGCCCCAACGGACGGGCAGCTCGCCCAGGGGGATGTGGACGGCGTCGGGCGCGTGTCCCGCGTCCCACTCGTCCTGCTCGCGCACGTCGAGGAGCACCACGCCCTCGGGCACGGGGCGCTCGGCGTCGAGCTCGGACACGTCGGTCGTGGGTACCTGGGGCGGGAACATGGTGACCAGCCTACGTTTCTGACGAGACGTCGTCGGATCGTGGTCGTGCGCCGCGCCGGTCTCCCGTCCCGGGACAGACCTCCCGCGACGCCCTGACCAGTGGCAGGATCGTCGCATGGACCCCCGCGCCGGAACCCTCGCCCAGCCCCAGGACCTCATCGACGTGGACGCCGTGGTCGGCGCCTACTACGACCTCTCCCCCGACGTCGACGACCCGGCGCAGAAGGTGGTGTTCGGGACGTCGGGCCACCGCGGGTCGAGCCTGGACCACGCGTTCAACGAGGCGCACATCATCGCGATCACCGCGGCGATCGTCGAGTACCGGCGCGCCCAGGGCACCGACGGCCCTCTCTTCATCGGCCGTGACACGCACGCGCTGTCGCTGCCTGCGTGGCAGACCGCGATCGAGGTCCTCACGGCCGCGGGCGTCCAGACGTACATCGACGCGCGCGACTCCTACACCCCGACCCCTGCCGTGTCCCAGTCGATCCTGCTGCACAACGGCGCAGCCACCGAGGCAGGGGTCCGCACCACGGGCCCCGAGCTCGCGGACGGGATCGTCGTGACGCCGTCGCACAACCCCCCGCGCGACGGCGGCTTCAAGTACAACCCGCCGCACGGCGGGCCCGCGGACTCCGAGGCCACGGGCTGGATCGCGGACCGCGCGAACGAGATCCTGCGCTCGGGCGTCGGGCAGGTCAAGAGGGTCCCGCTCGAGCGCGCACTGACGGCCGAGACCACGCACCGCCACGACTTCCTCACGGCGTACGTCGACGACCTGGCCTCGGTCCTGGACCTCGAGGCCATCCGCGGCGCGGGCGTCGCGATCGGCGCCGACCCCCTGGGCGGGGCGTCGGTCGAGTACTGGGGCGAGATCGGCGAGCGCTACGGGCTGGACCTGACGGTCGTGAACCCGCAGGTCGACCCGCGCTGGGCCTTCATGACGCTCGACTGGGACGGCAAGATCCGTATGGACTGCTCGTCGCCGTACGCCATGGCCTCGCTCGTGCAGAAGATGACGGACCCGGACGCGACCTCGACGTTCGACATCGCGACGGGCAACGACGCGGACTCGGACCGCCACGGGATCGTGACCCCGGACGCGGGCCTCATGAACCCCAACCACTACCTGGCGGTCGCGATCGACTACCTGTACGGCGGGGCCCGTCCGGGCTGGCGTCCGGACGCCGCGATCGGCAAGACGCTCGTGTCCTCGTCGCTCATCGACCGGGTGGGGGCGGGGATCGGTCGCCGCGTCGAGGAGGTGCCGGTCGGCTTCAAGTGGTTCGTGCCGGGCCTGCTCGACGGCTCGGTCGGGTTCGGCGGCGAGGAGTCCGCGGGCGCCTCGTTCCTGCGCACGAACGGCGGGGTGTGGACCACGGACAAGGACGGCCTGCTGCTCGCGCTGCTCGCCTCGGAGATCCTCGCGACCACGGGCCAGACGCCGTCCCAGCACCACGCCCGGCTCGTCGAGCAGTACGGCGAGTCCTGGTACGCCCGGGTCGACGCCCCGGCCTCGCTCGAGGAGAAGTCGGCGCTCGCGAGGCTCAGCCCGGAGCAGGTCACGTCGACGACGCTCGCGGGCGAGGAGATCACCGCGAAGCTGACCACGGCGCCGGGCAACGGCGCGGCGATCGGCGGCCTCAAGGTCACCACGGAGAACGCGTGGTTCGCGGCGCGCCCCTCGGGCACGGAGAACGTGTACAAGATCTACGCCGAGTCGTTCGTCTCGGCCGAGCACCTCGCGCAGGTGCAGGACGAGGCCAAGCAGGTCGTCTCGGACGCCCTGGGCGGCTGACGCCCGGGGTGAGGTGCCCGACGGCGGCGCGCGCCGTCGTCGGGCACCTCACCGCTTCTCCGTCTCGCCTCACGGCACCGCGCAGCCCCTGGCCCCGGAGATCTCCGTCGGGTATCTCACATGGGCACTTCTCACCATCAGAAACACGGTCTGCCGCGGACCTCTACTCCTAGTATCGAAGCGTCCCCTCGTCGATCCTCTGGAGTTCCCATGCGCACGTCACGAGCTGCTCTCGCCCTGCCCCTGGCCCTCGTCGCCGTCCTCGGCCTGTCCGCCTGCTCGGGCGACGCCGCCCCCGAGGAGACCACCTCGGCCTCGACGAGCGTCGAGACGCCGGACACCGAGGAGACCCCCGCGGAGGAGGCCGAGGCCGAGGCAGAGCCCGCCGCCACGGGCGACAAGCCCGCGTGGGCCGCGTCCAACGAGGTCGTCGGCACCAAGCTCGGCACGGCCGAGGGCGACGGCTTCACCGTGGACATCTACCAGGTGAGCACCGCGGTCGCGACGAAGACCGGCCAGTTCGCGGACGAGTCGGGCAAGCCGATCCTCAACCCGGGCGACCCGATCGTGTTCGTCAACTACGTCCTGACCAACACGGGCGACGCCGACCTGCCGCTGACCTACTCGATCGTGGGCGTCGACGCGCGCTACGCCGACTGGCCCTACATGCAGGGCATGGACAGCATCGTCGACAAGGCGCTCTTCGAGGCGGCCGGGGTCGTCGACTCCCCGATCGCCCCGGGCTCGGGCGAGGCGCCGTTCGTCCTCGCGCCGGGGCAGTCCGTCGCCTACGGCGAGAACTTCAAGCACCAGCCCGGCTCGCCCATCGAGTTCGAGGTCACGCTGACCCCGGCGGACGCCGCGGGTGACCTGAACCACGACCTGCGCCAGGAGGTCGCGCTCTCCGCGACCATCGCCTGATCCGGGCGGACCCCGAGCGGGGCGGGCTCTCGTCACCGACGAGGACCCGCCCCGCTCGGTCGTTCACGGGACGGCAGGCGTCAGCGCGCGACCAGGTCCTGGTACTCCTCGTGGAGCTGCACGAACGCCCGGATGAACGGGCACAACGGCACCACCTTGTCCCCCGACGCGCGCACCTGGTCGAGCGCGCCGCGGGCGAGCGAGGACCCGATCCCGTTGCCCGCGTAGACGTCGTCGACCTCGGTGTGCGTGAACACGACCTGGCCGGGTTGTCGGACGTACGCCGCGAACCCCGCCACGTCGCCCTCGGGCGTGCGCGCCTCGAACCGCTCCTGCGCCGGGTTGTCGACGATCGTGATCGCCTGCGTCTGCTCGCTCACCCGTTCATCATGCGGGCCGCCTGCGGTTCGCGCGCGTCCGGTCGAGCGGTGACACTACGAAGGGGCCCTCGTCGAGGCCGGCACTGCGCTGAGGATCACGCCCCGCAGACGCTCGGCGACGCGGCAACCGATGGGAGACTGAGACGGTGGTCCAAGACTCCCCCCGTGCAGCGGCAGACGACTCCCGCAACCCCTACCGCGTCGTCCTCAGCAAGCCGGGGGCGCTGAACTTCTCGGCCGCGGCCGTCGTGGCCCGGCTCCCGATGTCCATGGTCGGGATCGGGATCGTCCTGATGATCCAGGGCATCTACGGCTCGTACGCCCTGGCCGGGCGCGTCTCCGCGGCCTACGTGATCGCGCAGGCCATCGCCTCGCCGCAGATCGCCCGCTACGTCGACCGCGTGGGCCAGGCCAAGGTCATGCGCCCCATGCTCGTCGTGAGCACGCTGGGCCTGCTCGGCCTCGTCCTCTCGGCGGTCAACCAGGCGCCCGAGGTGTGGCTCTACGCGACCGCGATCATCGCGGGCGCGAGCATCGGCTCGTACGGCTCGATGGTCCGCGCCCGCTGGACCCATGCCGTGAACGACCCGCGCCAGCTCCACACGGCCTACTCGCTCGAGTCGGCGCTCGACGAGCTCGTCTTCGTCGTCGGGCCCGTCCTCGCAACCCTGCTCGCGACCGAGGTCACCGACTCGGCCGGGATCATCGTCCCCATGGTCGCGGCCGTGGTGGGCGGCGTCTGGTTCCTCTCGCAGCGCCGCACCGAACCCCCGGTCATGCCCGCGGTCCCCGGGGTCAAGCACCGCTCCGCGATGCGTTCGCCCGGCATGATCGTGCTCGCGGTCGTGTTCGTCGCGATGGGCCTCATCTTCGGCGCGACCGACGTCTCGACCATCGCGTTCGCCGAGGAGCAGGGCTCCAAGTCGGCGTCGGGTCTCATCCTGGGCGTCTTCGCGATGGGCTCGCTCATCTCGGGTCTCGCGTACGGCGCGCGCCACTGGGTCTCGCCGCTGTGGAAGCGGTTCACGATCGGCATGGTCGCGCTCGCGCTGGGCGTGTCCCTGTTCTTCGTCGTCACGTCGCTGCCGATGCTCGCGGTCGTCATGTTCGTCACGGGCTTCACGATCGCCCCGACGCTCATCAACGGCAACGCTCTGGTCCAGAACCTCGTGACCCCGCACCAGCTCACCGAGGGGCTCGCCTGGGTCGGGACCTCCCTGGGCGTGGGCGTCTCGTTCGGCGCGTCGATCGCGGGGTCGCGGATCGACGCAGCGGGCGCGCACGCGGGCTTCCAGGTCGTGATGATCGCGGCGGGCGTCGCGGTCCTCGCGGTCCTCGCCTCGACGCGGGTCCTGCGCCGCGGCGCGCCGCGCGACGACGCTGCAGAGACCGCGGACGTCCCGGACGACGAGGCCCCGGAGCAGGGCCCCGCGACGGCCTGAGCGCCGTCGCCCGACGGCGGAGCGCACCCCAGGCGGTGCGCGTACCGGCCGCAGGCAGGCACCCCGGGGCGGGTACCCCGCCCGACGCCACGACCGCGCTGGGCGAGCGGACCGCTCGAGGTGAGCTGCGCCGTCGGGCCACCGCCCTGCACGACCGCGCGACCGTCCGCACCGCGCTGTGACGCACGGACGTGACGAGCGGAACGGCCCCAGCGGCTGCATCCGGGCGCCATCGAGCGCACGATGGAAAGGTCCCCTTTCCCCTCGTGCGGAGGTTCTCCCATGGCACTCGGTCTCGGTCGTCCCCAGGACAAGCGGAACAGGACGGTCGCCGACCTGCTCGTCGCCCAGCTCATCGAGGCCGGGGTCGAACGCATCTACGGGATCGTGGGCGACAGCCTCAACCCCGTGGTCGACGCGGTCCGGCGCAGCCAGAAGGGGAAGGGCAAGGGCATCGAGTGGGTGCACGTGCGCCACGAGGAGTCCGCGGCGTTCGCCGCCGCGGCCGAGGCCGAGGTCACCGGGAAGCTCGCGGTGTGCGCGGGCTCGTGCGGCCCGGGCAACCTGCACCTCATCAACGGGCTCTACGACGCCAACCGCTCCAAGGTGCCCGTCCTCGCGATCGCGAGCCACATCCCCAGCGCGCAGATCGGCACGAGCTTCTTCCAGGAGACGCACCCCGACCGCCTGTTCACCGAGTGCTCGGTGTACTCCGAGATGATCTCGTCCTCCCAGCAGGCGCCGCGCGTCATCAACTCCGCGATCCACCACGCGTACGGCGCCCCGGGAGTCGCGGTCCTGACGATCCCCGGCGACGTCGCGGACCTCGACGCCGCAGCCGAGATCATCGACGTCGCGGTCCACCCGGCCAGGCCGCGGATCGTCCCGGACCCCGACGCGCTGCAGACGCTGGCCGACGCGATCAACAAGGCCAAGAAGGTCACGATCTTCGCGGGTGCCGGGACGCGCGGCGCGCACGACGACGTGATCGCGCTCGCCGACAAGATCGCGGCGCCGATCGGCCACTCGCTGCGCGGCAAGGAGTGGATCCAGTACGACAACCCGTTCGACGTCGGGATGAGCGGGCTGCTCGGCTACGGCGCCGCGCACGACGCCATGCAGGAGGCCGACCTCCTGGTCCTGCTCGGCACCGACTTCCCGTACGACCAGTTCCTGCCCGAGTCCGTGCGCACCGCCCAGGTCGACACCGACCCCACGCACCTGGGCCGGCGGACGCGGCTCGACGTCGCCGTGGTCGGCGACGTGGGCGAGACCGTGCGGCTCCTCATGCCGCTCGTCAGCACGGCCAAGAACCGCTCGTTCCTCGACGGCATGGTCGCCAAGCACGAGAAGTCGATGACGGGCGTGGTCGGTGCCTACACCAAGGACGTCGAGAAGCACTCGCCCATCCACCCCGAGTACGTCGCGGACCTCCTGGACCAGGAGGCCGCCGACGACGCGGTCTTCACCGTGGACACGGGCATGTGCAACGTCTGGGCCGCCCGGTACATCAGCCCCAACGGCAAGCGCCGCGTGATCGGGTCGTTCCTGCACGGGTCCATGGCCAACGCGGTGCCGCACGCGATCGGCGTCGCGGCCGCCCAGCCGGACCGGCAGGTCGTCGCGATGGCCGGCGACGGCGGGCTCTCGATGCTCCTGGGCGAGCTCATCACGATCAAGGCCTACGAGCTGCCCGTCAAGATCGTGCTGTTCGACAACGCGAGCCTCGGGATGGTGCGCCTCGAGATGCTCGTCGACGGGCTGCCCATGTTCGGCACCGAGTCGCCGCACATCGACTACGCCGCAGTGGCGAACGCGATCGGGATCCCGTCGGTGCGCGTCGAGCGCGCCAAGGACGTGCGCGGCGCGCTGCGCGGGGCCCTCTCGCGCCCGGGGCCGGCCCTGGTCGACGTCGTGACCGACCCGCGCGCGCTGTCCCTGCCACCCACCATCACGGCCGGGCAGGTGCGCGGCTTCGCGGTCGCGATGAGCAAGGAGGTCCTGGGCGGCGGCATGGGAGAGGTCGTGTCGATGGCCCGGGCGAACCTGCGCAACGTGCCGCGGCTGTAGGGCTGCACGTCGACGGCGTCGCTGCCCACGGGCCCGGCATTGGATTGGTTGTCAGAACTGAGCCGGTCGATACCCCGGTGCGCTTCTGACAACCGAGCGCAGGCGAGCAGTGCCAGGTGGGCCCGACGCGCAGGCGGGGCCGGGCTCAGCCGGCGGCGATCTGCGCGAGCGCGGCGAGGTGGGCCTCGACCGCGCGTCGGCCGTCCGGGGTGAGCGTGACCCAGGTGAGGCGGCGCGCGTCGCTCCGGTCCGGTGAGCTCTCCTTGCGCACCGTGACGAACCCGGCGTCGCTGAGCACCCGGAGGTTCTTGGACAGGTTCGCGTCGCTCAGGCCGAGCGTGTCGCGCAGCACCGCGAACTCGAGCTCCGCTCCCCGCCGGAGCACCCCGCAGATGCGCAGGCGGACGGGCGAGTGGACGACCTCGTTGAACGCGGGGGTGGTGCTCATCGCTCCGTCCCGGCCAGCTCGCGCCGGAAGGCCCTGTCGTACAGCGGGCCGAGCACGACCGCCGCGACGAACCCGACGGACGCCGGCACCAGCACCCACGTGTACTCGATCTCGGTGAACCTGACGAGCAGCATGGCGCCGAAGCAGAGCAGGATCGTCGCCAGCATGACCTGGTAGATGCGTTTCGACCGAGGTCCCGCCGGCTGGCTGAACCACAGACCGTAGCGGCGGCGGTAGACGAGGACGAGGACCGGCAGCGCGAACAGGGCGACCGGCAGCGTGATGAGCGAGACCGGGGACGGCAGCGCCTGGGTGCAGATGATCACCGCCACGATCGTGCCGAGCGTCAGGTGGTACCACCAGGGCGTGACCGCGCGCTCCGCGAGCGTCGCCCCGTCGGCGTCGAGCCCCTCGAGTGCTGCACGCGCCTGCGCCCGGGAGAGCCCGGGCGTGCCGCTCGGGGACCCGTCCTCACGGAAGTCATTTTCCATGCTGGCAAGTCTATGGATGACTTGCCAGCATGGCAAGAGATCAGTTGTCAGAACTGAGCCGATCGATGCCCCGGTGCACTTCTGACAACCGATCGCGGGCCGAGCGCCGAGCGCCGACGAGCCTTCCGCCCCACCCGTCGAATCGATACGATCTCCGCGTGCTCACCAAGATGACGGTCACCGACGACCAGCTCGCCCGACTGCTCGCCCCGCTCGGCGAGGTGGCTGCGGCCGGCCCCCTCGACGGCGGGATGTTCGCCTCGACCTACCGCGTCGACCTCACCGACGGGCGGCGCTGCGTCGTGAAGGTCACGAGCGCTGACACGTCCCGGCTCCTGCGCTACGAGCACGGGATCCTCGGCACCGAGGAGGAGGTCTACCGCCGCGCGGCCGACCGTCCCGAACTCCTCATGCCGCGCGTGGTCCACAGCGACTTCAGCCGCGAGGTGGTCGACGGCGACGCGCTCGTCGTGTCGTTCCTCGACGGCGACGTGTGGAACACCCTTCCCCCGCTCGACGACGCCGCGACGGCCCAGGTCCGGCACGACCTCGGCGCCTTCATGGCCCGCCTGCACACCGTGACGGGAGAGTCGTTCGGGTATCCCGCGCAGGCGTCGGGCCTGAGCGCCCCGACGTGGCCCGAGGCGTTCGGCCGCATGGTCGAGGCCCTGCTCGCCGACGCCGAGACGTGGGGCGTCGTGCTGCCCGCCGACGCGCTGCGGGGCGCCCTCGCGGACCACCACGACGCACTCGCCGAGGTCACGGTCCCCGCGCTCGTCCACACCGACCTGTGGCCCGGCAACCTCTTCCTCTCCCCCGACGTGTCGTCGGCGCTGCGCCTGAGCGGCGTGATCGACACCGAGCGCAGCCTGTGGGGCGACCCGCTGTACGAGCTCGCGGGAGCCGACCAGCTCGGGCTGGGCCCGGTCCCGCCCGCGCTGCTCGCGGGCTACCGCGACGCAGGTGGCCGGCTACCGGTCGCCGAGCCGTGGTTCGCGTCGCCCGTGCCGGGTGAAATCCGGCCCGACGGCGGCGCACCGGACGGGCGCGACGTCGTCGGGCGGGCGAGGCCCGGGGCGAGCACGCTCGGGGCCGGCGACGTCCGCCTGCTCCTGTACCGCGCGTACCTCAGCGCGCTGCTCGTGACCGAGGTCGCGCCGCGCGACTACCAGGGCGAATGGGTGCAGGGCTACCGGGACACCGCGGCGGGGAACCTCGGCGTACTGCTCGACCAGCTCTCCCGCTGACGCCACGGCTCAGTTGTCAGAACTGAGCCGGTCCATACCCCGGTGCGGTTCTGACAACTCGTCCTCGGCACTCGGGCCGACCACCGAGGGCCGAAGACCCCATGGTGCGGAGTCCCCATCTCGTCGAAGGGCACCCTTGAGTCACGCTAGAGTTCGGGCAAGTTCACGATCGCGTCAAGTGTTCGGGCGACCAGTGCTCGACGGCGGGGCGTGACCGACCCCAGGGGGGTTTCACGGTGATCACGTTCGTCGTCGTCGGCATCGTCGGGCTGGCTCTCGTCCTGTTCTCGATGATCCTCGGTGAGTTCATCGAGCTCGGCGACGGAGCCGTGTCCGGGACCTCGCTGGGCGTCGGGGCCATCGTGTTCGGCGCGACCGGCGCGATCGTCGTGTCGAACGACCTGCCGATCGTCCTCGCGTACGTCGGCTCCGCGGTGCTCGCGGTCCTCGTGGTCCTCCTCGTGCACGTGCTCACCAAGAAGCTGCGCGAGTCCGACGACGCCGTGCCCGTGTCCCTCGTGGGCGTCCAGGGCACCGCGACCAGCGACATCTCCGCCGCGACCGGCGAGGTCTCGCTCGACGCCGCGCACGAGCTCGAACGGCGCCTCGCCTGGGCCGACGAGCCCATCCCGACCGGAGCCCGCGTCGTGGTCCTCGAGCAGTCCGGCACGCGCGTCCGCGTCCGGCGCCACTACCCCAACGACTGACCCGCCGGCCCAGCGGCTCACCCTTCCGCCCGACGACTGACCCTCCCGCCAGGGACCCCGTCATCCCGGGAACCCGGCAGCACCACCCGCACCACCGCACGACCCGCTCGCACGACCCGCCACCGAAAGGAGTCGCGCCGCAGGCGCGTACAGACATGCTCGAAGATTCCAACGTCGTCGGCATCATCGCCACGATCGCCCTGATCATCGCGTTCTTCGCGATCATCACGTTCATCGCCAAGCGCATCCGCCGCGTTCCCCCGAACGAGGCCCTGATCATCGTCGGGCGCGGCGCAGGCCGCAAGGAGGCCGCCGGCACCGGCCAGCGCGTCGTCACGGGCGGCCGCACGTTCGTGTGGCCCATCCTCCAGCAGGGCTTCTCCATCTCGCTCGAGCAGCGCCAGATCGGCATCACGGTCGAGGGCGTCGACAAGAACCGCATCAAGATCGCCATCAAGGCGTCGATCAACTTCAAGGTCCGTGGCGACGAGGAGGGCGTGCGTCGCGCAGCCCAGCGCTTCCTGTCCCAGCAGGGCACGCTGACCGAGATCATCAAGGAGTCCCTCGAGGGCTCGCTGCGCTCGATCGTGGGCGACATGACGATCGAGCAGATCATCTCCGACCGCAAGGGCCTCTCGGACCGCGTCGTCGAGTCCACCAAGACGGACCTCTCGGAGCAGGGCCTGCAGGTCGACCTCCTCAACATCTCGGACATCTCGACCCCGGGCTCCGACTACCTCGCCAACCTCGGTCGTGCCGAGGCCGCCCGCGCCCGCCAGGTCGCCGAGGTCTCCGAGGCCGAGGCCCAGCGCGCGTCCGAGTTCGCCGCGATCGACGCCGCCGAGCAGATCGCCGAGCGCCAGAAGGCGCTCGACCTCAAGCGCGCCATCATCAAGGCCGAGACCGACAAGGCCAACGCCGAGGCCGAGGCCGCGGGTCAGCTCGCGCGCGCCGAGCAGGAGCGGCTCGTCGCGGTCGAGGAGCGCGAGGCGCTGTCCGAGCAGGCCCGCGTGACGCAGGAGCGCCTCGACATCGAGATCCGCAAGCCCGCCGAGGCCGCTGCCTACGCCGAGGTCCAGCGAGCCAACGCCCAGCGTGACTCGTCGAACGCCGCCACCGAGGCCGACGCGTACAAGCGCACCACGATCGCCGAGGCCAACAAGACCGCCGCGATCCAGGACGCCGAGGCCTCCGCGGCCGCCGTCCGTCGCGCCGGCGAGGCCGAGCGTGACCGCCAGGTCGCCCTGGCCGTCGGTATCAAGGCCGAGGGTGAGGCACGCGCGTTCGCGGTCGAGGCCGAGGGCCGCGCCGAGGCCGTCGCGACCGACGCCAAGGCCGAGGCGCTCAAGAAGTACGGCGAGGCGGCACTGGTCCAGGAGCTCATCGAGCGCCTGCCGGAGATCGTCCGCGCCGCGGCCGAGCCCATCGGCAAGATCCAGGGCATGACCGTCATCTCGACCGACGGCGCGAGCGCGATCACCAAGAACGTCGCGTCGGTCCTGGGCGAGGGCCAGCAGGTCATCAAGCAGCTCACGGGCGTCGACATCAACCAGCTCATCGCCGGGCTGGCCGGTGGGCACCTGAGCGGCCAGGCCGTGTCGAACGGATCGTCGTCCACGTCGTCGGCGGCATCGTCCAACTGACGACCCCGACGCCGGGGTGGAGCCGAGCGCGTGAGGTGGACCCTGCCGGGGTCCACCTCACGCAGGAGGGTCCACCCCGGCGCCGTCCTCCGTCCCACCCCACCCATCGGAGCCCCGCATGCTGACCGCCCAGCAGGTCCTGGACACGACGTTCACCGCGACCAAGTTCCGCGAGGGCTACGACGTCGAGCAGGTCGACATCTACCTCGACGACGTCAGCGCGACGCTCAAGGCGTACGAGGCGGGCGGCCGTCCCGGCCCGGGACTGCTCACCTCGGTCGAGGCCCGAGGCGCCCGGTTCTCGGCCACGAAATGGCGTGAGGGCTACGACGTCACCGAGGTCGACGACCTCATCGATTCGATCGTCGGCACGCTCCAGTCCTACGAGGCCCGGCCCACCCCGGCCCTGCACCCGACCGACGCGGTGAGCGACGCCGTCGGGCAGCAGGGCACGACCGCCCCACCGTCACCTGCTGCCGGTGCGGCTGCCGGCGACGGCGCCCGGCCCCTCGGCGTCCACGACCTGACGACCCAGCTCCAGTACGCCCGCGTCCGCGCGAACGGCAGCGACCGGCTCGTCGTGCTGCTGCCCGACGGCTCGACGGCCCACGTGACCGCTCTCGAGGCCGGGCCGCAGGGGATCACGCTCCGCACCGCGCGCCAGGCGTAGGCGGGGACTGCTCTACGGCCGCCGCACCCGCAGCACCGTGTCGCGGATCGTCACGGGCTCCCCGTCGGCGCCGAGCATCTCGCGCTCGGGCGCGGTGTTCGTCTCGACGTCCCACCCGTCGAGGTCGAGCTCGGCCAGGAGGTCGTCCCCCGTGTAGAAGAAGTGCTCGTCGAAGTCCTTGCGCACGGTCTCGTGGTCCGCGGGGTGGTGCCCGACGACGAGCAGCCGCCCGCCCGGCGCGACCGCCTGCGCGAGGCGCGGGAAGACCTGCCGGCGCAGGTCGGCCGGCAGGTGCATGAAGTGGGCCGTCACGAGGTCGAACCGCTCGTCCGCCGGCTCCCACCCGAGCAGGTCGCCCTGGCGCCACTCGATCCGCGCCGCGACCTCGGCCCCTGCCGCGGCGGCGTGGGACGCAGCCTTCTCGAGCGCCACGGGCGACACGTCGAGCCCGACGACGTCCCACCCCTGCTGCGCGAGCCACACCGAGTCGGCTCCCTCGCCCGCGCCCACGTCGAGCGCCCGGCCCGTGGGCAGGTCCGCGACCTCGCGTACGAGCTGCGGGTTCGGGTTGCCGCTCCACACCGCGGTCGTCGAGCCGTAGCGCTCGTCCCAGAAGGCCTGGTCGAAATGGTGCTGCTGGTGGCCGTGGCCGTGCTCGTGGTCGTGGTCGTGGGCAGGGTCGTTCTCGTGGTCGTGCTGCTGGGTCACGTTCGCTCCTCGGGTCGGTGCCGGCCCGGGACGGCCGTCACTCCCGACCTTGCGGCCGCACCCCACCCCGAGGCAAGTCCGGTTGCCGTTCCGGCAAGATCCGCGGACATTCAGCCCATCCAGCCGAGCCAGACCACGGCGTCGCGCGCGAGCAGGAAGCCCACGATCCCCACGACCCACGCCGTGGTCGACGCCGCGTTCTTCGTCATCCACTCGTTGAGCCGGTCGAGGAGCGGGCCCACCTGCCGGGCCGCGAGGACCCGACCAGCCAGCAGGACGAGCGCGGGCAGCACCATGACGATGCAGTACCCCGCGAGGACCAGCCCGGTCGTCGGCCACCCCAGGCCCGCCTGGGTGAGCAGCCCGATCGCCGCGAGGTACGGGAGCATCGACGCGAGCTCGATCGCCGCGGCGCCCAGCGCGAGGCCCATGAGGGCCGTCACGGATCCCGTCTCCGGCGCGGTGTCGACGCCCGCGCGGGGCGGGGTCTCGCGCACGGGGTGCGCTCCGCCGTCGGGCAGGGGGACCAGGCCCGACGGCGCCACGCCCTCCCCGCCCGACGTCCCCATCGCGCGGGCCCGCCAACGCAGGACGCGCCCCTGACCGGTCGACGCCCCCTTGGACCGGCGGTCGATCCGGAAGCTGTACGCGACCAGGCCCACCCCGAGCAGCAGCTCGACGATCCTGACCGGGCGGGTCTCGACGACCTGTCCGAGGACGTCGGCGAACGCGCCCGCGCCGAGCGCGATGACCAGGCCGACCGCGAGATAGAACCCGACGATCGTGGCCAGGTAGACGAGCATCCGCGCGACCCGCACCCGGCCCGGGGTCATGAGCAGCCACACCGGGATCAGCAAGGTGCCGAAGCTCGTCGAGTCGACGAGGGCCAGGACCGCGAGCGCCCCGAGGAGAGGAAGGAGTTCCATGTCGCAAGGCTCGCTGCCGGAGATGGGCCTGTCGTCGGGCGGACGGGCGATCCTTGCCGGGCGCTGCGCCGCGCCGTACATCGTTCGGGCGATCCATGGCTCGGCCCCCTGTGCTGAGATGGGAACGTGCCCGATCCCCTGCCCGCTCCTGCGTCGGACGGCGTGACCGCGACCGCGACCGCGTCCGCCGGCGCCGGCGACGGCGACGGCGCTGGTGGTGGCGGCGGCTCGGGCGCTCCGGACGCCCGGGCCGCCGGCTCGTCACCCCGTGCGTCACACGTGCGGCGCGCGGTCAGCACCGTCGCCACGGGCCTGCGCACCGACAGCAGGCGCGGCGACGCGTACAACGCCGTCGGGATGTTCGTGATCGGGGTCCTGCTCCTGCTCGTCGACGTCGTGCAGGTGTGGTCGATCCCGCCACTCGTGACGGTCGACGGGCGCTGGTGGCATGTGCTGCCCCTGCTCGCCGGGTGCGTCGCGCTGGTCTTCAAGCGCGCGCATCCGGCGGTCGCGCTCAGCGTCGGGACCGTGGCGTTCGCGGTCGACCTGTCGTTCGGGGGCAGCCTCGGCATGGTCCTGGTCCTGTGGGACCTGCTCTACGCGAGCGGGCTGCACGGCAGCAGGCGGCTGCGGACGGTGGTGGGGGTCGCCGTCGGGGTGCTGGTCGTCGCGGTCGCGGTGCTCACGGGTGAGCACTACCGGGACGTGCAAGGGTTCGTGGTCGGCGGCATCCAGGTCGCGGCGATCCTCGCGACACCGCTCTGGTGGGCCGCGAACGTGCGGCAGAAGTCCGACCTCGCGGACCTCGCCGCCGAGCGGGCCGACCTCGAGGCGGAGCGCGCCGACCTCGAGGCCCAGCGTGCGGCCGACCTCGAGCAGATCGCGACGCTGGGGCAGCACGAGGCCGTGCGCGCGGAGAGGGCCGCGATGGCACGCGACCTGCACGACGTCATCGCGTCCCACCTGTCCGCCATCGCGATCCACTCGGGGGCTGCGCTCGCGTCGCCACCCGATGCCGCGCGGGACCGCGCCGCGCTCGAGCTCGTGCGGTCGAGCAGCATCACGTCGCTCGAGGAGATGCGGGCCATGATCCTGCTGCTGCGCTCGGACCTGCCGCGGGAGGGTGCGCCGCGCGCTGGTGCGTCGGGCGTGGATCAGTTGTCAGAACGTGGCCGGGGTATGGACCGGCTCAGTTCTGACAACTTGTCCCCGGACAGTGGTCCTCCAGACCTGCGCGACGGGGTGCCCCTCGCCCCTGCCGATCAGTTGTCAGAACGTGGCCGGGGTATGGACCGGCTCAGTTCTGACAACAGAGCCACGGTGCTCGGGGGCGAGGCCGTCGCCGCCCCCGCACGGCTCGCCCGGCTCGACGACGTCCTCGTCTCCGCACGCGCGCAGGGGCTCACGGTCGACGTCGAGGACCCGGAAGGCGCCCGCTCGGCGACCCTCCCCGCGGCCGTCGACCAGGCTGCGCACCGGATCGTGCAGGAAGCCCTGACCAACGCCGCCAAGCACGCGCCCGGCGGGCGGGTGCTGGTCACGCTCGGGCTGGGACCGGACCGCCTCACGGTCGAGGTCACGAGCTCCCTCACCGACGAACCCCGCCCGCTCCCGCCGAGCCTGAGCACCCGCACCGGGCTCCTCACCATGCGCGAGCGCGCCGAGGCGCTGGGCGGCACGTTCAGGGCGGGCCCTGTCGACGCACGTGATTCCGGCCCCCGCGCCGCGAGGGGCGCCTGGCACGTGCGGGCCGTGCTGCCCCTGGGCCGACCGGCCGGTCCCCCGACCGCCACGACCGCCACGGATCAGTTGTCAGAAGCAGGCCGGGGTATCGACCGGCCCAGTTCTGACAACTCTTCGGCCGACGGGATCTCACCGACCCCGCACGGTCGCAGCGCTCCACGCCACACCGACCCACCCGGAGACCCCGCATGATCCGCGTCCTGCTCGCCGACGACCACGCCGCGATCCGCGCCGGCCTCCGGTTCCTGCTCGACTCCGCCCCGGACATCGAGGTCGTCGGCGAGGCCGGCGACGGCGCGGCCGCGATCACCAACGCCCGCGCGCTGCGCCCCGAGGTCGTGCTCATGGACCTGCGCATGCCCGGCGTCGACGGCATCGAGGCCACGCGCACGATCGTCTCCGAGAAGCTCGCCGAGGTCCTCGTCCTCACGACGTTCGACCTCGACGAGTACGTCGACGAGGCGCTGCGCGCCGGGGCCGCAGGGTTCCTGCTCAAGACCGCGGAGCCCGCTGCGCTCATCGACGCGGTCCGCCGGGTCGCGGCGGGCGACGGGGTCCTGGCCCCCGAGGTCACGCGCCGCCTGCTGGCGGCGTTCGCGTCCGCCCCGAGGCCCGACGGCGCCGCTCACCTCGCGGGGCGAGCGGCGCCGTCGGGCACGGGACGGGCGGGCGGGACGCCGGCCGACGAACAACGCAGCGACACCACCGCGCGGCTCCGCGAGCTGACCCCGCGCGAGGTCGACGTGCTCGCGGCCCTCGGGCGGGGGCTGTCGAACCAGGGCATCGCCGACGAGCTGTTCATCAGCGAGGCCACGGCCAAGACGCACGTGTCGCGCGTGCTCGCGAAGGTCCAGGTCACGACGCGCATGCAGGCCGCGATCGTCGCGCGGGACGCGGGGCTCGCGTAGCGCACCGCGCCTCTACGCCGAGAAGTGAGCAGATGCCCCTGATCCGCGCGGATCAGGGGCATCTGCTCACTTCTCGGCAGGGGCGGGGCTGTGCCTCAGGCCGACTCGACGATGTGGCCCCGCTTGATCACGAAGTCGTCGCGCATGTCCTCGAGCTCCTTGCCGCGCGTCTCCGGGATCTTGTAGAAGACGAAGAACAGCGACAGCAACGCGAAGAACGCGTAGAACGCGTACGCGAAGCTCAGACCGATGTCCGCCAGGACGGGGAACGACGTCGAGATCGCGAAGTTCGCGACCCACTGCGCGGCCGCGGCGACGGCCAGCGCGCTCGCACGGATGCGGTTGGGGAACATCTCGCCCAGCAGCACCCAGACGACCGGCCCCCACGACGCCCCGAAGAACACCACGAACGCGTTGGCCGCGATGAGCGCGACCGTGGCCCAGGCGCCGTCGAGCGAGGCCGTGGACGTGCCGTCGGAGGCCGTGGTCATCGTGGCCTGCGTGAACGCGACGGCCATCATGCCCAGCGAGACGAACATGCCCGTCGACCCCGCGAGGAGCAGGATGCGGCGGCCGATCCGGTCGATCAGCAAGATCGCGACGATCGTCACCACGATGTTGGTGACCGAGGTGATGACCGAGGTCAGGAGCGCGTCGTCCTCCGAGAACCCGACCGACCGCCACAGCGTCGTCGAGTAGTAGAAGATCACGTTGATGCCCACGAACTGCTGGAAGACCGAGAGCAGGATGCCGACCCAGACGATCGGCTTGAGGCCCAGCCGCTTGCCCCGCAGGTCCTTGAGCGAGGCCTTGGTGTCGGACTTGAGGGAGTTCTCGATGTCCGCGATCTTGTGGTCGACGTCCTGGACCCCCGTGAACTCCCGCAGGACCTCGGCGGCCTTCTTGGTCTCCCCCTTGGCGACCAGGTAGCGGGGCGACTCGGGGATGCGCAGCGCGAACAGACCGTATGCGACCGCCGGGACGGCCGCGGCCATGAACATCCAGCGCCACGCCTCCTGACCCAGCCACAGGACGTTCGACGCGCCGCCCGCGGCCCCGGCCAGCGCTGCGTCGGTGAGGAGGGAGGCGAAGATACCGGTCACGATCGCGAGCTGCTGCAGAGACCCGAGCCGGCCACGGATGCGGGCCGGGGAGACCTCCGCGATGTACGCGGGAGCGATGACCGACGCGGCCCCGATCCCCAGGCCGCCGATGACGCGCCACAGGATCAGGTCCACGACCGAGAACGCGAGGCCGGACCCGAACGCCGACACGAAGAACAGCGCCGAGGCGATGAGCATGACCTTGATGCGGCCGATCTTGTTCGCGACCGGACCCGCGAACCACGCACCCACCGCACAGCCGATCAGCGCGGACGAGACCGCGAAGCCCGTGATCGCCGCGTTGAGCTCGAACGTCTCGGACAGGGAGTCGACGGCCCCGTTGATCACCGCCGTGTCGAACCCGAACAGGAAGCCACCGAGCGCTGCTGCGAGGCTGATCCCGACGACCTTCTTGTTGAGCCGCTTGGCCTGCGCCTGAGCGCGGGGATCCCCCGCCGCTCCTGCGTCGTTGCTGGTCATGACGACCCCCTCCGTGTCAGGTTTCCCTTCGACGATAGTGACGAGAGGGCGCGGTCGCGCGGTGAAGCGACCGTGGTGAGCGTCACGCGATCGCGTCGAGGACCATCCAGGTGACGTGCCTCGTCCGGGGGTCGACGGCGTCGCCCGGGTTCCACACGGCGTCGCACCCCGCCGGGGTCCCCGAGACCGGAGCCCAGTCGAGGCCCGTCGAGGCGACGAGGTGCAGGACGGCGGCCTCGGCGTCGTCGCTCGCGACCCGCGGCCAGGCGAGCCCGGTCACGACGACCCAGGTGCCCGGGACCTTCCAGTACTCGACGGGCTCGTCGACGTCGACGGGCTCGAGGCCGAGCGCGGCCACGACCGCGCGCGCCCTGGCTGCCGCCTCGTCGGCACCGCCTGCCTCGACGTGCGTCCGGAGGGAGACGTGACGACGGCGCAGGCGTTCGCCCGGCCGCGAGGATGCTTCGCGCTCGTGCTGCTCGACGGTCGCCCGACGCCTCTCGTCGTCGCGGAACCAGCCGGTCGCTACGAGGCGTTCGGCAGCGGCGCCGACGAGGTCGGCCTCGCCGTCGAGCTCGACGGCGAAGGCCCAGGGCTCACCCGGCCCAGGACGCGAGACCCCGCGCACCACGCCGGTCCCGGCGATCCCGTCCGTCGCCCCCAGCACACAGACCTCCTGGCCGAACCAGAACGGCGGCAGCTCCTCCTCGATCTCCACGAGGGGACGGTACCGCGGCACCGCGACCCCGGGTGTGCAGTTCGGCTGCCGCCCGGCGCGTGCGACGACCTGAGCTGCACACTCGGCGAGCCGACCCACGAACGGGCCGACGTCGTCGGGCCCGCGAGCGCCGCGCGAGAGCTGCGCTCCGACACCCCTACGGCTCGGGGTGCAGCGCGTCGTACCTGAGGAAGCGCGGCTGCGTCCGCAGGATCAGCCACACCACGACGATGCAGGCCAGCCCACCCGCGACCGCGGCCCACGCCTCGCCGAACCAGCTCGCCTGGGCGCCGAGGACCACCTCGCCCAGGCGCGGGCCGCCCGCGACGACGACGATGAAGACGCCCTGGAGGCGGCCGCGCATGTCGTCGGGGGTCGCGGTCTGGAGGATCGTCTGGCGGAAGACCGCGCTCACCGCGTCGGACGCCCCGGCCAGCGCGAGCGCGATGCACGCCGCGGCCAGGCCGCCCACGAGCACCTGCGGCGGGTCGGTCGAGCCCACGAGGAGCAGCACGGCACCGAACGCCGCGATCGACAGCCCCCACGCCGTGATGGCCCACGCGATCACGAGCCCCTGCCAGCGCACGCGCGAGAGCGCGCCAGAGAAGACCCCGGCGAGCACCGCGCCGACCGCGAACGCCGCGCTCAGCACCCCTGTCGTGGTCTCGCCGCCACCGATGAAGAGCACGCCGACCGCGGGCAGCAGCACGCGCGGGAACGCGAGGATCATCGCGGCGAGGTCGACCAGGAAGGTCGTGCGCACGTTGGGCCGGGTCGCGAGGTAGCGCAGGCCGTCGACGACCGAGCTGATGCCGACGACCTTGCGGCGGGGCGCCGACGGCTCCCCGGCCTCGTCACCGGCCACGTCGTCAGACGTGCCCCGGTGGGGAGCCCGGTCCAGCTCTGACGACGTGTCCTCGGGAGACAGGACCGGCGGGATCGACGGCAGCCGCCACACGGCCCACAGCGCCGCGGCGAACAGCACCACGTCGATCGAGTACGCGATCCCGTACCCCCACAGCGCCACGAGGAACGCGCCGAGCAGCGGGCCCACGGTCAGCGCGATGCTCCACGAGATGGTCTGCAGCGCGTTCGCGGCGGGCAGGAGCCGGGGCTCGACCAGGCGCGGGATGATCGCCGAGCGCGCGGGGTTGTTGATCGCGAACGCGGCCGACTGGAGCGCCACGAGCCCGTACAGGACCCCGACCGACCCGACGTCGAGCCACGCCTGGAGCGCGAGCAGACCCGTGACGACCCACAGCGCCCACGACGCGAGCAGCGCGACCTTGCGGCGGTCGTAGGCGTCGACGAGCGCGCCCCCGTACAGGCCGAGCGCCACGAGGGGCACGAGCGCGAAGATGCCCAGCACCCCGACCGCGAGCGTCGAGCCCGTGAGCGCGTACACCTGCAGCCCCACGGCGACGACGGTCAGCTGCGAGCCGAGGTTGGAGACCCCGAGCCCCCACCACAGCCGACGGAACGGCGGGGAGACGCGGAGCGGGGTCGTGTCGGCAAGGATGCCGTCGAGGCGGGGCACGATCGACGAGGCTACCTCGCGGCGGTCGGAAAACCGTCTCCTGAGGCGACCGTCTCAGAACTTCAGGTCACCGCGCAGGGCGCGTGGCTCCGTCGGGCCGTGGGCGCGTCAGGCCGTGGGTGCGTCAGGCCGTGAGCGCGGCCCGGACCTCCCCGACGAGCGCGGCCATGGCGCGCTCGGCCTCGGCGGCATCCCCCGCGGCGACCGCGCGGGCCACGGCCTCGTGCTCGTCGAGCGCCTCGGCGACGGGGGCCTGCGGCATGAGGCCCAGGTGCGTGCGCCCGGCGAGGACCTCGCCCACGACCTCGTGCAGCGCGGCGAACATCTCGTTGCCCGACGACCGCAGGAGCAGCGCGTGCAGGCGGATGTCGAGCACGAGGAACTCCTCGAGGCGTCCGGCCTCGCCCAGCTCGCGCATGCGCTCGGCGAGCTCGACGAGCTCTGTGCGGGCCTCGGGGGTCGCGTGCCGTGCGGCGCCTGCGGCGGCCAGGGGTTCGACGGCGCAGCGCAGCTCGGTCAGCGAGCGCAGCTGCGCGTCCCGGCCGGGTCCGGCGAGGCGCCAGCGGATGATCCGGGCGTCGTAGACGTTCCAGTCCTGCTCGGGGAGCACGACCAGGCCGATGCGACGCCCCGAGCGGACGAGGCCGAGCGCTTCGAGCTGGCGCATGGTCTCGCGGGTCACGGTGCGCGAGACACCGAACTCGGTTCCGATCCCGTCGAGGGTCAACGTGCTGCCCGCAGGGAGGTGACCTGCGGTGATGCGGTGACCGAGGACGTCGGTCACCGAGCTGTGGAGCACCGTCGCGGACATGGGTCGAGCCTACGGCCCTTTCATAGGTCACACCATTGTCTTGCCAAAGGTGATACCAATCGTGCATGCTCGGTGGGCGGCCACAGAGGTCCGCGCACGACGCAGCAGTCGACGGACAGCCAAGGAACCCCCTCATGGACACAGACGTCAGCCCCACCCCGGACCGGGTCGTCACCCCGTCTTCGGGCGCGGCCCCGGACAGGACTCCCGCGGTCGACCTCGCCCCCGTGCACCTCGTCATCATGGGTGTCGCCGGCTCGGGCAAGACCACGGTCGCGACCCTGCTCGCGGAACGCACGCACCGCCCGTACGCCGAGGCGGACGAGTTCCACCCGCAGGCCAACATCGACAAGATGAGCGCGGGCACCCCGCTCACCGACGAGGACCGCTGGCCCTGGCTCCGCGCGATGCGCGACTGGCTCGACGAGCAGGCCGCCGAGGGCGACTCGGCGGTCGTGACGTGCTCGGCGCTCAAGCACAGCTACCGGGACCTGCTGCGGACCGCGCACGGGCGTGTCCGGTTCGTGCACCTCACGGGCAGCACCGAGCTGCTCGAGGACCGCATGACGCACCGCAGCGGGCACTTCATGCCCGCGTCCCTGCTGCCGTCCCAGCTCGCGACGCTCGAACCCCTCGCGGCCGACGAGGACGGGATCACGCTCGACGTCGGCGCACCGCCCGAGGAGCTCGTGGACCGGATCCTCGAGTCCACGGCCCTGCCCCACCCCACGATCCCCCGCGCCGACGGACGAGCGCGGCGCACCCCGACCAGTACTTCCATCCACCCCGAGGAGCGATGATGCTCACCCTCGCCTCGCACCCGCTCGCCGCGGGCGCCCTGCGCGCAGCCACCGAGACACCGACGACCGACGCCGGGACGACCCAGCTCATCCTCGCGGCGGTGCTCGGGATCGCCACGATCATCGTCCTGATCGTGTGGCTCAAGCTCCACCCGTTCCTGTCCCTCATGATCGGCTCGGCGGTCCTCGCGATCGTCGCGGGCATCGACTTCGTGAGCGCGTTCGTGAGCTTCTCGGCAGGGCTCGGCTCGACCGTCGCGGGGGTCGGCGTCCTCATCGCGCTCGGCGCGATCATCGGCAAGATGCTCATCGACTCGGGCGGCGCGGACCAGATCGTCGACACGATCCTGGCGCGCACGCCCCTGCAGCGGCTGCCGTGGGCCATGGCGCTCATCGCGTTCGTGGTCGGCATCCCGCTGTTCTTCGAGGTCGGCGTGGTCCTGCTCATCCCCGTCGTCATGATGGTCGCGCGACGCTCCAAGGTCTCCCCGATCCTCGTCGGCATCCCGGCCCTCGCGGGGCTGTCCGCGCTGCACGGCCTGGTCCCCCCGCACCCGGGGCCGCTGCTCGCGATCGACGCACTGGGCGCGAACCTCGGCCTGACGCTGGGGCTCGGGCTGCTCGTCGCGGTGCCGACCGTGATCGTCGCGGGGCCCCTGCTCGCCAAGCCGCTCGCTGTCTGGGTCAAGCTGCCCCCGCCCACGACCGTCCTGGGCGTGTCCGAGCGCGACGAGGACGCCCCGCGCCCGAGCTTCGCGGTCGCCGTCACCGTGGTCCTGCTGCCCGTGATCCTCATGCTGGCCCGGACGGTCGTCGAGATGACCGGGACCTTGGAGTCGCCCGTCGGCAAGGGGCTCGAGTTCATCGGGACGCCGCTCGTCGCGCTGCTCATCACGTCGCTCGTGTCGCTCGTGGCGTTCGGCAGCGCGATGGGTCGCACGCGCGACGAGATCAGCACGCTGGTCGACAAGTCCTTCGCCCCGATCGCGGGCATCCTGCTGATCGTGGGCGCGGGCGGCGGTTTCAAGCAGACGCTCGTCGACACGGGAGTGGGCGACGTCATCGCGAGCGGGATCTCCGACGCGAACCTCTCGCCGCTCCTCGCAGGATGGCTGGTCGCGGCGCTCATCCGCGTCGCGACGGGTTCGGCGACGGTCGCGACCATCACGGCCGCCGGGATCATGGCCCCGCTCGCCGCGGACCTCTCGCCCACGCACGCGGCGCTGCTGGTCCTCGCGATCGGCGCGGGCTCGGTGTTCCTGTCCCACGTCAACGACGCCGGGTTCTGGCTCATCAAGGAGTACTTCGGCATGACCGTGGGGCAGACGTTCAAGACGTGGTCCGTCATGGAGTGCGTGCTGTCGGTCGTGGCGCTGATCGTGATCCTGCTGCTGGGCCTGGTCGTCTAGCGCACCTCCCTGCCCGACGGCGGCCGACCGGTCCGCCGTCGGGCGCCTTGATCGGCGGGGTCGCGGTGACCGGTGGCATCGGCTCGTGTTGCCCGGCGACCCGGCTGTGTCTTCTGCGGAGCCACCACATGTGTGGTGGCTCCGCAGAAGACACAGCCGGGTCGCCGCGGCACGAGCATCCGAGCCGGGTTCAGGCAGGCGCGCTCGAGGCCGGGCCGTCCGAGGGACGAACGGCCCGGCCCTGCGGTTCAGCCGAGCATCAGCGCGACAGGATCGGCTCAGTCCACCGAGCGGATCCCCGCTTCACGCGTCGGCTCGCGTCGACGCACCAGGAGGCGGACCGCCTGGCCCAGGAGGACGAGGACACCGGCGAACGCCAGCAGCCCATAGTCCGCACCGGTCGTCGCGAGCGATCCCGACCTCGCCGCCGTGACCGAGGCTGCGGCGACCGTGCCAGATCCCGTCACGACCTGACGGCTGACCGTCTGGACGGTGTCCGTCGACCCGGCGGGGTCGACCGAGATCGTCGGCATGACCGGGTCAGCGGGGTCGACGGGGTTCGTCGGGTCCGTAGGGTCGGTCGGGTCGGTCGGGTCGGTCGGGTCGGTCGGGTCGGTCGGGTCGGTCGGGTCGGTCGGGTCGGTCGGGTCCGTGGGGTCGATGACTGCCGCGGCAGGGCACCCGACCGAGGCGTTGCCCAGGAGGCCGACGCCCAAGCAGGACACGTCCACCGGGACGGTGATCGGCAGGTTCACGCTGACGTCGGGCAGTGACCCCAGCAGGCCGTCGCCCCCGAGGATCCCGTCAAGGAGCCCGTCCTCACCGAGGACGCCGTCCAACAGACCACCACCGGTCAGCCCACCCAGCAGGCCGCCCGGGATCCCCGTGGCGCCCCCTGCGTCGGTACCTGTGCCGGCACCAGCAACTGCACCAGGACTGACTGAAGCGTCTCCGAGAACGCCCACCGCGATGTCCGTCACGCTGACCGGCACCGTCACGGGGATGTCGACCGAGACACCGCCCGACGGCGCCTCACTCCCCGCGGGAGCGGGCACTGCAGCCACCGGCTGGACAGGAGCAGGCGACGAGACCGTCGCGTCCCCCAGGACGCCTGCGGCGATCCCCGAGACGTTCACGGGGACCGTGACCGGCACGTCGACATCGACGCCGGCGGATTCGGCGTCGGACACCGGAGCGGGCGCCGGTGCGGGTGCAGGTGCAGGCGCCGGTGCGGGTGCAGGTGCAGGTGCAGGTGCAGGTGAGCTCACCGCAGCGTCCCCGAGGATGCCCACGGCGACGCCGGAGACGTCCACCGGGACCGTGATCGGCACGTCGATCGCGATGTCCGCAGGGCCACCCGTCGGGGGTGCCGTGACCGGAGCCGGCGCAGGAGCGGGTGCAGGTGCAGGTGCAGGTGCAGGTGCAGGTGCAGGCGAGCTCACCGCAGCGTCCCCGAGGACCCCGACGGCGACGTCCGAGACGTTGACCGGCACGTTCACCGGGACGTCGACCGCGACGTCGGGGAGGACCCCGACGACCTGGCTGAGCGGGACGTCGACCCCGAGGTCGAGTCCGAGGTTGCCGAGGAGGTCCCCCTCGGAGGCCTGGGCCGAGACGGCCCCGACGGCCAGCAGGCCGCCTGTGACGAGCGCTGTCTGCAGCGCACGACGAACGTAGGTGTGCATGATCGTTTCTCCTTGCATGACGTGGACGGCGCGCCGCGAAGGGGGCTGCGCCGGATGGCTCGTGCCGCACGCGAGGGCGCGACGTGGCCAGGTCATGCAGGGGAGACAGGGACCTCGAAGAACGTGGAGGAGTGGGCCGCACGCGCCTCGGCGTCGGGCAGCGCCCAGAGCGTCGAGGGGGCGAAGAACAGGGAGGCGGCCGAGAGAGCCGAGTCACCACCGGAGCCGCCACGAGGGGACACGGTGCTGGAACCGCTCGACGGCGCCGCGGAGTCGACTCCCCCGGGCCCGGACAGAGGGCTCCCCAGGGGTCCGTGGGTGGGGCTGCTCAGCACAGCTGCGGAGGTATCAGAGACGGAAGCGAGCGAGCCGAAAGGCGCCCTGTCGCCGAGACGGAGACGGCCGGGCGCCGCGGCCTCGAGCCCGTCCACCGACGTCTCCACCCCGAGTGCTGGGGGCGACGCGTCAGGACCGGTCGCTCCCCCACCCAGGTGGGGTGCCGCGTCCGGAACGGTCGCGACGTCGTCGACCCCCTTTCCAGGAGCCGTCCCGCCGGGAACAGAGGGGACCACCTCGTTGCCATCACCCGGAACCGTCCCGGGCCCCGTCCCCGGGAGGATCGGGTCCACGACCGGGGCCAGAGGATCCAGCACCGACCCGAGGACCGGGTCGAGCGCGCCGACCACGGGGGCCAGCGGATCGAGCACCGGGTTCAGCACGGGAGCGAGCGGCTCGAGGATCGGCGCGACCACCGGAGCCAGCGAGTCGGCGACCGGTGCGGTCACCGGGGCGAGCGCGTCGAGCACGGGCGTGACCGCCGGAGCGACAGCATCCACCACGGGCTCCGCGACCGGTGCCACGACCTGGGCGACGCCCCCCGTGACGGGAGCGACGACGTCGGCCACGGGCTTGACCACGGGGGCGACCGGCGCTGCGACCGCCTCGACGACCGGTGCGACCGGCTTCGCCACGGGAGTCACGACCTGCTGCACGACCGGGTCGAGCACGGGCTTGACGACGTCGTGCACGACGGGGGTGACGATCGGCTCCACGACCTGCTGGACCGTGCCCGTCACGGGGGCGAGGAGCCCACCGACACCGAGCGGGTCGTCGGCCGCGGCAGCCGAGCCGGCCGTCCCGATCGCGAGGAGCGTCCCGACCCCGGCGCCGGCACCGGCAACCAGTCCGCGCACGAGCCACCGACGCGCGCGGGAGCGCACGGGGAGAGCTGCGGCAGACCTGGGCATCGGCATCCTCGTCGGTGGAACGGTCGTACGAGTTCCCACCGTAGGAGAGGCCGCCGCGCTCCGCATGCCGACGGCGGGCGATTCACCCGCGCCCACGACCCGCCCCGTTACCCGACCGTGGTCCCGAAGATCAGCCCCAGCGCGTACGTCGCGGCGGCCGCACCGAACCCGATCGCGATCTGGCGCAGCGCCCGCTTGACGGGTGACGCCCCCGACAGCAGCCCGACCGTTGCGCCCGTCCCGAGCAGCGCCAACCCCACGAGGACGCTCCCGACGAGCACCGCGACCCCGCCCTGGAGGCCGAACAGGTACGGCAGCACCGGGACGAGCGCGCCCGACGCGAAGAAGAGGAACGACGACACGGCCGCCCCCATCGCGGAGCCGTGCGTCTCGAACTCGTCCACCTCGGCGGCCGGGGCGATCACGGTCGCCGCGGTGTACGTCGACAGCACCTCGCCCGCGTGCCTCTCGGCCTCCTCAGGCGTCAGGCCACGTGCCCGGTAGACGAGCGCGAGCTCGTTGGCGTCGACGTCGAGGTGCGGCAGCGCGGCCGAGGCCAGCGGGCTGGGCGTCGAAGCGTCGAGCAGCTCGCGCTGCGACCGCACCGACACGTACTCGCCCGCCCCCATCGACAGCGCGCCGGCGAGCAAGCCCGCGAGACCTGTGAGCAGCACGGTCTCGTTCGACGCACCCGACGCCCCGATCCCCAGGATCAGCGCGAGGTTGGAGACCAGGCCGTCGTTCGCGCCGAACACCGCGGCACGGAACGTCCCCGACATGCGCATGCGCCCGCGCGTCGCGAGCCCTCGCACGACCTCCTCGTGGATGCGTTCGTCGGCGGCCATCGCAGCGGTCGCGTCGACGTCGGTCTCGTATGTCGAGCGGGCCTCGGCCCGCTGTGCGAGAGCGAGCACGAACACCCCGCCGAACCGGCGCGCGAACAGCCCGAGCGACCGTGTGCGCCAGTCGCCGCGCAGGGGCTTGCCTGCGTCGTCGCCCAGCAGCGCGAGCCAGTGGTCCTCGTGGCGCTTCTCGGCGTCCGCGAGCGCCAGCAGGATCTCCTTCTCCTCGCCCGAGCGGCGCGACGCGAGGTCGCGGTAGGACGCGGCCTCAGCACGCTCGTCGGCCAGGTACTGGCGCCAGCGACGGATCTCCTGAGGGGTCCGACGGCGGGCCTCGCCGGCGTGCGCGGGCATGCCGGAGCTCGGGGCAGCGGGGGGTGTCATGCGTTCATCATGGCAAGAATGGGGCCTTCGTGGGTTTCGGGATCCCCAACTTTTCCGCACGGTTCTGCGGTTCGCGGGAGTTCCGACAGCCGCTGCGGGGGCGTCCCGTGGTTGGATCGGAACATGTCCGAGAACACCGAACGCACCCGTCCTGAGGTCGATGCCCCCGAGGGCCCGGCCCCCACCGAGCTCGAGGTCGTCGACCTGATCGTCGGCGACGGCGCCGAGGCGCAGCCCGGCTCGACCGTCAACGTCCACTACCTGGGCGTCGAGTACGACTCCGGCGAGGAGTTCGACTCGTCCTGGAGCCGTGGCCAGTCCATCAACTTCCCGCTGCGCAGCCTCATCGCCGGCTGGCAGCAGGGCATCCCGGGGATGAAGGTCGGCGGGCGCCGCAAGCTCGTCTGCCCCCCGGAGCTCGCGTACGGCCCGGCCGGTGGTGGCCACCGCCTGTCCGGCAAGACGCTCGTCTTCGTGATCGACCTGCTCGGCGTCAGCTGACCACGGCCTGATCACGCGTCGCCCTCGCTCCCCCCGGTCACCGGTGGGGGCGGGGGCGTCGTGCTGTCGGAGGTTCCTGGGCTCGTCGTGCCCGGCGGTCGTCGCTCGCCTGAGGCGTCCGTCACCCCGTTCCCGGTGCCCGACGACGGAGCGCACCACGCGCGCACGGGTGCGCTCCGCCGTCGGGCGCACAGCGAGCAGACAGCGGTCCTGGCGCCCCCGAAAGTCGGGGACAATGGGCGCGACGGACTTCCGACTCCGATGAGCGAGGACGCACAAGTGATCACTGTCAGCACCGACGGCTCGTGCCTGGTCAACCCGGGTGGAGCGATCGGTTGGGCGTGGATCAACCACGACGGAACCTTCGACTCGGGCGGCGCAGCCTCCGGGACGAACCAGATCGCGGAGCTCATGGCTCTGCTGGAGGCGGTACGCGCCCACCAGAGCGCAGAGCCGCTCCTCATCGAGTCCGACTCCCAGTACGCCATCAAGTGCGCGTCGGAGTGGCTCGAGGGCTGGAAGCGCAAGGGCTGGCGGACGGCCGGCGGCAGCCCCGTGAAGAACCTCGAGCTCGTGCAGGGCATCGAGGCCGCGATCCAGGCCCGCCCCGGACCGGTGCGGTTCCGGTGGGTGCGGGGGCACGTCGGAAACCACTTCAACGAGCGGGCCGACCAGCTCGCAGGCCTCGCTGCGCAGGACTGGGCCGCCGGGCGCGGCGAGGAGCGGGCCACGCTCGCTGGCACCGACGACCTCGCGGTCGCGCCCGCCAAGCGGCCGGCCGCTGCGGGCCGTGCGGCCACCAAGGTCGGGGCGAGTGCCGCGAGCAAGGCCGCCGCGGACGCCTGGACCGAGTCGACGCTCTTCGACTGACGCTCCGCCCGAACGGTTCGAGGCCGCTGCCCGTCCGGCGGCGGCCTCGTCCCTGTTCCGGGCCTGGTCCCGCTTTCCCCGTCCGCGGCTCCACACGATCCCCCGGTGCGCGCCGAGAACGAGGTTGCGTCCGTTCCGCGGCTCATAACGACCGCAACCTCGTGCTCGGCAGATCGTCCCACCGGGAGCCTCAGGCTCCGGTGCGACACTGGAGCGATGACCGCGTCTCCGCTCCCCGCCCCGGCGCTCGCCGGGACAGGACCGGCCGACCCTGTCGACACCTCCACCGCACCGCTCCCCCTCGTCCTGCGTTCCGAGCGCCCGCTCGACCTGCGCTCGACGCTCGCGAAGCTCGCGCGCGGCCCCTACGACCCCACGTTCCGCGTGGTGCCGACCGGCCCTCAGGCTGGGACCTGGCGCACGAGCCTCTTCCCGACCGGGCCCGTGACCTACCGCCTGGTGCAGGCGGGGGTGCGTGACGTCGTCGGGCAGGCGTGGGGGCCCGGGGCGGGCGAGCTCGCCGCGTCGCTCCCCGCGCTCCTCGGGGAGCCCGACGACGCAGCCTCCTTCGCGCCTCCCGCCCGCCTCGCGGACGCGCACCGCAGGCACCCCGGGCTGCGCGTCCCCCGTACCGGGCGGGTGCTCGAGGCGCTCGTGCCTGCGGTCCTCGAGCAGAAGGTGCAGACCGTGACCGCCCACCACGCGTGGCGCTGGCTGCTCGCACGCTACGGGACGCCCGCGCCGGGCCCTGCCCCCGACGGCATGCGCGTGGTCCCCGACGCCCGGACCTGGGCCACGATCCCCACGTGGGACTGGCACCGGGCCGGCGTCGACCCCCGACGGGCGCGGACCGTCGTCGAGTGCGCGCGCGTCGCACGCCGGCTCGAGGAGTGCACCGCGATGGACCCGACCGCGGCGCAGGCGCGGTTGCAGCTCGTGCCCGGGGTCGGGGTATGGACGGCCGCGGAGGTCGGGCAGCGGGCGCTCGGAGACGCGGACGCGGTGTCGGTCGGCGACTTCCACCTCGCCAAGGCCGTCGGCTGGGCGCTGACCGGCGAACGGACCGACGACGCCGGGATGCTGCGGCTGCTCGCGCCCTACGCGCCCCACCGGTACCGGGTCGTGCGGCTGCTCGAGGTGTCGGGGCTGGGGCACGCGCCGCGGCGGGGGCCGAGGCTCTCGATCCAGGACCACCGGGGGAACTGAGCACGAGGTTCCGTGCGGTCGAGCACGAGGTTGCGGTCACCAAGCCGGTCATAACGACCGCAACCTCGTGCTCGGCACCAGCACCGCACCGCACCGCACCAGCACCAGCACCAGCACACCGACCAGCCCCGGACGGCCGCTCCCCGACACGCCCCGGCCGGGAGATGACACCGCGTTGTGAACCATCCCACTGACCCTCACCGCCCACGGCCGCCCCTCGCTCCCAGCCGATGAGGTTAGCCTTACCTCTAGCAGCATCCCCCGCGCAGCACCGACCGAGGAGCATCATGTCCGCTCGCACCATCTCTCGACGGCTCCGGCCCACGGCCCTGGTCGCCGCGACCGTCGCCACCGCCTTCGCGCTCGGCGCCTGCTCCGGCGGGTCGGGCGACGACGCCTCGTCGCCAGCAGCCGACAGCACCGCGTCCGAGGGCGCCTTCCCCGTCACGATCGACAGCGCGCTCGGCGAGGCCGTCATCGAGGAGAAGCCCGAGCGCGTCGTGACGTGGGGCTGGTCGACGCAGGACGCCGTCCTGGCGCTGGGCGTCGTGCCCGTCGCGATGCCCGCCTACAAGTACGGCGGCAACGAGGACGGCGTGCTCCCCTGGGTCGCCGAGAAGCTCGACGAGATGGGCGCCGAGACGCCGACGCTGCTCTCGGGCGGCGACACGAGCGAGGTGCCGTTCGAGGAGGTCGTCGCGGCCAAGCCCGACGTCATCCTGGCCCCTTACTCGGGCATCACCCAGGAGGAGTTCGACAAGCTCTCCAAGATCGCGCCGGTCGTCGCCTACCCGGACCAGCCCTGGGCGCTGTCCTGGCAGGAGCAGCTCGACATCGTCGGTGACGCCCTGGGCCTGTCGGAGGAGGCCGACGCGCTCGTCGAGGAGACGACCGCCGGCATCACCGCACAGTCGGACGCGTACCCCGTCATCCAGGGCAAGTCGTTCCTGTACGCGGCAGCCAACACGGCCGACCAGCTCAACGTCTACCGCGCCGAGGACCCGCGCGTGCAGGTCGTCGAGGACCTCGGCATGACGCTCTCCCCGAGCGTCGAGGAGCTCGACGCCGACCCGACGTCCGGCACCTTCTGGTACCCGCTGAGCTACGAGAACGTCTCCAAGATCGACACCGACGTCCTCATCATGTACTTCGCGACGCAGGCCGACGTCGACACGTTCGTGGCCGACCCGGTCATCGCCGCGATGCCCACCGTGGCCGAGGGCCGCTTCGCCCCGATCGTCGGCGAGTCGTTCGTCATGGCGTCGAGCGCCCCCACCGCGCTCTCGATCCCGTGGATGCTCGACCAGTACGTGCCGCAGCTCGCGGCCGCCGCCGAGAAGGTGTCGTAGTCTCGCACCACTCATGAGCACGACCCACAGCACTGACGCCGGCACGGGCCGGGCGACCTCTCGTCGCCCGGCCCGTCGTCGGCGTCTCGTCATCGGACTCGCCACCTTGCTCGTTGCCTTGGTCGCGGTGTGCGCGCTGAGCCTCGCGGTCGGGGCCAACGCCCTGCCCCTGAGCGTCGTCGTGGACGCCCTCACGAGCTACGACCCGACCAACCCCGACCACCTCGTGGTGATCGAGAAGCGCGTGCCCCGCACGCTCGTGGGCCTGGTCGCGGGGGCCGCGCTCGGCGCCGCGGGAACCCTGATGCAGGGCCTGACGCGCAACCCGCTCGCCGACCCGGGCCTGCTCGGCATCAGCGCAGGAGCCTCGCTCTTCGTGGTCGGCGCGATCTCGTTCTTCGGCGTCTCGCAGGTCGGCGGCTACGTGTGGTTCGCGTTCGCGGGCGCCGCGATCGCGGCGGCCGTGGTCTACGGCGTCGCGAGCGTGGGGCGCGAGGGCGCGACGCCCGTCAAGCTCGCGCTCGCCGGAGCGGCCGTCACGGCGGCGCTGACGTCGGTCGTGACCGCGGTCCTCCTGGTCGACCGCGCGGCGCTCGACCTCATGCGCTTCTGGCAGGTCGGCTCGCTCGCGGCGCGCGGCTCGACGGTCATGTGGCAGGTGCTGCCGTTCGTGGTCGTGGGCCTCGTCCTGGCCCTCGCGCTCGGCCGCTCGCTCAACGGCCTGGCCCTGGGCGACGACGTCGCGCGCGGCCTCGGGCAGGACGTGACCCGCACGCGCGTCGTCGCGGGCATCGCCATCGTCCTGCTGTGCGGGGCCGCGACCGCGGCCGTGGGACCCGTCGCGTTCGTGGGGCTCGTCGTCCCGCACGTGGCGCGCTACGTCGTCGGGCTGGACTACCGGTGGGTGCTCCCGTATGCGGTCGTCGCGGCGCCCGTGCTGCTCATCGGGTGCGACGTGATCGGGCGCGTCGTGGCCCGGCCGGGCGAGCTCCAGGTGGGTGTGGTCACGGCCGTCGTGGGTGCGCCCCTGTTCATCGCGCTCGTGCGGCGCGGGAAGACGGTGTCGCTGTGAGCGCCCCGACCACCGTCCCGCGCGGCCTGCCCGACGGCGCCGCTCACCAGGGCATCGACGTCGCCCGAGCCTCGCGCCACCGCGGGCGGGCGCGCGAGGCGCGCCTGGTCACCGGGCTGTCGGTCGCGCTCGTGGTGCTCGCCGCGATCGGGCTGACGCTGGGCGACGCGGCCGTCCCGCTCTCCGGCATCCTCGACACGGTCCTGGGCCGAGCCGACGTCCTCACGCAGTTCGTGATCGTCGAGCTGCGCCTCCCCCGCCTCCTGACGGCCCTGGTCGTCGGGGCCGCGCTCGGGCTGTCGGGCGCGCTGTTCCAGTCGATCGTGCGCAACCCGCTCGCGAGCCCCGACATCATCGGGATCACGCAGAGCGCGAGCGCCGCGGGCGTCGTGGGCGTCGTGGTCCTGGGGATCAGCGGGCTCGCGCTCACCGGTCTGGTGCTCGCCGGGTCGCTCGTCGCGGCCGTCGCGATCTACCTGCTCGCGTGGCGCGGCGGAGTGGCCGGGTACCGGCTCGTCCTGATCGGGATCGGCGTCGCGGCCCTGTGCATGAGCGTGGTCTCGTGGGTCCTCACGACGAGCGACGTGCGTGACGCGCAGGCCGCGCTCGTGTGGATCACGGGCTCGCTCGCGCGCTCCGACTGGTCGACGCTCAACCCGTTGCTCATCTGCTTCGCGGTGCTCGTGCCGCTCACCGCCTTCCTGGCACCGCGGCTGCGCTCGCTCGAGCTCGGCGACGACGCCGCGGCCGCGCTCGGCATCCGCGTCGAGCGCTCCCGGCTCCTGCTGATCCTCGTGGCCGTGGGCCTCGCGGGCTCGGCCGTCGCGGTCGTGGGGCCCGTCGCGTTCGTCGCGCTCGTCGCGGCCCCCATCGCCCGCCGCACCCTGGGCGACGGCCGGCTCGCGCTCGTGCCCGCGGCGCTCGTGGGCGCGCTGCTCGTGCTCGGCTCCGACCTCGTCGCACAGTTCGCGATCCCCGACGTGACGCTGCCCGTCGGCGTCGTCACGGGGATCGTCGGCGCCCCCTACCTGCTGTGGCTGCTCGTGCGCACCAACCGTTCCGGACGCGGAGGCTGAGAATGACCGACCACCCCGAGACCGCCGGGAGCGCGCCCGAGGCGAGCGACGCCGTCGGGCCTCCTGCCGACGCCCGGGCCGCGCGCGCTGCGGCCGGTGGTGCCGGCGCGCGCGCCGCCGGGACGCACACGCTCGCCGCCGACCACGTGTCGCTCGCGTACGACGAGCGCCGCGTCGTCGAGGACCTGAGCCTCACGGTCGCGGCCGGGAAGATCACGTCGATCGTCGGCTCCAACGGGTGCGGCAAGTCGACGCTGCTGCGCGGCCTCGCACGCCTGCTCAAGCCCGTGGGCGGGGCCGTCCTGCTCGACGGCGAGGACATCCGCACGCTGCCCACCAAGCAGGTCGCGACGACGCTGGGCCTGCTGCCGCAGAGCCCGGTGGCCCCCGACGGCATCACGGTCGCGGACCTCGTGGGCCGCGGCCGCTACCCCCACCAGGGCTGGTTCCGCCGCTGGACCGCGGGCGACGACGAGGCCGTGGCGGACGCGCTCGCCTCGACCGGGACGCTCGACCTGGCCGAGCGGTCCGTGGACGAGCTGTCGGGCGGGCAGCGGCAGCGCGTGTGGATCGCCATGGCGCTCGCGCAGCGCACCGACCTGCTGCTGCTCGACGAGCCGACGACGTTCCTCGACATCGCCCACCAGATCGACGTGCTGGACCTGCTCGTGGACCTCAACGAGTCGCGCGGGACCACGGTCGTCATGGTGCTGCACGACCTCGACATGGCGTGCCGCTACTCCGACCGCCTCGTCGCGATGCGCGACGGCAAGGTGCACACCGAGGGCGCACCGGGCGACGTCGTCGACGCTCGGATGGTGCGCGAGGTGTTCGGCCTGGACTCGCTCGTGGTGCCCGACCCGATCACGGGGACGCCGACCCTCGTGCCGATGGGCCGGCACCACCGGGGCTGAGCGGGACGCACCCGAGAACGAGGTTGCGGTCGTTCTGAGCTGCAGAACGGACTCAACCCCGTGCTCGAGCGCACGGAAGGGTCACTCCGGGAGAGCGCACACCCCGTCGACGCACACCGCGGCGTCGTCGTTGCCCATCATCGTGAACGGCGCGGCGGCCTCGGCGGCCGAGACCGTCATGAGGGTCGTGCGACGCGGGTTCGCGATCGAGTGGAAAGGGCTGTCCTGCATGGTGTCAGTCATGGGATCTCCTGAAGTCACGTGCTGCGATGCTCGTGGTGGGTGGGCGGGCATCGTCTCGAAGGGAGGACGGGTGCGCTGCCACCGAGGACCAGCGACGCTGCGGGTTTCCCGACAGTCTGGCTGATACTCGGTCGCATTTGCTACCGCTCCTCCTGTGATCTCGGTCGCATTCCACCTGGTAGGTGGGTGACCGCGACCGAGGACGACCGGGGGAACGGTCAGGCCACCGACTCCGCGGCGTCCGCGACGACCTGGTCGAGGACCTGCGTGAAGACGGCCGGGTCCTGCGCGCCCGACACCCCGTACTTGCCGTTGAACACGAAGAACGGGACGCCGCTGATGCCGTAGGCGCGGGCCTGCGCGATGTCCTGCTCGACGTCGTCCTCGAAGTCACCGTTCTCGAGGACCGTGCGGACCTCGTCGGCGTCCAGGCCGACCTCGGCCGCGAGCGCCGCGAGCTCCTCGATGCGGCCGACGTGACGGCCCTGCTCGAAGTACGCCTTGAGGAGGCGCTCCTTCATCTCGACCTGCTTGCCCTGGGACTTCGCGAAGTGCAGCAGCTCGTGCGCCTTGAGGGTCTTGGTGTGCTGGAGGGCGTCGAAGTCGTACGCGAGCCCCTCGGCTGCGGCGACCGTCGTCATCTGTCCGAGCATCTGCTCGACCTGACCCGCGGGCATGCCCTTGTGCTTGGCCAGGAAGTCGACCTCGGTGCCCTCGAAGTCGACCGGGGTGTCCGGTGCGAGCTCGAACGAGTGGTACTCGATCTCCACCTCGGGGGCGTCGTCGCGGCCCGAGAACCCGGCCAGCGCCGTCTCGAAGCGGCGCTTGCCGACGTAGCACCAGGGGCACGCCACGTCGGACCAGATGTCGACCTTCACCTTTTCGCTCATGACGAGTTTCAACGACCGGGACGTCCCGGGGATTCCCCGCAGCGGTGTGATCCTGCCGACGCACGGCTCGGCGGCGGGCCGTGAAGCGCTGCGCCAGGCCCGACGACCGGCCGGCTCAGTCCGCGTGCCGCGCCCGGTAGATGTCCTGCAGCACCATGATCTCGGCGCCGTGGTGGATGAGCTCGCGGTTCATGTGGAGCACGAGGTGCCCGAACGGCGCCTGCGCGTCGATCTCGGTCGCCTGGCTGAGCCCGACCGTGAAGACCTGGTCCTCGGGGAGCTCGTCGACGCCGGTGCGCCACAGGTCCACCCAGCGCGTCAGGCCCTCGATCGCCGGGTCCACCTCGCCCGAGAACGCGACCGCGTCTCGCCGGGCGATCCGGTCGCCGAAAGTCCACTCCCACCGCTCGAAGAACGCCTCGGTGAGGTGCGCGACGAGCCACGCGATCGTCCGCGGCTGGGGCGAGTCGGAGCCCTCGGGCCACTCCATGACCCACTCGCCGATCCCGAGCGTGCGGGGCGTGCGCTCGTCGCCGCGCCGCACGACGCGCAGCGCGTCCGGCCCGGGCTCCCACGCGAACTCCTCCTGGCTGAGGGTCACGAGCCGTCCCAGGACCTCGAGCCACGAGAAGCCGAGCTGCCCGCGCACCATGGCGAGCGGGGTCGGGACGGTCAGCACGGACCAGTCGAAGTCGGGGCTGCCGTAGGTCGCGTCGTCGCTCATGGGTGGCTCCTGGGTGCGGGGTCGGGGTTCGCTCGTGCCCGACGGCGTCACGCGCCCCGGGCGTCCTGCTCTCCTCCGCGATCATCCCCCGGGGCGCGGGTGGTCCGCCTGCGGGGCGCCGCTCAGCGTCGCGATCGCAGCTCGTCGTGGAGCGCGCGGGCGGCGAACCCGAGGGCCTGCTCGGCCGCCGGCTGGATCCGTGCGGGCACGGTGGACTCGCTCAGCACGGCGATCGCGAACGTCGAGCCGTCGTGGTGCTCGAGGACCCCGACCTCGTGCCGCAGGTGCAGGAACGTCCCGGTCTTCGACGACCAGGTCGACGCGTCGCTCTCGAGGTCCGGTGCGAGCCGGTTCCGCAGGACGTTCCTGGCCAGGAGCGCACGGGTCCTCTCGACCGTCGCGCGGTCGAGCCGCTGTCCGGTCCACACCTCACGCAGCAGCCGGACGAGCCCCCGGGCCGTGCCCGCGTTCGCCTGCGTGACGTCGAGCTGCGGGACGAGGTGCCCCCGTCCCTCGGTCGTCGAACGGATGGCCAGGGAGAGCGCGAGATGCAGCTCGTCCGGGCCGAGGCGGCTCGCGAGGGTGCGGTGGAGCTCGTGGATGGGGTGCCGCAGCGTCACGTCCGTGATCCCGAGCGCGCGCAGCGTGGTGTTGACCTCGCCCGGTGGGCACAGCGCGAACAGGGCATCGGCCGCGGTGTCGTCGCTCAGGCAGGTGGCGAGGTACAGCAGGTCCTCGACGGCGACGCTCGCGGGATGGGCGAACTGCGAGAGCCCGGTCGGCCCCGGCGTCCGCTCGGACCTGCCGAGCGTGACGACCGCCGACAGGTCGATCGTCCCCGCCGCTGCCCGCTCGAGGACCGCGACCAGGAGAGGAAGCTTGACGACCGAGGCGAGCGGGTAGGGCACGTCCGGCTCGATCGCGAGCTCCCTGCCCGTCCCGAGATCCTGCACGAGGACCGAGGCCCGGAGCCCCGCTGCGTCGAGCACCCGGACGGCCTCCCCGACCACCGACCCGTCACCCACGGACGCGCTCCAGCCCGGTCTGCGTCGCACGGTCGCTCGCGTCGTCGGCCCCGAGCACGGTCACGACGGCAGACGAGCAGAGTGCGACGAACCGCGCCGCGAGGTTCTCGTCGGCCGCGCCCACCGCGTACGCCCGCACGAGCTGCTGGTCGCCGAGGGGGCACCAACGCAGGTCGTAGGTCGAGGCCTCGGGCCGTGTGCAGAGGACCAGGTCGTCGGACACGAGGATCTCGGACAGCGCTCGCACGGTCGACTCCGCGACGCGGACCTGGACGGGAGCGAGGCCCGCCTCGTCCCGGGCCCGCTCCATCCGGTCGCGGACGTGGGGCACGTCGTCCTCGGGCTGGAGCCAGAGCCGTCGCAGGGCTCCCGTCGGTCGTCCGCGCGCGGGGCGCAGCTCACCCAGGTGGAACGTCCCCGTCGCGTCGTCGTCCGGGTGGGAGCCGACCCCGAGCCGTGCGGTCCAGCGCGCCCGGTCCGAGGGGACGTTCTCGAGGAAGAGCGAGGTACGCCCGGACCGGAAGGCCTCGGCGCGTTCGGCCGGGTTCCCCGCGACAGGGGCCAGCGGAAGCCGCCCGGCAGCACCGGCTGCGCACAGCTCTGCCAGCACGAGCGCTGGCACCGACGGAGGGACGCCCACGCTCAGCGGGCGCGAACGAGATCGCCTGGCGTCGTCGACCAGGTCGGCGGCCGCACCGACGAGCCGGGCGGCGCTGGGCAGGACCCCGCGGCCGAGCGCGGTGAGCGCGACCCGCCGCGACGTCCGGTCGAACAGCCGCCCGCCCAGATGGGCCTCGAGGGCACCGATGCGTCGGCTCGCCACGGACTGGCTGATGCCCGCCGCCAGGGCGCCGGCCGTGAAGCTCTCCCGGTCGGCGACGGCGACGAACGCCTCGCACGCTGCCAGGACATCGAGTGATCGACCCATGGATGCCACTCTTGCATCGATGGGGGCATTTCGTGCTTTGTCTGCATCGATCGCCGCTCCGAGACTCGTGGCATGACTCCTCGAGACACGACCGCCCCACCGGTCTCCCGCCGATCCGTCCTCACCCTGCTCGCCGCTGCGGGGCTCACGGCCGCCTGCTCTCCGCACGGCACGGACCCTGCGGTCGCCGCCCCGGCCTCCGGATCACCGTCGACCGCGGGGCGACACGAGCTCGACGAGGCCCTGCGCGACCTCGAACGGTCGCGGTCGCTCACGGTCGGGGTGAGCGTGCGTGGCGGCGGCCGGGCGGACTACGGCTACCGCGCGGCCGAGCGCTTCCCGATGTGCTCGCTGTTCAAGCCGATCGCCGTGGGGGCGCTGCTCGCGGACAAGGCCTACGACGACGCGTACTGGTCGCGCGAGATCGCGTTCGGCCCGGAGGACCTCGTCGAGAACTCCCCCGTGACGTCCGCGACGACGACGTGGCGCATGACCCCCGCGCAGCTCGCCGACGCCGCGCTCCGCTTCAGCGACAACACCGCGGGCAACCTCGTGCTGCGGGAGATCGGCGGCCCGACGGCGGTCACGAGCTTCGCCGCCTCGCTCGGCGCGCGCGCGACGCGCCTCGACCGGATCGAGCCGCAGCTCAACGAGGCGACGCCGGGAGACGTCCGCGACACCTCGACGCCGGACGACGTCGCGCGCATCTACGGCGCGCTCCTGCTCGAGCGCGGGGCCGGCGCCCTGACCGCGGCACGGCTCGGGGACTGGATGCTGCGGAGCACCACGTCCGGCAAGCGTTTCCGCGCCGGCCTCGACGGCACCTACGAGCTCGCGGACAAGACCGGCGCGGGCGGCTACGGCGTCGTCAACGACGCGGGCGTCCTGTGGCGGCCCGGAGTCGAGCCGACGACACTCGTCGTCATGACCCGCACGGACTCTCCGGGGGCGACCTGGGACGACGAGGCGGTCGCCGCGATCACCCGTCTCGTCGTGGCCTCGTGAGCGCAGGACGCTGGGTGCTCGGGAGCCTGGTCACGATCCTGGCGGTCGGCACGCTCGGGGCCGTCCTCGTGCTGGGCGCGGTCGCGCTGCAGCTCGACTCCTGGGCCGATCGCTCGGCGAACCAGCCCGCGGACGCGGCCTCCCCGACCGTCTCGCCGTCACCGACCGGGGCCTGCCCGGCGACCGACGACGACACACCGGCCGGCTGCCTGCCGTACGACCCCGAAGCGCTCATGCGCTCGAACGACGCGTACCGGCAGCGGAGCTCCACCCCGGAGGACGCGGCTCTCGCGGCACGCTCGGTCCCGGCGGTCGAGGCGGCGCTTGCCGCGCTCGCCGGGTCCGGTGCGACGTTCCGCTCGCAGGACGTCGTCGACGCCCTGACCGCTGCGGGCTTCACCACGGTCCAGACCACGGGCGACACGGACGTCTGGGGAGACGGCACGACGGCTTTCGGGATCGGCGTGAGCGTCCCGGGCGGGTGCGTGTTCGGAGACGTCCGGCCGGGCGTGCTCGCGCTGGAGTCAGGCGGCCCGATCGCCGACGGCGGCTGTCTCGAGATGCCCTCGCACTAGGTCAGCGACAGGAAGAGCTTCTCGAGCTTCTGGACGTCGGCCGGGCCGTTCTCGTCGTCCGTGAGGCACTGCTTCATGCCCGACGCGATGATCGCGAACCCGGCGCGGTCGAGCGCCTTGGACACCGCGGAGAGCTGCATCACGAGGTCGGCGCAGTCGCCGCCCTCGTCGACCATCCGCACGACCGCGGCGAGCTGCCCCTGGGCGCGCTTGAGCCGGTTCGAGACCTTCTTCATCTCGTCCTTGTCGAGCTCCATGACTCTTCCTCTCGTCGCACGCACACGTCGCGGGTGCTGCTCGTGCGCTGCACCAGCCCGAACAGGACAACAGCCAGCGCGGGCAGCACCATCCCGACCTGGTGCGGCGCCTGGCCCACCAGGAACACCGCGGCGAGGACGGTGCCTCCCGAGACGACCGCGCACGGCGAGCACCCGAGGGTATCCCGCCAGACCTCGCCCCGGGCCGGGACGTAGGTCGCGAGCGTGAGTGCGCCGACGACGGCGACCACCGCGAGCAGCGCGACCCACCCGGGCGTGACCGCGGGCGACCAGCCGCCTCCGGCCTGCACGAGCAGCCAGAGCACTCCCGGTGCGAGAGAGGCGCCGACGACGAGCCGACGCCTCCCCCACACCTGCCGCCGGACCTGCACCGCGAGCGGCGCGGAGGCCGCGTCGGGCGCGAGCGGCCCGGGCGCCGCCGGCGCGGTCACGCCGGGCTCGGTCATGACCTGTTCGACCCGAACAGCCTCGCGAGGAACGAGCCGGGCGACGAGCCCTGCGACGGCTCGGCCGCGTGCCCCTCGCACCGGTCCTTGCGCGGGACGCCCCGCATGACGTCGTCGACGTGCTGGCCGCAGCCGGCCCACGTCGTCTTGCCGCACTTCTTGCAGGTCACAGCTCTGCACATGGTGATCCTCCTGATCGGGTTGATGATCAATATACCCCCCGGGGTATAGTCGTCCCGAACCCCAGGAGGAAAGCATGAAGATCGTCATCGTCGGAGGAGTCGCGGCAGGCATGTCCGCGGCCACCCGTCTGCGCCGTCTCTCGGAGGACGCCCAGATCGTCGTCCTCGAGGCCGGCGAGCACGTCTCGTTCGCCAACTGCGGTCTGCCGTACTACGCGGGCGGAGTCATCGAGGAGCGCGACGCGCTCCTCCTCCAGACCCCCGAGTCGCTCGCCGCCCGCTTCCGGATCGACGTCCGTGTCCGCCACCGCGTGACCGGGGTCGATGCCGCCGCGCACACCGTCACCGTCCGCGACCTGACCACGGGCCTGGACCACGTCGAGACCTACGACCGCCTCGTCCTGAGCCCCGGCGCGCGCCCGATCGTCCCGCCCGCGCCCGGCATGGAGCGCGCCCTCGTGCTGCGCGACGTGTCCGACGTCGACCGGATCGTCGCGGCGATCGAGGGCAGCGCGGCCGATGGCTTCCCCGTCGGCGCCGGCGTCGACGCGCCGGTCGGCCCAGCCGACCCGTCGGAGACAGCCGACCCGACCGGCGCACCCGCGCCCCTGGGCGAGCCCTCGACCGACCACCTCCGCGCGCCCGCCCGCTCGGCCGTCGTGATCGGCGGCGGGTTCGTCGGGGTCGAGGTCGCGGAGAACCTCGTCCACCGGGGCCTGGCCGTGACGCTCGTCGAGCTCTCCGACCAGGTCCTGGCCCCGCTCGACCCCGAGATGGCCGACCGCGTCCGGCAGGAGCTCGAGGCCCACGGCGTGGACGTCCGCACGTCCACGCAGGTCAGTGCGCTCGGCCCCGACACGGCCGAGCTCACGTCCGCGGACGGCTCGCCACGCGGAGAGGTCCCGGCCGACCTCGTGGTCGCCGCGGTCGGCGTCCGACCCGACGTCGAGCTCGCGGTCCTCGCTGGCGCGAGGACGGGCCCCCGCGGCGGCATCCTGGTCGACGAGGACCTGCGCACCTCGGTCCCCGACGTGTTCGCCGTGGGCGACGCCGCGACCAAGCGCGACGGGCTCGCCGCGGGCTCGGGCCCCGCCGGGGCCGACGAGCCCACGCTCATCCCGCTCGCCAACCTCGCCAACAGGCACGGCCGCCACGTCGCCGACGTGATCCTCGGCCGCCGCGCCGGCATGCGCCCCTCGGTGGGCACGGCCGTCGTCGGGGTGTTCGGGCTCACGGCCGCGACCGTGGGACGCAACGAGAAGCGCCTGCGCGCGGAGGGGCGCCCCTACCGCGCGATCCACACGCACCCCGCCCAGCACGCGGGCTACTACCCGGGGGCGAGCCAGATGGCCCTCAAGCTCCTCGTCGACCCCGAGACCGACCTGATCCTGGGTGCCCAGGGCGTCGGGCGGGACGGCGTCGACAAGCGCATCGACGTCCTCGCCACGGCCATCGCGGGCGGCCTCACGGCCTCCGACCTGGCCGACCTCGAGCTCGCGTACGCCCCGGCGTACGGCTCGGCCAAGGACCCCGTCAACATGCTCGGCTACGTGGCCGACAACCTGCGCACGGGCGAGACCCGCAGCGTCCAGTGGCACGAGCTCGACGACCTCGTCGCCCAGGGGGCGACCGTGGTCGACGTCCGCACGCCCGGCGAGCACGCGCGCGGGACCGTCGAGCCCGACGGCGGTACGGGCACGTTCCCCGCGCTCAACGTGCCGCTCGACGAGCTGCGCGCACGGGCCGCGGCCGAGATCCCGACCGGGGTACCCGTCGTCGTGCACTGCCAGGTGGGGCAGCGCGGGCACACGGCCGCGCGCCTGCTCAGCCAGCTCGGCTACGACGTGCGCAACCTCGACGGCGGGTACCTCACGTGGCGTGACGGGATGCTCGCGCGCCGGATGAGCGGCGCGTCCGAGCTCGCGGACGCCCGGGCCTGACCCGGCCGGCAGCGGTGCCGGGGCTGCCTACGATGGTCGGGTCCCCGCACCCGCGGCCGGCCGCGCCACACGACGCGACCCGCGCAGCCCGTGCGCCAGCAACCCCGGCAGGAGCCCCATGCCCGTCCGTCCCCGCACCGTCCTGCTCATCTCGGTGGGCGTCGCCGTCGTCCTGCTCGGGTCGCTCGTGGTGTTCCTGTCGATCGTGGGCCTCGACGGCGTGGCCTGAGGCAGGGACTGCCCGGGGCGGGCACGGGCTGAGGTGCGCCGCACCGCCCGGGGTGCGCGCCGCCGTCGGGCCGGAGCGCACGAAGGGGCCGCCCGACGCGGACGTCGAGCGGCCCCGCACCTCCACCGCGGGCTCCCGGCCCAGTTCCGGTCCCCCGCGGCACCTCCCGGACTACCCCTTCACACCTGAGAAGGAGATCCCTTCGACGAACGTCTTCTGGGCGACGAAGAAGATCGCGACGACGGGGATCATCGCGAGCAGCGTCGCCGCCATGGTCAGGTTCCACTGCACCTGGTGCACCCCGCGGAACGACGCGAGGCCCAGGGACAGCGTCCAGCTCTGGGGGTTCTCCCCGGTGTAGAGGAGCGGACCGAAGTAGTCGTTCCACGTGTACATGAACGTGAACAGCGCGGCGGCCGCGACGCCCGGCTTGGCCATGGGCAGGATCACGCGCCGCAGGATGCCGAGCTCGCTCAGGCCGTCGAGCCGCGCGGCCTCCGAGTAGGACTCGGGGATCGTGAGGAAGAACTGGCGCAGCAGGAAGATGCTGAACGCGTCTCCCACGAAGTACGGGACGATCAGCGGCCACAGCGTCCCGGTCATGTCGAGCCGCGCCCACAGGATGTACAGCGGAACGGCCACGACCTGCGGCGGCAGGAGCATCGCCACGACCGTGAGCACGAACGACAGGTTGCGCCCCTTCCAGCGCAGCCGCGCGAGCGCGTACGCCACGGGCACCGACGACAGCAGCATGCCGAGCGTCGCGAGCAGCGAGTAGACGAGCGAGTTCAGGTAGTACCGCAGCATGGGCGCCTTGTCGAAGACCGCGGCGAAGTTCTCCGCGTGCCACGACGTGGGCCACCAGGCGCCCGTGAGCGCCTGCTGGTCGGACATGAAGGCCGTGAGCACCACGAACACGATCGGGGCCATGAACATCACGGCCAGGACGATCGCGAACGAGTGCGTCGCGACCGAGGAAGCGATCCGCTGGGCGCGCGGGCTCAGGCGGAACCCTGGCAGCTGGGCCGACGGGCGCGCGGTGCGCGACGTGCGCCCGTGACGGTGCGGAGCGGACGAGCCGGCGGGGGCCGGCAGGGTCGTGGAAGTGGTCATGTCAGGCACCTGCCTCGTCGGAGCCTCGGGTCATGCGGCGCAGCACGAGGAGCGTGAACGCGCCCGACACGAGGAAGAGCACGACCGCCATCGCGGAGGCGTAGCCCATGTTGTAGTACTGGAATCCCTGCTGGTAGAGCCACATGGGGAACGTCATGGTCGAGTTCTCCGGGTAGCCCGCGAGCTGGCTGCTGCCCGCGACCTGCGACGAACCCGAGGCCACCGACCCCGCGACCATGGCCTGCGTGAAGAACTGCAGGCCCGCGATCACGGACGTGACGACCGAGAAGAGCAGGACGGGGACGATCGACGGCAGGGTCACGTGCCAGAACTTCCGCCACGCCCCCGCGCCGTCGAGGCCCGCGGCCTCGTACAGCTCGGTCGGGACGTCGAGCAGCGAGGCGAGGACGATGATCATGAGCTCGCCCACGCCCCACAGGACGAGCATTGTCAGCGCGGGCTTGGCGAGCGCCGGGTCCTGGAACCACAGCGGCCCTTCGATCCCGAACCAGCCGAGCACCTTGTTGACCGGACCCGAACCGGGGTTGAAGAGGAACACGAACGCGAGCGTGCCGGCGACGGGGGGCACGAGGGCCGGCAGGTAGTACAGGGTGCGGAAGATGCCCGTGGCCCGCTTGACCTTGGTCAGCGTCACCGCGGTCACGAGCGCGAACAGCACGCGTCCCACCGTGATCGCGACCGTGAGCCACGCAGTGTTCCTGATCGCGATCCACATGATGGGGTCCGCGGTGAACATGTGCGTGTAGTTGCGCAGGCCCACGAAGGTCGGGGCGGAGATGAGGTCGTAGTTCGTGAACGAGAAGTAGACGGTCGAGACCAGCGGGTACACCAGGAACAGCGTGAACCCGACGATCCAGGGCGCCATGAAGGCGAGGACGGTCAGCGCACGGCGCCGCGAGCGCTTGCGCCGCAGAGCAGGGCCCGCCGGGTCCCCCGGCCGCACGGTGGCGGCCGGGGAACCGGGGTGGCCAGGAGCCAGGACGGTCATGGTCAGCCGCCGATGCCCTTGGCGTTCTCGATGTCCGTGTCGACCTGGGCGAGAGCGGCGTCGAGGTCGCTCACGCCGCCCGCCTGCCACTTGTCGAAGAAGTCGGACACGGTCTTGAGGTAGGCACCGCCGTTCGCCGACGGCGGGTTGTTGGACAGCCCGTCCGAGGCGAACACGTCGAGGAACGTCTGGAACTGAGGCGTGACCTCGAGCTCGGGCGACTCGAGCGAGTCGAGCGTCGTCGGGACGTTCTTGAGCCCGTTGGACATCGCCACGAGCGAGCCCGTGTCGAAGGCCAGGTACTTGACGAGCTCGAACGCGGCCCCGGGGTTCTCGGCTCCCTGCGGGATGCCGATCACGGTGCCCGTCGCGTACCCGCCGCCGTACTCGTCGACCCGGTCGTCGCTCACGGGGACCGGGGCGGTCGCGTAGGCCAGGTCGGGCGCGGCGTCGTCGATGAACGCCGTGCGGTACTCCCCGTCGAGGGCCATCGCGATGCGGCCCGTCTGGAAGTCCTGGTCGGCCGAGTACTGCTGCCCCGACCCGGCGACGAACTTCTGCAGCTTGTCGTAGCCGTACCAGTCGACGAGCTCCTTCTGCCAGGTCGCGAGGGCGGCCCACGCCGGGTCGGTCGAGATGCTCGACGTCCCCGAGTCGTCGGTCCAGTGCGCGCCGAACATGGGGCCGACGACCTGCGGGGTGTTGGCGTAGAAGTTCATGAGCGGCACGAACCCGGCGACCTTGATGGAGCCGTCCTCGTTGAACTGCGTGAGCTTCTTGGCTGTCTCGAGGAGCTCGCTCGTGGTGCGGGGCGGCTCGGTCACGCCTGCCGCCGCGAACTGGTCGAGGTTGTAGTAGAGCCCGTAGACGTCGGCGAGCATGGGGAGAGCGCAGCGCGTGCCCTCGAACTCGGTGTAGCCGCGCACGGCCGCAGGGATCTGCTCGAGGTCGACGCCGTCCCGCTCGATGAACGGCCCGAGGTCCTGCCAGGCTCCCGACGAGCAGTTCTGCCCCACGTAGTCGGTCGAGAAGGACACCGCGACGTCGGGTGCGTTGCCCCCGCGGATGGCCTGGGCGAGCTTGTCGTCGTCCTGGCTGCCCTGGCTCGTGACGGTGTAGTTGGGGTGGTCGGCCTCGAAGCGGGCGACCGCTTCGTCGATGATGCCGAGCTCGCGGTCGGAGAAGCCGCTCCAGATCGAGATCGACACCTCCTCGTCGTCGGCGGGGGCCGCGGTGCTGCCCCCGCCGCCGTCGGTCCCGGCGGTGCAGGCGGAGAGCGCGAGGGCGCTCACGGCGAGCGTCCCGACGGCGGAGGTCACCCGGGCGCGGACGCGTCCGGTGGTCCGGCCCGCCCGGGCGGGGACGCCTCGGGACGGGAGGTTCAGGGTGCGGATCATCATCGTTCCTTCGAGAAATGGGCGCGAGAGAGCCCGGGACGGCGTGGTGCCTGGTGGAGGGTGCGACGGGTCAGGGGGTGGTCGACCGGGTCGCGTGAGGTGTGGGGTCTGGTGGTCGAACGGTCCGGGCGGACCGTGCGGGCTAGGAGGGGGTGACGCTCCCCGCTCCGAAGACGCGGCGTCTTGCCTCGTCGAGGGCAGCGGCGAGAGCTCCTTCGACGACGCCGTTGCCTCGGGCGGTGGACAGGAGGACAGGAGCAAGAGCGCCGTGCTCCGTGCGGAGGGCCGTGGCGACGCGGCCGCGGAGCGGCTCACCGCCGGCGACGGCGACCTCGCCCCCGAGCACCACGGCGTCGGGGTCGAGGACGCCGACGACCATGCTCAGGACCACCGCGAGACGCCGACCGAGGTCGTCGAGGAAGTCCCCGGCGTCGCCGACCGGCTCGCTGCTGGCCCGCTCGAGCGCGCTCGTCGCGGCCTTGCGGACCTCGGGGCTGCGGGCGGCGTCGGACGCCCTGCCTTCCGGAGCGGGGTCGATCCGCAGCGTGTCGAGCGGTGCGGAGTCGAAGGGGGGAAGGCGGTAGGCCTGCGCGAGGCGCGCGACGCCGTCGAGCTGGACGAGGTTGGCGACGTTGCGACGCCCCTCGGGCTCACGGCCCCGGCGGGCGGGGTCGGGGACCGGGACGTGGTCGATCTCGCCAGCGCCGCCCCGACGACCACGGCGGATCCGCCGGTCGAGGAGCGTCGCAGCACCTACTCCCTGGTCGACCCAGAGCACGAAGAGGTCGGTGACGTCCGCGAGGTCCTCGCGCCCGAGCTCCGCGAGCGCGACGAGGTTGACGTCGTTCTCGACCGCGACGGGGACACCCAGCACCTCGCCCAGCTGGGCCTCGACGTCCTGGTCGTTCCAGACCTCGATGTGCGGCGCGTAGGCGAGCCGTCCGGTCGCCGGGTCGATCGACCCGGGGAAGCCGACCGCGACCTGGAGCAGGTCGGCGAGGCCGATCTCGGCCTGCGCACAGGCCTCCTCCACGACGGTACGGACCAGCGCGAGGTGCGCGCCGTCGGGGTGCTCCTCGGCGGCCCACTCGGTCTCGCGCTCGGACCGGCCGACCACCTGACCGCTCAGGTCGGCGACGAGGACCGAGATCTTGCCGACCGCGACGTCGACGCCGGCCGCGTAGCCGGCGGCTGCACGCAACGTCCAGACGACGGCGCGCGGACCGGGTCGGCCGTCGCGGTGACCCGACCGCTCGACGAGCCGGGCCGCCTCGAGGCGAGCCACGAGGGTCGCGGTCGCGGGCTTGGACAGCCCGAGTCGTTCCTGGAGCCCTGCGGAGGTCATGGGCCCGTGCCGGAGCAGCGCCTCGAGCGCCGCCCCGTCGTTGAGGGCGCGCAGGACGGTCGCGTTGCCGACCCTCTTGGTGCTGTCCGTGCTCACTGCGTCGTCTCCTGACCGAGCCCGACGTCTGCGGTGCTCCGGCTCAAGAGTGCCTGAACCTGACGTCACCATCGATGTCGGTCGAATTAATTGTCTGTAAACTTGACTAGTAATCTTCCACACGGAGTCGCCCCGCGCAAGAGGCCGAGTCAGAACCGTGACCTCAGCACCGAGACGGACGACCCCGCGGACCCGAGGGAGCACCACCGTGAGAATCCGTCCCTACGCGCCCAGCGACCTGGACGCGCTCTACGACATCTGTCTGCGCACGGGGGACAACGGCCGGGACGCGAGCAACCGCTTCGCCGACCCGCGGCTCCTCGGAGAGGTCTATGCCGCCCCCTACGCGGCCCACGACCCGGGGCTCGTCTCGGTCCTCGTCACCGACGACGAGCGCGTGGTCGGGTACCTGATCGGCTGCCGCGACACCCTCGCCTTCGAGGACTGGTGCGAACGGGAGTGGTGGCCGGAGCTGCGGACCCGGCACCTGCTGCCCGACCCGGCCGACGAGTCCCCCGACGCAGGCCTGGTCCGCCAGATCCACGACCGGTCGGTCGAGGTGCGCCCCTGGCTCGTCGACCCTGCTTCGCACCCCGCACACCTGCACATCGACCTGCTGCCCGAGGCCCAGGGCGGCGGGTGGGGGCGGCGGCTCGTCGAGCGTCTCGTGGACCAGCTGGTGGCCCTCGACGTCCCCGGACTGCACCTCGGCGTGGGGTCGGAGAACACGGGCGCGATCGCGTTCTACGAACGCCTGGGACTCGCTCCGCTCGACGGGCCCGACGGCGCCCTCACCCTGGGGAGGCACCTTCCCGTCCGCGACGGGGTCGGGTCGGCCGAGGGTCGTGCCGGATAGCTCCGGACCGGTCAGACGACCTCGTGGGCCCCGGACCAGGACGCCACGGTGCGCTGGTCGGAGGTCTGGAGCGTGAAGGACGTCAGCGGCAGGTTCCCGCTGCGCTTGCGTGACCGGACGACGTCGAGCGCCGCCTCGTCGCTCTCGGCCTCGAACGGTTCGCCTCGGAGCGCAGCGGTGACCGTCAGGATCGAGTAGGTAGTCATGACGGTCGAGCCTAGAGGTACCGACCGGCATCCGACGACCCCCGACTCCGTCACACCCCCGCCCGCCCGGTCCCGCGCGCGGGGCGACGCGAGCGCCCTGCGGGTGCTCCGCCGTCGGGCCTGGGAGATGCTCAGGGGACCACGTCCCGACGCCCGGAGGCCCTCATGCCCGACCCCCAGCTCGTGCTCCTGCGGCACGGCGAGACCGAGTGGAGCCTGACCGGGCAGCACACCGGGACGAGCGACATCCCCCTGACCCCGCACGGCGAGGAGCAGGCGCGCGGCGCCGGGGCGTTCCTCGCCGGGCGCGAGTTCGCGCTCGAGCTCCGCAGCCCCCTGCTGCGCGCCCGGCGGACCGCCGAGCTCGCCGGGTTCCCCGACGCGGTCGCCGACCCGAACCTCGCCGAGTGGGACTACGGCCCCGTCGAGGGGCGCACGGCCGACGAAGTGAGCCGCGAGCTCGGACGGGACTGGCTCATCTTCCGCGACGGGGTGCACGTCGTCCCCGGTACACAGGGGGCGGCGGACGCCCGGCCCGGCGAGACGCTCGACGACGTCGCCGAGCGTGCGCGGGCCGTCGTCCGCCGCGCCGAGCCCGTGCTGCGCGACGGCGGCGACGTGCTGCTCGTCGCGCACGGGCACCTGCTGCGCGTGCTCGCGGCCGTGTGGCTCGAGCTGGGCCCGGCGGCCGCCGCGCGGTTCGAGCTCGGGACCGCGAGCGTGAGCCTGCTCGGCCACGGGCACGGACTGCACACCATGGAGGGCTGGAACCTGCCGACCGCGTGAGGTGGCACGATGCTCCCCATGAGCGTCAACAAGAACCTCGCCGAGGGCGAGACCGTCGTCATGGAGCTGCGGACCCACCCCAAGGCCCTGTTCCTGCCGATCCTCGTCCTGATCCTGATCGTGGCCGCCGCGACGGCCATCCTCTGGTTCTCGCCCGAGCACCCCGTGGTCCTCTGGGGCACGCTCGGCGTCGCCGCGGTCGCGGCGGTGGTCTGGGTCGTGGTGCCGCACCTGCGGTGGCTGACCACGAACTACACCGTGACGACCAAGCGCCTCTCGACCCGCTCGGGCATCATCACGCGCACGGGCCGCGACATCCCGCTCTACCGCATCAACGACGTCACGTACGAGAAGGACCTGGTCGACCGGATGTTCGGCTGCGGGACGCTCATCATCTCGGACGCGACCGCCAAGCCGGGCATGACCCTGCCCGACGTCCCGCGCGTCGAGGAGGTCCAGGTCCGGCTGCACGAGCTGCTGTTCGCGGCCGACGACGGCTCGGACGACGGCGAGTGGCCCCCGAGCGAGCCCACGCGCTGAGCCACCCCGCGCTCCCGCCGAGTGCATGATTCGGCTGCGACACACCCGGCGTGTCGCAGCCGAATCATGCACTCAACGTTGACCGACGGCGCGCTCGGCCCGCTCCCGCATCTCTGCCGACAGCCGGATCTCGCCCTCTGCTGCGGACGCCAAGAGCCGCCGCGCGACCTCGACCGTCGTCCCCGCGACGCGCGCCCCGAACCAGTCGGCGATGGTCACGCCGTGCGAAGGCCGGAACACGACCTCGACCGTGTCACCCGCCTGCACCTCCCCGGTCGTCACGACGCGCAGGTACGCGCCCGTCCGGTTGGCGTCGGTGAAGCGCTTGACCCAGCGGTCCTCGCCCAGGCGCCGTGCGAACGTCGAGCAGGGCGTGCGCGGCTGCGTGACCTCGAGCACCGCGCTGCCGACCTGCCACCGCTCGCCGATGAGCGCCCCGCTCGCCGCGACGCCGCGCGTACGGAAGTTCTCGCCGAACAGCCCGGGCGCAACCTCGTAGCCGAGCTCGCCTGACCAGTGGTCCGCGTCCTCCTGCGAGTACGCGTACACGGCCTGCTCCTCGCCGCCGTGGTGCGCGCGGTCCGCCTGGACGTCGGCGTACAGGCCCAGGGGCCGGACCCGGACCGGTCCCTCGACGGGGCGCTTGTCGATCGCGGTCACGCCGACCGCGCCCGCGTCGGGCAGCAGCACGTGCACGCGGCACACGGCCAGGAGCTCCCCGGTCGCGCCGAGCGGCGCACCGGGACGGGTGGGTTCCGGGGTTGCGGTGGTCATCGGAGGATTCTCCCAGGTGCGCGGGCGCCGCGGACAGCGGCCCGACGGCGTCGGGCCCCCACCGCGCGTGATGCCCACCCGGCCGACAGACTGGAGCGATGGCCAAAGGTGTTCTGCGACTCAAGTCCGTCGAGGAGTCCCTCGCGTCCCTCGACGACCCGGAACGCTCGCTCAAGCGCGACCTGAACGCCTGGGACCTCGCGGTCATGGGCGTCGCGGTCGCGGTCGGGGCGGGCATCTTCTCGGTCGGTGCGACGGCCGCCGCGAACTTCGCCGGGCCCTCGGTCATCATCTCGTTCGTCATCGCCTCGATCGTGTGCGCGCTGGCCGTCATGTGCTACGCCGAGTTCGCCTCGGCGCTGCCCATCGCGGGCTCGGCCTACACGTTCTCCTACGCGACCATGGGCGAGCTCGTCGCGTGGATCATCGGCTGGGACCTCATCCTGGAGATGCTGCTCGCGGCGGCCGTGATCGCGAAGTTCTGGGGCATCTACCTCGCGGACGCGTTCTCGCTGTTCGGCGTGGACCTGCCGCTGAGCATCCCGATCGGCCCGGTCGACCTCGAGTGGGGGCCGGTGTTCATCGTCGGGGTCTTCACGACGCTCCTCGCGATCGGCACCAAGCTCAGCAGCCGCATCAACAGCGTGTTCACGATCATCAAGGTCGCGATCACGCTGTTCGTGATCGTCGTGGGCTTCTTCTACGTCAAGGCCGAGAACTACACGCCGTTCATCCCGCCGTCGCAGCCCGCCCCCGAGAAGACGGCGCTCGAGCAGCCCCTGTTCGGGTTCCTCACGGGCCTCGAACCCACGACGTACGGCGTCATGGGCCTGCTCGCGGGCGCGGCGCTCGTGTTCTTCGCGTTCATCGGGTTCGACGTCGTCGCGACCACGGCCGAGGAGGCCAAGAACCCGCAGAAGACCATCCCCAAGGGCATCCTCAGCGGTCTCGCGGTCGTCACGGTGCTGTACATCCTGGTGACGCTCGTGGTCACGGGCATGGTCCCGTACACCGACCTCGCGGCCTCGGACGACCCCTCGCTGACCACGGCCTTCATCCTGGTGGGCGCGGACTGGGCCGGGCGCGTCATCTCGGTGGGCATCCTCATCGGCCTGACGACCGTCATCATGGTCCTGCTCCTGGGCCTCACGCGCGTCATGTTCTCGATGAGCCGCGACGGCCTGCTGCCGCGCGGCGTCTCCAAGACCTCGCACCGCTTCCACACCCCGGTCCGTCTCCAGGTCGGGGCGGGCATCGTGGTCGCGCTCATCGCGGGGCTCGCGCAGGTCGAGCTGCTCGAGGAGATGATCAACATCGGGACGCTCTCGGCGTTCGTGCTCGTGAGCTTCGGCATCCCGATCCTGCGCCGCTCGCGCCCCGACATCGCGCGCGGCTTCCGCGTCCCGTGGTCGCCCGTGCTGCCCATCTTCTCGGGCGTCGCGTGCCTGTGGCTCATGACGAACCTAACGACCCTCACGTGGTTGCGGTTCCTCGTGTGGGTCGTGATCGGGCTCGTGCTCTACGCGTCGTTCGGGTACCGCAACAGCCTGCTCTCGAAGCGCAACGTGGCGGCGCGCGAGGCGGCTGAGGCTGCGGGTGCGCCGGGTGGGGCAGGCGCGCCGGGCGACCCGGCCCCACCTGCCTGACCTTCCCGTGCACGACGGCGCCCCCTCCTCCGGCGAGAGTCTCACCGGAGGAGGGGGCGCCGTCGTGCATTGCCGCCGAGGTAGAGGGATCACGTCGAGGTAGAGGGCCGGGACCCTCTATCTCGACGGCGACCCTCTATCTCGACGGCGACCCTCTATCTCGACGGCGACCCTCTACCTCGACGGCGACCCTCTATCTCGAGGACCGCCTCGTGGGCCCAATCTCGTGGCCCGCGGTCTCACGACCAGGTCAGCAGGTGAGCGCCGCGTAGTCGACCGTGTAGGTCTCCTGCGAGCCCGCGTCGTCCCACGCCCTGACGGTCACGCTGCCTGCCGGGAGCGAGCCGGACCGGGCGCTGAACGACTGGTGCACGTTCTTGTCCGGGTTGACGTGGTTGAACGTCTTGGTGCCGAACGGCGTCGAGAAGAGCACGTCGAGCGGCCGGTCCTCACCGTTGGTCGCGACGACCGAGAGCGTGGCGACCTTGCCCGTGCAGCGCGCGGTCGCCGTGAGCCCCGTGAGCTCGGGGTCGACGGGCGAGACCACACCGTTGATCGCCGACGTGTCGGCCGCGAGCGACGCCGTGGCGTGCGCGATGGCCTTGGCGTTGATGTCGAGCGCGACGGGGTCGATGTTCTCGATGTCGTCGTTCACCGAGTGGTAGTTCGGGTCCTGCCAGATCCCCGCGGTGCCGCCGAACAGCGCGACCTCCGCGTCGGTCTTGATGTCGTCGGCCCCCGTGAACAGGCCCGAGGCCGGGACGCCGTTCGCGATGAACGCCTGGTAGTCCGAGCGGCCCGAGAACTCCGAGTCGACCCAGGCCTGACCGATCGAGTCGAAGTAGTCCGTGAACACGTCCTCGGTCTCGGGCGAGCCCGGCGGGACCTCGACCGGCGCCGGGTAGGTGGACTCGTCGGCGTCGTAGACCCCGATCACGTAGTTCGGCGAGCCGACCATGTCGAAGTTCAGGTACGTCGCGATCTGGTCGAGCGTCGTCGGGTCGTTCGCGACCAGGTCGTCGACGTAGTGCGTCGATCCGACCAGGCCCACCTCCTCGGCGCCCCACCAGGCGAAGCGCACCTGGTTGTCGAGCGGGCCGCCGTGCTCGGCGAGCTGGACCGCGGTCTCGAGGATCGCCGCGGAGCCGGACCCGTTGTCGTTGATGCCCGGCCCCTCGGGCACGCCGTCGAGGTGCGCACCGAGCATGACGACGTTGTCAGCCCGGCCCGTGCTCGTCTCGGCGAGGATGTTGAAGGTCGTGTGCGAGACGATCGACGTCTGGAGCACGTAGGTCGCGTCGGCCGGGCCGCCCGCGAGCGCCGCGAGGATGGCCTGACCCGCGGCCTGCGGGATGCCGACCGCGGGTACCCAGTCGTCGCTGGGTGCACCGAGCGTCGGGTTGAGGGCGCCGATCGTGTTGTTGTAGATGATGACGGCCGAGGCACCGGCCTCGGCGGCGAGCTGGACCTTGAGGCCGAACGCGCACGTGCCGCGGCTGATCAGAGCGACGCCGCCCGTGGCCTGGACCCCGGCCCAGTCCTCGGCCGTGCAGCCGTGCTTGAGGGCGTCGACAGGCTGGACGAGCGGGCCCGTCACGCCTCCTGCGGGGGTGTCGGGGGCGAACTCGGCGGGGTAGACGTCCTCGGTGACGGCGACCCCTGCTGCCGTGAGCGAGAGCTCGTCGACGTTCAGGTCCTCGAACGTGAAGTACTGGCGCTCGGGCGTGTACCCGGCGTCGGTCAGGACCTGCTCGACGTACGCGGCGCTGGCCTCGTAGCCGGGGGTCTCGATGGCGCGGTTGCCGCCGTTGGCGTCCGCGATGGCCTGGAACTGCTCGAGGTGCTGCATGACGGCCGCGCCCGAGACGTGGTCCTCGAGCGGGGCGGGCGGGGCAGGCGGGGCTGCCGCTGCCGGTGGGACGAACACCGCGGCGAGCCCCAGGCTCAGCGCGGCGACGGACGGGACGATCGGACGTGTTCTCACACTCGTTCTCCTCCACTGGTCCCCCACGCAGGCGACCGCACACTCGGCGCGACGTTGCGGGGAGTTCGGTTGTCGCGAGCGTAAGGGCAGCGGGCAGAACACGACAGAGGAAAGCGGGGACTTAACACGATACTTACCGCATCGTCCCTTTTCAGGTGACTTACGGGGCCTCACCGACCCCGTCGCCAGGCCGCGTCTCGCGGGGTGTCGCGCCGCCCGCCCGGCCCCCGCCCCTGGCAGGGTGTGCGCATGGATCCCGACTACTCCCTGGCCGTGCGCGCCGCGTGCGAGTTCATCGGCACGGCGATTCTCATCATCATCGGCAACGGCACGGTCGCGAACGTGCACCTCAAGGGGTCCAAGGGCTACGGCGGCGGCTGGAGCCTGATCGCGATGGGCTACGGGTTCGGCGTCATGATCCCGGCCCTCATGTTCGGCGGGATCAGCGGGAACCACATCAACCCGGCGTTCACGATCGGGCTCGCGACGTGGGGCATGTTCCCGTGGGCCGACGTGGCGCCGTACGTGGTCGCGCAGATGCTCGGGGCCATGGCGGGGCAGCTCGCGATCGTCGCCACGCACAAGCCGTACTACGACCGCACCGAGAACGTCGACGACGTGCTCGCGACCTTCTCGACCGTCAACGCCGCGCACAGCCGCCTGAACGGGTTCGCGAACGAGCTGCTCGGCTCGGTCATCCTGTTCTCGTGCGCCCTGGCGATCATCAACTCGCCCCTGACGACGACCGAGCCCGGTCTCGCGCACCTCGCGCTCGGCTTCCTGGTGTGGGGGCTCGTCGCGGGGCTCGGCGGGCCGACGGGGCCTGCGCTCAACCCGGCCCGTGACCTCGGGCCGCGCATCGTGCACGCGCTCCTGCCCCTCAAGCACAAGGGCCCCTCCGACTGGGGCTACGCGTGGGTGCCCGTCGTGGCTCCGCTCCTCGCGGGGCTCATCGGGGTGGGCTGCTGGAAGCTCCTGCTCGGCTGAGCAGTGCAGCGGCCCGACGGCGGAGCGTGCGTCCCGCCGTCGGGTCGCCCGAGGCACGCGCGTCCCGCCGTCGCGTCTCGGCCGAGCCGGGCACAGGCCTGGGTCCCGGGCGGACGTGTTTCTGCGCAGCCACCACCATTGTGGTGGCTGCGCAGAAACACGTCCGCCTCCGGGGAGCACCGCATCCCGTCTGTGCAGTGCGCTGCCGACGGCAAGGCACGCACCGCTTGTCGCGCGCCCAGCGCCCGCGGGCGGCGAGTGCGGCCGGCACCACGGCTCAGGCCGGTGGGCCGACGCCCGTCACAGCCCCGCGACCAGCTCCAGCACCGCGGCCAGGACCTCGTCGAACTCGCGCTCAGGCTGGAACACGAGCCACTCGAGGCCCGCGACGAGCGTCGCCCCGAACACCGACGCCGCGAGCAGCGACACGTCGGCCCCCGGTCGTTCCTCGCGCAGCGCGGCCGCGTAGAACTCGATGACGCGTGCGCGGATGTGCCCGACCGTCTCCTGCCACTCGCGCCCGACCCGGAAGACCTCGGCCGCGAGGAGCTTCGCGAAGTCCGGGTGGGCGCGGATCTGCTCGAGCAGGGACGCGATGAGCGCCGCGAGCGCTGCCTTGCCGTGCAGGTCGGCGCGGGCCGACTCGAGCGTGAGGGTCAGCCGTTCGAGCCCGCCCGCGAGCGCGGCCTCGAACACGTCGGACTTGGACCCGAAGTTGTAGTAGACGCTGCCCTTGGCCACGCCCGCCGCGGACGCGATGTCCTCGACGGACGTGGCCGTGAAGCCCTGGTCGGCGATGAGGCTCACGGCCGCGTCGATGATCTGCTGCCGGGTCCCGGCGCGGCGGGCCGCGAAGGCCTGCTCGCGCCGGGTCCCCGTCGGCACGTCGGGCCCAGCGGCCCCAGCGGCCGCAGCGGCCCCAGCGGGCGCGCCGGAGCCAGCGGCCCCAGCGGAGCCAGCGGGCGCGCCGGGCTCGAGGGGCCCGACGGCGTCGCGTCCGTCCGCCGTCGGGTCCGCCTCGGTCGTCGTCATCGTTCGTCCAACCTCTTCGTCGTCAGATCTCGAGCGCCGGGTGCAGGCGGTCGAGGGTCCAGGTGCGCATGCGTCCCGCCCGCCAGGCGCTGATCGCCAGCGACGCTAGCAGCAGCACGCCGAGGTAGACCACCGCGAACCAGAGCCGTCCGTCGACCCCGCCCGTGATCGTCTGGCGCAGGCCGTCGACCGCGTAGCTCATGGGCAGCAGCGGGTGGATGGCCTGGAAGAACGCAGGCGTGGTCTGCACGGGGTAGGTGCCGCCCGAGGACGCGAGCTGGAGCATGAGCAGCGCCAGGATCGCGACCTTGCCCGCGGCCGGGCCGAGCAGCGCCATGAGGGCCTGCTGGAGCGCGAGGAACGTCGCGGCGACGAGCGTCGTGAACGCGAGCGTCCCGAGCGCGTGGGTCATGTCGAGGCCCACGCCCCAGTGGATGACCGCAAGCATCACGGCGACCTGCGCGAACCCGATGCACAGCGCGGGCAGGAACCCGGCGAGCGTGGTGCGCAGCCCCGACGCGGGCGTCGCGAGGGCCCGTGAGGGCAGCGGACGCATGAGCAGCCACGTGATGAGCGCGCCCACGAACAGGGCGAGCGGGATGAAGAACGGCGCGAAGCCCTCGCCGAAGCCCTCGGCCTCGGCCAGGTCGGTGTCCGCGACGGTCACGGGGGCCGCGATGACCTCGGCGCGCTGCTCGCGCAGGGCCGTGCCGTCGTCGGGGATCGCCTCGGAGCCCTCGGCGAGCTTGTCGGTCAGGGTCTGCGCGCCCTCGGTGAGCTGGGCCCCGCCGTCGGCGACCTGCGTGGCCCCGTCGGCCAGGGTGCGGGTGCCCTCGGCGAGCGCCCCCGCCCCGGTCGCGGCCGACTGCGCGCCCGTCGCGAGCTGCTGGGCACCCGAGTAGAGGGACGAGGTCCCGGCCGCGAGCGTGCCCGCGCCCGACGCGAGCGACGCGTTCCCGGCCGCGAGGTCGGAGGCCCCGCCGCGCAGGGTCGAGAGGCCGCTGCTCAGGTTCGCGGCACCGGCGGCCACGCCGTCGACGCCGTCACGGACCGTCTGCGTGCCCGCGCCCGGGTGGAGCTGGGCGTCGATCTGCGCGGCCCCGGCCGAGGCGGCCTTGATGCCCGACGAGAGGGCGGGCAGCCCCGCGGCGACCTGCTGCGAGCCGTCGGCGAGGGTCTGGAGGCCGGCCGCGCTCTGCGCGAGCTCGGCGTCCGAGGGGAGCTGGCCCAGAGCCTGCTTGTTCGCGGCCGCGAGCGCCTGGGCCTGGGGGTCGGTCGAGGCGCCGAGCGCCGCGGCGTTCTGCTGGAGCAGCGCGCGGAGCGTCGGGACGCTCCCCGCGAGCGAGGTGACCTGCCCCTGGACCTGCGTGACGCCGTCGGACACCTGCTGGGCGCCCGCGGCGGCCTTGTCCGCCCCGGCCACGAGGCCGGTCGGGGCCGTGAAGCCCGTGGCGAGCTGGTGCGCGCCGTCGGCGAGCTGGACCATGCCCGACTGGGTCGTGGCCGCACCGGCCGCGAGGGCCGAGGCCCCGTCGGCCGCGGACGAGGCGCCCGCAGCGAGCTTCGAGGCGCCCGCGCTCGCGGAGGACGCGCCCTGGGACAGCGCGCCCGCCCCGTTCGCGAGCTTGCCCGCGCCGGTCACGGCGCTGCCCGCGCCGTCGGCGAGCTGGTCGATCCCGGACGCGAGCGTGCCTGCGCCGTCGGCGGCGGACGAGGCGCCGTCGGCGACCTGCGTCGCACCGTCCGTCAGCTGACCGCTCGCGGTCGTGAGCGTGAGCGAGCCGTCGGAGGCCTGTGCGAACCCGTCGCGCGCGCTGCCGAGGCCCACGAGGACCTTGTCGACGGCCTGCGCGCCGATCTCCTCGCGCACCGCGCCCTGGACCTGCGTCATGGCGCTGCGCCCCAGGGTCGTGGCGAGGAACGAGTTCGCGTCGTTGTACGTGACCATGAGCTGCGCGGCCTGCGGGTCGTCGCCCGCGGCGCTCGCGATGCCCTCGGAGAAGCCCTCGGGGATGGTCAGCGCGAAGTAGTAGGTGCCGTCCTTGACGCCCTTCTCGGCCGTCGCGGCGTCGACCTGGGCCCACTCGAGGTCGCCCGAGTCGACGAGCGTGGTCGCGACCTCGTCGCCCGCGTTCAGCGTCTCGTCGCCGTCGTCCGAGGCGATCGTGGTGCCGGTGTCCGCGTTGACGATCGCGACGGGCAGCTTGTCGAGGTTGCCGGTCGGGTCCCAGAAGGCCCACAGGTACATGGCCCCGTAGAGCAGGGGCACGAAGATCATCGCGCCCACGGCGAGCTTGGGCAGGAGGCCGCGGCGGAACCGCCGCAGCTCCGTACCGGTGGAGGTCCAAGACATCACGAGAGGTGTTTTCCGTTCTGTACGTGCGAAGGATGAGGCCCGACGGCGGAGCGTGGGCGGGGCGACGAGCGTCGCCCGGGTGGTGGGGTCAGGCCGCGACGAGCTGCGGGCCGGTCGTGAGCCGCACGACGTGCGGGGCACGGCCCCAGTGCATCGCGTCGACCTCGCCGGCGGAGGCGACCGAGCCGACGACAGTCACGCCCGTGGTCGCGATCGCCTCGAGGCGCTCCCAGACGATCTGGCGGCGGGCCGAGTCGTGGACCTGGTCGAGGTCGTCGACCACGAGCAGCTCGGGGCCTTGGGCCATGGCGATCGCGATGCGCAGGAGCATCGCGTCGACCTCGTCGAGGTCCCAGACCATCGAGTCGAGCGCGGGCAGCTCGCGCGGGCCGAACACGGGACGGGCCACGCGCTCGTAGACCTCCTGGGTGACCTTGGGCGTGCGGCGGTACCAGGGCGCGAGCCAGGTGAGGCGTTCGCGCACCGAGTCGCCGACCGTGACCGCGTCGTCGAGCTCGTCGATCCCGTGGAAGCCGGCGATCGCCGCGCGACGCTGGACCGCGGTGCGGCGCGCACGACGGCCCGTGAGGCTCTCGCCGAGCACGACGAGCCAGCCGTCCGGGGTGTGGTCGGGTGCCATGCGGCCCGCGAGGGTCAGGAGCAGGCTCGAGCGGCCCGCGCCCTGCGGGCCCTGGAGGACCACGACCTCGCCGGCCGGGACCTCGAGGTCGACCGGCCCGTAGACCAGGCCGCGCGGGCCGTGGAGCTGGAGGTCGTAGGCGCTGATCGCGTGCGGGGCCGCGGCGGGGAGCGGGGTGCCGTCGGCGGGCTCGAGGGTCTCGGCGATCTCGCCGCCGAGCGGGCCGCGCAGCGTCATGTCGTCGGCGATGTCCGCGGCGGCGAGCCGGCCCTGCGGGAGGTGCGCGGCGCCGTCGGGCACCTGGTGGTTCGTGGTGCCGGGGGCGCCGGCGGGCGTGGTCACGGTGGCCTGCACGAGGTACGTGGCCTCGTCGCTGCCGTGTCGGGCGACGGGCTGGTTCATGGGGGTTCCTCCGAAAGTTCCAGTCCGGCCACTCTTTTAGACTGACCGGTCAGTTCGAAGTTACGCGCCGAGAGGCCGGGTTGTCCACACGACGTCAGATAGAACGGCCCGTGATCCGCATCACGGGAGCCGCCCGGACCCGCGGCCCGGCCGCTGGTGACACCTCTGTCGCCCCCGCCCCGCTCCCCCGCGCAGCGCGCGGCACCGTGGCAGCGGGCCCCCGCCCGGCATACGCTCGTGCCCCGGACCACCCGGCACATCGTCGTGTCGCACCACGAGACGTATCGAGAGGCACACAGTGAACGACGGCACCGCCGCGCAGCCCGCACCCACCGGGGCGCACGACGCGCTCCCCCACGTCGTCGTCGTGGGCGGCGGGTTCGCCGGCCTCGCGACCGTCAAGGCGCTCGCCGGCGCCCCGGTGCGCATCACGCTGATCGACCGCCGCGTCTACAACACGTTCCAGCCGCTGCTCTACCAGGTGGCCACGGGCGGCCTGAACCCGGGCGACGTCACGTACTTCCTGCGCGCGCTGCGCCTCAAGCAGCCCAACGTGCGTGTCGTGCACGAGCACCTCGTGGGGCTCGACCCGCAGCACAAGACCCTCCGGCTCCTCAACGACGAGGAGATCCGGTACGACTACCTCGTCCTCGCCAACGGCGTCACGACCAACTTCTTCGGCACGCCCGGCGCCAAGGAGCACGCGTTCGCCATGTACTCGCGCTCGCAGGCGCTCAAGATCCGCGACACCCTGTTCGTGCGGCTCGAGAAGTCCGCGGCCACCCCGGAGACCGACGACGGGCTCCGCGTGGTCGTCGTGGGCGGCGGGTCGACGGGGGTCGAGGTCGCGGGAGCGCTCGCCGAGCTGCGCACGCAGGGCCTCGCCCCGGCGTACCCGGAGATCCACGGCGACGCGTTCAGCGTCAAGATCGTCCAGCGCGGCACCGAGCTCATCAAGCCGTTCCCCGCCAAGCTCCGCACCTACGCGGCGCGCGAGCTCCAGCGTCGCGGTGTCGACCTGCACCTGGGTGCGGGCGTCGCGAAGGTCCTGCCCGACGGCGTCGAGCTCACCGACGGCACCTTCATCCGCTCGGACCTCACGGTCTGGGCCGCGGGCGTGGCCCCGCACGACGAGGTCTCGCGCTGGAACCTCCCGCTGGGCGACGGCGGGCGCATCCGCGTGGGCGACGACCTGCAGGTCGAGGGCTGGCCGGACCACTTCGCGGCCGGCGACATCGCGATCTCGCCCGCGGGCCTGCCGCAGCTCGCCCAACCCGCGATCCAGTCGGGCAAGGTCGCGGGGCGCAACATCCGCGCGCTCGTCCAGGGACGCCCGACGACGTCGCTCACCTACCTCGACAAGGGCACCATGGCCGTCATCGGACGGCGCGCGGCCGTCGCGGACATCGCCGGGAAGCTGCGGCTGACCCGCGGCAGCGCGTGGCTGGCGTGGCTGTTCGTGCACATCATGAGCCTGATCGGGCCCCGCAACCGCCTCACGACGCTCGCCGGGCTCGTGACGCGCTACGGCTTCCCGTTCCACCGCCGCCCGGTGCCGATCGTGGGCGACGTCCCCACGATCCGACCGCCCAAGGGCTGGGTGCCCGCGGACGGTCCGTCGCCGCTGCCCGAGGTCACGCCGAACGACTGAGCGTCGCGCCTCCCCCGCCGGTAGGGTCGCGGGACAGTCCCCGTCCCGGCAAGGAGTCCCCCATCTCGCAGGACCACGCCCCCGAGCCCCAGGCCGCGGCGCCCACGTCGCCGCAGGCGTCCGGGGACAGTGCCCCGAAGGTGGTCCGGTCGCCCCGGAGCCACGCCCTGCGCGTGCTCGTGTGGTTCGTGCTCATCGGTGGGCTCACCTACGTGGTCATCCCGGAGATCAGCGAGATCCCCCGCATGGGCAAGGCGCTGCGCGACGCGCAGCCCGCCTGGGCGATCCTGGCCGTGCTCTTCGCCGCGACGGGGTTCTTCGCGGCCGCGGCCTCGCTCGCCGCGTGCTCCCCGATGCACCTGCCGTTCCTGCGGACCACCCGGGTCCAGCTCGCGAACGCGTTCGCGGGCACCGCGACCCCGGCGAGCGTCGGGTCGCTCGCGCTCAACGTCCGCTACCTGTCGAAGTCGGGCATGAGCACCGCGCTCGCGACCGGCACGGTCGCGCTCCAGAGCATCGTGCAGGTCCTCACGCACCTGGTGCTCCTGAGCATCCTGGCACTCGTCGCGGGGCGCAGCATCGACCACCACATGCCGAGCTGGGCCAGGTGGGCGCTGCTCGCGGCGGTCGTCGCGGTCGTCGTCACGGTCGTCACGGTGCTCGTGGTGCCGCGGTTCCGGCACGCGGTCCGCACGTACGCCCGCGACGACGTGCTGCCCGCGTTCCGTCAGCTCGGCGGGCTCGCGAAGGACCCGCGGCGGCTCGGCCTCTCGATCCTGGGTGCGATGGGCACCACGCTGTCCTCGGCCGCGACCCTGTGGGCCTGCCTCCTCGCGCTCGGCGGCGGCAACGACCCGATCGCCGCGGCCTTCTCCACCATGGTCGGGCAGACGCTCGCGTCGGCGGCCCCGACGCCGGGCGGCGTGGGCGTGGTCGAGGCCGCGCTCACGGGCGGGCTCGTGAGCTTCGGGATCGCGTCCGCGATCGCCCTGCCGGCGGTCCTGCTCTACCGCCTGATCTCGTGCTGGATCCCGGTCCTGATCGGCTGGGTCACGCTGCGCCTGCTGCAGCGGGAGGACGTGGTCTGACGCGACCCGCCCGACGGCGCCACGCCCCCGGGAGGTGCGCTCCGCCGTCGGGCGTGGGTCGTCCTGGCGGGCCGCTACTCGCGGACCGGTGCGCCCGACGGGAGCGCGGACGCTTCCTCGACCGGCACGTCCTCCTTGCGGCCCAGGGCGCTCGGCCACCACATGTGCCGCCCCACGTCGAGGTTCAGCGCCGTGACGAGCACCGAGCGGACCACGAGCGTGTCGAGCAGGACGCCGAACGCGACCGCGAACCCGATCTCCGCGAACGCGACCACGGGCAGCGTGCCCAGCACCGCGAACGTCCCCGCGAGCACCAGCCCGGCCGACGTGATGACCGCGCCCGTCGCGGCCAGCCCGATCAGCGCGCCGCGCCGCGTCCCGACGCGCAGCGACTCCTCGCGCACCCGGGTCATGAGGAAGATGTTGTAGTCGATCCCGAGCGCGACGAGGAACACGAACACGAACAGCGGGAGCGAGGTGTCGGCGCCCTCGAACCCGAACACGTACGTGAACACGAGCGCGCTCACCCCCAGGGCCGCGGTGAACGACAGCACGACCGTCGCGACGAGGATGAGCGGCGCCGTGATCGCGCGCAGGAGCAGCGCGAGGATGACCAGGACCGTCAGCAGGATGATCGGGATGATGAGCTGGTTGTCCGCGGCCGAGGCACGCTGGACGTCGAGCGTGATCGCGCTCGCCCCGCCCACCAGGGCGTCGGCGTCCGGGACCGCATGGACCGCGTCCCGGACCCGGTCGACCGTGTCGTAGGCCGCCTGCGAGTCCGGCTCGGACGTGAGCGTGCCCTCCATGTACGCGTAGCCGCCCGCGGACACGGGCTCGGTCACGGTCGACGCGTCGATCCCCTCGGTGCTCGCGAACGCGTCGTGCACCGCGGCCACCGCGTCGGGCGACGAGTCGTCCGCGACGACGACCACGGGCGAGCCCGAGCCGGCCGGGAAGTGCTCGGAGAGGACCTGCTCGCCCACGATCGAGGGCTGCTCGCCCCGGAACGACTCGGCGCTCGACAGCCCGTTGGCGTCGAGCTGCGTGATGCCCAGTCCCAGCACGGCCAGGACGATCGACGTCACGACCCACACGCGCCGGGGCCGGTGGGAGATGCGTGTCCCGAGCCGCGCCCAGACGCCGTGCTCGGTGGGCTCGTCGTCGCCCAGGTGCGGCACGCGCGGCCAGAACACCCACCGGCCCGTCGCGACCAGCAGCGCAGGCAGCAGCGTCAGCATGACCAGCAGCGCGACCACGATCCCGACCGCCGCGACGGGCCCCAGCCCGGCCGTCGAGCTCATCTGCGCGAACAGCAGGCACAGCATGCCGATCGCGACCGTCGCACCGCTCGCGACGATCGCCGGGCCCGCACGGTGCAGCGCGAGCGCCATGGCCTCGTGCCGGTCCTCGTGGCGACGGAGCTCTTCCCGGTAGCGCGCGACGAGGAGCAGGGCGTAGTCCGTCCCCGCCCCGAAGACCAGGACCGTGAGGATGCCCGCGCTCTGGGCGTTCACGGTCAGGCCCGTCGTGTCCGCCAGCACGTAGATCACGGCCTGCGACACGGTCAGCGCGACGCCCGCCGAGACCACGGGCAGGAGCCACAGCGTGGGGCTGCGGTAGGTCAGCAGCAGGATCACGATCACGACCCCGGCGGCCGCGTAGAGCAGCGTCGAGTCGATGCCCTCGAACGCCACGGACGAGTCCGCGGCCGCGCCCGCCGGACCGGTCACGTAGACGTCCATGCCGTTCGCGCCGTCCTCGGCGGTCGCGCGCAGGTCCGCGACCGCGTCGGCCGCGAGGTTCCAGCCCTCGCTGCCCAGGTCGAGGGGGACGACCACCTGGGCGGCCTGCCCGTCCTCGGACGGGATCGGCCCGACGACGTCCCCGTCCAACGTGTCGAGCTCACCGAAGGTCGCGACGTCCTGGGAGACCGCCGCGAGGTCCTCGGGGGTCAGGCCCGACTCGCGCACGTAGACCAGGACCGCCGGGATCGTGTTGGGCGAGGTGAAGCTGCTCGCGACGTCGAGCACCTGGGTCGACTCGGCGTCGGCCGGGAGCCAGGACTTGGCGTCGTTGTCCTGCGCGCCCGTGAGCTTGCCGGCCAGCGGCGCGGTCAGGGCCAGGACGACCGCCCAGAAGGCGATGACGACCCACTTGGCGTAGCGGTGCGTGATCCAGCCGGCGATGCGAGACATGGGTTCTCCCCCGAGACTCCCGGTGCTCCCTGGCGCGAGATTCCAGCGCACACCCACGAGGGGGTGGGTGTCAACGGGTCAGGACCCGACGGAGGCCCGCTCGGTCCGCTTCCGGAGCCACGACCGCACCCCGTACACCGCGACGATCACGCCCACGAGCACCACGGTCGACACGAGCTGGACGCGCGCGGCGTCGTCGAACAGCATGAGCACGATCAGCCCCGCGAGCCCGGCCAGGGTCGCCCACGTGAGCCACGGGTACGCCCACATGCGCAGCGTCATCCTGTCCGCGCCGCCCGCAGCGGCCTCGAGGCGGCGTCGCAGCCGGAGCTGGGACACCGCGATGAACACCCAGATCACGAGCAGCGCCGAGCCCACCGCGTTGAGCAGGATGCCCAGGACCTCGCCCGGCAGCAGCCAGTTGAGCCCCACGGACACGAGCCCGAAGAACACCGAGAGCAGCACCGCGACCCACGGGACGCCGGTCGGCGAGACCTTGGTCAGCGCCGGGTGGCCGTCTCCGCGGCCCGCGAGCGAGAACGCCATGCGCGACGTGCCGTAGACGTTGGCGTTGAACGCCGACAGCAGGGCCACGACGACCACGGCCTCCATGAGCCGCGCCGCGCTCGGCAGCCCCGCGAGGTCGAGCACCGCGACGAACGGGCCGCTCAGCAGCTCGGGCGCGTCCCACGGCAGCACGAGCGCCATGATCGCGACCGCACCGACGTAGAAGAACAGGATGCGCCACACGATCGAGCGGGTCGCGGTCACGATCGCCTTCTGCGGGTCGCGCGCCTCGGCCGCCGCGATCGTCACGATCTCGATCCCGCCGAACGCGAACACCACGACCAGCAGCCCGGCCGCGATGCCCGGCAGCCCGTGGGGTGCGAAGCCCGCGAGCGAGGCGGGGTCGCCGAAGATGTTGGTCGTGCCCACCGGGTCGGTGCCCGGCAGCCAGCCCAGCACGAGCAGGACGCCGATCACCAGGAACGCGACGATCGCCGCGACCTTGATGAACGCGAACCAGAACTCGAACTCGCCGAAGTGCTTGACGCCCCACAGGTTCACGACCGCGAACACCGCGACGAACACGAGCGCGACGACCCACTGCGGCACGCCCGGGACCCACCCCGAGACGATCTGCGAGGCCCCCGTGATCTCCGCGCCGAGCACCATGATGAGCGTGAACCAGTACAGCCAGCCGAGCGTGAAGCCCGCCCAGCGGCCCAGCGCGGTCTCGGCGTAGACGGAGAACGACCCGCTCGACGGCACGGCCGCAGCCATCTCCGCGAGCATCCGCATCACGAGGATCACGAGCAGGCCCGCGACCGCGTACGAGACCAGGACGGCCGGTCCGGCCGTCGCGATCCCGACGCCGCTGCCGAGGAACAGCCCCGCTCCGATCGCCGAGCCGAGGCCCATCATCGTCAGGTGCCGGGTGCGCAGGCCGTGCGCCAGCCGCTCGCCCTCGGGGGCGAGGGACGCGGGAGGGTGCGTGGCGCCGTCGGGCAGGGAGGAGGACGAGCCGTCAGGGGTGCCCGACGGCGAAGGTGCGTTGGTCATGGGGGTGCGGTCGTTCCGTGGTCGAGGAAGGACGCCGAGACGGCGACGTTCCACGGTACCTGCACTGCACCGGCCGCATCGTCAGCCGTAGGAGGTCCAGGCCGCTCCTGGACCTCCTACCGCAGGCGACGTCAGTGCCAGGTGTCGGCGATCGCGCTGGTGTCGGGCTCCCGCTCGACCGGCGAGACCGCCGGGCCGGAGTCTGGCGACGCCCCCGCACCATGGAACAGGGCCAGGTCCGTCGGGCTTGTTCGCCGGGAGAGGTCGACTCGCAACGCCACGTAGCTCTCGGCGTCACGAACCGTCACGTCCGCCCTCGTCGCTGACCCTGCTGCTCTCGGGACCCAAGCCGTCGAGCGGTTCGTGTAGTGCTTCCGGCCCTGAAGCCCCCTGGGCGAGAACATGTCGGTGACGAACGAGGTGGCCTCGCCGACCGTGGCATGAAAGAACTCGACCTCGGACAGGGTCTCTCCGTCACCGTACTGGCCGACCCGTCGAACACGTCGCGTCGAGAGCTCGAGCGCTCCTTCGTCGACCGCCCCTCGGACCGACGACACAGCGTTGGACGTGAGTCCCTCTGCGGCCCGTCCGTCTGCCCAGAAGTCCTGGAGAAGCCGCCGGGGGCTCAACGGGCTGTCGAGCGTGTCGAGGTCGACGGCGAGATAGCCGGCGTCGTCGTCGATCGTGTGGGTCTCGCGGAACCTCTCGTACGCACGCTCGAAGTTCGTCGTGTTCCACCCCTTGCGGTGCAGCAGCCGGACAGCCTGGACCACGGTGGCGGGAGGAAGCATCTCGTCGAGGTCGAGCGGCTGAGCGACGCCCATCGCGGCAGGCAGCGACTCGATCACCTCGTCCGGCATCTCGGTGAACTCGGTCGACACCGCGCTCCACGGATGATGCAGGACCCAGCCGATGATCTGCGACCAGTCGACGAGCGTGCCGTAGAGCTGACCGAGACGCGCCGACTCGCGACCCGAGAAGACGAACTCCTCCGAGGCCCTCCGTCGGCGGTCGAGCACGCTCGCCACGTCCCACTCGTACTTTCGAGTCGCCTTGTAGAACGCGTGGTTCGCCGTCACGAGGACGACGACCGCGAGCACCACCAGGGCGACGAGAGTGACGCTCCACGCCATGGCGTCCGCGTCGTTCGACAAGAGCAACGCCACCGCGACGAGTGTCGCCACCACCCACGCGAGAAGCGTTCCTCTCCACCAGCGGACGAGGTTCCTCTGCGCAGCGACGAGCTCCTGGTGCGGGGGCGCCTCGAGCGACCCGTCGAAGCGTGCCGCGTCGTGCCGGTCCTGGAGATCGAACATCCTGCGCCCGACGTCGTCCGCGAGCCGCCAGAGGACCGAACGAGACGTCCCCTTGACCCAGGTCGCGAGCGCACGTTGCTCTCCCTGGAGGTCGGCGAGCCGACGCTGCGCCTGCTGACGGGCCTGGAAGCGAACGTCCTTGGGGTCGAGCCCGGTCTGGCGGCTCGTCGTGGCGTCCGACGCTGCGCCTTCCTTCTTCCCGGTGGCAGTGGTCGTCGCATCCGGGGCAGACCGGTCCGCCGCCTGTTCGACCGGGGCGACTGCACGGGCGATCTCGACCTCGGCCTTCGCGACCTCCTCGCGAGCCTGCGAGATCTTCGTTCCCAGCTCTCGGTCGTACGTACGTACCGCGATCGGATCGCCGGCCACGAGGACCTTGCCCGAGGAGACTTCGAAGGCCTGCTGCGGGTCAGGCGCCACGAAGACGGGTGGGAGGAGTTCACGAACCCCTGCGTACTGCGGCTCGGGGATCGTGTCCGGCAGGGCACTGCCGTCCGCAACGGCGAAGGCTACGTCGCGGAGCGCCTTCCACGTCGACGGGTCGGGGATCGAGACAGCCGCGGCCTCTCGCTCGAGCTCCGAGGATCTGACGATCGCGCTCTTGTCCGCCAGCCAGCGCACGGACTCCGCATGGATCTCGGCCGGTGTCTGGGGAGCGAGCCGAACGAGCGTGTCCCCCTGGTGTCCGACGAGCGCTCCTGTCGCCGATTCCTCGAGGCTGGAGCGGCTCGCACCGAACGCCCAACCGGCGACCGTCCCGAAGGTGCGCAGGTTGAATCGCGCGCCGTCGGCGAACGCCTCCGCGAAGCCTTGCACCCTTCGATGCGCAGAGGGCACTTCCAGCGGATCCCCGGAAACCCAGGGTGTCGAGGTCGTGAGGTGACCCACGACGTCCTCGACCAGCCGGTTCGGGTCCGCCGCGGGCCGCCCCCAGGTCACGAATCCCGTCGCGCCGGTGGGGTCCGTCGACGTGGTCTCCAACGCCTTCGCGGCCAGCCGTCGGACCGTGTCGTCCCCGATCACGGCGCGCACCGAGAAGCGCGCCAGGACCAGGTCGTCCTCGAAGGTCGTCGAATCGGTCTCGATCGCTTCGAGCGCACCCTCGGGGATCCCGGGCAGCACAGCCCCCACGGCGGCGAGAGCGGCCGCTGCATGTCCGTCGAAGTTGCCCGGATGGCGCACGTACACGCTCGCGCGGTCGATGTCCGGGCGGTCCTCGGCGGAGACGACCGCATTGACGTCCCACCCGCCGATGACGGCTTGAGGGTCGAGCGAGACAGCGCCGCTGACCGGCACCATGACGTTCGCTCGGTGAAGCCGGGTGTTGCGGGCCTCGGCGTCGTGGTTCGAACGCGGCAAGGAGCGCTGGATCTGGTCAGCGACGATTCGCCCGGCCTCGACGAGCTCGAGGTCGGGCTCGTCGCCCAGCAGGATCAGCTGTCCGACGACGACACGCACCACCTCGAGGCGGCGCCGCCCGACGACCCGGAAGAGGTCGTCGTCGTCGATCCCGTCGGCTGAGACCACCTGCGCGACGACCCGCGGGGGGCCCGAGTCCAGCTGGGTGATCCCGTGGGGGCTGACCCACACGGAGCTGTCGCAGATGCCCTCGGCCGTCCAGGCCGTGACCAGGTCCCGCACCGCTCGTCCGCGCTCGCCGTCACCGACGACGAAGACCGTCAGGTCGCTCATGCCCATCCTTCGATCCCACCGGCGCTCGTCTCGATGTCCTCCACGAACCGTCGCAGGTCACCCAGCGCTGCGATGATCTGGTGCCGCAGGTCGAAGCTCACTGGGAACTCGATCATCTCGGCACGGTTCGCCACCTTGGTGAAGTACGCGTTGTACTGGGTCTCGAGCTGGGAGAACCGAAGCAACGCGTTCTCGCGCCGAGTCTCCTGATCGGCGGACGACGCGGTGACCCCCGGCTTGGTGTTCACACCGTCGAGGATCCAGCGGCGGAGCTCACCGCTGCGCAGGTCGTCGTCGCCGGCCGAACCCGAGGTGCCGCCGAGGTCAGCAAGACGGGTGTACGCCTTGATCGGGTCGAGGGACTCCTTGGTGTTGATGTCGACCAGGGCGAGCACGATCGACTCGAGAATGACCGCGAGCCCTTCGGGCCCGTTCAGCTCGATGTTGCGCAGCGTCGGGCTCGGGAACTCGAAGAGGTTTCCGCCCGTGCCGACCTCAGCGGGCACGAAGATCTTCGCGTCCGTCTCCGTGAGCTCGAGGTGCTGGAGCGTGCCTGCGACGAACCAGCCTCGGATCATCGCGTCGAGGACGTCTGGGGACATCGGGAGGAACTCCGTCAAGGTCCGGGACCTCCGCCAGCGCCAGAACTCCGCTCGGGAGTCTGCAGCCTTGGACTTCTGCGCCCAGTCACTCGCGATCGGGCGCATCAAGCTGTCGAAGACCACCGGCTCGTAGGGTTCACCGAGGTGCGTGAAGATGTCGACGAATCCACCGCGTCCGTCACTGAACGCTTGCGCGACCTGCTCGTTCCACTGGCCGCGCCCCTCGAGCACCCGACGGACGACACCATAGGCCGGCGACTTCTCGGAGATCGGGATCTCGGAGAACGCCGTCTGAGAGAGCGGCTCGTGCTTGTTGTGCACCTGGACGAGGACGGACGAGTTGATGCTCACGAGCGGCGCGGCGGCGTTGAGCGCAGCGACGAGCTGCCCCTCGAACCGACGCAGCCTGCGGTCGTGCTCGGCCGGTGAGACCTCTTCGGGGTTCAGGTGGTCACGAAGCCCCTCGGCCATGTAGCGCCCGACCGCCGTGCCTTCCTTGGTCAGCCAGGCGGACGAGCGCTGCAGCACCTGGTCTGCCTTGGCGTTGATCCGGAAGGTGGCCCGCGACGGGACCGCAGTCACCGAGGAGGTCACGAAGTGGTCCCGTGGGACCCAGTCCTTCGACCGCTCGACCAGCGTCTGCCGCACGCCCTCACCGTCCACCGCACCGAGCAGGATCTGCACCTCGGCCTCCTGGCGCGCTTCGCTGGAGCTCGCGCTGCTCACGGACCTGACGACGAGCTGGTCGAGGATCTTGGGGTAGTCGTCCGTGGGATCCAGGAGGAACTCGTTCGGCGCCGCCTTGAGGCGGATCGGTACCTCGTCGCCCTCTGGCCATCCGGCGATCGCAGCGCGTCGACCGTCGACGACGGAGCTCCGTTCCTGGCTGACCGACTCGGACGAGTACTTGACGGCTGTCACCAGTGGTTCGATGACGTTCTCCACGAGGTCGGGGAGCAGCGAGATCGCCAGCTCACGCACCTCGGCCTCCGCTTGCCAGTGCAGGGTCTGGACGGCACGCTGGACGCCGGAGCGGATCGAGTCGGTCGTGGACATGACGGTCACGCCGTCGGGGTCGTTGAACGCCTTCGCCACCTCGTCCACCATCGAGGCGGCCCATCGACGATGCTGGGTCGCCTCGTTCTGCAGCTCCTCGCGCACCGATGCGAGCTCGGCGACAAGCTTGTGGAAGAGCTGTGCCGTGACCGGGGCGCCGTGCAACGAGACCTGAAGAGCCGCCTGCGAGGTCAGGTGCTCCTGGATGTCACCGACCCAGACGCGTGCACGCGCGTACCGTGCCTCGCGCTGCGCAGAGAGGAACGCTGCCGATCTGTCGTTCACGGTGTGCACGACGATCTGTCGGACTCGCTCAACCTTCTCCCCCTTCGCAGGAATCCCCTCCCGGACACGCGTCTCGATCTCACGTGAGAGCGCGAGAGCGTCCTCTCGCTGGTTCACCGGCCGCAGGGCGTCGATGACGTCGTTCCTGTCCTCACCGCGCTCGTCCAGGTGCGAGTACCGGAGGAAACCGCCGAACAACGTGTCCGAGGTGTCACGGACCAGCTCGGACTCCGTACGGTCGTCGCCCGCGAGCCTCTGCCGCTGGTGGTGGTCAGCGAAGCGCTCGACGGCCGAGCGTGCGAGATGTTCGGAGGCGTAGTCCAGGAAACGGTCCCTGCCGAGCCCCACTCTCGACGAACCCAGCGCCGAGAACGGGGTCTCGGTGCCGGAGATGTGGAGGGGGAGACGGTCGGGTACGGACGAGGCCGACTGCGACCAGTTGCCCTGCAGGTAGCCCGTGATGCGGTCCTGGAGCGCCGGGCTGCCGACCCACGAGGCGAGCGAACGGCCAAGCGCCCGGTAGATGTCGTTCTGCGTCTGGTACGTCACGTCCTTGTTGCGGCTACCCACGAGGAACGGGTATCGAGGGCCGGAACGGCGGGCAGCGCTGACCGTGATGCCGTACCGCTGGAAGAGCTCGTTGGTCGAGTCCGACGGTCCGTTCGAGTTCCAGAACCCACTGAGAATCTCTGCCAGGGCAGCGAGGGAGTTGGGCCGGACACCACGCCGCGCCTCCTCGGGGAGATAGTCGAAGACATCGGGTGCATAGAGCAGCCCGACGATCTCGTCCGCCCACTTCTCGGGAAAGGCGCGCACCGCGTCGCATACGTCAACGACGGCACCCGATCCCGATCCTCCGGCGATCGACGAGACCACGACGACCGTCGGGTCGGGCATCTTGCCCGACGGCTTGCCGCCGAGCACCCGGGTCGCTTCGGCGAGCTCACCGACGACCTCCGCCCCTGAGAGCGATCGCCGTGCCTGCTGAAGGGCCCCGTTGATCCTGTCGAGCCCCGCGATCGTGATGATGCGACCGAGCGTGCGGTACTGCCCGGCCCCCTTGCTCGCCGGGATGTTCACCCTGTTCGGGTCGGGCCTCCACGTCGCGATGCCGTCACGGAGGTGCTCGCCGCCGCTCTGGACGAGGGCGGCATCGATCGTGCGGTAGTCGACGCCGCTGGCCACGAGACCCTGATAGTCCGCATCCGGCAGCTGTTCAGGGAGGTCCGGGTCGTTGCCGTCCGCATGCGTCGGCACGTCGATGTGGATGAACTGCCAGGCCTGTGGCAGTCCCCCCGTCCATCCGGCCTGGGCGAGTCGCCGGACCAGGTCCTCCCGGACGACGCGGAGTGTCTTGCCGCCGGAACCACCGACGCCGATCAGAAGAAAGGGGCGAAGCATGATGTGCCGTCCTTGGGTCAGTCGTTGTCGAAGATGGAAGGTGGGCGACGGTCGTCGCTCGAGAGCTCCGTGCCACCCGGTGGACCAAGAGGTGCTGTGCTCGACCGGTCGGATCGAGCGCCCGGCGGGGGATCAACCTGCCCAGCACTCGAGGAATCGAAGATCGACGGTGGAGCCGCCGTGCGGTCCATCGCCGGGGCAGGAGCAGGGGAACCCGCAGTCCCGGCCGGACTCCTGGCGCCGTCGGCGCGGCCAGGTCGAGCCTCTGCGGCACGCTCCGAACGGGCCGCCCGCGCCGTCACGATCGCCGAGAAGACCTCCGGCCAGGACGGATAGTCCGCCAGTCGCTCCCTCCATGCCGCGCTCGGCTCGGCTAGCCCCCGAGTCCCGTCCACGAGGAGGACCAGGCGGGCGTCGACTGTCGACGCATCAGGACGTCCCGGAGTGACGACCAGATAGAACTGGCGGACGCCGGGGAGGGTGACCGGTGCCCGCGTCGCGTACTCGTCGTCGACGTATCCGTTTCGGCCGTTCGTCACGACGATGTCCCCGCTCGCTCCGCGGACGAAGCACCTCGCGGACGACCAGGGGTTGACCCACGAGAACGAACGGCCGAAGTGCAGTCCAGCGATGTCGAACCGGCCGGTTCGTCCTGCAACGTGGAACCGATGGAAGTCGTCGACGCCCGGCAGGTCCGCCGTCGGCTCGTCACTCCGCACGACACCGCTGTTGCTCACCGTCACCGGGATGCTCGCGGCATGAGGCATGCCACCGAGGGAGTAACGGTCGGAGACCAACCGACTGAGATGTGCCACCAGGTAGGCGATCAGCAGCGCGAGCAGGACGAGCCCGGCAGTGAAGCCCCATCGCTTGCCCTCGTCGACCGGTCGGACCATGGACGACGACACGGCAAGGTCCACCGTGATGTCCTGCGCGGCGTCCACACCCGTCAGGGTGACCGGCAGGACGCCCTGCACGCGACCATCAGCCGGATGTTCCGCACTGAGCGAGACGCCGACGGTCACCGTCTCGCCGGAAGGCACGTCGACGCACGGCTCGTCGGCCGATGCAGTGACGGTTCCCGCGTCCTGCGGCCCCTCGAGTGCCGACGCCCCGAAGCACGCCCGGGTGTCGCCTCGATCGCTCCCCGTCAAGGTGATGGTCCCGGTCGCCGCCTCGTCACCGACCATGGCCGGGAGTACGAGGCTCGTGGGTGTGACGGAGGGGTACGACGGCGGAAGAGCCGTCGGCATCGTGATCGACGTTGTGACGGGCCCCAGCGCGATGTTGCTCGGGACGGTGGTCGCCCTCGCGGTCGCCTCGACCGCGATCTCTGATGCCGCACCCCCTCCGGGGATCGCCACCGATGCGACGAACGTGCCGTCGTCTCGCCCGGAGAGCGGCACGTCGCTCCCGTCCACGAGCAGCGAGACATCGAGCGTTCCGAGCATCGTCGGGTCCACCGGCTCACCGTCACCGTGACGCGGGGTGACCGTCACATCGTGCGTCTCACCGATCACCAAGCCGTCGGGAGCCTGGACGTCGAGAGCGATGCCCCAGAAGTAGTACAGGTCGATCACGGTCGATGTCGCTGGATCGGTCGTCAGACGCCACTGGCCCCCTGCCGACCCGTGGCCGGGAAAGACCACGTCCACCGTGATGAGACCGTCACGAGAGGTGGTGACGACATCCGCTCCAGCAAGCTGTGACGTCCCGGCCGCCAAGGGGACCTGTGACCCGTCCGGTGCGAACAGGGTGGGCGTCTGCGCACCGGTAGCCACCTCGAGGACGGCGCGGAAGCGACCGACACCGATGTCGGTCGCGATGGGCAGCACCCCGTCGACGCAGAGCGCGTCCGGGCAGTTGACCGAGAGTCCCGGAGTCCCGCCCTCGATCAGCGCCCCGGCCCCTGCGAACAGCCTCCGCAGAGCATCGGGTTGATCGGCACGCAGGTAGGCGCCGCCGGTGTCGTGGGCCGACACCGGAACTGTCCCGCACGAGGTCCCACTTCCTCCTGTCCCCTCGGCCACGGCGCGGAGCTGTTCACGGTCCAGCTCCGTGACCGTGCTGCCCGCCCCTTCGGTGAACAGGGCCAGCGCGACGATGGCGATCCCGTCACCACGCAGCACGTCAGCGATTCCTTGCGCAGAGCAGAGCTCGGTCCTGGCGGCCTCGGTGGCCGGTCCGGCGAGCCCGTCCTTGCTGATGTCTCCCAGATCGAGCTTGCCGTCGGTGAACCACAGGACGACCTTGCACGTCTCGCCCCCGAGGGACGATCCACGCGCATCGAGCGAAGCCTGGGCGCCGCGAAGAGCCGCGCGGTAGTCCGTGGTCTTCGCCTTGTTCCGGGAGGGAATCTGCTCGTCGGCGGCACTCGCGAGCTCGTCCCCGTGGGGCCCTGTCACCGGCCCCCAGCCGACCAGCTCGCTGTAGGTCGTCCCGAACACGCCGAGATTGGCCTCGACGCTCATGCGATCCCCCGCCGACGTCTGCAGGCCGGCGAGCGAGTCGAGCGCAGTCAGGATCGCACCAACGCGCAGGTCGTCCGGGTCCGTCTGCTGAAGGCTGCCCGACTCGTCGACCACGACAGCTGCGAGCAGATGGTCCGCACCTGCCGCACAGCTCGCGACATCGGCGAAACCACGAGCGCCCGCGTCGCTGAGGTCCCCGGTGGACGCGACCGCGCCGGGTGCGGTCATCGTCCCGACGAGCAGGGCGGTCGCGAGGAGTGAGACCGTCGCCACGGAGGCGGTCGCGACGCGCCTGCGCCTGACGACCCCGCCGTTGCCGTTCATGCTCATTTGGCCATCTCCGTCGCGATGAAGAACGCTTGGGCAAGCCCGACGACCAGACCCAGGACCAGCAGGGCCGTCACCATGCGGTCCAGCCAGGGGATCGGGCGGAACTCGGTGCTCAGGCGCGCCGTGTTCGCCCCGGCCCGGTAGACACTCGCGAGGGCAGTCGCTGCGAGCGCTCCGAGCGCGTATCCCACGATGGCCGCCACGAGTCGGACCTGACCGTCGTCGACCCGTTGAGCTACGAGCAGCCCGACGGCGGTCAGTACGACGGCCGCCATGGCCAGGGCCGGCCAGCGCGGGGCCTGGGTTCGTGCAGCGGACGGTGCGGAGAAATCCATACCAACCTCCGGGTCGGCTGGCGAGCAGCGAGACCGATGCACGCTCGTTCGAAGCGCGCAGGTGATGCGTGCTTCCGAACTTTATGACCGATCCCACAGTTTCTGCTCGGAAGTACCAACTCCTGGCCGCGACCGTCCCACGCCGAGTTCGTTCATCGCACTGGGCCGAAGAAGGGTTCTGATTGACTCGTTGGAGAGGATCTCTCGGGCAGAATGTCGAGTTCTGGCCCAACTTTCCACTGCATTGGGGAAATGCGCGACCTGGAAGCCGGTCCGAGGGGCACTCGCGAGTTCCCTGCGCCTTCGGACCTTCCCGCGCTTGGTCATCCTCGATTTCACCCGATGGCCACGCGAACATTCACCCTATGAGGCCCCTCACCTCGCGATCAGCGCGACGTCCTTGCAGTCCGAGAGGATCTCACTCAGCCGGGTGGCCTCGGCCTGCGTCACCGTCAGCGAGTACCGGCTCTTGACCGCCACGACCTGCGCCGAGTACCCGCACCAGATGTCGCGGTCGGGCGGGAGCCACGTCGCCACGTCGCCGGCACCCTTCTCCTGGTTGAGCGTCCCGTCGGCCGCGACGAGATTCAGGGGGTCGTTGGCGAACGCTTCGCGGGTGGCAGCATCCCACCCCTGCGCACCCTTCTGCCACGCGTCGGCGAGCGCAACCACGTGGTCGATCTGGATCAGGCCTGAGGTCTCCTGACCACGCTCGAAAATCATCTCGAGGCCGCTGTACGGCTCGACGAGGCGCCCGCTCAGGACCACGCAGCCCGAGGTGCCGGGCTTGAGCACCACATCGGTCAGGTCCCGCCGGAGGATGTCGTTGCGGGTGTCGCACCCGTTACGGTCCACGTCCGACCATGCCTGTCCGAAGAGCTCACGGTCGTACCCGGTCAGAGGAGCCCGTCCATCGACCTGAAGGGTTGCGAGCACCGAGAGCCACCCCGCACCGGTCGTGGGTGGGCCGTCATCGTCTGCGGGCGGATCCCCGGTTCCCCCCTGTCCCGGGGTCGGTACCAGGTCGGGCGGCGCTTCGGGCTCATGGATCGGGGCGACATCCTCTTGCGTGACCGAGGGCGCAGGCGAGCCGCCTCCTGCCACCTCGGCGGGCCCGTCCGGCGACGGGCGGCCCACCACGAGAGTTGCGGCCCCGGCGATCAGGATGGCGCCGGACACCCCGAGGAGTGCGCGCCGACGCCAGGTCGAGCGCGTTGTCAGACCCGGTAGGTCCGCACCAGTGCGCGGGCTGTCGTCGAAGAGGGCGCTCGGCGCCCCCACCCCGCCGTCGGGTTCGTGGTCGGTCGACGTACGCTCCGACCAGTCGATCAGTGGCGGCGGCGCGTCGTGGAGATCGAGCAGCGGCCGTGTCTCATCGGTCCAGGACGATCCGTCCCAACGACGCTCGACCATCGGCGTCTGCGGGTCGACATACCAGCCCGCGACCCGCTTGGGTCGCGGCGTCAACCGCATGTCGATCGATGGGGGTCGAGAGGCTGCACCTGGGGTCCCTCGGTGAGAAGTACGGGGCCTCCACGGTACCTGGGGACGGGCCTCCGGTCGGACGTCGCTGCGCCCTGGGCGAACCGACCACGCACAGTTGCCCGGAGCGACATACGTTCGAGGGGTTCGTCCGTCAGCCGACCCTGGAGGTAGCACGATGAAGGTTCTCTACACCGCCGAAGCACTCGCCACCGGAGAGGGCCGCAACGGCCACGTCCGCTCGACCGACGGGCGGGTCGACCTCGACGTCGCCGTGCCCAAGGAGATGGGCGGCAGCGGCGACGGGTCCAACCCCGAGCAGCTCTTCGCCGCGGGCTACGCGGCCTGCTTCCACTCGGCCCTGCTGGGCGTCGCACGCCAGCGCAAGGTCTCGGTCGCGGACTCGGCGATCGGTGCGAGCGTCTCGATCGGGCCGCTCGACGCCGGCGGCTACACGCTCGCGGTGCACCTCGAGGCGAGCCTGCCCGGCGTCGAGCGCGCCGTCGCCCAGGAGCTCGTCGAGGCAGCGCACCAGGTCTGCCCGTACTCGAACGCGACGCGAGGCAACATCGACGTGACCGTGGCGGTCGTCGAGGAGTAGCCCGCCCGATCCCCCAGCAGGCGACCCGCGCCTCCTCGGTGCACCGTGGAGGGAGCACCGCACCCGATGAACCGAGGAGAACCATGAACGTCGCCCTGATCGGAGCCCACGGCAAGGTGGGCCGCCTGCTCGTCCCGATCCTCACGGACCACGACAACGCCGTGAGCGGGATCGTGCGCCTCGAGTCGCAGCTCCCGCTCGTCGAGGAGCTCGGCGGGACGCCGGTCCTGCTCGACATCGAGCAGGCCTCGACCGAGGAGATGACCGAGGCCCTGCGCGGGCACGACGCGGTCGTGTGGTCCGCGGGCGCCGGCGGCGGGGACCCCGAACGGACCTACGCGATCGACCGGGACGCCGCGATCCGCTCGATGGACGCGGCCGCGGCCGCAGGGGTCTCGCGCTACGTCATGGTGTCGTGGATCGGCTCGGTGCCGGACCACGGCATCGCGAAGGACAACAGCTTCTTCCCGTACGCCGACGCCAAGCTCGCAGCCGACGACCACCTGCGCGGCACCGACCTCGACTGGACGATCCTGGGCCCCGGAACCCTGACGAACCACGCGGCGACCGGCACGATCGACGTCGACGCCGAGAACGGCGAGACGTCGCGCGGCAACGTCGCGCTGGTGGCCGCGCAGGTCCTGCGGTCCCCCTCGACCGTGGGTCAGTTCATCCGGTTCGTCGACGGCGCCACACCCGTCCTGGAGGTGTTCGGCCGCTAGCAGTCGCCCTGCCGATCCCTCCCTGCGCGCCTCGTCCGCTCCCGTCGCCCCCACACCACAGCACCTGCGCCCCGACGTGGGCGCCAGCCGTTACGGTGTGCCCCACGGCATACGAGGAGGTGAGCACGTGGTCAGACGCAACAGGACGAAGGAACGGGCCAGGGCGGGCTCTTCCCCGGCGCCCGGCAGCGCTCCGGACGGCCCCGCGGGCGACGCTCCGGCCCCACGCCGCGGGGCTCCCCGCAGGCCGCCGTCCGGCGCGCGCTGGGTCACCGACGTCGAGGGCGCACGGGTCCTCGCCGCGCACCTCCTGACCCCGGGCCGTCCCTGGCCCGTGGTCGCGATCTCGGTCGCCGCAGGGCACGACGCCCCCTATGTGGACCTCGACGGCCTGCTCGAGGAGGTCTCGGGGCTGGCCGAGGTCGTCGTCCTGCCCACGGGCGACGCCTCATGGGCGTTCTCGGCCGTGATGCCCCCCTCGACGCAGGTCTACGGCGGGGCTGCGCGCGTCTACCCGGTCGACCACGAGTGGGTCGGCCTGCCGCGGCGCAGCAAGCTGCGCTTCGCCTACTCGGACGCCGACGCACGGCGCCTGCACGACCACCTCACGCACGACACCCTGACCGCGGCCCTCAGTGCGGGACTGCTCGGGACGTCGCACGACCCCGACGCGCCCCTCGTCGAGGGCACGGTCCGGTCCATCCTCGGGCCGCGCGCGTTCGTGACCCTCGACGACGACTCGCTCGCGAGCATCGCCGAGGAGCTCACCGTCCCGGGGGTCTCGCTCGCGCGGCTGCTGGTCGTCGGGCAGCGGGTCGCAGGGACGCTGGACCGGGAGAGCCGCCGGCTGGACGTGCGCGGTGCGCTCCTCGTGCCCGACGGCGCCACGTCACCGGGCGAGGACACGCACCTGGGCGGGTACGCCGTCGGGCAGGTGGTGCTCGCCGACGTGACCGCGGTCGCCCCCGCGACCGTGCACCTGCGGCTCGTCCCCGGGCTCGAGGTCGTCGTGCCGCGCGACGACGTGACCGGGAACCCCGCCGACGAGCTGACCGACCTCTTCACCATGGGTGAGGTCGTGCTCGCGCGCGTCGTGTCGACCGCGCCGTGGCGGCTGCGGCTCGACGACGTCGACGACGACTCCGACAGCGACGACGCACCGGTGCCCGCCCCGAGCCTGCTCGACGGCGGCCCGCCGTGGCTCGTGCTCCCGGACCTCAGCCGCCCGGCCCCGCCCCGGTCGCTGCCCGTGCTGCCGCCGCTGCGCCTGCCCGAGCTGCCCCCCGAGGCGGGATCGGTCGAGGGGCCGCCCACGGAGATGCTCACGGAGGCGCCCACCGAGGTGCTCACCGATGCCGAGCAGGGCACCGCCGAGCCGGGGCCTAGCGCCGAGGGCGGGCTGCGCCGTCGGACCCCGCTGGACCTGATCGCCAACGCGCCGCGACGCGACGCCCCCGCTGCGCCCTCCCGGGGAGCGCTGCGCGACATGAGCCTCGCGCTCGAGGCGAGCCGCACCCGCGCCCGCACGCTCGAGGCGGACCTCGCTGCGGCGACCGCCGAGGTCGGGCTGCTGCGCGCGTCCGCGCAGGCGACCGCGGTCGAGCTCGGCGGGCTGCGGTTGCGTGCGGCCGAGCTCGACCGGGACCTGGCCGAGGCCCTCACCCGGGCCGAGAACTTCCGCACCCGGTACCGCAAGGCCGACCTCAGCCGGCAGCAGCTCAAGAAGGCCGAGAAGGCCGCGAGCCACGGCGGCCCGGCCCCCGACGACGGCGCGGTCTTCCTCGACCCTGTCGAGCAGTTCCGGTTCGAGGTCCAGCTCGCATGGGTCCGGCGCGTCCCGGCTGCCGAGAAGGCGAGCAAGCCGCTCGCGCCGTACGCGCTCGGGGACAGGTTCCTGCCGTCGCTCGCGACGATCGAAGGCGTCTCGCGGGCCAAGGTCGTCGACGTCGTGGTCGAGGTGCTGACCGGGGACGCCGAGCACATCGCAGGCCGCGAGCTGCACCCGCTGCGCGTCAACGAGGGCGGCAGCAGCCCCGCGATCGTGCGCGAGGACGGCGCGACGTGCTGGCGGGCCTCACTCCAGAGCAAGCGTGCGTCGGCCCGCAGGCTGCACTACTGGAAGCGCGGGGACCGGATCGAGCTGTCGCGCGTGGTGCTGCACGACGACGTGGAGCCGTAGGGGTTCCTTTCCGGGTCGGTGCGGGGCTGGTGATCCTGATTTGGTACGGCGGCTGGTGCCGAGGGCTCGGTGGTGCCGGGTGGTGCGTGCCGAGAACGAGGTTGCGGTCGTTATGGAGCTGTTGGCGAACTCAACCTCGTGCTCGACTGCACGGAACCTCGTGGTCGGCGGGTCGTCGGTCCAGAAAGCCGGCAGCGGGGCCGGGCGGCGTGGGCAGCGGGTCGTTCCTGTCCGGCCGGCGCCGTCGGTCCCGGCCGCTGAGACCCCGTCGCCCCGGACCTGGACCGCTGCCGACAGCGGTCGCCGCAGAGGTACGGTCGAGGCTCGCGCCAGGTCGGCCGGTCAGCCGGCCAGCCGGTCAGTCAGCCAGCCAGTCAGCTGATTCGTCGGACCGTCCCGCCGGCCCTGGACGCGCCCGCCGACCCGACCGGACCGCCAGACCTGCCCGACCTCTCCACCCGCACGGCCCGTCCGACCCATCACACCCCCGCCCGACCCCGAGGAGCACCGGTGAGCAAGGCCAACCCCACGCGCTGGGAGCAGAAGACCGCCATGAATCCCGCGCACTCGACGTGGTACGTCGAGCGTTTCCGCGCGATGGCTGCGCAGGGCGCGGACCTCGCGGGCGAGGCGCGGCTCGTCGACGCCATGCTCCCGCGCGGGGCCCGGATCCTCGACGCCGGCTGTGGCCCGGGTCGCGTGGGCGCCGAGCTCGCGGCGCGCGGGCACACGGTCGTGGGGGTCGACGTCGATCCCGTCCTCATCGAGGCCGCCGAGACAGACCATCCCGGCTCGACGTGGCTCGTCGCGGACATCGCCGAGCTCGACCTGCCCACGATGGGGGTCGACGAACCGTTCGACCTGATCGTGTGCGCCGGGAACGTCGTGACGTTCCTGGCGCCGGGGACCGAGGTCGAGGTGCTGCGCCGTTTCCGGGCCCACCTGGCACCGGGCGGGCGGGCCGTCGTCGGGTTCGGCGCGGGGCGCGGCTACGCGTTCGACGCCTTCTTCTCCGACGCCGCCGAGGCCGGGCTCGAGGTTCAGCTCACGCTGTCGACGTGGGACCTGCGGCAGTTCACCGAGGGCGGCGACTTCCTGGTCGCGGTCCTGGGAGCACCCCAGGCCTGAGCACGCGGCAGCGTCCGCGGCGGATTTCACCCGGCTGCGGATGCTGCCCCGCCGCAGCCGCTCCCCTACCCTCCGGGGTAGTCGGCCGATGGACGGCCGTGCTCGGCACCGCCACCGCGCGTGTGCCACCTCGACGAGGAGCAGTGCCATGAGCGCTCGTTTCAACCCGCCTCCCGGCTGGCCCGTCCCGCCCGCCGGATGGATCCCCGACTCGACCTGGGAACCCGATCCCAGCTGGCCGGCACCTCCTGCCGGGTGGCCGATGTGGATCGACGACACGGTGACCGAGCCGCGCGAGGAGACGATGCTCCTGCCGCTCGCGGGACTCTCGAGCGTCGGCCCGACCACCGGCGCTCGTCAGGACAACCGCACCCGGCGCATCGTGCTCATCGCCTTCCTGTGCCTCGCGTTCCTGGTCCTCGGCCTCCTCCTCGGCAAGGGCCGAGCGGGTGCGCAGCTCGCCGCCGCCGAGACCACGCTCGAAGAGGTGCAGGCGGAGCGAGCCCGCGTCGAGGAGGACAAGGCGGAGCTCCTCACGTCTCAGGAGGACCTCACCGCGGCCCAGGCGACGGTGACCGAGCGGGAGGGTGCCGTGGGGACCAAGGAGGCCGAGCTCGTGACCCGCGAGTCCGCTGCAGCGGCCGCGGAGACCGACCTGCAGTCTCGCCTGACCGTGGTGGAAGGCCGGGAGAGCGCGGTCGCCACCGCCGAGGCCGACCTCCAGGCCCGGAGTGCGGCAGCAGGTCGCTCGGGGACCTCGTCCAGCACCCCGAAGGAGACGACGCAGGACGCCCCGGCGGGAATCGTCGGCGGGGGCGGCGGCAACGTCTCGTACGCGAACTGCGACGCGGTCCGAGCGGCGGGCAAGGCACCGATCCGCGTCGGCGAGCCCGGGTACAGCAAGAAGCTGGACCGCGACGGCGACGGGGTGGGCTGCGAGTAGGCCGAGCCCCGCCCCACGGGCGCGGTCGTTCGTCCAGGGCGAACGCGGTTCCGGAATTGAGCGTGGGTGACTCAAGTTGTATCCGTCAGAGGTTCCATCACGACTGAAGGAGTCACCATGACGACCACCCTGACCACCCCCGCCCCCACCTTCGACCGCGCCCTGCGCGACCTGCTCACCGCCCGACCCGTGGCGGGCGTCCCGGCCCACGCCGACGTCTTCCAGGACGGCGACGACCTCGTCGCCCGCTTCGACCTGCCGGGCATCGACCCCGCGCAGGACGTCACGGTCGAGGTCGAGGGCCGCAAGCTCGTCGTGCGCGGCGAGCGCAAGGACGAGCGGGCCGAGGAGACCGAGGGCCGCCGTGTCCGCGAGGTCCGCTACGGCGCGTTCCACCGCGTCGTGACGCTCCCCCAGGCCACCAGCGCGGACGCGATCAGCGCCCGGTACGACGCAGGCGTCCTGACCGTCACCGTCGCCGGCGTCTACGCCGGCACGACGCCGCAGCGCATCGAGGTCACGACCTCGGCGTCCTGACGGTCCTCCCAGCCTCCCCGTCGCAGGTCACCCCCCTTCGGCCTGCGGCGCGGTGAGATCGACGGGCCCGGTTGCGAGAGCACCGGGCCCGTCGTGCTGTCCGGGGACGCGCGGCGCTCACGAGCATGCGGTCGGCGTCACTCGAGCATGCGGTGGGCGTTCATAACGCGGACGAAACCGACGACAACCGCATGGTCGGCACCGAAGGGGTGAGGCCCGATCCGCCGAGGTCCAGAGCCCAGAGGCCGCCTCCGTCAGGCCGCCGTCCCCGGCTCGTCGGCCCCGGCCACCATCTCCACGCTCCGGTCCCAGAGCTCGGCCGCGAGCCGCGCGTCGCCCACGAGCGGGTGGGTCGTCGCGATCTTGCGCTTGACGTAGTAGTTCCCCGGCTCCCAGTCGACGCCCGGGGTCGTCGTCGCGAGCCAGACCAGGGTGTCGGCCCCCTTGGCCGACGACGTGAGGAAGCGGCTCAGCACGGTCTGGTACATGACCCGCATACCGCTCGTCGACGTGGCCGCGAAGTTCGTCGCGACCACGCCCGGGTGGAAGGCCGCGGCCGAGATCCCCGACGCGCGGTACCGGCGGTCGAGCTCGCGCGTGAACAGGTTGACCGCGAGCTTGGCGTTCCCGTACGCGGCGTTGGGCGCGTACGACCGCTCGGCCTCGAGGTCGTCGAGGTGGAAGTCGCTGAACAGGCGGTGCGCGGCGCTGCTCGTGCTGATGACGCTCGCGTGGCTCTCCTCCAAGCGGTCGAGCAGCAGCGTGGTGAGGAGGAACGGCGCCAGGTAGTTCACCTGGAACGTCAGCTCGTGGCCGTCCTCGGAGACCTGGCGGTCGGCCATGATGCCGCCCGCGTTGTTCGCGAGGACGTCGATCCTCTCGTAGCGCTCGCGCAGGTCGGCGGCGAGCGCCCGCACCTCGGCCAGGCGCGCGAAGTCGGCCACGAAGAAGTCAGCCCCGACCTCCCCGGCCACCGCGGCGGTCTTCTCGGGCGAGCGCCCGACGACCACCACCCGGTGCCCGTCCGCCGCGAGCTGCCGGGCCGCGGCCGCGCCGATCCCGTCGCTCGCCCCGGTGATGACGATGGTCCTGCGTGCCATGTGCTGCCTCGCCTCGTGTCGTGCCGCCGGCGCTCGTCCCGGCGCGCCCTCGCCGTGCGGCCGGCCCTCGCCCACCACGCGGTCCCCTCGGAGCGTAGACCGCGCGCGGGAACCGGACCGCGTGACGGCACGGACCGCCGCGTCTCCCCTCCCCCGTCGCCCCGGAGACGATCGCCGCCCGGGCGACCTACGCCGTCGGGCCCTCTGCGCGTGCGAAGCGTTCCCGCAGCCCCAGCGCGGCCGACCGCCACGACGCGGCGCGCTTGATCGTCGCGCCCATCTCGCCCTCGTCGACCGGGACGTGCACGACCCGCACCCCCCGCTCGGCCGCGAGCGCCAGTATGGCGTCGGTCGACTCGGGGAACGCGAGCTGCAGCAGGACGGACGTCGTGCACGCCTGCCGCTCGCCCTCGCCGAAGCGACGCTTGTAGACGATCTCGGTCACGGTCCGCCGGGTGAACAGGTCGCGTTCCGCGACCTCCTCGGGCCCCTCCTCGGTGTCGTCGTCCGAGGTGTCGCCGACCTCGAGGAGGCGCGCGACGTCGTCGGGCAGGGGCACGACCGCCAGGTACAGCGACACGAGCAGCTCCGAGACCTTGCCCAGGACCCAGCCGCGCCCCGGCAGGCGCGGGATCACGCTCAGGTACTGCGCGAAGTTCGCCTCGAGCGCGTCAGCCGACAGGCTCGACCAGGCGGGGTGCGTGCGCAGCTCGATCACACGGTCCCAGTCGACCGCGTCGCCGTCGAACCCGACCTCCCGCGGGCCCACGTGCACGGCCCCGAACCGGTCGAGCAGCTCGAGGGGCTTGGTCGCGAAGCGCGGAACGTACGGGACCTGGCGCACGAGGCCCGCTGCCGAGGCGTCCCAGTGCGCGGTGAGCGGCAGGCCCGGGCGCGGATAGACGTCCAGGGCGCGGCCCACCCAGCCCGCGACCAGGTCGTCGAGCCCGGGCTTCGCGGGGGTGTCCGCGAGGCCCGACGGCGGCGCTCCGGTCGGGTCGGCGGGTGCAGCGGAGGCGGTGGCTGGGTCTGGCGAGGCGTCGGTGTCGGTGGGGGCCGGGTCGGCTGCGACGTCCGGTGCCGAGGCCGCGGTCGAGCCGAGCGATAGGTCCTTGTCCACGGGCTCCCCTGGGTCGGCGGCGATCCGCGCTCCCGGGCCGTGTGCCCGGTGCGCTCGACTCCGGAGACTATCGGAGGTGCCGAGCATGCGGTTGTCGTTCCACGAGCATGCGGTTATCGTCCGATCCGGCCTGATCCTGGACGACAACCGCATGCTCGGCACGGCCTGAGGAACGGTGCGACGCTGGACCGATGAGCGAGGACCCCGCGGCGAGCGGCGAGCAGGCGGTCGATCACCTGTTCGCGCTGCCTCTCGACGAGTTCGTCGCGGCCAGGAACGTCGCTGCCAAGCAGGCCACCGCGGCGGGCGACTCCGTGGGCGCGGCCCGGCTGCGCGGGCTGGCCAAGCCGACCGTCGCGGCGTGGGTCGTCAACCAGGTCGCCCGCGCGCACGGGCAGGCGATCGACGACCTCGTGGCGCTCGGCGACGAGCTGCGCGCCGCGACCGAGGACCGTGACCGCGCGCGGCTCACCGAGCTCGACCGCGAGCGCCGACGCCAGGTCGACGCCCTGGTCGCCGAGGTGTCGTCGGCAGGCGTGGGCGGCAGGTCGGTGTCGGGCGAGGCGGCGCGCCGGCTCGGCGAGACCCTCACCGCGGCGGTCATGGACCGCGACGCCGGGGCGCTCGTCCGAGCCGGGCGACTCACGCAGGCGCTCCAGTACGTCGGGTTCGGGATCGTCGACGAGAGCGGCGAGACGGCCGACGTCGTGTCGTTGAGCGCCGAGCGCGAGGCCCGGAGGGGTTCCGGTGCGCGGCGTCCTGCGGCTGCGGAGCCGCCGGGACGCGCCGGGGAGCCTCACGTCGAGGCGCCCGCCGACGCGTCGTCCGACGGCGAGCACCCGGGATCGGATACCGCCCTGGACTCCGCCGAGCGCATGGTCGCCGAGGCGGCCGCGGACATCGACCGGCTCGAAGGTCGCCGCGACCAGGCCGCCGACTCCGTGCGGGAGGCGAGCGACGCCGTCGGGCCCCTGGATGCGCGCCTGGCCGCGCTGGACGAGCAGATCGCCCGGCTGACCGCCGAGCGCGACGACGCGCACCGCGCGCTCGACGAGGCGCGCGCGGCGCTCGCCGCGGCCGAGGAAGAGCTGGCCGGCGTGGACGCCGACCTCGAGGCCGCGGAGGGTCGCGCCGAGGAGGCGAGGCGACGCCGTCGGGCGCTGCGCGCACAAGCGTGAACAGGATGTCTCGATGTCTCAATTCTTGCGACACGGCGTGTTGCGTGAGACCGTGTGTCTCTAGATTAAGGACATTGGGTCATGCTCTACCCCCTCCCCGTACTGACTGCCGACGACGAACGCGTCCTCGGCGAGCTCTCGACGATGCGCAGTGCGCTCGCCGATCAGATCCGCACGCCCCGGCGGTGGGTAGGGAGGCTTCGTAGGACGGCCGTCGCACGGGCGATCCAAGGGTCGAACAGCATCGAGGGGTACAACGTCGCCCTCGACGACGCCGACGCCGCGATCGAGGGCGACGAACCGATCAGCGCTGACGTCCAGACGTTCCGTGAGATCGCCGGCTATCGCCAGGCGCTCGGGTTCATCCTGGCGACCGCCGGCGACGAGAACTTCACGCTCGACGCATCGATCCTCCGTTCCATGCACTACATGCTCTTGTCCCACGCTCTCGACAAGAGCCCCGGTCAGTACCGCCGCGGGGAGATCTTTGTCTCGGACGAGACGACCGGCCGTCACCTCTACGCCGGGCCTGACGCCGACCTCGTTGCAGAACTCGTCGACGAGCTCATGAGATGGACCGCCGACCATCCGGACCTCGATCCGTTCGTCAGCGGTGCGATGGCGCATCTCAACCTGGTCATGATCCATCCCTTCCGCGACGGCAACGGCCGCATGGCTCGCGCTCTGCAGACGCTGGTACTGACCCGAGCAGGCCTGAGTGCTCCCGAGCTGTCGAGCATCGAGGAGTGGCTCGGGGCGAACACCGAGGACTACTACCGTGTCCTGGCGCGATCCAGTAACGGCACCTGGAGCCCGGGCCACGATGCCTCCACCTGGGTGACGTTCTCGTTGCGCGCGCACCATCTCCAGGCACAGGCCGTCCTCGACCGCGTATCGCGCGCCTCAAGAGTCTGGAGCATGCTCGACGATCTCGGGGCGAGCCAGCGGCTCCCGGATCGATCGCTCGACGTCCTCTACTCGGCGGCACTCGGCATGCGGGTCCGGCGAGGGCCGTACGTGCGTGAAGCCCAGATCGACGAGCGCACGGCGAGCCGCGACCTCAAGCTGCTGACCGACGTCGCACTGCTGCGCGCCGTCGGTAGCACCAAGGGGCGGCACTACGTCGCCGGGCCGGCACTCGACGCCGTGGTCGCCGTCCGCAGGTCCGCTGCCGAGACCGTGGATCCCTACCCCGGATTCCGCGCGAGCCTCTACTCGTAGGACGCCGACCATGGTCGGGCAGTAGACGAGACACGGTTCTGAGTGACCGCGCAGCGGTCGAAACTGCCGCGACACCACGCCGAAACACGCGGGTGGCAGCCTCGCTGTGGGCGCACGGGGGTGCGCGCCCTCCCCAGATCAACCGCCGCCGTCGGCGTGCCTCGCCCTGCCCTCGGCGCACTCGGAAGGGACAACTCCGTGAACACGCACGCACGACGACGGCGCCTCCTCGCCGCCGCTCCCGTCGCCCTGGTCGCGCTCGTCGCACCGATCACCGTGGGCCTGACCGCGACCACCGCCGTCGGCGCTCCCGCCGACCAGGCCTCGACCGGGCTCGCGTTCGGGGCGCCCTTCTACACCGAGGCCGACCTGACGGGCGACGGCGCGGTCGACACCGACGACCTGTCGCTGCTCGTCGCGGCGGTCGGGACAACGAGCACCGACGCCGGCTGGTCCGACGTCGCGGCCGCCGACCTCGACGGCAGCGGCACGATCGACGTGACCGACGTCGCGGCCCTGTCCCAGCGCATGCTCTACGACGACGGCGCCTTCACGCTCCTCGAGGCGAGCACGGTGGACATCCAGAAGGCCATGGCCTCGGGCGAGCTGACCGCGGTCGAGCTCACGCAGATGTACCTCGACCGGATCGAGGCGTACGACGACCAGATCAACTCGATCATCACGGTCAACCCGCACGCGCTCGAGATCGCGGCCGAGCTCGACAAGGAACGCGCCGCGGGCGGCCCGCGCAGCATGCTGCACGGCATCCCCGTGATCGCGAAGGACAACTACAACACCGTCGACATGCCGACCACGGCCGGGTGCACGTGCCTCCGGGCGAACCAGACGTCGTCGGACGCCCAGATGATCGAGAACCTGCGGGCCGACGGTGCCGTGATCCTCGCCAAGGCCAACCTCTACGAGTTCGCGGTCAGCACCACGACCGACAGCTCGCTGGGCGGCACCACGACCAACCCGTACGCGCCCGGCAAGACCTCGGGCGGGTCGAGCGGTGGGTCCGGGGCGTCGATCGCCGCCAACTTCGCGGTGATCGGGCTCGGCACGGACACGGGCGGCTCGATCCGCATCCCCTCGTCGTGGAACGCGCTCGTGGGCGTGCGCTCGACCGTGGGGCTCACGAGCCGCGACGGGATCGTCCCGCTCGCGCTGTCCCAGGACACGGGCGGCCCCATGACCCGCACCGTGACCGACGCGGCCATCGCGCTCGACGCCGTCGCGGGCTCCGACCCCGAGGACGCCGCGACCGCGCTGACCGACTCCCGTCGGCCCGCCTCCTACACCTCGTTCCTCGACGCCGACAGCCTCGACGGCGCCCGCATCGGCTACGACCCGACGACGATCGGCACCAACGCGACCGCCCAGCGCCTGTTCACCGACGCCGTCGCCGACCTCGAGGCCCGCGGGGCCGAGGTCGTGCCGCTGGCCATCACGGACATGGCGACGATCCAGACCTGGTCCTCGGGCAGCACCAACGAGTTCGGCCACGACCTCAACGCGTACCTGACGAAGTTCGCCGCCCCGGCCGTGCCGTACCGGTCGCTCCAGGACATCGTGGCGTCGGACGGCGACTACCTCCCCGCGCTGGCGGGCACCCTGCGCACCCGCTCGCTCGTGACCCAGGAGACGTACGACGCCTGGAGGACCCAGCACGACGGCGAGATCGCGTTCGGCCGCCGGGCCATCGAGGGAACCATGGACGCGCACGACGTCGACGCGATCATCTACCCGTCGACCTCGGGGCCGACCGGATACTCGAGCGGCTCCAACAACCGCCTCAGCCCCTTCTCGGCCCTGCCCGCCGTGACCGTGCCCATGGGCTTCGCGTCGGCCGCTCTCGACGGCTCGACGAGCGACGGCGCACCGATCGGCCTCGAGTTCATCGGCCGTGCTTACGACGAGGGGACGCTGCTCGGCCTGGCCTACGGGTACGAGCAGGGCTCGCTCAACCGCCACGCACCCGCGCTGTTCCCCGAGCTGGAGGGCTGAGCCGTGCGGATCACGACACCTGCTTCACTGTTCGAGAGGACGACCACCATGGACCGAGCCGTTGGATCACGGGCACCGCAGCGGGCCGGCGCAGGGCGGCGCGCCGCCCGGCGGGTCGTCACCGGTGCGGCGACGCTGACGCTCGCGGGGGCGACGCTCCTCGGCGGCGCCGGAGCGGCGAGCGCCGCGACGACCGTCGGCTCGTACACGGTCACGGCCTCGGCCCCTGCGGTCGAGGTCGGCGACACCGTCTCGGTGACCGTGGCCGCCACCGGGGTCAGCGACCTGTTCGCGTACGAGCTCACGGTGGGCTTCGACCCCGAGGTGCTCGAGTACGTCGACGGCAGCGGGACCACCGACATCCCGGGGTTCCACGAGGCGACGCTCGGTCCCGACGGGTCCTCGGTCGTGCTCACGCAGACCAGGCTCGGCACCTCGCCGGCCGCCGAGGGAGACCTGACGCTCGCGACCCTCGACTTCGTGGCCGTGGGCGCCGGGGACGGGGGCGTGACCGCCGAGCGCGCCACGCTCGTCGACGCCGCGACCCAGGCGACCGAGGTCACGGACCTCGGGACCGCGCCGATCACCGTGACGGCCGTGGCCGTCGAGCCGACCGACCCTCCCACGGACGACCCGGGGACGGGCGGCCCGGGTACCGACGAGCCGGGCGCCGGTGAGCCCACCGACGACGCGACGCTCGTCGACTCGGACGGTGGGTCGGACCCCTGGTCGACGGGAGGCACGGGCTCGCTCGCCTCGACCGGTGCGACCGTCGGGCTCGCCGCCGGCGCGGCGTTCCTCGCGCTGCTGGTCGGCGTCGGGCTCGTCCTCGCGGCGCGCCGCCACCGCGCCCGCCGGTCGGAGGGCGGCGCCGCATAGCGCCGCTCCCGCCCCCGGCACAGGGGTAGGAGCGCGGAGCGCGCCCGTGGGGGGCGTGCTCGACGGAGCGACGGGCCGGGCCTCGGAGACGAGGTCCGGCCCGTCGTGCGTCGTGCCGCTCCGGGGCCTCAGTCGCTCGACGGCGGGGCCGTGCGCTCCGGGATGTACACCTCGATCGAGACGTCACCGGGGTCCGGAGACTCGGACGGTGCCGTCGTGGCTGTGTCGGTCGGTTCGGGCGACGGCCCGTCGGTCGGGTCGACCGGCGGCGGGCTCGTGGGCTCGGTGGACGGGTCGGTCGGTGACGGGTCGGTCGCGGTCGGTGAGGGTGACGCGGGACCCGAGCCCGTGCCTCCCTTGCACCCCGCGAGCAGTCCGACGGACACCAGGACGCTGGCCGTGATGGCAGCAGTACGCACAGCAGATCTCCCCTGAGTTGGTATGCCTGTCCAGGTTAGAAACGATTCGACGGACGCGCGCGTCGAACGCCCTCCGCACCCACGAACCCTGTGGACGACTTCGTCGTCTCGCGCCCCACCTGGCACCCTGGTCCCCGTGCCCGGATTCGCCGTGATCGACCTCGAGACCACTGGGTTCTCGCCCCGCCAGCACGACCGCATCGCCGAGGTCGCCGTCGTCCTGACGGACACCGCCGGCCGCGTCCAGGACGAGTGGTGCACGCTCGTCAACCCTGAGCGCGACCTGGGCCCGCAGCACGTGCACGGCATCAGCGCGGCCGACGTGAGTCTCGCGCCCACGTTCGCGGTCGTCGCGCCGCACCTCGCGCGGCTCCTTGAGGGGCGCGTGATCGTCGCCCACAACGCGAGCTTCGACACGCGCTTCCTGCGCGCCGAGTTCGGGCGCGTGGGCCTGCCCGTGGGGATCGACCCGCTCGCGTGCCTGTGCACCATGCGCCTGGCAGGGACCTTCCTGCCGTCGGCGCCGCGCGGGCTCGCGATCTGCTGCGAGCTCGCGGGCGTGGTGCACGACGGCGCCCACTCGGCTCTCGGCGACGCCCGCGCCACTGCGGGTCTCCTCGAGCACTACCTGGGGCTCGACGACGCCGACCCGCTCTGGGCCCAGGCCCACGAGGCGTCGGCCACGCACTCGTGGCCCGGCCTCGCGGTCCCCGACGGCTTCTCCCCCGTGCTGCGTGGCGCGAGCCGCCCCACGGGCCACTGGCTCTCGGGCCTGTCCGACCGACTCGACCGCGTGCCCTTCCCCGTCGAGGCCGACGACTACCTCGCGCTCCTCGACCTGGCCCTGCTCGACCGGTACGTGTCCTTCACCGAGCGCGGCGCGCTCCTCGCCGCCGCCGAGGAGGCCGGGCTCGGCCGTGCGCAGGTCGAGTCGCTGCACCGCGGGTACCTCGACGCGCTCGCGCGGGTCGCGCTCGAGGACGGCATGCTCTCGGACGCCGAGGTCGCGGACCTCCACGAGGTCGCCGGCCAGCTCGGCATGGACGCCGACGACGTCGCGGCAGCGGTCGAGCGCGCGGCGTCTGGTCCGGTGCTCGCTTCTCTGCCCGACGACGGAGCGCACCTGCGCGCGGAGGCGAGCGGCGCCGTCGGGCCGCGTGGGGATGGCGAAGCTGGTGGAGCCGCCGCGCTGAGCGGGGCTGACGCGCTGGGTGGGGCTGCCCGGGGCGCCGCGCTGGGTGGGGCCGTCGCGACCGTGGCCGCGCGGCCGCGGTTCGCGCTGGCTCGGGGCGACGAGATCGTGCTGACCGGGGCCATGACGCGGCCCCGCGAGGACTGGGAGCGCGAGGCGCGCGCGGCCGGGCTGGCACCCTGGCCGAACGTCACCAAGCGCACGCGCGTCGTGATCGCGGCCGACCCGGACTCGCTGTCAGGGAAGGCCCGGACCGCGCGGCGGTACGGGATCCCCGTGGTCAGCGAGAGCGTGCTCGAGGAGCTGCTGGGGCGGGTCGAGGTCACCGGGGTGCGGTGATGTCGTGCGTCGTCGGGCGGATCCGGACGCGTGGCGCGCCGAACCCCCGGACGATCGCGGCGGTGTGATCCAGGACGGTGAGCGAGCCGTCGACCACGCACACGTCGCCTCGGCTGAAGTGCCCCCACAGAGGCGTCTGCTCCCGCTCACCGGTCCGGACGTCGACGAGGCAGACCGCGGTGCACTGCCCGTGGTGGACGGACTCGACGACCTCGACGACCCGACCGCCCTGGACCGTCGCGGCCAGCGCGACCATGCGTGCCCACCGGCGGCGGCACCGTGCCACGAACCACACCGGCCCCGCGATCGTGGCGGCGACCATGGTGCCGAACGCGACCGTCCGCAGGTGCTCCGTGACCCCGGGCGTCTCCATCGTGAACAACAACAGGAGCACGAGGAGGTACGGAGCGAGCAGCACACCGACGAACGGCAGCAGCAGACAGGGCAGGGTCGGTCGCACCCAGTAGTGCGTGAAGAACCACGGCAGGTAGACCGCGAGCGCCATCGCGTTGACCGCCCCGTGATACGCGAGGTCCTCGTCACCGTGCCCCACACCCACGATCCACGACACCAGGACCGTGCGGGCACCTGCGACGACGAAAGCTGCGAGGACCGCGCCCGCGACGCCCCACAGCCATGTGACGACCCTGCCCATGCTGACTCCCCCTGCTCGATCGCATCGCGCCGGGTGCGCGCTGCATCGACCGGGACCATCGTGTCGGCGTCGAGGGGCGGAGCCAGGGTTGTCCACAGGGGCCGATGGCCCGTCCTACGCGACGAGCTCGATCGTGCAGCGGGGGCCGGGCGCGCGCGCGAGCCGCGCATCCGTCGTGACGAGGGTGGCGTCGAGATGTTCCGCGAGCGCGACGTAGGCGGCGTCGTACGTGCTCAGGTTGGGGCCGAGCTCCCAGGCTCGGGCGGCCAGCACCTCGAAGGGCCAGAGCTCGACGGGCAGGCGACGCAGAGCGTCGAACGCGATGCGCGCCTCGCCGTCCGACAGCAGTCCTGCTGCGCGGCGACGGCGCAGCACGTTCGTGACCTCGTACGGAAGGAGCGACGGAGCGAACAACGTGGCGCCACGGAGCAGCTGGGCAACCGTATCGCCCCGCGTCGACGGGTCGATGAGCAGCACGACGACCGCCGACGCATCCGGGACGACGAGACCGCCCTGACGGTGCTGACTCACCGGCGGTCGGCGGCGAGGTCCGCGGTCAACGAGTCCATCTCGAGCGCAGGGAAGCCCCGGGCGTTGCGACGGATGTCGACGAGGACGCCCTCGAGCGACGGCTTGGCCGCCAGGTCGTCGAGGGCCTGGGCGAGGTACTCCTGCAGCGATCGCCCTGAGGCGGCCGCACGCGAGGCGAGCTCGTCGCGCACCTCCTGCGGGACGTCGCGGATCGTGATCGAGACCATGCCTGCACTCTACTGCTGATGCTGCTGATCTAGCAGCACGTGGGACGACAGGGTGAGACACACCGGATGCTGGAAGCCGATCAGCAGGTCCCGACCACCGCCCACGCTCCCCACTGCGACGTCCCGGGCGTCTCGCCCTGGGTCCACCACCTGGCCGTGTAGGTGCTGCCGGCGTGCGAGACCGTGGCTCCGCCCGTGTAGACGGCGCTCGCGCTCCAGGCCGGAGCGGTGCACGCGGGCGTGGTGGGACTCGGCGAGGGTGAGGGCGTCGGGCTCGGGGTGGGCTCCGGCGTCGGGCTCGGTTCCGGTCCCGGGCCGCCGCCCAGCGGCGAGACGGGGATGCCCGGGTTGACCAGGCCGTCTCCCCCGACGACCGTGTTGTCGCTCGTCACCGTCACCGGACAGGTCGCCGCGTCGTACACGGTCACCTCGATCGCGTACCGCCCGGGCCCGACGGCGCCGCTCAGGTCCGAGGAGTTGTTCCGGAACGTCGTGCCGCAGCCCCAGCCGGGCGACTGCTGGTGCGTCTGGAAGCCGGACCTGGTGGTCCCGATGCCAACGTTGTCCTCGACGACGTAGCCGTTGCCCTTGATGTCGACCCACGAGTCGTCGTAGTTGGCGCCCGTCAGGCCGTCGCCGTAGAAGGTGTTGCCCGCGATGCGGCCGCCACGCGTGCCCTCCTTGATGTCGACGTTCTCGCCGCGCACCAGCGGGCCGATGACGTTGTCGAGGATCTGGACGTGGTCGGACGTGTCGCTGTAGGTGTTGGCGGACCCGACGTAGACGCCCTCGCCCATGCCGCGCCCGTCCTGCCCGGTGTCGAAGATGCGCGAGCTCTGCAGGACGCCGTAGCTGCTCGACGTGCGGAAGTGCACGCCCTCCATGGTGAGGTCGTGGACCGTGACGCCGTCGATCGTGACGTGGTCGGACGAGTCGACCATGATGCCCTTCTGGGCGTTCTGGACCGTGATGCCGCGGACCGTCCAGTGGTCGGCGTCGGTGAGCTGGAGGACGTTGCCGCCGCCGCTCGAGGTGCGCAGGACGGCGTTCGCGGAACCCTCGAGGTTGATCGGGGCCGATGCCGTGGCCGGGCGTCCCGTGACCTTGAAGTTGCCCGTGTAGACACCGTCGGCGAGGTGGATGGTCTGGCCCGGGGCGGCTGCCGCGAGGGCGGACTTGAGCTGGGCCGCGGTCGAGACGGAGACGGTCTCGGCGGCGGCCGCCTGCCGGGGTGACGCGACGGTGACCGCGAGGAGGGCGAGGGTCGCAGCGGTGGCGGCTGCGGCGAGGGCCCGTCTGCGGTGGGCGACCGTGTTGGTGGTGATGGTGGGCGTGGTGAGCGCGGTGAGTGGAGCGCGGCGGGTCGCGAGCGGAGCGCGGCGCCGTTGCCACGCGGGCGGTGTGGTCATGCGTGGAGGATGCTCGCGCCGTTGGCGGGTGGTCAACGGGTTGCCCGGAAGAGTGTGGGAACTACGTAGTGCGCCGGTGCGGTCCGGCGGTGCCTCCCGTTCGCGGGTCGGCCTCCGACTCGCACCGCCCATGCATCGTGGTCACCGATGATCTGGACGTTCCGCCCATACTTCACCCTTCTGAAGCTTGAAAGTGCGTCGCGGGGCTGATGAGCTTCCGCCATGGACTCAGCCGTCGAAGCCGCCCTCCGAGCGCGAATCATCCAGTGGGTCCACCAGCGAGCAGACATGAACGGTGGCTTCCTTCATCGTGACGAGCTGCTCGACTTCCACATCGACGGCGGGAAGCTCCCCGTCATCGACTATTCACGCGGGATCCGCAACCCAAGGACCTTCTCTTCAACGCTGTCGATCGTGAGCGTCGCAGACGGCCCGTACGACGATGCCGAGTCCGACGATGGGCTGCTCCACTACGCCTATCGCGCGGGCGACCCATGGACGGGAGACAACCGAAAGCTCCGACACGCGATGGAGACTGGCATGCCGATGATCCTCTTCCGCAAGGAAGTCCCGAACATCTACACGCCCGTTGCCCCGGTCTACGTCGTCGACGACGAGCCCGAGAATCGCCAGTTCCTCATCGCCCTCGATGAGGCATTCAAATTCATCCCCGATCCTGGCCACTTGACGGCACCCCAACGTGCGTATGCGCTTCGGCTTGCGAAACAGCGACTGCACCAGCCGGCATTCCGCACGCGCGTGCTCGTCGCCTACGAGACCCAGTGCGCCGTCTGCAATCTCAAGCACGGCGCACTCCTCGATGCCGCTCACATCATCCCGGACAGCGACGAACGTGGCCTTCCCACTGTGAGCAACGGTCTCGCTCTGTGCAAGATCCACCACGCCGCGTACGACCACAACATGCTCGGTGTCACGCCGGACTACGAAGTCCGCATTGCCGTCGATCTCCTCGAAGAGATCGACGGCCCCATGCTCAAACATGGCCTTCAGGAGATGCACGGACGCCAGATCACCGTTCCGCGACGACGCGGAGAACGCCCGGATCCCGAGCTCCTCGCCTCACGCTTCGAACGCTTCGGACAACACCCGAGCATCTGACGCTCGACGCCGTAGCTTGCCATTATTTCGAGCAACCGGGCCGCGGGAAGGTGGGAGCTGGCGGAGGTACCCAATCCGTTCTGGACCCAGCAGCAGGCCTTGTCACGCTCCTACTCGTGGCGCGATACGTCTACTCGGCCATCATCCATACGCGCTTGAGCGGAAGTCGCGATCGAATCTCCTCGGGTAGATCGTCGTAGACCCGGGTCACGGCATCGACGACATCCTCGGCGGTCCATACCCGAATCCGGAACTGCTGCCCGTACACCGAGTCTCGGGCGGGCTTGGTCAGCCCTCCCCACGCGACCAACAGGCCTTGTTCCGCTCCTTGTGAGTGGATGACGCCGCTCAGATCCCGAACCACGATGTCCGAGATCTGCGCGCCGGACTTCACCTGGACGATCAGTCGAGGAGAGTCCATCCCCAGGATTCCCCGGCCTGCGACGATATCGATCCCCCGATCTGCGCCCGGAGGCGACATGGTGCACACGAATCCCTCGGCCTCCAGGATTGCGGTCACCAGCAGAGCCAACTCGTGTCCGGCGAACTCCTCGGCGATGCGGGCCGTGATGCGATCCCTGGCCACTTCAACGATGTCGGCGTGAAGCTCCGGTTCGTCAACGTCATCGTCTGAGGTCAGCCCAGCGAGCTTGACCGGAGAGCTGAATGGAGCTGTGCCGGGATCCTCACCAACCTCCAGCAGCCTCTGGAGGCGCTCAACGGCGTGGCTCTTCGTGGGCGCAAAGATGGATAGCGCGCTACCTAGTGAGTACAGCAAGTCCTGCTTGACGGCTGCACGCGAAACGTCGGTGACCTTCCAGTCGACCCCGACGACATGTCGCTTGTCCGGCTCTAGCTCCCCTGACCGGTAGACATAGCCGCTGGCCACGTGCCCCATGGCGATCTGCTTCGTCGTCTTCAGAGGCATGACCATCAGGTCACCTGGCTGAATTCGGGCACGGAGCGCCCATGTTTGCCCGGTGTAGTTCGCCTGGGCGGGAGCTCCGAGATCCGGGTATGTCTGAGCGATAACGCCCGCCACGTCCTTGCGTGTCCGGCAAGGCGTGAGATCGGGCAGTTCTCTCCAGCCTCCTCCAGACACCCCGTTCTCCAGAGCCCACTGGTCTCGCTCACCAAACCTACCGGCACGGACAACCCACGCTGTGACCATGACACCTCCCGTGCAGAGGGTCCCAGGTTTTCCCGGGATGGACGTGTACCCGGGCCTGCGCGTGTCCACCCAACCCGCAGTGCCTCTCGCCTACCCCCACTCCTGCGGCGCGAACTGCGACAGCGTGAGCTGCGCTCCCTGCGGGTCGCGCACCACGGCCTCGCGCGTCCACTCGTTCTCGCTCGTCGACAGCACGATCCCACCGGCCCGCTCGGCCGCGGCTGCGCTCTCGTCACGGTCCGCGACGGAGAACGCCACGTCCCACCGAGCCGGCCCCTCGACGCGCGCCAGCCCGGCAGCGACGTCGGCGAACCCTGGCGGCGCGAACTCCTGCCGTTCGAAGATCCCGGGGTCGATCGTGTGGGCGAGGTGGTCGCCGTACCCCGGGACGCGGAACATCCCGGCGCCGAGCGCGGGATCGAGCTCCCAGCCGAGCAGCGGTCCGTAGAAGTCGAGGGCCCGGTCCGGGTCCGGCGTGAGGAGGTTGCTGAAGTTCCAGGTGCCCGGCTCGTTGACGCGCTGCGCCCCGAGGCGCGTGCCCGCCTGCCACAGCCGGAACCGTGCACCCTGTGGGTCCTGGACGGACGCCATGCGTCCGGGCGGGCCGACCGTCTCAGGTCCGGAGAGCAGCACGCCACCGTCGGCTGCGACAGCCCCGGCCGTCGCACCGACGTCGTCGACCGCGACGTAGGTGATCCACTCGGGTGGCGCGTCGCCGCCCTCGGGCGGGGAGGCGATCGCCGCGACGTCCTGCCCGTCGAGCGAGGCGACGACGTAGCGCCCGGGCGCGTCGGGCGGCATCTTGTCGGTGAACGTCCATCCGAACAGGGCGCCGTAGAACGCGGTGGCGGCGTCGACGTCGGGCTGCTCGGTGTCCACCCAGCACGGCACCCCGTGCGGGTACGTGCGGGGCTGCGTCGGTGAGCTCATCTCTGCCTTCCCGGCCCCGCCGGGTGCGAGGCCTCCCGCGTTCCACCTTCCCAGCCGCCGCTGACACCGGCCTCCGGGGAGGACCGTCCGGTCAGTCGGCGTCGTCGATCTCCTCGAACCGCAGCGTGACCTCGCCACGGACCGTGCCTTCGCTCGCCCGGATCTCGTCGAGGTGGAGCGTCCCGACGCCGTCGAGCTCGAACGCGTCTCCCTCGTCGAGCACGACGACGGCCTCGTCCGAGGGGGTGCGCAGCGCGAGCTGCGCGAGGGGCGTGCCGTCGACGAGGCCGACGCGCATGATCCCGACCCGCAGCACCCCGAAGGTGGGTTGCGAGCCCTGCCGAGCATTCCTGACCGTTGTCACAGGTGGGTCCTATCGAGTGGAGGGGACGGCGTAGACGGTGTCGAAGTTCTCCTTGTACTGCTTCTCCGTGAGCCACATGTCGCCGACCTTGTCGGACCCGTCGTTCTGGAGGTGGGCGCCGGGTCCCCACGGATTGATGACGTGGACCTTGAGCTCGCCGTCGCGCTCCTCGACCTTGTCGACGATGTACGCGTGGTTGGGCACGACCCGGGAGTCGTCGACCTCGTCGCCGAACGGCCACCACGACGGCTCGTCCTCCGTCCCGAGCGCGACCGGGCCGTCAGCGAGGCGGTCCTTCAGGTCGGAGAGGTTCCCCTCGCCGGTCTTGGAGGGGGTCGCACCGGTGATCGCCGCGAACGCGTCGCTCGAGTAGCCCCCGTCGATGTCGTCGTAGCTGCCGCCCCAGTACTCGGCGGCCGCCTTCTCGTAGATCGACGCCCAGCTCGGGTTCCCGCTCGGGTCCATGACGCCGTCCTGCGCGACCTCGGGCTCGACCGTGATCTCGACGGGATCGCCGTCCTTGTACATCGTCACGGTCCAGGTCCCGTCGGCGTTGAGCCTCATGTGGTCGCGGATGAACTGGGGGTCGTCGCGGGCGACCGCGCCCAGGCCCGCGAGGAGCCAGCAGTCGCCGAGGCCCTGCTGGTTGATCATGTTCGGGTCGAGCGCCGCGTCGTCGAGCGGGATCGTGGGCGGGACGTCGACCCACGGTCCGTGGCCCGAGAGGTCAGGGTTGCCCGGACGGTCCTTCCCACCGTCGCCGGAGCGGTCGCCGCCATCCCCGGCCCCCGGTGCACCGCCCCGGTCGAGGCTGGGTCCCGCTCCACCGTCGGCCGCGCTGGTGCGGGCCTGGTCCTCGGCGTTCCGCCGGAGCACCTCGGCGTTGTCGCGGAGCGCACCGAGGCAGGAGGCGAGCGCGGGGGCCAGCCGCCGGGACCAGTCCTGCCGGAACTCCTCGGCGTCGGGCCCCACCCAGCCCGCGGCGGCGACGATCCCGTCGACCTGCCGCCGGGCCGTCTCGAGCGTCTCGGCGCTCTCCACGAAGCTGCTGCCGAGCCCTGCGAGCGCCTCGACGTCGGCGCCGAACATGGTGCGCATGTCCCCCCTCGTGGCTGCGGGACCGCCTTGGTCCCGGTGCGTCGCCGACCCACGCTATCGACCACGCGGCGGGCAGGCCATGGGCAGCGGTCCCCATGCGACGTCACCCGGCGGGCGCCTCGTCGCTGCTAGGTTCGACGACGCCGCGCACCCTGCGCGTCGACCGACCCAGCGAGGGGGCACCGCGTGAGAGACGCCGGATCGTCGAGGAAGCGGCTGCGCACCGCGGGGGTGCTGCTGGTGGTGGTCGTCGTCGGGCAGCTCGCGGCAGGGTGCGGTACCTCTCCCGCCGCGGCTCCGACCGCGAGCACGCCGGGCGCGAGCCCTGCCGAGGCGCTCGACACGTACACGGTGGTGCGCGACGACGTCCTCGCGGCGCTGTCGTCGCTCGACCCGGCCGCGCCGTGGGAGTCGAGCGGGACGGCCTCCCTCTCCGAGGAGGGCTCGGCGTGCACCCTGGTCCTGCCGGCCGCCGGCTCGGCGCAGTACCTCTACGTCGAGGGCGACGACTTCGCGGCGGTCCGCGCGGCGCTGGACCCGGTCCTCGCGCAGCACGGGTTCGCCGCGCTGGGTCAGACCGTGTTCGCGGACGGTGGGGCGGTCGAGGTGTCGTCGACCGACGACGCAGGGGCCGAGCTCGTCGTCTCGTCCGAGCAGACGTCCGTCGTCCGCCTGAACGCTCCGGTGCTGTCGGAGACGTGCGACGACGCGGAGCTCGGGCGGTCCTAGGGTGGTATGGCTCAGGCGGCGCGACGCTTGAGCCCTTCGCACCGCGGCCCGGGCCCATGTCGCCCCACCCGCAGGGCGCGACTACCCAGGGGAGTGTTTTCTGCGCAGCCACCACAATTGTGGTGGCTGCGCAGAAAACACTCCCTCACCCAGACACCGAGCGTGTCCGGTCCACGCCACGCTCTACGACATCCCTGACGGACGGAGCTTCTGCTCGATCGACCGCAGGGCCGACTCGAAACCCTCGAGGTCGTGCTTGACCGTGGCCGCGATGATCGCAGGATCGACGACCGTGTAGGCATGCACGATCCGGTTCCTCGTCGCCCAGATCACTTGCCAGCGACGACCGAACGCCTGCTCCCGGACCGGGACACTCAGCCCAGCCACGGCATCGATGGCCGCCGCCAGGCGCAGGCACACCGCGTCGAGGACCAGCTCTCGATCTCCGCGCTTCACAGCGCGATCGAGTCGACGGTCGCCGCGACCTCAGGTCGGAGCGACCGTGCCGGCACGACGTCGACCGTGCGCCCGAGCATCTCCCCGAGCTCGGCTTCCAACGCCGCCAGGGTGAACAGCCCGACCTGAGGGTCGAGGTCGACCAGGAGGTCGACATCCGAATCGACGCTGTCCTCGCCTCGCGCCACCGACCCGAAGAGTCTGACGTTCGCCACCCCGTACCGCGCCGCGACGCGAACCACCGCGGCTCGCTCTTCCATCACACGATCAAGGAGCGTGACCTCGTGGCCCCCCGGAGTGCCGCCGGACGAGTCATCCGCCTGCTTGATCGCGATCCGTTGCAAGCGATGAACCTCTGGCTGACTCCGCCCGATCGCCATTCCGATCCTGCGTTGGCTCCACCCGAGGGAGGTGGCCTGCTCGACAGCACGCACGAGCGCTCGACGCGCCTCGTCGCGCGCCGCATCCGCGCGCCCCGCCACTCGCCCGAGGTGGGCGGCGAAGGCTCGCTCGACCTGCGACTCGGACACCTCGGCCATGGAACCACCTCCTGATAGGAGAACCTATCAGGCAGACCGAAGCACAAGAAGCACCGTCGGCCACCGACCTCCCCTCACCTACGTAGTACCCCCTACGTGCGTTGACCATCGGACAAATCCCCCGTCAGGCTCGCAGTCGTCCCCTGTCATCGACGAGAGGTACGAACATGCGCACCGCGCACACGATCCGACGGCCAGCGACGACGCTGGCCCTGCTCGCCCTGCTCCTCACGACCGCCCTCGCGGCGCTGTCGGTCACCGCGACCGTCCTCGCCCCCCGCGCCTCGGCCGCCGAGCCCTGCGCCGCACCGTGGAGCGCGTCCGCGGTCTACACGGGCGGCGCGGTCGTCTCGACCGCGGGCCACAACTGGAAGGCCGGCTGGTGGACGCAGGGCGAGACACCCGGCACCACGGGCCAGTGGGGAGTGTGGCGCGACCAGGGCACGTGCGGCGGCTCGACCGGCGGCACCACGGGCGAGACCGGCGGCACCACGGGTGGTGACAACGGGGGCGGCAACCAGACCGGCTTCGTCGTGACCGAGGCCCAGTTCAACCAGATGTTCCCCAACCGGAACCCGTTCTACACGTACCAGGGCCTGGTCAACGCCCTGAGCGCGTACCCGCAGTTCGCCACGTCGGGCGGCTCCGAGGTCGCCAAGCGCGAGGCCGCCGCCTTCCTCGCCAACGTGAACCACGAGACGGGCGCGCTGGTCTACGTCAAGGAGAGCAACACCGCGAACTACTCGCACTACTGCGACCCGAGCCAGTCCTACGGCTGCCCCGCGGGCCAGTCCGCGTACTACGGCAAGGGCCCCATCCAGCTCTCGTGGAACTACAACTACAAGGCTGCCGGTGACGCCCTGGGCATCGACCTGCTGAACAACCCGTACCTGGTCGAGACCGACCCGGCCGTGGCCTGGAAGACGGGCCTCTGGTACTGGAACACGCAGTCGGGTCCGGGCACCATGTCGGGCCACCAGGCCATCGTCAACGGCGCGGGCTTCGGCGAGACGATCCGCTCGATCAACGGCACGCTCGAGTGCAACGGCGGCAACCCCGCGCAGGTGCAGAGCCGCATCGCGGCGTTCCAGCGCTTCGCGCAGATCCTCGGCACGACCACGGGGTCCAACCTCACCTGCTGAGCCCCTGCCCTGCTGCCCGACGACGGAGCGCACCTTCCGCAGGGAAGGTGCGCTCCGTCGTCGGGCGGGCAGAGGGCGCGACCCGTCAGGCCGCGCAGTCCGTCGCCGCGTACCGCGCGACGACCTCGACCGGCCCCGCCGGTTCCTGCACCGTGACCGTGACCTCGCCGGCCTCGATCGCGGCCACCCGCGTCGCGAACGTCTGCTGCGCGCTCTTGCCGGCGGCCACCCCCGCGAACGACTTGGTCCCGAACGGCGTCGACACCTCGAGGCTCACCGCCTGGTCACCACCGTTGAGCGCCCGCACCGAGACCTGCGCCCGGCCCGCGACGCAGCGCGCCGTGGCCTCGACGCCCACCGCGGTCGTGGGCACGCCCGGCCCCGTGGCGAAGTCGACCCGGGTCACGAACACGTCCCCGGCCCCGGCGTTCACCGCGCCGAACGGCGCCCCGAACGTCAGACCGCTCAGCCACGCACCGTCGACCCCGGGCGCGGCGAACAGGTTCGCGTCGTCCCACTCGTCGGCCCCGTCGCGCTCCCTCGTGCCGAGCTGGCTCACGGCCCCGGGCGTACCGTCGGCCGCGAGCGCGAGCGTGAACACGTCCACGCCGCCGACCGGGGTGCCGAGCGCCCCGTACGTCGTGCCCACGACGAGCACCGTGCCGTCGGCACCCGCGACACCCGTCACGCCGCGGTCGTCGGTCGCCGTGCCGGTCTGCGTCGTCCACAGGACCTCGCCGCGGGCGTCGAACGCCCGCGCGAACACGTCGTTGTCCCCCGCGGACGCCCCGCCGAGCGCCCCGCGCGTGTGCCCCACGGCGACGACCGACCCGTCGGCCCGTGCCACGAGCCCGCTCACCTGGTCGTTGGCCGACGTGGCGACCCCTCGCATCCACGAGAGCGAGCCCGCGCCGTCGTACCGCGCGACCCACCCGTCGTTGGCCCCGGCCGCCTGCGCGCCCGGCATGCCCTGCCCCGCGACCCCGCCCACGTACACGGACCCGTCGGGCCCGGGAGCGACCGCGAGCGCCTTGTCCTCGCCCGGCCCGCCGACCTGGCGGAGCCACAGGAGCTCGCCGGTCGCCGACACGCGCCCGACGATCGCGTCCTTGTCGCCCGCGCTCGTCCCGCCAGGGATGGTCCCGCTCGTGTACCCGGCGACGTACGCGCCGCCGGCCCCGTCGGACGAGAGGGCGTAGAAGCGGTCGGCTGCGGCGGGGTCGCCCGTCTGGAGCGTCCAGGCGCGCTCTCCCGCGGCGGTCACGGCCGCCACGAACCCGTCGTCGCGCGTCGAGCCCGCGTGCTTCCCGTCGAGGTCTCCCTTGGTGTACCCGGCGACGAGGGTCGTCCCGGCCCGCCCGGCGGCCACGCCGTACGCGCGCTCGTCGGCGGGCGTCGCGACCGGGTGCTGCCACAGCGTGGCCCCGTCCGCGTCGCGGCGTGCCAGCACGACGTCGAGTCCGCCCGCGGGCTGCGACCCGGCCCAGGCCCCGGCGAGGTTGAGGGCGACGGTCGTGCCGCCGTCGGGCGCGGCGAGGATGCCGCCCGCGCGGTCGTCGCCCGCGGAGCCGAGCAGCTCGGCGTCCCACGGCACCGTGGGCTCGGTGCGCAGGCGCGAGGACACGTCGACGATCGCCTCGCGGAACGCGGGCTGCCAGACGTCCCAGTCGTGGCCCCCGTTCATGACCCGCAGCTCGGCCGTGACTCCCGGCACGCGGCGCGCGGTGTTGTAGAGCCGGGCCGACTCGAAGTCGATGTCGTGACTCGCCTCGGCGGGGTCGGGGTTGGCCCACTCGTCGTCGCCGACCGCGACGAACAGGTGCACGGGCAGGGCAGGATCGAGCGCGGCGAGCGCCGCCGGGTAGGAGAGCTCGGTGTACCGCTCGGGCGAGAACAGCTCGTGCCCGACGCCGTAGCCCCCGTGGTCACGGACGGACGAGTCCGCAGGTGGCTGGGGGACGTACACCGCGGGGCTCAGCACGATGCCCGCCGAGAACTCGTCCTGGTGCGCGAGCGTCAGGCGCAGCGCGCCCGCCCCGCCCATCGAGTAGCCGCCCACGGCGCGCGCCTCGCGGTCGGCCACGGTCCGGTAGGTCGCGTCGACGTGCCCGACCAGGTCGCGCGTGAGCGCGGTCTCGACCTGGAAGCCTGCGCCGGTGCCGGAGTCCGCGGAACCCTCGTAGGCCGAGTCGGTGTACCAGCTCCCCCGGTCGTTCCAGGGCGCGTCGGGCATGACGACGACCAGGGGCTGGATCGCCTCGGTCCCGATCAGCTCGTCGAGGTCGGTCGCGACGCGCTGCCACGCGGCCTGCGTGTCGCCGCGCCCGTGCAGCAGGTAGACGGTCGGGTAGCGCTGCTCGGCGTCCTCGTCGTAGCCCGGCGGGAGGTACACCGTGTAGTCGACGGCCCCGCCCGCGCCGAGCGCCTCGGAGGGCGCGCTGCCGGGCACGAGCGTGCCCTGCTCCGCGGCCGCGACCGGCCCGGCCGCGACGAGCGGCAGCCCGACGACGGCGCCGCCCGCTCCCACCACCCCGGCGAGGAGGGCGGCGATCCGCCGCCGCGAACGAGGGACGCGTGGGGGCGTCGCCGGGAGGGCTGAGGTCATGGTTCTCTCCTTTGAGAAGCAGTTGTTTCACTGAGCCGCTGAGTGCGGAGCTCTTGTGCGACACGCCCGGCGTGTCGCACAAGAAACTCCGCACTCAGCGATGGGGCTGGGGGTCCCCCGCGACCGCGAGGACCGAGCGCGCGCGCTCGACCATCGCGACGTCGAGGAACGTGCCGTCAGCGAGCGCGATCGCCCCGACCCCGCGCGCGGCCGCGGCGCCGACGCGGTCGAGCACCTCGCGCGCCCGGTCGACCTCCTCGGCGCTCGGGAGGAACGCCTCGCGGATGGGGTCGAGCTGCACGGGGTGGATCGCGGTGCGTCCCAGGAAGCCGAGCGCGCGGCCCGCGCGGCACGAGGCCACGAGCCCGTCGACGTCCTTGACGTGCGTGTACGCCGACATGGACGGCGACGGCAGGCCCGCGGCCCGCGCCGCGACCACGAGGCGGCTGCGCACCCAGGCCAGCGCGCCGTCGTCGTCCACGCGCAGGTCCGAGCGCAGGTCGGCCTCGCCGAGGCCGACCGACGCGACCTGGGGCGACGCCGACGCGATCTCGAACGCGCGCTCGACCCCGAGCGCCGACTCGATCAGCAGGTGCACGTCGCGCCCGGGCAGCGCGGCCGCGAGCCCGCGGACCTCGTCGGCCGACTCGACCTTGGGCACGCGCGCCCCCACGGCGAGAGGCAGCCTCGCGACCGCCGCGACGTCGTCGGCGTGCCAGGGCGTGCCGCGCTGGTTGACGCGGACCTGGACCCGGCGCGAGGTCGCCGCGAGCAGGGCGACGGCCTCGCGGCGCGCGGCCTCCTTGCCCGCGGGGGCGACCGCGTCCTCGAGGTCGACGATCACGACGTCGGCGGACGTCGCGAGCGCCTTGGCGACCCGGTCGGGGCGGTCGGCCGGGGCGTAGAGCAGCGTGAGCGGCGGGGTGCTCATACGGCCCCCGCCTCCCGCAGCGCGGCGACCCGGGCCGCGTCGAAGCCCAGCTCGCCCAGCACCTCGTCGGTGTCCGCCCCGTGGTGGCGGCCCGTGAACCCGATCACGCCGTCGTGGTCCGAGAGCCGGAACAGCGGGCCCTGCATGAGCATCGGACCGAGCTCGGGGTCCTCGATCTCGTGGAGCGTGCCGAGCGCCTGGAACTGCGGGTCGCCCACGATGTCCTGCGCGTCGTAGATGGGCGCGACCGCGGCCTGGGCCTCCTCGAACGCGGCCACGACCTCGTCGCGCGTGCGCTCGGCGATCCACCCGCCCACGGCCGCGTCGAGCTCGTCGGCGTGCTGGGCGCGCTCGGCCCCCACCGCGAACCACGGCTCGTCGATGACCTCGGGGTGCCCGACGAGCCGCATGACGCGCTCCGCGATCGACTGCGCCGACGTCGAGACCGCGACCCACTGGCCGTCACGCGTCCGGTAGGTGTTGCGCGGCGCGTTGTTGGCCGAGCGGTTTCCCGTGCGCGGCTGCACGGTCCGCAGCTGGTCCCACCGCGTGATCTGCGGGCCGAGCATCGCGAGGATGGGCTCGATGATCGCGGTGTCGACGACCTGGCCGCGCCCTGAGTTCTCGCGGCTCTGGAGCGCGACCATGACCGCGAACGCGGTCGCGAGCGACGCGACGCCGTCGGCGAGGCCGAACGGCGGCAGGGTCGGCGGGCCGTCGGGCTCGCCCGTCATGGCCGCGAAGCCGCTCATGGCCTCGGCGAGCGTGCCGAACCCGGGCCGCGAGCGGTACGGCCCCACCTGCCCGAACCCGCTGATGCGCGCGAGCACGAGGCGCGGGTTGCGGGCCGAGAGCTCGTCGTAGCCCAGGCCCCAGCGCTCGAGGGTCCCGGGGCGGAAGTTCTCGATCACGACGTCGGCCTCGGCCGCGAGCGCCAGGAAGACCTCGCGCCCGCCGTCGCTCGACAGGTTCACGGTCACGGCGCGCTTGTTGCGCCCGAGCGTCTTCCACCAGAGGTTGACGCCGTCCTTCGAGGCGCCGTGCCCGCGCGAGGGGTCGGGCTTGGTGGGGTGCTCGACCTTGATCACGTCGGCTCCCATGTCGCCCAGGTGCATGGCCGCCATGGGTCCCGCGAAGAGCGTCGAGGCGTCGACGACCTTGAGGCCCGCGAGCGCGCCGTCCGCAGGGTTGCGCGAGACGGTCATGCCGTCACCTCGTCCGTGGTCCACGCGCAGCGGAAGCCGATGCTCGAGCTGCGCGCGAGGCCCAGGCCCGGCAGGAGCAGCTTGGCGCTGAACTCGGGGCGCTGGACGCCACCGTCGAAGTACCACTCGGATCCGGTCGACTCGTGGTCGGCGCCGCCCTTGAGCATCGCGTAGCGCGTGCGGCCGTCGCTGTGCTCGCTCTCGGTCCAGTTCCACACGACGGGCGCGCCGCGCAGCAGGCCGCCCGTCTCGCCCGCGAGCTGCCACTCGTCCTCGCTCGGGAGGCGGCCTCCGCGCCACGCGCTGTAGGCGCGCGCGTCGTCGAGGTCGACGAACGTCACCGGCTCGTCCTCGTGCCCCGCGGGCGGTCGGCCGTCCACCCAGTGCGCGAGGAACCGGTGCGAGGTCGCGGGCCGGTAGCCCGTGGCGTCGACGAACGCCGCGAACTCGGCGTTGGTGACCTCGGTGGCCGCGACCGCGACGGGAGCGGCGAGCTCGCCGTCGCGCTGGAGCGTGCGCGGGTCGTGCAGGCGCGGCGAGAGCGGCTTCCACTCCTCGACGTAGGGCGCGCCCTGGTACATCCCGGTCTCCCGGGCGCGGTAGCGCACGGTCAGGACGTAGGGCCCCGCAGGCACGACGACGACGCCCGCGTCGGGTGCGCGTGTCGCGCCCGCCTCGGGCTCGGCCGCGGGAGCGACGCGGCGCGCGAGCCGGTGCGGGAACCGGGCGTCCCGGCTCGCCGCGTGCTCGCGCATGTCCTCGACCAGGCCGGGGAGCCAGTCGGGCTCAGCGGCGCCGGGGGCGACGTGCAGGAGCGCGGCGATGCCGCGCCCCGGGACCGTGACCACGGGAGGGGTGGTGGCGCCGTCGACGCTGACGGGGCCACCGGTCGGGGCGACCGGCGCGCCGGTCGGGTCGGTGGCCGTCGCGAGGCCCGTCAGGTCGACCAGGCGGCCGGCGGGCGCGGCGGTGAGGACCGGGCCCGTCCAGTCCTGCTCGCCGCGGTTGACGAGCGTCCACAGCGAGACGCCGTCGTGCGAGAAGAGCGACGCGTGCACGCCGGCCTCGCGCGCCTCGGGGGCGAGGTCGGCGAGCGGGGTCCACCCGCCGTCGAGCAGCAGGTCCTTCGCGGCGCGCTGGACCGTGACCATGCGGCGCAGGGTCGCGGCGTCGCGCTCGCTCCACCCGACCCACACCCCGAACACGACCTCCCAGACCATGACGCCCACGCCGTTGACCCAGGCGGACTGCAGCTCGTCGGTGTGGTCCCGGTTCCAGCGGCGCACGTGGTGCTGCATGTGTCGACGCTCGTACCAGTGCGCGCGCAGCACACCCGGCACGGACGAGTCGGCGAAGAACTGCGCCCACGACGACGAGTGGTCCTCGATGCGCTCGACCGCGAGCTTGGACTCGCCCTCCAGGACGATGCCGGGCCGGGCGGCCTCGAGCCGCTCGACGAGCTCGGGCTCGGCCTTCTTCAGGGTGTCGAGGAAGACGCCGTCGGCGGGAAGGTCCGCCACGACCGCGGCGAGCTCGGTCAGGTCGTCCTCGCCCCGGCGCGTGCCCGTGTCCCAGGGGTTGTAGTCGACGAACACGTGCAGGCCCGCGGCGTGCAGGGTCGCGACCAGGCCGTCGGGGCCCGTGAGGCCCGGGACGTCGCGGTAGAAGTCCCACTGGTTGCGGTCGTCGATCCCGATCACCGGGTACGCGTGCCACAGCACCACGGCGTCGAGGCCTGCGAAGCGCTCGCGGGCGTCGGCGAGGAAGCGCTCGGGCGTGAAGCGGTTCTCCTCGAACGAGTAGAGCAGCTCGTCCCACAGCCAGACCTGCGCGATCGTGAAGCAGCTCGCGGCCCAGGCGGCCCGCGGCCGTTCGTAGACCGCGCCCGTGAAGCCGTGGCGCTCGCGCGCGTCGGTGCGCCACGCCTCGAGGCGCTCGCGCCAGGCGGCCCACTCGGCGGGGTCGTCGGGGGCCGCGAAGATCTTGGCCTCGTCGAGCGCGGCAAGACCGCGCGGGGCGCCGGGCGTGGCACCGTCACCGGTGGCGCCGTCGAGCGGGACGACCGTCGGCAGGTCGATGGGGCGGGGGACGAGCGGGTCGAACGTGTAGCTCATGGCAGCTGCTCCGGGTGCGCGAAGGTGGTGACCTCGTCGGCCGTGGGGACGGCGTCCTGGGCGCCCGGCCGGGTCACGGCCAGGGCACCTGCGAACGAGGCCGTCCGGGCGGCGTCCACGAGGGTGGACCCGCCCGCGAGGGCGGCGGCGAGCACGCCGCAGAAGGTGTCGCCCGCGCCCGTCGTGTCGACCGCGTCGACCCGCGGGGCCGGGACCCGGACGGGGTCCGCGCCGCGTTGCGCGACCAGGCAGCCCGCGCCGCCGAGGGTCACGACGACCGCAGGGACGCGTTCGAGGAGGACCGCGGCGAGGCGCTCGACGGAGTCGGGGCTCGCGGTCCCGGCCGGGTCGGCCGCGGAGGCCGCGGCGGCCGGGTCGGCCGGGCCGGCCGGGCCGCCCGCCAGGTCGAGGGCCTCGTGCTCGTTGACGACCAGCAGGTCGAGCGCGGCCCACATCTCATCGGGCAGGTCGCGCGACGGCGCCGCGTTGAGCGCGAGGACAGCGCCGGGGCGACGGGCCGCAGCGGCCGCGAGCACCACGTCGAGAGGGATCTCGAGCTGGGCGAGCACGACGTCGGCCGCCGCGAGGCGGTCGGCCTGCGCGGCCCCGATGCGCACGTGCGAGTTGGCACCCGGCGCGACCACGATCGCGTTCTCGCCGTCGGGCGAGACCGTGATGAGCGCGGTCCCCGTGGGGGCCTCGACGCGCTCGACGAGGTCGGTGCGCACGCCCGCCCGGTCGAGCGAGGCGAGCAGCAGCTCGCCCGACTCGTCCCGGCCGAGCGCCCCGACGAACGACGTGTCGGCGCCTCCCGCACGGGCCGCGGCGACGGCCTGGTTCGCGCCCTTGCCGCCGGGGCTGCGGCGCAGGTCGCCGCCGAGGATCGTCTCGCCGCCACCGGGGTGGCGCGGGACGTCGACGACGAGGTCGACGTTGGCCGAGCCGACGACGACGACGCGTCCACGGCGGACCGCCTGCGAGGAACCGGTCATGCCTCGGCCCTCGCGAAGGACTCAACGACCGCCGGTGCCGTGAGGCGCAGGGCGAGCGTGCGGGCGACGAGGTCGTCGATGCGCTGCTCCCCTCCGGGGAGCGAGGTCGCGATGCGACCGTCGACCGGCCCGGTCCAGGCCTGGCCGATCCCGTCGGTCCCGCGCAGCGCGCCGACGACCCCGCCCACGGTCGCGGCGGCCGAGTCGGTGTCCCAGCCCGCGGTCACCGCGATCGAGACGCTCGCACCGAAGTCCCCCGCGCCCTTCGCCAGCGCGTAGGCGATCACGGCCGCGTTGTTGAGCACGTGGACCCAGTGCAGGTCGCCGTACGCGGCGTGGATCCGGTCGAGGCCGGCGCTCACGTCGCCGTCCTGGGCTGCCGCCTCGCGGCCGAGCCGCACCGCGTGGGCGATCCGGCTGTCCGGGGGCAGCACGGTCTGGGCCGCGTCGAGCACCTCGTCGACCGTCGCGCAGACCATCGACGCGGAGGCGAGCGCCGCGGCCCACATGGCGCCGTAGACGCCGTTACGCGTGTGGCTCAGGCGCGCGTCGGTCCAGGCGAGGCGCGCTGCGGTCCGCACGTCGCCGGGGGCCACCCAGCCCAGGACGTCGGTGCGGATGAGCGCGCCGATCCACTCCCGGAACGGGTTCTGGTGGGTCGCGGTCTCGGGCACCGGACGGGCGTCGAGGATGTTGCGGTACGCCGCGCGCTCCGCGGTGAAGACGCGCCCCGCAGGCAGGTTGTCGAGCCAGAGCTGGGCGACGTCGTCGGTCGTGAACCCCGGACCGTGCTTCTCGAGCAGCGCGAGCGCGAGGATCGGGTAGTTGAGGTCGTCGTCCTCGGGCATCCCGTCGATGTTCTCCTCGAGCGACGTCGGCGCGCTGCGCCGGTTCCACGGCCACCGCGCCGCGACGTCCTCGGGCAGCCCGACGGCCGTGAACCAGGTCGTGAGCGGCCAGCGGCCCGTGGCCCGCAGGATCTCCTCGATGCCCGCGCGCGGGATCTTCTCGACCGGCTTGCCGAGCAGGCATCCCGCGGCGCGCCCCGACCAGGCGCCGTGCACGCGGCGGGCGAGCTCGTCGTCGGGCACCGTGGCGAGGACCGGGGGCGCCGGGAGGAGCGCGACGATCTGCTCCCACCCGTCCGGCTCGTGCGGGGCCGGGGCCGCGGGCAGGGCGTCGAGCTCGTCGAGCAGCTCGCGCGCCAGGGCGCGCAGCGCCGGCGGCGCGGGCACGGGGCCCGCTCCGCTCACCGCCGGGACGACCTCGCCGCCCGCGGCGGTCCACCGCTCGACGACGCCCGCGACGTCCTTGCCCTCGGTCGCCGACTGGACGAGCTCGTGCGCGAGCAGGTCCTCGGGCTGGGCCCAGGTGAGTCTCACGCCGACGCTCCCACCGTCGCGGCCTCGATCTCGTCGAGGGCACGGAGCCTGGCCTGCGCCGTCTCGCGGTCCGCACGCAGGATGTCGGACGCGACCTCGCCCATGAGGCGCCCGGTCGCGCGGACGTCGGTCCGGCTCGCGCGCTCGATCTCGTCGAGCCACTCGGTCGGCACGACCTCGGTGCCGCCGAGCCCGGCCGCGATCGCCCCGGCCATGACCGCGATCGAGTCCGCGTCGCGCCCGTAGTTGACCGCGCCGAGCACGGCACCGCGGAAGTCCCCGCGATGCCCCAGGACGAACCCGAGGGCGGCGGGCAGCTCCTCGATCGCCTTGGTGCGCGAGGGGCGGCGGGCGTCCATCGACATCTGCCGGTACTCGGGGCCCACCGAGTCGAAGGGTGCGACGACCGCACGGATCCTGCGCGCCAGGGCGCGCTCCTCCTCGTCGGTCGTCGGGACCGTGGTCCAGCCGTCGAACGCGTCGACGACCGCGCGCAGCGCGGCGAGCGTCCCGTCGTGCGCGACGTCGAGCGCCGCCGCGACGACGTCGTCGAGCGTCGCGCCGGGAGCGACCGCTGCAGCGACCATCGCGGCGAACACGCCCGCGGCCTCGCGACCGTAGCTCGCCTGGTGCGCGCCCGTCAGGTCGATCGCCTCGGCGTAGGCGCCGCGCGGGTCGCCCGCGTTGGCCAGCCCGACGGGGGCCACGTACATGGCCGCGCCGCAGTTGATGATGTTCCCGACGCCGGCCTCACGGGGGTCGACGTGCCCGTAGTGCAGGCGGGCGACGATCCACTTCTCGGCGAGGAACACGCGCTGGAGGAGCAGGACCGTCGACTCGAGCTCGGGGACCCAGCGCGGCTCGCCGATCATGAGCGGGACCAGGTCCTCGGCCATCGCGTACGCGTCGAGGTGCGCGCGGCGCTTGGCGTAGACCTCGACGAGCGCCTGCGTCATGAGGGTGTCGTCCGTGATGTGCCCGTCGCCCTTGTGGTACGGCGCGATGGGGCGGGCGTCCTGCCAGTTGGGGTAGTACGGCCCGACGATGCCCGTGACCCGCCCGCCGTGCCGCTCCTCGATCTGCTCCGGCGTCCAACCTTCCGTCGCCCCGCCCAGCGCGTCGCCGACGGCTGCGCCGGTGATCACCGCCACTGCCTTCTCGTCCAGCCAGCTCACCAGGTCACTCCCTGTTCGTCGTTCGTTGATCGGGGTGACGCGGGGCCACCCGTGGTCGTCGTCCGCGCGGACGGGCGGGCTCCCGCCCGTCCGCACGGGTCGTGCACTACTTCGTGATCTCTTCCCAGCCGGTCGTCAGCTCGGTGGCCACGCCGTCGGCGTCGATCTCCTGCGCCAGGAAGCGCTGGTAGGCCGGCGTCGCGACGGTGTCCTTCCACTGCGCGTACGCGTCGACGAAGAGGTACGGCGCGGAGACGAGGTGCTGCCCCGAGGAGAGGATCACGTCCCAGCCGTTCTCGGTGCCGAGCTTGGCCGCGAGGGCCTCCTGCGCGGAGGTCGTCGCGGGGATGAGCGCGTCGGCCTCGTTGAGGGCGGCCAGGTTCTCGGTCTGCGTGAAGAACTCGATGAACTCCGCGGACTCCTCGACGTGCTCGGAGTCGATGTTCACGGACAGGGTCTGCGGGTTGGCGGCCTGCTCGGCGCCCTCCGAGCCCTCGAGCGGCGGGAGCACGATCCAGTCGAAGCCCTCGGGCGCGTCGGTCGCGATGTTCGCGGCCTGGAACGAGCCCTGGATCGTCATGGCGACCTGCCCGGCGTAGAAGGTCGCGAGCGTCTCGGACCCCGTCTGGCTCAGCGTCACGGGCAGGATCGACTTGTCCTGGTACGCCATGGCGTCCACGAGCTCGGGGACCGCCATCTCGCCCTCGCCGACCGTGAGCGTCGCGTCGGCCCCGCTGCCCTCGAAGAAGGTGCCGCCGAAGCCCGGCGCGAGCGCCATGTAGGCCGCGGTGGGGCTCTTGAGCCCCCAGCCCAGGCCGTACGTGCCGTCCGTGGTCGTGGCCTGCGCGATGGCGCGCATCTCGTCCCACGTCATGGTCTCGCCCGTGGGGATCGTGACGCCCGCGGCGTCGAGCAGCGTCTTGTTCGCGAACACCATGTAGGACTGGAGCTCGGTCGGGTACGCGATGATCTTGCCGTCGACCGTGACCGCGTCGAGGATCCCCTCGGGGACGTCCGAGCGGAACTCGTCGGACATGTGCTCGGTGAGGTCGGCGAGGTAGCCGTCCGCCGCGAAGGGCACGATGCTCGCGGCCTCGTAGTGGATGATGTCCGGCGCGGCACCACCGTTGAACTGCGTGATGAGCTTGTCGTAGATGCCGTCCCAGCCCGCAGGGACGATCTCGACCTGGACGTCCGGGTTGGCCTCGTTCCAGTCCGAGACGATGCTCTCGGTCGCGGCGATGGCCGCGGGCTGGTCGGACAGCGACTGGAACTTCAGCGTGATCGGACCGGAGTCTCCACCGGCGTCGCTGTCCCCGCCGCTTCCGCAAGCGGTGAGGAACAGGGTGCCGATCGTGAGGCATGCGGCGATGGACGCACCACGAGTCTTCATGTGTCTGCCTTTCTGAGGCGTGGGGGTCGTGCGGGTGAGGTGGGTACTGCGGGTGAGGTGGGTACTGCGAGGGGCTGCGCGCACTGCGCTCACCCCTTGACGGCACCGGACAGGAGTCCGCCGGTGAGCCTTTTCTGCATGATGGAGAAGAAGACGATGCTGGGGATCGCCGCGAGCACGGCGCCTGCCGCGAGCGGGCCCAGCGCGACCTTGCCCTCCCCGCCGATGAACATCTTGAGCGTGATCGGCAGGGTGTAGTTCTCGGGCGACTGGAGCAGCACGAGCGCGAAGAAGAACTCGTTCCACGAGGAGACGAAGCTGAACATCGCGGTCGCGACGACGCCCGGCATGAGGAGCGGGAAGACGATCGTGCGCAGGACCGTGAGCCGGCTGGCCCCGTCCATCGAGCCGGCTTCCTCGAGCTCGATCGGGATCGAGCTCACGTAGCCCTGGAGCATCCACAGCGCGAAGGGCAGCGTGTAGGTCGTGTGCACCAGAGTCAGGCCTACCAGGCTGTCGGTCAGGCCGATGGTCCGCAGGATGAGGAACAGCGGCAGGATGATGAGGATGACGGGGAACACCTGGCTGACCAGGATCCACCCGACCCCCATGCCGCGGACCAGGCCCTTGAGCCGGGCCAGGACGTACGCGCCGGGCAGCGCGATGAGGAGCACGAGCGCGGTCGAGACGAGCGCCACGACCGTGGAGTTCCACGCCGAGCGCACGAGCCCCTGACGCTCGAGCGCGGCCGAGTAGTTGCCCCACTCGATGTCCTGCGGGACGAGGCTCACGCTGAGCGAGTTGAGCTCTCCCGACGACTTGAGCGACGCCGAGATGAGCCACAGCAGCGGGAAGCCGAGGAAGACGATGTAGAAGCACAGCGCCACGTACTGGGCGGGCCGGACGAGATGACGCATCAGATCACTTCCCCGTGCTGTCGCGGTCTTGGCGGAACTGGGACCACAGGTAGATCGCGAGCAGGAGGACGACGACGACCACGAGCACCACGCCCATGGCGGCCGCGTAGCCGATGTTCCTGTTCTTGAACGCCTCGAGGTACGTGTAGAGCATCGGCAGCATGGTGCGGCCGCCCGGTCCGCCCTCGGTCAGCACGTAGACCAGCGAGAAGGAGTTGAAGTTCCAGATGAAGTTGAGCGAGGTGATCGACGTGATGATCGGGCGCAGGCTGGGCAGCGTGACCGCGGTGAAGCGGCGCCAGGCGTTCGCGCCGTCGATCGACGCGGCCTCGTGGAGCTCGTCGGGGATCTGCTGGAGGCCCGCGAGCAGCGTCACGGTCGTCTGCGGCATGCCGACCCAGATGCCCACGACGATCACCGCGGGCAGCGCGGTCGAGAAGTCCGCGAGCCAGTTGATGTCGTCCGGCAGCCCGATGCTCCCCAGGAACGCGTTGAGCGGCCCGGCGTTGGGCGAGTAGATCATCCGCCACATGATCGCGACGACCACGGGCGGCATGGCCCACGGGATGAGCGCGAGGACGCGGGTCAGGCCCTGGAGCTTGAGGTCGGAGTTGAGCAGGAGCGCGAGCCCCATGGCCGCGACGAGCTGGAGCACCGTCACGGAGACGGCCCAGATCATGCCGATCCGGAACGAGTCCCAGAAGAACGAGTTGTCGGCCAGACGGACGAAGTTGTCCATCCCGACGAACGTGTACTCGGGGTTGCGGACCAGGCGGGCGTCGGTGAACGCGAGCCCCACGCCGACCAGGAGGGGTGCGACGCTCAGGACGAGGATCGGGAGCAGCGACGGGATGACGAGGGCGATGGCCTCGCGCCGCTTCGCGCGCGCCATCCCTCCGGTCCTGCGCGGGCTGCGCCGCGGCGGGGTTGTCGGGGTGGACGGCCGGGGGCCGGCCTCCACGGTGGTCGCTGTCATGACTTCTCTCCGTCGAGTGCGTCGGTCGGGCGGGTGGACTCGCGGACGAGGAGCGTCGGCCCCACGTCCACGTGCCGGGTCTCCTGGGCGGTGCCCTCGACCAGGCCGAGCATGATCTGCGCGGCGCGCCGACCACGTTCGGCCGAGCCCAGGGAGACGCTCGTGAGGCTCGGGTAGAACACGCGGCCGATCTCGGTGTCGTCCATGCCGGTCACGGCGAGGTCGGTCGGGACGTCGAGGCCGCTCTGCCGGGCTGCGTGCATGGCGCCGATCGCGAGCAGGTCGTTGGCCGCGACGATCGCGTCGAGGCCGCCTCCGCCCGCGCCGCGCTCGATGAGCCTGGTCGCCGCCGCGAGGCCGGCCGCGACCGTGAAGTCCTCCGCGATCTCGACGTCGACGCGCTCCGCCGAGAAGCCCGGGGCGGCGACCGCGGCGTCGAAGCCTCGCTGGCGGGCCTCGCCGGGGGTCGTGTCGAGGGGGCCGTTGAGGAAGGCGATCCGGCGCCGGCCGATGTCGAGCAGGTGGGTCACGGCCTGGCCGATCCCGCCGGCCGAGTCGGTCGAGACCGAGTCGATGCCGCGGGCACCGAGAGAGCGTCCGATGACCACGACGGGCACCGCCGACTGCCGGATCTCCTCGACCAGCTCCTCGCTCATGCGCAGGGGGCTGAGGATGATCCCGTCGACCATGCCGCTCGCGAGGCTGCGCACGAGGTCGGTGGTCGAGTGCGCGGTGTCGCCGGTCGTCGTGACGACGACGCGGTAGCCGTAGGGCGCGACGACCGCGTGGATCGCCGACATCATCTCGACGTAGACCTGGTTGCCGATGTCGGCGACCGCGAAGGCGATCTGGAACGTGCGCCGCATGCGCAGCGAGCGCCCGACGGCGTCGGGGCTGTACCCGAGCTCGTCGGCGGCTGCGCGCACCCGCTCGACCATGGCCTTGCTGGCTCCGGACCCGTGCAGCGCTCGGGAGGTCGAGGCGAGCGACACCCCGGCGCGCTCGGCGACCTCGTTCAACGTTGCACGTGACGCCATCGGTTTCTTCCCTCTCCGTCGAAGGTGGTGCTGGGCTCTCGTTTCTGGAAACGTTTCCAACATCGCGGTGCGAAACATGCTGGAAACGTTTCCGGATGGGAGGCACTCTTGCATGCGGCTTCCGGGGGTGTCAACCGGCTCGGGGCGCTCTCACCCGCGACGCGTCAGCGCCGGGCGACCGCCGACCCGACGGCGGGGCTCACCTTCTGCGGAGCCGTGCCCGACGGCGGAGCGCACCTTCCGCGCGGAAGGTGCGCTCCGGCGTCGGGCGAGCAGGGGGCCGAACGGCTCAGCGCTGGACCGCGAACGCCGCGAGCGAGAGCGCGACGGCGTCCTCCGTGACGGCGGCGGGCCAGTCCGGGCCCTTCCCGACCCACGCGGCCCGCCATGCTGCCCCGCCCCAGGTCCCGGCCGCACCACCCGCCGCGCCGAGCAGCACGGGCAGGAGCACGCCGACCTCGGCCCGGCGGGCAAGGACGAGGGCCCCGATCGCGCCCGACGCCATGCGGATCGCGGGGCCGGGCGGTTCGAGGCGCGACCCGGCTCCCGGCAGCTTGTCGCCCAGGAGCTCACCGACGATCCCGAGCCCCGCGACCACCTTGGCCACGGTGGCCCCCCGGCCCGTGGCCGACGAGGTGAGCAGGGGCGGCGCGACTCCCAGCGAGGCACGGCTCCCCGCAGCGGTGCCGATCGCCAGGGACCGCACGAGGACGTCGACCGGGAAGCGGGAGGTGCCGCGCTCAGGATGCATGCCTCCCACGATCCGGGCGGGCGGCTCGACCGGCAACCGCACGAGCAGCCGCGCACCCGGCCGCGCGCGCCCGCGCACGGGCCTCCGCACCGTTCCCGGGGTCCGGGCGGGCGCCTCATCTGCGTCCGCTACCCTCGCGGGATGCCGATGACGTCTCGCCGAGAACCTGCCGTCCTCGTCGCCGGGCTCCTCACGTCGGTCCTGTGGGTCGGGAGCGCGGTGCTGAGCGACCGGGTGGACGTGACCGTGACGGGGCAGACGATCCTCGCGGCCCTGCTCGCGGGGGCGGTGGTCGTCGCGCTGACCTATCTCGCGACGCGACGCCTCCCCCCTCGCACGGGAACACCGGCGGCGTTCCTCGGTTCCTGGTTCGCGGTCGTCGTGGGCGGTGCCGCGGGCGCGGTCGCCGACGTCGTCGCCGACGTCACGTTCCCCTCCCCCGAGAACCCGGCGTTCCTCCTGCTCACGGCGTCGTTCGACGGCGGCTCGTGGGGGCTGGCCGCCGGGTGGCTCGTCGGGCTCGTCGCGGTCGGCACCCTGGGCCTCACGAGCCGCCACGACCCGGCCTCGCTCCCGGCCACGCGTCGCGCGCGCAAGCCGTTGCGGGCCCGCGCCTACCCGACGGTGCTCGTCGCGGGCGGCGTGGGGGCGCTCGTCTGGGCGAGCGTCGGCGCATCAGGGTCGTGGCTCGTGTGGCACCGCAGCGCGCGCGGTCCGGTCGACCTGCTGGCTGAGGTGACCTCGGGGGCGATGGCCTGGCGCTTCACGGCCGGCCGGACCGTGGTCGAGCCGCTCGAGGTCGGTCTGGCGGTGCTCGTGGGACTCGTCGTCGCCGGGGGCACGTGGCTCGCGACCCGGCGCCTGCCGCCGCGCGCGAGCCGCTGGAGCCTGGTGCTCGCGGTCTGGTTCGTCACGATCGCGGCGTCGTCGGTGGCTGCGGCGTCGCGTTCGGTCACGGCCTTCGCGGTGGGCGAGCTGCGTTCGACGACGCTCAACCTGGCGTTGTCCTCGGTCCAGGCGAGCCTCTTCTGGCCCCTCGTCCTCGGCTGGTCGGCAGGGCTCGTCGCGGCCCTCGTCTACCGCGCGACGGGTGGCGAGCCGACCGGGGTGCCGGCCGCCGATCCGGCCGGGAGCACCTCGGTCGAGGGGCGCGTGGAGCCGGTGGGCACAGCCGGCACGATCGGCGCGACGCCCGGTGATGACCTCCCCCGGAGCACCCTGCACACCGATGCCGAGGAGCCCGCACCCGTCCCCTAGGGTGACCGCGGAGACGCCGTCCGGCCGTCGCGGCTCGTCGTCGAGCCGCGACCCAGCGGCCGGCCGGGATCAGTGACGAGAGGGTGGCTCATGGCTGAGACAGGTTCGACGAGCGGCATCACGACGGGCTTCGTGGTGACGGAGGCGCAGTTCGAGGAGATGTTCCCGGACCGCAACCCGTTCTACACGTACGAGGGCCTGGTCGCGGCGACCGCGGCGTACCCGGAGTTCGCGACGTCGGGCGGGCCGGTGGTCGCGGCCCGCGAAGCTGCGGCGTTCCTCGCGAACGTGAGCCACGAGAGCACGGGTCTGCTGCACGTGAGCGAGCTCAACACCGCCGTGTACTCGCACTACTGCGACCCGTCGCAGCCGTACGGGTGCCCCGCGGGCCAGTCCGCGTACTACGGCAAAGGGCCCATCCAGCTCTCGTGGAACTTCAACTACAAGGCCGCGGGTGACGCCCTGGGCATCGACCTGCTGAACAACCCGTACCTGGTCGAGACCGACGCGACCGTCGCCTGGAAGACCGCGCTCTGGTACTGGAACACGCAGCCGGGCGAGGGCACCATGACGTGCCACGAGGCGATCGTCGGGGACCACGGCTTCCGCGAGACGATCCGCGCGATCAACGGCCCGCTCGAGTGCGACGGCGGCAACCCACGCCAGGTCGCGAACCGGGTCGCGCTGTTCCGCCGATACGCCGAGCTCCTGGGCACCACGACGGGCGAAAACCTGACCTGCTGAGGTCCGTTGCCCGACGGCGGAGCGCGCCCTCCGCCGTCGGGCGCGGTTTTGCGCGGCGCGGGCGGGTGCGGGGCGGCGCGGGCGGGTGCGGAGCGGGCCCGTGCGCAGGCGCGCGGGGACGCGGCGGCTGCGCCGGCCCGTCGGCAGTCAGTCGGGGAGGACGACGAGGGTCAGGTGCTCGTGCACGGGTGGCCCGAGCACCTGCTCGGCGTCGTGCGCCCACCGCTCGAGGGCCCCGGGGCGGTCGCGCTCGGCGTCGAGCCACGCGATCGTGCGGAGGTGGACGTCCACGTCGTTGCCGGACCAGGCTCCCGCGTCGCGGCGCAGCTGGTCGGTGAGCTCGTGGGCGATCCAGGCCGGAAGGTCGTCGGGGACGACGACGAGGAGGTCCAGGTCGTCGGCCGCGGTGCCGTCGCCGCGAGCGGCCGACCCGACGACAGCGACGCCGATCGACCGGCGACGGCCGTCGTCCCGCACGACCTGATGAAGCAGCTCGTCGATGCGTCGGCGCAGCTCGCACCAGGGATGCAGCGCGTCGAAGAGCGCCTCGATCGCGGGCCAGCACAGGTGGTCGCGGTTGACCCGGAAGTAGTTCGTCGACCCGATGGTCCGCCGCTGGATGATCCCTTGCCGTTCGAGCCGCCCGAGAGCGCGACGGACCCCTTCCGACGATCCGGTGTGCGCGACGCGATGCACCTGCCCACCCGTGAGCTCGCCCTGACGGTTCCAGAGCGCACGCAGGACGGGCCCCTCGAGCCCGGGCACGACCGCCGAGACCGGGCTGCTCCAGTCCATCCGCTCCCCCTGAGTCCTGATCTCCTCCACGAGGACCCGGGGGGGGAGGGTGTGTTTTCTCTGTAGCCACCACAATTGTTGTGGCTACAGAGAAAACACACCCTCCCCTCCCCCGGTTCGGCGTCGTCGCCCGACCGTCCGAACGCCTCACGGACAGGATGACGGCTCAGGACAGCACGCGGAGCGAAGGCCAGTGATCTGTGGACAACGCGCTCACCGCAGGCAGTCGGCGGCCTGAGCCCACCGGGCCGCAGCGGCGGCCTCAGGGCAAGGGTCGAGGCCACGATGAACGCGACCTCGACCTCGCACTTCCCGAAGGCCCGGATGCCGGGTCGGGCGGGTCTTCCTCAGAGGCACCGTGCGCGGGAACGCGGTTGCCGGACCGGCACGCGGAGGGCGTATCGCCGGTCACTCGTGACCGATGCCCACCCTGCCAGACGGGACACACAAGGACAAATCACCCCGGCGCGCCACGGCGCACCCCTGTGCCCGAGCGCCTCGGTGCCCGTCGCGCACGACCGCGACTGGCCGGGCGAGGCCGAACCTCCCTAGGCCGAGTCCCGCACCACGAGCGACGTCGGCAGCGTGATGGCCGCAGGCTCCTGGCCCTCCACGACCTCGAGCAGCAGCCGCACCATCTCGGCGCTGATGCGCTCGAAAGGCTGCCGCATGGTCGTCAGCGCCGGGTGGAGCGACGCCGCGACCCCCGAGTCGTCGAACCCGCCCACGGCCACGTCCCCGGGCACGCTCCGCCCCGTGGCCTGGAGCGCGACGAGCGCCCCCGCCGCCATGAGGTCCGACGCCACGAACACGGCGTCGAGGTCAGGGCGCCGCTCGAGCAGCTCGGCCATCGCGAGCCGGCCCCGCTCGCGCGAGTAGTCGCCGTGCGCGACGAGCGACTCGTCGAACCGGTCGCCCAGCGCGTCGCGGTACCCGTCGAGGCGCAGCGTCCCGCCCGGGGTGTCGAGCGGACCCGTGATCGTCGCGATGCGCGTGCGCCCCGAGTCGAGCAGGTGCTGCGTCATGGTGCGCGCCCCGGCCCGGTCGTCGGCCGCGACGTACCCGACGCGCCCCTCGTACCCGAGCGGGACACCGCAGGCGACCGTCGGGACCTTCTGCTTGAGCAGCTCGGCCAGCATCGGGTTGCCCTGGTGCGAGCTGATGAGCAGGACGCCGTCGACGTGCCCCGCCGCGACGTACCCACCGATGCGGCGACGCTCCTCGGGGGTCCCCGCGACCATGAGCAGCAGCGGCATCTCGCGCTTCGCGAGCTCCTCGGCCGCGCCCCGCAGCAGGATCGAGAAGTTGGGGTCCTCGAACAGCAGGTGCTGCGGCTCGGTCAACAGGAACGCGATCGAGTTCGACCGCCCCGTCACGAGGCTGCGCGCGTGCTGGTTCGCGGCGTACCCCGTGGTCCGGATCGCCTCGTTGACCGCCGCGAGGGCATCAGGAGAGACCCAGTGGCCACCGTTGATCACGCGGGACACGGTCCCGCGCGAGACGCCCGCGACGTCCGCGACGTCGCGGATCGTGGGGCGACGCTTCGCCCCGTTGCCCGACGCCGCCGCCCGCCTCTCGCGCACGGGTCCGGCGCCCGCCCCCGCACCCGGGGAGGTGCCGCGCGCGGCTTCGCGACCGTCCTCGCGCACGGCGTCGACGGGCTGGGGTACGACGTCGTTCCCGGACTGCTCCACGACACGTGAGTCTAGGGACATCCTCAGGCCTTGACCGCGCCGGCGGCGAGGTCGACCTGCCAGTAGCGCTGCAGCAGGAGGAACAGGGCCACGAGCGGGACGATCGACAGCAGCGCGCCCGTGATCACGAGCGTGTACAGCGCGGGCTGCGACGCCCCCTGGTTCAGCAGACCCGACAGCCCGACCGTGAGCGGGAAGAGCTTGTCGTCGCCGAGCATGATGTACGGCAGCATGAAGTTGTTCCAGATCGCGACGAACTGGAAGAGGAACACCGTGACCAGGCCGGGCGCCATCATGGGCATCGCGACCTGCGCGAACGTCCGGAGCTCACCGGCGCCGTCGGTCCGGGCGGCCTCGACGATCTCGTCGGGGATCGACGCCCCCGCGTAGATACGGGCGAGGTAGATCCCGTACGGGCTGATGATGCTCGGCAGGAGCACGGCCCAGTAGGTGTTGGTCAGACCGGCCTGGGCCAGGAGCAGGTACTGCGGGATCGCGAGCACCACACCGGGCACGAGCACGCCGGCGAGCAGCATGTTGAAGACCGCCGTCTTCCCGCGGAAGCGGTACTTCGCGAGCGCGTAGCCCGCCATCGCGGAGACGACGACCGAGAGCAGCCCGCCGATGCCCGCGTAGAGGGCCGTGTTCGCCATCCACCGCCAGAACAGACCGCCGCGGTAGGCGTTGAGGTCGGACACGTTGTCCAGGAAGTGCGAGGACGGCGCGAACGTGAAGGTCGAGAACAGCTCGCTCCCCGACTTGGTCGAGGCCACGACGACCCACAGCACGGGCAGCAGGCAGTACAGGGCGCCCACGAGCAGGATCGCGGTCGCGGTCCCGCTCGGGCGCTCGCCCGCGGACCGGTGGCCCGTCCGCGGAGCCTCGCGGGACTTCTTGACGACCGCCCCGGGGCGCGCGTCGAAGGTCTCGGCGACGAGGGCGGTCTCAGCAGCGTCGGTAGTCATGGTCACTTCTCCTGACCGAAGGCACGGCTCTGCACGAGGCGCAGGAACCCGAACGAGAGGACGAACGTCGCGACGGCGATGATGACCGAGGTCGCGGCCGCCGAGTACAGGTCGCCGCGGATGAACGCGTCGCGGTACACCTTCATGAGCGGGGTCCACGTGCTGGAGATCGTGTTGCTGAGCGGCTTGAGGGTCGTGGGCTCGGCGAACACCTGCAGGGTCGCGATCATCGAGAAGACGAACGTCATGATGATCGACGGGACGACGATGGGGATCTTGATCCGCCACGCCATGCCGATCTGGTTGCAGCCGTCGAGCTCGGCAGCCTCGTACAGCTCGGACGGGATCGCGCGCAACGACGTGTAGATCACGACCATGTTGAACCCGACGCCACCCCACACCGCGATGTTCGCGACCGCGAAGATCACCAGGTCCGACGAGAACAGGGACGGGACGTCCCAGCCGAGCCGGTCGAACACGTAGTAGAAGGGGCTCACGCCCGGCAGGTAGAGGAAGCCCCAGAGGAGCGACGAGATCACGGCGGGCACCGCGTAGGGCAGGAAGATCGAGATCCGCGAGAACTTGGTGGCCCGCGACCGGCGCGAGTCGAGCAGCAACGCGAAGAGCAGCGCGAGGCCCAGCATGGTCGGCACGACGATCACGCCGTAGAGCGCGACGCGCCCCACGGACGCGAGGAACTCCGGGTCGGCGAGCGACGCCGCGTAGTTCGCGAACCCGTTCCACACCTCGGTCCGAGCCCCCGACCCCAGACCCAGCCCGCTGACCTTCTCGGTCCGGAAGCTCAGGTAGACCGCGTACGCGATGGGCAGCGCGAGGAAGAGGACGAACAGCACGATCGCCGGGGCGAGGAAGCCCCAGGGGGCTGCCTGGCGCCGGGACGCACCCGGTCGGCGGCGTCGCGCCGCGGGGGGCGCGCTGGGCCGCACTGGCGTGGTCGTGGTCACGATCTCTCCTCGGAAGGTCTCCGCCGGACGGGGGCAGGCGGCTGCTGAAGCACGGAGCGGAAGGGGTGGTGCGGGCGCCCGTCGGGGCTCCCGGTGCCGCCGCTCGGGGCGAGCGACGGGCGAGGCGGCCGCCCGGACGAACCGGGCGACCGCCGTCGGGCCTATTCCTTGACGTTGAAGCCGGAGCTCTTCAGGTCCTCGAGCGTGACCTTCTGCATGGCCTCGACCGCAGCGGTGAACGCGGCCTGCGACTTCGCCTCGGTGGCCTTGCCGAACTCGTCGTTGTACGCCGAGTAGGTGACGTTGACGTTGGGGCCGTACGTGAAGCTGCCCGCGGTCTTGGCCGTCTGGGCCGCGATCTCGTAGAAGTCGGGCTGGTTCGCGAAGAACGTCGGGGGCTCGGAGAGCGCCTCGGCCGACGCAGGGATGTTCGCGGGGTAGATGCCGGTCTGCTCGACGAGGAGGTCGACGCCCTCCTGCGACGAGTTGAGCCACGTGATGAACTGCGCGGCCTCCGCGGGGTGCTTCGACTGGCTCGTCACGGCCGTGGCGGAACCGCCCCAGTTGCCCGTGGCCGGCTTCGCGGCGTCCCACTGCGGCATGGGGGCCATCTTCCACAGGCCCGCGGTGTCGGGGGCGTTGCCCTCGAGGACGCCCGGCGCCCAGATGGCCGAGAGCCAGCCGATCTGCGTGCCGTTGTTGAGCGCGGCGTTCCACTCGGGGGTGTACATGGGCTTGTTGTCGATCACGCCGGACTCGACGAGACCACCCCAGTAGTCAGCGACCTTGAGCGTCGCCTCGTCGTCGACCGCGACGGTCCACGCGTCCCCGTCGATGCCCCACCAGGAGGCGCCGGCCTGCTGCGAGAGGCCCGTGAACCAGCCCGCGTCGGTCGCCGAGAACGTGCCGAGGTACTTGGTCGGGTCGGCGGCCTGCAGGGCGGCGGCCGTCGCGGCGTACTCGTCCCACGTCGTGGGGACGGTCAGGCCGAGCTGCTCGAAGATGTCGGCGCGGTAGTAGAACTGCATGGGCCCCGAGTCCTGCGGCACGGCGTAGACCGCGTCGGAGCCGAGGGTCACGTCGTTCCAGACGCCCTCGGGGAACTGGTCCGCCAGGTCCGCGACCTCTCCCGAGATGTCGGCGAGCGCGTCGGCCGAGACCAGCGTGGGGATCTTCTGGTACTCGGTCTGCATGATGTCGGGCGCACCGCTGCCCGCCTTGACCGCGGTCAGCAGCTTGGTGATGGCGGGGTCACCGCCGTCCTGCTTGTTGACCGTGACCTGGATGTCGGGGTTCGCCGCGTTCCAGGTCTCGACGACCTTGTCCACGTTCGGCGCCCAGGTCCAGAAGGTCAGCTCGACCGGTCCGTCGGCCGCCGGGGCGTCGGAACCGCCGCCGCCCGAGCTGCAAGCGGTCATCAGTAGTGCGGCGGAGGCGATGATCGCCGCTGCCTTCGTGCCTGTGGACAGGCGCATGAGGTCCTCCTCGTCAAGGAACCATCGCGCTTCTCGCCAGGGCTTGGGCCAGGGCGACTCACGACAGTGTGGGGCTGTGCACGGTCACAGTACTCACGCCCCGCATGGTCTTGTCAACATCATGTTTCATGCTGTTACCTAGGTGTTGCACGGTCGATCACACCTGTGATCGTGCACAGCGACGTGTTTCGAGGAGAGCGCATGACTTCCGCCAAGCCCCGCCCGGTCGGCCCCGTCTACGACGGCTGGCTGCCTGGCGTCGACGCGATCTGCTACGGCGGTGACTACAACCCCGAGCAGTGGCCGGAGGAGGTCTGGGAGCAGGACGTCGCGCTGATGCGCGAGGCCGGGGTGAACCTCGTGAGCATCGGGATGTTCAGCTGGGCGCTCATGGAGCCCCGTGAGGGAGAGCTCGACCTCGCGTGGCTCGACCGCCTGTTCGACCTGCTCCACGCGCACGGCATCCGCGTCGACCTCGGCACCCCCACGGCGTCGCCGCCGGCCTGGTTCTTCCACGCCTACCCCGAGTCGCGCGTCGTGACCCGCGACGGGACGGTCCTGGGGTTCGGCTCGCGCGGCATGGTCTCGCCCAGCTCGCCCGACTACCGCCGCGCGTGCGTCCGCATCACGACCGCGCTCGCCGAGCGCTACGGCTCGCACCCCGCGCTCGCCCTGTGGCACGTGCACAACGAGTACGGCGCGCCCGTCTCGGACGACTACTCGCCCGCGAGCGCCGCGGCCTTCCGCGAGTGGCTGCGCGAGCGCTACGGCGACCTCGAGGGTCTGAACGCCGCATGGGGCACCCGGTTCTGGGGGCAGGTCTACGGCGAGTGGGAGCACGTGGGCGTACCCGCCGTCGCGGCCTCGGTCGTCAACCCCGCGCAGCGCCTGGACTTCGCCCGCTTCACCAACGACGCGCTGCTGGCGTGCTTCGTCGCCGAGCGCGACGCGATCCGCGCCCACTCGTCGGTGCCGGTCACGACCAACTTCATGGCGGGCGAGTGCCCGTCGACCGACCTGTGGGCCTGGGCCCGCGAGGTCGACATCGTCTCGAACGACCACTACCTGCGCGCAGCGGACCCGCGCAACGAGGTGGGGCTCGCGCTGGCTGCGGACCTGACGCGCTCGGTCGCGGGCGGCAAGCCGTGGCTGCTGCTCGAGCACTCGACGTCGGGCGTGAACTGGCAGCCGCGCAACGTCGCCAAGCGTCCGGGCGAGATGGCGCGCAACGCGTTCTCGCACCTGGGCCGCGGGGCCGACGCGATCATGTTCTTCCAGTGGCGGGCCTCGCGCTCGGGGGCCGAGAAGTTCCACTCGGCGATGCTCCCGCACGCGGGGACGGGCAGCCGCGTGTGGCGCGAGGTCGTGGCGCTGGGCGCCGAGCTCGGCGCGATCGGCGAGCTCCGCGGGTCGCGCGTGCACGCCGACGTCGCGATCCTGTGGGACCCCGAGTCGTTCTGGGCGCAGGACCTCGAGTGGCGCCCGAGCGTGGACGCGCAGCACCGCGAGCGCGTCGACGCGTTCTACGACCGGTTCTGGCGCGACGGCGTCCAGGTGGACTTCGCGCACCCTGGGCAGGACCTGTCGGGCTACCGCCTGGTCGTCGCGCCCGCGTCGTACCTGCTGACCGAGGAGTCGGCCGAGAACCTCACGCGCTACGTCGAGGGCGGCGGCACGCTCCTGGTCTCGTACTTCTCGGCCGCGGTCGACGAGCACGACGCGGTGCACCCGGGCGGCTTCGTGGCCCCGCTGCGCCGCGCGCTCGGGCTCACGGTCGAGGAGTTCCTGCCCCTGCGAGAGGGAGAGTCGCTGAGCGTCGCGCTCGACGGCGGAGAGGTCGCGCCGGCACTGACCGGCACCCTCCCCGGGGACGTGTGGGCCGACGACATCACGCTCGAGGGCGCGCAGGTCGTGGGCTCGTACGTCGACGGCCCGGCCCCGGGCGCCCCCGCGATCACGCGGCACACGCTCGGCGAGGGCACGGGCTGGTACGTCTCGACGCGCCTCGACGTCGCCGCGCTGAGCACGCTCCTGGGCGCCGTCTACGCGGACGCGGGACTGGCGCCGTCGGGCCTGCCGGAGGGCTTCGAGGTGGTGCGCCGCCGCGGCGAGGAGGCCGAGTACGTCGTCGCGATCAACCACACCGACCAGGAGGTCACGCTCCCCTCGCTCGCCGACGGGACCACCGACCTCGTGACGGGCGAGGCCGCGCCGGGCGCCGCGACCGTGGCCCCGGGGGCCGTGCGCGTGCTGCGTTCGCCGCTCGCCTGAGGATCGCCCCTGCTCTCCCGCGGGCGGTCGGGCCGACCACGCCCCTGGTCGGCCCGACCGTCCGCGGGCCTTGCTCCACCCATCAACGCACCACGTCAAGGAGGACGGATGAGATCGACGAGGAAGAGCACCCTGGGAGTCCTGGTGACCGCGCTCGCGCTCGCGGGCGTCACGCCTGCGAGCGCCGCACCCGCAGCGCCCACGACGGCCGCAGCGCCCGGCACCCTGGTGAACCCCGGCTTCGAGGCCGGGCTCACGGGCTGGACCGTCACGAGCGCCTCGGGGCACGACGGCGGGGCGAAGGTCGAGGACGCCGGGCACGGCGCGTCGTCGGGCCGGCTGACGCACTGGGCGGGTGACGCCTACGACGTCACGACGGCCCAGACCGTCGAGGGCCTGGCCACGGGCTGGTGGACCGCGAGCGCCTGGGTGAAGTCGGGCGGCGCGCTCGACGCGACGCGGCTCGAGCTCACGGGCTGCGGGGTCGACGACGCGACGACGACCCCGGTCACCGAGCAGGACGACCAGTGGGTCCGCCTGTCGGTCTCGGCCTACGTGACGGGCGGCGACTGCACGGTCGCGGTCGTGACCGACGGCCCGGGAGGCGCGTGGGCGTCGGTCGACGACGTGACGCTCGAGCGCGGGCGCGTGACGCGCGACGTGCGCGGCGGCGACCTGTCGGGCGTCGCGAAGAACGAGGCCTTCGGCGCGACCTACGCGAGCACCGACGGCACGCCGGGCGACCCGGTCGAGATCCTCGCGGACGCGGGCATGAACCTGGGCCGCCTCAAGGTGTGGGTCGACCCGGCCGACGGGTACAACGAGATCACGCACGTCGTCGAGAGCGCCCGGCGCATCGAGGCTGCGGGCATGGACGTCATGATCGACTTCCACTACTCGGACCGCTGGACCGACCCGGGCGCGCAGGGCACCCCGTCCGCGTGGGTCGGCGGGACGACCGACGAGCTGGCGCAGGACGTCTACGACCACACGCACGACGTCCTGGTCGCGCTGCGGGACGCGGGCGTGACCACGGACTACGTGCAGGTCGGCAACGAGATCAACCCCGGCATGATGTGGCCCTCCGGGCAGACGTGGGACGTGGTCCCGGGCGACGGGTACGACACCGCGCAGTGGGACTCGCTCGCGGCCTTCCTGAGCGCGGGCTCCCGGGCGGTGCGCGACGTGACCCCCGAGGCGCAGGTGATCCTGCACCTGACGAACATCGACGACGGGATCGGCGGCCTGACCTGGTGGTTCGACGAGGTCACCTCGCGCGGGGTCGACTTCGACGTGATCGGTCTGAGCTACTACGGCTACTGGCACGGCAGCCTGGGCGACCTGCAGAACGCGGTCGGGACGCTGTCCGACCGCTACGACCGTGACGTCATGGTCGTCGAGACGGCCTACCCGTTCACGCTCGAGGACGGATCGCCCGCGTGGGAGAACGTCATCGCGACCGAGGACGACCTGGTCCCCGGCTACCCCGCGACCCCGGCGGGACAGGCCGCGGCGCTGCGCGCCGTCCAGGACGTCGTCGCCTCGGCCCCGGGCGGCCGCGGCCTGGGCGTCGTGTACTGGGAGCCGGCATGGACGTCGGTCGAGGGCAACGGCTGGGACCCGGCCGACGCGTCGTCGGGCAACGCGTGGGAGAACCAGGCGATGTTCGACCTCGACGGCCGCCTCCTGGCGCCCGTCGCGGCCGAGCTCGCGCCGGACGCGGCCACGTCGGCATGGACCGCGTCGGCCGTCTACACGGCGGGTGACGTCGTCCTGCACGACGGCGCCGCGTACGTCGCGTCGTGGTGGACCTCGGGTCAGGAGCCGGGCACCTCGGCGTACGGGCCGTGGCAGGAGGCGGCCGCGGCGGACGAGGCGGGCACGAGCCCGTGGGCCGCGACGCGCGTCTACGTCGCGGGCGAGCGCGCGACGTTCGAGGGCGCGACCTACGAGGCGCGCTGGTGGACCAGGAACCAGCAGCCCGACGGCTCCGCGTGGGGCCCGTGGGAGCGCGTCGGCTGACGTTCCCCGCCTGACCGCACGCCCGACGGCGCCGCTCACCTCGGAGGTGAGCGGCGCCGTCGGGCAGGTGGCCGGGCAGGCCACGGCGATGCGCCCCCTGACGCACCGCCCGAGTGTCAGCTCGCCGAACAGGTCACGGCGGGCGCCGCCGTCGGAGCCGCGCCCGACCCCGTGAAGCCGAACGTCACCGTGCCGCCCGCGGCCACGCTGCCGTTCCACGACTCGTTGGTCACGGTCGCGGTCGAGCCCGACGTCGAGACGATGCCGTGCCACGCCTGGCTGACGCCACCCCCGGCCGGCAGGGCCCAGGCGGCCTGCCACGACGTGACCGCCTCGTCACCCACGCGGACCGTGACCTGACCCTGGTAGCCGCTGGTCCACGCCTGCTCGACCACGAAGGTCGCCGTGCAGGACCCGTCCGTCGGATCGGTCGGGTCGGTCGGGTCCGTCGGGTCCGTCGGATCGGTCGGGTCCGTCCCGTCGCCGAAGACGCTCGCCTCCTGAGACGTCTGGCGGATGCCATCCTGGCCGTCGATCAAGCGCTGGCCCCACGCCGTGGGCCGCGAGGCGTCGAAGTCGTGCACGATGTCGAGGTACTCGACGCCCTCGCCGTTGCCGCTCCAGGACCAGCCGAGGTAGCCCAGCCCGAGGCGGCGGGTCTCGGACAGGATGGCCGCCTCGGCGACGTCACCGTCCGAGTGGGTGTCCCCGAACTCCCCCACGACGATCGGCAGACCCGCGGCCACGAAGTGCTCGAGATAGCTCGTGACGGTCGACGCCTGGCCGTAGACGCCGTACATGTGGACGGAGAACACGGTGTTGCGGTCGGGGTCTGCGGCGAAGACCGTCCCTGCCTGGTCGCGCATGATGTGCTGCCAGTCCTGGCCCCAGTTGGGAGCATCGACGACGATCGTGTTCTCGTAGCCGATCTGGCGCAGCCGCTGGATCGCGGCCGAGGTGTCGGATGCCCAGCGGGCGTTGGTCGCCGCGTCGTTGCCGAACGGCTCGTTGCCGATGTTGACCAGGACGCGGTCCTCGGATCCCGCGAGCGTCGGGTACAGCGTCTCCCAGTAGTCGACCGCACGGTCGAGGGTGATCGAGCCCGGCGCGTACTGGGGCTCGCCGTAGCCGGTGGTGTCGTGGACCTCGAGCATGCACACGAGCCGGTTCGTGGTGCAGCTGTCGACGATCGAGCCGACCTCGGACGGCGACGTCCGCGTCCATCGGTCTCCGCTCGACAGGACGACACGGGCCGAGTTGGCTCCGGTCGCCTTGATGCCGGCCAGGGCCTGGGTCTGCTGCGGGTACCAGGTGTGCGCATGGTTGATGCCGCGCAGCACCAGGTCGCTCCCGTCGCCCTCGACGAGCCGGCCGTCGACGACGTGGATACCGTCCTCCGCCGTGGCCGCGACCGCGACCGGGACCGTGCTGACGGCCGTCACCAGGACTGTCGCTGCTGCGGCCGCAGCGGCCACGAACCTCCTGCGAAGCGCTCTCATGAACTTCCTCGTTCTCTCGGGGCTGCCGCGTCTTCGCGACGCGTCGACCTTACGGACAACCTGTCCAGGTGCGCAACCTTAAGCGCTTCATTTTCTCGAAACCGAGCATTGAATTCTTCACAGCCGGCACAACCCTTTCCCGTCTCGCAGGCATTTCGCCGGGAGAGCCAGGCGCCCGGAGATCTTGGCGATCATCACTCAGGGGGGCGCCTCGGGAAGATCTTCGGGTCACGCGATACAAACGATTACCAAAGCGCTTCACCTATGTACGAAATGAACGCACCTCTACCGAATCCCTCGCCTCGATCGTCGGCACCTCGACCATGCCCGCCCGGCACGCCGATGACCTCCAGGACGAAATCACCCTGGAGGTCTTCGGACGACCGTGACGCCGTGCTCTCAGACCTGCCGCATCCGCTGGTAGGCGACGGTCACGACCTTCGCACCGGGCTTGCCGTGCATGCAGTAGTCGTCGTCCAGCGCTGCCCCCGCCGCTGGGTAGAGCTCGGCCGGCCAGTCCCAGAGGAAGAACCCCGAGACCCACGGGCGCCGTGAGCAGGCCTCGAACATCTCCTCGAGGTAGGCGGCCTGCTCGTCGCCCGAGGGCGCCCCTGCGAGCGTCCAGTCGTTGGGGCGGGCAGCCGATCCCTCACGGCTCGGGCAGCCGGCCTCGAGGAACACGAACGGCTTGTCCTCCCGGGCGACCACGCGCTCGATGCGGTCGAGGTGCCGCTCCCACGTACCTGTCGGGTAGTAGCCCGACGAGCTGATGACGTCGACCGCGTCCCACCAGGTCAGGCGGTCCTCCTGGTACTTGTCACAGTTGTACGTCACCAGGCCGGGGTACACCTCACGCACCTGTCGCACGAGCTCGCGCCACTGCTCCTCGCGAGCGTCCGCGCGGACCATCTCGCAGCCCACGCAGAACATCTCGGCCTCCACCTCGGCCGCGATCCGCGCGTGGTGCACGACGAAGGCCGTGTAGGACGTGAACCACTCGTCCCACGTCGGTTCGCCCGGCACGTCCTGGTCGAAGAACCCGATGTGGCCGCGCCAGGTCCCGTCGGCACTGTTGACCACGGGCTTGAGGCAGACCTTCCAGCCGCGCCGCTGCGCCTCACGCACGGCATGGCGGACCTCGTCGTCGGTGACCGTGGGCTCCTCGCCGAACGGGATGTCCGTCGACTGTGCGGTCGCCTGCTCGGCCGCGTAGGTGACGGCGACCCAGGTCACGGCGTCGAGCGCCTCGAGCTCGTCCATGGACCGCTGAGCCTCGGGGCCGTCCCACGTCCCCCGGACACCGGTCCAGCCCCAGGTCATGCCTGCGACCGGTGCGCCGTCGAACGAGGCCGGGAGGACCGGGCCCATGACCTCGGCGAGCTCGGCGCGCGTGGGCGGGTTCGCCCCCGGCCTCGAGACCGTGACCGAGGCCGCCACCGCCGCGCGCCGGGCGGCCCAGCGCAGCGCGGCGTCGGACAGGCCACGCAGCCTGTTCCGGCCCTCGGCCCCATGGACCCCCATGTCTGCGAGAGCGTCGAGCAACGCGCCCGTGAAGGTGTCGCCCGCACCGACCGTGTCGACCACGGTCACCGACCTGCCCGGAACGTCCTGTCGACGACCGTCGGGCCGGACGAGCGTGCAGCCGTCCCCGCCGCGGGTCACGACCACGAGCCCGGGACCCCAGGTCGCCCAGCGCGCGGCAACGTCTGCCGGGTCCTCGTCGGGGAAGAACCAGCGCAGGTCCTCGTCGCTCGCCTTGACGACGTCGCTCAGCGCGACGAGCTCCTCGACCCTGTCGCGCGCGGCCGGCATGTCCGCGACGAGCGCGGGGCGCGCGTTCGGGTCGAGCGAGACGACGGCGTGACCACGCGCCCGGCGTACGGCGTCACGCACGACATCGGCACCAGGAGGCAGGACGGTCGCGACCGACCCCACGTGCACCACGTCGGCTCCGGCGACGTCGACCTCCTGCAGGTCCCACGCGAGGTCGAACGCGTACGACGGGACCCCGTCGGGGTCCAGCGTGACCCGCGCCGTCGAGGTGCGGCCTGAGGCGGGAGTCTCCGCCCGCACGACCACGTCGCTGTCCGCGAGCCAGCGACTCACCGTGACGCCTCGCGTGTCCTGGGCGAGCGTCGTCGCGAGCGTGACGGCGCGACCGAGACGCCCGAGCGTGATCGCGACGTTCGCCGGGCTCCCCCCGGGGAGATCGCGAGGCCGTCCCGCGGCGTCGGGCACGACGTCGACGAGCGCCTCGCCGACGATCAGCACCTGGGGCGCGGTGCGCGTCGTCGGGGTCATGCGACGACCAGCCCGTCGCGCGCGGCACGGGCCAGGCTCGGCCCCAGCGGTACGCGCGGGAGCAGCGTCGCCTGGACCGCGTGGTAGAGGTCGGGCTTGCCCGGCCACACACCGTCGGCCGGTGAGTTGAACTCGTCGAGCTGGTGCCGCCACGAGCCACGGTCGACGTCCATGAGGTACGTCGCGACGTAGTCCCACCACGCGGCGTACAGGTCGGCGAAGCGGGCCTCGCCCGTGCGCCGGTGGAGCGCGTCGGCCGCGCCGATCGCCTCGGCGGCGACCCAGTGCATGCGGTCACGGACCACGGGACTGCCGTCCCAGTCGGTCGTGTAGACGAACCCGGGAGCGCCGTCCCTGGCCCAGCCGTCCTCGACCGCACGGTCGAACAGCAGCGAGGCCGTGGGCGCCAGGCTCGACGACGCCCGCTCGCCCAGCGACGCCTCGGTCTGCAGCAGGAGGCGGGCCCACTCGAGCCCGTGCCCGATCGTCGCTCCGTACGGCTTGAACGGGTCGTCCGGGCGGTCGCGGTTCAGCTCGGGCTGCGGAGTCCAGTCGGCGTCGAAGTGCTCGGGCAGGCGTCCGTCGTTCTCCTCGGCCAGGGCGACCACGAGCTCGCAGATCCGTGCCGCGCGATCCCGCCAGGCGTCGTCGCCGAGGCAGTCGGCGACCGCGAGCATCGCCTCGACCGCGTGCATGTTCGCGTTGAGGCCTCGGTACGGGTCCATGACGGACCACGACGTGTCCCACTCGTCGACGCAGCGGCCGGCCTTGTCGTCCCAGAAACGCTCGAGGAAGACGCCGGTCGCCTCGCCGAGCAGGTCGCGCGCTCCCGGGATCCCCGCGAGGGTCGCGCTCGAGGACGCGAGCAGGACGAACGCGTGGTCGTAGCAGCTCTTGCCTGCCCCGACGTCCGGAGCACCCTGCTCCGTGAGCGCGTGGTGCCAGCCGCCCGACTCCGCGTCGCGCAGCACGCCCGTCAGCCCCGCGAGGGCACCTGCCGCGATCTCGGTCGAGCCCGGTACGCCCAGGAGGGCACCCAGGCTGTAGACGTGGACGGTCCGGGCCGTGATCCAGGTCTGGACGCCCCGCGAGAGGTCGGGGATCCCGTCGTCGTCCAGGTAGGCGGCGCCACCGTCGGCGAGTGCCGCATGACGCCCGAACCCGAGGAGCCTGCGGCACTCGTCGTCGAGCCAGGACCGGTGCGTGGGGAGCGTCTGCCAAGGCCTCATCGGGCCACCTCCGTGACGAGCTGGTTGGTGTGCCGCAGGACGCGCGGGTCGGCGAACGCGGCGGGGTCGAGCACTTCGGGGCACGTGACCTCGAAGGTCACGGACTCCCCGGGGAGCAGGGTGACGAGCATGTCGTCGACGACGGCGTCCGGGTGGACCTTGTCGACGAGGAGCGCGAGGTCCTGGACGAGCGCGTCGGTCGTGACGCGCACGCGGGCCCCGGTCGGGGTGAGGATCGGCTCGACGGCCAGCGTGGGAGCCTCGAGCGCGCTGTCGCGAGGCTCGGCGAAGAACCACGTCGCACGCTCGGCGCCGAGCGTCGCCACGAGGACCTCGTCCCCGGACCCTGCGGGCACGGCGACGTCGGACGGCACCGGCACGGTCGTGGTGGACCGTGCCCCGAGCCCGACGGGGACCTTGACGCCCTGGAGCTCGACGCCGTCGAACCGGAGCCGGCGGATCACCAGGTCCCCCGACCACGCCTCGCCCGAGTCGTTGACGACGGCGACGACGAGCGGCGTCCCGGGTTCGCCGTTGCGCGGCTGGATCGTCACGAGCCGGTCGGCGTACGCGTGCTTGAGCGCGTACAGCAACGGCTTGGCGTGCCCGTCGCCGTCGACCGCAGCCCATGACGTGACCGGCCAGCAGTCGTTGAGCTGCCAGACGACAGAGCCCATGCAGACCGGGCTCCACGAGCGCAGGTGCTCGACCGCGACGCGCACCGCGGTCGCCTGGTTGAGGGACATGGCCCAGTGCCAGTCCTCCATGTCGTCGGGCAGCGGCAGGTGCGCGACGAGCCCGTCGATGAGCTTGTCGTTACCCTCGATCGCCTTCTGGTGCACGAGCATCCCGGGCGACTCGGGCGTCAAGGGGTCGTCGCTGATCGAGCGCGTGAGCGTCGACCAGGTGGGCGGGCCCTGCCAGCCGAACTCGGCGAGGAAACGCGGCACGACGTCGCGGTAGTGCGGGTAGTCCTCCCGGTTCCAGAGCTCCCACGAGTGCATCGATCCGTGCGCGGGGTCGTTCGGGTACACGTCGAGCGTCCCCGACCAGGGGCTCGACGGCGTGTAGTCGCGCGTCGGGTCGAGCTCGGCCACGATTCGCGGCAGCAGCTCGGTGTAGTACCCGAGGCCCCAGGTGCGCCCGTCGAGGCGCTTCTCCCAGTTCCAGTCCTGATAGCCCCAGATGTTCTCGTTGCTGCCGTTCCACAGCACGAGCGAGGCGTGGTGGGAGAGCCGCACCACGTTTCCTCCTCGGCGTAGGCCGCGCACGCGAACAGGAAGTCCTGCCACGTGAGGATGCCGCGCTCGTCGCACAGGTCGTAGAAGTCGTCGGCCTCGTAGATGCCGCCGCCCCAGACCCGCAGGAGGTTGATGTTCGCCCGCTCGGCCTGCGCGATCCGCGCGGCGTACCGCTCGCGCGTCACGCGGTGCGGGAACGCGTCGTCGGGGATCCAGTTGGCGCCCCGCACGAACACGGGCTGGTCGTTGACGACGAACCGGAAGGACGTGCCGTGCTCGTCGGGCTCCATCTCGAGGCGAACCGCGCGGAAGCCGACCCGGCGGCTAGCCGAGCCGAGCAGGTCGAGGCCGCTCGACAGGACCACGTCGACGTCGTGGAGCGGCTGGTCGCCGTAGCCCCGAGGCCACCACAGGTCCACGGAGGGAACCACCACGTCGACGATCGCCGAGCTCGCGCCCGACGCGACCTCGACCACCCGCTCGACTCCTGCGACGTTCACTGCGACGCGGACGGCTGCCGACTCCGCGGAGTTCCGCTCGATCTCGACCTGGACGCGGACACGACCGGGGGCGCCGTCGACTGCTCCGTCGGCGACCGATGCCTCGACACGGACCGAGGACAGACGCGCAGCCGTCCAGGACTCGAGCCGCACGGGACGCCAGATGCCCGACGTCGTGGTGTCGAGCCCCCAGTCCCACCCGAAGCTGCACGCCATCTTCCGGATCGCGTTGAACGGGTGCCTGTTGACCTGCGGCCGGTAGCCGAGCGCGAGGCTCTGGCGGTCGGCGTAGCGCACGGGCGACGCGAAGCGGACCACGAGGTCGTTGCCACCCACCTGCAGCGCGCTCGAGACGTCGAACCGGTACGTCCGGTGCATGTTCACGGTCGAACCGAGGACCCGACCGTTGAGCCGCACCTCGGCCACGGTGTCCAACCCGTCGAAGACCAGGTCGTGGCGCTCGTGCGCGGCAGCCTCCTCGACGGTCCAGGTGAGCGTCGTGCGGTACTCCCAGTCGCTCCGCCCGACCCACCCGAGCAGCGCCTCGTTGTCGTCGAGGTACGGGTCGGGGATGAGACCTGCCGCGAGGAGGTCCGTGTGGACGCTGCCGGGCACGGTCGCCGGGACGCCGACGAGAGCGGCGGCCGACGGAGCCGTGACGCCGGCGCCCTGCGGGGCTGAGCCACCCGCGATCGAGAGGGTCCACCCCTCGTGCACCTCCCGGGCGACGAGAGTCCGGTGGGCCTGGTGGTCTGTCACTTGGTAGCTCCTGAGGTGAGTCCGTTGTAGATGTGCCGCTGGAGCAGGAGGAACGCGACGAGCGTCGGCACGATCACGAGGATCGTGCCGGCCGCGATGACTTCCCACTGCGAGCCGTAGGGGCCCTTGAAACGGAACAGGGAGGTCGAGATGACGCCGAGGTCCCGCGAGGGCATGTAGAGGAAGGGGATGTAGAACTCGTTGTAGATCGCGAGGCCCTTGATGATGACGACCGTGGCGATCGCGGGGCGCAGCAGCGGGAAGATGATGCGCGAGTAGATCGTCATGCGGTTGGCACCGTCGAGCATCGCCGCCTCGTCGAGCGAGCGCGGGATCGACCGCATGAACTGCAGGAAGATGTAGATCGCGATGATGTCGGTGCCCATGAAGAGGGCGATCGCCGCGCCGCGCGTGTTGAACAGCCCCAGGCCGTTGATGATCTGGAAGGTCGCGACCTGCGTCGTGACAGAGGGGACGAGCGTCGCGAGCAGGAACATTCCCATGACGAGACGGCGTCCGCGGAAGTCGAACCGGTCCACGGCGTAGGCGGTCATGGTGCCGATGAGAATCGTCCCGGCGAGCGAGACCACGAGGATGATCGTCGTGTTGACGAACCCCTCGAGCATCTTGCCGTTGACGAACGCCGTGGCGAAGTTCTCGACGTTGAACCAGTTCGACGGCGGGTCGAGCGGTCCGGTGTTCGCGTACTCCTCGCTCGACTTGAACGCCGCCATGAAGATCGTGACCAGCGGGATGATCGCCGCGGCGCACGCGATCACGAGCGAGACGTACTTGAGCGTGGTGCCCAGGGGGCCGAGGATCGCGCTGAACGACCTGGTCTGCTGTGCGAAACCCTGACGCATCCGCTCGGTCACGCTGGGCTGGTTGGTCCGGGTAGGACGGTCGGTGGTGACGTGCTGCTGGCTCATGCCAGGTCTCCCTTCTCCTCCGGGAAGAACCGGCGCTGGACCCAGCTCACGAGGAGCACGAGGAGCAGCAGGACGACGGCCATTGCCGACGCGAGGCCTACCTTGGAGAACTTGAACGCGGTGTTGATCGTCTGGATGACGAAGGTCTCGGAGCCGTTCGCGCCGCCGGTCATGATGAACGGGATCTCGAAGACCGAGAGCGCCCCCGAGACCGCAAGGATGAGCGAGAGCCCGACGATCTGGCTGATGCTCGGGAGGATGATGAAGCGAAACTTCTGCCACGACGTCGCGCCGTCGAGCTCCGCGGCCTCGTACTGCTCGTTCGGGATCGACTGGATCGCTCCGAGGAAGAGCACGAAGTTGAGGCCCATGTACCGCCACACGGACGTCGCGGCGAGCGACACGTTGACGAGCGACGGGTCGCCCAGCCACAGAGGTGCCTCCTGGACACCGACGAGCCCCAGGAGCGCGTCGAGCGTCCCGCCCGGCCGGAAGAAGAAGAGGAAGACGAGGCCGATCGCGACGCCGTTGAGCAGGTAGGGGAAGAAGATGATCCCCTTGAACCAGTTCCGGAACCGGGTGCTGAAGCTGAGCACCGTGGCGAAGTACATCGCCAGCACGAGCTGCAGGAACGCACCGACCAGGTAGTAGAGGCTCACCAGGAAGACCCGGAAGATCTCGGGCCGGGTGAAGATCTCGACGTAGTTCTTGAAGCCGACGGGCTCCTTGACGGCGTCGAAACCGTCCCACGACGTGAAGCTGTACCAGACCATGTTCGCCACGGGGACGTAGGTGAACAGGATCAGCAGGCCCAGGGGGACGGCCAGGAAGAGCCAGGGCGTGACCTTCCAGCCTCTGCGGGTCGGTCGCGGACTGCCCGGGCTGCGGGAGTCCGCAGCGCGAGCGGGCGCGGTGGTTCCACTCATGACGGCCATGAAGTGCTCATTTCTCAGGGGAGCGGCGAGGGCGGGGCCCGCGACAGGGGTCGCGGGCCCCGCGCTGCTGTGCGGAGCGGCTGCGATCAGCCGTTGTTGGCGACTCGTGCAGCGTTCCAGCGCGAGTTGAGGTCCTCGAAGAACGAGAGACGGTCACCTGAGGCAGCGCCGCGCGCGACGTCGATCAGGTTGCGTCGGTACTGGTCACCGAAGAGGTCGATCTCGGCCTCGTTGTAGATGTCGGAGTCGAGCGACTCCTCGCCGGCCGGGGCCGGAGCGAGCTCGACCTGCTCGACGCCGAAGGCCTCGAAGTCCTTGAGCGTGTCGGGGGACCCGGCACCGACGACGGGCGAGATCCCACCCTGGTCGACGGCGAAGGTCGAGTCGGTCACGAACCAGTCGAGCCACGCCCGCGCCGCGTCCTTGTTCTCGGAGTGCTTGGAGATCCCGAGCTTGTAGTCACCGCCCACCCGCGAGTGGAACGTGCCGTCGGTCTGCCACGGCATGGGCCAGATCGAGATGTCCTCGGGGGCGCCGCCCACGGTCTCGGTGGCGCCCTGGATCTGCGGGACGGCCCACGATCCGAGCACCATGGCGGAGACCTTGCCCGAGGCGAGGAGGTTCTTGGACTCCTCCCAGTTGGTCGTCGTCGGGTCCTTCTCGGACAGCCCGCCGGCCACGACGTCGAACAGCAGCCCGTCGATCGCGTACTGCTCGTTGCCGTCGGACCACGGGGCGGCCTGGGCATCCCGGCTCTGAACCGCTTCAGGGCCCGCGAAGCTGCCCTGGTTGTTCTGCCACTGCGAGAGCGGCCAGCCGTCGGCGTAGTTCGTGTAGTACGGGACGGCCTCCGTCTGGTCCCCCACGGCCTGGAGCGCGTCGAGGAACTCCTGCTGGGTCTTCGGCGGCTCCGTGATCCCGGCCTCGGCCCAGACCTTCTTGTTGAGCACGTAGCCGTTGGCCGTGCCGAACGTCGCGATGCCGTAGGCCTGGCCCTCGAAGGCCTGCTCGTCGATGAACCGGTACTTCGAGGACAGGGCCTCGACCGTGTCGAGCGGCTCGAAGAACTGGGGCAGCTGGTCCTTGGTGACCGAGTTGGGGATCAGCAGGACGTCGCCGTAGTCCTGGGAGTTGAGGCGGATCGAGACGTCTCCCTCGTAGTCCGTGATGGCCTCGAACTCGACGTTGACGTCGGGGTAGACCTTCTGGAACTCCGCGACGTAGTCCTGGAGCTCGGTGTCGACGATGTCGGTGCGGTTCGTGAGGACCGTGATGTCCCCGGAGACGCCCCCCTCGCTCGAGCTGCCACTGTCCTCACCGGTTGAGCAAGCGGTCAATGTCAGCGCTGTCATCACTGCCAGAGCAGCCGCTGCGTGCTTCCTTGCCATGGTGTTCTTCCCATCTCGCTGTCGTCATTGACGCGCGCCGGTCAGCAACGCTGCAGACCCTCGTCCGACGAGGCGCTCCGCGGCCTTCTCTGGCGCAACAGGATCTAGTGAAGCGCTTAAGTTCTGTTAAGTCAAAGACCTCAGGTCACGATCGGGCAACGGAGGAGAAGCGTCAGGCGAGGTGCGCGCGGGCGGTGGTGCCCCGAGGGCGAAGCGCGGGCGTCGAGTCGAGGAAGGAGGCCGGCTCCGCGCCGTCCATGCGGTCGAACAGCCGACGTGCCACGTGCGCGCCATAGCGCGTCACGTCGTGGCTGAGCGCGGAGAGCCGGGGATACGTGGCTTCGCACAACGGCGAGTCGTCCCACGCGATGATCGAGAGGTCGCCCGGGACGGCCGCACCCATCTCGGTCGCGACGCCGAGCCCCGACAGCGCCATGACGTCGTTGTCGTAGATGATCGCCGAGGGCGGTTCCTCGGAGGTCAGGAGAGCGCGCGTCCCTGCCGCTCCCTCGACGGCCGTGTAGTCGGTCCGCACGACGACGCCCTCGACGCCCAGGCGCGCGGTCTCGAGCGCGAACGCGTCGTCACGGATGTGGGTGTGCCCGAAGCTCTCGACGCCCGCGACCCGGGCGATCCTGCGGTGTCCCATCATGTGCAGGTACCGCACGCTCTCGCGCATCGCGGCCGCGTCGTCGGTCCAGACGTTGGTCAGCCCTCCGGCCAGGGACGAGTCACCGACCACGACCGCAGGCAGGGCGTCGGGGGCCCGTAGCAGCTCGATCCGCGGGTCCTCGACCCGCGGGTCGACCATGATGACCCCGTCGACGCGGCGCGCGGCGCGCCACTGACGATAGGTCCGCACCTCGCTCTCGAGGTCCGGGACGACCTGGAGAAGAAGCGCATAGCCGCGCTTGGACAGCTCCGACTCGATCCCGGCGAGGAACTGCATGTAGAACGACTCGACGCCGAGCATGCTCGGGTCGCGCGCGAGCACCAGACCGATCGTCTCGGTCTTCGCGCCGGACAGCGACCTCGCCGCGGAGCTGGGCGCCCAGCCCATGTCCGTCGCGACCTTGAGGATGCGGGCACGTGTGTCCTCGGAGACGCCGGGCCGGTTGTTGAGCGCGTAGGACACCGCGCCGGTCGAGACCCCGGCCTTCTGCGCGATGTCGGCGATCGTGATACGAGCCACCATCCTCCTCCTTGCCTGGGACAGCGGCCGAGACCGCCCTCGTTGCCGTCGCTGGCGAGCGCGTGCCACGTCGTCGGTCCCCCGTGCGTCGTCGACGCGTCGCGCCGGGGACGGGTGGGTCAAGTCTGCCACTGCTGCACCGGTCCCCTCCCCAGGCCGCGGCTCACCGCCCCCGGCCGTACCTCTCCAGCAGGTACTGCCCGTACGTGCCGGTCCCGTAGGGCTCGCCGGGCACCATGTGGTGCCCGGCCGCGAAGGCCGCGAAGGTCTTTCCCGGCACCCGCACCCGCGCGACCGGTCGGCGGCTCCCGGTCGCCCGCGCCCAGGCGCGCGCGGCCTCCCGGCCCGTGATGCGCTCGGGTCCGCCGATGTCGCCGACCCGGCCTGCGGGCCCGGCGGCGACGATCTCCGCGAGGCGCGCGGCGACGTCGGGCACGGCGATCGGCTGGACCTCGAGCGCGGGCGTGAGGAGGACGGGCGAGAAGCGCTGCGCCGTGAACATCCCGACGACGAGCTGCGGGAACTGGGTGGCCCGCAGGATCGTGTGCGGCAGCCCGGACGCGGTGAGGATCGACTCGACCTCGACCTTGGCCTGGTAGTAGCCGAGCGGGATGCGGTCGACGCCGACGATCGACTGGAACACGACGTGCCCCACGCGCGCGTCGCGGGCCGCGGTCACGAGCCTGCGGCCCATCTCGACGTCGGCGCGGGGCCCGCGGGTCGCGAGGTGCAGGACGACCTCGACGCCGTCGAACGCCTCGCCCAGCCCCTCACCTGTCGTGAGGTCGCCCGTCACGACGCCGGGCGTCGTGCCGGCCGAGCGGCTGAGGACGCGGACGTCGTGCCCGGCCTCGCGCAGCAGGTTCACGGTGGGGGTGCCGAGAGTGCCGGTGCCGCCCGTCACGAGAACTGTGGTCGCACGCGCTGTGGTCATGGGAGTTCCCTTCCGACCGCGCGTCGTGCGCGGGAGTGCCGCTGGGGCGTTCGGATCGCCCGTCCCTGCTGTTCATTCTGCGGGGTCGGAGGTCATCCACAAGCCCCACGTCGCGAGTCGTGTCCACAGATGACCCCGGGCCCGCCGCGCGCGAGGACGCGGCTGCGCCACGCTGCCCGCATGACCCACAGCATCCGGTCCTCGCACCCCCGACGCCGCACCACGCCCCGGCACCCCGTCTCGCCGCCGGGCCTGCGCACCCTGCGCGCCACCTGGGAACGGCAGGCCGCCGAGGCCGGCGGCCCAGGCGGCTTCCACCACCTCCACGGACCGCACGCGCACGGCTGGCTGCTCGCCGACGCGGTGCCCGAGCTCCTGGAACCGATCGTGCACGCCGACGACGACCCGCTCGAACCGACCTTCTTCGCGCACCTCGACGCCCCGGTCGCCGAGGCGCTGCTGGCCCGGTTCGCGCCCGCGCACCTCGTCCACCGGTCGAACGGCTCGCCCACGCTCGGGAACCAGCTGCGCGCGACCGTCGCCCACCCCGGCGAGATCACGCTCCACGGGTTCGTGCTCGGCCCCGGGCGCTGCGACGAGCGGCTCGTGTCCGAGGGCGCGCTCGTGCGCTTCGAGGCCGACCTGCTGGTGACCGAGCACCACGCCCCCGGCTGCGAGTGCGAGCTCCTGTGGGCCTACGCGGTCGACGAGCTGGGGCTCGACGACGCCGAGCACGCACCGCACCGGATCCACCGCATCCACCGTGCGGAGGCACCGGACGAGACGTGGTGGCGGCTGCTGTGGGCGTGAGCGGCGCGCCGGATACGGGCCGGGACGCACGGCGCCGGGACAGGCGCCGGCTCACGGCGCCGGGCTCACGCCGGACCCAGGGCCCTCACGTCCGCTCGAGGAACCCCTCGCTCGCGCGCTCGAACCGGCGCATGAGTCCCGCGAACGCCTGCCGGTCCTCCGGGGCCCATCCGTCGAGCAGCTCGTCCACCAGCCGGTCGCCGGCGGCGACGAACGTCCTCGCGACCTGCGCCCCCGCCTCGGTGAGGTGGACGCGTGCCGCGCGCGCGTCGTCGGGGTCCTCGCGGCGCTCGGTGAGGCCTGCCGCGTCGAGGCGGCGCAGGATCTTGCTCACGTTCGAGGGCCCGGTGGACAGGTGCTCCGCGATCGCCGAGGGGCGCCGTGGCCCCTGCCGCCACACGACGGTGAGGACCACGACGGCGGGCGAGTCCAGGTCGATCCCCTCGCGCGCCGCGACCGCGGCGAGGAAGTCGCCGCTCGTCCACAGGCCCATGACCCGGACCAGGGAGTCGAGCAGGTCGGACCGGTACCCGGGGACGCGCGGGTCGCCCAGCATGCCCCCCGGGGCCCCTGGAGCGGGGGCAGGGCCGGAGCCCTGCCCCGCCCCGGGGTGCGGCGCGTCGGTCATGCGACCTGGGTGCCGCCGTCGACGGGCAGCACCACGCCCGTGATGAAGCTCGCCTGGTCGGACAGCAGGAACGCGACCGCGTCGGCGATCTCGGACGGCCGGCCCAGGCGCTGCATGGGGACGTCGGCCGCATACCCGGCACGGGCCTCCTCGGGCAGCGACGCGAGCGCTGCCGTCTCGATCGCGCCCGGCGCGACGGCGTTGATGCGGATGCCGTCGGTCACGTACTCGATCGCGGTGCCCCGCGTGAGCGAGACGACGCCGGCCTTGGCGGCCGAGTACGGCGAGAGGCCGGGCGACGCCTTGAGGCCGGCGATCGAGGCGATGTTGACGATGCTGCCGCCGCCGTGGGCGAGCATGTGGGCGATCTCGGCCTTCATCGACAGGAAGGTCCCGCGCAGGGTGATGTCGAGCGTGCGGTCCCAGCCGTCCTGCGGCATCTGGTCGAGGCGGAACGGGCGCGTGCCGACCCCCGCGTTGTTGACCGCGAGGTGCAGCCCCCCGAACGTCTCGACCGCGAACCCGACGAGGGCGGAGACGTCTGCCGGGTCGGCGACGTCCGCCCGACGGTACGCGGCCCGGCCGCCCGCGGCCTCGATCTCGGCGACCACGCGCGCGCCGGCCTCGTCGTTGACGTCGGAGACGACGACGGCCGCTCCCTGAGCGGCGAGCCGCTTCGCGACGGCCTCGCCGATACCTGCGCCGGAGGCCGTGACGAGCGCGACCTTGTTGCTGAACTGCATGAGTGCTCCTCCAGATTTTACTGTCTTCACGACAGCATATGCCCGTGAACGCGCCGCCCGCACCCACCCGACAACCCTCGCGATCCGGCACAACCGTGCTTCTTACACCCAGGCAATGCCCAGGAAACAGGCCGCGCATAGCGTCCGAGCCCTGACGTCCCCCTGACCGAAAGGCTCTCGTGAGATCCCTGACACTGACCCTGTCCGGCCGCGCCCTCGCGGCCGGCGTCGCACTCCTCCTCGCCCTGGTCTCGCTCGTCTCCGTCGTCGCCTACTCGATCGCCGAGTCCCGCACCACGGCCGCTGCGCAGGGGCAGCAGCCGATGGTCCTCGCCTCGGGCACGACCCCGCTAGGCATCACGTCCAGCAGCTACCAGGCCGTGACCGCGGCCGCCACGACGTCCAAGCCCAAGGTCGTGGTCGTCGCGACCGGCGGCACCATGGCCGGCAAGGCCAGCACGCGCGACGGCTTCACGAGCTACCGCGCAGGCACCTACCTCATGTCCGACATGCTCGACACGCTCCGTCCCGAGATCGACCAGATCGCCGACGTCACCGCGGTCCAGTTCGGCAACGCCGGATCGTCGGGCTACACCATGGAGCAGTTCCACGCCCTCACGCTCGAGGTCGAGAAGCAGCTCGAGACCGCGGACGCCGTGGTCGTCACGACCGGCACCGACACCCAGGAGGAGTTCGCCTACTGGCTCGACCTCACGGTCCAGTCCCGCAAGCCCGTCATCACCTCGGGCTCGATGCGTCCCTGGGGCGCGGGCGACACCCCGGCCGACAAGGCCGTCTTCGGGTCCGACGCACCGGCCAACCTCTACAACGCCGTGCGCCTCGCGGCGAGCCAGCAGACGTACTGCTTCGGGACCGTCCTCATGCTCAACGACGAGATCCAGGCGGCACGCGAGGTCACCAAGACCAACGCCTACCGCACCGACACGTTCCAGACGCGCGAGTACGGGGTCCTGGGCTGGATCGACGGCGCGAACATCACCCTGGGCCGGGCACCGGCCCGCGTCATGAGCTGCGACCAGGAGTCGTGGTTCACGCCGTTCGACGTCTCGAAGGTCGACCCCAAGACGCTGCCGCGCGTCGAGATCGTCATGTCCTACCAGCAGGCCGGGGGCGAGGCCGTCAAGGCGTTCGCGGACGCCGGGGTCAAGGGCATGGTCACCGCGGGCACGGGCGCCGGCGGCATCTCGGGCGCCATGAGCTCGGAGCGCAGCAAGGCCGTGGCCAAGGGGGTCTGGTTCGTCAGCACGACGCGGACCGGGTCCGGGTCGAGCTACGGGGGCAGCAACGGGGTGCTCGCGGGTGAGGACCTGACGGCGGTCAAGGCCCGCCTGCTCCTGGTCCTGTCGCGGGCCTTCACCGAGGACTTCAACCAGGCCAAGGACTGGTTCGCGACGTTCGGCACGCCGACCTTCGAGCAGTCGGGCGCCGCGTCGACCATCCCGGCCGGCCCGGGCGGCACCTCGGTCCTGCTCACGTCGACCGCGACGGCCGCGTGCAACGGGCGGACGGCGAGCATCCGGGTCGCGGTCACCAACACGGACAGCGTGCCGATCGACGTCCGGGTCACCTCGGCCGCGGGCGAGCACAAGTTCAGCAAGATCCCCGTGGGCAGCACGGTCGAGCACACCCTGACCCGGGGCGCGTCGCTCGACGCCGGGGAGGCCAAGCTCGTGGCCTACAAGAACGTGGACGGCGCGGGCGTGCAGAGCACCAGCACTGCAGCGCACGCGGCGGTCACCTGCCGGTAGCACCACCGGCCCGACGGCGGCGCTCACCCTCAGGGGTGGGCGCCGCTCTGGCGCGGGTCGCCCGCAGCGCCGCGGTGCAGGTCGCCTACGACGTCGAGGGGGCCGGCCGTGCGCGCCGCAGCGCGAGGAGCCCGGCCGCCGCAGCCGCCCCCAGCGCGGCCCCCGTCGTGTTGAGCACGACGTCCTGCACGGTCGAGTACCTGCCGGGGATGAGGAGCTGGGTCAGCTCGATCGCGAGCGACAGCGCGAAGCCCGCGAGCACCACGAGCCCGGCGCGCCGCCAGAGCCCACGCGCGGGATCGGCCGCGAGGTCGCCCCGGGCGTCGGGCCCGGTCAGCAGGAGGAGCCCCAGGACGCCGAACGGCAGGAACATGACCACGTTCGACGCCGCCTCGAGGAACGCGACGGTCATGGGCAGCCCCACCGCGCGGAACGCGTCGACGACCGCGAGCGCCCAGCCCGGGGCTGCCGTGGACTCGGGCGACGGCCAGCACGTCACGACCAGGACGGCGGCGAGGTAGACCGCGAAGGTCCAGCGGAGGGTGCGCACGGCTCACACCCTACGGAAGGATGGGCGGGTGACCGCGACCTCGCCCCTGCCCGACGACGCCCGCTGCCCGTGCCTGTCCGGCGAGACGTACGGGGCGTGCTGCGGACGCTTCCACGCCGGCCTCGCCACGGGTCCGGGTGCGGCCGGTCCCGACGCCGTGACGGCTCCGACGGCCGAGGCCCTGATGCGTTCACGCTACGCGGCGTTCGCGGTCGGCGACGCGGACTACCTGCTCGCGACCTGGCACCCCTCGACGCGCCCCGCGGACCTGGACCTCGACGACGACGTGGCGTGGCGCCGTCTGGACGTCGTGGCGACGAGCGCGGGCGGCCCGCTCGACCGGACGGGCGTCGTCGAGTTCGTGGCCCACTTCCGCTCCGCGGAGACCCGCGAGCGCGGGTCGCTCCACGAGGTCAGCTCGTTCGTGCGCGAGGACGGGCGCTGGTACTACGTGGACGGGGAGCACAGGGGCTGAATGGTTCGACCCGGCGTGCGGTTCCGCCCCGCGAACGCTTCTGGTTGACTGCGGTCGTGAGCACCACGACCGTGCCGGACACGACGACGCCCTCTGCGCGGAGCTCCCGCTGGGCGTGGCGCGTCTGGCTGGGGACTCCCGCCGTGGTCGCGGTGATCGCCGCGGTGGGGATCTTCCTCCTCGCCCCGTATGTCGACTCGGGACGACTGCTGCTCGTCCGAGGCCACGAAGCGGCGACGGTGACCGCCTGGCTCTGGTTGGCGATCTGCGGATGCGCGGGCGTCGTCTGCATGGTGCTGGCTGTCCGGGTGTCGATGAACCACCCCTTCCGGATCGGCGTCCTGGCGTGGCTCGCCACGGGAGTCGTCCTGCTCGTCCTCCTGTGCGTGGTGTTCTACGCATGGCTGATGTCGGTCGGCTCCTCGATGAGCTCCTACGTCCCGCTGGACCAGTTGGCCCGGCCGCCCGGCGAGCAGCTCCTGGTCGAGGAGCGCCGTTCGCTCCACGGTCACATGACGTACGGGGTCTGGCGCGGCGGCCCGGACGTCTACTACCGAGCGGACGTCCCCGGACTCCTCGACGTGAGGACCCGTCACGAACGCCCCATGGCCGAGGGCGACTTCCGGGTCGAGACGACCGACGACGGGTCGGCTGTCCTCGTCCTGCTCGATCACCGGATCGCCCTGCCCTGACCGGGCTTACCCTGGCCGGGTGTCATCGACCCCGCGCTCGTTCGCGTCCGACAACTACGCCCCTGCCCACCCGGCGGTCCTCGCGGCCCTGACCGCGGCGAACGTGGGCCACGCCGGCTCGTACGGCGCGGACCCGTGGACCGAGCGTCTCCAGGAGGCCGTCCGGCACCACTTCGGTGAGGCGGCCACGGCCTACCCGGTCTTCAACGGGACGGGCGCGAACGTCGTCGCGCTCACGTCGATGCTGCCGCGCTGGGGCGCGGTCGTGACGTCGGAGCACGCGCACGTCCACCAGGACGAGAACGGCGCCCCCGAGCGCGTCGGCGGGATCAAGCTCCTCACGGTCCCCGCCCCGGACGGCAGGCTGACGCCGGGCGCGATCGACCGGTTCGTGGGCGACCTGGGCGATCAGCACCGGGCGCAGCCGCTCGTCGTCTCGATCACGCAGGCCACAGAGCTGGGCACGGTCTACTCGCCCGACGAGATCCGCGCGATCAGCGACCACGCGCACGCCGCCGGGCTGCGCGTCCACCTCGACGGCGCGCGGCTCGCGAACGCGGCGGCCGCGCTCGGGGTGTCGTTGCGGGAGACCACGACCGACGTGGGCGTCGACGTCGTGTCCTTCGGCGGCACCAAGAACGGCCTGCTGTTCGGCGAGGCCGTCGTGGTCCTCGACCCCGACGCGGCTCAGGGCGTGGACTTCGTCCGCAAGATGACCATGCAGCTCGCGTCGAAGATGCGCTTCGTCTCGGCGCAGCTCACGGCGCTGCTCGAGGACGACCTGTGGCGCACCAGCGCGGCGCACGCCAACGCGATGGCCGCGCGCCTGCGTGCGGCGCTCTCGCCCGCGACGACCACGGGAGAGGTGCCCGACGGCGGGACGGCCGCGGCGCCGTCGGGCCTCACGTTCTCCCAGCCCACCCAGGCGAACGCCGTGTTCGCGGTGCTCCCGCGCGTCGTGGCCGAGGCTCTGCGCGCGGACTTCGCGTTCTACGACTGGGCGGCCGCCTCCCCCGACCCCGTCACGGGCGACGAGCGCGTCGAGGTCCGCTGGATGTGCTCGTGGGACACGACCCCCGAGGACGTCGACGTGTTCGCGGCCGCAGTCCGCACAGCCCTGGGAACGCCCGAGCGGGCGTGACCCGGAGGTCACGCCCGCTCGGACGGTCGGTCAGGCGCGGGGCCCGTCAGGCGCTCAGGCCCGACGGCGGCGCGCACCCACCAGGAGCACGGCACCTCCCCCGAGGAGCAGCAGGGCCGCCGCGGCGATCCCCAGTGCCCCCGTACCGGTGACGGCCAGCCCGCTGCCCGCGGTGTTGGTGAGCGTCACCTCGACGACCTGTCCGGCACCGATCGTGATCGACGAGACCTTCTCACCGTCGACCGTGAAGGCCGGGGTCCCCCAGCTCACGCCGTCGATCTTCGGCAGGCTCGTCTCCTCGAGCTCGACGACCGTCCCGGCCGGGAGGTTCGCCGGACCATCGACGACCGTGCCGTCGGCGCGGACCGTCAGCGTGCCCTCCTGGTGCTCGCCGTTCACGGTCCCGGCGAAGGTCACCGTGAACTCGGTGTCCGTGGGGACCTTGGCGGCGTTCGGGCCTTCGATCTTCTTGAGGATCGAGAAGCTGCCGACCTGGGCCGCCACGACGTCGGCCGTGTTGGTCACCGTGACCACGGCGGACGTGCCGTCCGCGACCGTGACCGTGGCCGGGCTGAAGGCCGGGGCGCCCCACACCACGCCCGAGAGCTCGGGCAGGTCGACCTCCCCGAACGTCACCACGGTGCCGACCGGCAGGTTCTGCGGGCCGTCGACGAGCGTGCCGTCCGCGAGGACGGTCGAGGTGCCCGAGGTGGGCACGCCGTCCAGCTCGTAGGAGTAGGTGACCGTGAACTCGGTGCCCGCGGGCACGGCCCCCGAGGCCGCACCCTCGACGACCTTGCGCAGCGAGAAGCCGCCGGCGGGCTCGTCGGTCGCGGTGTTGGTCACCGTGACCTCGGTGGTGACGTCGTCCTCGATCGTGACCGAGGCCGGGCTGAACGCCGGGGCGCCCCACACCACGCCGTCGATCGACGGCAGGTCGATCTCCTCGAACGTCACGACGGTCCCGACCGGCAGGTTCTGCGGGCCGTTCACGACCGTGCCGTCCGCGAGGACGGTCAACGTGCTCGACGTCGGCACGCCACCCAGCTCGTAGGAGTACGACACCGTGAACTCGGTGCCGCCCGGCACCAGGCCGGAGGCCTCACCCGTGACGGCCTTCTGGAGCGAGAACCCACCGGCCGGGGCGTCGGTCGCGGTGTTGGTCAGCGTGACCGTCGGGTTGCTGCCGTCGCCGATCGCGAGCGTCTCGGGGCTGAACACCGGGGCGCCCCACACGACGCCGTCGATCGACGGCAGGTCGAGCTCGTCGAACGTGACGACCGTCCCGAAGGGCAGGTTCTGCGGGCCGTTCACGACCGTGCCGTCCGCGAGGACGCTCAGCGTGCCCGACGTCGGCACCCCGTCCAGCTCGTACCCGTACGTGACCGTGAACTCGGTGCCCTCGGGTACGAGGTCAGCGGCCTCGCCCGTGACGACCTTCTGGAGCGAGAAGCCACCCACGGTCAGGTCGGCACGGTTCGTCAGCGTGACCTCGGGGCTGGTGCTGTCCCCGATCGTGACGGACTCCGGGCTGAACACCGGAGCACCCCAGACCACGCCGGGGATCTCCGGCAGCGCGACCTCCGCGAACGTCACGACGGTGCCGGCCACCAGGTTCTGCGGGCCGTTCACGACCGTGCCGTCCGCGAGGACCGTCAGCCGGCCACCCGTGGTGGCCCCGTCGATCTCGTAGGAGTACTCGACCGTGAACTCGGTGCCCGCCGGGACCAGGCCGGACGCAGCGCCCTCGACGACCTTCCGGAGCGAGAACCCGCCCACGGGGACGACGACCGCATCGGCCGTGTTGGTGACGGTCACCTGGGCATCGACGTCGTCCGCGATGGTCACGGTCGCCGGGCTGAACGCCGGAGCACCCCAGACCACACCGTCGATGGTCGGCAGGTTGATCTCACCGAACGTGACCTCGGTCCCCACCGGCAGGTTCTGCGGGCCGTTCACGAGCGTGCCGTCCGCGAGGACGGTCGCCGTGCCCGAGGTGGGCACGCCGTCCAGCTGGTAGGAGTAGGTGACCGTGAACTCGGTACCTGCGGGGACCAGTCCCGACGCCGTACCGGTGACGGTCTTGCGCAGCGAGAAGCCACCCGCCGGGACGTCGGTCGCGGTGTTCGTCACCGTGACCTCGGCGTTGACGTCGTCGACGATCGTCACGGTCGCGGGGCTGAACGTCGGCGCACCCCACACCACGCCGTCGATGGCCGGGAGCGAGACCTCAGCGAACGTCACGACGGTCCCGACCGGCAGGTTCTGCGGGCCGTCGACGACCGTGCCGTCGGCGAGGACGCTCAGCGTGCCCGACGTCGGCACCCCGTCCAGCGCGTAGGAGTACGACACCGTGAACTCGGTGCCGCCCGGCACCAGGCCGGACGCCTCACCGGTCACGAGCTTCTGTACCGAGAACCCACCCGCGGGCGCATCGGTCGCGGTGTTGGCCAGGACGATCGTGGGGTTCTCGTCCGCCGCGACGGTCAGGGTGTCCGGGCTGAACACCGGAGCGCCCCACACCACACCGTCGATGTCGGGAAGCGAGACCTCGTCGAACGAGACCACGGTCCCCGCGGGCAGGTTCTGCGGGCCGTTCACGACCGTACCGTCGGCCGTCACGACGAGCGTGCCCGTCACGGGGGCGCCCGCGAGCTCGTACGAGTACGCGACCGTGAACTCGGTGCCGCCCGGCACCAGGTCGGCGGCCTCACCCGTGACGGCCTTCTGGAGCGAGAACCCGCCCACGCGGACGACCACGGGTGCCGCGGTGTTGGTCACCGTGACCTGGGCGTCGACACCGTCGCTGATCGTGACGGACTCCGGGCTGAACGTCGGCGCACCCCACACCACGCCGGCCACGTCGGGCAGGTCGATCTCGGTGAAGGTCACGACCGTCCCGACGGGAAGGTTCTGCGGACCGTCGACGAACGTCCCGTCAGCGAGCACCGTCAGGGTGCCACGCTGGGTCTGGCCGTCGAGCTCGTAGGCGTAGGCGACCGTGAACTCGGTACCCTCGGGGACCTGTCCGGCCGCGGAACCGAGCAGCTCCTTGGCGACGGAGAACCCGCCGGCCGGGGCGTCGACCAGGTTCGCGGTGTTCGTGAGGCGGACCGCGACGGTACCGCCCGCGCCCAGCGTGACCGGGCTGCTCGGCTCGAACGTGGGCGTTCCCCACTCGACACCGGGGACCGTAGGCAGTCGAGGCTCGGACAGCGTGACGACCGTGCCTTCGGGCAGGCCCTGCGGACCCGTGACCGCGGTGCCGTCCGCGAGGACGTCGAGGGTGCCCGTGATGGTCGTGCCGTCCAGGACGTAGGAGTAGTCGACCTCGAACGTGGTCCCGGCCGGCACGGCGTCTGCGCCGCTGCCGGTCACGCTCTTCGCGACGGAGAACGTCGCCCCGGAGGCGTCTCGGCACGCGAAGGGGCCGGGGCCGATCCACGGGTAGTTGTGCTGCTCGATCCCGCCCCCGGTCCCGAGGACCGCCAGGTCTCCTCCGACGTAGACGCGTCCGTTGGTGCTGGTCTTGAGGGTCGTGTCCGCGAGCGGCGCCAGGATCGACCCCATGAACTGGTCGTTCTCGCCGAGCTCGAGCAACGTCGCGTCGACGAAGTTCCAGAGGATGCGGGACGCGGCGTTGCCGAACTCCGCCGAGGAGAGCGCGTTGACCTGCGTGCCGTTCAGGAAGACGGACTGGGTGTCGAAGTCGACGACGGGCCCCGTCACGTTGATCACGATCGGGGCGGTGCCGCCGACGCCGTCGAGGTACACCGAGAACTTCCGGTCGAGAGAGCTCAGCTGCGTGCCGTCGAGCGTGAAGGTGTGCAAGGTGCTCGCCGGGTCGCCCGTGAAGCGCACCTCGCCCCACGACTCGATCGCTCCGGGGGTACCGGCAGGTGCCGCGAGGATCTGGGACTGCTCGGTGATGACGTCCTGGAAGTCCGTGTAGGGCGCGACGGCCGCCGCGCCCATGCCCGCCGTCGCCGTGCCACCGTTGAGGGCGATCGGGATCGTGTTGGTGATGGTCCCGCCGACGTCGACGTTCCCGCCGCCGGCCACCTGGGCGCCGACGTCCATGTTCGTGACGGGACCGACGACGAGGTTCCCGCCCACGGCGAGCATGGTCGTCCCACCGGGGGGCGTGATCTGCGACCCGACCCCCGCGGAGCCGACGTTGTAGGTCCCGCCGCCTGCCTTGTCGAACAGGGCGTCTCCCATGACGACCAGGAGGCCCTCGGACTCGGCCGCGGTGCCGGTCGCCGAGTAGTTGCCTCCGGCGTAGACCGCGATGTTCGAGTCGGTGAACTCGGGAGTGTTCCCGATGCCGGGCATCTCGCCGGGTGCTGGGCACATCGGGAGCTGCGCGGCGGCGGGCGCGGCCAACGGCCCGGCCCCGAGGGCGACGGCCCCCGTCAGGGCGAGGAGCGCGGACGTCGCCGCGGCGACGGTTCGCTGGAGCGGGGAGGCCGCTCGGCTGCGAACCCTGAAGGGGGTACTCATGACACTCTCCTGGTGTTTCGTGGACGGTCGTCCAACTTCCTACCGAGGAGACCTCGCAGATCGTCGGTCATGACGCGAGATCGATGTGCCCTCTGTCACAGAACCGCGCATTATCCCGCCGTAGAGGGCGATATGACGGACATTGCAGGACGAACGTGGTATATCCCGGACGCATCGCGGTCCTTCTGCGAGGATCCGGTGTGCGCATCGCAGACAAGCAGCTCCCGACCGTCGTGCTCGCCACGCTCCTGGGCGGTGTCGCCCTGGCAGGGTGCACCACGGGCGCGGACGGGAACACCGAACCGCCGACCCCCACGCACCGGAGCACCGGCCTTCCCGACGAGGAGCCCCTTCCCGCCCCGAGCCTCACTGCGGCCGAGGCGCTCGTCCGACAGACCGCCGAGGAGCTCGACGCGGGGCTGCTCCCCGAGGGCTTCTTCTTCGTGAACGTCGTCGACATGGACGGCGGCACGACGAACGCGGTCTACGCGGACGCACCCGCCCAGGAGCAAGGCCGCATGCTCAACGTCTACTCGGGCCCCTCGGGGGACGTCGGGCTGCTCGAGGGGTGGCGCGAGGTGTCCGAGCTCTCGACGGACTTCGCGGTCTCGGCGGGTCCTTCGCTCTCCGGGGCGACTGGGACCACGGTAACGATCGACGCGTCCCCCGCCGGGGTCGTCCGCCTCATGGGTGACGGCGTCTCCGAGCAGGAGCTCCTCGACCTCGCGGCCCACCTCCTCGGCCCGGCCTGACCTCACGACGCAGGAGGCCGCCCCGTCGTGACGACGGGACGGCCTCCTGCAGGTCAGGGAGTGGTCGCGCAGCTAGTGCCCGCCGGAGGCCAGGAACCAGATGCCCACCGCGCACGCGGCCAGCACGGTCCCGAAGCACAGCACGGCTGCGGCGAGACGGACGCCCGTGGGGCGTGCCGTCGTCGGGCCGGCGGCGTCCGTGCCCGACGACGCACCCTCCACCGCGAGCGCGGCGCCCCCCGCGGGGGCGAGCAGGCGGACGCCCAGCGCGAACAGCGCGGGCAGCCCCGCACCGACGATCGCACCGGCGACGACGACCTGGAGCAGCGCGTCGAACTGGATGAACTCGCTCATGCGGGGACTCCCTCGCGACGGGTGGTGGTCGGGGCTGCGGCGACCGTGGCCTCTGCCTCGGCCGTCGCCTCGGCGGCGACGACGGTGAAGGTCTCGGCGGCGTCGACCACGGCGGCCGGCGTCTCGTCGCCGTCCCACTCGTCGTTGACGTTGTCCGCGGAGATCGGCTTGCGGCGCGAGGCGATCCAGATCGCGGCCGAGACGCCGATGAGGAGCGTGAAGACCGCGACGGTCCCGCCGACGCCGCCGATGACGTCCTGGAGCCAGAAGCAGAACGCTCCGACCAGGCCGGCCGCGGGGAGCGTCAGGCCCCAGGCGGCGAGCATCTTGCCCGCGACGCCCCAGCGGACCTTCGCGCCCGGCATGCCGACGCCGGACCCGAGGATCGAGCCCGTCGCGACGTGGGTCGTCGAGAGCGAGAAGCCGAAGTGGCTCGAGAGGAGGATGACCGCGGCCGAGGACGTCTCGGCCGCCATGCCCTGGCGCGAGTCGATCTCGACGAGGCCCTTGCCGAGCGTGCGGATGACGCGCCAGCCGCCCAGGTAGGTACCCAGGGCCATGAAGGTCGCGCAGGCGAGGACCACCCAGAACGGGACGCCCGAGTCGGCCGGGACCGCGCCGCCCGCGATGAGCGCGAGCAGGATGATGCCCATCGACTTCTGTGCGTCGTTGGTGCCGTGCGCGAGCGAGACCAGCGATGCGGACCCGATCTGGCCCCAGCGGAAGCCGCGGCTCGTCGTGTCCTGCGGCAGGTCCTTGGTGATGCGCGCGACCAGGAAGGTGCCGAGCGCGGCCACCCCGATCGCGATCACGGGCGCGAGCAGCGCCGGGATCATCACCTTGGACAGGACGCCGGTCCACAGGACCCCGCTCGTCCCGACCGCAGCCAGGACCGAGCCCACGACGCCGCCGATGAGGGCGTGCGAGGAGCTCGACGGGATACCCAGCAACCAGGTCAGCAGGTTCCAGGTGATACCGCCCACCAGACCGGCGAGCACCACCTCGAGGGTGATGATGTTCGCGTCCACGATCCCCTTGGCGATGGTCGCCGCCACGGCCAGGGACAGGAACGCCCCGACGAGGTTGAGGACTGCAGACAGCGCGACGGCGGTCTTGGGCTTGAGGGCACGTGTAGCGATGGACGTGGCCATCGCGTTGCCGGTGTCGTGGAAGCCGTTCGTGAAGTCGAAGGCCAGGGCCGTCACTACCACGAGCGCGAGCAGGATCGTCTCGGTCACGTACTCCATGGTGAATGGTGCTCGACGGGGGAATGAACCAAGTCGGCGAGTCTTCGACGACTGTTCACCTGGTGTTCATCTGGCGTTCGAAGGCCCTTCGAAAAGGGTCTGTGGGGGCTGCGCGGAGCGGGCCGGATGGGCGGTTCCGGCTCGCCATCCGGACGAGTCAGTGTGCTCTGACCACTCTCCAGGAACGTGCACCGGCACGCTCCAGCAGGAACGCCTCACGACTCACTGATCAACACCCAGGATGGTCCCCTCGGCACCATGGCACCAGCGTCGACGACACGGCCGGGGAACAGGCTGGGTACTTGACAGAGCAGCACCGGTGTTCATTATTGACCTATGTTCACTAGCGCTGAACGTGATGATGAAATGAACGCGCAGATCGTCGATCGAGTGACGGGGACTCTCCGTCGCGCCGGCGTCGACCTCCGCGTCCTGGAGTCATACCCTCGGACGGCCGAGGTCCGCGTCCGGGGAGTCCAGCGGCGCTACCAGTTGCTGATCCGACCCGACCTGACGAGTCGGAGCGCCGCGAGCCTGCCGATCCACTCCGACCTTCCCCCCCTCATCCTGACTCGGCATCTCTCGATGAACGTCGCCGACACCCTCCGCTCGCTGGCTGTCGACTCTGCGGACGAGGCGGGGAACATGCGGCTCGACCTCGGCGAGGTGCTCATCGACATCCAAGGCCGACGCCGCATCCCGGAGCCGAGCACCACTCGTGCGGGTCTTTCGGCCGCGTTTCGTCCCGCAGGTCTCCGGGTGGTCTTCGCACTGCTCACTTGGGAGGATCTCGCCGATGCTCCGTACCGCACCATCAGCGCCCGAGCCGGGACCTCGCTCGGCTCGACGACCTATGTGATGGACGACCTTGAACGCTCGGGCTTCCTCCATGTCGCCAGGAACCGCCGACGCCTGCTCCGGACGGGTGCGCTGCTCGACCGTTGGGTCGAGCTTTTCAACCTCTCGACCGCACCGACCCTCGATCTGGGACGATTCACGTCGCGCGCCCCGGGGTGGTGGCGGGACGACCTGGACGGGATCCGCTCTTCGGACGTCCTGATCGGAGGCGAGACCGCCGCCGACCTGCTGGGCACGCAGCTCTCCACCAGGAATACGGTGCTCTATGCGCAGCATCTGCCCGCCGCACTCGCGGCGCGTCATCACTGGCGGAAGGCTGACGGGCCGACGGCGGTCGCTGACGTCGAGGTTCGTCGGCGCTTCTGGACGCCTCCGCCAGAGCGCGGAGACGACCTCGTCGCTCCAAGCACCCTCGTCTATGCCGATCTCCTCGGTTCGGGCGACCCTCGCCAGAGACAGGCCGCCAACGAGCTGAGGACGACCGATGATCTCCTTGTCCGACTCGACCGATCCTGACGTCGTCCTTGCCGCACACGTGATGAGGGTGGTGCAGCCCCTCGCCGTTGCGCTCGACACCCCTGTGCTGCTCGTCGGCGCGACCGCCCGCACAGTCTTCTCGATCGGAGTGCTGGAAGCAGTCCCGTCCCGCCAGACGAAGGACGTGGACATCGCCATCGCCGTCGATTCTTGGGCGGCGTTCGCTCGGTTGACCGCCCCGCTGAGGCGCCAGGGGCCACAAGCGCACCGCTTCGTGATCGATGGCATCCCTGTGGACATCGTGCCCTTCGGCCCGCTCGAGACGGCCCGTCGGACGATCACCTGGCCGGACGAGATCGAGATGAGCGCCATCGGATTTCACGAGGCGGCGACGGATGCGCTGCACGTGGCATTGCCCGACGGAATCATCGCGAAAATTCCGTCCCCCGCGGCGCAGTGCCTCCTGAAGCTCGTCGCCTGGAACGACCGGCGAGACCGGGACACCAAGGATGCGGTTGACCTGAGGACGATGCTCTCGTGGTTCAGCTCGGGTCCGCTTCTCCAGTTCTTGTACAGCGAGCACTTCCCGCTCGTCGAGGCTCACGACTTTGATCCTGTGCTCGCCGGGGCCGAGCACGCCGGCCGGATGGTCCGGTCATTGCTGAACCCAGAGACGGCACCGATCGTCTCGTCCATCCTCGCTGGCTCGTCTGCCCGCCGACTCCTCGCTCAGGACATGGGGAGATCGCTCTTCGATACCGGTCGGCACGACCATCATGTCGCGCTCATCGACGCCTTTCACCAGGGAATGTCCGTCGAGTCCACCTAGTTGTACCCGGCCGTGAGGTTGGTGCCAGTTCCGGTTGTCGAAGGGAGGACCTCCGGGCTTAGTGGAGATGTCGAAGTCTTCACAACCCGGAGGTCCTCGTGTCCCACGCTAATGCCCGTCTGACCGTTCGCGGCAGGATGTTGATCGTCGAGCGCCGCAGGGATGGTTGGAAGCAGGCCCACATTGCTGCGGCGATGGGCGTCTCACGCAAGACAGTGCGGCACTGGCTGCACCGATTCGCTACCGAGGGCGAGACCGGCTTGGCTGACCGGTCCTCGCGCCCGCACCACAGTCCGACCAGGACGAGCGCCGAGACAGAGGCCAGGGTCGTGGCCTTGCGCCGGGAGCAGCGGCGTGGGCGGGACCAGATCGCGGCCGAGCTCGGCGTGCCGCCCCGCACGGTCTCTCGGGTCTTGGCGCGCCACCACATGCCGCACCTGGCCGTGCTGGACCCGATGACGGGCGATCGCCTGCGGGCCTCCAAAGCGATCACCGTGCGCTACGAACGTGACCGGCCGGGCGAACTGGTGCACATGGACGTCAAGAAGCTCGGGCGCATCCCGGACGGCGGCGGGTGGCGAGCCCACGGCCGCGGTGCCGAGAACGACAACCGAGACCGCAAGCACGGGACCGGGTATGACTACGTCCACTCACTCGTGGACGACCACTCCAGGCTGGCGTACTCCGAGATCCTCCCCGACGAGAAGGGCACCACCTGCGCCGAATTCCTGACCCGCGCGATCGGCTACTTCGCCACCCACGGCATCACCCGGATCGAACGCCTCATGACGGACAACGCCTGGGCCTACCGCTGGTCGCTGCGGGATCTGTGCGCCGCCCACGACATCCAGCAGAAGTTCATCAAGCCGCATTGCCCCTGGCAGAACGGGAAGGTCGAAAGACTCAACCGCACCCTGACCACCGAATGGGCCTACCGACAAGTCTTCACCTCGAACGACGAACGGACCGCAGCCCTGGCACCCTGGCTCGAGTACTACAACACCCGACGTCGCCATCAAGCCCTCGGCGGGCAACCCCCGATCAGCCGGCTGTAACCAACGTCCTGGCCGGGTACACCTAGTCCGTCGACCGAGGCGAGATGTCCTCACCCCTCGCGCCCCTCCAGGACCGCGAGGTAGTGCGGGTTCTCCATGACGCCGAGCACGTTGCCGAACGGGTCCACGACGGCCGCGGTCACGAACCCGCCGTCGCCCTGCGGGGTCACGGGCTGGTACTCGGTCCCGCCCAGCGCGAGCAGTCGCTCGTAGGTCGCGGCGACGTCGTCGACGTGCCAGTAGACGACCGCCCCGCCGGGCTGCGTCGCGGCGCCCGCGGGCGCGTACGAACGGTCGATGATGCCGAGCTCGTGCTGGTAGTCGCCCACCCGGAACTCGACGTACGCGGCCGGGGCCGGCGCGGGCGGCATGACGTAGTACGGGTCGACGCCGAACACCTCGGTGTACCAGGCGACCGCGGCCGGGACGTCGTCGGACCAGAAGCTCACGGTCGTCAGGCCGCGCGGGGTCGTGGCAGCGGTGCGTGCGGTGGTCGCGCTCGGGGTCGTGCGGGTCGTGTCGCTCATCGTCGGGCTCCTCGTCCGGGGCGGTCCAGCAACGGTTCGTGCTGATGTCTCCCACGCTAGAGACCCTTGTGGAACGTGCGGTTCCTCAATCGCTGCGAGACTCGAGGAATGCTGGATACCTCGGTACGGCTCCTGCGGCTGCTGTCGCTGCTCCAGGTGCGGCGAGAGTGGTCGGGTGCGGACCTCGCGGCGCGCCTCGACGTCACGACGCGCACGGTGCGCAACGACGTCGAACGCCTGCGCCTGCTGGGCTACGAGGTGCGTTCGCGTACCGGGACCGCGGGCGGCTACCGCCTCGCGGCGGGCTCCGAGCTGCCCCCGCTCCTGCTCGACGACGACGAGGCCGTCGCGGTCGCCGTGGGCCTCCAGGCCGCGGCCGCCGGTTCGGTCACGGGCATCGAGGAGACGTCGGTGCGGGCGCTGGCCAAGCTCGAGCGGTCGCTCCCGTCGCGGTTGCGCCACCGCGTCGACGCGCTGCGCCGCGCGACCGTGTCGGCAGCGGCGGGCGGCCCGACGGTCGACGCCGAGGTCCTCACCGCGGTCTCGACAGCGATCAGCCGCAGCGAGCGCGTGCGCTTCGACTACGTCGGGCGCGACGGCCTGGCGACCCTGCGCGACGTCGAGCCGCACCGCCTCGTCTACACGGGCCGCCGCTGGTACCTGCTCGCGTGGGACACCGCGCGCGAGGACTGGCGGACGTTCCGCGCCGACCGCATGAGCCCGCGGACCCCGGGCGGTCCGCGGTTCACGCCGCGCGAGCCGCCCGAGCCCGACGTGGCCCAGCACGTCGTGCGGGGCGTCGGGTCGACCGCCTGGCGTCATCGGCCGCGCATCCGCTTCCTCGCGCCCGCGACGGAGATCGCCGCGCGCGTCACCCCGACCGCAGGCATCCTCACGGGGTCCGACGACGGCACGTGCGTACTGGAGACCGGCTCGGACTCGCTGATCGACGTCGCGGGCTTCCTCGCGACGATCGACACCCCGTTCGAGGTGCTCGACCCGCCCGAGCTGCGCGACCTGCTGCGCCGCCTCGCCGACCTCTACTCCGCGGGCGCGCGCGAGCCGGCGGAGGGCCCCGGGGAGGCGGGCGCGCGGTAGCCGGTCACCCGGCGGGCCGCATGAGGGGCGGGTTGAGCACGGCGGGCACCGACGCAGGGGCCTCGTCCTTCCCGACGACGTCACGCGCCCCGGCGGCCCGCTCCGCCTCGGGCGCGAGCCGGTAGAGCGCGGCGGGCCGGCCCGTCCCGCCCGAGGTCGACTCCCCCGTCTCGACGAGGAACCCCGGGGTCCCGACGGCCTTGCGATGGAAGTTGCGGGGGTCGAGGCGCGTGCCCCACACGGCCTCGTAGACCGCACGGAGCTGGGCGATCGTGAACTCGGGGCCGCAGAAGGCCGTCGCGAGCGTCGAGTACTCGAGCTTGGCGCGGGCGCGCTCGACACCGTCGCGCAGGATCCGGTGGTGGTCGAACGCGAGGCCGGCGCCGTCCGCGAGCGCCTCGTCCACGGGGTACCAGCCGACCTGCGCGGCGTCGCTGCCCGCGGCCGGCAGGCCGTAGGTGGGCGCGAGCAGCAGGTGCGCGACCGAGAGCACGGGGCCGCGCGGGTCCCGGTCGAGCGGCCCGTAGGTGCGCAGCTGCTCGAGGTGCCCGGGAACCGCGACGCCCGTCTCCTCGGCGAGCTCGCGAGCCGCGGCCTGCGGCAGGGTCTCGCCCGCGAGGACGAACCCGCCCGGCAGGGCGAGCCGGTCGCGGAACGGGTCGAGCAGGCGCGTCACGAGCAGCACCTGGAGCGTGCCGTCGCGGACCGTGAGCGCGACGACGTCGACCGTGACCGGGATCCGGGCGGCCGAAGGCGGCGTGGCTGACGCGGGTGACGCGGGCGTCTCGCGAGGGCTCATGCTCCCCACCCTACCTGCTTATCGTCAAGTTGACTCTAAAGACGGTCGAGGCTTATCGTCAATGTGACACAAACAACGACGACGGACGGAGCCTCCCATGGCCACCATCAAGCGCTACCCCTGGCTGCGACACTTCCTCGGCAGCCCCACGGGCGCCGTGATCCACCTCAAGGCGGGACGGGTCGCGCACCACGGGATCGGCCAGGCGTTCTGGTTCCGGCCAGGCACGTCGGTGCTCAGCGAGGTGCCGGTCGACGACCAGGAGCTGCCCGTCCTCTTCCACGCCACGACGCGTGACCACCAGGACGTCACGGTCCAGGTCAACGTGACCTACCGCTTCGCCGACCCGGCGGTCGTCTCGCAGCGCCTCGACTTCGGGATCGACCCCGACTCGGGCGCCGCCACGACGACGGGCCGCGACCAGGTCGCGACGATCATCGGCCAGCTCGCGCAGAGCCACGCGATCGACCATCTCGCAGCCGTGCCGCTCACGACCGCGCTCGAGCAGGGCGTGAGCCAGGTCCGGGCCCAGCTCGTCGAGGCGCTGGGGTCCGACGCCCGGCTGGCCTCGACGGGCATCGAGGTCCTGGGGGTCCACGTGCTCGCAGTCCGTCCCGACGGCGACGTCGAGCGCGCCCTGCAGACCCCGCTGCGCGAGCACGTCCAGGCCGAGGCCGACCGGTCGACGTACGAGCGGCGGGCGCTCGCGGTCGAGCGCGAGCGCACCATCTCGGAGAACGAGCTCGCGAGCCGAATCGAGCTCGCGACGCGGCGCGAGCAGCTCGTCGCGCAGGAGGGGGCCAACGCGCGGCGCGAGGCCGAGGAGGCGGCGGCTGCCGCCCTCGTCGAGGCCCGGGCCGCGGCCGAGCGGCGCGACCTGACCTCGCTCGCGCAGGCCGAGGAGATCCGCCGGATCGGCGAGGCGAACAACGCGAAGTTCCGGACCGTCATGGACGTCTACGAGGGAATGGACCAGTCGACCATCCTGGCCGTGGCGATGCGCGACCTCGCCGGGGCCCTGCCCAAGATCGGCAGCCTGACCATCACGCCCGACCTCCTCAGCGGGGCGCTCGCCGCGCTCACGGGAGCGGGAGCGGGTTCGGCCGCCGGCGCGGGCGCGGGCGCCCCCGTGGCCCCCGCCCACCGGGGAGCCTGACGTGCCCCTCCAGCGGCGGGCCGTCGTCGTGCACCGACGCACCGAGCTCGACGAGCTCCTCGACCGGCACGCGACCCGTGGGCAGGCCGAGTTCTTCCTCCGCTCGCGCGGCCGCACCCTTGCCGCGGTCCAGGAGCGGCACGACACCGTGACCGCGGCGCGAGCCCGGGTCGCCGCCGCGATCCCCGAGGAGTGGCGTCGTGCCGACGTCGAGCGGGCCGACCTCGGCCGGTTCCTCGTGGCCCCCGAGGACGTCGTGGTCGTGGTCGGCCAGGACGGCCTGGTCGCGAACGTCGCCAAGTACCTCACGGACCAGCCCGTGCTGGGCGTCGACCCCGAGCCGGGGACCAACGCGGGCGCGCTCGTCCGGCTCGACGTCCCGACGGCCGTCGGGCTCCTGCAGCGCGCGGGCCGCGCGACGCGAGCAGCGATGGCAGCTCACGAGACGGGCGGGCGCGGGACGGACGGGCGCGCGCCCAGCGGGCCCGACGACGGCGCCACGAGCCACGTGCTCGGGCTGCGGACCGAAGACCTCACCACGGTCCGGGCGTCGCTCGACGACGGTCAGGTCCTCACCGCGCTCAACGAGGTCTTCGTCGGTCACCCGTCGCACCAGTCGGCGCGCTACCGGATCGCGGCGGACGGTCCGGGCGACGCGTCCGGCGGTCGAGGCGTGACCCGCGGATCCGTCAGGAACGAGCGCCAGTCCTCGTCAGGGGTCATCGTCGCGACGGGGGCCGGGGCCACGGGGTGGTGCGCGTCGATCGCTCGCGAGCGCGGCGGACGCCGGCTCCCCGGCCCCACCGACCCGGCACTCGCATGGTTCGTGCGCGAGGCGTGGCCGTCACCCGCGACGGGAGCAGACCTGACCGAGGGGCTCCTCGACGCGGGCGGCGAGCTCCGGCTCACGGTCGAGTCGGACCAGCTCGTGGTGTTCGGCGACGGCGTCGAGTCGGACCGGCTCGTCGCGTCGTGGGGCCAGGAGGTCACGGTGCGGGTCGGGGAGAACCGGTTGCGGCTGGTCGTGGGGTGACCTGATCGTCGCCGGGCAGGACCGCCCGAGGTCGGTCATGGTGGAGGGATGACGACCTATTCCGGGACGAAGGAGTTCGAGGGCGCGACCTTCGTCAGGGCCAGCTTCAAGGGCGCCACCCTGCGGTTCTCCGACGTCAGCGGCGTGAGGATGCGCGGCGTCGACCTGGACGGGCTCGACGTCGACAGCCATGACCTGTTCTTCGGCAGCCTGATCGTCAACGGGGTCGACGTGGTGCCGTACGTGGACGCCGAGCTCAACCGGCAGTTCCCGGGCCGCGAGCTGCAGAAGTCGCAGACGGTCGAGGGGCTGCGCGAGGGGTGGGTCGCCGTGCAGTCCGCGTGGCAGGAGACGGTGGAGGGCACACCCCCGGACCTGGTGGACGCCCACGTGGAGGACGAGTGGTCGCTGGCCCAGACCCTGCGTCACCTCGTCCTGGCGACGGACGCCTGGCTCCGGGGCGGGATCCTGCGGATGCAGCAGCCGTTCCACGAGATCGGGCAGATCTTCACCGGCGCCGGCGAGATGGGCTTCGACATGTCGATCTTCCGCACGGACACACCGACGTACGAGGAGATCCTCGCGGTGCGGGCCGAGCGGCAGGGGCAGGTCACGGCGTTCCTGGCCTCGGCCACCCCGGAGCTGCTCGCGGAGGAACGCGACGACCCGTGGGGCGGCGGTGACTGGCACCCCAGCGTCGGGGACTGCGTGCGCGTGATCCTGGAGGAGGAGTGGGCGCACCTGCGCTACGTCCGGCGGGATCTCGCTCTGCTCCGGTCGGCCCCGCTCGCGTCACCGTGAGGCTCCGGGCCGGGTGGGCCCGAGGGGACACTCCTGCCGTCGTGAGCTCGTCGCCCACGAAAACTGCGCCGCCCGGCGATGAGTTCCGCCTCGCACCACGGTCAGACCTGGGAGCGAGCGAGAGGAAGCACCCATGCTGGAGCAGGTTGCGCAGGGCGTGATGGTCCATCGGAGCGAGCTGCTCCAGAACAACACCGTCGTCGTACAAGGCCAGACCGGCGTCCTGGTCGTCGACCCGGGACTGACGCGCACCGAGATGGCCTGCCTGGCCGACGACCTGCGCGACCTGGGCCTGCCGGTCGTGGCCGGCTTCTCGACACATCCCGACTGGGATCACGTGCTCTGGCACCCTGGGCTCGGCGACGCCCCCCGCTACGGGACGGCTCGCTGCGCGGCCGTCATGCGCGACGTGCGGTCGCAGCCGAACTGGAGGGACCGCGCCGCCGAGGGCCTGCCACCGGAGATCGCCGAAGAGACACCGCTGGACGGGTACGGCCTCATCACCGGGCTGCCCGCCGGAACCGCGCGGATCCCGTGGGACGGCCCGGAGGCACGCATCGTCGAGCATCCGGCGCACGCTCCCGGTCATGCCGCCCTGCTGATCGAAGCGCGCGGCGTCCTCGTCGCCGGCGACATGCTCTCCGACCTCTTCGTCCCCATGCTCGACGACTTCGGAGAGACCAACGATCCGATCGAGGAGTACCTCGTGGGGCTCCGGGTGCTCGAAGACGCGGCGGACGACGTCGCCATCCTCGTTCCTGGCCATGGGTCCGCCTGCGGAGCTGATCAGGTACGTGCACGGATCGACCTGGACCGGGCGTACGTGCATGCCTTACGAGACGGAACCGCTACCGATGACCCGCGGATCGGCCCATCGGCCAAGCCCGGCTGGGAATGGGTGAACGACATCCACGAGGGACAGGCCCAGGGCGTCGCACGACGAAGAGAGCGCGACGAGCCGCCCGGCTAGAGGCTCCGACTCACGAGCCGCTGACGCACCGCAGAAGGATCGCGCCTACGGAGTGCCGATCCGCACCGGCAGAGCGACCGTCGCTCCTCGCATAGGGTCCGGGGATGGAACGATCCACCCTCTTTCGCCTGGCACACTCCGAGCACCCGATCGCGTCGCCGCTGAGCGATGCCCGCGTCGAAGGCCTCCTCGACCGGACGACGGGCGGCCGACGGAGCGTCCTCGACCTCGGGTGCGGTGACGGCACGTGGCTGCTGCGGGCGCTTGTCCGGGAACCCGGCCTCACCGCGGTGGGGGTGGACATGTCCGACGTCGGGTTCGAGGAGACGCTGGCCAAGGCTGCTGCCGCGGGCGTGGCAGACCGGCTGACGCTGGTTCAGGGCGACGTCCGGGAGTACGTGAGCGAGGTGCCGTTCGACGCGGTGCTCAGCGTGGGCGCGGCGTACGCGTTCGGGGGCCTCGGCCCCACGCTCGAGGCCGCGCGCGGCCACCTCGCCGCCGACGGTCTGCTCCTGCTCGGCGACTGCTTCTGGCCTGCGCCTCCGACAGCGGCCGTCCTCGACGGCCTCGGCGGCCTCTCGGCGGACGAGTACCTCGACCTGCCCGGCACCGTCGACCTCGTGACGCGGCACGGGTGGGCGACGGTGCACGGGCACGTCAGCACGCTCGAGGAGTGGGACGACTACGAGTGGGCGTGGACCGGGGCTCCGGCACGCTGGGCGGTCGAGAACCCGGACCACCCTGACGCGGGTGAGGTGCTCTCCGAGGTCGAGAAGCACCGCAACGGCTGGCTCCAGGGGTACCGAGGCGGTCTGGGGTTCGTCACGCTGGTCCTGCACCCGGGCCGGGCGACCGTCACGAGTCCCTGAAGATCCGTCTCCCGGTAGCGTCGAGATACAGGTCCGACACACCCAGACTGCCCCTGCCGCGCCACGCCTGGGTACAGACTCCCGCCCGGCTCGTCGCCAGGGAGGACATCGCTCTCTCGCCGCAAGACTGCGTCAGCTCGCCACGGTGCGGGTCGGATCGGCGATGCCCTTGACAGTAATTCTGACTACGCTCAGACTTGAGTGGAGTCGGGATGGTCGTCGGGTAGGGGATCTGGCATGTCGGAGCAGCAAGGGCCGTTGGCCTCTCGGGAGGCGCCCACCCGGGTGGTCGACGTTGCGGGTGCGGGTCTCGTGTATCGCGATCTGGGGCCGCGATCTGGGGTCCCGTTGGTGGTTCTGACGCATCTGGGGGCGAATCTGGATGGTTGGGATCCGCGGATCCTGGAGGGGCTCTCGCAGGATCGTCGCGTCATCGCTCTGAGCTACCGCGGCGTGGGGGATTCGACCGGACAGGTTCGCGACTCCATCGAGGAGATGGCCGCGGACGCGCTGGGAGCGATCCAGGGCCTGGGGTTCGATCGGATCGATCTGTTCGGTCTGTCGATGGGCGGCATGGTCGCCCAGGCGATGGCCGCGAAGGCTCCGGGATCGATCGATCGACTGATCTTGGCAAGCTCCGGGCCTGCGGGTGGGCCGGGGATTCTTGCCATGACTCGCGTCATGGTGAGCACCGTGCTTCGTGCTGCGGTCACGTTCACCGATCCGAGGGTCCTGCTGTTCTTCACCCGCACTCCTGCTGGAAGGCTGGCCGCTCGCGAGTACCTCGTGCGGCTCAGGGAGCGCAGGAGCATGCGAGAGAAGGGCGTCAGTCCTGGCGTCTACCGGGCACAGCTGGCCGCCGTGCATCGCTGGGGCCGCCAGCAGCCCGCTGACCTGTCGGTGTGGTCGGGGCCCGTGTGGATCGTCCATGGCGACAGCGACCGGATGGTGCCACCGGCCAACGCCGCCGCCCTGGCAGGCCTCCTGCCTGCCGCCTCGGTCACGATGTACCTGGACGCAGGGCACGGCGCGGTCTTTCAGCATCACAGCGCGTTCGTCGCCGCCGCGCGCGACTTCCTGCGTCGCTGACCACCATCACCCCACCGACAGATCCGTAGGAGACAGAGAGATCATGCGAGCGTTCGTGTTCGACAAGTACAAGGGCCCCCTGCAGGAGACAGACGTCTCTGAACCGGCCGTCGGCGAGCACGACGTGCTCGTACGGGTGCAGGCCGCCGGGCTGAACCAGCTCGACGAGAAGATCCGTACCGGCGAGTTCAAGCAGATCCTGCCGTACAAGCTCCCGTTGATCCTCGGCCACGACCTCGCCGGGACCGTGGTCCGCGTCGGTGCGAAGGTGCAGGGGTTCGAGCCGGGTGACGAGGTCTACGCTCGCCCGCGCGACGGCCGGATCGGTACCTTCGCCGAACGCATCGCCGTCGACGAAGCCGACCTGGCACTCAAGCCCGCATCGATCAGCCTGGAGCAGGCCGGATCCCTGCCGCTGGTGGCCCTGACCGCGTGGCAGGCACTGGTCGAGCGCGGGAAGGTGCAACCGGGCCAGAAGGTCCTCATCCACGCTGGCGCCGGCGGCGTCGGCACGATCGCGATCCAGCTCGCCAAGCACCTGGGTGCGCACGTCGCCACGACCGCCAGCGCGGCCAACGCTGACTTCGTCCGTGAGCTCGGCGCGGACACCGTCATCGACTACCGCAGCCAGGACTTCGAGGAGCTCCTCGATGGATACGACCTGGTCCTGGACAGCCTGGGCGGGCAGAACCTCGAGAAGTCCTTGCGCGTGCTCCGGCCCGGCGGGAAGGCGATCGGGATCTCGGGCCCCCCGGACCCGGCCTTTGCCCGCGAGGCAGGCCTGAACCCGGTCTTGCGCCTCGCGATCACCGCACTGAGCGCCACGATCCGTCGCCAGGCCAAGAAGCTCGGCGTGACCTACGAGTTCCTGCTCATGCGCGCCAGCGGCGACCAGCTGCGCCAGATCACCGCCCTCGTCGAGAAGGGGACGCTGCGCCCCGTCGTCGGGAAGACGTTCTCCTTCGACCAGACAGCTCAGGCCCTCGACGCCCTTGCCCACGGCAAGGTTCGCGGCAAGGCCGTCATCACCAACCCCTGACCCGTCTCCGACGAGTCCTGATCACGACCAACCTCGAGGGAGACATCATGACCTCCAGCCAAGAGCCCGTCATCACGTCCTACGCGAAGGCCCCGGCAAAGAGCATCACCGCGGGAGGGGTCACGTTCGCCTACCGTGAGCTCGGCCCGAAGGGCGGTATCCCGGTCGTGTTCTTCGTCCACCTGGCCGCGACCCTGGACAACTGGGACCCACGCATCGTGGATGCCATCGCGAAGACCCGTCACGTCATCACGTTCGACCAGCGAGGCGTCGGCGCCTCCTCAGGCACCGTCCCCCACACCCTCGAGGCGGCCGCTGACGACGCCTACACGTTCATCACCGCGCTCGGTCTCGACAAGATCGACATCTTCTCCTTCTCCATGGGCGGCATGATCGCCCAGGACCTGGTCGTCAAGCACCCTGACCTGGTCCGCAAGCTCGTCCTGACCGGCACCGGCCCCCGCGGCGGGAGGAACATCGACAAGGTCGTGGGAGTCACGTACTGGGACATCTTCCGGTCGGTCATCACCCGGTCGGACCCGAAGGAGTTCCTCTTCTTCAACCGGGACAAGGTCGGCAAGAAGGCCGGGAAGGCGTTCGTGGAACGCCTCAAGGAGCGCACCGTCGACCGTGACGCGCCGATCTCCAACAAGGCGTTCGGCACGCAGCTCAAAGCGATCCAGCGGTACGGCCGCTCGGCCCCGTCGGATCTCTCGGTGATCACTCAGCCGACCCTGATCGCCAACGGCGACAACGACCGCATGGTGCCCTCCATCCTCTCCGCAGACCTGCACCAGCGCATCAAGGACTCGGAGCTGATCATCTACCCCAACTCCGGCCACGGCGGCATCTTCCAGTACTGGGAGAAGTTCGCCCCGGTCGCCGCGAGATTCCTCACCGACTAGCGCCCGACGGCACACGAAGAGAACGGACGGCATGAAGATGAGCGGCAACGTCACGACGACACCGGAGGTGTCGAAGCACTTCACCTCGTCCATCCTGTTGTGGATGCGCACCGACCAGCCCCGGCAAGCGGGCATGGACCGGTGGAAGGGCCCTCACTCGGGCATCATCTCCGCCACCCCCGGCCTTCTCGAGTACCGGCAGATCCACCTCGCCGAGCACAACCCCGGCCGCTGGCCAAACGCCTCCGGCATCGAGACGGCAATCCCGGAGGATCGGCGGATCGACGGGATCGCCGAGGTCACCTTCGAGAACGCCTTGTCCCCGCTGGTCGGCCGCAAGCAGACCGCACTGGCGTTCGAGGACGAGGTGAACATCTTCCGTCGCACGCTCCTGCATGCCGGCCCTCCCGGATCCTCCCGCTGGTACGACGTCGCCCCAGGCGAGAAGCCCGGGTCCCGCGCGATCATCTACCTGCGCCGCGGGGACGGCGAGGGCACGGTCGCGTTCCACACGTTCGTCAAGAAGGAGCTCACCCCCGCGCTCCTCACGACGGGCGGCCTGAAAGAGCTGCGCACCCAGGTGTTCCTGCCGTGGAACGAGAAGACGTGGGACACCCCGAACGTCGCCCACGACAACCCCGACGACCAGCACCTGCACGCCTCGGTCATCCTCGGCTTCAGCGACGACGCCGCCCGCGACGCGTTCTACGACGATCACGCCGGCCACCTCACCGAGCTGCTCGACCCGCACGTGTCCGCGATCCACGCCTACGACGTGGACACCGCACTGACCTACGTGAAGAACGGCAAGATCCTGCCCCACTACGAGGAGTAGCCAGCCGGCAGAAGAAGTTCGGCGCACCGGAGCTCAGCGCCCGCCGTTGCGCTGTTCGTCGTGACTGGTGCGGGCTGCGCCGCGGTCACCGGCACCGCGGCGCAGCCCGCTCGTAGGATCAGGCGTTCGCGTTCACCAGCTGGGGATAGACCAGCTCGAGGGGGGCGCTGAGCCCGGCCTTGGCCTGCACGGACGTCTGATCGGCCAGGACCTCGAGCTCACCCGCTTCGACGGCGTCGAACACGATGCGCACGAGGTCGGCCGGGTCGGTCTTGGGGTCGCTGGCGTGCGCGGCCATCGCGGTGTCGACGTAGCCGACGTGCACTCCCACGACCTGGACCCCGGCAGGGGCGAGCTCGAGTCGCAGGGAGTTGGTGGCCGACCACAGGGCCGCCTTGGTCGCACTGTAGATGCCGGCGACCGCGTACCAGCTCAGCGCGGAGTGGATGTCGACGATCACCGACTCGCTCTTCGCCGTGAGGATCGGGGCAAAGGCCCGGGTGAGGAAGAGCGGGCCGAGGAAGTTCGTCTCGACGTTGGCACGGATCTCCTCATCGGTGTGGGTGAGGATGCCGGCGCTGGACACCGATGCGCCTGCGTTGTTGATCAGTACCGTCACGTCCGGGGCAGCCTGGACCGCGGCCGCGATGGACACGGGGTCGGTGACGTCGAGGGCAAGAGGGACGATGCGCTCGTCGCCCCAGGTGCGGGGGGTGCGCGCGCTGGCGTAGACCTTGCTCGCTCCTCGGGCCAGTGCTTGGTGGACGAAGTGGGTTCCGATCCCGCCGTTGGCTCCGGTGACCAGGACGACGGCGCCGTTCAGTGATGACATGTTCTGCTTCTTTCTTCGTGTGTGGACGCGATGTGCGGAGGCGTGAGCCGCCCACCCCGCCGGGGCGGAGCAGGGCGGGCGGCTCACGGGCACGCGCTCAGGCGCGTGTCAGGACCGGGTAGTCCGTGTACCCGGCCTCACCGCCGCCGTACAAGGTGGTGGGGTCCACCTCGTTCAGCGGGGCGTCGGTGCGCAGGCGCTCGACGATGTCGGGGTTGGCCAGCGCGAACCGTCCCAATGGCGCGACGTCTGCCAGACCCGCGTCGATGTCGTCGGAGATCTGCTCGCGTGAACGCCCGTACCGCACCACGAGCACCGCGGTCGGCCAGGTGTCGCGGAACGAACGCAGCAGCTCGTCGTCGCCGACGTGGTGCACGTGAAGGTAGGCCAGGTTCAGTCCCGCGAGCTCGCCGACCAGGTGCCGGTACTGGGCGCGCACCTGCTCGGTGTCACCCTCGTCGATCCCGCCCAGGGGCATGGACGGCGACAGACGGATGCCCACGCGGTCGGCTCCGATCTCCTCGGCCACCGCACGAGCCACCTCGATCACGAACCGGGACCGGTTCTTCACCGATCCGCCGTAGGAGTCCGTGCGGTGGTTCGCGTTCGGGGACAGGAACTGGTGCAGCAGGTACCCGTTCGCGCCGTGGATCTCCACGCCGTCCGCGCCGGCGGCGATCGCAGAGGCTGCCGCGTGACGGAAGTCCACGATCGTGGTCTGGATGTCGTCGATGCTCAGCTCACGGGGCACCGGAGTCTTCTGCGGGCCCGTGGCGGTGAACATGTCCTGCTCGGCGGAGATCGCCGACGGCGCGACCGGCTGACGGTGATGCGGGGTGTTGTCCGGGTGTGAGACGCGCCCGACGTGCATCAGCTGGATGTAGAGCGCGCCCCCGCTCGCGTGCACCTCGTCGGCGACTTCGCGCCAGCCCGCGACGTGTTCCGGGGTGTAGATGCCCGGGGTGTTCAGGTACCCCTGCCCATCTGCCGAGGGCTGGACCCCTTCGGTGATGACGAGCCCGAGCGAGGCGCGCTGCCCGTAGTAGCGGGCTGTCAGCGGCCCAGGGGTGCCGTCCGGGTTCGCCCGGCTGCGGGTCATGGGAGCCAGTGCGAGCCGGTGGGCAAGCTCCACGCGGCCGAGCGTGAACGGCTGCCAGAGGGAAGACGTGGTCATGAGGCTGTTCGTCCTTCACATCGAGGGGTCGCGAACGCCACCGCCGCCCATCACCCACCAGCCGGTGGACACCAAGGTGTCCCCCGAGAATGGGAGAATGAGGCCCGATACTTCCGAGCCCACACAGTAGTGACTATGCTCGGAACTGAGCGCAGTCAGGTTCTATTCCCGAAGGACGTCGTCCCATGTCAGTCGCCCCCCAGCCCGTCGGTCGACGCGAACGGAACAAGCAGGACAAGCTCGACCGCATCACCGCCGCCGCCCGAGAGCTCTTCTCCGAGCACGGCGTCGACGACGTCACCACCCAGCAGATCGCCGACAAGGCCGACATCGGCACCGGCACCCTGTTCCTGTACGCCAAGACCAAGGGCGAGCTCCTCCTGCTCGTCCAGAACTCCTCCTACGCCGACGCCCTCGCCCGCGGCAGGGCAGCCGCCGACCACGCAGAAGACCCGCTCGAAGCCGTGATGGCGATCGTCCGCCCTGTCGTGGAGTGCAACCGCGCCCAGATCTCCAACGGCCGCACCTACCTGCGCGAGATCGTCTTCGGCGACCCGGACGAACCTCACCACCGCAAAGCCCTCGAGCTGACGGTGCAGACCGAAGAAGCCATCGCGGCCGTGCTGCAACGCGACCAACGCATCAACCCCGCCAAGGCCGCGACCCTCGCTCACATCGTCTCGGCGATCATGCTGCTCAGCATGGCCGCGACGACCAACGCCGCACGCCCCGTCGAGGCAATCGCGCAGGAGATCGCACACCAGGTGGACGCGCTCCTACCAGACTGACCCACGACACCCGACCGACAGGTTCGCGGGATGGCGTCGACGAGCGCGACGTCGTCGTGGAGAACGCATCGGGCGCCCGTGAGTCCGCCTGCACGCCGGGCCCCAGGGCCGAGGCAGGCCCTTCGGCAGCTGAGCATCGGCCGAACGGCCCTACCCCGGGCGGGGGTGGAAGCCCTAGCGTGCTGGTCATGAGCGTGCGTGAAGAGCACCGGGCCGCCTTGCGCGCGCTCGACGGCGATCCTGCTGCCGTGCGCGCCTACCTCACCGCCCGCTCCGGGCTGCCCGGTCCTCGGGCGAACCTCGAGCTGATCGGCGCGTTCGCCGACGTCGCGACGGAAGGCCTCGTGCTCGCCCTGGCCGACAGCCCCGACGAGTACCTGCGCTGCTGCGGGACGGTCGGTCTCGGCCGGCTCGTCGTCGACGTCCCCGCCGGTGCGCGCACTGAACTGGTCGCCCTGCTGCGTGACCGCGCCGCCGAGGGGTCGTGGCGCGTCCGTGAGGCCGTCGCGATGGCGCTGCAGCGCATCGGCGATGACGAGCCCGCGACCCTCGGCGCGCTCGTGGCGTCCTGGGTCGACGACCGAGACCCCCTGGTTCGCCGAGCCGCGGTCGCTGGGATCTGCGAGCCGCGCCTCCTGCGAACCCCCGCCACCGCGACCACCGCCCTGGACGTCTGCGCGGCCGCCACCGCCTCGATCGGCGCGCTCCCGTCCGACGCCCGCCGCGACACCGGCGTCCGGGCGCTGCGCCAGGCCCTCGGGTACTGCTGGAGCGTCGCCGTCGCGGGCGACCCGGCTGCCGGCCTGCCGCGTCTCGCCGCGCTGCGCAGCTCCGACGACCCGGACGTGGCGTGGATCGTGCGCGAGAACGAGAAGAAGACCCGCCTTCGCCGCCTGCTCGACCCGCCCGACGTGCGGCCCGGCTGATCGAGCGCCGCGAGCGAGCGTGCTGCGTCCGGGTGACGAAGGCGGTCGCACACGCCGTCGCCTCGGATCCGACCACAGACGGATGCCGAGCTCGTCGGACAGCGGGCACCGTTGCGTGGAGCCGCGGCACCAGCCGCGTTCGTGTCTCGGAGAAGGTGCAGGTCATCCGTGTTCCAGCAGGTCCCGGTCCTCCCGGTCGTCATCCCTCTGGCCGCCGCGGTGCTCGCGGGGTCGATGTGGTCCCTGATCCGCAGCGGGCGGTTCTCCGTGCCGCGGGCCGCGGTCGCCCTCGCGCTCGGCGTCTACGTCGCCGGGATCGTCGCGAACACCGTCTTCCCGATCTTCCTGGACAAGCCCGTCAGCAGCGCCCCCTGGGGCAGCCATCTCGCCGTCGTGCCGTTCGCGGACTACGAGATCGCTGACGCGGTCATGAACGTCCTGGTCTTCGTCCCGGTCGGCGTCCTCGTGCCGCTGCTCGTGCCCCGGGCCTCGTGGAGGAAGGTCGTGGTGGCGGCAGCGGTCCTCTCCCTGACGATCGAGGTCACCCAGCTCGTGACGGCGCACCTGGTGGGTGGCGGTCACATCGCGGACGTGAACGATCTGCTCTTCAACGTCACCGGTGGGGCGGTCGGCTTCGCGGTGTTCTCGGCGCTCGTGAAGGTCCCGTCCTTCAGCGCCTTCGTCGACCGGTTCCGCTGGCACGCGATCGAGGTCCGCGGAGCCGAGGTCGGCTCGGCACAGCGCGGGTGACACCGGAGCGGGCCCGCGGGAGGCTTGCCCCACGGCCCGACGACCGAGCCTCCACAGCACCAGCCGAGAGCGAGACACCCCATGACGACGTCAGCCGACCACGACTCCTACATCGCCGCAGCGCCCGAGGTCTTCCAGCCGTCGCTGAGGCGGTTGCGCGCGCTGCTGTCCCGCACTCTGCCGGAAGCGGAGGAGATCGTGGCCTATGACATGCCGGGGTTCGCCGTCGACGGCTCGGTCGTCGCGAGCTACGCGGCGTTCAGCAAGCAGTGCGGGCTCTACGTCCTCCCGGGCGCCATCACCGCACATGCCGACGAGATCGCAGCCGCCGGTCTCCAGGCGACCAAGACCGGCATCACCTTCTCGCCGCGCAGACCCGTCCCGGACGACCTCGTCGAACGCCTGGCGTCGGCGTCACGCCACGCGGCCGGGGCCTGACGCCTCAGCCTGGGAGCGGCGCCCCTGCGGACAGCGTCGGCCTCCGACCTGGGCCGCCTAGGCCTTGGTCGCGCGCTAGAGCCCTCCGTACTCCACCCGCTCGACGTCCGCCACGGTCGCCGTCGCCGTGCCGCGGCCCGTCGCGTACGGCCCGAGCCACACGCCCAGGAACCCGCCGGCCTCGGGCGAGCTGAGCCGCCCGCCGTGCACGGTCGCGACCGCGACGAACCCGTCCCCGGTCTCGACGCCGAACGCGTACTCCTGCCCTGCGGCCTGCAGCACCACGTCCACGGGACCCTGGGCCAGGCCGAGCAACCCGAGCGCCGCGCGGCCCACGACGACCTCCTCGCCTCCGAAGCGCTCGACGACGAGCAGCTCGCGCCCGCCGGGCGCACCGGCCGCACCGGGCGCCGCCCGCGTCACGATCGCCGCGATCCATGCCTCCTCGGACTGGCGCACCGCGAGCCCGGCCCACTCGCCCGGCCCGGCCGGGTCGACGTCGACGCGCACCGTGAGGTCCACGTCCCTGTGCTCCTGCCGGCGCCCCAGGAACGCGGGGGTCGCGACGTCGGACAGCGTCGCGGGCAGCAGCGCGAGCCGCAGGTGCCCGGGCCGCTCGGTCAGCGACCAGAACCGGTCCCCGGTCCGCACCTGGTTCCACGCGAGGCCCAGCGCATCACCCGACGTGCCGTCGAACGTCTCCCGCACGACGACGGCGCTCGCCTCCACGGACGCGTCACCAGGCGTCTCACCCGACGCATCGCCCGGGACCGCGACGGCCCGCTGCGCAGAAGCTCCTCCCCGCGATGCCGCACCCGCCCCCGGAAGCCGCGCTCCGACGTCGGGCAGGGGGAAGTTCCCCGCGACGTGGCCCACGCCCGGGGCGACCACGGGCCACCCGTCCTCCCAGACCACGGGCGCGAGGAACGTCTCGCGCCCCAGGTTGGGGAAGTAGCCGCCGTAGGGGCGGCTGCCGAGCAGGACCATCCACCACTCGCCGGCCGCGGTCTCCACGAGGTCCCCGTGCCCGACCCCGACCACGGGGAAGTCCCGGCCCAGGTGGCGGTGCGTCAGGACCGGGTTCGCGGGGTTCCCCGTGTACGGACCCGTCACCGCGTCGGCCCGCGCGACCGAGACCGCGTGCTGGTGCTCGGTGCCGCCCTCGGAGGCCAGCAGATAGTAGTGGTCGCCCACCCGGTACAGGTGCGGGCCCTCGGCCCAGACCGCGCCGTGCAGCGCGCCGCGCCACAGGACGTGCTCAGGGCCGACGAAGGCCCCGGCTGCGAGGTCGAGCTCGCGCAGCCACACCTCGGTCTGCCCCTCCCACTCCCCCGGGTCGGCGAGGCGCGTCGCGGTGAGCCACACGCGAGCGCCGTCGTCCAGACCAGCGGTGTCGACGAACAGCGACGGGTCGATCCCGTCACCCTCGAGCCACACCGGGTCGGACCACGGCCCGGCCGGGTCGGTCGCGGTCACGAGGAGGTGCCCACCCTGGCCCTGCGTGTGGACGAGCGTCGTCACGACGTAGAAGGTCCCGGCGTGGTGGCGGATCGTCGCGGCGTACAGCCCGCCCGACGACGGCACGCTCGACAGGTCCACCTGGTCGGTCCGGTGGATCGCGTGGCCCACCGGCGTCCACGTCACGAGGTCGCGGCTGTGGAAGACCGGCAGGCCCGGGAAGTACTCGAACGTCGAGGTGACGAGGTAGTAGTCGTCGGGCGCGAGGGTCCCGTCCGCCCGGGTGGCCCCCGGGACCCGGCAGATGCTCGGGTCGGGGTGCGTGCCGGGCAGGACGGGGTTCGCGAAGGTCCGGGCTGCCGGACCCGAGGGCGGCCGGACCACGGGAATCGGCTGCGCGGCCGACCGCCTGACCGACCTCGGGTCCGTCACCTCAGACCTCGCCCACCACGAGGGGCGCGTGCAGCTCGCGCGTGTGGTCGACCACGCGCACGGCGCCCACGAGCGTCACCGGGGCCACGAGCCGCACGTCGGCGCTCGACGCCCCGAACCGCAGCTCGATCGCGCCCGGCTCGACGATCCGGCGCCCGTCGCGCCCCGTGAAGGACAGGACGTCGGCGGGCACGGTCGCGCTCACGCGGGCCGAGGCGCCCGCGGCGAGCGGCACGCGCACGTATCCCACGAGCCGCTGCACGGGCCGCACGACCGACGCCACGGGGTCGTGCGCGTAGAGCTGCACGACCTCGACGCCGTCGCGCCCGCCCGTGTTCCGCACGACGAACGACGCCTCGAAGGCCCCGTCGGTCGCGGCCTCGGCCGCGCTCACCACGAGGTCCGACCAGTCGAAGCTCGTGTACGTGAGCCCGTGGCCGAACGCGAAGGCCGCGGTCGGGTCGATGTTCGACACGTCGGTCGCCTGCGCGAGCGTCGCGGCCAGGTAGGACGTGGGTTGGGCGCCCTCGGTCCCGGGCACGCTCACAGGCAGCCGGCCCGACGGCGCCACGCGCCCCGACAGGACGCCCGCGACCGCGGGGGTCCCCTCCTCGCCCGCGAAGAACGCCTGGACGATCGCCGCGGCGCCAGGCTCCCCCGGCGCGGGGGTCGCGGCCGCGCCGAGCGCGTAGGGACGACCCGAGAGGATCGTCGCGACCACGGGGCGGCCCGTCGCGAGCAGCGCGTCGAGCAGGTCCTGCTGGGCACCGGGCAGGCGCAGCGACTCGGCGTCGCAGCCCTCGCCGCTCGTGCCGCGACCGAACAGGCCGGCCCGGTCGCCCAGGGCGACCACGACGACGTCGGCCTCGCGGGCGAGCTCGACCGCTGCCGCGATGCCCGCGGCGTCGGCGGCCGCGACCTCGGCCGTGCTCACGGCCCCGGTCGAGGACGGATCGCTCGTGCCGTCGAGAGTGATCGCGGGCAGCACGTCGAGCGTGACGCCCGGCAGCTCGGCGCGCAGCGACGCGGCGAGCGTGGGCAGCGAGATCCCGAGCGGGATCTCGGGGTGGGCCAGGCCCACGTGCGCGGGGAACGAGTAGCAGCCGAGCACGGCCATGGGATCCTCGGCCGTGGGACCCACGAGCGCGACCCGGCGCACGTCCGGACCGAGCGGGAGCACACCGTCGTTCGCGAGCAGGACCACGGCCTGCTCGGCGACCTCGCGGGCAAGCGCGCGGTTGGCGGGGCCGTCGAGGTCGACGGTCCCGCGCAGCGCGGCCAGATCGATGTCCTGCGCGGCGGCCCCCGCCCCGGCGACGGCCGCGAGCACGTCCGCGGGCACGTCGCGCAGCACCTCGGGGACGGGGTCCCAGCCGGCGTCGAGCAGACCGAGCTCGACCTTCTGGCGCAGCACGCGCTCCAGGGCCCGGTCGACGAGCGCGACGTCGACGTCCCCGGCCTCGAGGGCCGCGACGAGCGGCTCGCCGAACGTCTTGACGGTCGGCAGCTCGACGTCGACCCCCGCCGCGAGCGCCGCCGCGGCGGCCTCTGCCCAGTCGCCCGCCACGCCGTGCATGATCTTGAGGAACGCGATCCCGAAGTAGTCGGCGACCACGGTCCCGTCGAAGCCCCACGTGTCGCGCAGCAGTCCCGTGAGGAGCTCGCGGTCGGCGGCCGACGGGATGCCGTCGGTGTCGGTGTAGGCGTGCATGACCGAGCGCACGCCGCCCTCACGGACGGCCATCTCGAACGGCGGCAGGATCACGTCGGCGCGCTCGCGCGTGCCCATCGAGACGGGCGCGTGGTTGCGTCCGCCGCGCGATGCCGAGTACCCCGCGAAGTGCTTGAGCGTCGCGACGATGCCCTCGGACTCGAGGCCCTGCACGTACGCCGTGGCGACGGTGCCCACGAGGTACGGGTCCTCGCCGATGGTCTCCTCGACGCGACCCCAGCGGGCGTCGCGCACGACGTCGAGCACGGGGGCCAGGCCCTGGTGCACGCCGACCGAGCGCATGTCGCGACCGATCGCGGCGGCCATGCGGCGCACGAGCGCGGGGTCGAACGACGCGCCCCACGACAGCGGCACGGGGTAGGCCGTCGCGCCCCAGGCCGAGAAGCCCGCGAGGCACTCCTCGTGCGCCACGGCGGGGATGCCGAACCGGTTCGCCGACCGCACGCGCTCCTGTGTGCGCAGCAGCGACAGCGCACCCAGGGCCGGGTCGACGGGGTTGGTCCCGAACGGGCGGGTCAGCTGCCCCAGCCCGTCGGGCAGGAGCGCGTCGAGGTCGACGCCGTCCTCCATGTCGTGCTGGTGCGGGGCGACCTCGCCGCCCTCGGCCGACGCGCCGACCCACACGCCGAAGAGCTGGGCGACCTTCTCGCGGAGGGTCATCTCCGCCATGAGCGCCTTGACGCGGGTCGCGGTGTCGACCGACGGGTCGGACCACACGGGGAGGGTCTCCCCACCGGGGCCGGGCACGGCAGCGGACGGCAGGTTCGTCTGAAGAGTCATCGTGGAGCTACTTTCCGCCGACGCCCATGAGGCCCTGGACCAGGGCACGCCGGGCGAACAGGTACACGAGCAGGATCGGGATCATCGACATGACGACCGCCGCGAGGAGGCCGGGGATGTTGACGCCGTACTGCGTCTGGAAGTTGAAGAGGCCGAGCGTGATGACCTTGGTCGACTCGGACTGCGTGAGGATCAGCGGGAACAGGAACCCGTTCCACGCCTGCAGGGCCGAGTACACGACGATCGTCGCGACGCCGCCCTTGGACAGCGGCAGCACGAGCTGCAGGAACACGCGCTTGGGCGACGCGCCGTCGAGGGCCATGGCCTCGTAGAGCTCGTTGGTGATGTCGCGCATCGAGCCGCTGAGGATGATCGTGCAGATCGGCAGGCAGAACGCCCCGGTCGGCAGGATCACGCCGATCAGGTTGTCGTACAGGCCCACGACCGAGATCACGTAGAAGATCGGGACGATCACGGCGCTCGCGGGGACCGCGAGGCCCAGGAGGAACATCCGGAAGATGCCCGTGGTGGCCCGCGAGCGGTTGCGCACGATCGCGTACGACAGCGGCGGCACGAGCAGCACCACGATCCCGACCACCGCGACCGTCACGACGAGCGTGTTGAGGAAGTAGCGGCCGAAGCCCTGGTCGAACGCGTTGGTGAAGTTGTCGAGCGTGAACGTGGTCGGCAGGGACAGCGGGCCGCCCTCGGCGTACCCGGCCTGCGTCTGGAACGACGCGGTGACCAGCACGTAGAGGGGGATCGCGACGATCAGGAGCCAGATCGTGACCGCGACGCCCGCGCCCCAGTTGGGCCGGTTGCGGCTGCCCTTTCCAGCCCGACGGCGCAGCGGGACGCCCGCGCTCGTCGCGCCCGGGCGGGGCGCACCACCCGAGGTGGGTGACGTCGTCGGGCCGGAGACCTGCTCCGCGGGGGTGACGCTCAGGTCGTTGCTCATCACACGCCCTCCAGCTCGCTGCGCATCTTGTCGTACCCGGACAGGCGGACCATGACCAGCGAGATCGCGGTCGCCGCGACGACCAGGACCACGGCGATCGCCGAGGCCAGACCGAAGTCGAAGCCGCGGAACGCCTTCTGGTACATGTAGAAGGCCGTGATGGTCGTGTCCGTGCCGGGCCCGCCGTTGGTCAGGATGAGGACCGTGTCGAACGTCGTCAGGCCGCCGACGACCATGAGGATCACCGACGTGATCATGGTGTTCCGCAGCTGCGGGAGCGTGATCGCGAAGAACGAGCGCACGCGTCCCGCGCCGTCGATCTCGGCCGCCTCGTAGAGCATGGGCGGCACGGCCTTCGCGGCGCCCTGGTAGATCAGGGCGTGCAGCGGCGTGAACTGCCACAGGCTCACGAACACCAGGACCGCGATCGCGGTCGACTGGTTCCCGAACAGGTTGCCGTCGCCGAACAGCCACTCCATCTGGGCCGGGACGCCGAAGTTCGGGTCGAGCACCGCGCGCCACAGGACCGAGACCGCAGCCGCGGACAGTAGCAGCGGCACGAAGAAGATCGCCGAGAGCACCGCGCGGTTCCACTGGTGCCCTGCGGCCCACACGCCCAGCAGCATCGCGACCGGGGTCTGGGTCACGACGCCGAGCGCCGTCAGCACGAGCGAGAGCCCGATGCTCTTGAGCATCACGGGGTCGTCGAGGAGGCGGGACCAGTTCTCGGTCCCGACGAACTCGGGGCTGCCCAGGCCGCTCCACTGCGTGAACGACAGCACGAGCACGAGGACCATGGGCAGGAGGGCGAAGAGCCCGAAGAACAGGGCGGCGGGCAGGGCCCAGACCACGCCCGGGCGGCCGACCTGGAGGTCGGCGGCGCCCGGGCGCGTGCGCCCCTGGGGTGCGCGGGTGGTCATGACGATCTCCGTCCGGGACCGGTCAGCGCGAGGCCGGCAGGGACTTCATCGCAGCGATGAAGCCGTCGGCGTCGATCTGGCCGCTGAAGAACTGCTGGACCGCGATCTTGAGCGGGGTGCCGGCAGCCGGGGGGTACGCCTGGTCCCAGGACATCTGGAAGTGCGGCGCGTTCTTCACGAGGTCGAACTGGAAGGCGGCGTACTCGGGGCTCGCGGCCTGGTCCAGGAACTGCTCGGTGTTGGTCGTGGTCGGCAGGTTCCCGATCGCGAGCTGCGCCTCGACGAACTCGTCCGAGTACATGAGCTTGAGGAAGTCACGCACGGCGTCCGGGTAGCGGGTCTTGGCGAGCACCGAGTAGAAGTTGTTGGTGTTGCCCGTGATGTTGGCCGCGTCGCCCTTGCCGCCGTCGATCGCGGGGAAGGCCGTGTAACCGAGGTTGGCGTCGGTCCACCCGGGGTCCACGTCGTAGTGGGTCGAGTAGTTCCACGAGCCCATGAGCTCGAACGCCGCCTTGCCCGTGCGCAGGAGCGCGGGCGAGCCGCCGTCCGTGAACTTGACCGAGTCGAAGTTGGTGCCGAACGCGCCGGCGTCGATGAGCTCGGACAGCTTGTCGAGCGCCTCGTGGCTCTCGGCCGAGTCCCACACGTCGGTGTCGCCCGCGAGCGCCTTCTCGAACAGCTCGGGGCCCGCGACGCGGTCGAACGCGTACTGGTACCACATGAGGGTCGGCCACTGGTCGGCGCCGCCGAGCGCGATCGGGGTCACGCCCTGCGCCTTGAGGGTCTCCACCGCGGCGAGGAGCTCGTCCCACGTCTGGGGGGCCTCGATGCCCGCGTCCGCGAGGACCTGCTTGTTGTGGAACAGCATGACGGGCTGCGTGCCGCGCATGGGGATGCCGTAGGACTTCCCGTCGATCACGGCCGAGTTGAACACCGCGGGCAGGAACGCGTCCTTGAGCTGGGGGTCCTCGGCGATGAAGTCGTCGAGGGGGAGCAGCAGGTCGGCGTCGACGAAGGGTTCGATCGAGCCGCCGCCCCAGTTGAAGAAGACGTCCGGCGCCGCGTTGGTGTCGATGATCGTCTGGAGCTTCTGCTGGTAGTCGGCGCCCGGGATGGTGTCGAGGACGACCTTGACGTCCGAGGTCTTGTTGAACGTGTCGACCATCTGCTGCTCGACCTTGTTGGTCGCGTCCCCGTAGACCATCACGTGGATCTCGTTCTCGGGACGGCTGGAGCCGCCGGAGTCGCCGCTCGCGCACGCTGCGAGCGGGAGGACCAGCGCCGACGCCACGGCCGCGGCCGTGAGCGACTTCCGCGTTCTTGTGTTCATCATCGAACCCTTTCGAAAGTTTCGGCGCCTGCGCCGAAAGTACTCGGTTGCCCTGGACTCTAAGACGCGAATCCGCCGGGGTCAACAACGAGTCCCAACCGTTATCCACTGGGAGAAGACTGGGACCTCCGCACCGAGACACGGCGGCCCACCCTTCGAAACTTTCCCCCGAGGCGCTACGCTGACCGGCATGACCGACGAAGTTCTTCCGGGGCGGGTCACGCTCGCCGCCGTGGCCGCCGAGGCCCAGGTGTCCCTCTCGACCGTGTCCAAGGTGCTCAACGGGCGGACCGACGTCGCGGCCGGGACGCGCGACCGGGTCGAGGCCCTCCTGGTCCAGCACGGCTACCGGCGCCGCAAGAGCCCCACCGCCTCGGCCCCCCTCATCGAGATCGTGTTCCACGAGCTCGAGAGCATCTGGGCCATGGAGCTCATCCGCGGCGTCGAGGACGTCGCGCGGGAGAACGGCGCGAGCGTCGTGCTGACCGAGTCCGGCACCCGGCACGCTCCGGGGCCCGAGTGGATCGAGGGCGTGCTCGCGCGCCGCCCGCTCGGCGTCGTGCTCGTCTTCTCGACCCTCCCGGCCGCGGTCAAGGAGCAGCTCCGGTCCCGCGCCATCCCGTTCGCGGTCATCGACCCCGCGGGCGACCCCGAGCCCGACGTCCCCTCGGTCGGCTCGGCGAACTGGCAGGGCGGCCTCATGGCGACCCGGCACCTGATCGAGCTCGGCCACCGCCGCATCGGCGTCATCACGGGGCCCGAGGACATGATGTGCTCGCTCGCCCGCCTCGACGGCTACCGCTCGGCCCTCGGCACGGCCGGGATCACTGCGGACCCGGACCTGGTCCGGTTCGGCGACTTCCACCCCCAGGGCGGCACCGACCGCGCCGACGAGCTCCTCAGCCTGCCCGAGCCGCCCACCGCGATCTTCGCGGGCTCGGACCTCCAGGCTCTCGGCGTGCTCGAGGCCGCCCGACGCCACGGCCTGCGCGTGCCCGAGGACCTCTCGATCGTGGGCTACGACGACGTCCCCGTGGCCCGCTGGTCGAGCCCCGCGCTCACCACGGTCCACCAGCCGCTCCAGGAGATGGGCCAGGAAGCGGCCCGGCTCGTCCTCAAGGCGCGCGAGGGCGCCGTGACCAACACGCGCATGGACCTCGCGACGAGCCTCGTGGTGCGCGGGAGCACGGCGGCGCCCGCGGGCGCCTAGGCCGGGCAGGCTCGCCCTGCCGCACGGCGGGCCGTCGCCTCCTACGCCGGAGCCGGTCGCTCCGCCACCGGGGGCCGCGTGACTCTCCTCACCACGACTTCCGCGTCATGCCGACCGCAGGACGGCGTCTCTCCTCCCAGAAGCAGATCTCCAGGAGGTAGAACCATGAGCACGCAGCACGTCACCGAGCCCGCCCCCGTGACCGCGGGACTCTCGCGCCGCGAGATCCACCATGCCGCGACCGCTCCTGCGACCCCGAGCCTGTGGCAGCGCCTGCACGGCACGCCCGCGCACCCCGTGGCCATCGCCGCGGTGACGATCGTGGTCGGCACGCTCGCCGGGATCGGGACGGGCGCGCTCCTGAGCCTCTGACGGGACCTACGGCCCGCAGCGCCAGGACCTCCGGCATCTGAGGCAAGCCTCACCTCATCACTAGCGTCGGCAGCATGAACCTTGCCGAGGTCCCCCCGGGCACCCACGTCGTCCTGACCTCGGCGCGCGCGGGCGCGCGGCTCACCCCGACGTCCGACGTGCGGCTGCGCGAGCTGGGCCTGCGCCCCGGCGCGGGCGTGACCGTCGCGCTCCGGACCCCGTTCGGCGGGCGCGTCGTGCTCGTCGGGCGCCGGCGCATCGCGCTCGACGCCGCGACGGTCCGCCGGTTCGAGACCGCCCCGTGAGCTGTCCGCGCTGCGAGGGCGGCGCACCGCGCACGCACGAGGGGCCCGACGGCGCCGCTCACCCCCGCGGTCGCCGCGCCCCGGGCGGTGGCGCGACCACGGCTCCCGCTCCCGTCCTGCGGGTGCTGCTCGTGGGCACGCCCAACGCCGGGAAGTCGACGCTCTTCAACCACCTCACGGGCGCGCGGCAGACCACCCGGAACGTGCCCGGGACCACGGTCGACCTGGCCCGGGGGACCTGGCGGCCCCGCACCGGTGCCGGTACGACGACCGCGACCCCGCTCGCGCTCGTCGACCTCCCCGGCACCTACTCGCTCACCCCGGTCTCGCCCGACGAGGCCGTGACGGTCGCCGAGATCGACCGGGCAGGGGCCGAGCCGGGCACCGTGACGCTCCTCGTCGCCAACGCGGCCGAGCTGCACAGCGCCCTGTTCCTGCTCGGTCAGGTCGGGGCGCGGACCGAGCGCGTCGTCGTGGCCCTCACGATGACCGACGTCGCCACGGCCGACGGGGTGACGGTCGGCCCCGGCCGGCTCGCCGCCCGTCTGGGCGTGCCCGTGGTCGAGGTCGATCCTCGGACGGGGCGCGGGACCGACGGGCTGGTCGCGGCGGTCCGCGCGGTGTCCGAGCACCCTCGGCCCGTCCCGGGCCTGCCTGTCTGCACCGCGGCACCGCACACCGCACCCGACGACGAGCTCGACCGCATCGACGCGCTGCTCGGGTGGGCGGACGACGTCGTCGGGTCGGTCGGCGCGCACGGCTCCGCGACGCGCAGCCGTGCGGACCGGATCGACGCGCTCCTGCTCGACCCCTGGGTGGGCCTGCCGGTCTTCGTCGTGACGCTCTGGGCGCTGTTCCAGCTCGCGACCTGGGTCGCGGCACCGATCATGGGCGCGACCGAGGCCCTGGTCACGGGCCCCGTCGCGGGCCTCGTGACCTGGGCGCTCGACGGCGTGGGCCTGAGCGGCGGGTGGCTCGAGGGACTCCTGGTCGACGGCCTGGTCGCGGGCGTCGGCGTCGTCGTCGCGTTCGCGCCGCTCATGGCCCTGATGTTCCTGGCGATCGGGCTGCTCGAGGACTCGGGCTACGTCGCGCGGGTCGCGGTCCTGGCCGACCGCCTCATGCGGTCGGTCGGACTCGACGGGCGGGTCATCATGCCCCTGATCGTGGGCTTCGGGTGCAACCTCCCGGCGCTCGCCGCGACGCGCACGCTCCCGAACGCGCGGCAGCGGCTGCTCACGGGCCTCCTGATCCCGTACGCCTCGTGCCCCGCCCGCTTGACGGTGTACGTCCTGCTCGCAGGCACGTTCTTCCCGCGGCACACCGGGCTCGTGGTGCTCGCGATGTACGTGCTGAGCGTCGCACTCGTGCTCGTCGGGGCGCTCGTGCTGCGAGGCACGTTGTTCCGCGACCTGACCCACGAGCCCCTCGCGCTCGTCCTCCCCGCCTACCACGTGCCGCGCCCGGTCCCGCTGCTCGTGACGACGGGCCGTCGTGTGCTCGCGTTCCTGCGCGGGGCGGGCACGATCATCGTGGGCGTCCTCGTCGTCGTCTGGCTCCTGCTCTCGGTCCCCGTGACGCCCGGCCACACGTTCGGCGAGGTGCCCGTGCACGACTCTGCCTACGGGCGCCTGACCGACCAGGTCGCCCCCGTCTTCTCCCCCGCCGGCTACGGCGACTGGCGCACCACGAGCGCGCTCGTCACGGGCTTCGTGGCCAAGGAGGTCGCGGTGGGCGCGCTCGCGCAGGCGTACGCGGTCGACGAGCCCGTGGGTTCGTCGCCGGGCGAGCTCGGCGAGCAGCTCCGGGCCACGCTCGACGAGACGTCGGGCGGTCACGCCCCTGCGGCGGCACTGGCCTTCATGGTCTTCGTGCTCGCCTACACGCCGTGCCTCGCGACGGTCGCCGAGCAGCAGCGGATGTTCGGGTGGCGCTGGACCCTGGGGGCCGTCGCGGTCCAGCTGAGCGTCGCGTGGGTCCTGTCGGTCGCGACCTTCCAGCTCCTGCGGCTCGTCTGGTGAGCGCCCCGACGGCGCCGAGCGAGGAGCTCGGTCTCCGTGACGGCGCAGCACCCCGCGAGCTCCTACGCCCAGTGCTGGCGCGGCTCCGCGCCGGGGTCGCGGTCGGCGCCCTGGCCGGCGACCTGGGCCTCGAACCGCGGCTCGTCGACGCGGCGGTCGCTCAGCTCGTCCGCCTGGGGCTCGCGCAGGTCGCGGGACCCCGCCCGACGCGGCCGGGCACGGCACCCGCCCTCGGCTGCGCGACGGGTGCCGGAGGCCCGGGCTGCACGCCCCCGCCCGCGGCGGGCACGCGGCGCCGGATCCCCCTGGCGTGCGCGGGGTGCCCGCTCGCGTCCGCGTCGCCCCGGCGCGGCTGACGCCCACCCACAGGCGGCACCCCGCACCAACACATTCTTCGCGCACCGGCGGGACATTCCTGCGCCACGCGCCGCCACGATCGCCACATTCGCCGAAAAGGTCCGCGTTGTCGCTGACCCACCCCTGGCGCAAGCACCGAAGATCGGCGGCATCTCGCGGCTCCTGGCACTCATGTCGCGACACCGGGGCCGCCCGAGAAGCCCCGAAGAAATGTGGAGACCCAGCGAAGGAATGCCTTTCCTCACACAGTCCCAGGCGAGCCTTTCCTTGCTGGAAAGAATGTGCACGAAATGCTAGACAACGTGGTATGACCACAGTGAAGAACCTCGGGCGGTATCCGCTGGTGATGGCGACGGTCCTGGTCGCGGCCGTCGCCGGGGTCCTCTCGCTCACCCCCTGGTCCCCGGCCGTCCCGTGGCTCGTGTCCGCCTACGCGCTGGCCGTCGCAGGATGGACGGGCGTGGGTATGCTCCGTGACCTGCTCCGCGGGCACGCCGGGATCGACATCCTCGCCGTGACGGCCGTGACGGCCGCGGTGGTCGTCGGCGAGCACTGGGCGGCCCTCGTCGTGGTGCTCATGCTGACGGGAGGCGAGGCGCTCGAGGACTACGCAGCGAACCGGGCCCGCCGCGACCTCTCGGCGCTCATGTCCCGCGCCCCCGCGACCGCGCACGTGCTCGACGGCGGCTCGCTGCGCGACGTCCGCGTCGACGACGTGCGCCCCGGCGACCTGGTCGTGGTCCGTCCGGCCGAGGTGGTCCCGGTCGACGGCGAGCTCGTGAGCGACCGAGCCGACCTCGACGAGTCGTCGCTCACGGGCGAGCCCCTGCCGGTCGAGCGGCAGCGCGGGGACGAGGTCCCCTCAGGTGGCATCAACGGGCAGCAGGCCGTCACGCTGCGCGCGACCAGGTCGGCCCGCGACAGCCAGTACCAGCAGATCGTCGCGCTGGTCGAGCAGGCGACCACGAGCCGGTCACGGACCGTCCGGCTGGCCGACCGCTTCGCGGTCCCCTTCACCCTCGTCGCGCTCGCGATCGCCGGGCTCGCCTGGTGGGTCAGCGGGGACGGCACCCGGTTCGCGGAAGTTCTCGTCGTCGCGACACCGTGCCCGTTGCTCATCGCGGCGCCGGTCGCCTTCATGGGCGGGATGAGCCGCGCCGCGCGCGAGGGCGTGATCGTCAAGTCGAGCGAGACCCTGGAGAGGCTCGACCGCGCCCGCACCGTGGCCTTCGACAAGACCGGGACCCTCACCCACGGTCGTCCCGCGCTCGCGCGCGTCGAGACCACCGGGAGCCTGGGGGCCGACGAGGTGCTGCGGCTGGCAGCGTCGGCCGAGCAGTACTCGAGCCACGTCCTCGCCGACGCCGTCGTGGAGGGCGCTCGGCAGCGCCGGCTCCAGCCGGCCGAGGGCACCGAGGCCCACGAGGTCCCGGCGCACGGTGTCCGGGCTCTCGTCGCGGGCCGGGAGGTCGTGGTGGGGAAACGGTCCTACGTCGCCGCCGAGACCCGCACCGCCGTCGAGCCCGCCGTGCTCCAGCCCGGCGAGCTCGCGGTCCACGTCGCGGTCGACGGGGTCCCCGTCGGGGCGCTGGTCCTGCGCGACGAGGTGCGGGCCGAGGCCGCGACCACGGTGAGCACGCTCCGGTCCCTGGGCGTCGATCACGTCATGATGCTCACGGGCGACCAGCGGACGACGGCCGAGCACGTCGCGGCCGCCCTGGGCATCGACGACGTGCGCGCAGAGTGCCTGCCGCTCGACAAGGTCGAGGCGGTCCGGGACGCCCCCGCGCGCCCCGTGGTCATGGTGGGCGACGGTGTGAACGACGCGCCGGTCCTGGCCTCGGCCGACGTCGGGATCGCCATGGGAGCGCGCGGCGCCACGGCCGCGAGCGACTCGGCCGACGCGGTCGTCCTGCGCGACGACGTCTCGGCCGTCGCAGCAGCCGTGCGGGTCAGCAAGGACACGCTCCGGGTCGCGCTGCAGAGCATCTGGGTCGGCATCGGGCTCAGCGTCGCGCTCATGCTGGTCGCGGCACTCGGATACCTCCCCGCGCTCGCGGGCGCCTGGATGCAGGAGGGCGTCGACCTCGTCGCGATCCTCTGGGCGCTGCGAGCGAGCCGCGGCGCGCGCCTCTCCGGTCCTCCGCAGACTGCCTACGCCCCCTCGCCGGCCGAGCCCGCGGTCGCCGCGCGCTGAGCCCGGCCGGCTCCCCGGCCGGACCCGAGCCCCCGAGGCGAGCGCCGCCGTCGGGCACGCAGGTCGGTCCCGGGCGCGGCCCACGTCCCCCCGGGCGCCCCGCGCCGAAGCCGGGCAGACTCGAACGAGTGAGCCCGGCGCCCCGCACCCACCGCACCGCCCGACGCCCCACCCGCGCGACGGGCTGGATCGTCGCCGCCGGGGTCGCCGTCCTCGCCTTCACGGTGCGCTGGAGCCTCGCGGGCGGGACGGTCGGCGTCCGCGACTACACGGGGTACGACGACGGCGTGTACTTCTCCTCGGCCGTCGCCCTGGTGCACGGGCTCGTGCCCTACCGCGACTTCACGCTCCTGCACCCACCCGGCTCGATGCTCGCCCTGGCCCCGTTCGCGGCCCTGACCGCGTGGACGAGCGACAGCGACGCCCTGGTCGCCGCGCGCGTGGGCGTCATGCTCGTCGGGGCGGCGAACGCCGTCCTGGTGACGCGCGTCGCGGGCCGCTGGGGGACCACCGCAGCGGTCGTGGGCGGGGTCCTGTACGCGGTCTCGTTCGCCGCGGCGTGGGCCGAGCGCATCACGTTGCTCGAGCCGCTCGGCTCGCTGTGCCTGCTCGGCGGGGTGGTCCTGCTGCTGCGCGGGCTGCCGGACATGGGGGCGGGGGCGCGCACGGGGTGGCTCTGGGCGGGGGGCGCGGTCCTGGGCCTCGGTGCCACGGTCAAGATCTGGGGCGTCGTTCCCGTCCTCGTCGTGATCGGCTGGCTGCTCGTGACGGCCGGGTGGCGGGCGGCTCTGCGCGCGAGCGCCGGGGCGCTGGGGGCGGTCGTCGTCGTGCTGGCGCCGTTCGCGCTCGCGGCGGGCTCGGACATGTTCCGCATGGTGTTCCTGGACCAGCTGGGACGGCCGCGCGAGACCGACACGGGCGTCGAGCAGCGGCTCACGTGGATCGCCGGGACGGGCAGCACCGCGTGGGCCACGACCCCGACGGCGCAGCTCGCCCTGGTCTGGGCCGTCCTGGCCGCGGTGCTCGTCGCGGCGGTCGTCGCCTGGGCCGGGCGCCGTGGTCGGCTGTGGGTCGCTCTGCTCGTCGTCCAGACCGTGGTGCTGCTGGCCTCGCCGTCGGCCTACCAGCAGTACGCGGCGTTCGTGACGCCGGCCCTGGTGCTCGTGGTCGCCGCTGCGGTCTCGCTCGTCCCGGCCGGGGGCCGGGGGCTCGTGGCGGCGGGGACGTGCCTGGGGCTGGGGCTCGCGACGGCCGCCCCTGCCCTGCCTCGCCCCACGCCCTTCCCGGCGGCCGAGCTGCGCGCCGCCCTCCCGGAGGAGGGCTGTGTCCGGGCGGACTCGCCCGCCCTGCTGGCCCTGACGGACGTGCTGAGCCGCGACCTTCGCCGCGGGTGCGAGCTGCCGGTGGACCTGTCGGGGTACGCGTACGACGTCGGGGCGCGCGACGCCGCGGGTCAGGCCGTCCCGCGCGACCGGAACGCCGCGTGGCAGCGCGAGGCGCTGCGCTACCTGACGTCGGGGTCCGCGACGCTCATGGTGCGGACGGTCGGGAACGGGTTCGACGAGACGACCGAGCGGACGCTCGACGACACGACCGCCACGGTCCTGGAACGGCGCGGTGTGCGGGTCCTGGTGCCCGGGGACTGAACCCGGGCACGGGGGCGTGCGGCACGCGGCTCCGGCGGGACACGACCACCTCCTCGTCGGCGGCCCTCCCAGCGACGTCGGCTCCGTAGGGTTGTCCCTGTGCCCCCGGACCGCGATCCCGTCGAGAACTGGCTCCCGTGGGGCAGCCCCTCGCAGGACGCGCTCGTCGTGCAGCCCGAGGACGCCTCGGGCGACGTGGACTTCGTCCTGGCGGGAGGCCCGTCGCGGACGCACCAGCCGGTGGTGTGGCTCGAGCACTCGCACCGGACGCACGAGGTGCTGGTCGCCCTCTCGGGACTGCTGACGGTCCGGGCGGGCGACGACGTCTGGGCACTGCCGCCGCGGAACGGTCTGTGGATCCCTGCCGGACTCCCCCACGCCGTGCGCGCCGGGACGGACAGCCGGTTTCTCACGGTCTACCTCGACCCCAGCCGCTCGCGCGACCTGGGCCCCGAACCCGTCACGGTCGCCCCGAGCGCGCTGTTCTCCGAGCTCGTGCTGCACCTCACGTCACAGGACATGCCCGACGAGGCGCGCCACCATGCCGAGCAGGTCGCGATCCACCTGCTGGAGCCCGTGACGGCATCGACCCGGATCACGGTCCCGACCGTCGAGCCGGTCGCCCGGATCGTGCACGAGCTGCTCGACGACCCGGGGGACGACCGGACGCTCGCGCAGTGGGCGCGGCACGTCGGGCTGAGCACCAGCACGCTGGGCCGGGTGTTCCGCCGCGCGTCGGGCCAGCCGTTCGGTCGCTGGCGCCTGCACCTGCGCATGAACGTCGCGATGGCCCGGCTGTCGGAGGGAGCCCGCGTGAGCGACGTGGCCGACGCCGTCGGGTACACCTCGACGAGCGCGTTCGTCGCGGTCTTCCGCCGCGAGACGGGCCTGACCCCCGGGTCCTTCCGGGACGCTGCGCGGTCGCCGGACGACGCCTCGCGAGAGAGCGGCGAGGGGCGTCCGCAGAGTGCGCGACTTCTGACGGGGCGCCCTTCCGCCTGACGCCAAGCTCTCCGGTCCCCCGGGCCCGCACGCACGCACGCACGCACGCACGCACGCCGAGCATGAGCTCCCCCCGCTCAGCCGGCAGCTCTCACCTCGTCCTCCAGCCAGCGGGCCAGGCGCGGCTCGGGCCGGTCGTCCGTCGCCTCGCCGACAGCAGCCCAGCGTCGAAGCTGGGCGATGGCAACCGTCCAGTCGTCGCGGGAGAGCTCGACCTCGAGCACGTCGTCGGCCGGGGGCCAGCCGACGGAGCCGCCCCCACGGTGGGGATGCACCGCGCAGGCCTCCCACCCGGCCTGACGGATGCGCAGCCCGACCGCGCACAGCTCGGCATCGCCGTCTTCCGAAGCGATATCGACGGTGTTGTCCAGCGTGCCGTCGATGACCTGCCAGTCCTCCACACGCGTGCTGACCTTCATGTCACCCTGCCCCCTCCGCCTGATCTGTCCGCGCCGCCCTACAGCGTGCGCTGGCCGTCAACCTAGGCGCCCGGAGCGGTTCGGGCCAGAGGACACGACGGCGGCCCGGAGCCGCGAGCGCAGTCCTCCCGGTCCGCCAACCAGCGCTCCTCAGGACGCGCACCTCGCAGATGACGCGACGGCCCCCAGACCGACGCTGCGAGCTCCTGACCTGGGGTTTGACCGGATCACGATATCCGGCGACCAGATCGCGTGATTGTGCGCCTCGATCACGGTCTCTAGAGTGGCGGCACAAAGGTAAGCCTTACCAAACTTCCTCGCACGGGGCGTCCCGTCCCCGAGGAGTCCCCGTCCCGTGGGTCGCCCCGTGCCGACCCCGCGCGCTCCCCCGAAAGCGAAGACCCGTGACCGTCACAGCTCCCCCGCCCTCCTCCCCGCGCTCCGCTCTGCGGCGTCGTCGCACGACCGCCACCTGGGCCACCACCGTCGGCACGGCGCTGCTCCTGGCCGCGTGCTCGTCGGGGACCGACGCGGGCAGCAGCGCCCCTGCCGGCGGCACCCCGGCCGACGCCGCAGCCTGGTCCTACACCGACGCGCGCGGCACGACCGTGAGCCTCGACGAGGTCCCCGACCGCATCATCGCCACGGCCGACACCGCCCCCGTGCTCCTCGAGTACGGGATCCGCCCGGTCGGGATCATCGGCTTCTCCCGCCTGTCCCAGGAGGACCTCGCGGCGTTCGACCTCGAGGGGATCGAGCCCATCTCCGAGACGGACACCGACATCAGCCTCGAGAAGGTCCTCGCCGCCGACGCCGACCTGGTCCTCGACATCTGGAGCTCGTACAACGGCGGGAACTTCGGCAGCGTCTGGGGTGACGACATCGAGCGTGTCGAGAGCGTCGTGCCGATGGTGGGCATCAACATCACCGATGGCGCGGCCCGGACCCTGGCCGACTTCCAGGAGGTCGCCCTCAGCCTCGGTGGCTCCGAGACCGCGGCCGTCTACGCCCAGGAGAGTGCCGAGCTCGCCGAGCTGAGCGAGAAGGTCCAGGCCGTCGCCGCCACCAAGACCGACGTCGCGGTCGCCTACGCGATCCCGCTCGAGACGAGCGTCGACTACGCGGTCCCGACGTGGACGCCGCTCGGCAGCACGCTCGTCGACCTGGGCGTGACGTTCGCCGAGCTCGACAGCGAGGACGGCTTCTGGGCCTCCGCGAGCTGGGAGGAGCCCGGCGCCTACCCGGCCGACCTGATCCTCGTGCCCTCGACGTGGGCCGACGCCCCCCAGCTCGCGACCCCGACCTTCACCGCGCTGCCCGCGGTCGCCTCGGGCCAGCTGGCGCAGGTCGAGCTGCGCACGGGCTATTCCCTGACGGGGATCACGTCGCAGCTCGAGGCCTTCCTCGCGGCCTACGAGCCCGCGGCGCACGTCACGGGGTGACCGGTCCCCGCCGCCCGCAGGGCGGGGCGTCTCTCACCCCGCGGGCGGCACCCCTAGGATCTGCCCGTGAACGATTCCACGGGCCAGGCCGATCAGCACTGGACGCAGACGCTCCCGGAGGTCGCCGAGCGAGCCGCTCGGCTCCTCGGTATCGACGTCGCCACGGTCGCGACCTCGCAGCACGTCGTCCCGGGAGGGTTCCACGTCTGGGTCCCGGGACGAGGAGGAGCCCAGGCGATCATCGGGTTCGACGGCGCCGCCTACGTCCGGGAGTCGAGCTTCAGCGCACGAGAGCTCGTCGCCGCCTACCAGGCCGGCGCGCGCAACGACACGACGCTCGCGGCCACGCCGGTCAACCATGCGGCCTCCGCGGTCGCGGCCATGGTCGGCGTGCTCCGCGGAGAGCCCGCCCGCCAGGCCGGCCCCGTGGGCCCGACCGAGGACGAGCTCGCCCAGCTCGTCGGTGCACCGTTCCGGCAGACGACTCCCGACGAGCTCGCCGAACGGCTGCGGGGCCGCGGGCCGGGGGCGTACTCGATCCTCGGGATCGACCGCGCGCACGGCCCGGGGCACTGGTACGTCGCGCACTTCGACGGGAACGCCGTGACCCTGCTCGACCCGATCGCGAACCGGACCGCCGACTGGCCCCCCACCGAGGACGTCGTCCGGTGGTGGGCCGACGGCGAGCCGACCAGGCCCCCCGCGACGGTCGTGCTCGACGCACGGTCGCGCCACGGCCGTCGCGTCTGGCTGCGGACCACGCCCCGGCTCGCCCCGCAGGCGCGCGGCCTCGTCGACTGGTACGCGGCGCAACCTCCCGAGCGCGTCTGGAAGGGCCTCGGGGTGTGGCACGGGTTCTGGTGGTCGGCGCTCTCCGCGGAAGGTGACGACCTGCGGGTGGCCGCGACGGACCTCACGAAGCCAGGGGTCGAGACCATGACCTGGGACGTCGACCCGATGCTCGAGGCGCTCCGCTCGCAGGTCGAGATGGCCGCGTTCTGCAAGGTGCCGCGCGAGTCGATCCGGTTCACGCACGGCGTCCGGGTCTACGACGGCGTGTTCGAGGCCCCCGAGATCCACGTGAAGCGGTACGCCGCGACCGACGACGCCACGGGGTGGGTCATCACGCCCTTCCCCCAGCAGCCGCGCGGGGGCACCCGACTGGTGCCCGCGCACGAGGTCTGGCGCAAGGCGCCTCACCTCGTGCGCTACCTCGCCCTCCCCACGGGCTTCCACGCCGAGTGGGCCGCAGGACGCACCAGCCGGATCTGGAACCCGGCCGGCGACCTCGTCTGGGACGCCGCCGCTCGCGACGCCGCAGCCGAGCCGCCTGCCACCCCGACGCCGGCCGCCCCGACGCCGGCCGCGCCCTCGCCGTCCGACCGACGTCCGCGAGGCTCGGTCGCCTACGAGGACGCCCGCGCGGCCCTCGACGACGCGCACGCGAGCCCCGAGAGGCTGCTCGCCCTGGGCCACGGCGTGCGCGACGCGTTCGTGCGCAACGAGCACCTCGTCGGTCTTCTCCCGATCGACGCCGAGCAGGTCATGATCGCCGTCTACCGCCGGGCCGACGCCGCGGGGTCGCGCGAGGCCGCGCTCACGTGGGTGCGCGAGGCCTACTTCCGGGGTCTCGAACCTGCGGTCGATGCCGCCGCGCGCGTCGATGCGCTGGCCGCCGACGACCCGGACGGCTCCGCACACGTGCTGCGGGGCTGGATGCGCTTCAACGGCTACGGGTTCGCCCAGGACGCGTCAGCCGCCGCGGCCGACCACGAGGCCGCTGCGAGGATCGGCAACCCCGACGCCCTCTTCGAGCTCTCGGTGCTGTCCGCGACGGGTCAGGGCGTGCCGGTCGACGAGGCGCGGTCACGGCTCCTCCTCGAGAGCGCTGCCGAGGCCGGGCATCCGCGCGCCCTCTACAACGTGGCGGCCGAGCACGCGACCGGTCGGGGACGCCCGCACGACCCGCAGCGAGCGCTCGCCCTGTACGTCGCGGCGGCCGACCAGGGGCACGGGCGAGCCGCGTTCACGGCCGGAGTCATGACGCTCACCGGGGACGGCACCGCACCCGACGCGGCGCGGGCGGCTGCCCTGCTGCACCAGGCACAGGACCTCGGGTTCGACGTCGAGGGGACCGCCGAACAGCTTCCTGCTGCTCTGCGCGACCAGGTCGTGGCGCTCGTCGCCACGACCTGAGGCACGACGGCACGATCGCTCGGCCGTCGAGAAGTGAGCTGTTGACCCTCGATCCGGTGTTTCCGGGGCAACGACTCACTTCTCGACGGTGACGGCTCAGCTCGTGGGTCCTCTTCCCCTCGGACCGCGCGCCCCCTCTTCCTGCTCCGACCGCGCCGTGGGAGCCTGGAGAGGCACCCCGGGACCGTGCTCCGACCGTGGGCACGCGGCCGCCCGGGAGGGAGGTCCGCCATGAGCTGGATCCGAGAGGCCACCGAGGACGAGCCCGGCGGGGCCGTCGCGACGGCGTTCGAGCAGGATCGTGCGACACGCGGCTACGTCGCCAACCTCACGCGCCTGCTGGCCAACCGGCCCGCGGTCCTCGACGCGTGGATCGGGCTCAACGGCGCGATCAAGGCGTCCATGTCCCCCCGGCGCTACGAGCTCGCGACGCTCGCCGCGGCCCTGCGGCTCCGGTCGACGTACTGCGCGCTCGCCCACGGGGCGATCCTCGCCGAGCACCACGTCGGCGCCGAGGCGGTCCGCGAGGCCGCCGAGGGGCACGACACCGTCCAGCTCTCCCCCATCGACCGCGCGGTCATGGACCTCGCGGACAAGGTCGCGGCCGGCGCCGCCGACATGACCGAGTCCGACCTCACCGAGCTGCGGGACCTGGGCCTCGACGACGGGGAGATCCTCGACGTGATCCTGGCCGCGTCGGGGCGCTGCTTCTTCAGCTCGGTGCTCGACGGGACGGGGACGCAGGCCGACGCCGTGTTCCAGGACCTCGACCCGTCACTGCGCGACGCCCTGACCGTGGGCCGGCCGATCGCCGCCCCGGACCCCGTGGGCCGGCACCTCGCGACCTGACGGGGTGCCGCACCTCCCCCTGCCAACGTCTCGGTGCCGAGCATGCGGTTGTCGTCGTGATTCCGGGAGAACCGGACGACAACCGCATGCTCGACCGACGACAACCGCATGCTCGACCGACGACAACCGCATGCTCGGCGCCCCGGCCGCGCCGCCCCAGCACGGCACGGCCCCCGCACGACGTGACGCGAAGAACACCTCCGAGCGGCCCCGGTCGCCGGGGGGCATCCCGGGAACCGGCCTAGGGTCGAAGCATGAGGTCGTCCCGTCGAGGCGCCACGGGCGCCGCCCTGCTCGTCACCACCCTCCTGCTCGCCGCGTGCTCTCCGGGCGGCGCGACGAACGACCCGACGAACGCTCCGCCGTCGGGCAGCGACACCCCTCCCTCGCCGACGGCGAGCGCGACACCCACCCCCACCGAAGCCCCCGACCCGTCCGCCGACCCGTTGGCCGGGTGGAGCCTCGAGCAGAAGGTCGGCCAGCTCCTGATGGTCGGGGTCAACGTCGGGAAGGTCGACCAGGCGAGCTACGACGCGATCAGCTCCCACCACGTGGGCAACCTGTTCCTCGCGGGCCGCACCCAGGCCGGGACCGGGCCGGTCAAGAACCTCGTCGACTCGTTCACGGCCCTCGTCTCGGACGAGACCACGCACGGGACGCCGCTGTTCGTGTCGACCGACCAGGAGGGCGGCAAGGTCCAGGTCCTGCGCGGCCCGGGCTTCTCCGGCATCCCGAGCGCGATGGACCAGTCCGCGCTCGCGCCCGCAGAGCTGCAGGCGCAGGCCACGACCTGGGGCGCGGAGCTCGCCGCCGTGGGGGTCGACCTCAACCTCGCGCCCGTCATGGACGTCGTCACGAGCCCCGAGACCGCGCGGACCAACGCCCCGATCGGGTACTTCGGGAGGAACTACGGGTTCGGGGTCGACACCGTGACCTCGCACGCGAACGCGTTCAGCGCGGGCATGGAGGCCAGCGGCGTCGACGTCGCGATCAAGCACTTCCCCGGTCTGGGGCGGGTGGCCGGCAACACCGACGACGACGCGGGCGTGACCGACACGGTGACCACGCGCGACGCCCCGTCGGTCGAGGCGTTCCGGTCGGGGATCGACGCCGGGGCCGCGTTCGTCATGATGTCGACCGCGATCTACGACCAGATCGACCCCGGTGCGCCTGCCGCCTTCTCGCCCGTGGTCGTCGACGGGCTGCTGCGGGGAGACCTGGGCTTCCAGGGCGTCGTCATCACCGACGACGTGTCGAAGGCCGAGCAGGTCCAGGCCTGGTCGCCGGGCGACCGGGCCGTCCTGACGATCGCCGCGGGCGGCGACATGGTGCTCGCGTCGGCCGACCCTGGCGTGATCCCCGAGATGGCATCCGCCCTCGTCGAGCGCGCGCAGAGCGACCCGGGCTTCGCAGCCCAGGTCGACGCGGCGGTGCTGCGGGTCCTCGCGGCCAAGGAGAGGCTCGGCGCGTAGGTGCCGGGTGCGCCCGCGCCGGGCTGCCCCGGCAGGGCTCGGCAGGGCTCGGCAGGGTGCGCCAGCCCAGCCAGGCGGGCCTGCCGAACGCGTCAGGAACCCGTCCTCGGACGGCAGCGGGCGGCCGGGGCTCACCGCACCCGACCGCCCGCTGCCCGTCGTCCACACGCTGTCCACAGCGTGTTCCACACGTTGTCCCCACTGCTGTCCACAAAGTTATCCACAGACCTGGGGACAGTGTGCACAGGCCGTGACCCGGTGCTCACGCGACGCCGAGGTACGCCTCCTTGATGCTCGGGTCCGCGAGCAGCTCCCGGCCGCCCCCGGACCGCACGACCTCGCCCGTCTCCAGCACGTACGCCCGGTGCGAGCGCGAGAGCGCCTGCCGGGCGTTCTGCTCGACCAGCAGCACCGTGGTGCCCTGCGCGTTGATCTCCGAGACGATCCGGAAGATCTGCTGGATGACCATGGGTGCGAGGCCCATCGACGGCTCGTCGAGCAGCATGAGCCGCGGCCGGGCCATGAGCGCGCGCCCGATCGCGAGCATCTGCTGCTCGCCCCCGGACATGGTCCCGCCCACCTGCGACGTGCGGTCCTCGAGGCGCGGGAAGAGCTCGAAGACCCGCGCCAGCGTCTCGTCGTGCACGGCCTTGTTCTCGAACGTGCGCCCGTAGGCCCCCATCTCGAGGTTCTCCAGGACCGTCATGCCGGGGAAGATCCCCCGGCCCTCGGGGGCCTGCACGATCCCCTCGAGCACCCGCAGGTGCGGCTTCATCCGGGTGATGTCCTTGCCGTCGAACACGATCTTCCCGCGCGACAACGGCCGGATGCCCGAGACCGCGCGCATGGTCGTGGTCTTCCCGGCGCCGTTGGCCCCGATGAGGGTCACGAGCTCGCCCTCCTCGACCGTGATCGACACGCCGCGCACGGCCTCGATCCGGCCGTACGCGACCGTCATGTCGGTGATCTCAAGCAGGGGCATCTGCGTCTCCCTCAGCCAGCTCCTCGTCAGGCACGCCCAGGTAGGCGGCGATGACCTTGGGGTCGGACGTGACGTCCTCGGGGGATCCGTCGGCGATGACCTTCCCGAACTCGAGCACCACGATCCGGTCCGTCACGCCCCGCACGAGACGCATGTCGTGCTCGATGAGCAGGACCGTGTACCCGTCGTCGCGGATGTGGCGGATGAGGTCCATGAGGGCCTCCTTCTCCGCCGGGTTGAAGCCCGCCGCGGGCTCGTCGAGGCACAGCAGCTTGGGCTCGGTCGCGAGCGCACGGGCGATCTCGAGGCGCCGCTGCTCGCCGTAGGACAGGTTGCGCGCCTTCTCCGTGGCGCGCGCCCCGACCCCGACGAACTCGAGGATCGCCATGGACCGGTCGATCGCGTCGCGCTCCTCCTGCCTGTGCCGACGCGTGCGCAGCAGCGCCCCCGGCACCGAGGTCCGGTGCCGCGCGTCCGTCCCCACGACCACGTTCTCGAGGGCCGTCATCTCGTTGAAGAGCCGGATGTTCTGGAAGGTCCGGGCGATGCCCAGTCGCGTGATCTGGTTGCGCTTGGCCTTGCCCAGGACCTGCCCGTCGAACCGGACCTGGCCCCTGGTGGGCCGGTAGACGCCGGTCATGGCGTTGAACGCCGTGGTCTTCCCGGCGCCGTTGGGCCCGATCAGCCCCAGGATCTCCCCGCGCCGGATGTCGAACGTGACGCTGTCCAGGGCCGTGAGGCCACCGAACACGACCGACACGTCCTCCATCTTGAGCAGCGGCTCGCCGACCTCGGCCAGGACCTCGCGGTCGGCCGCGACGATCTCGTCGACCAGCGCGGCGTCGGCGAGCTCGGGACGCACCTCGGTCACGTCGACCAGCACGGGCTCGTCGAGCCCCGCGCCGGGCAGGTACTTCTCGGCCATGGGCTCGCCCGCGTCGGCGGACAGCGACAGGTGCGCGTCGCCGACGTCGCCGCCGGCCCCCATGCCTCCGGGTTCGTTGCTCATCGGTTCCCCCCGTCGGTCGTTCCGTCGTTCCCGGTGGGATCGCTGTCGGTCGGCCCGTCGGGCCCGCGTCCCGTGGGTGCGTTCCCGCCCGTGCTGCCGCCAGGCGCACCCGACGCACCCGACGTACCTGATGTGCCCGACGACGGAGCGGACGTCGCGTACGCGGCCTGCGGGCCGCCGTCGGGCATCTTGGCGAGCGTGCGGCGCGCCGCGACGTACAGCTCGCGCCCGTACGTGAGCAGCTTCTGCCGGACGGGTATGAGCCCCTGCGGCCTGAAGATCATGAGCACCATGAGCGCGACCCCGAAGAACAGGTACTTGTAGTTCGCGATCGCGTTGCCGTCGATCGGGATGCCGAACAGCGACGTGCGCCCCAGGAAGAAGTTCGGCAGGTAAACGATGATGAACGCCCCGAGGATCACGCCCAGCTTGTTGCCCTGGCCGCCGAGCACGACCGCGCACAGGAACAGCACCGAGTTGATGATGTTGAAGTTCGTCGGGATGACGAACTGGACCTGGCCCGCGTAGATCGCCCCCGAGACGCCACCGATCGACGCCCCGATCACGAACGCCCACAGCTTGAACTTGAACGTGGGGACGCCCATGATCTCGGCTGCGTCCTCGTCCTCGCGGATCGCGACCCACGCGCGGCCCACGCGCGAGCGCTCGAGGTTCCCCACGAGCAGCAGCGAGATGATGATGAAGACGAGCGACAGCCAGAACCACCACACGCCCGAGTTGAGCGTGCTCCCCACGTTGCCCGCCGAGAACACGCCGTTGGGCAGCTCCTCGGTCACGCCGAGCCGCGGGTAGGCGACCGACTTGAGGCCCTGACCACCGCCCGTGATCTCGTCGAGGTTGTCCGCGAGCAGACGCACGATCTCACCGAAGCCGAGCGTCACGATCGCGAGGTAGTCGCCGCGCAGTCGCAGCGTGGGCGACCCCAGGACCAGGCCCGACATGGCCGTGATCGCGACCGCGACCGGCAGGATCGCGAGCCACGCCCAGTCGTCGGACAGCCAGCCCTCGGGCTGGGTCACGTTCCACGGGCTGTCGGGGCTCGTGAGGATCGCGAGCGTGTACGCGCCGATCGCGTAGAAGCCCACGTAGCCGAGGTCGAGCAGGCCCGCCTGCCCGACCACGACGTTGAGCCCGATCGCGATGAGCGCGTACATCCCGAACTGGGCCATGACGGCGCCGAAGTTGGTGCCGACCGTGGTCAGGACCGGGATGTTGAGGATCGGCAGGAGCGCGATGAACAGGACGAACGGCGCCCCGAACGCCCACTGGGCCGGGCGCGCGAGCGCGTCCCACCACAGGCGCAGCCGGTCCCCCGCGCCCCCGTGGGGGCGCTGGGCGACGGGCGTCTGGCCCGCGGGCGGGAGCTCGGGGCGGGGGCGAGCCGGTGATGCCGGTGCCGCCTGCCCCGATCCTGTCGTGCCGGCGTTCTCTGCAGGAGTGCTGGTGCTCATGCTCGCGCCCTCCCCAAGGACTCGCCGAGGATGCCGGTCGGTCGGAACATCAGGACCACGATCAGCAGGACGAACGCGACGACGTCGCGCCACTCGGTGCCGAACACGACCTGGCCGTAGTTCTCCATGACGCCCAGCAGCAGACCACCGAGCAGCGCCCCGCGCAGGTTGCCGATCCCGCCGAGGACCGCCGCGGAGAACGCCTTGATGCCGAGGATGAAGCCGCCCGAGTAGATGATCCCGTTGGGCACGCGCAGCGTGTAGAGCAGGGCCGCGGCCCCGGCCAGGACGCCGCCGATGAGGAACGTCAGCATGATGATGCGCTCGCGCGAGACGCCCATGAGCGTCGCGGTCACGGGGTCCTGCGCGACCGCGCGGATGCCGCGGCCGAACTTGGTCCGGTTGATGAACATGTCGGTCGCGAGGGCCAGGATCAGGGCCGAGAAGATGATGATGAGCGTGACGTTGGTGACGTTGGCGCCGAAGATCTGGAACTGGACCTCGGGCTCGACCAGCCGGATGGGCTGCTCGGCGTTCACGCCGCCCAGCTCGCCGCCCGTCAGGGCCGGGAGCACGAAGTGCACGAACTCCTGGATGACGAACGAGGCGCCGATCGCGGTGATGAGGAAGACGAGCGACGGGGCCCCGCGTTTGCGCAGCGGTCTGTAGGCCACGCGTTCGAGCCCGACGGCGGCCCCTCCCGCGACCACCATGCCGCCGATCATCGCGATCCCCAGGTAGAGGACGGTCAGCAGGACGCCCTTGTCGAACGCGTCGCCGCTCGGGTAGAACCCGAGCGCGAGGAGCGTGGCGTACTGCCCGAACATGCCGAGCATGAAGATCTCGGAGTGGGCGAAGTTGATGAGGCGCAGCACCCCGTAGACGAGCGTGTAGCCCACGGCGACGAGCGCGTAGACCGCGCCGTAGGTCAGGCCGTCGACGGTGAGGGCCCAGAAGTTGCGGCCCAGGGCCGCGAGGTCGAATCCGATGAGTGGGTCTGCGGCGAGGACGTCGTGGACGAGCATCGACATGCTGCTCCTTCGAGCCGGTGGGAGGGCGGTCGGCCGACCGCGGTGCGCCCGCCCCGCGAGGAGGCGGGCGCACCGCGGCCCGCTCGGCGGCTGCCGTCAGGGCACACCGCCCCCGGCCCGGTCGTGCTCGACCAGGTGGGGGCGGCGCTCCGGACCGGCAGGCGCCGACCGGCTACTTGACCTCGTAGATCCAGATCAGGGCCGACGAGAGCTCGCCCGTGTCGTCCCACTTGTAGGTGCGGGCCAGGCCCTCACCGTCGTAGTTCGTCACGAAGTCGAGCATCCCGGCACGGTCCGTCACACCCGACGCGATCGCGGTGAGCATGATCGTGGCCAGGTCGTAGCCCTCGACCGAGTACACGCCGGGAGCCTGACCGTTGAGCGCCTCGTAGGCCGAGGCGAACTCGTCAGGAGCCGGGCCGCACGGGCACGACAGGATCGCGCCCTTGGACGCCGCGCCCGCCTGGGTCACGAACTGCGGGTCGTTGGTGCCGTCCGCGGACACGAACGGGATGTCGACGCCCGCGTCACGCAGCTGCTGCGCGAACGGCGCGGCCTCGGCGTAGTAGCCGGCGTAGAAGACCGCGTCGGCGTCCGAGCTCGAGATGATCTGGGTCGCCGCCGCGAAGTCCTTGTCACCGACCTTGACCTCGGCCGAGCACGAGTCGTCCGCCGCTTCACCGAGGCCCGCGGTGATCTCCTTGGCGAGGCCCACGCCGTAGTCCGAGTTGTCCTGGACGACGCAGACCTTGTCGTAGCCGAGCGTGTCCACCATGTACTTGGCGACCGCGGGGCCCTGGACCGCGTCGTTGGCAAGACCGCGGAAGAACGTCTTCCAGCCGTTCTTGGTGATGTCGGGGTTGGTCGCCGACGCCGACAGCGACGGCAGGCCCGCCTGGCTGAAGACGTCGCCCGTCGCGGAGGTCTCACCCGAGAACGCCGGGCCGAGGAGAGCGATGACGCTCGCGTCGCCGACGATCTGCGGAGCGACCTGGGTGGCCTTCTGCGGGTCGCCCTCGGTGTCGAACTCCTTGATGGTGACCTGGCAGCCCGCGTTCGCGGCGTTGAACGCGTCCACCGCGACCTTGGCGCCGTAGAGGATGTTCTGCCCGAGCGCGGCGTTGGGGCCGGTCAGTGCGCCCGCCATCGCGATCGAGGTCCCCTCGGCGCACTCGGCCGTGCCGTCACCGGCCGGGTCGACGGGGTCGCCCGACGTCGAGACCGGGACCTCCTGGCCGTCGATGTCGATCTGGACGGAAGGCACGATCGCGAGGTCGGCCGTGCCGGTCTCGCTCGACGACTCTGTCGATCCTGTGTTGTCCCCCTGAGACTGAGTACCGCATGCGGTGATGGCGAGGGTGGCAGCCAGCGCGAGTGCCAGCCCACCCGTCGTTCGACGTGCTGTGCGTTGCATTCCGAACCTCCGTGCGCCAGATCGCACCCGGGTGCTCAGATTCCTCGCACCCGCGGTGGATCACCTGAATATTCAGCACTGAATATCGTGCTGACGATGGCACAGGTCGGACGCGCGCGAAACCCCAGATGCACAATTGCAACCAGAGAGTCACACACGGCGAACCGGACAACGTGCCCGACGTTCCGGGCTCGGGTCCTGACGACCTGAGTGCCTGGAACGTATGCGGACACCGTTACGCGAGACTCCGTCCCGCGTTACGGGGCCGTCACGGGGACGTCTCGATTCGGCGGAGGCGCAGGTGAGGGACGGCCCGAGGTCAGGACGGGTACTGCGAGAACGCGGCTGTCGCGGGGTCGGAACCCAGGCGGGCGTCCGAGTCGAGCCCGTCGATCGCGGCGACCTCGTCGGACGAGAGCTCGAACCCGAACACGTCGATGTTCGCGGCGAGACGCTCGAGGTTCACCGACTTGGGGATGACGACCCGTCCCCCCTGGACGTGCCAGCGCAGGATCGCCTGGGCGGGGGTGACGCCGTGCGCGGCGGCGACCTTCGCCACGACGGGGTGGTCGAGGTCGGCACCCCGACCGAGCGGCGAGTACGCCTCGACCGCGATGCCCGCGGCGAGCGTCGCGGCCTGCGTGGCGCGCTGCTGGTACGTCGGGTGGACCTCGATCTGGTTGACGGCGGGCACCACGTCGGTCTCGGCGAGGAGCCGCCCGAGGTGGTCGGGCAGGAAGTTCGACACACCGATCGCGCGCGCCGCGCCGTCGGCGTAGAGCTTCTCGAACGCCCGCCAGGTCTCGACGTAGAGGTCCTTGCTGGGGACCGGCCAGTGGATCAGGTACAGGTCGACGACCTCGAGGTCGAGGGCCTCGCGCGAGTCCTCGAAGGCCTGGAGGGCGGACTCGAACCCCTGGTCGCCGTTGCGCAGCTTGGTCGTCACGAAGACCTCGTCACGGTGCAGCCCGCTCGCTCGCAGCGCCGCGCCGACCCCGGCCTCGTTGTAGTAGCCGGCCGCGGTGTCGATGTGCCGGTAGCCCGCCTCGAGCGCCTCCTCGACGTTCTGCTGGGTCGCGTCGTCGGGCACCTTGAAGACGCCGAGGCCGACCTGCGGGACGGTGACGCCGTTGTTCAGCACGACGCCGGGGACCTGGGAGGGAGAGACCATCACTCAGTTCTACCCCGCGTGCGGCCGTGGGCACCACCCGCCACGTGGCGGGTGGTGCCGCCTCGCACGCCTCGAGGGGCGACTGCGGCCGGGTACGCGACGCGTGCGCGGCGCGTGAAGGTCGTGGAGCACCTGGGGCGGCCGTGCGAGGGGTCGAGGCGGACGCTGTGGCGCTCGCCTCATCGGCCCGTCCGGACGCGACGCGCACCGTCCCTGCGTGGCACGGTGGCCTGATGTCCCCGCACGCCTCCCCGTCCCGCGGTCTGCCGCCGGGCGGTTCCTCCCCTGCGCGCCCGCAGAACCGGGCTGTCCGGGTCGTCGCCGCCCTCGTCGCCCTGCTGGTCGTCGCCGCGGGCGTCACGTTCTTCCTGACGCGCGCGTCCGCACAGCCGTCGGCTCAGCCCTCGCCCGCCCCGTCGCCGACCGCGACCAAGGTCCCCGCGGAGCGGGTCGACCCGCCTGCGGTGCTCGACCCGACGTCCGTCGAGAACCTCGAGATCCACCAGGAGTCGACCGCGGACACGGGCGACGCCCGCTCGATCTCGACCGTCGCGATCCCCGGCGAGCACTCGCTGGGACGGGCGTTCGGTCGCTTCGTCGACGCGACGACGCAGGCCTACGAGGCTGCGGTCGACCCCACCGCGACGGGCAACGAGCTCAACGTCGGCTGGGACCTGGTGCTCGCGCAGGGCGACGTGCTGGGCGTGCACGCCTCGACCTACGCCTTCACGGGCGGGGCGAACGGTGAGCTCGGCAGCCAGACCTTCTACACCGACCTCCCGCGCGCGACCACGACGTGGTCGGCCGACCTGCTCACCGCGGACGGCCGCAAGCAGGCCGCGGAGTGGGCGGGAGCGGCGCTCGCGGCAGCGGGGCTGGGGTTCGGCGAGCCTGTGCCGTCGTCGGAGGACACGTTCCGGGACGTCCGTCTCGGGCCCGACGGCGCCGCGACCCTGGTCTTCTCGCCCGGCCTGGTCTCGGCACGGGCCGACGGGGAGCTCGCCGTGCGGCTCGAGCCGGACGCGACCCGGTCCGTCCTGTCGGCCGTCGGCAAGCAGCTCGCCGAGGTCGCGGCGAGCGGTGCACCCTTCATGGGGATCGCCCCGCCCCCTGTCGAGGAGCCGCCCGTGGCCGCACCGCCCCCCGCCTCGCCCGACGCGCCGGACTGCTCGGTGCTCAAGTGCATCGCCCTGACCTTCGACGACGGCCCCGGCAAGTACACGTCCCAGCTCCTCGACACCCTCGCCGAGAAGCAGGCCAGGGCCACGTTCTTCCTCGTCGGGCGGTCCGTCCAGGCGAACCCCCACCTGGTGCGTCGCGAGGTCGCGGAGGGGCACGCCGTCGGGAACCACACGTGGTCCCACCCCGACCTGTCGAAGCTCGGCACCGACCAGATCTCGCAGGAGCTGCAGTCGACCGCGGACGCGGTCGAGGCCGCGTCGGGCGTCCGACCGACGCTCGTACGGCCTCCGTACGGCGCGACGAGCGATACTGTGACGAGTGTCCTCTCCCAGCGCAACGAGCCGGCGATCCTGTGGAACGTCGACACCGAGGACTGGAAGAACAAGGACTCGGCCATGACCTCGGAGCGGGCCCTCGCAGGTGCCCGACCTGGGGCGATCCTGCTGATGCACGACATCCACGCCTCGACCGTGTCGGCCGTGCCCGGCATCGTGGACAGCCTGCGGGCTGCTGGTTACACGCTCGTGACCGTGCCCGATTTGCTCGGTCATGACCTGGTTGGGGGACACAAGTACTTCAATCGTTAGCAACAGGGGTAGCACAGTCGGAGTAACCCCTGTACCGTTACCGGTGAGATTGCAGTGCCTCGCTTGTCCTTGCGCAACGGCCCCATGCCACCGCGAACCTTGTTACCCAAGAGTTGACGACGAACACCGTGATGTTCGGCTCCAGATCATGGAGCTGTTTGAAACTCTAGAAGGAGATCCCCATGGCATTGGGAACCGTGAAGTGGTTCAACGGCGAGAAGGGCTACGGCTTCATCGCACCTGAGGACGGCAGCGCCGACGTGTTCGCGCACTACTCCGCCATCCAGACGCAGGGCTTCCGCTCGCTCGAGGAGAACCAGCGCGTCGAGTTCGACGTGACGCAGGGCCCCAAGGGCCCGCAGGCGGAGAACATCCGCCCGCTCTGATCTCACTCGCCTCCGGGCGTAGCTGATCATTGAACGAGTGCCCCCGACCGGTTCGCCGGTCGGGGGCACTCGTGCGTCCAGGACCAGGTACCCCTGTGCCTGGTCCTGGACGCCGTGGTAGAACTGAGAACGGTCCAGAGGACCAGCGAACCGCCCTCCGGCGTGCTGGTCCGGCAACCGCGCGACGCGCACGGTGCTCCCGGAGGAAGACCCGCCCCCACACCCGTGGGGGAAGAGCGAGCAGCCCCACGCCGCAGCGCTCGTCCTCGTGCCCCTCGCCCTGGGCCTCGCCCGGGTGGGTGCCCGCACGCGGGTGAGCTCCGCCGTCGGGCACGGAGAGAAGGAGCACCATGGCCCAGCACGTCATGGAACGCCGGGCGAGCACCGCCCCCTGTCCCGTACCGACCGTGTGCGACCGGTACGACACCGGGCACCTCCTGCACCCCGTCCACGCACGCATGCTGGGCAACCGGCCCTGGGGCTGGCGTGACGGCACGGTCCGCGCGGTGCGACCGGTCGACGGAGGCGTCGAGGTCGTCGTCGAGTACACGACGGGTGAGGGAGCGTGCCGCGTGTGGCACCACACGGGGCTCGACCTGGCCGACGGGCTGACCGTGCGCGTGCACGAGCAGTACCACGCGCTCGAGCTCGCGGGACAGCCGCTCAACGTCCGCCTCCTGGGTGGGGTGGGCTGCGTACCGGAGCCCGCTCCCCGCTGAGTGCATGGTTCGGCAGGGACTCGCCGGGCGTGTCGCTGCCGAACCACGCACTCGACGGAACGGAGGGGCGGCGAACCGCGTTGAACCGGTGAGGGCACCCGCCCTCGACGGTTCGACCAGAAGGACACGCTCATGGGATTCCTCGACCGCCTCCTCGGCCGCACCCCGCAGGACGAGGGGATGCCGCGCCGCCACGCGACCTACGACGGCCACGAGTCCCCCGTGTACGGCACCCCGCCCCCCGCTCCGACGGGTCCGGGGCGCAGCGAGGACGACGTCGCGATCGACCGCTACCGTTACCTGCTGCGCACGGCTCCCCCTGAGGCCGTCGAGCAGGCGCACACCGAGGCGTTCGAGCGGCTCACGCCCGAGCAGCGGCGCCGTGTGCTCACCGACCTCGGCGAGAACCTGCCGCCCGCCGAGCGCGCGACCTCCGACGACCCGCAGTCGCTCGCCCGCATGGCGACCCGCGCCGAGATGCGCAACCCCGGCACGCTCGAGCGGTCGTTCGGCGGCCGGCAAGGGGTCGGCGGCCCGGGCGGGCCCGGCATGGGCTCGATGATCGGCTCGAGCATGCTCGGCACCATCGCGGGCGTCGTGATCGGCTCCGCGGTCGCCAACATGATGTTCGGCCCGATGTTCGGCGACCCGACCGCGAACCTCGCGGGCGACGGCGGGACGGGAGGCGAGGGGGATCCCGGGGCGACCGAGGCCGACCCTGGAGCGGGCGACACGGGCGGTGAGGTCACCGAGGCCGGAGGGGACCTCGGCGGTGACTTCGGTGGGTTCGGCGACTTCGGTGGTGGGGACTTCGGAGGGTTCGGGGACTTCTGAGCCCTGACCCGCCGCTGAGTGCGTGGTTCGGCAGCGACTCGACCGGCGTGTCGCTGCCGCATCATGCACTCAGCGGAAGCTCGGCCGCTACCGAGCAGCCCCTGACTGGCACAGCCCGATGAACGCGCCCAGCTCGGCGAGCTCCTCGGGGTGGTGCGGCAGGTAGTCGGTGAGCCGGTGCGAGCGGACCACGACGGCGCACCACTGGCCCCGCGAGACCGCGACGTTCACGCGGTTGCGCGACAGCAGGAACTCCATGCCGCGCGGCACGTCCTCACGTGCCGAGGCCGTCATCGAGACGATCGCGACGGGCGCCTCCTTGCCCTGGAACTTGTCGACCGTTCCCACGCGCACGTCCCCCAGCCCCGCGGCCTGGAGCGCGTGCCGCACGGTCCAGACCTGCGCGTTGTAGGGGGCCACGACCACGAAGTCGTGCTGGTCGAGCGGCCGAGAGCAGGCGGCGGCCCCACCGTGGGAGCCTGCGGCGCCCCCACCCCGCCCGCCCGGGTACCAGGTGGTCCCGAGCAGCGCCTGGACCTGACGCACGATCTCCTGGGCCTCCTCGACCGAGGACACCGCGTTCCCTGCGTGCTCGACCTCGACCACGTGCACGCCGGGCTCGACCCCCACGAGCAAGCGTTCGCCCGCGGCCGCCTCGGCGTGCAGCAGGCCCTCGTACGCGAGCTCGGACACCGCGTCGCACAGCGCCGGGTGCATGCGCCACGACCGCGCGAGGAAGTAGCCGTACTCCGGTGGCAGCACGTCGTGCCCGCCGCCGGCGCGGGTCAGCCAGCCGAGGGCCGACTGGTCGACCGGCTCGGGGTGCTGCCCCTGCGAGACCTGCGGGAGCTGCTGCGGGTCGCCCAGGAGCAGGAGCCGCTGCGCGGCCCGCGAGACCGCGACGGTGTTCGCGAGCGAGAACTGCCCGGCCTCGTCGATCACGAGCAGGTCGAGCTCGCCGTCGCCGAACCGCTCGACGTGCGCGAAGTCCCAGGCCGTCCCGCCGATCACACCGGGACCTTCCGCGACGAAGGCCGAGGTCTGCGCGGAGTCCACGAGCCGCCAGGGGACGAGCCGCGAGCCCTCGGGCAGGTCCGCCGCGGCGACGTCGTCGGCCAGGCCGGAGCCCACGTCGCGCCCGACCCTCGACACGTCGCGCCCCTTGGGGCCCGAGGCCTTCTTGCCCACGCGGTCCGCAGGCACCCCGCCCTTGCTGATGACTCCCGCGAGGACGTTCTCGACGACGTCGTGCGACTGCGCCACCACGCCCACGCGCCAGCCCTCGGCGACGAGGCTCCCGATCACCTTCGAGGCGAGGTGGGTCTTCCCGGTGCCGGGAGGGCCCTGGACGCCGAGGTACGACCCGTCGAGGGCGCGGACGGCGTCCGTGACCGCGTCGATGTACCGCTCGGGGCCGTCACCCAGCGTGGGCAGCGGGCCGCCCGACGACGTGCGCGGCGGGCGCCTGCGCAGCAGGTCGAGCGCAGGGCGGTCGGGAAGCACCAGCGGGGCCTCGACCCCAGCGGGGTTCTGGCCCTGCACGAGCGTCGCGAGCGCCCGGATCGAGGCCTCCTGCTGCGGTGTGGGCAGCACCTGGCCCACCGTCAGCGCCATGGGCAGCACGTCGTGCGTGGCGGCCCCCTTGGGGACGGGCATCCGCACGTCGAGGACGTCGACCTCCCGGCCGCTCGCGAGCCGTCCGCGCTCGACGCCGTGCACGCGCACGCTCCCCGTCGACCAGCGCACCGCGCCGTGCGCGGGCTCGATCCCGTCGGGAGCCGGCCCCTCGAAGAGCGCGGTCGCGCCCTCGTAGCCCGCCTTGAGCTCGGTGCCGTCGGGCAGCTCGCCGTAGAGCCGCAGACGACGCGACGGGTTGCTGCGCGGCGTCGCCCGGGCCCAGTCCTCGATCACCTCGGCCCGCTCCACGACGAAGTACGACCGGGGCGTCTGCCACTCGTCCACGGGGTCCTTGAGCCGCGAGAAGTACTCCTGCCAGAAAGGCTTGGCCTCGCGCCAGTAGTACCCGACCCCGGCGCCCAGGAGCGCGACGGCCTCCTCGTCGTCGGTCCGTCCGGCCCCCGAGCGGCCGTCCACGCCGCCCGCGAGCCCCCGCACGTCGAGCTCGACCTGCTCGGCCTCGGCGCGCTTGGCCCGGCGCGCCACCTCGGCGTCGCTGAGCTCGAGGGCGGGCGGCAGGTCGTCCTCCCACCCGTTGCCCACCGGGGGCGTCGTCCGTACGTCGCTCGTCGCGGGGGCCGTGCGTCCGGCGAGGCCCAGCAGGAACTCGTGCAGCCGCAGGGTCGAGAGGCAGTCGTACTCGTTGTAGTCGGCGATGCCGCGCAGCAGCCTGGCCGCCTCCTCGTCGTCGCCCGCGTCGCGCGCGGCGCACCAGGTCGCGTAGGCCACGACCGACGCGGCGGCGTCGGTCACGTCGCCGCCGCGGAGCTGGTCGCCCATGTACAGCGGTTCGAGCTTCTTGATCGAGTACGACGGCGCCGAGACCTTGAGCGAGTGGCGCACGGTCGCGTAGAGGTCGACGAGCACGCCCTGGCGCAGGAGGTCGTCGACCTCCTGCTCGTAGACCCCGTGGCGGGCCGCGATCGACAGCAGGTGGGTCTTCTCGTAGGACGCGTAGTGGTAGACGTGCAGCCCGGGGTACTGGGCGCGTCGCTTGGCCAGGTAGTCGACGAAGTCGACGAGCGCCTGCTTCTCCTGCTCCAGGTCGTGCGCCCAGAACGCGTGGAAGGGCGGTACCTCCCCCGAGGTGCCGGGTCGCTCGACCAGCCCGAACAGGTAGTCGATGTTCCACGTGATGTCGCCGGTCGCCGGGTCCGTGACCGACCACAGCGGGTCGCCCTCGAAGTCGAAGAACACGTCGCCCGGATCCGGCGGGGGCAGGGCGCGCAGCGGCGCGGGGTCGACGACCACGTAGGACAGCGTGTGCTGCTCGGTCCCGGTGCCGCCCGGGGCGTCCTCGGCGCCATGAGCGACCGCCCCCTCCCCGGCAGTGCTGCCGGGGCTGCTCGCGTCGACATCCCCCACCCCGGTGGCCGCCCGCGTGCTCCACGTGACCGACCCGCTGGGGCCGGGGCCCAGGCCCGGCACCTCGCCCCCGTCCGCCGGCACGTCGACCAGCCCGGCCTGGAGCCGGGCCTGGACCCTCAGCGTCTCGAACGTGCGCGCCGCGAGCCCGCGCGGCGGGGTCGTGGCCGACGCGAGTTGGGTCATGGTGGTGATGCCACCCGCGCGGAGCCTCACGCGCTGGGTGCTGCGCAGGCCCGCGACGCGGAGCAGGTCGTCGTGCTCCTCGACCTGCTGGGCGCAGTACCCGCACGTCCCGCACTGCCGCAGCCCGGGCGCGTCCCAGCGGACCGGCTCGCCGGCCGCGCGGTGCGCGTCCAGCAGGTGCAGCAGCTCGGCGCGCCGCTCGCGGAACACGGGCAGGACGTCCGCGAGCCGGTGGTCGGTCACGGCCCGCGTGCCGAGGATCAGGTGCAGCACGGGCGACGTCTCGACGCCGGCTGCCAGGAGCTGGTCGGCGTAGGCGGCGAGCTGGAGCAGCGCGGGGACCTTGGCGCGCCGCGCGAGCTTGGCGTCGTACACCGCGTACTCGGGGCCGCCCGCACCCGGCGCGCCGGGCCCTCCCAGGGTGCGCGACGTCGTCGGGCCGGCGGGGAGCAGGGGGACGTGGGCCGCCCGGCTGTCCGTGCGGATCAGGAAGTCCGCGCGGCCGTGGAAGCGGCCGTCGAAGAACGAGCCCTGGTAGACGACCTCCACCCCGTCACGCAGGGCCGCGAGCGTCGCGGCGTGCGCGGCCACGAGGTCCTCGCGGCGCATGGTGCGCGACACGGGGATCTCCCGGACGGCGTCAGCACCCACGAGGTCCACGAGCCCGGCGAGGACGTGCTGCTCGTGCACGTCGCCCAGGGTCGCGGTGCGTTCGAGCATGTCGTCGACCTCGACCGCACCGCGGGCAGCGCGCCCCGTCTTCTCGTCGAGCGTGCGCAGCAGGCGGTACTCGCACTCGCTCGCCGCGACGAGGTCGCTCGCGGAGAACACGAGCAGCTCCTCCGCGGACGGGTCCTGCTGGTCCATCAGGAACACGACGACTCCTCGGGATCGCTCACGCGCGCTGCCGATCGCCCGTGGAGGCTGCCGACCGGGGGCCGCCGCACGCGTCTCGGCCCGGTTCCTTTGTACCCGGCGCCGCTGACAGGGTACGGAATTGGCGTCAACGGGCCGATCTGCAGCATAGTGAGCGCGCTGGAACTGTCGAAGGAGCTCTCCCATGGCCGTACATTTCAACCCGCCGCCCGGCTGGTTGGTACCTCCCGGTTTCGCCCCTTCGTCCGACTGGCATCCCGACCCGGCCTGGCCGGCCGCGCCCCAGGGCTGGGTCTTCTGGGTGGAAGCCGCCCCTGCCGTCCCCGCGCCGCCGGCGCCACCCGCCCCGCCCGCCTCGGGGGCGGAAGCCTGGTCCCGCGAGACGCCGGGGGGCGGGATCCCCGTCCTCTTCCAGACCGCGGTCGTGCCCGGAGCCGCGGTGGCGCCCTCGCCCGCTGACTCCACGCACGTCATGGCCCCCGTCACGTCGCCCGGGGACGGGACGCCCGCCGTCGGGCCGACGAGGCGGTCCCGCCGCGACGTGAGCGCTCCCGCGCCCGCGGAGGCGCCCTCCTCGACCATGATCCTGCCGGTCGTCGGTGCTGCTGCAGCCCCGCCCGTCGCGGCCACGAGCGCCGCCCAGGCCGACGGGCCCGCCGTCGCCGTCGGGACTGCTGCCTCGCCCGCAGGGCCCACTCCTGCCGCCGACCGGGGGCCGCTCGCGATCTTCTCGAGCGACGACGAGGAGCGCGAGGAGCGGACGTACATGCGCTGGCTCCTGCCCCTCGGGATCGGCGTGGGCTGCCTCGCCGTGGGGCTGCTCATCGGCCTCGGCGTGACGCTCAAGGCCCAGTCGGAGGCCGGGGACGCCACCGCGGCGGCCGCCCTCACGACCGAGCAGATGGCCGCCGAGCGCGAGAAGCTCGACGCCGAGCGAGCCGACCTCGAGACGCAGCTCGCCGGGATCGCGGCCTCGACCGAGGCCGTCACGGCCCGTGAGACCGCCGCGACCACCAAGGAGGCCGAGCTCGACGCGCGCGACGTCGCGCTCGACGACCGCGAGGTGGCGATCGCGGAACGCGAGGCCGCGGTGCAGGACAACGGCGACGACGGGAACGACGGCGGCTGGGACTCGGGCAAGGTCAACGGCGTCTACCTGACGTGCGAGGCCGCGAGACGCGACGGCAAGACGCCGCTCAAGAACGACGACGCGGGCTTCAACCCGGCGCTCGACTGGGACGGCAACGGGGTGGCCTGCGAGCGCTGACCGGCTCTCGCCGGCGGGCGCCTCGGCCCCTCTCGTGGTGGTGGTACGACGGACGTGGCCCCTGGACCGAGCGGTCCAGGGGCCACAGCTCACGCTCGACACAGGCGCGGACGGTTACAGCACGTGCGCCAGGAACTCCCGGGTCCGCTCCTCGCGCGGGTTCGTCAGCACCTCACGCGGGTCGCCCTGCTCGACGATCACGCCGTCGTCCATGAAGACCACGTGGTCGCCGACCTCCCGTGCGAAGCCGATCTCGTGCGTCACGACGATCATCGTCATGCCGCTCTCCGCGAGGTCGCGCATGACCGCGAGGACCTCGCCCACGAGCTCGGGGTCGAGCGCCGACGTCGGCTCGTCGAACAGCATGAGCTCGGGGTCCATCGCGAGCGCCCGCGCGATCGCGACCCGCTGCTGCTGACCACCGGAGAGCTGCGAGGGGTAGTGGTCGACGCGGTCGGACAGGCCGACCCGGGCGAGCAGCTCCTCGGCCCGCGCCCTGGCCTGCGCCCGCGACAGCCCACGCACCTGCACGGGGGCCTCCATGACGTTCTGGAGGGCCGTCATGTGCGGGAACAGGTTGAAGCGCTGGAACACCATGCCGATGCGCGAGCGCTGGGTCGCGATGACCTTGGGGTGCAGCCGGTGCAGGCGCTTCTTGCCGTTCTTCTCGACCTCGCGGTACCCGATCAGGTCGCCGTCGACGTAGATGCGCCCCGCCGTGAGGTCCTCGAGCTCGTTGATGCAGCGCAGCAGCGTCGACTTGCCCGAGCCCGAGGGGCCGAGCACCACGCACACCGAGCCCCGCGGCACCTCGAGGTCCACGCCCTTGAGGACGTGGACGTCACCGAACATCTTGTGCACCCCGGCGATCTCCACCATGGGGGCGGCGGACGCGTCGGCGTGTGCCGCCGTCGGGCCTGACGCGGGGGCGGAGGACGGGGTCGAAGCCCCCGACGGGCGGTCGAGAGCGTCCGCGGTCACGGGGTCACCTCCAGGAAGGGGTCGGCGTTCGCGGTCGTGCCCGACGCCGCTATCGCCTCCTGCTTGCTCGGCTTCTTGGGGCCCTTGCCCGGCTTGCGACGGCGGCTCGTGCCCGTCGACGAGCCGAACCCGCGCCCGTAGTACTGCTCGATGTAGTGCTGGCCGACCATGAGGATGCTCGTGATCAGCAGGTACCAGATCGCCGCGACCATGAGGAGCGGGATCGGGAGGAAGATGCGGTTCGCGATCGCGTTCGACGCGAACGTCAGGTCCAGGCTGAACGGCACCGCGAGGACCAGCGACGTGGTCTTGAGCATCGAGATGGTCTCGTTGCCCGTCGGCGGCACGATCACGCGCATGGCCTGCGGCAGGATGATGCGCCGCAGGATCTTGCCGTCCTTCATGCCCAGGGCCTTCGCGGCCTCGGCCTGGCCCGGGTCCACCGATCCCAGGCCCGCGCGGACGATCTCCGCGAGGTACGCGGCCTCGTTGAGCGCGAGCCCCAGGATCGCCGCGCGTGCCGCGGTGATGAGGTCGGCCGTGTCGAACACGAACCACTCGGGACCGAACGGGACGCCCAGGCTGAGCTTGGGGTACAGCACCGAGATGAGACCCCAGAACACGAGCTGGGTGTAGATCGGGGTGCCGCGGAAGAACCAGATGTAGAACCAGCTCGTCGCCCGCATGACCGGGTTGTCCGAGCGCCGCATGACCGCGAGGATCACCGCGAGCACGACGGCGATGGCCATCGAGGAGAACGTCAGGATGAGGGTCCAGCCCACGCCGCGCATGATCTGCACGTCCCGCAGGTAGAGCCAGACGACGTCCCACCGGAACTTCTCGTTCGTGACCAGGCCGTGGACGGCCATGGCCGCCAGGACGAGGAGGACCACGGCCGCCGCCCAGCGTCCTGGCCGGGGCACCGGGACCGCGTGGATGCGCTCCGGGATCCGGTCGGCAGGCGCGGACGCCGTGCCGAGGCTCGACGAGCCCCCGCCCGGCGATCCGTCGGGCGATGGGGTGCTGGGCGGCTGGGCCATGGCTACCTCTGTTCTGTCAGGGGATCAGCTCAGGAGACCACGGGGTTGAGCTCGGCCGTGGTCACCGCACCGGAGGCGTTGCCCCAGGTGTCGAGGATCGTCGTGTAGTCGCTGTCGTCGATGAGCTTCTGGACCGCGGCCTGGACGGCCTGCGCGAGCGCGGTGTCGTCCTTGGCGATCGCGATGCCGTGCAGCGAGTCGGCGAAGATGTCGCCGAGCTGCTCGATCTGGCCGCCCGTCTGGGTCACGGCGTAGGCCACGACCTGCGAGTCCGCGTACATGACGTCGGCCTTGCCGCCCACCAGGTTGGTCGTCACGTCGGCCTGGCTCGCGTAGCGCAGCGGCGTGATGTCGGGCTTGCCCGCGGCCTCGCAGTCCGCCATGAGGCCGTCGAGGGCCTCGTCCTCGACCGTGCCGGTCTGGACGGCGATGCTCAGTCCGCACACGTCGGTGGGGTCGACGTCCTTGGGGTTGCCCTGCGCCACCGCGAACGCCTCGCCCGCGCGGAAGTAGCTGACCATGTTGACCTCGGCCAGGCGCTCGGGCGTGATCGTGAAGCCCGAGACCCCGATGTCGTACTTGCTGCCGATCGCCGGGATGATCGACGCGAAGTCGGCGTTGGTGACCTCGACGTCGAGGCCCAGGACGGCGCCGACGGCCTTGGCCAGGTCGACGTCGTAGCCGACGATCGTCTTGCCGTCGTCACCGATGAACTCGGCGGGGGCGTACGTGGCGTTGGTGCCGACGGTCAGGAGGCCGGCCTCGACGACGTCGGCCGGGAGCATCGCGGCGATCGTCTCGTCCTTGGCGATGGTCGACGGGTCGAACGTCGCGGTCGACGAGCCGCCGGCGGTGGGGCTCGCGCCCGAGTCCGTCGAGGCGTCGGTGCACGCCGTGAGAGCGAAGGTCGCGACGAGGGCGGTCAGGGCGGTGAGGGCAGGCAGCCTGCGCATGGGGGTCTCCCGTTTCATGGTGATGAGCTCCGGCGCCGACCTCAGGGGGGTGGGTCGTGACACCGTGCAACGCGGGCAGCACGGAGCGGCGCCGCACCGTTGCCCTCCCAGTTTCCCGCGCGGGCGCCCCGACTGGCAAAACGACGCCGTTCCGGCCTGGGCTCCGGGAGCCGGGTGCGCCCCGGGCACCGGCCCGGATGCCGGCCCGGATGCCGGACCCGACGGCGGCCGGGCAGCTCCGTGGAGCTGCTCGACCGCCGTCGGGCCTGGCACCTCTCGACCGGTACCTCGGCCGGCTACCTCGCTCGGCTACCTCGCTCGGCTCAGGAGACCGGCGGGTTGACGACCGACTCGTCGAGGGCCCCCGCGTCGTTGCCCCACGAGGCCAGGATGTCGGTGAACGTGCCGTCCTCCATGAGGACCGTGAGCGCGGCCTGGATCGCGGCCGCGAGCTCGGTGTCCGCCTTCGCGGTCACGATCCCCTGGGGCGCGGAGTCGAACACGTCGCCGATCTGCTCGATCTCACCGTTCGTCTGCTCGATCGCGTAGGACACGATGGGCGAGTCGGCGTACATGATGTCGGCCTTGCCGCCCACGAGGTTGGTGGTCGCGTCGGCCTGGTTGTCGTAGCGCAGGACCTCGAGCGGCTGCTCGCCGTCCTCGACGCACGTCGAGCTGATCTCGTCGGCGCCCTCGTCCTCGACCGTGCCGGTCTGCACCGCGACGGTCAGGCCGCAGATGTTCGCCGGGTCGACGTTCTTGGGGTTGCCCTTCTGGACCGAGAACGCCTCGCCCGCGTTGAAGTAGCTGACCATGTTCGCCTCGGCCATGCGCTCGGTCGTGATGGTGAACGACGAGATGCCGACGTCGTACTTGCTGCCCAGCGCCGGGATGATCGCCGGGAAGTCGGCCGACTCGATCACGACCTCGAGCCCCAGGACCGCGCCCACGGCCGTGATGATGTCGATGTCGTAGCCGACCGGTGTCCGGCCGTCCGCGTCGATGAACTCGGCAGGTGCGTACTCCGTGTTGGACGCGACGACGAGCTTGCCCGCGCTCGCGATGCCGGCCGGCAGCAGGGCCGCGGCCGCGTCGTCCTTCTGGACCGACGTGAGGTCGAAGGGAGCTTCCGTGGAGGTCTCGCCCGCGGAACCGGTCGATGGGGAGTCGGTGGGCTGCGAGGCGTCGGTGCAGGCCGTGAGGGCCAGGGTCGCCGCGGCCGTGAGGGCGACGAGGAGAGGCATCTTGCGCATGAGAGCTCCGATCGGGTGGGTACGTCGTGGCGCGCCACTCTAGGGGCGATACGTCTCGCTCGCGTCACGTAAGGGTTTCGGTTCGGCACCTAGCCCTGACCCGCCCGACCGCGTCGCGCCCCCGGGTGGGCCCGACGCCTCGGTCGGCACGCACCCGATCAGCCCTTCGTCAGCCGTTGAGCGGCGACATGTCCAGGTACCGGTCACCCGCCGCGGCCCCGGCCGGGAGCACCGCGTCGAGCGCCGCGAGGTCCTCGGGAGTGAGCTCGACGGCCGCCGCGGCGACGTTCTCCTCGAGGTACCGAACCCGCTTGGTGCCGGGGATCGGGACGACGTCGTGCCCCTGCGCCAGGACCCAGGCCAGGGCGAGCTGCCCGGCCGTGATGCCTCGCGCCGCCGCGAGCGCACGCACCTGGGCCACGAGCGCGAGGTTGGCGTCGAGCGCGTCGCCCACGAAGCGCGGGTTGGTCCTGCGGTAGTCGTCCTCGGTGAGCCCGTCGACCGACGAGATGGTCCCCGTGAGGAAGCCGCGCCCGAGGGGTGAGTACGGGACGAGCCCGATGCCCAGCTCGCGCAGCGTCGGCAGGATCTGCGCCTCGACGTCGCGCGACCACAGCGAGTACTCGGTCTGGAGAGCGGTGATGGGGTGCACGGCGTGCGCGCGCCGGATGGTCTCGGGCGCGGCCTCGGACAGGCCGAGGTGGCGGACCTTGCCCGCCTGGACGAGCTCGGCCATGGCGCCCACGGTGTCCTCGATGGGTACGTCGGGGTCGACGCGGTGCTGGTAGTAGAGGTCGATGTGGTCGAGGCCCAGCCGCTGCAGGCTGCCGTCGACGGCCTGGCGCACGTACTCGGGTCGTCCGTCGATGGTCCGGTCGCCCGCGCTCGCCCCGGCTCGGGAGATCCCGAACTTGGTCGCGACCACGACGTCGTCGCGGGCCACGCCCGAGCTGCGCAGCGCGCGGCCCACGAGGCGTTCGTTGGTGTGCGGGCCGTACATGTCGGCCGTGTCGAGGAGGGTCACGCCCAGGTCGAGCGCGCGGTGGATCGTGGCGATCGAGGTCTCGTCGGTGGTCGAGCCCTCGCCGCTCGTCGCGCCGTAGAAGGCCGACATGCCCATGCAGCCGAGGCCCACGGCCCCGACCTCGAGCAGTGTCCCGTTCTCGGTGCTGCCGAGCGTGTGGGTGGGGAGGTGCCGAGCTGCGGTGGTGTCCGTCATGACTCCAGCGTGCGACTTCGAGTGCGCTCGAGGTCAAGAGGACGGCCGTCGTCAGCGGTCCCCGGTCCGCCCCTCGTAGACGTCGATCTTGCGCTCGATCGCCGCGAGGTGCTCCTGCACGGACGCGAGCTCGGCGCGCACGCGCTCGCGGTGCGCGTGCAGCAGACGCAGCCGCTCGGCCTCGTTGCCCTGGCCCGCGCGGACCAGGTCCGCGTACGCGCGCACCTCACGGATCGGCATGCCCGTGCCGCGCAGCCGCGTGAGGAGCACGAGCCAGTCGAGGTCACGAGGCGTGTAGCGCCGGTGCCCCGACGGGGCACGCTCGACCGCGTCGAGCATGAGCCCGTCGCGCTCGTAGTAGCGCAGGGTGTGGACGGTGAGGCCCGACGACGCGGCCGCTTCAGCGATGGTCAGCGCCGTTCCCGGGGCGAGAGCGGTCATGGGTCCAGCGTGCCACGGCGGCGCCGTCGGGCGCCGGGGGCAGGGGTGCTGATGTCGGACCGGGCACCGGTCAGGACGGCACGTGCTCGACGCCCCAGTGCGCCGCGAGCCGCTCCGCCTGGACCTCGAACCCGCGCTGCTCGGCCCGGACGAGCGGCCGGAAGAGCTGGGTGTCGAGCCGCAGGGTGCGCGCCGTGAGCACGTGCCGCCACCGCCCCACGACCCGGCCCCCCACGGCGATCACGTGCAGGAACGGCGACTCCTCCGTGCCGGGGAGCCGGAGCGGCAGGACCGCGGGTGCCTCGACCGAGAGCGGGTCGCGGGCCAGGTCCCGGCTGTCCTTGTACGACACGAAGTACTCGTCGTACCCCTGGAGCAGGTCGACGTGTCCGTCCCCCGCGGCCGCGGTCAGGGGCGGGCCGTCGACCAGCCGCCACATGACCAGCCCCGTCGCCTCGTCCCCGGCGCCCACGACCTGCTCGACCTCGCCGCCCAGCGCCGCGAGCCCCTCCCGCGTACGGGTCATCGTGAGGCCCGACCAGCCCGCGAAGTCCTTGACCGTGGCGAGCCCCCGGCTGCGCAGGTAGCGCCGCAGGAGCTCGTTCAGTGCCTCGTCCTCGTCGAACGTCGCCCCGAGGGGCCCGTAGCCGGCGGGCACACGCTCGTCGAACGCCGCGTACGTCTGCTGCCTGCCGCGCAGCGCGCCGCTGATCACGACCCGGTCGAGCTCGGCCCGCATCAGGATGTACGTGAACGAGATGCCGGTCGACGGCAGCCCGTGCGACGCGAGCAGCTCCGCGAGCTCGGCCCGGGTCCGGTGCCGGCCGCCCGCGACGGCCTCGGCGAGCAGGTCGGTCGCGGCCGCGTCCTGCGCAGGCCCGCCCAGGTCCGGGTAGTACGGACGGTTGAGGCGGTGCACCCGGGGCGCGGTGAGCTGCAGGAGCCAGCGGACGTCGTCGGGCAGGATGGTGTGCCACGTGGGGCGCAGGACGTGCGTGCGCAGCAGGTCCCCCGCGGAGAACGCCTCGCGCGCGGACGCCGCGGACGGCGTCCCCGCCGCGCGCTGTGCGATCCCCCACAGGGACGGGTGGAACTCCTGCGACTGGACGGCGCCCAGGTGCCCGACGACGTCGCGCAGGCTCGGGAGGCCGGCTCCCCGGAGGCCGTGCGCACCCAGCCGGGTCGCGACGACCGTGTCTGCGCCGGGCGGCGTCGCCCCTGCACCCTCGCCGACCACGCCGCTCACCGCCCCGGGATCACGACGCCGCGAGGTCCGCGAGCGCGACGTCCGTCCCGCTCAGCTCGACGCGGATCGCGCCGTCGGTGACCCCGACCGAGGTCAGCGTGACGCCCGTCGGGAGGTCGAGCGGGACCTGGAGGTTGGTCAGGAGGTTCGCGATCGGGCGAGGGAGGTCGGAGATCGTGATCGTCGCGGGCCCCAGGGTCAGGGCCGCGACGTCGACCGCGATGGTGTTGCCGTCGACGCGCGGCGTCAGCCGGGCCGAGAGGTCGACGCCCAGGACCGACATGCTCGCGACGAGCAGGTTCCCGTCGGTGCTGAACGTGACCGGGGACCCCGCTGCCTCGCTCGCGACCGCGTCGAGCGAGGACGGTGCGAGCAGCCCCGTCGCGGTGCCCGACTGCAGGACGTACGGGTCGCGCGTCGAGACGCCGCGGGCGTCGATGTGCAGGTCGGTCACGGTGTAGCCGCCGAACGTCGCCGTCGCGGCCGTCCCGGTGACGTGCTCGAGCTCGCCGCCGACCACCTGCGTCAGGAACGGGAAGCCCTGGATGTCGAGGTTCGCGTCCGTGAGCTCGACGTCCCCCTGCTCCATGGACCGGACCGCAGCCCCCTCGGTCACGCGCACCGCGACGCGGTCGACCACGACGAGCACGAGCACCAGGACGACGAGCCCGCCGATCAACCACCACCATCGCTTCATCCGCCCACAGTAGGTGGCGAGGCGGCGCGTTGCCTCGGAGGATGCGGATCCGTGACCTGCGGTGTCGCTCACGCTGGGCGGCTGCGTGGTGGTGTCCTCGCCCAGTCGTGCGCGTCCACCGCGGACGTCGGGCGCCGCTGCCCGGGTCCTCCTGGTTCGCTGCCTTCGCAGCGGCACGCCCCAGGTCGCGCCGATTAGGCTGAATGGATGACTCGTCCCGTGCGCATCGGTGTCCAGCTCCAGCCCCAGCATGCCGACTATCCCCAGATCCGTGACGCGGTGGCCCGCGCCGAGGACGCCGGGGTCGACGTGATCTTCAACTGGGACCACTTCTTCCCGCTCAGCGGCGACCCCGACGGCAAGCACTTCGAGTGCTGGACCATGCTCGGCGCGTGGGCCGAGCAGACGAGCCGGGTCGAGATCGGCGCGCTCGTCACGTGCAACAGCTACCGGAACCCCGAGCTCCTCGCGGACATGGCCCGCACCGTCGACCACATCTCGGGCGGCCGCCTGATCCTCGGGATCGGCGCCGGCTGGTTCGAGAAGGACTACGACCGGTTCGGCTACGAGTTCGGCACGGCGGGCTCGCGCATCGCGGACCTCGCCGACGCGCTCCCCCGCATCAAGGCCCGCTGGGCCGCGTCCAACCCGGCGCCCACGCGCGAGATCCCGATCCTCGTCGGGGGCGGGGGCGAGCGCAAGACCCTGCGCATCGTCGCCCAGCACGCGACCGCGTGGCACTCGTTCGGCGACGCCGAGACGCTCGCCCGCAAGAGCGCGATCCTCGACGAGCACGGCGCCGCCGTCGGGCGCGACACGGCCTCGCTCGTCGAGCGGTCCGTCGCGGTGAACCGTCCGCCCGCCGAGGTGGGCGACGAGCTCGTGGGCCTCGGCGCGACGCTCCTGACGGTCGGGGTCAGCGGCCCCGACTACGACCTCTCGCTCGTCGAGCAGTGGGTCGCCTGGCGCGACGCGCGCGCCGAGGGCTGACCTCCGGCAGGACGGGGCGCGCCGCGCACGCGGTGGCTGCGCCCCGTCTCAGCCACCGGACGCCGTACGCCGTCCGGGAACAACGGCCCGGCGGCGAGGGTTGCCGCAGTCATGGCCACCCCACCACCAGCGTCGTCCACCTCCGACGCGGTCTCCCACCTGTCAGCACCGTCGGCGCCGTCGGCTTCCGTACCCACCCGCGGCACGCGCATCACCGTCGGCTTCGTCCTGCTCCTGTCGGCGCTCACGGCTATCGGCCCGCTCACGATCGACCTGTACCTCTCGGCCTTCCCGCAGATCGTGCGGGAGCTCGGCACGACCGAGTCCCGCATCCAGCTCACCCTGACCGCGACGCTCGCGGGCCTCGCGCTCGGTCAGCTCCTCATCGGGTCGCTCTCCGACGCGATCGGGCGCCGCCTCCCGCTGCTGTCCGCCCTCTCGCTCTACGTCCTGGCCTCGGTCGGGATCGTGTTCGTCCAGTCGGTCGAGATGCTCACCGCGCTCCGGTTCGTCCAGGGCCTCACGGCCGCGGCCGGCATGGTCCTGTCGATGGCGATCGTGCGCGACAACTTCGAGGGCTTCCAGGTCGGCAAGGTCATCGCGCGACTCATGCTGGTCGTGGGCGTCGCCCCGATCCTGGCTCCGACGATCGGTGCCCAGTTCCTGCGCATGGGCTCATGGCGTCTGATGTTCGTCGCCCTCGCGGTGTTCGGCGTGCTGCTGCTGGTTCTCGCAGCCCTGCGGCTCAAGGAGTCGCTGCCCCCCGAGATGCGGCGGACGGGCGGCACGTCGGCGGCCCTGCGCTCGTACGGCTCGCTCGTGCGCGACTGGTCGTTCTTCGGCCTCGCGCTGCTCGGCGGGTTCTACATGGCCGCGATGTTCACGTACATCTCGGCGTCGACGTTCGTGTTCCAGGAGCAGTTCGGCCTGAGCGCCCAGCAGTACGCGATCATCTTCGGCGCGGGCGCGGTGTCCGTGACGATCGGCAGCCAGGTCAACGGCGCGCTCGTCGGGCGCGTGACGCCCGAGCAGATCCTGCGCGTCATCGTGCCCGTCGGCATGGTCCTCTCCGCAGGGCTGCTCGCCGCGACCCTGAGCGGAGCGGGGCTCCCGGTCCTGGTCGCCCTCATCGTCCTGACCCTGGGCACGGCCGGGTTCGTCATGCCCTCGGTCCCGGCGGTCGCGCTCGAGCGCAACGCGCACCGGGCCGGCAGCGCGGCAGCCCTGCTGGGGGCCATGCAGTTCGGCGTCGGCGCGGGCATCGCGCCGCTGACCGGGCTGATCGGCGGCGACGTCACGATCACCATGGCCGCGGTCATGTTCGGCGTCATCTCGGTCGCTGGCCTGCTCCTGCTGAGCCTGACGCGCTCGCTGCGGGCCGCGCCGGCAGGCGACGCGCCGATCGTGGTCTCCGACGCCTCCGAGCTCGGGGTCGTCGCGGCGGCCGAGGCCGTGGTCGAGGCCGCCGAGGCGGCTCCTGCCCTCCCGGCGCCGGCCTCCGTCGGCGAGCCCCGCTGAGTTGTCAGAAGTGGGCCGGGGAATCCCCCGGCCCACTTCTGACAACCACGCGCTCGTGACGCCGGTGCTCGAGCTCAGGTCCCGGCCAGCGGGTGACCGCTTCTCTTCGTACGGTGAAGAGGTGCCCGTCATCCCGCGGGCCGCGACCACCAGCAGACCCCAGGAGCGACGACCATGGACTGGAAGCTCGAGCTCGTCCCCGTGCCCGTGTCGGACATCGACCGGGCCAAGGCCTTCTACGTCGACCAGGTCGGCTTCAACGCCGACCACGACATCCCCGTGAACGACGACCTGCGGTTCGTCCAGCTCACCCCGCCGGGGTCGGCGTGCTCGATCGTGCTCGACGTCAACATGACCGATATGCCCTCGGGCGGGCAGCGCGGTCTGCAGATCGTGGTGCCCGACGCCGACGAGGCCCGTCAGCACCTGCTCGACCGCGGCATCGACGCCCCGCCGGTCGAGGACCTGCCGTGGGGCCGGTTCACGTACTTCTCGGACCCCGACGGCAACACCTGGGCGCTGCAGCAGCTCGTCACGCCGCAGGCATGACATCGGCACGGTCCGGCCGGTGAGCCCTCCGCGAGGCGCCGCGCCCCGTGAGGCGGGCGGCGCCGTCGGGCCCGACGACGTCACCTACCCTCTCCAGGTTCGTCCGGCCGGGAGCATCGCGGCACTCGACGAGGTGCTCGTGGCGTGCCGAGCCTGCCCCCGCCTGGTCGCGTGGCGTGAGCAGGTCGCGACCGTGAAGCGGGCCTCGTTCCGGGACGAGGTCTACTGGGCCCGGCCCGTGCCCGGGTTCGGCGACGAACGAGCGACGGTCCTCGTGGTCGGTCTCGCGCCTGCCGCGCACGGCGCGAACCGCACGGGGCGCATGTTCACGGGCGACCGCTCGGGCGACTTCCTGTTCGCGGCGATGCACCGCACGGGGTTCGCGAACCAGCCGACGTCGGTGCGTGCCGACGACGGGCTGGTCCTCACCGGCATCCGTGTCACCTCGCCCGTGCACTGCGCGCCGCCGGCCAACAAGCCGACGCCGCTCGAACGTCACACGTGCGCGCCGTACCTGGGGCGCGAGCTCGAGCTCGTCGGGCCGCGCGTCGCGGTGGTGCTCGGCGCGTTCGGGTGGCAGGCGCTGCTCGCGACGCTCGACGACCAGGGGTGGGTGGTACCCCGTCCACGGCCGCGGTTCGGGCACGGGGCCGAGGTGCGGATCACGCACCCCGACGGGCGCGGCCTGACGCTGCTGGGATGCTTCCACGTGAGCCAGCAGAACACCTTCACGGGGCGTCTGACGCCCGAGATGCTCGACGCGGTGCTGCTGCGCGCGCGCGAGCTGGGCGGCTGACCGGCGCTACGCCCGCACCGCGAGCGTGCTGGCCCCGCTCGGCAACCGTCTGACCTCGATGCGCTCGGCGATGGACTGCTTGAGCGCGTCGACGTGCGACACCACGCCGACGACGCGGCCACCCGCCCGGAGCTTGCCCAGCTCGCCGAGCACCGCCTCGAGGGTCTCGGGGTCGAGGGTCCCGAACCCCTCGTCGACGAACAGGGTGCCCAGGTCCACGCCGCCGGCCTCGGCGGTCACGACGTCGGCCATCCCGAGCGCGAGGCACAGCGACACGTAGAAGGTCTCGCCGCCCGAGAGCGTGCGTGGGTCGCGTGCGGCCTCGGTGCGGTGGTCGAGGACCTTCATCGCGAGCCCGGTCCGGCGCGTGCGGACGTCCTCCTTCTCGTCGGAGCGCTCGAGCTCGTAGCGCCCGTCGGACATCTCGCGGAGCCGCTCGTTGGCGGCCGCGACGACGTCCTCGAACCGCCTGACCAGCACGTACGTAGCGAGCGAGAGGGCCTTGGCGTTGTCCGAGCCCGACCCGGCCGCGAGGCTCGCCATGCGGGCGACGGGGGCTGCGGCCTCGCGCTCCCGAGCCCACCCCTCCACGGCCGAGGAGATCTCGCTCGCCGCGCGTGCGGCGAGCCGGGCGCGCTGAGCAGCACCGTTGGCCTGGAGGGCGGCTCGCCGTTCGGCGGTCTCCGCCTGCCCGACGACGTCACGTGCCGCGTCGAGGTCGACCTCCACGTCCGCGGGCAGGGTCGCGATCGACTCCTCGGCGAGCCCCTGGCGGACGCGCTCCACGTCGGCGTCCACGGTACGGAGCCGCCGTTCGAGGGCTTCCCGCTCGGCGGGCGGACGGGCCGCGTCGAGCGCGTGCTGCTCGTCGTCGAACCCGGACTCGGTCACGACCGTCGCGACCTCGGCTGCCCGGGCGGCCACGGCGTCGGCTGCGTGGGCCACGGCGGACTCGGCGTCGAGGAGCGCCGTGACCGCGATCCCACGGTCACGGAGGGCGGCCTCGATGACCGCGACGGGGTTGGCGGGAGAGCCTTCGTCGGCCAGCGCGTCCGGCAGGGCGGCGTCCGCGAGGAGCGGACCGGTCGCGTCGAGCTCGGCAGCGATCTCCTGGCGGTCACGCTCGATCCCCGTCGCGAGGGCGTCGAGGCGGGCGGTCTCGCCCGCGATCCGCTCGGCGAGGCTCGCGGCGAGGCCGGTCAGGGCTGCGGTCGCGGTGTCGAAGTCCGTGAGCGCAGTCGCGGCCTCGGCACGCTCGGCGACCGCGGCGGCGGACTCCGCGACCAGCTCCTTGGCCGCGTCAACCGAGCTCTGCGCGTCGTCGGTCGTCACGCCGCCCGCGGTGCGCAGGAGCCCGTCGAGCCGCTCGGCGAGCGTGGCCGCCTCGGCCGAGGCCTCGGCCACGGACTGCTCCGCGGCGCGACGAGCGGCCTCAGCCGCCTCCACCACGTCCCGCCCGACGTGCTCGGTTCCCGTGCGGGCCGGAGCAGGGTGCTCCTCGGCGCCGCAGACCGGGCAGGGGCAGCCGGGCTGCAGCTCTGCGGCGAGGTCTCCGGCGATCCCCCCGAGCCAGGCGGTCCGCAGGGAGTGCTCGGCGTCCGAGGCGGCGCGCGCGGCGGCGACCGCCGAGTCCTGACGCCCGCGCGCGACCTCGAGGTCGGCGCCGGTCGCGACGGCCTGACGGGCGGCACGCAGCACCGACTCGGCCCCGAGCACCCGCTCCTGACGCTCGCCGAGACGACCGGCGGCGTCGGCGAGGGTGTCGCGGCGCGCCTCGAGCAGGGCCCGAGCAGCGGGGCGGGCCTCGAGGTCGGCGAGGGTCCGGCTGCGTTCCTCGCGGTCGCGGTCGGTCTCCTTGCGCCCGTCGACCACCTCCCGCTCACGGAGCGGGAGCGACTCGCCCAGCGGCAACAGCCGCACCAGTCGTGCCTCGGCTGCGGACAGGCTCGACCGCAGCACCTCGAGAGCGGACACGTCGGACACCGCCAACGACGCGGGCACGCCGGTCCGCGCGAGGAGCAGGCGCTCCTGGGCGGCCGTCTCCTCCTGCGCTGCCCGACGCGCACCGGCGAGCACAGGTTCCACCACGGCGGCACGACGCGCGGCCGCGAGGACCTCCCGATCGAGCGCCACCTGGTCGGCCGCGGCGTCGAGGGCGGCCTGCTCGGCCAGCAGTGCGTCGCGGCGCGTCACTGCTGCGCTCACCGCCCGGGCGGCCTCGAAGGCCTCCCGGGCTGCGACGAGCACGGTATTCGCCGTGATCTCCTGCGCGCCGAGCTCTTCTGCGACCCGCTCGAGCGCGACGACGTGGCGGCGGACGAGCGTACGGACCGAGGCCCCGGGCTCGACGGGCGAGAGCGTCGGGGTCTCGTCTGCTGCGAGACCCGCGATCGCGAACAGGTCGTCGTCCGGGACCGGGGTCTCGTCGACGGGCCCTGCGAGTCGTGCGTCGTCCCGCGCGGCCTCTCTCAACGCTGCAGCGTCCTCGCTCGTGAGCCCTGCCGCGCCGACGAAGTTCTCGACGGACCCCGTGGCGACTGACCTGGCCGCGGCGACCGCGCTCTGCGCCTCGCGGTTCAGGGCCGCGAGCTCGCTCTGCACCCTGTCGTAGATCTCGGTGCCGAAGACCTTCTGCAGCAGGTCGCGGCGGTGCTCGGGGTCGGCACGGAGGAAGCTCGCGAACTCTCCCTGCGGGAGCACGATGGTCTGGACGAACTGGCGGCGGTCGAGCCCGATCGCCCGGTGGATCTCGAGCCCGGCCTCGTCGAGCCTCGTCGAGAGGAGCTCACCCGGGACGTCGTCCGCCGCGAGGACGGCCTGGTCCGCCCCCGCGAGCCGCCAGAGCCTGACGCCCGCCTGCTGGGTCGTGGTCCCGGTGCCGCGCTTCTTGAGGCGCTGGAACTCGGGGCTGCGCCGCACGCGGTACACGCCCGATCCGGTCTCGAACACGAGGTCGACGAAGGACTCGACCTCGGGCGGAGCGTAGGCCGACCGCAACCGGTCCTCGCTCGCGGCCTCGGAGGCGACCTTGCCGTAGAGCGCGAAGACCACGGCGTCGATGATGGTCGACTTTCCCGCACCCGTCGGCCCCTCGAGCAGGAAGATCCCCGAGGTCGCGAGCTGGGCGAAGTCGATGCGGTGGGTCCCCGCGAAGGGGCCGATGGCCTGGAGGGTCAGGGAGTGCAGGTGCATCAGGCGCTCCGCTCGCTCGCGAGGGCCCGCTCGAGCGCCGTGCGCAGCGCTGCGGCCTCGGTGGGACCCGGCCCCGATCCGGTGACGTGCTGGACGAACTCGTGGGTCACCTCGAGCGGGTCACGCCCCGAGCCGACGACGGAGACCACCTCGCGCTCGGCCGTGCGCGGCGGGCGGTGCTGGACCTGGAGCGCGTGCGGGAAGCGACCACGCACGCGGGCGTACATCTCGGCGGGCCGGGACTCGTCCGTCACGAACACCCGCAGCCAGTCGTCGGTGTACGCGTCTCCGGGCGCACCGAGCAGCTCGTCGAGCGTGCCGCTGACCTCGCTGAGCCGTCGCGGCACGGGGGCGGGGACAAGCTCCGTCCGGGCCTCGCCGGTCGCGTCGAGGTCCAGCAGGACCGTCGACTTGTTCTGGTGCATCTCCGAGAACGAGTACGCGAGCGGCGACCCCGAGTACCGGGCCATGGTCGCGCCTGCACCGTCCTGGCCTGTGGTTTCACGTGAAACATCGCTCGGCACGCTGACCTTCTGGGGTCCGTGCAGGTGGCCCAGGGCCACGTAGTCGACCCCGACGCCGCCGAACACCCCCGCGGGCACCGAGTCCACACCGCCGACCCGGATGTCTCGCTCGGACTCCGAGGCCTGCCCGCCGACCACGAACGCGTGCGCCATCACGACGTTCCGCACGCGTTCGCCCTGCCCAGCCGCCCGACGAGCCGCCACGTCGGCTGCGATCCGCCGCATGGCCGCGGCCGTCACGGCCTCGTGCGAGCGGGGCAGGGGTCGCCTCTCGGCGGCGGGTGCGGTCGGTGCGGTCGGTGCAGGCGCGTCGTGCGCCTCGGGTGCGCCCGGCTCCCCACAGCCGCAGCCGTCCGCGAGCTCCCACCGGACGCCGTCCGGGTCGAGGTAGGGCACGGCATAGACCGCGACCTGCCCACCCGAACCACCGCGCGAGGCGGGGTCCAGGAGCACCGGTGCGCCGACGTCGGGCACACGGGTCCGGAAGTGGACCCCCGGACGCATGAGCGACGCCCCGAACCCCAACCGGATCGCCGAGTCGTGGTTCCCCGGCGTCAGCACGACGTCCGCGTGCTCCGCGAGCCGCGCGACCGTGTCCGACAGGAGGTTCACGGCGTCGACCGGCGGGATCGCCCGGTCGTACACGTCCCCCGCGACGAGGACCGCTCCCACGCCCTCCGAACGCACCACCTCGACCAGGTGGTCCAGGTACGCCGCCTGGTGGCCCAGCAGGTCGACGCCGTGCAGCGTCCGGCCGAGGTGCCAGTCCGAGGTGTGCAGGATGCGCATGGTCCGAACCGTAGCCCGAGCCACCCACAGCACGGCGGGTGCCGAGGCGTGACACGCGCTCGGGCCGCACCCGCCCGCGCGCTACGCTCCTCGTTCACACCGATCAGCACCGGAGGCCCCGTGGACCGCAGGACCCTGGACGTCGCCGTCCCCGTCACGTTCGGCCTGCTCGTGGCCTCCTCGGCGATGTGGTTCAGCGCCGCACAGCTCCCGATCATGATGGTCGGGGGCGTGCTCGTGGGCCTGTACTTCTCGGCGTTCCGGCAGAAGCTGCCGCACGAGCTCCCCGCCCCGGACGAGACGCAGCGGATCGAGCCGCCCGTCCGTGACCGGATCGAGCCCGCACGGCCCGCCGACGCGGGCGCCCCGTGGGGCACCCCGCCCGCGGTCGAGGACCGCCGCGACGACGCCTAGGACCCCGCGGAAGCCGTCCGCACGACGGGGATGGTGCCGCCCATGCCGATCATCTCCAGCAGGTCCTCGAGCGTGCTCGTCGGATCCTGCAGGACCACGGGGCGTCCGTCCTCGGAGCCCAGCATGTAGACCTGCAGGATGAAGGCGATGCCCGAGGAGTCGATGAAGGTCACCCGACCGACGTCGATCGTCACGGGACCTGGGTGCGTGATGACCTGCGCCATCGCGTCGCTCGCGCGGTCCCGCAAGGCTGCGTCGATCTCTCCCCACAGCGTGATGAGAGACCCCTCCGGGGTCGCCTCGTAGGTGATGCCTGCGTCCAAGGTGCTGGGGATGGTCATGCTTTCTCGTGCTCCGTCAGTCGGTGAGGCTGGTCCTCGCGGACCGTCCTCCTGGTCAACGATCGGGCAATGAACGGTGTTCCCGAGGGCGGGACCCGTGATGGTCAAACCCTGTGAGGCTAGACCGGGTCGGTCACGTCCGCGACCTGCGCGCCCAGGACGGCGGCAAGTCGCGCTCCGTCGACGGTCGCCGCGACGCCGAACGCGCCCCCGCCGATCGAGACGAGCGGCGAGGCGCCGTCGGGCTCACCGAGAAGGTCCGCCCCTCCCTCGTCCTGCCCGACGACGTCCCCCGCCTCCCGGAAGACGACGCGCGAGTCCGCGACGACCGGCCACGCGGTCGTGGATCCGAACGGCGTGATGGTGCCGCGCTCGTACCCGGTGACCTCGCGGGCGACGTCCTTGTCCGGCATGGACAGCCGCGAGACCCCCAGGAGAGACCTGAGCTTGGGCCACGAGATGGTCCGGTCGCCGGGCACCAGGACGAACAGGTAGTCGTCGTCACCACGGCGGACCACGAGCGTCTTGACGATGTTCGCCGGGTCGATCCCGCGCGCTTCCGCGGCCTCCTCGAGGGAGCCCACCGGGCCGTGCCGGGTGATCGTGAAGTCGATCCCGGACGCCTCGAGTGCGGCGCGTGCTCGCTCTTCGCTCATTCCTCAGACCCTAGGCCCCGCCGCCGACACCCACCGCCCGAGAGAACGGCCCGCACAGTTCGTCCACGTCTCCTCCCCCCGTCGTCCGCGCCGGCCAGCGGTCGCGGTCCGCCGCGCCCGGTGCTTGCATCGGAGGGACGTCCCGCCGCCCCGACCCGAGGAGCACGATGCAACCGGAACCTCCCCCGCTCCTGCGGCCCGAGCGTCGCGGACGCTTCGGGATGGATCGCGTCGGGTCGGTCGCGACGACCCTCGTGCTGCTGGCCATGGTCGCCCTGTGGCTCGTCCCGACCGCCGTCGACGAGGGCACCCCGCCCACCGAGACCGAGATCCCCGCCGGGAGGATCGTGACGGTGTCCGACGGCGCCTCGACCGCGACGATCCGGTTCCCCGAGGGATGGTCCACGACGGCCGACATCAGCCCGTCGGGCGACGCGAGCGAATCGACGTTCGAGGGCGCGAGCCTCACCGTGGACCGCGCAGGCGTCAGCGTCCAGATCGAGGTCGCGTCGGGGGTCGAGAACGCGAACGTCTTCTTCGCACGGCGGGCCCGGCTCGCCGAGCTCTCGACCGGCACGAGCCTGTACGACGCCCGGATCGTCTCCGAGGGCGACCCGGCCGAGGTCTCGGGCGTCTTCCGGTCGGACGGCCCCGCCGCGGCAGCGCTCACGGTCAAGGTCACCCGGCAGTACGCCCAGGGAGGCGTCTCGATCCTCGCGTACGGGACGTCGTCGGACCTGCAGGCCCAGGCCGAGGCCGTGGCCACCCTCGTGAAGGCGGTGACGATCTCATGACCGACCAGCTCCGCAACGTCCCCGTGGTCCTGCCCACGGGCGCTCCCGCGAGACGGCGGCGTGGCTTGTTCCCCCACTACCAGTGGGCGACCTGGCTCTACTGGGTCTGCCTGGTCGTGACCGGGTTCTCGATGCTCCTGACGGCCCGCCAGGACGCGCTGCTCACCCCGGAGGGCCTCGGGATCGGGGTCCTGCTCGCCGCGCTCGTCACGCTGCTGCTCACGGCGATCATCCGCCGTCTCGACCTGTTCGAGGACGAGCCGGGCCCCCTGCTGCTCGCGGCCTACGCGTGGGGCTTCGTGGCCGCACCGACCATCGTCGTGGTCGCGAACGACCACCTGATCTCCGCGCTCGAGCGCGTCGGCCTGGCCTCCTGGTCGGCCGCCCTCGCGGGGCCGACCGACGAGGAGCTCATCAAGGTCCTCGGTGTGGTCCTGGTCCTCTACGCGGGGCGCGCGCACGTGACCCGGCCGCTCAACGGGCTGGTCTACGGAGCCATGGTGGGCCTGGGGTTCGAGGTCAGCGAGAACATCAGCTACATCGTGCAGGGCGCGATCATGGACCCGAACTCGGACGCCGTGGGCGCGCTCCAGGTCGGGCTGAGCAGGGTCCTGGTCGGGTTCGGCGCGCACGTGATGTTCAGCGCGATCGCCGGGTTCGGCGTGGCCTACGCGCTCACCGCGTTCCGCATCTCCGTGGCCCGGCGCATCGGCGTGGCCCTCGGGGCGTACCTGCTCGCCTGGGCCCTGCACTTCGCGTGGAACGCCCCCGAGATCTTCCTCTCGTCGTCCGAGGCCGGCGTCTTCGCGTCGGTCTTCCTCAAGTACGTGGTCCTGATCCTCGCGTTCGTCCTGGTCTTCCGCTACGCCCGGAGCATCGACCACCACTGGTTCGAGACGGTCCTCGCCGACCAGCCCGCGGACGTCGTGACGCCGGGCGAGATGGAGGCGCTGCGGTCCGTCCACGCGCGACGGGCGGTGCGCAAGGCGGCCCGACGCGCGGGCGGTGCGGCCGAGAGCCGCCGGCTCGCCGACCTGCAGGAGGCCCAGCTCCGGCTCGCGACCCTGCTGGGCATCTACCCTGACGGGTCGCCGCCGGTCGAGGTCCAGAAGCAGGTCGTCCACGAGATCCGCTCGCGGCTGACCGTGCCCGTCGAGGTGCAGGCCTAGCCACCGCGCGGCTCGGGCGCTCGACCGAGCCGGGGAGCCGCCGGGTCTCCCCGAGCTCCCTGCACGCAGCCGTCAGCCGAGGTGCACCACGTCGCCCTTCCAGGTCCGCCGCAGCCACCGGTCGTGCGAGGCGACCACCACGGCCCCCGGCCACGTCTCGACCGCGGCCATGAGCTCCTCGGCGAGCGCGAGCGAGATGTGGTTGGTCGGCTCGTCGAGGAGCAGCACGTCGGGGGCCTGCGTCACGAGCATCGCGAGGACCACGCGACGCCGCTGGCCCACGCTCAGCATCCCGAGCGGTCGGTCCAGGTCGCGGGGTGCGACGAGGCCGTGCGCGTTCACGAGCGGGCGGTCCGCGGGATCCTGACCCGTGATGAGGGCGAGCAGGTCGCGCGGGGTGCGTTCGTCGTCGTGCAGGCGGACGTCCTGCTCCAGCAGGGCGACCTCGACGCCTCGCGCACGCCCCACGCTGCCCGACGTCGGCACGAGGTCCCCCGCCAGCACGTGGAGCAGCGTCGACTTGCCCGAGCCGTTGGCCCCGGTCACGAGGAGCTTGGCGCCCGGCGCGAGGTCGATCGACGGCACCCCCGCGGCACGCAGGTCGAGGCGGGGACGGCCAGGCGTCGCGGGGTCGGGCTCGGTCGCCCCTCCCTGCACGACGACGTCACGCGCCCAGAGCGCCAGGCCGTCGGTGCCGTTCGACGCCCCCTGGGAGCCGCGCCGACCGCCCGACCGCCCGGGCGACGAGCTCGTCGCCCGCTCGCGCACGAGGTGCGGCGGCGCGAACCGCAGCGGCTCCGGGGGCTTGCGCACCTGCTCGGCCTCGAGCGTGTCGAGGCGCTGCTGGGCGTTGCGCACGCGCCGGGAGACCTGCGACTGCACGCGCTCGCCCTTGGCGTCGTAGAGCAGCTTGGACTGGTTGCCGCGCTCACGGTTGTGCGAGACGTTGCGGGCCGTGGTCGCGACCGACCGCCGCAGCGCCTTGAGCTCGTCCTGCTCGGCCGCGAACTGCTGCTCCCAGCGGGCACGCTCGACGCGCTTGGCCCGCAGGTAGTCGCGGTAGGTCCCCGCGTACAGCGTGCCGCCCGTGCGACCCGCGGAGCTGGCCTCCTGCGAGGGGTCGAGGTCGAGGATCTCGGTGCAGACCTCGTCGAGGAACACCCGGTCGTGGCTCGCGAGGAGCACGGCCCCGGGCAGCGCGCGCAGCGCGGTCGCGAGGAACTCGGCGGCCTCGTCGTCCAGGTGGTTGGTCGGCTCGTCGAGCAGGAGCGCGCCGGGCTGGCGGATGAGGAGCGCCGCGAGGCCGAGGCGCGTGCGCTGACCGCCCGAGAGCCGCGCGACCAGGCGGCCGCGGTGGATCACGTCGAGGCCCAGGCCCGCCAGCGCGCGGGAGGCACGGGCGTCGGCCCCCCACACGTCCGACTGCTCGGCGCGCGCGAGGGCCAGGTCGTAGGCCGCGGTGAGGGCATCGACGGCGGCGGACCCGTCGTCAGAGCTGGGCCGGGCTGCACCCCGGCCAGGTTCTGACAGCTCAGCGAGGGCCGCAGCCGCCGCCTCGAGCTCACGCTCGATCTCCCGGACCCCCGCGAGGGCATCCTCGACGACCTCGCCGACGGTCGTCGTCGGACCGTAGGGGAACTCCTGGTGCAGGTAGCCGAGGTCGGCCGGTCGGGTGACGACCCCGGAGTCGGGGTCCTCGACCCCCGCGAGGAGCCGCAGCAGCGTCGACTTGCCGACGCCGTTCTCACCGACCAGGCCGGTCCGGTGGCCGGGGTCGACGGCGAGGCTCACCCCCGCCAGGACCGTGCGGTCGCCGTAGGACTTGGTGAGGTCCGTGGCAGTGAGGAGGGACGGAGAGGCATGGGGCATGGGGTCACCTGACTGGAAGGGCGCCACGGCGGCACAGGAGGCTGCCTACCGACGTCGAGCGCTGGCGGGACGCGACGAGGTCGTCACGTCGCGGGGCGACGTCGGGGCGCGAGAGGAAGGGGGTCTCGCGAGCAGGCTCAGATCCACATGGGCTCCACCCTACGCGGTCGCCTCCGCGCCTTGCGACCGCATTCCCGGGATTCCCGGGCTGGTCCCGCCCGCCTGCCGCCACCCCCGCCTCTCGACCCGACGCCGCCGGAGAGCACAGGTAGGTGAGACGCGAGCGGCGAGCGCCCCCTCGCGGGGACGCGCGCCGCTCGTCATGCGGTCGTCACGGGGTCGCCGTGGGCTCCTCGGTCGCGAAGGCCGTGGACGTCGGGTCCGAGGTCGGTGTCGCAGTGGGGGTCGGGTCCGGCGTCGAGGTCGGCGGAGCCGTCGGCGTCTCGGTCGGCGGGGTGGTCGTGGGCGGGTCCGTCGGGTCCGGCGTCTCGGTCGGCGGCGTCGTCGTGGGCGGGTCCGTCGGGTCCGGCGTCTCGGTCGGCGGCGTCGTGGTCGGCGGCGTCGTCGTCGGCGGGTCCGTCGGGGTCGGCGGGTCCGTCGGCGCGGGCGTCGTGGGCGTCGGGTTCGGCGTGGGGGCCGGGCTCGGCGGAGTCGTGGGAGGTGTGGTGGGCGGGGTCGTCGGCTTCACGGGAGGGGCCGACGGCGTCGCGGGGGCTCCCCCGGTGTAGCGGTCCGGCATGGCGCCCGCCGCGTAGAACTCGAAGTGCCAGGGCTCGGGCTTGCGGCCGTCGAGCCGCGCCCACGACGGGTTGTCCCACCCGTAGTCCGGTGCGTGCAGCCGCATCCACAGGTACTCGGCGCTGCGGCCCGTGGAGACGGGCTGCCCGACGTCGATCGCCAGACCCCAGCCGTGCTGCGAGGTGCCCGGCACGGCGGCGAGGTACGGCTTGGCGGCCTTGACCGCGACCTGCGCGTCGTAGCTGCGGTACGAGTCGGTGATGCGGAGCGGCTTGCCGAACTCCTTCTGGTACTCGACCGCGAGCGCGTTGAGCTGCTCCGCGGCGTCGCAGCGCAGGCTGTGCCCGGAGGCGAAGTCGAGACCGCAGAGCACCGAGTCCGGCAGGAGTCCGTTGCCGTACTGCGCGGTGCTGTCGGCGTACTTGGCGACCACGGCCGCGAGCTGGTCGGCGAGCGTGCCGCCGGCTGGAGCCGTGATGCCTGCGGCCGGCAGGACGTCGCCGGGCGCCAGCGCGTAGGACGGGCCCATGAGCTCTGCGAGCCGCGTCGCGGCGACGACGACGTCGTCGAGCGTCACCAGGTCGTCGTGGTCGGGGGCGTCCTCGTCGGTCGGGTCGCCGGTCAGGCCGCCGGGGAGCGGTACCCCGTCACCGTCCTCGACCGTCCCGTCGGGAAGGACCGTGCCCTCGGGAAGGACCGTGCCCTCGGGAAGGACGGTGCCGTCGGGAGCCATCGCACCGTCCGGACCCGTGCCCGACGGTGTGTCCCCGCCCTCCGCGTCCGGAGCCACCGGCGCCGTGGGCTCGGGCGAGACGGGAGCGAGGTCGGTCGCCAGGGCGTCCGCGGCGCCTGCCGGCACGTACCCCGCGGGCAGGCCGGACGACACGGTGCTCGACGCCGCGGCGGCGTCCGCGACGTCCGCGGGTGCTGCCGTGGGCCCCGGCCCCTCGACCACGCCGGACGACCCGGGGGCCTCGGGCGTGACGGGGGCGACCGGTGCCAGCGGAGACAACGGTGCAGGGGCGGGCGGGGTGGCCAGGCCGTCCAGGAAGAAGCTCCCTGCCCCGCTCGTGCCGGTCCCGCCGCTCGTTCCTGGAGCGCTCCCACCGGCAGCAGCCTGCTGCGCCTGGTAGGTGGCCAGCAGCATGCCGAGCTCCGAGCGGGCCTGGAGGACACCGTCCGGGACCTGCGCCTCGGTCGCGATGTACTCGTCGCTGCGGTCGACCGCAGCGACGACCCGTTCGAGCTGGACGTCCTCGTGCGGCGGTTCGTAGGCGGCGGGGAGCACGCCGAACGCGGCACCCGGGGTCGGGGTCTCCGGCGCGGCGTACTCGACCGACCAGGACTCACGGTGCGTGATCGACGACCCCACGAACCCGACGGTCATGACCGACCCGAGCACGAGCGTGGTCGAGAGGATCCACGGGACCGCGCGGGACGTGTGGCGCGGGCGAGCGCTCGCCGCGAGGCACGGAGGCGTCGTGGAAGAAGGAGGAGGAGCTGGAGCGTCGGTCGCCGCCTCAGGGGCGACGGGGAGGGACGAGCCGGCGACCGAGCCTGCCTCGTCGTGCGGGCTCACTGCTGCTCCCGCAGGGCGGCGTGAACGCACACGGTGCGTCGGCAAGGTCACCACGAGACTCCAATTGTCCGGTCTTGCGTCTTTCGACGTAGCGAGGCTATCGCGAGAAAGGCCAAACTCAAGCCTGGACGACGAACGGCGTGTACGCCACCCCTCCTGGATGAACACTGAGGGTGACTTCTCAGGTTGCGCGAGCACAATGGGTACATGGACACCTCGACCTCGTTCCAGGCGCCCCCCGCGCAGCGCACCCGACGCCCCCGCCGAAGTGCCGCCGTCGGGCTCGCGCTCGTCCTGTCCACGTCGCTGCTCGGCGCCTGCGGCGACGACGGGAGCATCACCCTCCCCGAGTTCACCATCACGAGCGACCAGCTCGACCAGCTCCTGAACGACGCCAAGGCCCAGGCCGAGACCATCGGTGCCGACGTGCAGTCGCTCGTCGACGGGCTCGGCTCCCTGCCCGAGGACAAGCGCGCCCAGGTCGAGGAGGCCGTGACCTCGGCACGGACCGCGTCGCAGGACCTCCAGGCCGCGATCGACGAGGCCGCGACGGCGAGCGAGGACACCAAGGCGGAGGCGGAGCAGCGCGTCGCCGAGGCACGCACCCGGCTCGACGAGGCCTCGGCACGGCTCCAGTCCGCGTCCGACGCGGTCGAGTCGGCCGACCAGGCGGTGAGCTCGAAGCTCGACGAGCTCCGCACGGAGGTCGACAAGCTGTCGGCCGACGTCGAGGACGCCACGTCCTGACGGCCGTGTCGCACCCGGCCGGGCGAGGAGCCCACGGGGCAGACTGAGGCATGCCGTCCGCCGCTCCCCCGCCCGAGCCAGCGCTCTCTCGCACGCCCGTGCCCGACCTCGACGAGACCCTCGCGCTCGCAGGCGCCGCGCTGGGGGCCGCGCTCACCGAGCCCGAGGCCCTCGGCGGGTCGACGAGATCCCTCGTCGTCCGTGCCCGCGTCGTCGCGGGGCTCACGACCGACCGCCTCGACACGACCCGCGCCGCCGCGCACGCCCCGGGCAGCACGGTCGTCGTCAAGCGGTTCCTCGACGGCCCTGGCGTGCACGGGTTCCCGTTCGAGCACGAGGTCGCGGGGCTGCTGGCGCTCGACCGCACGCCCGTGCTCCTGGGGGTGGACGAGGCGCACAGCCTGGTCGTCATGAGCGACGTCGGCGACGGGCCCACGCTCGCCGACCTGCTGCTCGGCACCGACCGCGACGCCGCCTGGCACGGAGCCCTCTCGTGGGCGACCGCGCTCGGCGAGCTCGCGGGCGCCTCGGGGCCGCACGTCGAGCGGTTCTCGGCCGAGCTCGCGGCCCGCGGTGTCGTGCGCGGGTGGGACCTCGACGCGGACGCCCGCGCCGGGGTGCACCGGCTCGTCGCGGCCCTGCCGACGCCCACGGACCTCGCGCGCGACCCGCTCGACGCGACCCTCGCGTTCCTGCACGACGACCTCGAGGCCCTCGCGAGCCTGCGTGCGCCGGGGAGCGCCGTCGTCGTCTCCCCGGGCGACACGTGTCCCGACAACGCCGTCCTCACACCCGCCGGCTGGGTCTTCCTCGACCTCGAGGACACCACGGCCCACCACCCCGCGCTCGACGCCGCCTACACGCTCATGCCGTTCTCGACGTGCTGGTGCGTGTTCGACCCGCCGCCCGGCCTGACCGACGAGCTCCTCGCGGCGTTCACCGCGGGGCTCGGCCGACACCTTCCCGACGCCGTCGTCGAGCCCGCCTGGACCCACGACGTGCTGGTCGCCTGCGCAGGCTGGATCCTCGCGATGACGGGCTGGCTGCTCGACGGAGCGGTCGAGGACCGCCCGCGCGTGGGGCCCGAGGGGCGCTCACCGTCGTACCGCCAGCTCGTGCTGTCCCGGTGGCGCTGGGGCGCCGAGCACCTGCGGGACGTCACCCCGGGCATCGCGTCCCTCCTGTCCGACGGCGTCGCGTGGGCCGAGCGCGAGTGGGGACCTTCGCCGTCGGGCGGGTATCCCGCGTTCTCCTGATCCTGCCGCTGCGTCCGCGCCGAGCCTCACGACGGGACCTAGGTCCCCCGGAATCCTCGACCTTCGCCCCAGGTCACGCCCCTCGCGCTCCGGTGGAATGGAGTCAACGAACCGGAAGGGGATCCGGTCCTGGAGACGAGGAAGACAGACGACATGAGTGCAACGATCGAACGCCCGGCCAGCTCGGCCCGCTCGGCCCGAGCAGTACGTGCCGTCCCCCACGAGGTCACCGGGGCGACCACGACCGCGAGCCTCGCGGTCCGCGGCACCCTCCCGACCCAGATCGTCCTGGGGATCTTCCGGATCGTCATGGGCTTCTACTTCGTGTGGGCCTTCCTCGACAAGACCTTCGGGCTCGGGTTCTCGACCCCCTCAGAGCGGGCCTGGATCAACGGGGGCAGCCCCACGGCCGGCTTCCTCGGCGGGGTCCAGGGACCGTTCGCGACCTTCTTCAACGGTATGGCCGGCGCGGCCTGGGCCGACTGGCTCTTCATGGCGGGCCTCCTCGGGATCGGGCTCGCCCTGATGCTCGGGATCGGGATGCGGATCGCGGCGATCGCGGGGACCGTCCTCCTCGGCTTCATGTACCTCGCGTCGCTGCCCCTGACCACCAACCCCATCATCGACAGCCACGTCGTCGAAGCCCTCGCGATCATCTCGCTGGCCATGATCGGCGCCGGCGACACCCTCGGCCTCGGCCGACAGTGGAAGAGCCTGCCGCTCGTCCGCAAGAACTCCTGGTTGGTCTGATCCCCGGTTCGGCGACGCGATCCGCTCGCCACGGCGATACACCCAGGTAGACGCGGGAATCACGGGGAACGCGAGACCCCGGCCCGCCCGACGGCCCTCCCGGTCACCTCCCGGAGGGCCGTCGCTCTTTCCCCGGCCGGTCGGCCACCCGCCGACCGGCCGGGGGCACACCCGTCGGAACCCGCGGCGGGTGCCGGGACTGTCCAGATCGAGGGGGTTCGTCATGGAATACCTGAAGACCCACCACCAGTGGGAGAGCACCGTCCCGGTCCTCCCGAGGCCAGCTCCGGTCCGTACATCTGACAGACTCACGTGGGTGACCGAGTCCCTCCCGTCCGCCGTCGCGCACCGCGTGCTCGACGCCGTCGTCGCCATCACGAGCAACCTCGACCTCGACACCGTGCTCCGCCGTATCGTCGAGGCCGCCATGGACCTCACCGGAGCCCGCTACGGCGCGCTCGGGGTCCGCGACGGCGACCGGCTGGGCCGGTTCGTCCCCGTCGGTATGGAGGACTCCGAGGTCGAGGCGATCAGCCACTGGCCCCACGGCCACGGCCTGCTGGGCGAGGTCATCCGGCACCCGCACCCCCTACGGGTCGACAAGATCGAGGGCTACCCCGCGGCGTCGGGCTACCCCGCGGGCCACCCGCCCATGCACTCGTTCCTCGGCGTGCCGATCCAGGTCCGCGACTCGGTCTACGGCAACCTCTACCTGACGGACAAGCGCGACGGCTCCCCGTTCACGCAGGACGACGAGGCCGCGGTCCGCGCCCTGGCCGCCGCCGCGGGCGTCGCGGTCGACAACGCCCGTCTCTACGAGGACGGCCGCCGCGTCGCGGTGCTCGAGGACCGCGAGCGCATCGCCCGCGACCTGCACGACGTCGTCATCCAGCGGATCTTCGCGTCCGCGATGACGCTCATGAGCACGACCAAGCACATCGAGAACGAGATCGTGCGCTCACGCGTCGAGGAGGCCGTGAACGACCTCGACGACACCATCCGGGAGATCCGCTCGACGATCTTCGCGCTCCAGGCCACGACTCCCCCCGAGGCGAGCCTCCAGGAGCGCCTGACCGCGGCGGCCGACGCCGTGACCCCCGCGCTCGGGTTCGCCCCCTCGGTCATCATCGAGAGCGACGACTCGTCGCTCGTGCCCGCCGAGGTCGCGGACCAGCTCGTGGTCGTGGTCGGCGAGGCGCTCACGAACGTGGCCCGGCACGCACGGGCCTCGCGCGTCGACGTGCGGCTCAAGGTCACGGACGACGCCATCACGCTGTCGGTGGTCGACGACGGGATCGGCTGCGAAGGGGTCGACGCGGGCGACCACCGCGGCGGGCTGCACAACCTCGCGACGCGCGCCGAGGCCCTGCGCGGGAAGCTCGCAGTGGGGCCCGCCGAGGCCGTGGCACGGGAGGTCGTGGGGGCTCGTGGGACAGGGGCCGACGCCGCGACGACGGGCGACGGCTCGTCGACCGCGGTCCCGACGGGCCGCGGGACCGCGCTCGTGTGGAGGATCCCCAACGCCTGAGACCCCGGTCCGGGCCGTGGCGGTTCGCCACGGCCCGGCGCAGGGGCTCACCGCGCGACGAGCTCCCGCAGCTCGGCGGAGATGCGCTCGGGCGACTCCTCGGCCATGAAGTGGCCCGCGTGCAGCGTCCTGTGGACGAGGTCGTCCGACCAGGCCGACCACAGCGCCTGCGCGTCGTACCCCAGCTCTGCACCCCAGTCCTGCTGGATCACGAGCGTCGGCATCGTCAGACGCACCCCCGCGGCCCGGTCCTCGCGGTCGTGCGCCAGATCGATCCCCGCCGAGGCGCGGTAGTCGGCCACGATCGACGGGATCGCCTCCCGGGACGCGCGGAGGTACTCCGTCCGGTACTCGGCGGGGATGGCCTCCGGGGCCGAGGTCCAGCCGTCGAGGAACGACGCGAAGAACGCGTCCGGGGCCCCGGCGATCATCGGCTCGGCGACACCCGGCGGCTGTGCCATGAGGTACAGGTGCCAGGCGACCTTCGCGTCCGCGCCGCGCAGGATGTCCCACATGTCCAGCGTCGGCAGCACGTCGAGCGACGCGAGATGGGTCACGGCGTCAGGGTGGTCGAGCCCCGCGCGCACCGCGACCAGCGCGCCGCGGTCGTGCCCGGCGAGCGCGAACCGGTCGAAGCCGAGCCCGGCGGCGACCGCGACGACGTCGGCGGCCATCGTCCGCTTGGAGTAGGTGTGCTCGTCCGCCTCGACCGGCTTGTCGCTCGCGCCGTAGCCGCGCAGGTCGGGGCAGATCACGGTGTGGTCGCGGGCCAGGTCCGCCGCGACGTGGCGCCACATCACGTGCGTCTCGGGGAAGCCGTGCAGCAGGACGATCGGCGAGCCGCTGCCGCCGACCGCGACGTTGAGCACGACGTCGCCCGCTCCGCGCAGCCGTCTGGTCGTGAACCCTGGGATGGAGAGAGTCATCGGGACTCCTTTCGTTCAGTCCCTCGAGCCTCGCGCCCGTCGATCAGCAACGGATCAGCAGGTGTCGTCGGGCGTACGGTGGACCGATGCCCTGCCCGCCGTCCCCCGACCCGCTGGGCTGGGTGACCCTCCGCGTCCTCGGCCCGACGGACGGGGCCCGCGCCGACGGCACGCCGCTGGCCCTGCACGGGGCCCGCCACCGGGCCCTGCTTGGCAGGCTCGTCGCAGCGCGCGGCCGCGCCCTGCCCGTCGCCGAGCTCTCCGCCGCGCTGTGGGGCGAGGAAGCCCCGCCGCGCGCGGTCGGTGCGATCCGCACCTTCGTCGGCGACCTCCGCCACACGCTCGAACCGGACCGCCGCCCACGAGAGCCTGCGCGCGTCCTCACCACGGTGGGCGACGGCTACGCGCTCCTGCTCCCCGACGACGCGGTCGACGGCCGCCGCTTCGAACGGGCGACCGACGAGGCCGCGGGCCGAGCACCCCGCGAGGTCGAACGATCGCTCGCCGCCGCGATCGCTCTGTGGCGCGGCACGCCCTACCCCGAGGCGGGCGACGCGCCCTGGGCCGTCGAGGAGCGTGCGCGTCTCACCGGGCTGCGCGACGTCGCGATCGAGCGGCGCGCCGCCGCGCTCCTCGCGCTGGGTCGGCCCCACGAGGCCGTGCCGACGTTGCGCGAGCTGGTCGGCCGGCACCCCCTCCGGGAGCGGGCATCGCTCCTGCTCGCGCGGGCGCTCGACGGCTCGGGGCAATCAGCCGAGTCGCTCGAGGTGCTCGGCACCGCGCGGGGCGAGCTCGTCGCCGTCGGGCTCGACCCCTCGCGCGAGCTCGACGACCTCCAGACGAGCATCCTCCGGCACGAGCGTCCGCGAGAGGACTCGGACGCGTTCTCCCGCGCCACCGAGGCCTCGACGCGCATCACCGACGCCCACTCCCGGCTGCGCCTCGAATCGACGGTCGCGCTGCTGCGCACCCTGGCCGTGTCCGGCGGCACGGGCCTCGCGGAGGCCCGCTCGCAACGGTCCGAGATCGTGGACGCGGTCGACCGCCTGGGCGATCCTGCGCTGGCCGCGCGGATCATCGGCGGATTCGACGTCCCCAGCATCTGGCCGCGGTCCGACGACGAGCACGCCTCGGCCGCCGTCGCCGCTGCGGCCCTCCGAGCCCTCGACGAGCTCGACCCCGACGGCACGACCGCCCGCGCACGGCTCCTCGCCGTCGTCGCCGTCGAGCTGCGCGGAAGTCGTACGAGGACGGGCCGGGCGTCTGCCGACGAAGCCGTCCGGCTCGCCCGGGGGCTCGGGAACCCCGAGCTGCTCTGCTTCGCGCTGAGCGCTGCCGTCGTCCAGCTCTGCGACCGGCCGGGACTCTCCGCCGAGCGCGACCGGGTCGCGGCCGAGATCGTCGACCTCGCACGGCGCCACGACCTGCCGACGTTCCACCTCCACGGACTCCTGGTGCGCATGCAGTCCGCCACCGCACGCGGAGACCTCGCCGAGGCTGCGTCGCTCGCTTTTGCCGTCGACACCCTCGCCGACCGCCACGAGCGACCGCTCGCCCGGGTCTTCACCCTGTGGAACGAGGCCGCCCGCACCGCTGCCCGGCACGATCCGTCGGCCGAGACCCGCTACCGCGCCGCGGCCGAGACCCTCGACGGCGCGGGGATGCCCGGCGTCGCCGAGGGCCTCCTCGCTCTCGCCCTCGTCGGCGTCCGGGCCGACGACGCGCCGCTCGACGACCTGCACGCAGGCGCCTACGACCCCTGGCTCGCCCCGCTCCGCCACGCTCGCGCCGGTGAGACCGCGGCCGCGGCCGCGCTCCTGGACGACGTTCCCGACCCCACGCCAGGCCTCCTCGTCGAGGCCCTGTGGAGCCTGGTCGCCGATGCCGCGACGCTCGCTGCGCACCCTCGTACGGCCGAGAGGTCGTGCCGGGCGCTCGAGCCTGCGCGCCAGGAGCTCGCGGGCGGCGCGACGGGGATGCTCGTGCTCGGTCCGGTCGCCGACCGCCTCACCTCGTGCGGCCACGCAGAGGACCCGTGACCCGTCGGTGACGAGGCGACCACCGACGAGGGTGAGGTCCGGTACGGACGATCGCTCCGTCGTCGGGCGATGCCCAGCGGGCCGTGCGGCTCAGCCGCGCGGGCGGTCCTCGGTGCGCATCTCGGTCGCGAGGACCGCGACCTGCGTGCGGCGCTGCAGCCCGAGCGTCGACAGGATGTGCGACACGTAGTTCTTGACGGTCTTCTCCGCGAGGAACAGGCGCTCACCGATCTGGCGGTTCGTCATGCCCTCGCCGATCAGGTCGACGATCTGCCGCTCCTGGGGCGAGAGCCCCTCGAGGCGGTCGACCTCCTGGGCCTGCGGCGTCCGCAGCCGGTCGAGGATGCGCGCGGTGCTCACCGGGTCGAGCAGCGAGCCGCCGCCCGCGATGGTCCGCACGGCGCCCACGAGGTCGGACCCGTGGATCTGCTTGAGGACGTAGCCCGAGGCCCCCGCGAGGACGGCCTGGAACAGCGCCTCGTCGTCCGCGAAGGACGTGAGCATGAGGCAGCCGATCTCCGGCATCTCGGAGCGCACGTCGCGGCAGACCTCGACGCCCGAGCCGTCGGGCAGGCGCACGTCGAGCACGGCGACGTCCGGTCGCACCGCACGGATGCGCGGCAGCGCCGACGCGGCCGTGCCGGCCTCGCCGACGACCTGGATGTCGTCCTCGGCCTCGAGGAGGGCGGCGACGCCACGGCGGACGACCTCGTGGTCGTCGAGGAGGAAGACCCGGATGGGGTCGGGGGTGGTGCCCATAGGGAGAACTTATCGGAGTTGTGTCAGAACGAGGGTGCCGGAGGAGCAGGAGGCCCGACGGCGCCGCTCCCGCAGGAGCGCAGGCTCGACGTCACAGCGCGCGGGCGGGCAGGGCCGGCGGGGCGGCCCTACGGTGGAAGGATGCCGTCGTCCTCCTCCGTCCCCGTCCGGAACCGTCGGCGGAAGCCCCGCTTCACGGGCCTCATCAAGCCCCACGAGGCCTTCCCCGCGATCGCCCGGCTCGACCGCCGCATGAACGAACGGACCTTCGGGCGACGGCTCGGCCCGCAGGCCGATGCCGCGCTCGTGCGGCTCTCGACGGCGGCGAACCACAGCGTCCTGTGGATGGGGCTCGGCGCCGGGCTGGCCGCGACGGGTGCCCGAGGGCGCCGGGCGGCGGTACGGGGCCTGGGGACGCTCGCCGTCGCGAGCGCGGCCGCCAACCTGCTCGGCAAGGGCCTGTTCGGTGGCGATCGTCCCGCCGCGGACGTGCTGCCGCTCGTGCGACGGCTGCGCCGCTACCCGACCACCCCCTCGTTCCCGTCCGGTCACTCGGCGTCGGCTGCCGCGTTCGCGACGGGCGTGGCCCTCGAGTGGCCCGCCGCCGGGCTGGTGGTCGCGCCCGTCGCCGGCGCGGTCATGTACTCGCGGCTGCACGTGGGGGCGCACTGGTTCTCGGACGTCGTCGGGGGTGCCGCGCTCGGGGTCGGGCTCGCTGTGCTCGGCAGGTGGCTCGTGCCCTCTCCCCCGGGCCCCGCACCCGACGTGCCCGCCGGGCCGCCCACCGACGTGCCCGCGCTGGCCGACGGCGAGGGCCTGTTCGTCGTCGTCAACACGTCTGCCGGGTCCGGGCGCCTCCTCAAGGAGGACCCGCTCGAGGTCCTCCGCCGTGACCTCCCCAGGGCCCGGGTGCACGTCCTCGCCGAGGGCGACGACCTGCGCGAGCTGTACGACCGCGCGGCCCGCGGCGTGCCCGTGGGGTCTGGTGGGGCTGCGGGCCCCGGCACGGAGTCCGACGACGTCCGCCCCGCCGTCGCGCTCGGGATCAGCGGGGGCGACGGGACCGTCTCGACAGCGGCTGCGGCCGCCCGGGAGCACGGGCTCCCGCTCGTGGTCCTGCCCGGCGGGACGCTCAACCACTTCGCCAAGGCGGCCGACCTCACGTCGATGTCGGCGACGGTCGACGCCGTCCGGACCGGTTCGGGCGTGAGCGTCGACGTCGCCGAGCTGCGCGTCGACGGCGAGGACCCGCTCACGGTGCTCAACACGTTCTCGCTCGGCATCTACCCCGAGCTCGTCTCGCAGCGCGAGCGCGCCGAGAAGCGCCTGGGCAAGTGGCCCGCGACCGTGTGGGCCACCTCGCGCGTCCTGCGCTCGGCCGCCCCGCTGCGGCTGTCCGTGGACGGCGTGGTCGGCTCCTACTGGTCGTTCTTCGCGGGCGTCAACAAGTACGTCCCGCAGAACCTCGCGCCCGTCGAGCGCATCCGGCTCGACGACGGCGTGCTCGACGTCCGCACGGGCCGTGCCGAGAAGCGCTACAGCAGGGTCCGGCTGTTCCTCGAGACCGTCGCGGGCGGTGGAGCGTCCTCGCTCGCGCAGCGCGTCCGGCCCCTCGAACGCCACCTCGCGGTCGACTCGTGGACGACGCCCGACCTCGCGCTGCGCTTCGGGGACGGCACGCCGCACGACCCGGTGATCCTCGCGCACGACGGCGAGACGCTCGAGATCGACGGCGACCGCGTCGTCGACGCGACGCTCACCATGGTGCGCGGCGGGCTCCGGGTCTACGCACCGACAGACCCGGCTGCGGGCTGAGGCCGAGCGGGTCCGGGGACGGCCCGTCTCCTGGACGAGGACGACGCGGCCGCCGCAGCCCCGTGACGGAAGCACCGCCGTCGGGCCGCGTGGTCCGAGGGGCCAGGATGGCCCGACGGCGCCGCCCCTGTCAGACCGTCGGGTCGCCCTCTGCGGCACTCGCCCCGCGGGCGGGCCGGTCCTCCTCGCGCAGGCGCGGCTCGGTGCGGCGCGACGGGTCGAACCCGGCCTTGTCGGCGTAGAACGCGCGGACGCGGCCCATGTCGGCGCGGACGTCGCCCGTGAGGTCGAGCGTGGGGCCCAGGCCCGCGGTCATGGTCGTGCGGTCGACGTAGCCCAGGGTCACGGGCATGCCCGTCTCGCGCGCGATCCGGTAGAAGCCCGACTTCCAGTACTCGCCCTTGCTGCGTGTGCCCTCGGGCGTGATGACGAGCGAGAAGACCTCGCCCGTGCGGACCCGCGAGACGATGTCGTCGACCACTCGGCTCGGGTCCGTCCGGTCCACGGGGATCCCGCCGAGGGCCCGCGCGAACGGTCCCACGACGCCCTTGAACAGCGTGTGCTTGCCGAGCCAGCGGACCTTGACGCCGACGCTCGCCGAGATCGCGAGCATGAGCACGAAGTCCCAGTTCGAGGTGTGCGGGGCGCCGATGAGGATGCCGGGGCGGTCGGTCGGGGGCTGCTCGGTGCGCAGGGTCCACCGGCTCACCGCCCAGTAGGCGCGCGCCAGCGCGCGGCGGATCATCGGGCTGCCTCGAGGGCTACGGGGTGGGACACGGCAGCAACGCTACCCGTGCGCACGGGCCGCGCCGGCGCCCCGCCGGAGCCGGAAGGACGGCCCCTGCGTGTGCCGTGGGCGAAATCTCCACGAGCCCTCCATGTCCTCCCTGTCTTTTCCCAGGTTCACCGGGCAGACTTCTCGGCATGACGTCGCCGAAGACATCAGGACCTGCCGCCCGGCTCGCCGCCGCCAGCTTCCTCGCACTCGCGATGATGCTGCCGCTGAGCGCGACCGCATCGGCCGCCGAGGTATCCCGGCTCATCGAGGACACGCAGTGTCAGGTCGACTCGATCGGCGAGGACCTCGAGAAGGCCAGCACACAGCTCTCCACGCTCCCCTCCGGCCTGCGCCTCGAGGTGGAGGACGCCGTCGCGAACGCCCAGGCCGCCACGGACGAGGCCAACGCCGCGCTCGCGCAGGCTGCGACCGACGAGTTCGGCGACGGACGCGCAGTCCTCGCCCTCACCGACGCCCAGGTCGCGCTCGACGCGGCCTCGGCCCAGGTCCGATACGTCGCCGACAAGACCGTGGCACAGGGCGCCGACGTCGGTTCGACGCTGCGCGACGTGCAGAACACGATCGACCACCTCCGGGGCGAGACGAGCCGCGCCGCGGCCTGACGCGGCACCTGACGCGGCGGCCACCTCGAGCGCCGAGCCCGCCTCGGCTCTGCCGAGAGCAGAGCCGCTGAGAACTTTTCACCCCCATGGGGAGAATTACCCCTGTGCAGGCGCGCCGTTTTCCTCCACAATGAGCACCGCACTCCCGTGGCACTCCTTGCCACGATCCCCACGCTCCCGACAAGGCTCGGGCGCGCGAGAGAAACGAGAAACCCCCGTGACCACTCCCTACGGCGCCCCGCAGGCCCCGCAGTCCGACCAGGCCCCGCAGTACTACGGCGCCCCCGTCGAGGACCCGGGCAAGACGCTCGGCATCGTCGGGCTCGTGCTCTCGATCATCGGNGCAAGGCTCGGGCGCGCGAGAGAAACGAGAAACCCCCGTGACCACTCCCTACGGCGCCCCGCAGGCCCCGCAGTCCGACCAGGCCCCGCAGTACTACGGCGCCCCCGTCGAGGACCCGGGCAAGACGCTCGGCATCGTCGGCTTCGTCCTGGCGTTCGTCTTCGCGATCGCGGGCATCGTCGTCAGCGCCATCGCCAAGAAGAAGTCCCGCGAGGCCGGCTTCGACAACCAGCTCGCCAAGTGGGGCCTCATCCTCAGCATCATCTTCACGGTGCTCGGAGCCATCGGCTGGGTCGTCTACATCATCGCCTTCGCCGCGCTGGCCGCGTCGGGCGAGCTCAGCACGTACTGACCTTCCCGGTCGCCCACGAGGCCGTCGTCCCCTTCCGGGGGCGGCNCGTCTACATCATCGCCTTCGCCGCGCTGGCCGCGTCGGGCGAGCTCAGCACGTACTGACCTTCCCGGTCGCCCACGAGGCCGTCGTCCCCTTCCGGGGGCGGCGGCCTCGCTGCGTCTTCCCGTGGGCCGCCCGCGGTGCGAGACTCCGGTGATGACCGAGCAGCGCGCGCACTTCGACGCCCACGTGACCTTCGCCAACGGTGGCAGCCTCCGCACGGAGGGCTTCCGCCTCGACGTCCCGTCGGGCGACCTCGTGCCCGACGACGTCGCTCGCCTCCTGGTCCGCCACCTGGGCCTCGCACTGGTCGGGTCGGTCGAGATCACGGGGCTGACGTTCGTCGAGGAACCGCACGTGGGGAGCCGTGGGGTCGGTCGCGCCGTCGGTGACGCTGGGGTCGGCGAAGGGGCCGGACCCCGCGAAGGAGCGGGCCGCGCGACGCGGCTCGTCGACCTGAGCCACACCGTGCGCGAGGGCCTCGTGACCTACCCGGGCCTGCCCGCCCCGACGATCACGCCGTTCCTGACCCGGGCGGACTCGGTCGCGAAGTACGCGCCCGGGACCCAGTTCGCGATGGACGTCCTGACCATGATCGGCAACACGGGTACCTACCTCGACAGCCCCTTCCACCGGTACGCGGGCGGGACCGACCTCTCCGGGCTCGAGCTGGAGTCGCTCGTCGGGCTGCCTGCCGAGGTCTTTCGGCTGAGCGAGGTCGTCGACCCCGCGCGGGGTGGTCGTCGCGGGATCGGCGCCGAGGTCTTCTTCGACCGCGACCTGGCCGGGACCGCGGTGCTGCTCCAGACCGGCTGGGACCGACACTTCGGCACCCCGGCCTACGGGGAGCCCGCGCCCTTCCTCACCGAGGCCGGCGCACAGCACCTCGTCGACGCGGGGGTCACGCTCGTCGGTATCGACTCGTTGAACATCGACGACACGGACCCAGTGAGTTCCGGCGGGGCGCGTCCCGCCCACTCGCTGCTCCTCGCGGCGGGGATCCACGTCGTCGAGCACCTGACGAACCTGGGTGCCGTGCCGTCGCGCGGTGCGCGGTTCACCGCCGTGCCGCCCAAGGTCGAGGGGTTCGGGACGTTCCCGGTGCGGGCGTTCGCGGAGGTCCCCCGCCACGTCGACAACCTGGCAGGTCAGGACAGCTAGCCCTGGGGGACGAGCCCCGCGGTGTGCGCCAGGACCGCTGCCTCGACCCGGTTGCGCACGCCCAGCCGGTCGAACAGTGCGCTGACGTAGCCCTTGACCGTGCCCTCGGTGAGGTGGAGCGTGGCGGCCACCTCCGCGTTCGAGAGCCCGCGCGCGATCGCGACGAGCACGTCCCGCTCACGGGGCGTGAGGCTGTCGAGGACGGCAGGACGGTCGACAGGGCGCACGCCGAGCCCCCCCGCAAGGTGACGGATGAGCCGCGCCGCGACGATCGGCGAGAGGCACGCTCCCCCGGCCGCGGCTGCAGCCAGCCCGTCCGTCAACGCCGCGGGGTCGCCCGACTTCAGCAGGAACCCGGCGACGCCGACGCGCAGCGCCCGGTCGACGTACGCGTCCTCGCCGAACGTGGTCAGCAGCACGACAGCAGTAGTCGGCAGCTGGGCCCGCAGGGCCTCGGCGGCATCGAGGCCGTCCTCGCGGGATGCCATGCGGATGTCGAGGAGGGCGACGTCCGGCCGATGCCGACGTGCCACCGCGACGGCGCCCTGACCGTCGTCCGCCTGCGCGACGACGTCGAACCGCCCGTCGGCCCCCAGCACCGTGCAGACGCTCGCCCGCACGATCGGGTCGTCGTCGGCCACCACGACGGAGATCCCGTTCAGAGCCACGAGCGCTCCCGCAGGTCGACGGTGCGGACCACCTCGTCGCCGTCGAAACAGATCTGGAGGGTGGCCATGGCGAGCGGGAAGTTGCCGTCCGTGTAGATCGCGCAGTCCCACCCATGCTCCGCGGCGGGGGCACGGACCGGGCGCAGCGGCGCCTCCCGCTCGGGCAGCTCGGCCTCGACGGCGGCGCGCTCCTGCCCGACGACGATCCCGGCGAACACGTCCTCGTCGAGCACGGCGTCGTGCGCCGCCCACGAGTACGCGAGCACGAGGCCCGTCACCACCACCGCCGCGGGCAGCAGGGCCTGCCGCACGAAGACGCGCAGCGCCGACGGCGGCAGCGGGAGATCACCGTCGGGCGCGACGGGACGGGCCGGGAGGCTCACCACGAGCACGAACGATCCGTCGCGCTCACCGTGGGAGAGCATCCCGCCCGCGGCGCGCACGCGTCGCTCGAGAGAGTCCAGCCCGAACGGCTCCCGGCCGTCGTCCGGTCGCGACCCGGCGGCTGCGAGACGGTTGAGGACCGTGACGCCGCGGGGAGAGATGTCGATCTGGACCGGCTCGGCGGGCGCGTGGCGGACAGCGTTGGTGAGGCCCTCCCGCACGACGGTCCGCAGGAGCGGTGCACCGGCACCGTCACCCTCGGCCCCGGTGAGAGTGACGTCGAGCCCCACCGCGCGTGCCGCGCGGACCAGGTCCTCGACGGGCTCCAGGGTGTCGTCGCGCAGCACGTCGACGACACGGTGGAGGTCCTGCACCGCGTCGTCGGCCTCGCGCCGCAGGTCCGCCGCGTCCGGGACGCCCGTCACCGCGAGCGCCGAGGCACGCAGCGCCAGGCGAGCGAGCCGGTGACCGAGCGCGTCGTGCAAGTCGTCCGCGAGGCGTGCCCTTTCGGCTGCCGCCGCCTGCACGACGGAACGGGCGTGCAGCTCACGGGCCAGCGAACGATAGCGGCGGACTGCCGCGACCGCGCCCGCGACGGTGAGAACGAGCACCGCCGTGGCGAGCAGCGCGAGGGGCGAGGGCATGGGGATCCTTCCGTCAGGCATCGCGGCGTTCGAGCACCCCCACAGCGACGGCGAACCCGACGGCCGCCCACGCGGCCAGGACCCAGGGCGCGCCCTCTCCCGCGACGAACGTTGCGGCGGCTCCGGCGGGGGTCCAGCGCGCGACCGGGTCGGGCAGGACGAGCACACCCGCGAGCAGCGCGGCGGCCAGTGCCAGCGTACCGACCGCATGCCGGACGAGCGCCGCGAGCGCCGCGGTGAGGATGGCGGCGAGCGCGAGGACGACGCCGGTGCGCAGCCCGGCTCGGAGGGCTTCGGCGACGGCGCCGTCCGGGGCGGGGGCGGCGTGCTCCCCGAGGTAGGCGCGCACGGCGAGGGTGGCGGCGGTGCCCGTGGCCACCCCTGCGAGCAGGGCGGTCAGGGTGACGACCGTCGTCTTGGCGGCGAGGACCACCCATCGGCGGGGCTCGGCCTGGAACGTGAGCCGGGCGGTACCCGTGGCGTACTCGGTCGTCACCGGATGCATGGCCAGGGCAGCGAGGACGACGAGACCGAGCTGGACGGCCGGCCCGAGAGCCTCCGCCGGAGCGGTGGACGTGCCGGGCGGGAGCTCACCGGTGGAGACCGCGTGGACGACGTCGTTCGCCAGGACGGTCGCCACGAGCGGCACGGTGACCAGGACAGCGGCCAGGGTGACCCACGGGGCGCGCACCGACCACGTACGACCCCACTCGGCACGGACTGCGGCCATCATGCGATGCGCTCCTCGGGACGTGCGCGGTACTGGACGTCGTCGGCGACGAGGTCCAGGTAGCGGGCCTCGAGCGTGACGGGGGCGGCGGCGAGGTGGTGCAGGCGGAGGCCGAGCGCATGGGCGAGGTCGCCGACCAGCTCGACGTCGACGCCCTCCACGGTCAACGCGTGCCCGTCGACCTGCGGGTGATGACCGCTCGCCACGAGCGCGTGCGCCAGAGGTGCCGGGTCGTCCGGGGTCCGGACGACGACGGGGGCGTCCCGTCCCACGAGGTCGGCGATCGGGACGTCTGCCAGGAGGCGACCTCGTCCGAGGACGACGACGTGGTCGGCGGTGACCTCCAGCTCGGACAACAGGTGGCTCGACAGCAGGACGGTGCGGCCCTGGTCGGCGAGGTCACGCAGGAGGCCGCGCAGCCACAGGACGCCGTCCGTGTCGAGGCCGTTGACGGGTTCGTCGAGCAGGACGACCTCCGGGTCGCCCAGCAGCGCACCCGCGAGGCCGAGCCGCTGGGCCATGCCGAGGGAGAACCCGCCCGCGCGCTTGCCCGCGACGTCACTCAGCCCGACGAGGCCGAGGACCTCGTCGACCCTGCGTGCCGGGATCCTGTTGTAGCGGGCGAGGGCCGTCAGGTGGGCCCGGGCGGAGCGCCCGGGGTGGAAGGCCCGCGCGTCGACGTGCGCGCCGACGGTGCGCAGCGGGTGCCGCAGGGCACGGTACGGGGTGCCGTGGACGGTGACGGCCCCGGCCGTCGCGTGGTCGAGGCCCAGGGCCAGGCGGAGGGCTGTGGACTTGCCCGCGCCGTTGGGACCGAGGAGGCCCGTGACCCGACCGGGTCGGACCGTGACGGTGAGGTCGTCGAGGGCCGTGGTGGGGCCGTAGCGCTTCATCGCGTGGGCGAAGGTGATCATGGCTCCATCGTCGTCGGGCCTCGTGAGGTGCGGTACCGACGAAAGTGAGGACCCTGGGACTCCGGGCGCCCTGCACGCCGATCCGTCTGCCGGCGTCACCCTCGTCGTAGGCTCGGCGCATGTCCGACGACCTGAGCCCCGCCCACGACGTCCTCCCCTTCGGTCGCGCCCCGCGCCCGGACACGGGCCCCGCGCTCGCCGAGCGCCTGCGCGAGGTCATGACCAGGAACCTCGGGCCCCACGCCTCCGGCCTGGAACGCGTCCGCATCGACGCCGCGACCGTCCCCGGCAGCCCGGACGTCCAGAGCCTCGACGTCGACGTGACGGGCCTCGTCGTCCGCGCGATGGGTGCCGCCGACGCCCCTGACCCGGCCGAGAACGTCGAGCACGTCGTCGGGCGCGAGAAGGCCGTCGCGCGGACGATCCGCGCCCAGGGGCACCCCGTCACGGTCGCCGGCGTCGCGGTCGACCTCGACGCCGAGATCCGCGACCTGCGCTTCTCCTGGGTCGAGGGTGCCGACGGCTCGCTCTCGATCGAGGAGTCCGGCCAGAGCACCGAGCACCCCGTGAGCGGTCACCTGCGTGCCGCAGCGAGCCGCGACGCGCTCGTCACCACGGTCCGCGAGCTCGCGACCAAGGCCCTCGCGGACCAGGGCTTCACGCTCACCGCCCTCGACGTGGACCTCGCGTCCCGTGGGCCCCGCGCGGCGTCGATCGTGGCGTCCGCGAAGATCCGCAAGGGCTTCCTGTCCGCGAGCGCCCAGATCACCGCGACCGCCGAGATCGACCAGGCCATGGTCCTCACGCTGAGCAATGTCGGGGCGACGAGCCGCAACCCGGTCGTCGCGGCGCTCCTGCTGGCCGTCCGCGGGAAGCTCGAGCAGGTCGACGGCAAGCGCATCGACCTCGCGTCCTCGCTGCCGCCGGGCGTCACGCTCTCGGACGTGCGGCTCGACGTCGGCGAGCAGCTCGTCCTGAGCGTCCGGGTCGGCTGAGCATCGGTTGAGCATCCCGGTCGACAAGGCGACCAGTCCGGGACCCCGGCTCGCCGAACATGCGGTTCACGTTCGTCGAACATGCGGTGGGCGTTCAACTTCTCGCTTGGACGAACGCCCACCGCATGCTCGGCACCGGTGCCAGGTCGACGTCGCCGGTCGCACTGCGCTCAGCGTCTCCCGCGGGGGAAGAACAGGCTCTCGGGGCGCGGCATCTGGGCGCCGTCGAGCGTGAGGTCGGTGCGCTCGCACCAGAAGGCGACGTAACCGCGCACCCTCTCGCCGTCGGACAGCGGGGCCTCGTAGCTCCAGCCGATGTCCGCACCGTCGGGGTCGCCCGACGCGAGCGACCAGTAGCGGGCGTGCCCCTTGTAGGCGCAGTCGCTCGTCGTCGTGCTCGGCGTCAGCGCGTCCCACTGCACGTCCTCGCGCGGGACGTACCACCGCAGCGGCAGGTAGGTCTCGGTGAGCGCCATGGCCCGCGAGCTGTCCGCGAGCAGCACGCCGCCGAGCGACACGACGACGTGGCGCGAGCTGGGCGCGACGTCCACCCGCTTGAAGGGGTCGCGCGGGTGGGCCGCGAGGGGCTGGTCCTCGGCGAACCAGTCGTACGCCTGGAAGTCGACCAGGACGTGGCCCGCGAGGTCCTCGTCGTCGGGACGGAAGAACGTGGCCGTGCGGGACCCGGGCGCGTCGCCCGCCGTCGCGTGCTCCTCGGGCCACAGCTCGGTCCCCGCGCACGTGTGCCGTTCGAAGTGCAGCGGGTGCGGGATCAGCCCGTGCCGCACCTGCCCCTCCTGGTGCTCGCCCTCGACGAGGGGTACGCGCACGTCCGCTGCGGGGACCGCGTAGACCGGGAGCAGGCGCCACGGCTCCCAGACCAGGCGCGCGGTGGTCGAGCGGAGCACGAGCGTGGTCGGGTCCTCCTGGCGCACCGCGCGGATCTCCTGGGCCGCGGGGTACCAGCGCAGCCGATCGAGATCGAGCTGCCACCTGTCGACCCAGGACGTGGCCATGCCCCCAGCGTGCGCCCGACGCCGAGCGGCTGCAATCCCCCGGGAGGCCGAGCGGCTGCCATCCCCGGGCCTGCCGGCGGCGTTGCACCCGCCCCCTGGGACGTGACCGTCCGACCGAGCCGCTACAGCTCCCCGATCGCGTCCCCCAGGACCGTCGCCCCGATCACGAGCAGCAGCACCCCCATGACGAGCGACGTGTTGGCGGTCAGCCACTCCCGCAGGCGGTCGAGCCACGGCACGACGCGGGCGGGGGCCACGAGCGTCGCGACGAGCGGCACCACGACCGACAGCCCGCCCACCAGGACGAACGCCAGCACGACCACGACCTCCTGCACGAACCCGAGCGCCGCTCCGCCCACCGAGACGCCCGCGGCGAGCACGAACGCGAGCTCCTTGGGGTTGGCGACCGTGACCAGCGCACCGACGCCGAGGCCACGCGCGGGGGTGGCGTCCGCGATCGAGGCCAGCCAGCCGGGGAGGCTCGCCGACTCGCCCTCGGGCTTGGGGCGCCACTGCGTGAGGCCGAGCACCATGAGCGCGGTTCCCAGGACGATCCGCACCCACGCCGGGAGCTCGCTCGACCCCAGGAGGTGCTCGACGACGTCCGACGCCGCGACGACCACGCCGAGCAGGGCCGCGAGCGTGAGCAGCCGGCCCACGACGAAGGTCACGCCCGAGGCGCGCCCCCGGTCCGACGTCAGGAGCAGCGCGAGGGCGATGATCGGCAGCGGGCTGAGCGCGACGGCCACTGCGAGGGGAAGTGCTGCGCCGACGACCTCGGCCATGGAGTTCACGTCGTCACCGTAGTGCCACGCCTTCCCACGGGCCGACGCGCCGGGCCGATCCTCCTCGCCACGGCACGTGCCGGACGACGTCCGGGCAATTGAAGTTGCGACCGCTTGAGAGAATGGTTGGTCGTGAGCACCGAACCGCACGGCCCCGCACGGCCCGCCGTGGACAGCCCTGCGAGCGCCCCCACGGGCGAGGCGGGACGCGAGCCGCGCACGGGCGGGAGCCCACGCCGCCGACGCGGAGGACGCGGACGGGCGAAGCCCCAGGTCAGCGAGCAGAACCCCTCCCCCGAGCAGGCCGCCGGTCGCACGGGCTCCGCCCCCCGCCGGGGCGCCGGCCGCGCCCGCGTCGAGAAGACGCCCGAGGGCGACAGCAACGCCCGGGGCGAGCGTCCGACGTCGGGCACCTCGACGCGTGGCAACCAGCGCGGCACCCGCCGCCAGCAGGTGAGCCCCGCCCAGCTCGCGCGGGCCGCCGAGCGGCGCGCGCAGGTCGTCGTGCCGCCCATCACCTATCCCGAACAGCTGCCCGTCTCCGCGCGGCGCGAGGACATCGCGAAGGCCATCGCGGAGAACCAGGTCGTGATCGTCGCGGGCGAGACGGGCTCGGGCAAGACGACGCAGCTCCCCAAGATCGCGCTCGAGCTCGGCCGAGGCCGGAAGGGCCAGATCGGGCACACGCAGCCGCGACGGATCGCGGCGCGCACGGTCGCGGAACGTATTGCCGAGGAGATCGGCACGCCGCTCGGCGAGATCGTCGGCTACCAGGTGCGCTTCACGGACCAGTCGAGCGACCAGACGCTCGTCAAGGTCATGACCGACGGGATCCTGCTCGCGCAGATCCAGCGCGACCCGCAGCTCCTCGCGTACGACACGCTCATCATCGACGAGGCGCACGAGCGCTCGCTCAACATCGACTTCCTGCTCGGGTACCTCACGCGGCTCCTGCCGCAGCGCCCCGACCTCAAGGTCATCATCACGTCGGCGACGATCGACTCGCAGCGGTTCGCGCGGCACTTCGCGCCGGGCGGCCCGCTCCCGCCGCTCACGGCCGACGAGCTGTCAGAAGCAGACCGGGCGGGGGACCTGGGCACTTCTGACAACGGGTCCGTGGCAGTCGACGGGCCCGACGGCGCCGCTCACCATCCCCCCACGGCTCCCGTCATCGAGGTCACGGGTCGTACCTACCCCGTCGAGATCCGGTACCGGCCGCTGAGCCCCGACGTCGACCCCGAGACGGGCAAGACCAAGCGGGGCACCGCCAAGGGGGCCGCCGGCCAGGAGAAGGACCTCGTCACGGGCATCGTCGACGCGGTCGAGGAGCTCATGGCCGAGGGGCCGGGCGACGTCCTGGTCTTCCTGTCGGGCGAGCGCGAGATCCACGACACGGCCGACGCCCTCGAGTCCCGCCTGGGCGAGCGCACGCGCGACGCCAAGCGCCCCGACTTCGTCGAGATCCTGCCGCTCTACGCGCGCCTGTCCTCGGCCGAGCAGCACCGCGTGTTCCAGGCGCACTCCTCGCGCCGCGTCGTGCTCGCGACCAACGTCGCCGAGACGTCGCTGACGGTCCCGGGCATCCACTACGTCGTCGACCCCGGCACGGCCCGCATCTCGCGCTACTCCAAGGCGACCAAGGTGCAGCGCCTGCCGATCGAGCCCATCGCGCAGGCCAGCGCCAACCAGCGCTCGGGGCGCTCGGGCCGTGTCGCGGACGGCATCGCGATCCGCCTGTACTCCGAGGAGGACTTCCTCTCCCGCCCCGAGTTCACCGAGCCGGAGATCCTGCGCACCTCGCTCGCGTCGGTCCTGCTGCAGATGATCTCGGTGGGCGTCGTCTCCTCGCCCGACGACGTCGCGCGCTTCCCGTTCGTCGAGCCCCCGGACACGCGCTCGATCCGCGACGGCGTGCAGCTCCTGACCGAGCTCGGCGCCCTCGAGACCGTGGTGGAGCCTGCCGGTCGCAGCGGCGCCGACAAGGACGCACAGCCCGGCCGCGCCGTCACGCGCCTCACCGAGGTCGGCCGCGTCCTCGCCCAGCTCCCCATGGACCCGCGCCTGGCCCGCATGATCTGGGAGGGCTCGCGCCGCGGCGTGGCGCGCGACGTCGCGATCATCGCGGCCGTGATGTCCATCCAGGACCCTCGCGAACGACCCGCCGAGTTCCGCGCCCAGGCCGACCAGCTCCACGCCCGCTTCGCGGACCCCCGCTCCGACTTCCTCACCTACCTCAACCTGTGGGAGTACGTGCGCGAGCAGCAGCGCGAGCTCTCGTCGTCGGCGTTCCGGCGCCTGTGCAAGGCCGAGTACATCAACTTCCTGCGCGTGCGCGAGTGGCAGGACGTCGTCGCGCAGCTGCGCGAGATGAGCAAGCCGCTCGGCATCGACATGTCCTACACACCCCGCACCCGGGGCGACGCGACCTCCGGGAGGGGAGCGACGTCGTCGGGCACCACGGTCGCCGAGGCGACCGACCAGCCCGTCGAGCACCGCCTGACCTGGGACGACGACACCATCCACCAGGCGCTCCTCGCCGGGCTCCTCTCCCAGATCGGCATGCAGGAGGCCACCGAGGTCAAGGCCTCGTCCGTCGCGCACCTGCGCGGCCCGCAGAAGGAGCTCGCCATGAAACGGGCCAAGAAGCAGGCCCGCAACGAGTACCTCGGCGCGCGCGGCGCACGCTTCGCGATCTTCCCCGGCTCGCCCCTGTCCAAGAAGCCGCCCGTGTGGGTCATGGCCGGCGAGCTCGTCGAGACCAGCCGCCTGTGGGGCCGCGACGTCGCCAAGATCCAGCCCGAGTGGGCCGAGGAGCTCGCCGCGCACCTCGTCAAGCGCACCTACTCCGAACCGCACTGGTCCACCAAGCAGGGCGCCGCGCAGGCCAAGGAGAAGGTCCTGCTCTACGGCGTGCCCATCGTCGCCGACCGCACCGTCCTCTACGGCAAGGTCGACCCCGAGGCCGCGCGCGAGATGTTCATCCGCCACGCCCTGGTCCAGGGCGAGTGGACCACGCACCACCAGTTCTTCCACGAGAACCGCCGCCTGCTCGAGGAGGCCGAGGAGCTCGAGGCGCGCTCGCGCCAGCGCGGCCTCGTGGTCGACGACGACGTGCTCTTCGCGTTCTACGACGAGCGCATCCCCGAGGACGTCGTCTCCGCGCGCCACTTCGACACCTGGTGGAAGAGCGCCAGGCGCCGCGACCCCGACCTGCTCACGTTCACGCTCGAACAGCTGGTGCCCGACGCCGAGTCGGTCGACACCTCCCTCTTCCCCGAGACCTGGGCCCAGGGCGACCTCACGCTCCCCCTGACCTACCAGTTCCAGCCCGGGACCGACGCCGACGGCGTGACGGTGCACATCCCCATCAGCGTCCTGAACCGCGTCGTCCCCGACGGCTTCGACTGGATGGTCCCCGGCCTGCTCGACGAGCTCGCGACCGCGACCATCCGCTCGCTGCCCAAGCCCGTGCGCGTCCAGCTCGTCCCCGCCCCCGACGTCGCGCGCGACGTCGTCGGCTGGCTCCGCGAGAACACCCCGGCCTGGGAGGACATCACCCGCGCGGGCGACATGGCCGAGCCCTTCCACGTCGCGTTCACGCGCGCGGTCCGCGCCCTGCGCGACGTCGTCATCCCCGACGACGCCTGGGACGACGCCCGCACCGAACGCCTTCCCGGCCACCTGCGCATGACGTTCCGCGTCATCGAGGAGCGCCGCGGCGGCGAGGTCGTGCTCGACGAGTCCAAGGACCTCGTCTCGCTCCAGCGGCGCCTCGCGCCCCAGGCGCAGGCGGCGGTGCGGGCGGCGGTCAAGGGGGCCGTCGGAGCGGCGTTGCGTGAGGCTGCTGCTGGGGCGGACGCGGGGAGGGGGGCGGAGGGTCTCGGGCTACCATCCGCGTCGCTCGTTCCTCGCGCCGCTCCCGCCAGCCCCGCCACGCCCTTCGATCCCTCCGCCCCCCTCACCGCGTCCGCTTCCGGCACACCTTCCGCAGGCCGTCCTGGTGGGGGCTCAGGTGGTGATGGCGAGATGGGGGCCGCGCCCGACGGCGGCGTGGCCTCCGTGGTCGTCGCCGAGGCGACCGGGCTCACCACGTGGCCCACGGGGCTTCCCGACGGCGTGCTGCCCGAGGTCGTGTCGACGCCCGCCGGGGGCGGCATGGTCGTGCGGGGGTACCCCGCGCTCGTCGAGGAGGTCGACCCCAAGGGCAAGCCCAGCGTCGCGCTCCGCGTGCTCGCCGACCGGTCGACCCAGGACCGTGCGCACGCGCGCGGCGTCCGGCGCCTGCTGCTCGGGGAGACCGCGCTCCAGACCCCCCGGATCACGAGCCGCTGGACCGGCACGCAGTCGCTGACCATGGCCGCGAGCCCGTACCGGAACACCGAGGCGCTCGTCGCCGACCTGCAGCTCGCGGCCGTCATGGCGCTGACCTCCGGGGCCAAGGCTTCGCAGTACGGGCCGCTGCCCGATGCCGTACAGATCCGGAGTGCTGACTCGTACACCGCTGCGCGCGAGCTCGTGAAGCGGCACCTCGAGAACGAGGTGCACCAGATCGTCGGTCACGTCGTCGCGGCGCTCACGGCGGCACGGAACCTGGACGGCGAGATCCGGTCGGCCAACAGCCTCGCGCTGCTCAACACGCTCCAGGACGTGCGCGACCAGGTCGCAGGGCTCGTCCACGCGGGCTTCGTGTCGCAGACCCCGGCCCACCGCCTGCCGCACCTGACCCGCTACCTGCGTGCGGCGTCGTACCGGATCGAGAAGGCCGCGACCAACCCGCACCGCGACGCCGAGCTCGCCTGGCGCGTGCACGACGTCGAGGAGGCGTACAGCAAGGCACGTGCGGCCTACGCCGCCGGGCCCGCCGACCCGGCTCGCCTGGCCGAGCTCGACGAGGCGCGCTGGCTCATCGAGGAGTTCCGGGTGTCGCTGTTCGCGCAGCAGCTCGGGACCGACGGCGCCGTGAGCGAGAAGCGCATCCGGAAGGTGCTCGCGCCGGGCGGGTGGTAGACAGCCGCGGGAGGGCGGGACCTTCGTCACGACCCCTCGGACGGAGGTCCCGAACGCCCGTTCTCCGCGGATTCGCTGGCTAGCCTGAAGGGGACGGCCAGGACATGGGACTGGCCGCACCAGCTGCTCTGGAGGGCATCATGCGCACCGTCGTCGTCACCGGCTCCGCCTCGGGCATCGGCAGGGCTCTGAAGGGTCTGCTGGAGGCCGACGGCCATCGCGTCATCGGGGTCGACCTGCGCGACGCCGACGTCACGGTCGACCTGACGACCGACGCGGGCCGGGCCGAGCTCGTCGAGAAGGTCACCGCGCTCAGCGGCGGCACGATCGACGCGGTCGTGGCGAACGCCGGGCTGTCGAACGGCAGCCCTGCGACGCTCGCGGTCAACTACTTCGGTGCGGTCGCGACCCTCGACGGCCTGCGCCCGCTCCTCGCCGGGTCGGACGCACCCCGCGCCGCGGTCACGTGCTCGATGGCGAGCCTCCTGCCCGTCGACGACCGGCTCGTCGAGCTGACCCTCGAGGGCGACGAGGCCGCTGCCCTGGCCCGCGCCGCCGAGCTCACCGAGGCCGGGACGGGCGACATCATCTACGGCAGCAGCAAGGCCGCGGTCGCGCACTGGCTGCGCCGCGCCGCGCCGACCGCCGACTGGGCCGGAGCAGGCATCCCGCTCAACGCGATCGGCCCCGGGATCGTCCAGACGGGCATGACCCGCGAGATGCTCTCGACCGACGAGTCGACCAAGGCCGTCGAGGCCGTCGTCCCCATGCCGCTCGGCGGCATCATGGGCCCCGAGGTACCGGCCTACCTCCTGCGCTTCCTCGTCTCCCCGGAGAACAGCCACATGTGCGGGCAGGTCGTCTTCGTCGACGGCGGTTCGGACGTGGTCTTCCGGAGCGACAAGGTCTGGTGACCTGACCGGCTCACCTCGAGGAGGCGGCCCGACGGCGGAACGTGCGTACCGCCGTCGGGCCGCCTCCTGCACATCCGGGCGAGGGCGGGCGCGCGCGACGTGCGCGAGCATGGGAGGCATGCGCCTCACCGCAGAGCTCGGAGACATCACGACGGTCGACGTCGACGCGATCGTCGACGCCGCGAACTCGTCGCTGCTGGGCGGAGGCGGGGTCGACGGCGCGATCCACGCCGCGGCGGGCCCCCGGTTGCTCGCCGCGTGCCGCGAGCTGCGACGGACGACCCTGCCCGACGGCCTGCCCGTGGGCGAGGCGGTCGCGACCCCGGGCTTCGACCTGCCGGCACCGTGGGTCATCCACACGGTCGGCCCGGACCGGCACCGCGGCCAGACCGATCCGGCCCTCCTCGCCTCGTGCTTCACGACGTCCCTCGACGTGGCCGCAGGGCTCGGCGCCCGCACGGTCGCGTTCCCGGCCGTGAGCGCAGGCGTCTACGGGTGGGACGGGCACGAGGTGGCTCGCGTCGCGGTGCACGCGGTGCGCGCGTGGGAAGCCGAGGGAGACCGGGACATCGAGGCCGTGCGGTTCGTGCTGTTCACCCAGCGACTGCTCGGTGCGTTCGAGGACGCGCTCGCCGCACCTGCGTGACCTTTACCAACTTGTGATTTTCGAAGTATCAGATACTTGCTTTCCTCCTCCTCTCCGCCGTTGCTAGCGTCGACGGTGATTTACCTGATACTCGGAGTCGCACCAAGGTGATGGGCGCTCCGCGATCAGACCGGCAACGAGGCCGGCCACGAGAGGACCCTCGCACATGACAACCCACGCACTCCCGCGCCCTTCGCGCGCGCACTCAGCCCTGACCATCGGCGCCCTGGTGGCGTTGGCACTCGTCGTCGTCGTGCTCGTCGGCTATCTCCTCCTCTTCAACGGCAGGGTGGCCGACGGCGCCACGCGCCTCGACGACGGAGCCTCGCGTCTCGAAGCGGGCGCAGCCGAGCTGGCCGACGGCGCGACCCGCGCCGAGGACGGCGCGGGCAAGGTCGCCGACGGCTCGAAGGCCCTCGAGGACGGGGCGAAGACCCTCTCCGCGGGTGCGACCCAGGCGTCGAGCGGCGCAGAGCAGCTCGCGGCCGGCGGGGTCACCGCGCTCGACGGCGCCGCACAGCTCGCCGCCGGAGCCGACGAGCTCAACGCCGGTGCGGCGAAGCTCGCCCCGGGAGCGGCCGACGCGTCCACAGGAGCGAACAAGGTCGCCGCCGGCGCCACGGAGCTCGACGCAGGCCTCACCGGGCGACTCGCCCCCGGCGCCGCCAAGGTGGCGGACGGTGCAGCGCGGCTGTACGCGGGGTCGACCGACCTCAGCACAGGCCTCACCACCCGGCTCGCCCCCGGCGCCGCCCAGCTCTACGCCGGATCGACCGACCTCAGCACMRGCCTCACCACCCGGCTCGCSCCCGGCGCCGCACTCCTCCACGCCGGCTCCGGAGACCTCAGCAACAGCCTCACCACCCGGCTCGCSCCCGGCGCCGCACTCCTCCACGCCGGCTCCGGAGASCTCAGCGGCAAGCTGACGAGTGAGCTGGCCCCTGGCGCAGCAGACCTCGCACGAGGAGCGTCCAGCCTCTCGACCGGAGCTGCCGCCGCAGCGTCGAGCAGCGGCGCTCTCGCCACCGGAGCGCGGAGCGTCTCCGGCGGCGCGGACGCCCTGGCCACCGGCTCCGGCTCGCTCGCGGATGGCGCCTCGCGGCTTCACGACGGTGCGAGCGCACTGTCCGCAGGACTGGAGACGGCCGCTGGTTCTGCGAAGACACTGAAGGACGGGTCGGCAGGGGTCGCCGCTGGGGCCGCCTCGGTCGAGGCTGGAGCCGCCGACCTCGCTGGCGACATCGCCGCGCTGGCTGATTCTGTGCCGTCCGACTCGCCCCTCAAGGCCGAGCTCGATCGACTTGCCGGTGCCGCTGGTGGCCTCTCCACGGGAGCGGCGTCGGTCGAGGGCGGGGCAGCAGAGGTCGCAGCCGGGACCGCTCGGCTCTACGGTGGCTTCACGGCCGAGAAGGGGCTCGTGAACAGCGCCCGGGCGCTCGACGCAGGAGCCTCCGACCTCCGGTCCGGGGCTGCCAGCCTCGATGAAGGGGCCCAGGCACTGAGGAGCGGAGCGCAGCAGGTCGCCGACGGTACCGCAGCGCTCTCCACCGGTCTGGGCGAGCTCTCGAGCGGTGCTGCACGGGTCCAGGCGGGCTCACAGCAGGTCGCTTCCGGGGCCCAGTCCGCGGCGACGGGCGCCTCCACGCTCAACACCAAGCTGGGCGAGCTGTCCACCGGCGCCCAGGACGCGGCGACGGGCGCCTCCACCCTCACCACCAAGCTGGGTGAGCTCTCCACCGGGGCCCAGGACGCAGCGGCCGGCGCGACGAAGATCAAGGCTGGACTCGACGTCCTCGCCCCGGGGATCGCCCAGGCGGCAGGAGGAGCGTCCGAGATCAGCACCGGCCTCGGCGCCCTCGCTCCCGGCATCCGTTCAGCCGCCAACGGCGCGTCCGAGATCAGCACCGGCCTCGGCGCCCTCGCCCCCGGCATCCGTTCAGCCGCCAACGGCGCGACCGAGATCAGCACCGGCCTCGGCGCCCTCGCCCCCGGCATCCGTTCAGCCGCCAACGGCGCGACCGAGATCAACACCGGCCTCGGCGCCCTCGCCCCGGGTGCGGCTGAGGTCTCGGTCGGCGCGACCGACGCGGCGAAGGGATCGCAGAAGCTCGCGACCGGTGCCCAGGAGCTCGCTGCGGGAAACACCAAGCTCGCCACGGGCGCCCGAGACCTCTTCGCGGGCACGACCAAGCTCGAGGACGGCTCGCTCTCGCTGCACACCGGCATCACGACGCTGTCGAACGGTGCCACGACGCTCGCCGCGGGCAACGCCGCGCTCGCCGAGGGCGCTGGCACGCTGCACACCGGGACCACGACGCTGGCCGACGGTGCGGGCGACCTCGCCGAGGGCAGCTCGACGCTCGCGGACGGCGCCGGAACGCTCGCCGACGGGACCGTCGAGATCTCGAACGGCACGGCCAAGCTGAAGTCGGACGTCGAGAACAGCCCCGCGGGCAAGCTCTCGATGGGCGCCTCAGCGATCCTGGGCGGGGGGCTTCTCGCCGGGGTGTTCGGCGTCGGACTGGGAATGCGCCGCCGGCTCACCATCTGAGCACCGGCTGACCAGCGCAATCCCGCGCGGCGCCTTCACAGTCGACGGTGACGCCGCGCATCTCGAGGGTGGCGGGGCCGCGTCCATGACCTGGACGCGGCTCCCGCCGCCCTCGCTCTGCGTCGCCGGACGGGGGCGGCACGACAAGTTGTCGAACGGACGTGTACTTGCCAAGTGGGAAAGTAGATGCTTCGATGGATCCATGAGCCACGACGCACTCTCTCCTGCCGCCCCGACCCCCCAGGAAGCCGCCGCGGTGCTCGCCCACGCGGAGTCCAGCACCCGCCTGACCCGGCTGCGCGGCGCCCGCTGGGTCCGGACCTACCTCCTGGGATGGGGGCTGGGCAGCGTCGGCCTCGTGCTCGCGATCGGCATGGGCGGGCGGGTCGGGTTCTTCGTCGGCATGGCGGCCTGGGCAGCGCTGGTCACGATCGGCGTGACCTGGGCGTCGCGTCAAGGCTTCCTGGCACAGGGGTCGCGCCGGCGCCTCGCCGTGGCCCCGGCGGCATGGGCCGTCGTCTACGGCGCGACGCTCGTCATCGGCCTCCCCGGCCAGGCGGGCAACCTCGCCTACTGGCTGCCCGCGGCACTGGTCTCCGCCGTACCGATGGTCGTCGTCGCCCTCTGGCCGCGCCGCGAGGAGCAGGCAGCATGACCGAGACCCACCCCCGTCACCGGCTCGACGACGTCATCCACTCCCCCGTCCGCCTCTCGGTCGTCGCGGCGCTCGCCGGGGTCGAGAAGGCCGACTTCAAGTCCCTGCGCGACGCGATCGAGGTGTCCGACTCGGCTCTCTCCAAGCAGCTCACGGTGCTCGAGGAGGCCGGCTACGTCGAGATCAGCAAGGACCGCGTCGGCCGCCGACCGCGGACCTGGGTGGCCCTCACCGCTGCGGGCCGGGCCGCGTTGACCAGCCACCTCCAGGCGCTGCGCGCGATCGCCGAGCAGCAGCTCCCTCCGGTCGCCGACGCCTGATCCACAGGACCTGTGGACAGGAGCCGTGCACAGGCCCCTCGGCCGGAGCGCGCTCCACAGGACCACGCCCCTCACGCGCCGCGCGTGGGTGCCGTGCGCAAGAGTGGGGCCATGACCACGACCGAGGCCACGTCCCCCGAAGCCCCCTCGCCCGCTCCGCTCGCGGCGCCCGCCGACGCGCCCGGCCCCGCGCAGGGCGCCCGCTGCTTCGGGGACGGCGACCCGCTCTACGAGGAGTACCACGACACCGAGTGGGGCATCCCGGTCCACGGGGACGAGGCCCTGTTCGAGCGGCTTGCCCTCGAAGCCTTCCAATCGGGGCTCGCCTGGATCACGGTCCTGCGCAAGCGCCCGGCATTCCGCGCGGCATTCGCGGGCTTCGACCCCGAGGTCGTCGCGCGCTTCACCGACGCGGACGTCGAGCGGCTGCTCCAGGACGCTTCGATCATCCGCAACCGGATGAAGATCGAGGCGACCATCTCCAACGCGCGCGCCCTGCTCGCGCTGCACGAGCAGGGCCGGACGCTCGACGAGCTCGTCTGGTCGTTCGCCCCGGGCGGTTCGGGCGCACCCGAGGGCGGCACCCCCCTCGACCGCCCTCGCCCCGCGACGTTCGCGGACCTCGCGGCCAGCACCCCCGAGTCGGTCGCCCTGGCCAAGGCTCTCAAGAAGGAGGGCTTCAAGTTCATCGGCCCGACGACGGCCTACGCAGCCATGCAGGCGTGCGGGCTCGTCGACGACCACCTGGCCACGTGCCCGGTCGTCACCTCGCGCCGAGACACGGTCCGGGGTCACTTGCTATAGCAGAAGAGTTCCACTCCGTGAGATGAGGTGCGATCATGAGGACCATGTCCTCGTACGTCAGCGTCCTCGACCTCTTCTCGGTCGGCATCGGACCCTCGAGCTCGCACACCGTCGGCCCCATGCGGGCGGGCACCACGTTCGCGCGCGAGCTCGAGCAACGCGCCGTGCTGGACCGTGTCGCCGCGGTCAAGGTCGTGCTGTGCGGCTCGCTCGGCGCGACGGGGATCGGCCACGGGACACCGGACGCCGTGGTCGCCGGCCTGCGCGGGCTCGACCCGGAGACGTGCGACCCCGACGAGGTGCCCGGGAGCTGGGAGCGCCTGGGCGACGGTCACGAGGTCCGCATCCTCGGTCGTCGGGCCGTGACCATGTCGAGCACCGACGTCCGGCTGGCTCCGCTCACCCGCCTGCCCGGCCACCCCAACGGGATGCGGTTCACGGCCCTGGACGCGACCGGCGACGTCGTGGCCGAGCAGGTGTACTACTCGGTCGGGGGCGGGTTCGTGCTCACCGAGCAGGAGCTCGAGGCCGCCGCCGCGAACGAGGAGGCCCAGCACGCAGCCGAGCTCGCGGGCGCCCCGATCGACCCGGCCACCGAGCCCTCGGACGTCCCGCACCCGTTCGCCAACGCCGCCGAGCTCCTGGCGTCCTGCACGCTCGAGGGCCGGTCGATCGCCGAGACCGCGTGGGAGAACGAGGTCTCCCTGCGTCCCGCGTCGGAGGTCGGGGCAGGACTCGACCGGATCTGGCGGACCATGAGCGAGTGCGTCGACGCGGGCCTGGACCGCCGAGGGATGCTTCCGGGGAGACTCAAGGTCCGCCGTCGGGCCCGGGCGCAGCGCGAGAAGCTGGAGGCTGCTGAAGCCGCGAGCGGGGCCGCCGCACACAACGACCACTCGATCGAGTGGCTCCAGGCCTTCGCCATGGCCGTCAACGAGGAGAACGCCGACGCCCGCCGCGTCGTCACGGCCCCCACCAACGGGGCCGCGGGCATCCTGCCCGCCGTCGGCCGCCACTTCCTGCGGATCCACCCGGACCTCGCCGCCGACGAGGACGCCACACGCCAGGCCATGCGCACGTTCCTGCTCACGGCTGGCGCGATCGGCGCGCTCTACAAGCGCAACGCCTCGATCTCGGGGGCGGAGGCCGGCTGCCAGGGCGAGGTCGGCTCGGCCTGCTCCATGGCAGCGGGCGCCTTCTGCGCGGTGCTCGGTGGCACCCCGGCGCAGGTGGAGAACGCCGCGGAGATCGCGATGGAGCACAACCTCGGGCTCACGTGCGACCCGGTCGGCGGACTCGTCCAGGTCCCGTGCATCGAGCGCAACGCGATCGCGGCCTGCACCGCGGTCTCGGCGGCCAAGCTGGCCCTCCAGGGAGACGGCGCGCACGTCGTCTCGCTCGACACGGTCATCGAGACCATGCGCCAGACGGGACTCGACATGTCGACCAAGTACAAGGAGACGTCGACGGGTGGCCTCGCGGTCAACGTCATCGAGTGCTGAAAGCGGTCCGTGTGATCGAGTGCTGAAAGCGGTCCGTGTGATCGAGTGCTGAAGGCGGTCCGTGTGATCGAGTGCTGAAGGCGGTCCGGTTCATCGAGCGCAGAGAGCGGTCCGGCCGCCGCCAGCCCCGCAGCACCCGCGCCGGCGTCCCAGCGCGCCGAGCACGCCCGCCTGACATGATGGCGAGATGTCCGGCTCGTCCCCCGATCGAGCGCGCCCCGCGCCGCGGCCGCGCTTCTCGCCGCGCGCTCTGGTCGCGCCCCTGACCTCCGGCGCGACGGTCCGGGCGGGGGTCTTCCTGGTCGTGGGTGGCGTGGTCGCCGGGGCGTACGGGCTGCTCGGTGCGGGATTCGTGCAGATGTTCGCCGAGCCACGCACCGCGACCCCCACGACCGTCGTGCTCGCGATCGTCGCGACGACCCTTGCCGCCGTGCCACCTTTCCTCGCCCCGGTCCGTGCGGTCGAGGTCCTCGCGGTGCGCACCCTGCTCGACGTCGACGTCCCGGTCCCGTCGGGCCGCCCCGGCCCGGCGGCCAGGTGGCGCGGTGCGGCCTGGTTCGCGCTCCACCTGCTGCTCGGTCTCGTCGCGGTCGTCGTGCTGCTGGCCGTGGTCCCGCTCGTGCTCGACCTCGTGCTCTCGGTGCTCGGCGCGCCGTTCGTCGACCCCGGGTGGCTGCCGGGGGTGCTGGAGGGCGCGGCGGCGCGCATCGCGCTCGCGCTGCTCGTGCTCCTTGCCCTGCCGTACGCGGTCGTCGGGGCGCGCGCGGTGCTGCGTTCGGCGGCACCCGTGCTGCTGGGCCCCGACCAGAGCGAGCGGATCGCCGAGCTCGAGGCGCAGGCCGCGCGCCTGACCGCGCGCAACCGCCTCGCTCGCGACGTGCACGACGGCGTCGGTCACGCCCTGACGATCACCGTGCTCCAGGCCGCGGCGGCGACCCGCACGCTGGAGACCGACCCGCGGGCCTCACGTCGCGCGCTCGAGGCGATCGAGGAGACGGGACGCCACGCCCTGGCCGAGCTCGACGACCTGCTGCGCCGCCTGCGCGACCCCGGGAGCGAGGCGTCCGCCGAGCACGACGACGACGTCGCGATGCTCGTCCGCCACGCGCGCGCCGCGGGAGCCCACGTCACGCTGCGTCTCGTGGGCGAGGTGGGCCGGGCGCCGCTCACCGTGACCCGCGAGATCTACCGGATCGCCCAGGAGTCGCTCACCAACGCCCTGCGGCACGCGCCGGGAGCACCGATCCACGTCCGGGTGGTCCGCGCGGACGACCTCCGGATCGAGGTCCGGCACCCGTGGTCGCCCCCGCCGGGCGGGGCATCGGTGCGACGGGGCCGTGGGCTGCCGGGCATGCAGGAGCGCGTGACCGCACTCGGCGGCACGCTCTTCGCGGGGCCCGACGGCGGAGCGTGGGTCGTGCGCGCATCGCTGCCTCTCGGCGTTCCCGAGGCCGCGTCGGACGAGGTGACCCCGTGAGGCAGACGGACCCCGACGTGCCCGGGCGGCCGGGGGCCGGTGACGTGCCGGCCGGACCCGCGAGGGTCCTGCGCGTCCTCGTCGTCGACGACGAGCCGCTCGTCCGGGTGGGCCTCCGCGTGATCCTCGACGCCGAGCCCGACATCGAGGTCGTCGGGGAGGCTGCGGACGGCGCGGACGTGCCAGGTGCCGTCGAGGCGACCCGGCCCGACGTCGTGCTGCTCGACGTCCGCATGCCGCGGGTCGACGGGATCGCCGCGACCCGCGCGATCGTGGCCCGTGCCCCCGCGCCCCGGGTCCTCGTCATGACGACGTTCGAGAACGACGACCACGTGCTCGACGCGCTGCGCGCGGGAGCGCACGGCTTTCTCCTCAAGCGGACCCGCCCCGAGGACCTGGCCCAGGCCGTGCGGGTCGTGGCCCGCGGGGAGTCGCTCCTCTTCCCCGACGCGGTGCGACGGATCGCGACCGCTCACCCGGCGCGGGGCGATGCCCTGCGCTCGGCACGGCTCACGGAGCGCGAGGGCGACGTGCTGCGCCTCATGGCGACCGGGAGGTCCAACCAGGAGATCGCCGGCGAGCTGTTCCTCGGGGTCGAGACCGTGCGCACCCACGTGGGCAACCTGCTCGCCAAGCTCGGCGTCCGCGACCGCACGCAGGCCGTCGTCGCGGCCTACGAGTCGGGCTTCGTGCGACCGAGCCCCTAGGACGGGTTCGCGGCCTGCAGGCCCCTGTGCAGAGCACCCGTGCGTCGGTGAGGATGGTTCAGAGCCCCACGACACGAATCCAGGAGGCCACACCATGACGAAGTACCTGATCACCTTCCCGAGCGCCGCGATGGTCGTTCCCGACGACGAGCTGCCTGCCGTCTCGGACGCGTCCCGCGCCGTGGTCGAGGAGGCGAAGCAAGCCGGCGTCTGGGTGTTCGGCGCGGCGATCGACGAGGGCGTCGCCCCCGTCCTGGTCGACGGGGACGGCACCGTGACCGAGGGCACCTACCCCCAGACCGAGCAGCTCGACGGCGGCTTCTGCGTCCTGGAGGTGCCGACGCGCGAGGCGGCGCTGGCCTGGGCCACGAAGCTCGCGGTCGCCTGCCGGTGCGCGCAGGAGGTGCGCGCCTTCCACTACGACCCCGCCAGCTGACGGGATCGTCCGTCCGACGACTCCTCGACGACGTCCTGATCGTTCACCCGTACGGGGGAACCCGCTCACCGGAGCGGGTGATCCCCTCCTGGCCGCGCGCCGGGAGCCTGGAGAGACAGCCCGCCGGACCGCCCGGCGGCCGTCACCTCGGGAGACACCATGGACGACACCGACCTCACGACCGGCTCGACCAGCTCGACCAGCTCGACCAGCTCGGCCACGACGTCAGCACCACCCCGGCGCCGCACGTCCGGTCACGCCGCCTCAAGGCCGGACGGCACACCGCCCCCTCGCCGGGAGGCCCCGCGATGGCCACGGTGGGTCCCGGGTCTCACGGTCGCCTGGTGGCTCGCAGGAGCCGTTACGGCCCTCACGGCCGTCCTCACCGGCCGTCACCTGCCCGTCGGGGCCTCGACGCCCGACGCAGCAGGGACGATCGTCGACTCCGTCCCGAGCGACGGCCTGACCGCGGTTCTCGCCACCCTGGGACTGGTCGGGGCGGCGCACGCCGCCTGGATGACGTCGCGTGCCGGACGCCCGGCGACGCGCCGGGTGCGCGCCGCGGCGGTCACGGTCTCCGGGCTCGTCGTGGCCCTCGGCGTCGTGTTCGCCGACACCAGCCTTCTCGCCCGCATGGGGTATCTCCCGGTGGTGCTCGTCCGGGCCCCGTTCGACCCGGAGCTCGCCGGGGCCTTCGACCAGTACGCCGCGCCCGCGTTCCTGCTCCAGCTCGGCGTGCTCGTCGCCCTGGTCCTCCTCGCGGTCACGACCGTCCTCTTCGCCCGGCGCAGCAGCGGGGCGTGCGCGGTCTGCGGCCGACTGGACGCCCCGGCCGACCACCACGCGCCGGCACCCGCCGGGGAGACCTCCGCGGCGCCGTCGGGCATCGTGGCCTGGGGGCGGCCCGCCGCGATCGTCGCGGCGACCATCCCGTGCCTGTACGCCCTCACGCGGCTGATCTGGGTGCTGGGCTACCCGCTCGGGCTCGACCCCGAGATGTACGAGCAGGACGCCGGCAGGCTGGTCGCCCCCGCGGTGGGGCTCGGGCTGTTCGCCGTGGTCGGCGCCGTGCTGACCCTCGGCCTCGTGCAACGGTGGGGAGAGGTCTTCCCCCGCTGGATCCCGGGCCTGGCCGGGCGACGGGTCCCCGTCGCGCTCGCAGTCGTCCCCGCCTCGGTGGTCGCGGTCGCGATCCTCCCGGCCGGGCTCTCGATGATCAAGGGTCTGCTGGAGATGTCGACGCCCGAGCTCCTGGCCAACTGGGCGGCGTTCGGTCCTGGCGTGCTCTGGCCTCTGTGGAGCGTCGCGCTCGGTGTCGCGACGGCCGCGTACGCCACCCGGCGCCGAGGCACCTGCCGGCTGTGCGGTCGTTCGCCCTCGACGATCACGCCCCGCGTCGCCCGATGAACCGGGCCCCCGTGTGCCAAGGTGGGAGACCAGCACCTTCGACGATCGGACCTCATGCACCAGGAGCACCTGCCGTCCCCGACCCCTCCGGTCCAGCACCTGCACCTCTCGGCGCGTCTCGAGGACCGGATCCGTGCGGCTGCTGTGCGCTTCCTCCGGTCGCGGGGGTGGACCCCGCGGATCGAGCCGTACGTCGGCTACGGCACCGAGGGCTCGGTGCGCGTGCTGGCGCGCGTGCTGCTGAGTCGTCCGCACCGCCGCGCGGACCTGGTCTGGAACCGGCGCGGGTGGCGCAACTACCTCACGGTCTCGGCTCCCGGAGAGGTGGTGCGCGCGTCCGTGACACGCACGGGGGCCGCGGGGCGCGACGAGCGACTCGTCGTGGACCTCGCGGCCGACCGGGACGGCTACGTCGACGGGATGCTCGACGTCGCGCTCGAGCCCGGCTGGCACGACGTGCAGCTCGCGACCGCGAGCGGGGCCGTCGCGACGTCGCGGGTCTTCGTGGTCGGCCCCGGCCGGCGCCTGGGGGTCATCAGCGACATCGACGACACGGTCATGATCACCATGGTCCCGAGCCTGCTGCGCGCGGTGTGGAACACGTTCGGGCTGCACGCGAGCGAGCGGCGACCCGTGCCCGGCATGGCCGACCTGTACCACGGCATCGCCTCCGTACATCCGGAGGCCCCCTTCGTGTACTTGTCGAACGGGGCGTGGAACACCGCGGGAAACCTGGAACGCTTCCTCGACCGCAACGGCTTCCCGCCCGGGACCCTGCTCCTCACCGACTGGGGCCCCACGGCCACGGGCTGGTTCCGCAGCGGCCAGGAGCACAAGGGCAACGCGATCGACCGGCTCGTGCGCGAGCTGCCGGACGTCGGCTGGCTCCTCCTCGGCGACGACGGCCAGCACGACCCCGAGATCTACGCTGCCGCGGCGCGCCGGCACCCGGAGCACGTGGCCGCGATCGGCATCCGGCAGCTCAGCCCCACCCAGAGGCTGCTCGCGCACGAGCCGCCCGCGCCGTCGGGCAGGAACGGCGCGGCGGGCCGCGGCGGGACGGGCACGCCCGGCTCGCGCCGTACCCGGCGCCCCGCGCACGGCGTCCCCACGGCTGGAGGGCCCGACGGCGCAGCGCTCGCCCGGGCGCTCGGGCGCGCCCTGCGCTGAGGTCGGGCCGCGCTCGACGCGTGCTGCACCGCCTCCTGTGGCCCCTGTCGAGCAGCGGGGGCCACGGGGTTCGCCCACGAGGCGCACAGGGTCCGGGCACCTGACCGGTTGGCCCCGTTCGTCACGGGATGATTCCCTGGACACATGACGGACGACCAGGAGCGACGAGGCCCCGCAGGTAGCCAGGACCCCACCGAACCGATCAGACCCGGCTTCCCGGCGCCGGGCGGTCTCACCGGGGGCAGCGTCCCGCCGGCCGAGCCCATCCCGAACGCCCCCGACCCGTTCTCCCCGACCGGCGCACCGACCACTCCGCCCCCCGGCGGGCCGGGTGAGCCGCCGCCCGGAGGCCCGGGCGAGACCCCCTCGGGGAACCGTGCATGGTGGTGGGCGCTCGGAGGGCTGGTCCTCCTCGCGATCGTCGCCCTCACGGTCTGGCTCGCGACCCGGGGCGACGCGGGGGGCGACGACGGCGCCTCCCCCGGCGCGACGCCGTCGGGCACCGTGACCTCCGAGGCCCCCTCGGAGGAGCCCAGCCCCGAGCCCACGACCGAGGTGACCACTCCCCCCGCCACGGGCTGCACGCCCACCGAGGGCGGCACGCCCGCCGGCGCGAGCACGCACGAGATCATCGACGTCGACTTCGACGGGCGCCCCGACACCGCGTGGCTGACCACGGGTGCGGACCGGCGCTTCGGGATCACGACCGCCTCCGGGGCGACGTTCTCCGCCCCCGTGACGACCGCGAGCCCCGTCCCGGCGAGCGCGGTCGTCAACCTCGTCGCGGCAGGCGACGGCGAAGCGCCCATCGCACTGGTCGATGTCAGCCGCGAGGTCCTGCTGTACTCGGTCGCGAACTGCGCCGTGAACGTCACGCAGAACGCGCAGGACGAGCCGTACACGTTCGACAAGGGGTTCAGCGGGTTCGGTACAGGAGTCGGGTGCACGACCGTGGACGGCGTGCTGCACCTGGCCGGGCTCAACGCGATGTCGAACGACGGCTCGACCTACACGGTCGCGCGAACCTTCGTCGACCTCGACGAGTCGGCGCGCCGAGCCACGAACGGTCAGACCGAGACCGTCGCCGAGGGGGTCCCGGCGAGCGACCCGGTCGTCGTGACGGCGCAGGAGACGAGCTGCGGCGACCTCGTCGCGGGCGGCGCCGACCCCGGGGGCCCGGTCGAACCGCAGGGCTGAGCATCGTCGAGAACGTCGAGGGGCCCGTCATCCACAGGATGACGGGCCCCTCGGGGTTCGGGAGTGGCTGCGCTCAGGCCTGGGGGGCCAGGGCAGCGATCATCGGGTCGTCCTTCTCGATCATGCCCATCTTCGCCGCACCACCCGGCGACCCCAGGTCATCGAAGAACTCCACGTTCGCCCGGTAGTAGTCACTCCACTCCGAGGGCACGTCGTCCTCGTAGTAGATCGCCTCCACCGGACACACCGGCTCGCACGCACCACAGTCCACACACTCGTCAGGATGGATGTACAACGACCGCTTGCCCTCATAGATGCAGTCCACCGGACACTCCTCGATGCACGCCTTGTCCTTCACGTCCACACAAGGCTGAGCAATCACGTAGGTCACGGCGGACCACCTTTCTGGAGGGTTCTGGCTGCCCGCAGGAAAGCCCCGGCAGCGTCGCGCGTGGTGCGCGCCGCGGTGCCGGGGCCGTTCCCGTTCACGCGGGTCTCGTCGCGACGGCCCACGAGGACCGTCGAGGTGAGGGAGAGGTCAGGCGGGGATGATGAGGCCTTCGCCCTGGGTGCGGGCGCGTGCGAGGCGTGCGTCGGCGTCTGCCCAGTTGACGAGGTTCCACCAGGCGGTGACGTAGTCGGCGCGCACGTTCTGGTAGTCGAGGTAGTAGGCGTGCTCCCAGACGTCGAGCAGGACGAT